>NZ_CP049935.1:2400000-3600000 GCF_011383005.1 Phycicoccus sp. HDW14 | reverse complement strand
CGGCACCATCGTCGCGGCGGCCAGGCCCTGGAGGGCGCGGCCGACGACGAGGGCGTCGGCGGTCGGCGCCGCCGCGCAGGCCACCGAGGTGAGGACGAACCCGACGAGGCCGCCGAGGAGCATCCGCCGGCGCCCGAGCACGTCGCCGAGCCGGGCCGACGCGACGAGCCCGACGGCCAGGGCCAGCGTGTACGCGGCGGCCACCCACTCCAGGGCCGCGGTGGACATCCCGAGGTCGGCGCGGATGGCGGGCGCCGCGACGTTGACGATCGTGCTGTCGAGGATGTTGAGGACGGTCGCCGTGAGCACGACGGCGAAGCCGAGCCAGGTGCGCCGCGGGATGGGAGGCGCTGCGGCCGTGGGGTCCTCGGCGGTCGCGGCCCTCGCGTCGACGCCCTCCGGCGGGGCCGGGGTCGTGGTGGTCGTCATGGTGGTCTCCTTCGGTGCTCCGGCGGTCCACGGCGGTGGTCGTCCGTGGCGGTCGACGCCGACGCTAGGAGCCCATCAGGCACGTTCCGTTCCTCATTCGTCGCTAACCTCGGGGACATGTCCGAGACCTCCGCCCGGCTCCTCCGGCTGCTGTCGCTGCTCCAGACGCCGCGCGAGTGGCCCGGTCCCGAGCTCGCCGAGCGGCTGCACGTCAGCCAGCGCACGGTCCGCAACGACGTCGCCCGGCTGCGCGACCTCGGGTACCCCGTCGACGCCACGCGCGGTTCGGTGGGTGGGTACCGGCTGGCAGCCGGCACGGCGATGCCGCCGCTGCTGCTCGAGGACGACGAGGCGGTGGCCGTCGCCGTCAGCCTGCGGACGGCGGGCGGCGGCGGCGTCGCCGGGCTCGACGAGTCGGCGGTGCGGGCGCTGACCAAGCTCCAGCAGGTCCTGCCCGGACGGTTGCGCGGCCAGGTCGAGGCGCTCGGGGCGGCGACCTCGCGGGCCGAGCCCGGGCGGCGGCGGCAGACCCCGGTCGACGGCGCGCTGCTCGCCGACCTCGCCGCGGCGGCCGGTGCCCGTGAGGTCGTCCGGTTCGGGTACGCCGACCACGCCGGGACCGGCACCGAGCGACGCGTCGAGCCCTACCGCCTCGTCACGCTCGGGCAGCGCTGGTACCTCGTCGCCTGGGACCTCGGGCGGGAGGACTGGCGCACCTTCCGGGTCGACCGGGTGCGGGAGGCGCGCTCGGTCGGGCACCGGTTCCGGGCCCGGCCGCTGCCCGCCGACGACGTCGCCGGATGGGTCGCGCAGAAGACCCGGCAGGTGCTGCACCGCACGACGGCCCGGGTCGCGGTGCACGCCCCGGCCGCCGACGTCGAGGCGCGGCTGGGGCACTGGGTCGAGGGCACCGTGGAGGCCGGCCGACCGGACCGCTGCGTGGTCCGGCTGGCCGGCCCGAGCATCGAGGGCACCGCCTTCTGGCTCGGCACGCTCGGGTGCGACGTCGAGGTGCTCGAGCCGCCGGAGCTCGCCCAGGCGATGCGCGTCCTCGGCGAGCGCTACCTCCGGGCGTCCGGGGCCTGACCTCCCGGCGCGGGCGGTGCGCTCAGGTGGCGCTGGGGGACGCGGAGGGCGACGGCGACGGGTTGACCGGCTTCTCCGGCAGGGTGACGCCGCAGGTCTTCGCGGCGGCGGCGAGGTCGGCGCGCACGGCCTGGCGCTGCTCCTTGGTCAGCGGGCCCCACGGCCGGGTGACCTTGGCGTCGTCGAGGCACTGCTTCTGGCTGTCGGAGAGGCCGTTCCAGAACGCGCGGGCCTTCGGGAACGGCAGCTCGACGCCGCACTGCTGCGCCGCCGCCGTCACCTGGTCCCGCAGGGCCTTGCGCTGTGCGTCGTCGAGGGGGCCGACCGGCCGGGTGACCTTCGCGTCCTGGAGGCACTGGCGCTGGGTGTCGGTGAGGTCCTTCCACCACTTCCGCGCGCCGTGGCGCAGGGCGGTGGTCGAGGCCTCGGTGCTGCCCGCCTCGTCGGCGGCGGCGGACACCGCGGCGACGGGCGTGGGCGCGGCGGTCGCGCTCGTGGCGACGATGCCGGTCGTGACGGCGGCGCCGCCGACGGCGAGTGCGACGAGGGAGGTGCGGAGGGCGGGCATCGGGTGCTCCTTGCGGGTCGGGGTGGCCGGGACGGTCCCGGTGACGTCGACCACCGTCCCGCCGCCGCCTCGGGAGCACCCCGGGCGCACCTCGTGACTTCCTGAAGGAGCGGGCCGCGGGTCCCGGCGGCGGGTGCATCAGGAGCCGTTCCCCGGGCATCAGGTGTCCGTGAGGGCGAACTTCGACACAATGGACCCGTGCCGGGCGACCCGATGCGGGGCGAGGGCGTGGAGCGGTCCACCGCGGACCTCCTCGCGGCCTCCGCGGCGGGCGAACAGGCCGCCTGGGACCTGCTCGTGCAGCGCTACGGCGGCCTCGTGTGGTCGGTCGCCCGTGCCTACCGCCTCCGGGTGGGCGAGACCGACGACGCCGTGCAGAACACCTGGCTGCGCCTCGTCGAGCACCTCACCCGGATCAGCGACCCCGAGCACCTCGGCGGCTGGCTGGCGACGACCGCCCGGCGCGAGTGCCTCCAGCTGCTGCGCCGGCGCGGCCGGACGGGCTACACGACCGACCTGCTCGACGACCTGGAGGTCGAGGACGCCCGACCCGAGCTGGACGCCGCCCTCCTGGCCGGCGAGCGCGACGCCGCGCTGTGGGCCGCGGTGAGCACCCTCCCGGGCCGGTGCTGGGCCCTGCTGCGCACGCTCATGGCCTCGCCGCCGCCCTCGTACGCCGAGGTGGCGGCGGCCCTCGACATGCCCGTCGGCAGCATCGGGCCCACCCGCCAGCGCTGCCTGGAGCAGCTGCGGCGGCGGGTCGAGGGCGACTCCCTCCTCGACCCGCGCGCCGCCACCGACCCCCGTGACCGAGAGGACGGTGACCCCCGTGCCCGATGACACCGACGACGCCCTCGTCGAACGGCTGCGCGCCCTCGCCGCGGCCGTCGACCCCCCGCCGGCGCACGTCGAGGAGGCGGCCCGCGCCGCGTTCGAGACCCGCACGCTCGATCACCTCGCACGCCTGCTCACCGACTCGGCCGACGGCGAGGCCCTGCTGACCCGCGCCGCGTACGACGCCCTCACCGGTGCCGTGCGGCTGCTGTCCTTCGCCACCGACGAGGTCGGGATCGACCTCCAGGTCGCGGTCGAGGGGACGTGGCCACCGTCCACGGCCTGCTGCGCGGGGCGTCGGGGCCGGTGACCGTCGAGGTGCGCGGCGGCTCGAGCACGAGGGTCGAGGTCGACGGGGACGGCTGGTTCACCGTGACCGGCCTGCCGGCCGCGGCGAGCGCCGTCCGGGTCCGCACCGGCACGACGACGACGGAGTGGTTCGCGCTCTGACGGCCCGGTGCGGGCGGGTCCGGTGCGGGCGGGTCCGGGCGGGCGGCCCCGGGAGGGCGGCCCACTCAGGCGATGACCACGCCCTGCTCGCCGGGCATCTGCGGCGCGTCGCGCAGGATCCGGACGGCGGCGTCGGCGCCGGTGATGCCGTGCTCGAGGGCGTGGGCCGCGATCCGGCCCGACAGGGTCGCGGCGGCGAAGGACGTGCCCTCGCCCACCGCCCAGCCGTGGAACCACGCGAGGGCGCCCGCGGCGTCGGCCTCAGCCGCGGGGCCCGGCAGACCGAACGTGCGCTGGTCGACGTAGGGGCCGACGACCTCGACCCCGGGCGCGTACGCCTGCACCCACGAGCCGCGGTTGCTGAAGCCGGCCGGCCGGTACCCGTCGAGCCCGCCCGACTCCCAGGCCCCGACGGCGATGACGCCGTCGAAGGCCGCCGGCCAGGTGCGCAGCCCGCTCGGATCGTTCCCGGCCGCCGCGACGACCGCGACGCGGTCGAGGTCGACCTCCTCGAGCGCCGCCCGGATGAGGGCCGGCGGTCCGGTCCGGTCGTCGAAGACCCCGCCACCGAAGGAGAGGTTGACCACCTGCACCCGGGGGTCGAGGGCCAGCGAGCGGATCGCGGCCGCGACCATCCGGTCCTCGGTGTCGCCGAAGCCGTCCGGGCCGACCGTGCCGGTGTCGATGGCGGCGTGCATCCGCACCCGGGCACGCGGGGCCTCCTTGAGGACCAGCCCGGCGACGAGCGTGCCGTGGCCGTCGCCGGGGCGCAGCGTCGGCAGCACCCCGGGCCCGGGCGCGAGGAGGCGGTCCTCGTCGTCCTCGGGGCAGATCGAGACGTGGCCGGAGAGCCAGGGGTGGGTGGTGCGCCCCGGCCAGCCGAGCAGCACCCCCGTGTCGACGACGCCCACGGTGAAGTCGGTGGCCTCCCCGAGGGGCGCCCAGTCCGGGTCGGCGACGGGCCGCAGGGCCGCCCCACCCGGGGTCCGGGCGTCCTGGTGGGCCGAGCCCGGCGTGCGGGCCCAGGGGCTGCGTCCGCCGAGCGCCGCCCCGGGGGTGCGGGCGAGGGGGGTCCAGCGGGGGTGGGGTGCGCCATGATGTCCATGTGGCAGTCCTTGCGGTCGTCAGGTCGGTCGGGGAGTCGATGCCGGCCGACCGGAGCCTGATACACCCACGGTAGGGCCGATCCCGATGGACGGACAGGGGCTGCCGGAGGGAGCCCTCGACCTCGCCCTCGAGGCGGTCCGCAACGCCTACCACGACCCCGCCCACGCCGTCCGGCTCGTCGAGCGGGCCCGCCGCTGCGCCCGTCGCGACCCGGAGGTGGCCGCCGTCACCGGCCGGGCCCTCGGCATGGTGGCCGCGGCGCGCGGCGACCTGCCCGGGTCGGTACGGGTGCTGCGTGCCACCGTGCGTCGCGCGGAGGCCGCGGGGCTGGCCGGACGGGCCGCGCAGGCCCGCGGCTCGCTCGGGTACGCGCTCGTCCTCACCGGTCGCGGCACGGCCGCCGTCACCGAGCTGGAGCGCGCGGTCGCGGAGCTGCACGACGGCGTCGACGGGGCGCGCCTGCTCATGCAGCAGGGCCTCGTGCTCACCGAGCTGCGTCGCCTCGAGCCGGCCCGCCACACCCTCCGCCGGGCCCTGCGGGCCCTCGCCGCGGCCGGTGGCGAGGACCTGCTCGAGGGCGACATCCGCAACAACCTCGCGGTCACCGAGATCCACCGCCTCGACTGGCGTCGGGCCGAGGAGGAGCTGCGGCGGGCCGAGACCCTCTTCGAGGCGACGGGGATGGCCGGGCGCACGGCGATGGTGTGGCACAACCGGGCCTGGGCGGCCGGGCTCCGCGGTGACGTGCCGGCCGCGCTCGCCGCGTTCGACGAGGCCGAGCGGCGCTACGCCGGTGCGGGGATGGCGACCGGGCTGCTCGTCGTCGAGCGGGCCGAGGCGCTGCTCTCCGCCGGGCTCGTCGAGGAGGCGCGCCAGGCGGCCGCCGGCGCCGTCGCCGAGCTCGCGGCCCAGGACAACCGGGTCGACCTCGTCCACGCCCGGATGCTGCAGGCCGAGGCCCTGCTCCTCGCCGAACGCCCCGAGGAGGCCCGCGCGGCCGCCGACCTGGCCCGCCGGGAGGCGCGGCGGCAGGGCAACCCCGGCTGGGCGGCGCTCGCGGGCTTCGCGGTGCTGCGGGCGCGGGAGGCGTCGGGGGAACGGCCGGCGCGGCTGGTGCCGGCGGGCCGTCGCGCCGCGGCCGACCTCGCGGCGGCCGGCTGGGTGCCGCAGGCGCTCGACGCCCACCTCCTCGTGGCCCGGGCGGCCGTGCGGGCCGGTCGACCCGACGACGCCCGGGCGGCCCTCGACGCCGTCCGCGCCGCCCGTCGCCGCGGACCCGCCGGGGTGCGGGTGCGCGCCTGGCACGCCGAGGCCCTGCACCGCCGGGCCGCCGGTGATCGGCGGGGCGCGCGGTCGGCCGTGGCGGCGGGGCTGCGCGTGGTCGACGACTTCCGGACCGGGCTGGGCGCCACCGACCTGCGGGCCCACGCCGCGGTCCTGGCCGGCCGGCTCGCCGAGCTCGGGGTCGGGCTCGCCCTGGAGACCGGGGCACCCGATGCCGTCCTCGCCGCCGTCGAGTCGGCCCGGGCGGCGGCCCTCTGGTCCCGACCCACGCGGCCCGACGACGACCTGCTCCTGACCGACGACCTCGCGCGCCTGCGCCGCCTGGGTGCCGACCGCCGCTCGGGCCTCGTGCCCCCGGGCGCCGGCCGGGCCCGCGAGGCCGAGCTCGAGCGAGCCGTCCGCGACCGGGCCCGGCACGCGTCGGGGCACCGCGACCCGGCATCCCGGCTGCGCCTGCGCCCCGACCCCGGGCGGCTGCACGCGGCCCTCGGCCCCCGGGTCCTCGCCGAGCTCGTCGTCCACGACGGGGAGGTGCTGGCCGTGGTCGCCGCGCGCGGGCGGCTGCGGCTGGTCCGGCTCGGCGGCGAGGCCGAGGTCCGGGCGGAGGTCGACGCCCTCCTCGCCGGCCTGCGCTGGCTGCTCGCCGGGAGCACCGGGCCGGGTGCGGCCTCGCTCGTGCAGCGGGCGGCCGGGCGCCTCGACGCCCTCGTGGCCCGGCCGGTGCTCGCAGCTGCCGGTGTCGAACCAGACCCGCCCACCGGTGGCACCGACCCACCGGCCGGCGACGCCACCCCCGTCGTCCTCGTGCCCGGGGCCCGGCTGTCCGCCCTGCCCTGGGCCGCCCTGCCGTCCCTGACCCACCGACCCCTGACGGTCGCCCCGTCGGCCGCCTCCTGGCTGCGCGGCGCCTCCGGCACGGGTCACGCCGACGGCACGGGTCACGCCGACGGCCACCGGCAGCACACCGGTCGGGTCCTCCTGGCCCACGGGCCCGGCCTGCCCGGCGCCCGGCGCGAGGTCGAGGCGCTCGCGGCGGACCACCCCGGGGCGCGGGTCCTCACCGGCGACGACGCCACGGTGGCCGCGGTGCTCGAGGGGATGGACGACGCCCCCGTGGCCCACCTCGCGGCCCACGGACGGCTGCGCCCCGACAACCCGATGTTCTCCGCGCTCGTGCTCGCCGACGGCCCCCTGACCCTCCACGACCTCGAGCGGCTCGCGGCCCCGCCCGGCCTCGTCGTGCTCGCGTCCTGCGACGCCGGCCTCGGCACGCTGCACCCGCACGACGAGGTCGTCGGGCTGGCCACCGCGCTCCTCGGCCTCGGCGCCCGCACCGTCGTGGCCCCCGTCCTCGCCGTCCCGGACGAGGCGACGTCGCGGTTCGTGCTCGCCCTGCACCGGGGGCTGCGCGACGGCAGCGACCCGGCGGCAGCGCTCGCCGCCGCCCGCCGGCAGGTGCTGGCGGACGGCGACGCGGCGGCCGACCTCGTGGCGGCGGTGGCCTTCACGAGCTTCGGGTCGGGCTGACCGACGCTCCGTGCGACTCAGGCGAGGAGGAGCACGTCCCCGGGGTGGATCAGGGCCGGGTTCTTGATGTGGTTGAGCGACACCAGCTTCTCGACCGTCGTGTGGAACCGGAGGGCGATCTGGAAGAGGTTGTCGCCGTCGACGACGACGTACGTCGGGTGCGCGGCACCGTCGTGCGCGGCCCCCTGGTGGGCGGGCGCCCCGTGCGGCGCGGCGGCGAAGAACGCCGCCGTGTCGATGGCTCCCGGGTCCCAGTGGCCGAACGTCGGCCCCTCGTCGCCGGTGTTCTGGCCGGGGACGTGGCAGTGCCCGAGCCATCCGCTCCACGCGGCGTAGGTGGCGTACGAGACCCGCAGCGTGGCGGCGTCCGCGTAGCTGTGGGCCGGCCGGGCGATCCACCGGTCGCGCACCCCGTTGGCGCGGATGTCGCGCATCATGGCCCGGAAGTTGGGCCCGGGCCGCCAGTCCTTCGTGAAGGGGTGGGCGGCCTGCGCGACGACCTCGACCTGGATGACCCTCGACCCGGTCTTGTTCGCCGAGTGCGCTCCCGGGCCGGTGCACAGCGCCCGGGCGCTGCGGTCGAGCGCGAAGTACTGGCCCAGCCGGTCGGTGCGCGGGTCGTAGAGGTAGTGCGGCTCGGCCTTCTTCGCGGTGAGCGTCTCGTGCATCGCGGCGAACCGGTCGCCGCCCGAGGGGCAGTCGGTCACGTGCAGCACGGCCTTGGCGGTGCCGCCGGCGAGGGTGCCCGACGACCCGACGGCGAGGAGGTCCTCGGCTTCCTTGGTCCAGCGAGGGGGCATGGTCTTCTCCTGTCCTGGGGGATGGTCGGACTGGGAGATGCCCGGCGCGCGGCCGCTGATACGTCGGCGTCCGTCGGCACCGGCCGCGTCGTCTCCAGCAGGTCCCGAGGTTTCCTCCAGACAGCCACCGGGGGCGCGTGGGAGCGTGGGCGCCGTGGCCGACCCCTCCCCCGTCCCGAAGGTCCTCGTCGTCGACGACGAGGAGAACATCGCCTACCTCGTGACGTCCGCCCTGCGCCTCGCCGGGATGGACGTGACGGCCGCCGCCACCGGCGAGGAGGCCCTGGCCGTGGCCGCCCGCACCGCCCCCGACGTCGTCGTCCTCGACGTGATGCTCCCCGACCTCGACGGCTTCGAGGTGCTGCGCCGGCTGCGCGCCGCCGGCAGCACCGCCCCCGTCCTCTTCCTCACCGCGCGCACCGACACCGCCGACCGGGTGCGCGGCCTGACGAGCGGCGGCGACGACTACATCACCAAGCCGTTCGCCCTCGAGGAGCTCGTCGCCCGGGTGCACGTCGCCCTGCGCCGCGGTGGCACCGCCGCGGCCCCGAGCGCCCGCCACCGGGTCCACGACCTCGTCCTCGACGAGGACCAGCACCGGGTGTGGCGCGGGGAGACCGAGGTGCACCTGACGGCCACCGAGTTCAGCCTGCTGCGGCTGCTGCTCGTCAACGCCGGCCGGGTGGTCACGCGCGCCCAGATCCTCGACCACGTGTGGCAGTACGACTTCGCGGGCCAGACGGCCATCATCGAGTCGTTCGTGTCGACGCTGCGCAAGAAGGTCGACGCCGTCGAGCCCAAGCTCGTGCACACCGTCCGCGGCGTCGGCTACTCCGTGCGGGAGCCCTGATGACCCTGCGCCGTCGGCTCGTCGCGGCCGTGGCCGTGCTGGCCGTCCTCGCCGTCGTCGCGGGCGTGGCGGTCGTCCTCGTCCAGCGGGCCTTCCTCGTCGGCCGCCTCGACGCCGAGCTCGGTGCCCTGGCGAAGAACCCGCGCGCCGTCCTCCTCGCCTCGCAGCGCTCGGACGGGGGGGTCGCCACCGCCGCGCTGAGCGACGTCTACGTCGGCCGGATGGGCGGGGACGGCCGGCTGACCACGGTGCTCGCGCCCCAGGCCGACCCCACGCTCCTGCCCGACCTCGCCCCCGGCGAGCGGGTGCTCACCCCGGCCGGCCGGGCGACGGCATCCGGCGAGGCCGCGCGCGTCCGGGTGGTCACCGTGCCGCTGGCCAACGGGCGGGCCCAGGCGGTCATCGCCGTGCCGACGACCTCCGCCGACGTCACCACGCGCCGGCTGGCCCTCACCCTGCTGCTCACCGGCCTCGTCGTCGCGACCTTCGTCGGGCTGCTGCTGTGGTGGGTCGACCGGCTCGGGCTGCGGCCCATCGCCGAGATGACCGACGCCGCCGACGCGATCACCGGCGGCGACACCTCGCGGCGGGTGCCCCCGGGGCCACCGGGCACCGAGGCGGCCCGGCTCGGCGAGGCCCTCAACACGATGATCGACACGACGTCGGCCACCAACGAGCGGATGCGCCGCTTCGTCGCCGACGCCTCCCACGAGCTGCGCACGCCGCTGACGACGCTCGGTGGCTACGCGGCCCTGCACTCCACCCGTCCGGACGGCCCGCTCGACGAGCGCGGACGGGCCGACGTCGACGACGCCATGCGCCGGATCGGCGACGAGGCGGCCCGGATGCGCCGGCTCGTCGACGGCCTCCTCGACCTCGCCGGCCTCGACGCCCCGGACGCGCTGCGCCGCGCGCCGATGGACCTCGCCGAGGTGCTGCGCGACGTCGCCTCCGACCTGCGCGTCGTCGCCCCCGACCGCGCCGTGACCCTCGACGCCCCCGAGCACCTCGTCGTCACCGCCGACCGCGACCGGGTCACCCAGGCCCTCGTGGGCCTGACGTCGAACGCCGTGCGGCACACCCCGGACGGCACGCCCGTCGCGCTGCGCGTGCTCGTCCGGCCCGGCGGGGTGCGGGTCGAGGTCACCGACGCCGGGCCGGGCATCCCCGCCGAGCACCTGCCGCACCTCGTCGAGCGCTTCTACCGGGTCGACCGCTCGCGCTCGTCGGGCAGCGGCGGGTCCGGACTCGGGCTGGCCGTCGTCGACGCCGTGGCCCGGGCGCACGGCGGCTCGGTCGAGGTCACGTCGGAGGCCGGGCGCGGCACGACGTTCGCGCTCGTCCTGCCCGCCTGAGCCGTCCGGCAGACCCTCCGACCCCTGTGGACGGGCTCGGCGGATGTCCCCGTCGCG
This sequence comes from Phycicoccus sp. HDW14, assembly GCF_011383005.1. Classification (GTDB taxonomy): domain Bacteria; phylum Actinomycetota; class Actinomycetes; order Actinomycetales; family Dermatophilaceae; genus Phycicoccus. The sequence goes on along the minus strand of NZ_CP049935.1, from coordinate 3,589,653 downwards.
ACGTACGGTAGGACGTTCAGGGAACGCCGGCGCAGGGGCGTCCCACGCCTGCGAGGAGGGGTGCCGATGGCCCGGGTCGTCACCGCGCGCCGCCTCGCGGAGCTGACCAACCGCGAGCTCGGCGAGGTGTGCGGCACCGTCACCGTCGCGCGCGGGCTCGCGTACGCGCGCGAGGGGCGGGTCGTCGACGTCGAGGTCTCCGCCGACGGCGCGCACGCCACCGGGTGGGTCGGCGGCAGCGCCGGTCAGACCTACACGACGCAGGTGGCCCTGCGCCCCCAGGAGGAGGGCGACCGGCAGGCACTGCGGCGCTGGCACAGCCAGTGCTCGTGCCCGGTCGGCGGCGACTGCAAGCACGCGGTCGCGGTCGCGGCCCGGGTGCGCGAGCTGGCACCGACTCCCGCCGCCCCGGACGAGCCGCCCACCCCCACGTGGGAGCGGGCCCTCGGCGGCCTCCTCGACGACGACGTGCCCCGCGACGTCACGCCCGTCGGGCTGCTCATCGAGCCCACCACCGACCGCACCGGCCGGGCCCGGCTCACCGAGGACACCGGGCGTGCCCAGCTGCGGCTGCGGCCGGTCGTGCCCGGGGTCCGCGGCGCCTGGATCCGCACCGGGGTCTCCTGGGAGTCCTTCGCCGGCGGGTACTACGGCTACGGACGCGTCACCTACCCCGAGGCGCACGTCGACGCGCTCACCGCCGTCGCCGACGCCCACCGCCGCTCGGTCCGCGCCTACGGGTACGGCCGGATGCCCGACGCCATCCTCCTCGACCACCTCGGGGCCGGCTGGGTCTCGCTGCTGCGGGCCGCCGACCGGGCCGGCGTGCGCCTGCTCACCGACCTCACCGGCAGCGGCGACGTCGCCTTCGCCCCCGACCCCGCCGAGCTCGTCGTCGACATCGAGCGCACCGACGACGGCGCCGCCCTCCACCCGCGCCTCGACCTCCCGGTGGGCCCGGGCACCGACACCCACCTGGTCGGCTCGCCGGCCACCGGGTTCTGGCTGCGCGACGACGACACCCTCGTGCTCGGCTCGCTCACCGAGCCCCTCGACGGCACGCGCCAGCGGCTGCTCGACCTCGGGGTCGTCGAGGTCCCCGAGGCCGACTGGGCGCGCTTCACCGTCACCCACCTGCCGGGGCTGCGGCGCAAGGCCCGGGTCCGCAGCCTCTCCCCCGAGCTCGAGCTCCCGGAGGCCGTCCCGCCGCGGCTGCACCTCGCCGTCACCGTCGAGCCGGGGCACCGCACACACCTCGAGTGGGGGTTCCGGTACGGAGGCGCGAAGGGGGTGCGGGTCGCCCTCGGGTCCGACGACCCCGACCCGATGCGCGACCGCTCCGCCGAGCGCCGGCTCGTCGAGCAGCTGCGCGACGTGCCCGAGGCCGCGGGGTTCGCGGCGCTCTGGCAGGTCGTCGCGCACCAGCCGCACCTCGTGCCCGAGGTGCGCTTCCACGGGTTCACGACCGTCGGGTTCGCCCAGCTGCTGCCGCTGCTCGAGGAGCTGCCGTTCCTCGACGTCGACATCGCCGGTGAGGTCGCCGAATACACCGAGGTCGACGAGGCCCCGCTCATCCAGGTGTCCACGAGCGACGGCTCGGGGGGCGGCACCGGGGCGGCCACCGACTGGTTCGACCTCGACATCTCGGTCACGGTCGCCGGTGAGGACGTGCCGCTCGCACCGCTCATCGAGGCCATCGCCCGCCGGCACGAGCACCTCATCCTCGACTCCGGCACGTGGTTCGCCCTCGACCGCCCCGAGCTCGAGACGCTGCGGCGGCTCGTCGAGGAGGCGCGCTCGCTGCAGGACAAGCCCTCCGACCCGATGCGCATCTCGGCCGTGCACGTCGGGCTCTGGGAGGAGCTCGCGGCGCTCGGGGTCGTCGAGGAGCAGAGCGAGCGCTGGACCCGCACCGTCGGACGGCTCGTCGACGGCGGCGGGCTGGCACCCGCGGAGGTCCCCGAGGGCCTCGACGCCACGCTGCGGCCCTACCAGGTCGAGGGGTTCCAGTGGCTCTCGATGCTCTGGGACTGCGGCCTCGGTGGGGTGCTCGCCGACGACATGGGCCTCGGCAAGACCGTGCAGATGCTCGCGATGGTGCAGCGCGCCCACGAGCTCGGCGAGCTCGACCACCCGGTGCTCGTCATCGCACCCACCTCCGTCCTGTCCACGTGGGCGGGCGAGGCGGCCCGGTTCGCCCCGTCCCTGCGCACGGCCGTCGTCGAGCGCACCCGCGGCAAGGACCGCCGCTCCCTCGCGGCCGCCATCGGTGACGCGCAGGTGGTCATCACGTCCTACACGGTGGCGCGCATCGACGAGGAGCAGTGGCGATCGCGGCCGTGGGGGCAGTGGTGCTCGACGAGGCACAGTTCGTCAAGAACCACCAGGCCAAGACCTACCAGGCGGTCCGACGGCTCTCTGCCAGAGCGAAGTTCGCCATCACGGGTACCCCGCTCGAGAACTCGTTGATGGACCTCTGGTCGCTGTTGTCCATCGTCGCCCCCGGGCTGCACCCGCGGCCGGGCGCCTTCAAGGAGCAGTGGGCCAACCCCATCGAGCGCGACGGCGACGCCGACCGGCTGGCCACGCTGCGCCGGCGGATCCGTCCGCTGATGCTGCGCCGCACCAAGGAGGCGGTCGCCACCGAGCTGCCGCCGAAGCAGGAGCAGGTGCTCACCGTCGACCTGCACCCACGGCACCGGGCGGTCTACGACCGGCACCTGCAGCGCGAGCGGCAGCGGCTGCTCGGGCTCATCGACGACCTCGACGGCAACCGGATGGCGGTGCTGCGGGCGTTGACGGCGCTGCGCCAGCTCTCGCTCGACCCCTCGCTCGTCGACGACGAGTACGCGGGGCTGGCCGAGTCGGCGAAGGTCGACGCGCTCGTCGAGCACGTCACCGAGCTCGCGGGCGAGGGGCACCGCGCGCTCGTCTTCTCGCAGTTCACCGGGTTCCTCGCCATCGTCCGGCGGCGGCTCGAGGCCGAGGGCATCGCCTACGAGTACCTCGACGGCCGCACCCGCGACCGCGCCGACCGCATCGCGGCCTTCCGCGACGGCGAGGCGCCGGTGTTCCTCATCTCGCTCAAGGCCGGCGGCTTCGGCCTCACCCTCACCGAGGCCGACTACGTCTTCGTCCTCGACCCCTGGTGGAACCCCGCCGCCGAGGCCCAGGCCATCGACCGTGCGCACCGCATCGGGCAGACCAAACCCGTCAACGTCTACCGGCTGGTGTCACGGAACACGGTCGAGGAGAAGGTCATCGCCCTCCAGGAGCGCAAGCGCGACCTCTTCACCCGCGTCGTCGACGAGGGCGCGGCGCTGAGCCGGGCCCTGACCGCCGACGACCTGCGCGGCCTCCTCTCCGACTGACCTCGACGAGCGGATCGCTCGGTTCGAGGTGAAAGGCGACCCGATTCCGGTCGGGTTTCACCTCGAACGGGCCGGGGTGGTCAGTCGGGGCGGGTCATCGCGGCGGGGTCGACCCAGCGGTCGTAGTCCTCCGCCGACACCGACCCCGACGCCAGCGCCGCCTCGCGCAGCGTCGAGCCGTCGCGGTGCGCCTGCTTGGCGATGGCCGCCGCCGCGTCGTAGCCGATGTGCGGGGCGAGCGCGGTGACGAGCATGAGGTCGGCGTCGAGGTGCTCGGCGATGACCGCCCGGTCGGCCTCCAGCCCGACGACGCAGTGCTCCCGGAACGAGCGGCAGGCATCCGACACCAGCCGCACCGACTCGAGCACGGCGTGCGCCATCACCGGCGTGAAGACGTTGAGCTGGAAGTTGCCCTGCGTGCCGGCGAACCCGACCGTGGCGTCGTTGCCGAACACGCGCGTGACGACCATCGTCATCGCCTCGGACTGCGTGGGGTTGACCTTGCCCGGCATGATCGAGGACCCCGGCTCGTTCTCGGGGATGCGCAGCTCGCCGATGCCGGTGCGCGGCCCGGACGCCAGCCAGCGCACGTCGTTGGCCAGTTTCATGAGCCCGCCCGCGAGCGTCCGCAGCGCCGACGACACCGCGACCAGCCCGTCGTGCGCCGCGAGCTGGACGAAGAGGTTGTCGGCCTGGTGGAAGGCCAGCCCCGTCTCGGAGGACAGGTGCCGCGCCACCGCCGGCCCGAACGCCGCCGGGGCGTTGAGCCCGGTGCCCACCGCCGTGCCGCCGATGGCCAGCGCGAGCACCCGCTCCCCCGCGTGCCGGACGTCGGCCTGCGCCTCGCGCAGCTGGCCGGCCCACGCGCCGATCTCCTGGCCGAGCATCACCGGCGTCGCGTCCTGGAGGTGGGTGCGCCCGACCTTGACGACGTCGGCGTACTCAGCGGCCTTGGCCTCCAGCGCCTCGCAGAGCGCGTCGACGGCGGGGTGCAGCCGCTCGGCGAGCTCGAGGGCCACCGCCACGTGGACGGCCGTCGGGAAGGTGTCGTTGCTCGACTGGCTGCGGTTGACGTGGTCGTTGGGGTGCACCGGCGACTTCGACCCGAGCTCGCCGCCGAGCAGCTCGATGGCCCGGTTCGAGACGACCTCGTTGGCGTTCATGTTCGACTGCGTCCCGGACCCGGTCTGGAAGACGACGAGCGGGAAGTGCCCGTCGAGCTCCCCGCGGGCCACCTCGTCCGCCGCCTCCACGACGGCCCGCGCCACGTCCTCCGGCAGCAGCCCGAGCTCGGCGTTGGCCAGCGCTGCCGCCTTCTTGAGCAGCCCGAGACCACGCACCACCGGGCGCCCCCAGACGAAGGTGTCGCGGCCGATGTCGAAGTGCTCGAGGCTGCGCTGGGTCTGCGCGCCCCAGTACCGGTCGGCCGGCACCTCGACGGCCCCCATCGTGTCGCGCTCGGTGCGGGTGGCCCCGCCGGCCGGGTCCTGCTGCGTCGTCATCCACCCACGGTAGGCCGCGGTGCGCGCTGCACCGCCGGCGCCCGCCGACGAGGCGGGCCGCGAGGGGCGGCGAGACGTGCGACACGGACCCGCGCGGAGCCTCCCCTCCCGAGGCTGGTTCTGGGACACTGGCCCTCTGCCCTCCGCAGCGTCGCGAACCGGGTCGACCGGAGTCGTGGCGTCCGCCCGACCGAAGGAGCCACCGTGCCCCGGCTCGACCCCGTGCCGCCCGGCCCCAGCGCACCGACGCTGTGGATGGCCCGGCGCGAGTGGCGCGCGGCCCTCGAGCTCGCGACCGCGGCGGTCCGCACCCGCGACGTCGCCGACTGGCCCACGGGCGACGGGCACCCGGTCATCGTCCTCCCCGGCTTCCTCGCCGGCCCCGAGTCCACGGTCTTCCTCCGCCAGCACCTGCGCCGGCTCGGCTACCGCGTCCACGACTGGCGCCAGGGCCGCAACCTCGGGGCCAGCCCCGAGCTCGCCGCGCGCCTCGAGGACCTGCTCCTCGAGGTCCACGACCGCTACGGCCGCCGGGTCAGCCTCGTCGGCTGGAGCGCCGGCGGCGTCTACGCCCGCGAGATGGCCCGCGCGCTGCCCGACTACACGCGCGGCGTCATCACCCTCGGCAGCCCGTTCCGCCACCACCCGGCCTCCACCCGCGCCTGGGCGATGTACCGGATGATGAACCGCCACAACCTCGACCTGATGTTCACCGAGGAGGCCCTCGCGCTGCGGGCCCAGCCCCTGACGGTGCCGACGACGAGCATCTACTCGAAGGCCGACGGCATCGTCGCCTGGGAGTGCTGCGTCGCCGACCCGGCGCCGCGCACCGAGAACGTCGAGGTCTCGGCCACCCATCTCGGCTACGGCCACCAGCTCGAGACCCTCCACGTCATCGCCGACCGGCTCGCCCAGCCCGAGGGCACGTGGGCCCCCTGGGCCGGAGCCGGCGCCGTGGCCTCCACGCACGACAAGGCGGTGTGAGCGCGGTGGGCCGGTCACGGTGGGCCAGCCCGCTCGACGCCATCTTCCTCATGGGGGAGACCCCCGAGACGCTGATGCACGTCGGGTCGCTGCTGCACTTCTCCTACCCCGAGGGCGAGGACGACGGGTTCCTGCGCGACCTCGTCGCCGACGTCCGCTCGGCCGCCGTCGAGCTGCCGTGGACCCTGCGCCTCCAGACCCGCCGGGTGCTGCGCCAGCCGGTGCACCGCTGGGTCGAGGACGACCGCTTCGACATCGACTACCACGTGCGGCACTCCGCGCTGCCGGCCCCGGGCGGCGAGCGCGAGCTCGGCATCCTCGTCTCGCGGCTGCACTCGAACCAGATCGACTTCCGCCGTCCGCCGTGGGAGATGACCTTCATCGAGGGGGTCGGTCCGGGCCGGTTCGCGCTGTACACGAAGATCCACCACAGCCTCGTCGACGGCTACACGGGCACCCGCATCCTCCAGCGCGGGCTGTCCGAGGACCCCGACGACCGCACCCACCCGCACTTCTTCAGCCTCGTGAAAAAGCCTCGGGCAGAGGGCGACACGCGTGAGCCGGTGGGTGACGTGGCCTCGATCCTCAGCAGCGTGTCGGCCTCGCTCACGGCGATCCCGGCGGTCGCGCGGACCATCATCGGCACCCAGCTGCGCCGCGGCGAGACCTCGACGCGGGCGGTCACGTCGTACCAGGCGCCGATGTCGGTGCTCAACGGGCGCACCGGCCGCTCGCGCCGGTTCGCCACCCAGCAGTACGAGCTCGAGCGGCTGCGCGCGGTGGCCCGGGCCAAGAACGTCACCCTCAACGACGTGCTCATGGCCATCTGCGCCGGCGGGCTGCGCCGCTTCCTCGGCGACCTCGACGAGCTGCCCGACCGCCCGCTCGTCGCGTTCATCCCGGTCAACGTGCGACCCCCGGACAGCGAGGGCGGCGGCAACTACGTCGGGGCGACCCTGGTGTCGCTGGGCACCGACATCGAGGAGCCGGCCTCGCGGCTGGCCGCCATCGCCTCGTCGTCGCGAGCCGCCAAGGCCCGGATGCGCGGGATGTCGGGCGACGCGGTGATCGCCTACAGCGCGATGCTCCTCGCGCCGGCCGGCCTCCAGGTGGCCCGGGCGATGAGCGGGCTGCCGCTGCCGGGTCCGCTGACGCTCAACCTCTGCATCTCGAACGTGCCGGGCCCGACCAAGCCGCTGTACTGGCGCGGAGCGCGGCTCGACGCCACCTACCCGGTGTCGATCCCCGGGCACTCGATGGCGCTGAACATCACGGCGCAGTCGTACGCCGGCACCCTCGACCTCGGGTTCATCGGCGACCGGGAGGCACTGCCCCACCTCCAGCGCCTCGCGGTTCACACCGGCGAGGCGCTCGAGGAGCTCGAGGCGGCGGCCGGGACCCGCTGACCCGGTCGACCGGGCCCCTCCCGGCGCGAGCCCTCAGGCCTGGGGCTGCTCGCCGCTGCCGATGTTGACCATCCACGAGATGCCGTAGCGGTCGGTGAGTGCGCCGAACTCGTCGCCCCACATCTGCTTCTCGAGGGGCATCGACACCGTGGCGCCCTCGGCGAGGCCGTCCCAGAGACCGCGCAGCCGCTCGGCGTCGTCGCCGCTCAGCGAGACGTGGACGTTGGACGCTGCGGTGGCGGCGTCCTCCTGGCCCGGCGGCATGTCCGAGGCCATGAGCACGAAGCCGTCGTCGGTGCCGAGGTAGGCGTGCATCACGCCGTCGGCTCCCTCACCCTCGGCGCCGTACTGGCCGAAGGTCATGATGTCGAGCTGCCCGCCGAGGACCTCCTGGTAGAAGGTCATCGCCTCGCGGGCCCTGCCGGGGAAGTTGAGGTAGGGGTTGAGCTGGCTGGGCATGGTGGGCTCCCTGCGTCCGTCGTCGCTGACGGGTGCCGACGCTACTCGCGGGCGCCGACAGTCGTCACGCCCCGCGACGACGCCTGGCCGGCCGGGCGACGAGACCGTCGACGAGCGAGCTCACCTCCGGTGCCGGCTCGACCCCCAGCTCGGAGTCGACGAGGCCTCGGTACTGCTCGTAGCGCCGGAGCGCCTCGTAGGAGTTCCCCTCCTCCAGGTGGGCGCAGATGAGCGCGCAGACCGCTGACTGGCGCAGCGGCTCCGCACTGACGGCAGCGAGCCCGGCCCGCGTGGCCAGCCCGAACTGCCGTAGGTGGGTCGCGTTGCGACACACCGCTTCCAGCCCTTGGATACGCACCATGTGGAACGAGTCCTGCTCGCCGAGCAGCCAGTCCTCGTACCAGCCGGGGAGGAGGTCACGGGTCAGGAGGTCGACCTGGCGCGCGTCGAGGCTGACGTTGTCGCACGCCTGGTCGGCGACCCGCCGGGCCTCGTCCACGTCGACGTCCGCCTCGAGCCTCACCTCCCACGATGACGCGGTGACCCACCCCGCCGGGGTCTGCCAGATCGCTCGCCGCAGGTTGGCACGGGCCCGCTCGTCGAGGACGGAGGGCCACAGCTCCATGCTCATCAGGGAACGCTGGACGACAGGGCCCTTGACGGCGAGGTAGGCGACGGCGCGGCGCGCGGCGGCCGTCAGGCGGTCCTCCGGTGCGACGGCCAGCCGCCCGAGGACCGACACGTGTCGGTGCGTGCTCGTAACGGTCACGGCAGTCCCTCTCACCGCCCTGGTGGCGTGGGGTGGTGTCAGAGTCATGGAGGCGGGGACGTCACCGCAGTATCCCGGACCCCACGACGCACACGCAACGCCTTTCGGCGCGTCGCCGCGCGGGGGACACGCCGGTCACGAAGGGCGGTACGGAACGGGGACGGACGCCGGACGCGAGGAGGACCGGAGGAGGTCGGCAGCCGACTCGGACCGTGCCCGCCGGCGGATGGCCAGCGGGACGGCCGGGGCCCTTTCCACAGCACACGCCCGGCCCCGGAGGGCGACGTTCGGGGCCACGACCCGGGGACGCCGGGTCCGGAGGATGGTCGGCGCACAGCACCCACGGACCTCGGAGGGACCATGCCGCAGACCCAGCAGTCGGACATCCTCACCGTGCCGGAGACACCGTTCGCCGAGACGGGGCCGTTCGGCGAGAGCATCCCCGAGTCCGTGGGCCTGCTCCCGTGGACCGAGTCGCCCTCGCCGTTCTCCGAGCGGGACCTCGCGGGCTTCGAGCGTGAGGACGAGCAGACCGAGCTGTTCCTCGACACCTTCGAGGAGCTGCGCGACGAGTCCTTCGACGAGGCCCTGGCCGAGCTGGTCGCGGAGACGTCCGAGGCGGCCGGGGTCGGGGTGCAGGGTGAGCAGGCGGACGCCTGGGGCGCCCAGCGGCAGCTGCTCGCGCAGGCCCACCTCGGGCCGATCGGCGCCGAGGCCGAGCGCTGCGTCCAGCGCTTCATGGACCACGTCGCCCACGTGGACCCCGAGACGATCTCGCAGTCCGAGCTCGAGGACCTCCTGGAGCGCTTCGACCCGGGACCGGCCTCGGTGTCCCCGGCCGGCGAGCAGTTCCTCGGCAGCCTCATCAAGAAGGCCAAGAGCATCGCCGGCAAGGTCGTGGACGTCGCGAAGAAGGTCGTCAGCAAGATCCCCTTCCTCGGCGCGATCCTCAAGAAGCTCAAGGGCCTGATCGACCCCCTGCTCAAGCGCGTCCTGGGGATGGCCATCGGCCGCCTCCCCGCCGCCCTCCAGCAGCCGGCACGCGACCTCGCGAAGAAGATCGGGATCGGCGAGCACGAGGACGAGTCCTTCGACGAGCTCGAGGACGAGGCGGAGGAGGAGACCCTGGGCGAGGACTTCGCCGGGTCGCCGGTCAAGGTCCTCGACCCCGAGACCCTCGGGGAGTCCCTCGACGCGGTCCTCGCGGCGTCGATGGTCTCCCCGGAGGCGTTGGAGCAGTCCGAGTCCTTCGGCCCCGACACCGGCAGCGAGGTCCCCGCGGGCACCGAGCTCGAGCAGCTGGCCGCGGCCCGTGGCCGCTTCATGAACCGCGTGCGGGACGCCGGCGACGGCGAGGACCTCGGCCCGGCGATGGAGCAGTTCATCCCGGCCATCCTCCCGGCCCTCAAGCTCGGCCTGCGCCTCATCGGCCGGACCAAGGTCGTCAACTTCCTCGCCAAGTACCTCGCCCAGCTGATCGGCAAGTGGGTCGGCCCGCAGCTCTCGGTACCGCTGTCGCGGGCCGTCGTCGACGTCGGCCTGCGGGTCATTGGGCTGGAGCACGACGGGCGGGGCGAGCTCGAGTCCGAGGCCGTGCCGGCCATGCTCGCGACGACCGTCGAGGAGACCGTCCGCCGGCTCGCCGAGCAGCCGGAGCACGTCCTGGAGGACGAGGCGCTCCTCCAGGTGGCCGTGGCCGAGGCGTTCGAGCAGTCCGTGGCCGCGAACTTCCCCGCGACCCTCGTGCGGCCCGACCTGCGCCTCGCGCCCTCCCTCGGCGGCACCTTCGTCACCCGGCACGCCCGCACCCCCCACGCCTACAAGAAGTTCACCCGGACGCCGGAGATCGAGCTGACGCAGGGACAGGCCGCCGCCGTCCGCAGCTTCGGCGGCGTCACTCTCGACGCGGCCCTCCGAGCCCACGGGATCACCCTGCCGGGCCGCTTCCGGGTCCTCGTGTTCGAGGCCGCCACCGGCACGACGTTGCCGACCCTCGCCCGCCTGGAGGGCATCGTCGGTCCCAGCGGCACTCACGGCGCCTACAGCCACCTCCACCCCCTCACCCGGGCGAACGCCACCACCCTGCTGCGGGAACCCCGGCTGGGTGTCGACGCACCCGCGCGGTTCCTCCAGTCGCGACACCGGATCTCGGTGGGGCAGCGCTTCTTCCACCTCCAGCCCGTCGGCCAGCAGCCGACGCCGCTCCCCATGCCGACGCGGGAGGCGCCGTCGTGCGACCCCGGTACCCCGAGCGACCGCAGGATGCGCCTCGACGTCCGGCGCGGCGAGGCCCGGATCGCCCTGTACTTCTCCGAGCCCGACGCCCAGCGCATCGCGGCTTCGCTCGGGTCCGACCCGGCCAGCCCGGCGCTGCTCAAGGCGCTCCTCGAGGCACTGAGGGCCGCCGGTCGCTCGGTCGGCCGCAGCGACGGCGCCGTGCAGATCCCCGCCGGCGCCGGACCGGGCCCCTCCACGCCCGCCCCCACATCCCCGCCGCCTCCCTCGGGCGCGTCCGACGGCGGCGACGGCCAGTCCGAGTGGGAGTCCCGGTGGGAGGCGCAGTGGGAGGCCGAGTGGGAACGCCGCGCCAACAGCCGCCGACGCCGTCATCCTCGCCGCCACCACCGACTCTCCCCGGGTCAGCGCGCCCGCCTGCGCCGACGGATCAGGGCCGCCGCGTCCACGGCGCTCTCCGCGTGGGCCCGGTCGAGCGGGCAGGAGTTCGTGCGCGCCGCCCAGGACGCGAAGTGCGGTGTCACGGTGCGCATCCGGGTCACCGGACTCGCAACCTCCGACCACCGGAGCACCGCCACGGTGACGGTCGGACCAGGGCGGAGCCGGCCGTGAGCACCGCGCTCGTCGACGACCTCGACCGCCAGGTCCAGCACTGGCTGGGCTCGGCCCGCGGCTGCCTCGACGCCGAGTCCTTCGCCTCCCGGGCGGCCTGGACGTCGGTGGAGCACGCTGTCGGCCTCCCCGTGCGCACCCAGCTGGCCACGACCGTCGACGAGCTGATCCGCGTGGGTCGCTCGGCCGAGGCCTCCGTACGCAGCGCCCGGACCCAGCCCGGGGCCGTGCCCGTCGCGCAGGCCGCTGTCGAGCGCTTCCGCCGCCGCTACCTCCAGGTCGAGACCACCCTCGACTTCTTCGGCCAGGCGGTCAACTCCCGCACCAGCCGGCGGCTGGAGTCGACGATGGCCACCCTGGACCGGCTCGCCCTGCAGAGCATCGAGGCGTCGCTGGGTCAGGTCGGCATCGTCGTGCCGCCGGTGCTCACCTACATCGGCGAGGGTCTCGGAGCGAGCATCATCCGTGCTGGCATCCGGCTCTGGGCGCCGGGGACCGTCAACCCCGTGGCGGCCATCAAAGTGGTGCGGCACAACCTCTTCCGACCCACCTCCCTCTTCCACGAGACGGGCCACCAGGTCGCCCACCTCACCGGCTGGAACGACGCCCTGCAGGCCGCCCTCGGCCGGGAGCTCTCCGACGACCCGGCCCTGCGGTCGATGTGGCAGCCCTGGAGCAGCGAGGTGACCGCCGACGTCTACGCCTTCGTGCTCACCGGGTACGCCTCCGTCGCGGCGCTGCACGACGTCGTCGCGGACTCCCGCACCATCCTGCGCTGGCCGCTCGGCGACCCGCACCCGGTGGGCTGGCTGCGGGTCCTGCTCGGTACCGCGATGTGCCGGGCCAGCTACGGGCCGGGGCCCTGGGACCGGCTCGAGGAGGCGGTCCTCGCCGCCAACCCCCTCGAGCGTGCGGACGAGTCCACCGCCCCGCTCCTCCGCCGGTCGCACGAGCGGATGGACCGCATCGCACGCACCTGCCTGACGACCGCCGTCCCGGGGTTCGGCGGTCGGCCGGTCACGGTCGTCGTCGACCCGCAGCGCGTCTCGCCGCGGGCCCTCGTCGAGCTGGAGCGCAGCGCAGGCGCCGCCCTCTGGACCTCACCGCACTGGCGGCAGGCCGAGGGCATCCGCATCGTCGCGCTCGCCGGCCTGCGCGAGGCCGAGCACCCCGACCGCGCCGGCCAGTGGGTCGAGCGTGCCGAAGCCTGGTTCACCGACACCGCCCGAGCGGCGTGACCGAGAGAGAGGAGAGTCCCGTGGCCGACAAGCGACCGACCGTCACCAGCCTGGACCAGCGGATGGGTGGTGTGGAGCAACAGCTGGGTGGGCTCGCCGACTCCGTCGACCGCATCCAGGAGTCGATCCACGCCCTGAGCGCGGGGACCAGCGAGCAGTCCGAACGGCTGTGGAGCGCCATGGGCAGCATCGGCGGGCTCGAGGGCATCAGCGGAGGGCTGGCCAACCTCGTCGAGGTCCTCGCCCCCCTGCGCCCGTACGCACCCCCGTCGACGGCCCTGCCGCTGGAGCCCGGCGTGGGCCGCGCGCTCGGGCGGATGCGCCGCGCGCTCGGCGGGGACCGCCGGGAACTGAACTTCCCGCGCCTGGTCACCCGCTGGGACGGCCCGGTGCCCGTCATCGGCCAGGCCGACCCGGCCGACTGCCACGACTCCGACGGAGAGGGATGAGGACATGATTCCCCAGCTCGTGCAACAGATCGCCACCGCGATCGGCGGCCCCACCCCGGCCAACCTCCAGCTCGCGCAGGCGGAGGTCCTCACCTCCGATCCCCTCGACCTCGTCCTGCGGATGGAGCAGGTGTGGAACGACGCCGACCTCTGGGCGCAGGGGCAGCCTCCGGCCGGTCCGGCCCGCACCGCCCTGATCGGGTTGAACGCGTTCGAGACCGGCCAGTGGACGACGCCCCCGAACGCCCCGCTCCCGGTGCCGACCGGGACGCAGCCGGCCTGGGACCACCTCATCTACGCCTACGCCATCGAGAACACGCGAGCTCCGCAGATCCTCGCCCGCGTGGTGCGCGCCTTCCGCAGCGGCGAGGGGCTGGGGGTGGCGTCGGTCGCCACCCAGCGCTGGCTCGACGCGACCGAGGCCCTGCTCTTCGGGGCCACGAACCCCTTCGCCGCCTGGCTCTCGACGAGCTCGGTGCGCCCGGACGCCGAGGCCGTGCGCCGCAACGCGTACTTCCGGCTGCTCGGGATGGACCTCGCCCACGGCACCGACACGAACACCCCCTACCCCTACGACAAGGCCGAGGCCTCGAACCGGGGCTTCGTCACGGTCTTCGAGGAGCTGCTCTTCGAGCTGTGGCGGGCGATCGAGAACGTGCGCAACCTCGTCGCGGGCAACACCACCGACGACGACCGCATCTACCGCCTCGCCGAGCAGCTCGGCTTCATGCTGCGCTCCCGCCGGATCGACGCGGTCCTCGGGCGCGAGGAGCTGGCGGCGACCACCGCCATGGGCTGGGTGGAGCTGACGGTGAGCTCGAACACCTCGGTCGTGCGCGACCTGCGTGCCGAGGCGACGAGCTCTGTGGACCGCTTGCGCATCATCGGCGAGCGGGTGCGCCTCGCCCCGCACTCGCGGGCCAGCTCGTTCTTCGCGATGGCCGCCGAGCTCTCCCTGCTGCTGCGCGCCCTCGAGGGCGGATGGGTCACCGGCAACGGCCAGTCCTGGCTGCTCTACCAGACCACCCCACCGCCCGGGATGCCCCCGCTGCCGCCGGGGCAGCGTCCTCTGGGAGCCGAGGTCCGGCGCGTCATCACCGAGTGGGCGGCGGCCTCCGGCCACGACCTCAAGCAGCGCACGGTGCCCGTCACGGTCGTCCCGGCCGGCACACCCCTGCCTGCCCGGCGGTGAGGGAGGCGTGCGATGAGCGACCTGGAGACACCGTGGGTCACGCCCGAGAGCCCCCTCGGCGAGGGCGAGTGGTTCGACGAGGGTCCGTTCAGCACCGGGACCGAGGTCTTCACCGAGGACGCCCGGACCGAGTCCCCGGTGGTCGGGGCGCGCTCCGGTGAACGGTGGCCCGAGTCCCCCTTCGAGACGCCCATCGCCGGGTTCGAGGGAACCGCCGTCGGTGAGTGGGCCGCCCCGGGGGCCGTCGCCTTGGCGGAGGAGGAGTCCGTAACCGGGTGCGGTGGCCCGGTGAGCGGCACTCCCCCGCTCATCTACCGGGGCTCGACGGCCTCCCGGTCGCGCAACCCGTGGGTCGGCCGGGCACAGTCCCTGCTCAACACCTTCCTGGCCCAGCAGCGCGCCGGTTCCGAGAGCTGCACCGACACCAGCCCTGCAACCCGGCAGTACATCGCGGCCAAGCGCGCGACCCTGGCGCCCATTGGGCAGGACCCGCTCGTCGTCGACTGCGTCTTCGGCCAGGGCACCGAGACGGCGACCCTGATGTTCCAGGCCTGCCGGGGCCTGTTGCGCGACGGCAAGATCGGGGAGAAGACCTGGCCGCAGCTCCTCGCCCTCGCCCCGGCGCCGGTCCCGACGCCCACGCCGACACCCACCCCGACGCCCACGCCCACGCCCACGCCCACGCCCACCCTGCCGACCGTCCGGGTCCGGCAGGACGTGTGGACCCTCAGCGCCACAGCCACCTGGCACCCGACGATCCTCTGGTACGCCCGCGGGGTGCGCGCGCTGCAGGCGCGCCCGCTCGCCGATCCCAGGTCGTGGATGCACCTGGCCAACACCCACGGCACGAGCGCGGCGGGCGGCTGGCCGACCGGCGCGTTGTGGGACCAGTGCGAGCACTTCAGCTGGCACTTCCTCAGCTGGCACCGCGCCTACCTCCACCACTTCGAGAGCATCATGCTCGAGGAGATCGTCCGGCTCGGCGGCCCGTCGGACTGGGCCCTGCCCTACTGGAACTACAGCGACGGCACCCGCCCCGAGGTGGTCACCCTGCCCCCGCCTTCCGGGCGTCCTCCATGCCGGGCAGCACGACGAACCCGCTGTGGGTCGCCCGCCGGGCTCCGGCGATCAACCGCGGCGGTCCGCTGTCCACCCGGGAGGTCAGTACGAGGGCTGCCGACGCCGAGACGGTCTTCACCCCCGCCGTGGCCGGCACGACGGGATTCGGCGGGGCCAGGGCGACCGAACGCACCCACCAGACGACCCTCCGCGACGGGGGCGCCCTCGAGAACTTCCCCCACGGCTCGGTCCACATGGGCGTCGGAGGCCACGCCCCGGACCCGCCGGGCCTGATGTCAGGCTTCGACACCGCTGCGCAGGACCCGATCTTCTGGTTGCACCACTCGAACATCGACCGCCTGTGGCAGGCCTGGCTGAGGCGGTCCGGGGTCAAGGGCAACCCTTCGGAGCCGGACTGGTCGAGGCCGGAGTGGGTGTTCGGGTCGGGGTCGAAGATCACGAGGATCACGACGCGCCAGCTCCTCGACCCCACGGCCGATCCGCTCCGCTACCGGTTCGCCGACATGCCTGCCGTCCCGACTCCCGAGGCGGAGGAGGAGTGGTTCGACGAACGGACGGACCCGACGCTCGCGCTCGAGGAGCGTCCGCTCGAGCTCGTCGGGGCCTCGGAGGAGGAGACACCTCTCGGCCCGGGCGCGACGACCACCCGGGTGGTGCTCGGGCAACCCGCGGGTCCCAGTCGTCAGCGTCTCGAGGAGTCCGAGGGCGTACCGCCGGGCGTCAAGGTCTACCTGCGCCTCGACAACGTCACCGGGACGGTCGTGCACACGAGCGGTGTGGTCGTCTACGTCAACATCCCGGCCGGCGGCCGGCCGGCCGACTTCCCGGACCGTGAGGCCGGCGCGCTCTCCATGTTCGGGGTCGTCGAGACCTCGCGGCGTGACAGTCGGCACGCCGGGACCGGCATCGGCGCGACCTTCGACATCACGCGGGTGGCCCGGTCACTGGCCAGTGCCGGGCAGTGGGACCGCACGAAGGTCGACGTGACCTTCGTGCCGATCGCCGACGCCCTGGGCCGGGTCGGTCGCGGCGACGTCACAGTCGGCCGGATCAGCGTTTTCTACGCGTGAGCCCCGGGCATGACCGCCACCACCTCCCCGCTGACCCGCGTCCACTGGCACCACCCCGAGTGGCTCGTGGTCGCGGCGTCCACGGCGGCGTGGGTCGCCCTCCTCGCAGCCGTGCCGACCGACCCGACGCTCCTCCTGCGCGGCGCCCATCCGGGAGACGTGCCGGCGGTGGTCGGGCACGTGGTCCTCATGACGGTCGCGATGATGGCACCGCTGGTCCTGGCTCCCAGCCACGAGGTCGCGGTCGCCAGCCTGTGGCGACGCAGGTACCGGTCGGTCGTCCTCTACCTCGGGGGCTACCTCGCGGCGTGGTGCGCCGTCGGCACGGCGATGGTCCTCGGGATCCATGCGGTCCGCCCGCTCTCCGGGGCCCTCGGTGTCGTGACGGTGACGAGCATCCTGGCCGCCGTCGTCGCCGGGTCGCGCGCGCACGTGGTCCGGCTGCGGCGCTGTGGCGCGACCCGACCGCTCGCCCTCACCGGCTGGCGCGCCGACCGCGACTGCGTGGGGGAGGGCGTCCGGATGGCCGGCCGGTGCGTCGCGACGTCGTGGGCGCTGATGCTCCTGCTCCTCGCGCAGGGCGGGATCCTCGTCATGGCCGCCGGCACGGTGTTCGTCGTGGCCGAGCGCAGGGGCCGCCTACCGGACCGCCGGCTCGTCCGGTGGACCCTCGCCCTGGGCGTCCTGGCCCTCCTCGTCACGGCCGGCAGCCTCGGCGGTCACGCGGTGGGCCCGCCATCCCTCGACCCGCACGCCGGTCACTGACCGTGCCCAGCGCGTCGGCGCGGAGAGCATCGCCGGACGAGCACCCTGGACGAGCAGGCCGGGGGCGCCGAAGGGATGCTCGCCCTGTTGCACGCCTGGCACCAGCGCGGCCTCGCCGACCCGGTGGCCGCGCACCCCTTCGGGCACCCCGGCCACCCTCATGACGTCGAGCGGCTGGCCGCCTACTGGGGCACGGCGCTCGGCGGCCCGGCCACCCACTCGGAGACGATGGCCGACGAGACGCTCTGCACGACTACTTCGTGTGGTCGACGGGTCGCCTGAGCGCCTTCCCGTCCGACCGGGAGCTCGTGCCGGACGGGATGGGCGTCCCGCGCTGGACGACGGCGGGAGGCGCCTGACCTCAGAGGTCGACGGTGTGGCTCTCGCCGGGGTCCGGCTGCTCGCCGCTGACCCGCGCCTTCACCATCTCGACGACGGTCGCGACCCGGCCGGGGCTGTCCCAGTACTGGGCAGTGTCCCCGTCGACGCGGATGACGACGACCGAGGGGTCCTCGGGCTCCTTCTGGAACCAGGTCTTGGCGAACTCGTTCCACAGCTCGCGGGCCTTCGCCGGGTCCTGGCGCACCTCGGCGCGGCCGGCGACCGAGACCCAGGCGCCCTCCTTCGTGAAGGCGACGTTGACGTCGGCGTGGGCCCGGATCTCCTGGGCGGCAGCGCTCTCGGCGAGGGCGAGGAACCAGAAGGTGCCGTGGTCGTCGACCTCCTGGAGCGTCATCGGCCGGGAGGTCAGGGCCCCGGTGTCCTGGTGCACGGTCGTGAGCATCGCGGTGCGCTGGTCCTCGACGAGCTCCTTGACGTGGGCCGCGCCGTCCTCGTGGTGGGTCATCCGGTTCTCCTTCGTCGTGGGTTCACCGAGGGCCTACCCCGCGGCGGTGGACGCGACACGTCGTCGCGTGGCTCAGTCGGTGGCGACCTCGGTGCGGTCGCCGGCCCAGAGGGTGTGGAAGGTGCCGTCGCGGTCGACCCGCTCGTAGCCGTGGGCCCCGAAGTAGTCGCGCAGCCCCTGGACCAGTGCGGCCGGAAGCCGCTCGGAGCGCAGCGCGTCGAGGTGGGCCAGCGCGGACCCGAGCACCGGGACGGGCACGCCGGCGGCCACCGCCGCGGTGACGACCCGGCGCAGCGCGGGGAGCCGGTCGGCGAGCAGGCCGGCGAACGGCGGGGCCGCGAGGAGGGTCGGCGCCTCGGGATGGACCTCGAGCGCCTCGGCCACGTCGTCGAGCAGCCGGGCGCGGATGATGCAGCCGCCGCGCCAGATGATGGCGAGGTCGGCGGCCTCGATGTCCCAGTCGTGCTCGAGCGAGCCCGCGCGGACGAGGTCGAAGCCCTGCGCATAGGCGACGAGCGTCGCGGCGAACAGGGCCTGCCGGAGGTCGTCGGCGTCGAGCAGTGCCGGGGGTCCGTCCGCGTCGAGGTCGACGGGGCCGGGGTCGCCCTCGGCCTCGAGGGCCTCGCGGACGGCCGCCCGCCGGTCGGTGCCGCCGGAGAGGGCCCGAGCCGCCGTCGCCTCGGCGATGGTGCCGACCGGCACGCCGAGGTCGAGGGCGCCCTGGACGGTCCAGCGGCCGGTGCCCTTCTGCTCGGCGGCGTCGCGGACCACCTCGACGAAGGGCCGGCCGGTCTCGCCGTCGGTGTGCGCGAGGACCTCGGCGGCGATCTCGACGAGGTAGGACTCCAGCTCGGTGCCGTTCCACTCCCGGAAGAGGTCCGCGGCGGCGGCCGGGTCGAGGCCGGCGACCCGGTCGAGCAGGTCCCAGGCCTCGGCGACGAGCTGCATCACGCCGTACTCGATCCCGTTGTGGACCATCTTCGCGAAGTGCCCGGCGCCGTCCGGGCCGACGAGGGTGCAGCAGGCCTCGTCGTCGACCTGGGCGGCGATGATCTCGAGGAAGGGGCCCAACTCGGCGTAGGTGTCGGCGTCGCATCCCGGCATGATCGACGGACCCTCGAGGGCACCGACCTCACCACCGGACACCCCGACACCTGCGAAGCGGATCCCCCTCTCCGCCAGTGCTTCCTTGCGCCGGACGGTGTCGCGCCAGTGCGCGTTGCCGGCGTCGGCGACGATGTCGCCCTCGTCGAGGAGGGGAACGAGCTCGTCGATGACGGCGTCGGTCCCCGCGCCGGCCTTGACCATGACGACGACCCGGCGGGGCCGTTCCAGCCCGGCGACGAGGTCCTCGAGCGAGCGCGCCAGGGTGAGGTCGCCCTCGTGCCCGAACTCGTCGACGACCTCCTCGGCGCGGCTCGTCGTCCGGTTGTGCACCATGACCCGGATGCCGTTGCGGGCCAGGTTGCGCGCGAGGTTGCGGCCCATCACTGCCATCCCCGTCACCCCCACCTGGGCGTGGCCCCCGGTGGGCGCTGCGGTGTCCGCGGTGTCCGGCACGTCGTCTCCTGCTCGTTCGGTGGTGGCGGGTCCCGCCGGGCCACAGTGTCGCCCGGCGTCGGTCCGGGGTGTCAGAGGCGGCGCACGACGGCGCGGCCGCGCCGGCGGAGCTCGTCGCGGCGGGCGTCGTCCATGCCGTCCCAGGTGCGCGTGACGAAGTGCGCGCGGGCGTTGCCCTCGAACACCTCTCGGTGGTCCTCGACGAAGGTCCAGTAGAGGGCGTCCCAGTCCTCGCGCCAGTCGCCGGTCCCGAAGTCCGACATCTTCCGCAGGTAGTTGCTGCCCGAGACGTACGGCTTGGTCGTGATGCCGGTGCCGGCGGCGAACTGCGACATCGCGTACACGTTCGGCACCATGACCCAGTCGTAGGCGTCGACGAAGAGGGCCATGAACCACTCGTGGACGTCCTCGGGATCGGTGCGCAGCAGGCACATCGCGTTGCCGAGGACCATGAGCCGCTCGATGTGGTGGGCGTACCCGCGCTCGAGGACGCCCTCGACGACGTGGTCGACGGGGTCGAGCCCGGTGCTCGCGTCCCACCACCCCGGCGCCAGGGAACGGGTGTGCCGCAGGTGGTTCGAGCTGCGCATCCGCCGTCCGTAGAGGTGGTAGGTGGCCCGCATGTACTCGCGCCACCCGACGACCTGGCGGACGAACCCCTCGAGCGACGGCAGGTCGACATCCTGCTCGTCGGCGGCCCGCAGCACGGTGTCGAGCACCTCGCGCGGGTCGAGCAGGCCGCAGTTGAGGGCCGGGGTGATCGCCGCGTGGAACACGAACGGGTGCTGCGTCGACACCGCGTCCTCGTAGGGTCCGAACTGGCCGAGCCGCTCGTCGACGAACTCGCGCAACGCCGTTCGCGCCTGCTCGTGCGTCACCGGCCAGTCGAAGGTGTCGGCCCGACCGGGGGCGTCGGGGAAGGCCTCGCCCACCCAGGCGATCGCCTCGTCGACCTCGGGGAGCCGCTCGACCGGCCGCCGCTCCGGGACGTGATGGCCCTTCGGCAGCTTCTTCCGGTTCTCCGTGTCGAACGACCACCGCCCGCCGACCGGCCGGTCGTGCCCCCCGCCCTCGACGAGCACGTCCAGCCGCCGACGCTGCCACTGGTAGAACGAGGCCATCCGGGCGCGGTGGCCACCGAACCACTCGGTCAGCTCCGGCCGGGTGGTCAGGAAGTTCGGGGTCTCCTCGACATCCTCCGGCGCGAGGTCGACCCCCGCCTCGGCGAAGGCCCGGCGCACGTCGCGCAGCAGCCAGTCGTCGACGACGTCGTGGAGCCGCACCTCGTCGGGCGCGAGGTCGGCGAGCAGGTCGCGCAGCCGGGTCCGGGTCGTGCGACGGGCGTCGGTCTCGATGACGTCGACGTCGAACCCCTTGTCCCGCAGCCGGTCCGCGAACAACCGCATCGAGGCACGGTGTAGGACGAGCTTCTGCGCGTGGAACGGCTGCTGCCGGAACAGGAGGTCGTCCTCGACGAGGACGAAGCGCGTGCCGGCCGGCTCGTCGAGCAGCGACTCGAACAGCTGGTGCGGGAAGACCACCCGCAGCCGCGTGGTCACGCGCTCGCCAGGGCGTCGAGGACGGCGCCGGCCACGCGGTGCCCGGACACGAGGGCACCCTGGATGGAGGCGGTGTCGCGGTGGTCACCCGCGACGTACACGCCCTCGTCCACCCGGGCCGGCGAGGTGACCCGCAGCGGCGCCGGCTGCGCGGGCAGGGCGTCGTGCACGTCGTCGCGGCGGATGGTGCACCACCCGGCGGTCGGGACGCCGAAGACCTCCGCGGCCTGGCGCCGCACCTCGTCCTCGGTCGGGTCGCGGCCGTCGCCGAGCAGGGTCGTCACCTCGACGAGGTGGGACCCCGGCGGCGCGTACGAGGGCACGGCGTTGCTGACCACCGCGGCGTTGACCATCGGCCCCCGGCGGCGCCCGTCGACGACGACCTTGTCGAAGGCTGTCGGCG
This sequence comes from Phycicoccus sp. HDW14, assembly GCF_011383005.1. Lineage (GTDB taxonomy): Bacteria > Actinomycetota > Actinomycetes > Actinomycetales > Dermatophilaceae > Phycicoccus. The sequence goes on along the minus strand of NZ_CP049935.1, from coordinate 3,568,152 downwards.
CCTCGTCGGCCGCGAACCACCAGGTGCGCAGGCCGCGCGTGCGCGGGGCGGGCAGGTCGACGAGCCCCGCGACCGCCTCCGGACCGACCGCCACGACGACCGCCCGCGCGGTGACGGTCGTGCCGTCCAGTGCCTCGACCGACGGCTCCCGCCCGGCCCGCACCCCGACCACGCCGCTCGAGAGCCGCAGGTCGACACCCGGCGAGCGCCGCCGGGCCCGGTCGGCGAGCCACTCCGGCAGCGCCCGGATGCCGCGAGCGGGCAGCCCGGGCACCCCGAGGGCGAACATCCGCACGAGCAGCCGGACGAACGCCTCGGACGTCTCGCCCGAGTCCTCGGCCACCACGCCGGCGAGGAACGGCTCGAGGACCTCTTCCCGCAGCGGCCCGCGCACGCCGGCGGCGTCGAGCCCCACGCCGACCGGCCGGTCCGGGCCGCGCACGACGCGGCGCGGCACCGCCAGACCCGGTGCCGCCCACCGCCCGACGGCCGCGAGCGAGGCGGGCGTGAGCAGCCCGCTGCGCAGGGTCGCGGCCAGCCCGAGCGGCTCGCGCAGCGGGTGGGCGAGCTCGACGAGGCCGCGCTCGCGCCGGACGAGCAGCCCGGCACCGAAGGACCGCAGGGCGAGGTCGTCGACGTCGACCCAGCGGCGGATCGCGGGGTAGGCCGGGTTGAGCACCTGGAAGCCCCGGTCGAGGAGGAAGCCGTCGACCTCGTCGGTGCGCTGGCGCCCGCCCACGACCGGCTCGCGCTCGAGGAGGACCACGTGCCGCCCGGCGCCGGCGAGGCGGTCGGCGCACCGCAGGCCGGCCAGCCCGGCCCCGATGACGACCACGTCCGCGTCCACGTCCACGTTGCCGACCCTAGGCGGCGTGGCGGTGGGCGAGGATGGGGCGGTGCCATCCTTCGACGGGTCGATCCGCCTCTCCGCCACCGGTCCGCTCCCCGTGGAGCAGGCCTGGGCCCGGTACACCGAGCCGCGCCGCTGGTCGCTCTGGTCCCCGCAGATCCGTGAGGTCGACTACCCGGGCGAGGTCGTCACGCCGGGCACGAGCGGCCGAGTGAGCGGGATCGGTGGGGTGGTCGCCCTGTTCACGGTCGACGCGGTCGACCACGAGGCGCGCACCTGGGCGTGGAGCGTGCGCTCCGGGCCCCTGCGGCTCCGCCTCGAGCACGGCGTGGAGGCCTCCGGCGAGGGCAGCACGGCCTGGGTCGTCGTGCACGCCCTCTGGCCGGTCGCGATCGCCTACGCACCGGTCGCGCGGCTCGCGCTGGGACGCCTGGTGGACACCTGAGCCCTCGGTGCGGCGCAGGCGGGTCGCAGCGGGTAGCATCGTGCCCGTTGTTGAGCTTTCCGTTGTGAAGTGGTTGCATCACGGTCCCGCCGGGGTCGAGCAGTTTCTGAGCAGAGGTACACAGGCATCACCAACGCCGGGCCCGCCGAGAGGCGGCGGGTCCTCGCTCAGAGAAAGGCCTCCCCATGGCTACTGGCACCGTGAAGTGGTTCAACGCCGAGAAGGGCTTCGGCTTCATCGCCCCCGACGACGGCTCCGCCGACGTCTTCGCCCACTACTCGGCGATCAACTCCAGCGGGTACCGCTCGCTCGACGAGAACGCCAAGGTCGAGTACGAGACCACGCAGGGCCAGAAGGGCCCGCAGGCGGCGAACATCACCGTCATCGGCTGACCAGCCGTACCCCGCGCCGCGAGGCGCACCCACGAACGCCGTCCGGCAGCGCCGGGCGGCGTTCGTGCGTCCGGGGTCAGGCGACGGGGTCGCGCTCGACGGTGAGGACGATGCCGGCCCGCGCCTTGCGACCGAGAGCCGTCCGACCGGTGAACCGGTCGAGGAGGTCGGAGAGCCGCGCCGGCAGACCGTACTTGGCGACGACGGCGGCCCGGACCGCCGCGACCTCGTCGGGCTCCCGGACGACGACGCCCTCGCCGCGGTAGGTCGGGGCACCCTCGGCGACCCGGCCGCGCACGTCGCACGGCTGCAGCTCGACGCGGCGGGTGTGCGCGAGCCGCTTGGTCTTGCCCGTGGCGTCGACGGTGATGACGACGAGGTGGTCGGTGCCGTCGACGGCGGGGGCGACCCAGACCGGGCTGGACACGGGAGCACCGGTGCGGCGGAACGTGGTCAGCCGGGCGTACTTCGCGGCGGCGAGCGGGTGGTCGGCGGCGGTCATGGCCCCAGCGTAGGACCGGGAGGACCGCAGCCCCGTGGGCGCCGGCGTCGCCCCGGGGTGTCTCAGGACTGGTACGTGCAGGCGACACGGCTGCGACACCGGCTGGTTAGGTTCTCCTTCATGAACCTCACGACGACCCGGGCCCGACGCGCGGGGGCGCGGCCGGCGCGGCCCTCGCCCTGACGGCGCTCCTCGGGGCCTGCAGCGCCTCGATCGCCGCGGACGACGCGGACCGCACCGGCGCCGGCAGCCGGGGCCCGTCGGCGTCCACCGGAGCGGCGGCACCGACGGGGAGCGCGCCCGCGGCGAGCCCCTCGGGGCCGGACGCACGGCCGCACGTGCCGGGCTACGCCTACGGCGAGTTCCCGCCGGTCCCGCTCTTCACCCTCCCCGACCTGGCGATGCTCGACACCTCCCTCTCGGCGTTCGGCGGGACGATGGCCTCGGCGCTCGCCTCGGTGCCGGGCCTGCAGGTCGCGCCGAACCGCTGCGACCGGGCCGGACGGGTGCAGGACGACGACGCCGGGATCCTGCTCTACGGCGACGGGTCAGGTCGCTACGTCGGCCCCGACGGCTCCGTCGTCAGCTACGGCGACGGCTCCGGCAGCTACCGCCTCGACGGCACCGACGTCACGGTCCACGGTGACGGCTCCGGGTCCTACCGGAAGGGACCGGTGAGCATCACCAGCTACGGCGACGGCTCGGGCAGCTACGACGACGGCACGGTGTCCATCCACCTGTACGGCGACGGCTCGGGCACGTACACCCGGGGCTCGGAGGTGACGACGAACCACGGTGACGGCTCCGGGCTGTGGACCGACGGGACGGTCTCGCTGCACAACTACGGCGACGGCTCCGGCGGCTACAGCGCCCCCGGCCTGGAGATCACCAACTACGGCGACGGCACCGGGCTGGTCAACGGCCAGCCGGTCGAGGTCGAGAAGATCGCGGCCGTGCCCCGGCTCGGGACGTTCCCGACGATGGGCTCCATCAAGCCGGTCAAGGCCTGCGCGGTCACGGTGTCCCTGCCGGACAACGTCCTGTTCGACTTCGACCAGAGCACCCTGCGCCCCGAGGCGACGGCGGTGCTCGCCGAGGTCGCCACGGCCCTCAACGCCACGGCACCGGCCACGGCGCAGGTGCAGGGGCACACCGACTCGATGGGCGCCGACGCCTACAACCAGGCGCTCAGCGAGCGGCGCGCCGCTGCCGTCGTCACGGCGCTCGCCCCGTCCCTGACCTCGACCACGCTGCAGCCCAAGGGTTTCGGAGAGACCAGGCCCGTCGCGCCCAACACCCTGAAGGGCGCGGACTACCCGGCCGGGCGGGCGTTGAACCGCCGCGTCGACATCGTCATCCCGACGGCAGGTGCCCGGTGACCGCCCGCCGGCAGGGCGCCACCGTCGCCCTCGCCCTCCTGGGCTCGGCAGTCGCGCTGGCCGGGTGCGGGGTGACGGTGGTCCGGGACGACGCGACACCCGCCCGGTCCTCCGCGTCGACGCCGCCCCCGACGTCACCCACCTCGTCGTCGTCGACGGCGCCGCCGGCACCGGGCCCGACGGAGGTCCCGGGGACCACGGCAGGCTCCGACGCCCCGCAGACCTACGCCGGGTGGGCCGAGGAGATCCGCGGCGCGGCCACGCTGCGCCTGCCCTGCGACCGGGGGCCGGTCTCGGTCGACACCGCTGCCACGGTCGTCGAGCTGGTCGGGTCGTGCGGGCAGGTGTCGGTCGACGCGGCGGGCGCCTCGGTGCTCGCCGACCACATCGACACCCTGACCGTCACGGGCGCCCAGGTCGTCGTCGTCACCCGCACCCTCGGGTCCGTCACCCTCGACGGCTCGGCCGACGAGGTCTACTGGGTCGGCGGCGTGCCGACCGTCACGAACCGCGGGGCGCAGAACCTGGCCCGCACCATCGAGGAGGACTCATGAGCCACGACGACTTCGCCGCACGGCAGGGCCCGTGGGTCCCGGCGGGCGCCGTCCCCGTGCACGTGCAGCCGCCGACCAACGGCATGGCCATCGCCGCGCTCGTGACGGGGGTGATGGGGCTGGCCGTCATCCCCATCGTCCTCGGGCACCTCAGCCTCCGCGACATCCGGCGTCGGGGTCAGGCGGGCACCGGGCTGGCCGTCACCGGCCTGGTCCTCGGCTACGCGACCCTGCTCGGCTACCTCGTCCTGGCCGCCGTCGTCGTCGGGGCGATCTACGTCGGCGTCTCCGCGCCGTGAGCGAGGGTCCGCCCAAGGTCCTCCTCGTCGACGACGAGGCAGCGATCACCGACGGGCTGGCGCCCTTCCTCCAGCGCTCCGGGTTCGCCGTCACCACGGCGGCCGACGGTGACGTGGCCCTCGAGGAGTGCCGCACGCTGCGGCCGGACGTCGTCGTCTGCGACGTCGTGATGCCGACCGTCGACGGCCGCGAGGTGGTCCGCCGGCTGCGGGCCCAGGCCGACTGGACCCCGGTCATCCTCCTCACCAAGGTCGGCGAGAGCCACGAACGCTCGGCCGCCCTCGAGGAAGGTGCCGACGACTACCTCAACAAGCCCTTCGACCCCAGGAGCTCGTGGCCCGCATCCGGGCCGTGCTGCGTCGGGCCACGCCCGGCGAGCGTCCCCTCGCTGCTGCGAGCCGGCTCGTCAGCGGCGACCTCGTCCTCGACCGCGTGGCGCGCCGGGTGTTCCGTGACGGCCGGGAGGTCACCCTGACGCCGCGAGCGGGGCTGCTCCTCGACTACCTGATGAGCCACCCCGGCGAGCTGCACACGCGCGACCGCCTGCTCAGCGTGCTGTGGGGCTTCGACTTCCCGGCGGGGACGCGGGCGGTCGACCACCGCATCGCCGAGGTCCGCCGGGTCCTCGGGGACGACGCGGCCGCACCCGTGTTCATCGAGACGGTGCCCTCGCTGGGCTACCGGTTCCGGGCGGCGGTCACCCGTGGCTGAGACCGGTCGCGACCCGGTCTCCGCGTCGCCGTCGTGGTCGTGGTGGCCCGTCGTCCCCGCCGCCCTCGCCGCGCTCGTCGCGGCGGTGCTCCAGCTCGCGGGCCCGCGCGTCAGCCTCGTGTTCGCCCTGCGCCCGGCCTTCCTCGTGCTCCTCGTCGGCGTCGTGGCCAGCGCGACGTGGGTCGTGCTCGCCCGGGTGCGGACCCACGCCGCCACGCGGCGGCGCGCGGAGCTCGAGGCCGCCGTGGCGCGCACCCGGTCCGATGCCCGCGACGACCACCGTCGCTTCCTCAGCCGGCTCGACCACGAGCTGAAGAACCCCGTGACGGCCATCCGCGCCGCCCTCGCCGCGCACGGCAGCGGGGGTGCCGACCACCTGCGGACCGCCGACGAGCAGGCGACCCGGCTGGCCGCCGTCGTCACCGACCTGCGCAAGCTGGCCGAGCTGCAGACCAGCGAGCTGGAGGTCGAGCCGGTCGACCTCACCGCACTCGTCGAGGAGGCCGTCACCGCGCTGCGCGGCGAGATCAGCGTCCTCGGGAGCGGCGCGACGTCCGCGTGCAGTTCCCCGAGGCCCCGTGGCAGGTGCCGACGATCACCGGCGACCCCGACCTGCTCTACCTCGCCGTCCACAACGTCCTCGCCAACGCCCGCAAGTTCACCGCCGACGGCGACCTCATCGAGGTGCGCGCCGCCGAGGCCGACGGCTTCGTCGAGATCGACGTGGCCGACACCGGCCGGGGCATCCCCGACGCGGAGCTCGGAGGGGTCTGGGACGAGCTGTCGCGGGCGTCCAACGCGCGTACCGTGCCCGGCTCGGGCCTCGGGATGACGATGGTGCGCACGGTGGTCGAGCGCCACGGCGGCAGCGTGGCCACCCGGTCGCGGCTGGGCGCCGGCACGAGCGTGCGGATGCGTCTGCCCGTCGGACGCTGACGAGTCGGGCGACGGTCACGACACCGGCGTCGGCGCGCGGGTAGCGTCGGGGCCGTGGCCTCCGTCATCGACCTCAACGCCGACCTCGGCGAGTCGTTCGGCACGTGGGTGCTCGGTGACGACGAGGCGATGCTCCGAATCGTCACGAGCGCCAACGTCGCCTGCGGGTTCCACGCGGGCGACCCGACGACCCTGCGCCGCACCGTCGCCCGGGCCGCCGCGGCCGGCGTCGCCGTGGGCGCCCAGGTCGGCTACCGCGACCTCGCCGGCTTCGGGCGGCGACGGATGGACGTCGACCCCGACGACCTGACCGCCGACGTGCTCTACCAGCTCGGGGCGCTCGAGGCGATGTGCCGGGTCGCCGGCACCCGCGTGCGCTACCTCAAGCCGCACGGCGCCCTGTACAACACCGCGGTCACCGACGAGGGGCAGGCGCGGGCCGTCGTCGAGGCGGTCCTCGCCTACGACTCCTCCCTGCCGGTCCTCGGGCTGCCGGGCTCGGCGCTGCTGCGGCTGGCCGACGCCGAGGGTCTGCCCACCGTCGCCGAGGCCTTCGCCGACCGCGGCTACGACGCCCGCGGCCACCTGGTCCCCCGGACGCAGCCCGGCGCCCTCGTCACCGACCCCGACGCGGTCGCCGCCCGGGTCGTGCGGATGGTGCGCGAGGGTGTCGTGACGGCCGTCGACGGCGCCGAGGTCGCCGTGGCCGCCCGCTCGGTCTGCGTGCACGGCGACACCCCCGGGGCCGTGGCCCTCGCGACCGCCGTCCGGGACGCCCTGCGCGAGAACGGGATCGGCGTCCACGCCGTCACGCACCGGTGAGCGCCGGCCGGCCCGTCGAGGTGCTGCCGATGGGCGAGCGCGCGGTCCTCGTCGAGGTCGCCGACCTGTCGGCCGTGCTCGCCCTCGAGGCCGCGGTCCGCTCGCTGACGACGGCGGGCGACGGGGTGTGGGCGCGCGTCGAGGACGTCGTCCCGGCGGCCCGCACGCTGCTGCTGACCACCGACGGGGTCGACCCCGCCGACCTGCCGGTGCTCGGCCGGGCGGTGCGCGGGCTCGCGGCGACGCTCGACGGCTCGTCCGGGTCGCTCCCTCCCGGCGAGGTGGTCACCGTGCCCGTCCACTACGACGGCCCGGACCTCGACGAGGTCGCGCGGCTCACCGGCCTGTCGGTCGGCGAGGTCGTGGCGGCCCACACGGGCACCGACTGGCGGGTGGCCTTCGGCGGCTTCGCCCCGGGGTTCGCCTACCTCGTCGGCGGCGACCCCCGGCTGCGCGTGCCCCGCCGGGACGCCCCGCGGCCGTCGGTGCCCGCGGGGTCGGTCGGGCTGGCCGGCGAGTTCTCCGGCGTCTACCCCCGCGCCTCGCCCGGCGGCTGGCAGCTGCTCGGCCGCACCGACCTCGCCCTCTGGGACGCGCGCCGCGACCCGCCCGCGCTGCTGCGGCCCGGGGTCGTCGTGCACTTCGTCGACGAGGCGGCCACCGGATGAGCCCCGCCCTCGAGGTCGTGCGCACCGGGCCGCTCGCGCTGCTCGAGGACGACGGGCGCCCCGGGCTGGGGTCGGTCGGGGTGGGCCGTTCCGGGGCCGCCGACCGCGGCGCGCACCACCTGGCCTGCCGGCTCGTGGGCCACGGCGAGCGCCAGCACCGTCCGGCCGCCGTGGAGGTGCTGCTCGGCGGGCTCGTCGTCCGGGCCCGGGGCGCCCTCGTCGTCGCCCTCACCGGGGCGCCCGCGCCGGCCACGGTCGACGGCCGGCCGGTGCCGCACCGCGCCGTGCTGCACCTCGACGACGGCGCCGAGCTGGCCCTCGGCACACCGGAGTCCGGGCTGCGCACCTACCTCGCCGTGCGGGGCGGCATCGACGTCGAGCCGGTGCTCGGCTCCCGCTCCACCGACACCCTGTCGGGGGTCGGACCGCCTCCGCTCGCGGCCGGCGACGTGCTGCCCGTCGGGCCGGCCCCGCGGACCTTCCCCGTCGTCGACGCCGCCCCGGCCCCGGCGCACGGCCCCGTCGTGCTCGACCTGCTGCCGGGTCCGCGCACGTCCTGGGTCGGCGACCTCGAGGCACTGGCCGCGAGGTCCTGGGTCGTCGGGGCGCACAGCGACCGCGTGGGGGTGCGCCTGACGCCGACCGGGGACCCGGTGCGGCGCACCCCGGCCCACCGCGACGACGAGCTCCCGAGCGAGGGGATGGTGCGCGGCGCCGTGCAGCTGCCCCCGGGCGGTGAGCCCGTCGTGTTCCTCGCCGACCACCCCGTGACCGGCGGCTACCCCGTCGTGGCCGTGCTGACGGAGGCCTCGTGCGACCGGGCGGCCCAGCTGCGCCCCGGCGAGCCGCTCAGGCTCCGACCGCGTCCGGGCGCCGCAGGACGCCGGTGAAGGCCAGCGACGGCTTGGCCGGCGCGAAGCCCACGACGTCCTCGCGGGGCCAGTCGACCTCGTCCATCGCGGCGGCGTAGCGCTCGCGGTCGACGTCGTCGACGACGAGCAGGCCGCCGGGACGCACCTTGGGCGCGGCGGCGCGGACGCAGGCTGCGCGCGAGCGGCCGTCGACGACGACGACGTCGAAGTGGTCGTCCGGGTACTCGCCGATGCTCGCGACGTAGGACTCGTAGGCCTCGGGGTGCGGACCGTCGTCGGGGATCGCGTGGAGGACCCAGTGCTCGGAGCGGATCCGGTCGCGCAGCGCGGCGGCCCATCCCTCGTGGTGCTCGACGGTGACCACCTCGGCCCCGCGGTCGAGGAACCACAGGGTCGACCCGCCGCCGCCGTACTCGAAGACCCGGCTTCCGGGCCCCACCGCCTGCTCGAGCCGGTCGATGACGCGGAACGGCAGCCACGGGAGGCGCAGGTGCATCGTGCCGCGACCTCGGGTGCGCACGAGCCGGGGGAGCTCACGCCCGGACGCGGGGTGCCGGGCGATGTACACCGCCGACCGGGCCATGAACCTGACCTGCCGACCCACCATCGCCGGTGTGACCTTCACGTCTCCTCCTCGAGCTCGTCGGGCCACATCCTAGGGGCCGGGTGACCGCCCCAGGTGGGCGACGAGGAAGGCGGCCGGGTCGGTGCCCGACGGCGGCAGCGGCGGCCCGAAGCGGGGGTGGCGACCGACGACGGGGACCCGTCGCACGGCGACCGGGAGCAGCGCGGCCGCGAGCAGCGGCGGGAAGGCGGCCTCCAGCCCCCGGGCCCGGGCCACGTCCCACCCGTGCACGGCGATCTCCAGCGCCCCGACCTCGAGCGCCACGTCGGCGTCGAGCAGCGCTCCCCCGACCTCGGCCACCTCGGGACGGTCCGCCCGCAGCCAGCCGTCGAGCAGCGCGCAGCCCAGCAGCCGCAGGTGCTCGGCCAGGACCTCGGGGCGCCGCGACGCGGGCGGGGGCCCGACGAGCGCCATCCGGCCCAGGGAGAGCTCGGTGACCACCTCGAGGGAGTCGACCATGTGCACGAGCAGGTCGGCGAGCGACCACCCCCGGCACGGCGTGGCCCGGTGCGCCTCGGCGTCCCGCACCCCGACGAGGACCCCACGGGTCCACGCGAGGGAACGGTCCAGCAGCTCGAGGTCGACCCCGGGACGAGTGTCCGCGGGACCCACGGTCACCGCCCGGGTCGGGCGGGGACGTCCGCGGGGCCGAGCTCGGCGGGCAGCCCGGCGAGCGCGAAGTACTCGACGTCGAAGAAGACGACGGCGTGGCCGACGTGGGCGCCGTCGAGCTCGAGGACCTGCAGCTGGAAGGGCTTGTAGACGTCGCCGTCGGGGCCGTCCTCGCGCAGGTACAGCCCGAACGCCGGCTGCCCGTTGCACGTCGTCGCGACCATCGGCATGTCGTACGAGCCGCCGGGGCACTGGGTGTCGACGAGCTCGGCGATGGTCGCCGGGCCCTGGTACCAGCCGGCGAACGGCGGCATCTCCCAGACGGCGTCCTCGGTGAACAGCCGGGTGATGGCGTCGACGTCCTTGCGCCAGAACGCGTCGACGTAGCGGTCGAGCAGGGCGCGCTGCTCGTCGGTGAGGTCGGGGCGGGACGCGTCCTCGGGGTCGGGGCGACCTGCTCGATGGTGGCGCGAGCCCGCTGCAGCGCGCTGTTGACGGACGCGACCGACGCGCCCGTGGCCTCGGCGACCTCGGCGGCGCTCCAGCGCAGGACGTCGCGCAGGACGAGGACGGCCCGCTGGCGCGCGGGCAGGTGCTGGAGGGCCGCGACGAAGGCCAGCCGGAGGGTGTCGCGCTCGGCGACGACGTCGGCGGGGTCGGCGGTGCCGAGCAGCGCGGCGTCCGGCATCGGCCCGAGCCAGGGCACCTCGGTGCGCTCGTCGAGCGGGTCGGCACCTTCGGACGACGGGGCGCCGAGCCCGGACGGCAGCGGCCGGCGGTCCTTGCCCTCGAGCGCCGTGAGGCAGACGTTGTGCGCGATGCGGTGCAGCCAGGTGCGCAGCGACGAGCGGCCCTCGAACGAGCCGTAGGCCCGCCACGCCCGTAGGTAGACCTCCTGGACGAGGTCCTCGGCGTCGTTCGGCGAGCCGGTCATCCGGTAGCAGTGGGCGAGGAGCTCGCGCCGGTAGCGCGTCAGCGCCTCGTCGAGCTCGGGGTCGAGCGCGGTCTGCGCGCCCGCGTGCGTGGACGTCATCGCGAGGTCCTCCTCCCGGCACCCTCGTGGCGCCTCACCCGTACCGACCGGCGCCGCGCCCGAAAATCATCGCGCGGCGGCGATGAGTTCCACCGTACCGTCGGGTCGAACCCACCATGACGACCACCGACACCCCTCTCGCGCCCGCCGCCGAGGCCCCCACCACCGGGTCCCCCGCCGCCGCCGCCACTCCGCCCCCGTCCGCGCCGGAGCCCGCCGGCTCCTACCCCGTGCTGCGCTGGCTGGTGCTGGCGACCTTCACCGTCATCCTCAACGAGACGGTGATGGTCAACGCCATCCCGCGCCTCATGGTCGAGTTCGACGTGGGAGCCCGTGCGGCACAGTGGCTCTCGACCGCCTTCATGCTGACGATGGCCGTCGTCATCCCCGTCACCGGCTGGTTCCTCCAGCGGGTCACGACCCGGACCGCCTTCACCGTCGCGATGTCCGTGTTCGGTGCCGGCACCCTGCTCTGCGCGCTGGCGCCGACCTTCCCGGTGCTCGTCGGCGGGCGGGTCGTCCAGGCCACCGGCACGGCCGTGATGATGCCGCTGCTCATGACGACGCTCATGACGGTCGTCCACGAGCGGGACCGCGGCCGGGTCATGGGCAACGTCACGCTCGCCATCTCGGTCGCACCGGCGCTCGGCCCGGCCCTGTCCGGCGTCGTGCTCGCCGCGGCCGGCTGGCGCTGGCTGTTCGGCCTCGTCCTCCCGGTCGTGGTGCTCGTGACCCTGCTCGGCCTGCGCCGGCTCGAGGACGTCGGCGAGACCCGTCCCGGGGGCGTCGACTGGGCCAGCGTCGTGCTGTCGGCCCTCGGCTTCGGCGGCCTCGTCTACGGCCTGAGCCGGATCGGTGAGGAGCACCCCGGGGCCGTCCCGGCGCTCGGCTGGGTACTGGGCGGAGTGGGTGTCGTCGCGGCCTTCGTGCTGCGCCAGCACCGGCTGACCCGCACCTCGGGGCCGCTGCTCGACCTGCGCGCGCTGACCCACCGCACCTTCACCGTGTCGCTGGCGATGCAGTCGCTCGCCTTCCTCACGATGCTCGGCGCGATGATCCTCCTGCCGCTCTACCTCCAGAACCTGCGCGGCCTCTCGCCGCTGCAGACCGGCCTGCTCGTCGCCCCCGGCGGTCTGGCGATGGGCCTGCTCGGGCCGGTCGTCGGCCGGGTGTTCGACCGGGTGGGGGCCCGGCCGCTCGTCGTGCCCGGCGCGCTCGGCGTCCTCGCGTCGCTGGCGATCCTCAGCCGCATCGACGCGGTGACGCCCTACGGGCTCCTGCTCGGTGTCCAGGTGCTGCTCATGGTCAGCCTCGCGGCGCTGTTCACCCCGGCCTTCACCCTCGGCCTCGGCGCGCTGCCGCCGCACCTGTACCCGCACGGCAGCTCGCTGCTCGGAACGGTGCAGCAGGTCGCGGCGGCGGTCGGCACGGCGCTCACCGTCACCGTCCTGTCCTGGCGCTCGGCGCAGCTCGCGGCCGGTGGGGCCGGCGAGGCCGCGGCCTACGTCGGTGGCGTCCGGGCGGCCTTCACCGTCGCCGCCGTGCTGGCCGTCGGGGTCGTCGTGCTCGCCGCGATGCTGCCGAACCGCCTGCCGGTCACCGACGGTTCGGGCCCCGCACCCGCCGCGCACTGAGCGCGGCGCCCGGCCGCCGGACCCGGTGGCGGCCGTCGCCGGCCGCGCCTCCGTCCGTCCGTCACGACGCGACGGCCGCCGGGGCCTCGGCCATCTCGGCCGCGTGCTCGTCGACACTGCGGGAGTCGGTGAGCGAGAGGGCGCCCCATCCGGCGACGAGACCGACGACCACCGCCAGTGCCAGGTACGTGACCCGCTCGCCGTGGAAGAACGAGGCGACGAGCCCGGCGTCCCACGTGCCCGCCGGCAGCACCGTCGTCACGAGCACCGCGACGAGGGTGCCCACGACGGCCGTGCCGATGCTGGAGCCGACCTCCTGCGCGGTGTCGTTGAGGGCGGTGCCGATCGACGTCCGGTTCGCCGGCATCGCCTCGACGAGCGCGACGGCGCAGATGGTCATCACCGTGCGCAGGCCGAGGGTCATGACGACCATCGCGGCGGCGATCGCCGGGTACCCGTGCTCGACGCCCCACGCCATCCCCACGAGGGCGCCGGTGAGCAGGGCGGCACCGACGAGGCACGCGACCCGGTGGCCGACGTGCCGGACGAGCCACTCCGTCACCGGCGTCGCGAGGACCATCGTCGCGATCATCGGCAGGTTCGCGAGGCCGGCGCGCACCGGGCTCCAGCCGTACGCGTACTGGAAGTGCAGGATGAGGCCGAACATCACGCCGGCCATCGCGATCGAGGTGCCGACCTGGGCCAGCGCCGCACCCCGGACGGTGCCCCGGGAGAACAGGGTGAGGTCGAGCATCGGTGTGGCGGTGCGCCGCTCGTGCCGCACGAAGGCCACGAGCGTGGTCACGGCCCCGAGCACGGCGGCGACGGTGGTCGCCGACAGCCAGCCGTGGTCGACGCCGCTGGTCAGCGCGTAGCAGCCGAGGCCGATGGCCGCCGTGCTGAGGACGGTGCCGGGCAGGTCGAGCCGGTCGTCGGTGAGGTCCTCGGGCCGGTCGGCCGGGACGCCCAGCCGCACACCGACCCACGCGAGCAGCGCGATCGGCGCGTTGACGAGGAGCAGCCACTCCCACCGGACGTGCGCGAGGGCGGTGCCGCCGAGCAGCGGGCCGAGGACGAAGCCGGACATGCCGACGACGATCATCACGGTCATCGCGCGCATCCGCAGGGCCTGGTCGTCGAAGAGCCGGAAGACGAGCGAGTTGGTGATCGGGGCCATCGCGGCGGCGGCGACCCCGAGGGCCGCCCGGAGCACGATGAGCTCGCCGGAGGTCGTGACGGCCGCGACGGCGAGGCTGACGACGCCGAAGACGGCCAGCCCGACGAGCAGGACGCGGCGCCGGCCGAGCCGGTCGGCCATCGAGCCGGCGGTCAGCAGCAGGCCGCCGAAGGTCAGCGAGTAGGCGCCGGTGACCCACTGGAGGGCGGTCGTGCCGCTGCCGAGGTCACGCCCGATGGTGGGCATCGCGATCATCAGCAGGGTGTTGTCGACCATCTCGACGAAGAACGCGAGGCAGAGGGCGGCCAGGGGGACCCAGGCGGCGCGCAGGGAGGGGTAGGTACGGGGCGCGGACACGGCGGTGGTGGCGGTCATGGCGCCTCCTCTCGAAGTCGAACGGCGTTCGGTTCTCGAACACAGTTCGATACGATAGAACGATGTTCGGTCCGGTGCAAGCCCCGGTCCCCGGCGTGTGGTCTGATGGGGTCGTGCCCCCTCAGCGACGCGACCCCCGAGACGCCCGCGGCCCTGCCGTCCGGCGTGGTCGAGGTGGCCAGGCGGGTCGCGAGGCGGGACGGGCGCGCGCGCCGCGCGGAGGCCGGCGCGCGTCGCACTCGCTGGAGTCGGTGCTCACCGAGACCGTCGCCCTGCTCGACGAGCACGGCGAGGCGGGGCTGAACTTCCGGGCCCTCGCCGGCCGCCTCGGCGGCGGCGTCGGCAGCATCTACTGGTACGTGTCGAGCAAGGACGAGCTGCTCGACCGGGCCTCCGACCACGTCCTGGCCGACGTGCTCGCCGACGTCCGCGACGTGGGCGGCGGCGACCCCGTCGACGACCTGCGCACCATCGCCGTCCGCCTGTTCGACGCGATCGTCGACCGGCCGTGGCTCGGCGCCTACTTCATGCGCAACACCCTCGTGCAGCCCAACGCGCTGCGGCTGTTCGAGAAGCTCGGCCAGCAGTCACTGCGGCTCGACCTCACGGCGCGCCAGCGCTTCCACGCGGTCTCGGCCGTCGTGGGCTTCGTCGTCGGCACGGCCGCCGACCTCGGGCAGGACCCACCGGAGGCGGTGCTCTCCGGCGAGGTCGGGCGCGACGAGTACCTCTCTGCCGCCGTCGACCAGTGGCGCGCCCTCGACACCGCCGAGTTCCCGTACCTCCACGAGATCGCCGACGAGTTCGAGGGGCACGACGACACCGACCAGTTCCGCGCCGGCCTCGACCTGCTGCTCGCCGGGCTGCGCCTCCAGGCCGGCGGCTGAGGCTCAGCGCCGCACGGCGTAGCGGAGGTGGGTGACCCCGACGCCCTGCACGACCTCCGGGTCGCCGAGCACGGCCGGGGCCTCGACGACGTGGTCGAACATCGGCACGCCGGAGCCCAGGAGCACCGCCGCGACGTCGAGGGCGAGCTCGTCGAGGAGCCCGGCGCGCAGGCACTGCCGGATGGTGTCCGCACCGTGCAGGGCGACGCTCCCGCCCCCCGCTGCCTCGAGCGCCCGACCGACGGCGGCCTCGATGCCGTCGTGGACGAAGTGCACGGACGAGCCCGGGCGGGGCCAGCCGTCGGGGACGGTGTGGCTGAGGACGAACGCCGGCCCCCACGCGTGCCGACCGCCCCACCCGTCGGCCGCGTCGAACGTGCGCCGGCCGGTGATGACCGCGCCGAGGCCCGCCGTGAGGTCGCGGAAGTGCTCGGCGCTGGCGGCGGACATCCGGAAGGCCATGGCGTCGGCACCGCCGGCCTGCACCTCGACGTCCCCCGCGGCGTACCAGTCGAACACCTCGGCGACACCGCCGTCGACGTCGGCGACGAAGCCGTCGAGCGACATGGACATGATGCCGATGGTCCTGCTCATGGTGGGCTCCTCTCCTCGGTCACGGTGCGTCCCACCCCGTCCGACCGGCCCGGTCCCGCGAACTCATCGGCGCCGCTGCGACTCAGCTGAGGTGGTGCGGCTCGACGTCGCTGCGGTGCGACCCGTCGCTGCCGGCCTTCACCCGCGTGCCGGAGTCGTGGCGGGCACAGGACCCCGCCGGCGCGAAGCGCACCACGACCGACTTCGACGCCGGGCAGTTGCTCCCCTCGGCCACGTGGTCGAGCGGGACGAGCACGTTGCACTCCGGGTAGTAGGCCGCCGCGCAGCCCCGCGCGGTCGGGTACGAGACCACCCGGTAGCCGTGCGCGACCCGCTCCGAGCCGTCGGTCCACACCGACACGACGTCGTAGAGGTCGCCGTCCGTGAGCCCGAGGGCCGTGATGTCGTCCGGGTGCACCATGACCACCTGACGGCCGCCGGCGAGCCCGCGGTAGCGGTCGTCGTGGCCGTAGATCGTCGTGTTGAACTGGTCGTGGCTGCGCAGGGTCTGCAGCAGCAGGTGCCCCTCCGGCACCTCGAGCACCTCGATCGGGTTCACCGCGATCTCGGCCCGGCCCGACGGGGTCTCGAAGGTCCGGGTGTCGCGCGGCGGGTGCGGGAGGACGAAGCCGCCCGGCCGTTGCACCTTGGCGTCGTAGGCGTCGCAACCGGGGACGACGTTGCCGATGTGCCCGCGGATGGCGGTGTAGTCCTCGGCCATCCTCGCCCAGTCGATGCGCGAGCCCTCCGGCCCGGACCCGAGGGTGGCCTCGGCGATCCGGCAGACGATCCACGGCTCGCCGTGCAGGTGCGCGCTCGCGGGCTCGTTGCGCCCGACCGAGAGGTGCACCGAGCTCATCGAGTCCTCGACCGTCAGGCCCTGCCAGCCCTCGGTCGTGATGTCCCGCTCGGTGCGCCCGAGGCACGGGAGGATGAGCATCCGCCGCCCGGGCAGGACGTGCGTGCGGTTGAGCTTGGTCGACACCTGCACGTTGAGGTCGACCGAGCGCAGCACCTCGTGGGTCACCTCGGAGTCAGGGGTGGCGGCCGCGAAGTTGCCGCCGAGGCCGACCATCACCGTGACCTTGCCCTCCTGGAGGGCGCGCACGGTGTTGACCACGTCGTGGCCGCGCTCGGTGGGCGGGTCGAAGCCGAACTCCTGACGCAGCGAGTGGGCGAAGTGGGCCGGCAGCTTCTCCCAGATGCCCATCGTCCGGTCGCCCTGGACGTTCGAGTGGCCGCGCACCGGGCAGAGACCGGCGCCGGGCTTGCCGATGTTCCCCTGCAGGAGAGCGAGGTTGGTGAGCTCCTTGATGGTCGCCACGGCGTGCTTGTGCTGCGTGATGCCCATCGCCCAGCAGAAGACCGTGCGCGACGAGGCCGCGAGCAGGTCGGCGACCCGCTCGATCTGCTCGCGGGGCAGGCCGGTGGCGCGGTCGACGACCTCCCAGTCGAGGTCGCGGACGTGCTGCTTCCACGACTCGAACCCGGTGGTGTGCCGGTCGATGAACTCCTGGTCGACGGCACCGCGCTCGAGCAGCAGGGCGCCGAGGGCCTGGAACAGCGCGAGGTCGCCGCCGAGCCGGATGGGGAGGTACTCGCCGGCGAGGTCGGTGCCGACGCCCGTGAGGCCGCGGACCTTCTGGGGGTTGTCGAACTTCATGAGGCCGGTCTCGGGCAGCGGGTTGACGGCGACGACCGTGCCGCCGTTCTTGACGCAGGCCTCGAGCGCGCTGAGCATCCGCGGGTGGTTCGTGCCGGGGTTCTGTCCCGCGATGACGACCAGCTCGGCCTCGTGGACGTCCTGGAGGCTGACCGACCCCTTACCGATGCCGATCGACTCGGCGAGCGCGACCGACGTCGACTCGTGGCACATGTTCGAGCAGTCGGGCAGGTTGTTGGTGCCGAAGGCCCGGGCGAACAGCTGGAAGGTGAACGCGGCCTCGTTGGAGGCCCGCCCGCTCGTGTAGAACACCGCCTCGTCGGGCGAGTCGAGCCCGCGCAGCGTCTCGGCGACGACGCCGATGGCCTCCTCCCACGACACCGGCTCGTAGTGGGTCCCGCCCTCGCGCAGCAGCATCGGCTCGGTGATGCGGCCCTGCTGCCCGAGCTGGTAGTCGCTCCACGTCGCGAGCTCGGCGACGGGGTGGCGGGCGAAGAAGGCCCGGTCGGCGCGGCGCCTCGTCGCCTCCTCGGCGACCGCCTTGGCGCCGTTCTCGCAGAACTCGGCGAAGGAGCGGTGCTCCGGGTCGGGGTCCGGCCAGGCGCAGCCCATGCAGTCGAAGCCGTGCACCTGGTTGAGCCGGCGCAGGGTGTTCAGGGTGCGGGCCGGGCCCATCTGGCCGGCGCTGCGGTTCATCGAGACGGCGACCGCCTCGAGGCCGGCGGCGGCCGAACGGCGGTGGTGGACGTCGACGTCGGTGGGCTCGACGTCGGAGGCCGGCGCCCCGCGCCAGGGCTCGAGCATCCGGGTGAGGCGGGAGGAGTCGGGCATTGCCTCACCCTGTCACCCGGGGGCGCCGGTCCGGCCCGCGGGGTGCAGGCGGATTCGCGCGTCGTCGCAGGTCGCGGACGCGGTCGGGCGGATCGCGGGGGTGCCGTTCCCGCAGGGCGTGCCCTCCCGGCGTGGCGCCGGGTCCGGGCCGGGGCGGGGCTGCGCGACGCCACCCGGGCGGGACGGAGGACGGGTGCGGACCGCTGCACGGGTGGGGGACAGGGCGCGGTGCGGGTCCTCCTCAGTGCTGCGCCCCACCTCAGCACTGCCCGGGCGACCGCACTGCTGCGCCCCACGTCAGCAGCGACGAACCGACCGCGACCAGCGACCGCAGTGCTGCGCCCCACCTCAGCACTGACGCGACCTCACCCCGACTCCGGACCGGCGCGGGCGTGCGAGACAAGGCCTGGTGCGCTTCCTCCTCAGTGCTGCGCCCCACCTCAGCACTGCCCAGCGACCCGCACTGCTGCGCCCCACCTCAGCACTGCCCGGCAAACCGCAGTGCTGCGGGCCACGTCAGCACTGAGGAGGACACGACACGCACCCCCCAGAACCCCGCCCGTCCCCCGTTCCGACCTCACCAGGCCCGCGCCCGACACCCCTCAGCCGGCGACCCACGCGTAGGTGACCTCCGGCCGCCCGCCCCCGAGTAGCGGTTGCCGCGCGCCGCCCGACCGGCCTCGACGAGGTGCTCGGCGTAGCGGCGCGCCGTGACCCGGCTGACCCCGAGCACCGCCCCCACCTCCGCGGCCGACACCGGGTCGGCCGCCTCCCGCACCGTCTCCGAGACCCGCGCCAGCAGCTCCTCGGTCATCCCCTTGGGGACCGTCGACACATTGGGCGGGCGCAGCCGCGAGAAGACGGTGTCGACCTGCGCCTGGGTGTCCACCTCCCCACCACCGACCTGCGCGCGGTACTCGCGGTAGGCGAGCAGCCGGTCGCGCAGCGTGCCGAACACGAACGGCTTGAGGACGTACTGCACGACTCCCAGCGACACCGCCGCGCGCACCATCTCGAGGTCGCGCACCGACGTCACGGCCACGACGTCGGCCCGGTGACCGCCGGCGCGCATCGCCCGGACGACGTCGAGCCCCGGCACGTCCGGAAGCCCCATGTCGAGCAGCACGAGGTCGACCCGCTCGGACCCGAGATGCTGCAGCGCGTCGCGCGCGGTGTGCACGACCCCGGACACGCGGAAGCCCTCCACCCGGCCGACGTACGTGGCGTGGGCCTCGGCCGCCACCGGCTCGTCCTCGACGACGAGCACCCGGATGTCCGGTCCCCCGTCGGCGCCCGACGCGCTCACGACCGGCCCCCGAGCGGCAAGGTCACGGTGACGGTCGCTCCCGGTGGGTCGTCGATGGCCAGGCTGCCGCCGAGCCGCTCGACGGTGTGGTGCACGAGGGCGAGCCCGATTCCCCGGCCCG
Organism: Phycicoccus sp. HDW14; assembly: GCF_011383005.1. Taxonomy (GTDB): domain Bacteria; phylum Actinomycetota; class Actinomycetes; order Actinomycetales; family Dermatophilaceae; genus Phycicoccus. The sequence continues at coordinate 3,548,863 of NZ_CP049935.1, read as the reverse complement.
CCTGCCCTCCACCGGACTTCGTGGAGAAGCCGCGCTCGAGCACCCGGGTCCGCAGCTCCGGCGGGATGCCCGGGCCGGTGTCGGCGACGACCAGCTCGACCCGGTCGCCGAGGTCGCGCGAGGTCAGCTCGACGCGTCGCTCCCCCTCGACTCCCGTCACCGCATCGACCGCGTTGTCGACGAGGTTGCCGACGACCGTGACGACGTCGCGCGCGGTGCCGACGTCGGCCGGCCAGCGCAGGTCGGGGTCGATGACCAGCTCGACGCCGCGCTCGTGCGCCTCGGCGGCCTTGCCGAGCAGCAGCGCCGCGACGGTCGGGTCCTCGACCCCGGTGACGACGACGTCGGTGAGGTGCTGGGCGCGCGACAGCTCCTCGGTGGCGAACTCGACGGCCCGCTCAGGGTGCCCGAGCTCGATGAGCGAGACCATCGTGTGCAGCCGGTTGCCGGACTCGTGGGCCTGCGAGCGCAGCGCCTCGGCCAGCCCGCGCGCGGCGCCCAGCTCGCCGGTCAGCTCCTCGAGGTCGGTGCGGTCGCGGACGGTGACGACGGCGCCGAGGTCCTCGCCGTCGCGCTGCGCCCGGGCCTTGTTGAGCACGAGCACGCGGCTTCCGGTGACGTGCAGGTCGTCCTCGCGGACGTCGGGGTCGGTCATCGCGGCGACGAGCGGGGCGGCCAGACCGAGGTCGGCGACGTCGCGGCCCGTGGGGTCCGCGCCGAGGCCGAGCAGCCGTCGGGCCTCGTCGTTGGCCAGCCGGACCCGCCCCTCGGGGTCGACGAGGACGAGCCCCTCGGTCACCGAGTGCAGCACCGCGTCGTGGTGGTCGTGCATCGCCTGGAGCTCGGCGGCCCGCAGCCCGCGGGTCTGGCGGCGCACCCGTCGGGCGATGAGGGAGGTCCCGACCGCCGCCAGCAGCCCGGCGACCGCGCCGGCCACGAGCAGGGGCGGGAGCTCGTCGGCGAGCCGGGCGTTGACCGCCTCCTTGCCGATGCCGACCGCGACGAGCCCGACGACCCGTCCGCCGTCGAGCACGGGCACGACCGCGCGCCGGCTCTCCCCGAGCGTCCCGGTGTAGTCCTCGACGACCGTCCCACCGGCCTGCGCGGCCTCGATGTGTCCGACGAACCGCCGGCCGACCTGGTCGGGGTTCGGGTGGCTGTAGCGGATGCCGTCGCGGCTCATGACGACGACGAAGTCGGTGCGGGTGTTGGCACGCACTCCCTCGGCGAGCGGCTGCAGCACACCCCCGGTGTCGCCGTCCGCCACCGCCGCGACGACGTCGGGCTCGGCGGCGACGGACTGGGCGACCGCCAGCACGCGCGCGGTGGACTCGTCGGTGACCGCCCGCCGGGCCTGGACGTACGCGGCGGCGAGGCCGGCGGCGATGACGCCGAACACGAGCGCGACGACGAGGGCGGCGGTCTGCGCAGCGACGCTGCGGCCCCGCCCGAGCGCGTCGTCGCGCGTGAACACTGCGTACACAACGGTGACGATAACCGCGCGGGCGGCCAGCCTGTCCGGTGGACGCGACCGCCCCTGCGTCCCCGACGAAGGAGTCGCCCATGACCGCAGCCGCGCCCAGCGAGCCCCGGGAGGGTGGGAGCGAGAGCGCCCCCCGCCGTGACCGCACGCACTTCCTCTACATCGCGGTCATCGTCGCGATGCTCCTCGGCATCGCCGTGGGCTTCCTCTTCCCCGAGTTCGGCAAGGAGCTCAAGCCGCTCGGCACCTTCTTCGTCAACCTCATCAAGATGATGATCAGCCCGGTCATCTTCGTGACGATCGTGCTCGGCATCGGCTCGGTGCGGAAGGCGGCGCAGGTCGGCAAGGTCGGCGGCCTGGCCCTCGGCTACTTCCTCGCGATGTCGACGGTCGCGCTGGCGATCGGGCTGGTCGTCGGCAACATCGTCCAGCCGGGTGCCGGGCTCAACCTCACCGACGAGCTCGCCAAGAGCGGCCAGTCGCAGGTCTCGGCCGAGGCCGAGTCGACGACCGAGTTCCTCCTCGGGCTCGTGCCGGACACCCTCGTCTCGTCGCTGACGTCCGGGTCGGTGCTCCAGACCCTGCTCGTCGCCGTCCTCGTCGGCTTCGCCCTCCAGAAGATGGGGACCGCCGGTGAGCCCGTCCTGCGCGGCATCAAGCACCTCGAGAAGCTCGTCTTCCGGCTCATGGCGATGATCATGTGGGTCGCGCCGGTCGGGGCCTTCGGCGCCATGGCCGCGGTCGTCGGCGCCACCGGGCTGGACGCGCTCAAGAGCCTCGGGCTGATCATGGTCGCCTTCTACGCCACCTGCCTGATCTTCGTCTTCGTCGTCCTCGGGTCGATCCTGCGGATGGTCGCCGGCGTCAACGTCTGGCTGCTGCTGAAGTACCTCGCCCGCGAGTTCCTCCTCATCCTCTCGACGTCGTCCTCGGAGTCGGCACTGCCGCGGCTCATCGCGAAGATGGAGCACCTCGGGGTCTCCCGCCCGGTCGTCGGCATCACCGTGCCGACCGGCTACTCGTTCAACCTCGACGGCACGGCGATCTACCTGACGATGGCCTCGCTGTTCATCGCCGAGGCGCTCGACAAGCCGTTCAGCATCGGCCAGCAGATCGGCCTGCTCGTCTTCATGATCATCGCGAGCAAGGGTGCCGCGGGTGTCACCGGCGCCGGCCTGGCCACCCTGGCCGGCGGCCTCCAGAGCCACCGCCCCGACCTCGTCGACGGCGTCGGCTTCATCGTCGGCATCGACCGGCTGATGAGCGAGGCGCGGGCGCTGACCAACTTCGCGGGCAACTCGATCGCCACCGTCATCATCGGCACCTGGGTCGGTGCGGTCGACCGCGAGCAGCTGGACGAGGTCCTCGCCGGGAGGCGCCCGTTCGACGAGGCGAGGATGATCGACGACGAACCCGCCGAGGCGCCGCCCACGGCGGGCGAGGAGCTGGCGACCTCAGGCCGCTGAAGGAACCCGGCCCGGTCACCGGGCGGACGACGTCCACGGAGGGGGTCGCCCGCCCGGTGACCGGAGCCGTGGGGCGGGCGAGCCGTTCCTGAGAGCGCTGTCAGCCGCCGCCTGCCGGCCGACCGCAACCTACGCTACCGTAGGTTACGGTTGCGAAACCTACGCTCCCGTAGGTAGCGGCCCGACGACAGCGAGAACGCCATGGCCGCAGTGCTGACCCCCGCCCCGACCACCCGGGGCGCGCGCCCGTCGGACACCCGCCGCGCCCGTCCCGCGATCGTGCAGGGCGGGATGGGCGTGGCGGTCTCCGGCTGGCGGCTGGCCCGCGCGGTGTCCGCCGCCGGGCACCTCGGCGTCGTCTCCGGAACGGCGATGGACGCCGTGCTGGCCCGCACCCTCCAGGACGGCGACCCGGGCGGCCACTACCGTCGCGCGCTCGCCCACTTCCCGGAGCCGGCCGTCGCCGAACGCGTGCTGGCGACCTACTTCCTCGACGGCGGCCGTGCGCCCGGCACGCCGTACCGCCCGGTCCCGAAGCTCACGCTCCACCAGGGCCGCGCCGGTCAGGAGCTCGCCGTCGCCGGCACCTTCGCCGAGGTCTGGCTGGCTCGCGAGGGGCACGACGGCGTCGTGGGCATCAACTGCCTCGAGAAGATCCAGCTCGCCACTCCGGCAGCCGTTCTCGGGGCGATGCTCGCGGGTGTCGACCACGTCCTCATGGGCGCCGGCATCCCCCGCGAGATCCCGCAGCTGCTGCGCGCCCTGGCGGCCGGCGAGGTCGGGCGCATCCCCGTCGACGTCGCGGGTGGCACCCTCCAGCACCACGTCGAGGTCGACCCCGTGGCCCTGCTCGGCGAGCACCTGCCCGCCCTGACCCGGCCCTCGTTCCTCGCGATCGTCTCGCTCGACCAGCTCGCCTCCTACCTGCACCGCGACGAGTCCATCCGCCCGGACGGGTTCGTCGTCGAGCGCCCGCCCGCCGGTGGGCACTCCGCCCCGCCGCGCGGCCGGCTGCAGCTCGACGAGCGGGGCGCCCCGGTCTACGGCCCCCGCGACGAGGCCGACCTCGCGAAGGTCGCCGCCCTCGGCCTGCCCTTCTGGGTGGCCGGTGCGACGGGCACGCCGGAGGGGGTCGCGGGGGCGGTGGCCGGCGGGGCGGTCGGGGTGCAGGTCGGCACGGTCTTCGCGCTCTGCGAGGAGTCCGGGCTGACCGACGGCGTGCGCCGCGAGCTGCTCGCGCGGCTGGCCGCCGGCACGCTCTCGGTCCGCAACGACCCGCGCGCCAGCCCCACCGGCTTCCCGTTCAAGGTCGTCGACCTCCCGGGGACGGCGAGCGACCCCGCCGTCGCCACCGAGCGCGAGCGCCTCTGCGACCTGTCCTACCTGCGCCAGCCGTTCGAGCGGGCGGACGGCTCGGTCGGCTACCGGTGCGGCGCGGAGCCCGTGGCCATGTACGTGCGCAAGGGCGGCGCCGTCGAGGACACCGAGGGCCGCCGCTGCCTGTGCAACGGGCTGACCGCGACGGTCGGGCTCGGCCAGCAGCGCCGCGACGGCTACACCGAGCCGCCCCTCGTCACCCTCGGCGAGGACCTCGTCGGCGCCCGCGAGCTGCTGCGTCGCCACCCCGGTGGCTGGACGGCCGCCCAGGCGCTGGCCTACCTCGCGGAGGGTCTGCCGGCCGCGGGCGCCTCGCTCTAGGCGGGCACCGTCAGGCCGTCGGGTCGACGACCACGACGACCTTGCCGCGGGCCCGTCCGGTGGCGACGTGCTCGACCGCCCGGGCCGTCTCCTCGAGCGGCCAGGTGCGCTCGACGTGCGGACGCACCGCCCCCGACTCGAGCAGCGGAGTCAGGTCCGCGAGGTCGGCGGCCCGCTCCTTCGCGACGTGCATGACGAGCCGCTGGCGCACGAACGGCGACAGCAGGGCGGCGCCCATCGACCGCTGGAGCCCGCCGAGCCACGGCCCGCTCGTCTCGCTGCCGACGACGACGAGCGTGCCGCGCGGGGTGAGGACGCGCCGGAGGGTGCGGACCGGGCGGTGACCGCCGATGTCGACCACGACGTCGTACGGGACGCCCTCCGCGTCGATGTCGGCGTGGTCGTGCTCGATGACGTGCGCGGCTCCGAGGTCGCGGACGAGGTCGGCCTTGGCGGCGCTGCAGACCCCGGTGACCGTCGCCCCGGTGGCCACGGCCAGCTGGACGGCGAACGAGCCGACGCCTCCCGAGGCACCGACGACGAGGACCCGCTGCCCCGGGCCGACCCCGCTGTCCCGCACGGCCTGGTGCGCCGTGAGCCCCGAGACCGGGACGGCGGCCGCCTCCTCGACGGTGAGCCGCTCCGGGCGCCGGGACAGGCGCGTGAGGGGGACGACGGCGAGCTCGGCACAGGACCCGTCGGCCGTGCCGTGCACCCGGTCGCCGACGGCCCAGCCGGTGACACCGGGCCCGAGCGCGACGACCGTGCCGGCGACGTCGCGGCCGGGCGTCCGGTACCGCGGCCCGGGACGGCGCGGGCCGAGGGCCAACCGGGCGGCGCGCGGGGTCCCGGTCATCACGTGGACCGTCCCGCGGTCGATGCCGGCGGCCCCGACGCGCACGAGCACCTCGCCCGCCTGCGGCACCGGGTCGGGCAGCTCGGCCACCCGCAGCCGGTCGACGCCGCCGTACTCGTCCTGCACGATCGCTCGCACGACATTCTCCCTTACACCGTAAGAACCACTGGATGGCGGTCACCGTAGCCTTACGACGTAAGATGACGCAAGCCCGACCGCCGGACCCGTCGACCCGAGGAGCCCCGTGCCCGCCCGCACCCCCCGCCCGGACCGTCCCGCACTGACGCGGGAGCGCATCGTCAGCGAGGCCGTCGCGCTCGCCGACGGGTCCGGGGTGGCAGCGCTGTCGATGCGTGCCCTGGCCGGCCGGCTCGGGGTCGAGGCGATGTCGCTCTACCACCACGTCCCGCACAAGGACGCGGTGCTCGACGCGATGGTCGACGCGGTGTTCGCCGAGTTCCACACCCCGGTCCCCGGACGTTCCTGGCGCGAGGAGCTGCGGCGTCGCTCGGTCGTCGGTCGCGAGACCCTCCTGCGCCACCGGTGGGCCGTCGGCCTCATGGACTCCAGCCGCTCCCCGGGGCCGGAGGCCGTCGCGCACCACGACGCGGTGCTCGGCTGCCTGCGCACCGCGGGCTTCTCCCTCGCGGCGACGGGTCACGCGTTCGCCCTGGTCGACGCCCACCTCTACGGCTTCATGCTCCAGGAGCTGGCGCTGCCGTTCGACGACCAGGCCGAGCTGGCGGTCATCGAGTCCGAGATCGTCGACGAGGCGACCGCCGCGGCCTTCCCGCACTTCACCGAGTTCGCCCGCGAGCACGCGCTGCGCCCCGGCTGGTCGTTCGGCGCCGAGTTCGAGGTCACCCTCGACCTCGTGCTCGACGCCGTCGCGGGCCTCGTCGACGAGCCGGCTGCGTCCGCGGCGGGCAGCCCTCCCGGTCCACCGCCCCCCATCGAGGTCACCGTCCCCGTGCTCGGCGTCGACGGCTGCCGGGCGGGGTGGGTCGGGGCGCTCCTCGAGCCCGGTGCGCCGCGGCCGCGGGTCGTCGTCGCACCGACGATCGTCGAGCTCGTCGAGGCCGTGCGCGAGTCGACCGACGTCCGGGTCGTCGGCATCGACATCCCGATCGGGTTGCCGGACAGCACGACCCGCCAGGCCGATGCCCTCGCCCGGCAGGCGCTGCCCGGCAAGGCGTCGTCGGTGTTCACGACCCTGACCCGGGCGGCCTACGGGGCCGAGGACCGCGCCGCGGCCGACGCCGTCAACCGCTCGCTCAGCGGCCAGGGCGTCGGCGCCCAGGCCTTCGCCCTGCGCGACAAGATCCTCGAGGTCGACGCATGGGTCCGCTCGCGCCCGACCGTCGAGGTGCTCGAGGTCCATCCCGAGGTCTCCTTCGCGACGATGGCCGGCGCACCCCTGCGGCCCGGCAAGAAGACCCCGGACGGACGGGCCGCCCGGCTCGAGGCCCTCGCCGCCGCCGGTGTCCCCCGACCCTCGGTCCTCGAGGGACGCGGGTACGCCGCGGACGACGTCCTCGACGCGTGCGCCGTCGCGTGGACCGCCGCCCGGCGCACGGCCGGCCTCTCGCGTCGGCTGCCCGACCCTCCTGAGGTCTTCTCCGACGGCATCCCGGCGACCATCCACGCCTGAGCGCCAAAGCACTGGCGGCACCCGGGGGTGGCTGACAGGGTGGCCGGATGACCGCACGCGTCTCGCACACGACCATCGACTGCCGCAACGCCTACGAGCTCTCCGAGTGGTGGAAGGGCGTCCTCGACTACGTCGACGTCGCCGGCGACCCGAACGAGCGGGGGCACGAGGAGTGCATGATCCTCAGCCGCGACGGCTCACACCGCCTGCTCTTCATCGAGGTGCCCGAGACCAAGGTCGGCAAGAACCGCATCCACCTCGACATCGAGCCGGTCGAGGGGACGCGCGACGACGAGCTGGCCCGGCTGCTCGCGCACGGCGCGGTCGAGTTCGAGGACCACCGCGGCCAGTACGGCCCGGGCACCGGCTGGGTCACCCTCCTCGACCCCGAGGGCAACGAGTTCTGCATCCTGCGCAACGCCGACGAGCACGGGCGCGGGGTGCCGCAGCCCGCCGTCTGAGCGAGGCGGCCGGAACAGTCACGGGCCGCCGGGAGTTGCACCGACGACCCGACAGAGAGGCCACACCCGTGAGCGACTGGAACAAGAACGTCATCGAGGAGTTCCGCGCGAACGGCGGGACCGTGCAGACCATGGGCTTCGGCCGCGGCCTGGTCCTCCTGCACCACACCGGCGCCCGCACCGGCACCGAGCGGGTCAGCCCGGTCGCGGCCATCCGCGACGGCGACGACACCTGGCTCATCGCGGCCTCCAAGGCCGGCGCCCCGGACAACCCCGACTGGTTCCACAACCTGCGCGCCCACCCCGACGTCTCCATCGAGACCCCGGACGACGGCACCGTCGAGGTCTACGCGAGCGTCCTGGAGGGCGAGGAGCGCGACGCGGCCTGGGCCCGGTTCACGGCGATGTCCGAAGGCTTCCGCTCGTACGAGCAGAAGACGACCCGCGTCATCCCCGTGGTCGCCCTCACCCGTCGCTGACGCCCCACCCGACCGCAGCACCACGACCCGACACCGCCACGAGAGGCCCCGCATGAGCCGCTGGACGTTCGACGAGATCCCCGACCTCACCGGGAGGCGGGCCGTGGTCACCGGGGCCAACTCGGGCATCGGGCTCATCGAGGCGCGTGAGCTGGCGCGGCACGGTGCCGACGTCGTGCTCGCCGTGCGCAACACGACGGCCGGCGAGGAGGCGGCGCAGCGCATCCGCCGCACGGGGGCCCGTGGCGCGGTGACGGTCGAGGCGCTCGACCTGGCCTCGCAGGAGTCGGTGCGTGCCTTCGCCGACCGGTTCGAGGGTCCGCTCGACCTGCTCCTCAACAACGCCGGCGTGATGACCCCGCCGCGCTTCCGCGAGACCGCGGACGGCTTCGAGCTGCAGTTCGGCACCAACCACCTCGGGCACTTCGCGCTCACCGGTCGGCTGCTGCCGCACCTGCTGGAGGCCTCCGCGCCGCGTGTCACCACGGTGTCGTCCATCGCCCACCACCGCGGCGACGGCGGTGTGCTGGAGGCTAACCCGCGCGAGGGCTACGACTCACAGAAGACCTACGGGCAGGCCAAGCTGGCCAACCTGCTCTTCGCGGACGAGCTGCAGCGCCGGGCCTCCGCCGCCGGCTCCGCCCTCATGTCGACGGCCGCGCACCCGGGCGTCTCGGCGACCAACCTCGTCGCGAGCAAGGACGGGATGGGCGCCATCCCGGTCGTCGGCACCATCGCCCAGCTGGGCGTCAAGGTCCTCTTCCCCGGCCCCGAGAAGGGTGCCGAGGGGCCGCTGTACGCGGCGACCGTGGCCGCACCGGGGACCTACTCCGGGCCGACGGGCATCGGCGAGACCCGCGGGCCGGTCGGCGAGGCACGACGCTCGCAGTGGGCGCAGGACGCGACGCTCGCGGGGCTGCTCTGGCAGCGGTCCGAGGAGCTCACCGGGGTCACGTTCTCGTTCTGAGCGACGCCCCCGTCCTCCGGGGGCCGGTCGCGGTGTGAGGATGGCGGGATGCGCATCCTCCTCACCGGCGGCAGTGGCAAGGCCGGCCGACACGTCGTCCCGTACCTCCTCGAGCAGGGCCACACGGTCACCAACGTCGACCGGGTTCCGCTCGGCCTCGACGGGGTCACCGACCTCGACGTCGACCTCACCGACCTCGGACAGGTGCTCTCCGCCCTGCGAATGCCGGCCTCGTTCGACGAGCTCGACCTGACCGAGGAGCCGGCGTACGACGCGATCGTGCACCTCGCGGCCGTGCCGGCGATCCTCCTGCGGGCCGACAACGCGACGTACGCGAACAACGTCCTCTCGACGTGGAACGTCCTCGAGGCCGCAGCCGTGCTGGGGATCCGGAAGGTCGTGTTCGCCTCCTCGGAGACGACGTACGGCATCTGCTTCGCGCGCGGCGTACGGCGCCCGGAGTACCTGCCGGTCGACGAGGAGCACCCGACGGTGCCCGAGGACGCCTACGCGACGTCCAAGGTGGTCAACGAGGTGACGGCCCGGTCCGTGCAGCGGCGCACCGGGGCCGACGTCTACGGCCTGCGGATCAACAACGTCATCGAGCCGCACGAGTACGCCGAGAAGTTCCCCGGGTTCGTCGACGACCCGGCCCAGCGGCGGCGCAACATCTTCGCCTACATCGACGTCCGCGACCTGGCCCTGGCCATCGAGCGCTGCCTGCGCACCGACGGGTTGGGGTACGAGGTGTTCAACATCGCCAACGCCGACCACTCGGTGCGGGCGAGCACCGCGGAGCTGGTCGCGGAGTTCTACGAGGGCGTTCCGGTGCGCCGCGAGATGGGCGAGCACGAGACGTTCTTCTGCATCGACAAGGCGCGGCGGCTGCTCGGCTACGAGCCGCAGCACTCGTGGCGTGACGAGCTGGCCGACCCCGGCGCCTGATCGGGTGCTGAGGCTGCCTCAGCGGTTGGCGAGGCCGTCGAGGCGCAGGGTGTCGGAGTCGTCGCGGTGCGTGCCGGTGGTCCCGACGTGCTTGTCGCTGATGCCGGGTCCGTTCTTCACGACGTGGACGAGGGCCATCGCGTGCCCGCGGCCGAGGCCGTACTCGTCGGCGAGCCAGGCGACGATCTCGCCGGCCTTGGTGTCGGCGTCGTAGCCGCGGGCGCGCGCCTCGTCGACGAGCTCCTGGGGATCTTGCCGGTCTTCTTCTCGATGGTGTCGAGGTAGGCCTGGAAGGACATCGGGCGCTCCTGTCATTGGGTCGGTGGTCTCGGGCAGTCTGACCGGTGGAAGGTCCGGAAGTCATCGCTCGGTGCCACCACGCCGTCCCGCGACCGTAGGTCCTGCGCCGCCCTCGCGACCCTCAGCGCGATGGAGTCGACTGCGCCACAGACGAATAGGTCCTGTGGACGACGGTGGCCTGTCGGTGGCGGCGGGTAGGATGGGGGTACGAGGGGAGGGGGAGCCGATGACCACCACAGCCACACCGCAGGACGTGCTCGATGCCGTGCGCGTGGCGCGCGAGGCCCTCTCCTCGGTGGCCTCGTCCGGTGCTGCTCGCGGGTCGCGCGAGGAGTGGGCCGAGGTGGTCGGGGCGCTGCAGGGGCTGGTGAACGAGGCCACGGCGGTGCAGGACTCGGCGATCGTCGCGCTGGCGGCGGTCGAGCCGGAGTGGTGCGAGGACGGCACCATCGTCGAGCTGCGCCGGGCTGCGGGTCACGTCGCACTCGATGCCCCGGCGGTCGTGTCCGGGGTGCTGTGCCTGTCGGCGGTCGCCGCCGAGCGGCGGGTGCGCGACGCGGTCCGCCGAGTCGCTGACGGGGACGCGCTGTCCACCGGGTTGGCCGGCCTGCACGAGGCGATGCGCACGGGCCGGCTGGACGGGTACCGGGCGCAGGTCGTCGCCGGCGAGCTCGAGGAGTGCCCGGCCGAGGTCACCGCCACCGTCATCACCGCCCTCGACCCGTGGTTCGACACCGAGGACGCCACGAGGCTGCGACGCCGCGCCCGCCGGCTGCTCGCGAAGGTCTCCCCCGACCTGCTCCGGAAGCGGGCCGAGCGGGCCCGGTCCGAGTCCGGGCTGCGGCGGTGGGTGGATGAACCCGGGGTCGACACCTGGCTGGGCACCTTCCCCTCCGAGGACGCCCGTGCCGCGTGGGCCGCGATCGACGCCCTCGCCCAGCAGTACATAGCCGGCGGCACGTGCGCGACCATCGACCGGGCCCGCGCCAAGGCCCTGACCGACCTCGTCACCGGCCAGGCCACCGTCACCACCACCGTCGTCGAACACCACGCGCACCCCGTCACCGGCGCGTTCGTGGACCCCGACGACCAGCTCGCCACCACCGCGTACCGGCCGAACGCAAGACTCGCCGCTTTCGTGCGCGCCCGCGACGTGCACTGCCGCTTCCCCGGCTGCACCGTCTACGCCCGGTACTGCGACCTCGACCACGTGATCGCCTGGCAGGCCGGTCCCACGAGCGCCGCCAACCTGGTCTGCCTCTGCCGCCGCCACCACCGGGTCAAGCAACGCCCCGGCTGGAGCACCCACCTCGACTCCGACGGCACCTACTGGGTCACCGACCCCACCGGACGAACCCGCACCACCGACCCACCCGACCAGCGCCCCACCCCACTTTCATGGACCACCGGCGAACCCGACCCGCCACCCCCGTCCAACCCGAGCCTCGTCCTGCCCGACGGACCCCACTCCAGCCTCGAGTTCACCCTCGAACACGCCGTGGGCCCACCCCAACCCCGCACCCGCTGCCGCGTCGAGGTCCACCACCCCACTCGGCGCACCACCCTGCCCGAGGCCCCGGCGAGTCATCGTCGGCCGCCCCGCGAGCCCATCTGGCCCGACACCCCGCCCTTCTGAGCAGTGCGGGTGACGCACGAGCTGATGCGGCAGGTGCAGCGGCCGCGGCACGTGCTCGCCGGCCGAGGTCGCGATCATCCGTGAACGAGTCGCCAGTGCCGACCTGCACCCGTAGCCTCGGCCCAGTAGCCCGCAGAGGAGCGTCTGACCATGGGGATGCGCAGAACGGTCGCAGTTGTCGGGGTGGGGATCGTCTTCGCCCTGTCGGGGTGCGGGGGAGGTGGCTCCGACACCGACTCGGGGGGCGCGGTCTCCGGTGGGAAGTACGAGCAGACTTGGGCCAAGAGCTACAGCGACACGACCTGCTCCGACTTCCAGTCCGAGATGGACAAGGACCAGCGGCGGGTCGCGGCGGCGGACATGCTCGTCAGCGCGCAGAAGGTTGACGGTGGGGACTCGCTGCCCTCCGACGACCTCATCGCCGAGTTCGCGAGCGGCATCGACACCGCCTGCGTGGAGGGGTCGATGAAGCTGACAGAGATCGCAGTCGGGCTCTACCTGACCGAGGGTGCCCGATTCAAGCCATGACCGCGGACCGTCTCGCCCGGTACAGAACGCTGGGCTGGCTACCCGTTCGCGACGATCATCGCGACCGGCACCGTGTCCCAGCTTGGCCACTTCGACACCGGCGGGCCCACCCTCATCGACGCCATCAACGCCATCGCGGTCGTCGAGAAGAGCCTCGTCTACGTTCGCAGACCCGCGGCGACCGGGTTCAGCGGCGCCAGAAGAGGTGGTGGACGACGCCGCTCGGGCTCGGGACCTCCTCGTGGTGGAAGCGGTCGAGCAGCTCGTCGGGCGACTCCCACAGCCGGCCGCCCCGGCCGATCTCCACGGGCGCGACGGCGACGTGCATCGTGTCGACGAGGTCGGCCGCGAGGAAGTCACGCACCGTGGCCACGCCCCCGCCGAGGCGGACGTCCAGCCCGCCGGCAGCGGCCTTCGCCTGCCGCAGGGCCTCCGCCGGCGAGGCATCTATGAAGTGGAACGTGGTGTCCGACAGCGAGATCGACGGCCGCGGGTGGTGCGTCAGCACGAACACCGGCGTGTGGAACGGCGGCTCGTCCCCCCACCACCCCTCCCACTCGTACGACTCCCACGGCCCCTGCTGCGGACCGAACTTGCCGCGGCCCATGATCTCGGCGCCGATGCCGTGGCTGAAGTCCCGCGTGAAGTAGTCGTCGAGGCCGCGGGTGCCGCCGGGCTCGGCGCGGTTCGGCCAGCTCGCCGTCGCCCCCGCCCACGCGGCCAGCCGCGACGGGTCGGCGTGCCCGAAGGGCCGCTCGATGCTCTGGCCCTCACCGGTGCCGAAGCCGTCGGTCGACAGCATGAAGTTCTGCACCCGGAGCAGCTGCTCCCGCGGGGCGCTCACGACGCGTCCGCCGCAGTCGCCAGGCCGAGACCGGCGTAGTGGGCCCGGCCGGCGGCGAAGGCATCCCAGTCCCACGGCACCGGCCGACCGGCGAGGCACGGCTCGAGACGGTCGAGGGAGGTCTGGAGGCCGACGAGGTAGAGGTTGTCGACGGCCTCGGTGACGTCGGGGACGGTGTGGCTGAGGCGGAGGACGCAGCCGGTGTCGTGCGGCTCGAGCTCCCAGCGCATCGTCGACCCCGGCGCGGGGTGCGTGTGCTCGAACAGCACGGGCGGGTCGACCCGCAGGATCGTGCACGTCATCGTCACCGGCTCCTCGGTCGCGCGGCCCGCGAAGACCATCTCGCCGCCCTCGCGCAGGTCGACGGTCACGTCGGCATCGAACGGCAGCCACCAGTCGGCGAGCCGCTCGGGCGAGGTGATGGCCTCCCACACGTCCCGCACGTCGTGGGCGAGGTGTCGCTCGAAGCGGATGACCCCGCCGTCGGTGGTGCGTTCGAGCACGCCGTCGTAGCGGGTGGTCAGGTCGTCGGTCACGAGGATCGCTCCTTCGGGGGGATGGGTCGGGACGTGCGCGCGAGGTGGCGCTCGAGGGAGTCGAGGCGCCCCGACAGCTCGGCGCGGTAGGGCTCGAGCCACTCGTCGAGCTCACGCAGGGGCTCGGCGCGCAGGCGGTAGAGGCGGCGCTGGGCGTCGCGACGGACCTCGACGAGGCCGGCGTCGCGCAGCACCCGCAGGTGTCGGGACACCCCGGGCTGGTGCATCCCGACGATCTCGACGAGCTCGGAGACCGACCGCTCGCCGCCCCGCACCGCATCGAGGATCCGGCGACGGGTCGGCTCGGCGATCACCTCGAGGACGTCCAGGGCACCGGTCACCACCCCAAGGTATGCCACGACGTATATATGTGCAAGGGCATGGACGCCGCCGACCTGCGACCGCCCCGGCGGGTCAGCCCACCCGGCGCAGCACGACGAGCGCGTCGGAGAGGGTGGCTCGCTCCCCGTCGGGGCCCACGACCTCACGCGCGGCGGCCCCCACGACCTCCGGTACGAACCGCGCGGGATCGGGGCCGAGGTCGGCGAGCAGCTCCTCCGGGGAGGCGAACACGTGACCCTCGGGCGGCTGCCCCCACGGCGGCACCTCCCCGTGGTCGACGACGACGAGCAGGCCGCCGACGACCAGCGACTCGGCCGCCCGCTGCAACACCGACGAGCGCGGCAACGACACCGGGCTCTGGAGGTACTGGGCGCTGACCAGGTCGAACGGGCCGGCGGGCACGGACGCGGCGAGGTCGTGCCGCTCGACGAGCACCCGGTCCCCGACCCCGGCCGCCTCCGCCGCCGCACGCGTCCGCTCGACGGCCGTCGCCGAGATGTCGACCGCCGTCACCGACCACCCGAGCCGCGCGAGGTGCACCGCGTCCCCGCCCTCGCCGCACCCGAGGTCCAGCGCCCGCCCCGGCGCGAGCCCGGCGAGGACCCCCTCGAGGATCCCGTTGACCCGCCCGCTCCAGACCTGCTCGCGGTCGGCGTAGTGGGCCTCCCAGAAGGTCGCGGGGTCCTGCGAGGCGTCGGGGTGGTGGTGCCGGTGGCCGGAGGTGTGGCCGGCATCGTGCGTCGTCACGGACCGAGCCTGACGCCGCCCGCCCGCGGGCGACAACCTTGCGTGCCGTTCCGGCAAATCGGCAGCGCCGACCGCCGGCACCGGCCGCACGCCTAGGCTGGGTGCATGAGCCTGAGGTCGGCGAACATCGAGCGCATCGACGGCGGCCTGTTCGACGTCCTCGTCGTCGGGGCCGGCATCAACGGCGCGGTCTCGGCCGCGGCCCTCGCCGGCCGCGGGGCCTCCGTCGCCCTCATCGACCGCGGCGACTTCGGCGGCTTCACGAGCCAGGAGTCGAGCAACCTCGTCTGGGGCGGCTTCAAGTACCTCGAGAACTACGAGCTGCCCCTCGTCTTCGGCCTGTGCCGCAGCCGCAACCGCCTGATGAAGGCCTACGCGGACAACATCAAGGAGATCGGCTTCCTCGCGGCGCTCGACCACTCCTCGCCGTACAAGCCGTGGTTCGCCGGCCTCGGCGCCACCGCCTACTGGGGCATCGGCCTGTTCGGCACCGAGCGTCCGCACCTCTACGACGCGGAGGAGGTCAAGGCGCAGGAGCCGGTCATCGACACGAGCGACGTCCGCGGCGCCATCGAGTACCGCGACGCCTACCTCGTCGACAACGACAGCCGGTTCGTCTTCTCCTTCGTCCGCTCGGCGGTCGAGGCCGGGGCCGCCGTCGCGAACTACGTCGAGCTGACCTCGGCCAAGCGCATCGGCGACCGCTGGGTGTGCCACCTGCGCGACACCGACACCGGGGCCGAGATCACCACAGCCGCACGGGTGGTCGTCAACGCGGCCGGACCGTTCGTCGACGACCTCAACAGCTCGTGGGACCTGCGCACCGAGCACCGCATCGTCTGCTCCAAGGGCATCCACCTCGTCGTCCCCCGCCTCACCACGACGCACCACGACCGCGTGCTCGCCTTCTTCGACGACACCCAGCGCCTCTTCTACGTCATCCCGATGGGCCGCCGCTCGGTCATCGGCACCACCGACACCCGCGTCGACTCCCCGTACACCGAGGTCACCGACGAGGACCGGCACTTCCTCCTCGACCAGATCAACGCCCGGCTCGACCTGCCCACCCCGCTGACCCCCGACGACGTCATCGCCGAGCGCTGCGGCGTGCGACCGCTGGTGGTCAGGCGCGGCGGAGGCGACCAGGTCGACGCCGACTGGACCTCGTTGTCCCGCAAGCACGAGATCGAGCGCGACGACCAGCGGGCCGTCGTCACCGTCCTCGGCGGCAAGCTCACCGACTGCCTCAACGTCGGCGAGGAGGTCGCGGCCGAGGTCGAGCACCTCGGCATCCCGCTCGAGAAGGACCTCGCCAACTGGTACGGCGAGCCCGCCGCCCAGACCCGCGCCGAGTTCTTCCGCCAGGCCCGGCTGATGCGCCTCGACGCCCTGCGCACCAAGCCCGACACCGAGCCGCTGAGCGACCGGCTCTGGCGCCGCTACGGCCGCCGGGCCTTCGACCTGCTCGAGGCCATCCGCGCCGACCCGGCCATGGGCGAGGACGTCATGGGCTCGGCCGACTACCTGCGCGCCGAGCTGTACACCGCCGCCGAGCACGAGATGGTCGTGACCCTCGACGACTTCATGCGCCGGCGCAGCAAGATCGACCTCGTCGTGCGCGACGAGGACATCGACGACTCCGACGGCCTGCGCGAGGTGGCCCGCATCCTCTTCGGTGCCGACGCCGACCGGCGCCTCGCCGACTACCACGCGCAGAAGCACCGGCCGCCCCACCATGGGAGCGAGCGCGAGCCCGCCCCCGACCCGGCGTCCTGACAGGCACCTCACAGGGAGCACGAAGGGGCCTCAGAGGCCCGCTCGACAGGGTTGGGCCATGACGACGACGACCGAGGACCGACCCGCCCACGGACGATCGGTCCGCGAGCTCATCGCCGAGCTCGCCGGGACGGAGGACGACCTCCGCGAGGCGCGGGCGGACGCCTCCCTGGCCCACCGGTCGGGCGTGGTCCGGCGCCAGGCGCGGATCGTGCGCGAGCTGCGCCGCCGGTCCCCGGGCCCGCGCTGAACCCCTTCCCGCCCCGAGGGTTCGACAGTCCCGCGTGAGACGGGTCACCTGTCCGGCGCCGGGGCCCCACGGGTGCTGACACTCGGGTCGTGACCGACCCGCGCACCCCCGCCGACGTCGCGCTCGACCCCTCGGCACCGCCGCTGGCCGGCCCGCGCTCGATGCGCCATCAGTGGCTCGACATCACCTTCGTGCACTGGGCCGTCGAGCCCGCGCTCGTCGCCCCCCTGCTCCCCGCGGGGACGCGGCCGGACACCCTCGGCGGCGCCACCTACGTCGGGCTCATCCCCTTCCGGATGCTCGGCGCCGGGTTCGGCGCCGGACCGCCGGTGCCGTGGCTGGGCACCTTCCTCGAGACCAACGTGCGCTTCTACTCGGTCGACGACGCGGGGCGCCGTGGCGTGGTCTTCGGCTCGCTCGAGGCCTCTCGCCTCCTCGTCTCGCTCGCGGCCCGGGCCGTGTTCGGCACCCCGTACACCTGGGCCCGGATGCGGTACGCGCGCGACGCCGACCGCGTCGAGTACACGGCGACGCGCCGCTGGCCCGCCCCCGCGGGGCGCGCAGCCGGATGGTCGTCGACGTCGGTGCCCCGGTCACCGAGCCCGGCCCGCTCGAGCACTTCCTCACCGCCCGCTACGGCCTGCACACCCGGATGGCCGGACGGACGCGGTGGGTGCCGAACCGGCACGAGCCGTGGCCACTGCGCCGGGCCACCCTCCTCGAGCTCGACGACGAGCTGCTCGCGGCCGCCGGGTTCCCGGAGCTGGCGGGCACCCCACCGGACAGCGTCCTGCACTCGCGCGGCACCGCGACCGAGTTCGGCATGCCGCGGGCCCTGTGACACCGCTCGTCGCCCTCGCCGTCGTCGCCGCGGTGCACGCCGGCTTCCAGGTCACGGTGTCCGCGGTGGTCTACCCGGTGCTCGCCGACCGGACCGGGCCGGACTTCGCGGCGGCGCACACCGACCACTCGCGTCGCACCGTGCGGCTCGTGGGGCCGCTGTACCTCGCCGTCCTCGCGGTCGGTGCGTGGGTGGTCGTCGCCGCGCCGCTCGGCCCGGCCGTCCTCGTCGCGCTCGGCGCCCAGGCCGTCGTCCTGCTGACGACCGCGGCCGTCGCCGCCCCGGCACACGGTGCCCTCGGGCGGGACGGGCCCACCCGCCGCTCCTCCGGCGGCTGCTCACCGCGGACCGGGTACGCGCCGGGGCGGCCGTCGTGGGGCTGGTCGCGGCCCTCGTGGCCGTCGCGGTCGGGTGACGAGGGGCACCCTCGGCGCTCCGCGAGGAACACCACGCCGCCGCCGCTGGTTGGCCCGGACATGCGCATCCTCGTGATCGGCGGCCACGGCAAGGTGGCCCGCCGCCTGACCCCCCTCCTCACCGCCCGCTCGCACGACGTCACGGCGGTGGTCCGCAACCCGGACCACGCGGCCGACGTCGAGGCCGACGGGGCGAGCGCCCTGGTCGCCGACGTCCAGTCCCTGACGACCGACGAGCTGGCCGACCTGTTCGCCGGCCACGACGCCGTGGTGTGGTCCGCGGGCGCCGGCGGCGGCACCCCGGAGCGCACCTACGCCGTCGACCGGGACGCCGCCATCCGCTCGATGGACGCCGCCGACCGCGCCGGCGCCCGCCGCTACGTCATGGTGTCGTACTACGGTGCCGGGCCGGACCACGGTGTGCCGCAGAACGACCCGTTCTTCGCCTACGCCGAGGCCAAGACCGCCGCCGACGCGCACCTGCAGGGCTCGACACTCGACTGGACGCTGCTGCGCCCCAGCCGGCTCACCGACGACCCCGGCACCGGCGGCGTCGAGACCGCCCGCACGGGCGCCGGTAAGGGGTCGGTGTCGCGCGACGACGTGGCCCTGGTCGCGGCCGAGGTGCTCGAGCGGCCCGGCACCGCCGGTGCCGTCATCGAGTTCAACGGTGGCGCCACCCCGGTCGCCGACGAGCTCGACGCGGTCGAGGCAGCCGGGTCGGCCGGGTCGACGGCGGCCGACGGCACCGCCTGACCCCTCCCCCTCAGAGCGTGTCGATGGTCCGGGCCAGCGCCTCCAGCTGCCAGGCCGTGTCGGCACCGGCGTGCTCGGCGGCGAGCAGGTCCGGCACGAAGGACGCGACGTCGGCCAGGCCCCAGCGCCGTTCCCGCGCCCGCAGCCGGGACCGCTCGACGGCCCCGGCCGTCAGGTCCTCGTAGCGCGCGACCACGTCGAGGTCGGCGCGGGCCGCGACGAGCCACAGGTCGCGCTCCGGCTCGGCCCTGCGGGCGGTGTCCCAGTCGACGAGCACGAGTCCGGTCGCGGTGCGCACGGCGTTGCCCGGATGGGGCTCGCCGTGCGTGACGACCAGCCGCCCGGCGTCCCCGGAGCCCGAGGCGTCGAGCGCGTCCAGCCCGCGGCGGACGGCGCCGAGCCGCAGGACGGTCGACCCCTCGCGCGAGGGCAGGGGCCGTGGGCGCCGACCACCCCTGCCGCCCGGGCCTCGGCCGCCACCCCGAACGCGGCGGCCAGCCGGTGGAGCGCGTCATCGTCGTCGACGGCATCCGCGGACGCGAACCACGTTGTGCCCGAACGGTCCTCGACCCGCCAGTGGTGGTTCCCGAACCCGACCGGCAGGTAGTCGGCCGTCACCGCCTCCGGGAGCCAGCCCCGGCGCACGGCCGTGAGCAGCCGGTCGGCGGTCAGGTCGTCGGGCGGGGTCTGCACCCGGCCACCGTAGGAGACCGGGCGCCGACACGCTCGTGAGTTCCCCCGGCCCCGGCCGTCACTCCGGGACGAGGGCCGCCCGCACCGCGGCCCGCAGGTCGCCGCCGGCCTCCTCGGCCGCCGCCCGCATCCGGACGTAGCCCGCCCCGCCGCGCGCCAACCCCTCGATGCCGGCCAGCTCGTCGCGGCAGCCCAGCCGCTGCGCGGTCGGCTCCAGCCGGTCGAGGAGCGCGAGCACGTCGTCGACGACCCCGACCTCCCGGCTGCCGGCATCGGCGATGACGATGGCGTCGAGGCCGTACCGCGCTGCGCGCCACTTGTTCTCCTGCACGTGCCAGGGCGGCAGCGGCTCGGGTAGGCGCCCGACGTCGAGGCGCTCCTCGAGGTGCACGAGGAGGCAGTGGACGAAGGCGGCGATGGCCGTGACGTCGGCGACGGTCGTCAGCCCGTCACACGCCCGCACCTCGATGGTGCCGAGGCGCAGCGACGGCCGGATGTCCCAGCGCAGCTCGCTCGCGTCGTCGACGACCCCGGTCGTGAAGACGTCGTGGAGGTAGGCGCGGTACTGGGCCCAGGTCTCGAACTGGAACGGCAGGCCGGCGGTCGGCAGCTGCTGGAAGAGCATCGTCCGGTTGCTCGCATACCCGGTGTCGACCCCGCCGGTGAACGGCGAGGAGGCCGAGAGGGCCGTGAGGTGCGGGTGGTAGGTCAGCAGGGCGTTGACGAGCGGCCAGACCTTGGCCGCCGAGGTCACCCCGACGTGCACGTGCACCCCGTAGATGACCATCTGCCGGCCCCACCACTGGGTGCGGTCGATGAGCGTCTCGTAGCGCTCGCCCGGCGAGACCTCCTGGTCCTCCCACCGGGTGAAGGGGTGCGCGCCACCGGCGAACAGCTGCACGCCGAGCGCGTCGGCCGCCGTACGCACCCGGGCCAGCCCCTCCTCGAGGTCGGCCGCCGCCCCACCGGCGTTCTCGCACACCCCGGTGACGATCTCGACGGTGTTGAGCAGCAGCTCCTTGGTGACCAGCGAACGGGCCGCCCCCCGGGCCCCGCCGTGGTCGGCGGCCGGTGCGGCATCACCGCCGAGGGCCTCGATGAGCTCGGGGGCGCGCGAGACGAGGTCGAGGGTGTCGGGGTCGACGAGGCCGAGCTCCCACTCGACGCCGAGGGTCCGGCCGGCGGAGGGCCGGAAGGTGCGGTCGGGGCTCATCCGGCTCCTCAGTAGTCGACGGGGTCGCGCACCAGCGGACAGGTCATGCAGTGGCCACCGCCCCGCCCGCGGCCGAGCTCGGCGCCGCGGATCTCGACGACCTCGATGCCCGCCCCGCGCAGCAGGGCGTTGGTCGTCGTGTTGCGGTCGTAGGTGAAGACCACCCCGGGCTCGACGGCGACCGCGTTGTTGCCGCTGTCCCACTGCTGGCGCTCCGAGGTGTAGGCGTCCCCACCGGTCTCGATGACGCGCAGCCCGTCGAGGCCCAGCGCCTCGGCCGTCACCTTGGTGAACGACCCCTCGCCCCGGTCCTCGATCTCCACCCCGGGCGCCGCGTCCGAGGGGTGCAGCATGAACGTGTGGACCCCGTCCATGATCGTCGGGTAGAGCGTGACGACGTCGCGGTCGGCGAACGTGAAGACGGTGTCGAGGTGCATCGCGGCGCGCAGCCGCGGCATCCCCGCGACGACGACCTTCTCGGCGGCCCCCTGCGCGAAGAGCCTCGAGGCGACCTGGGTGATGGCCTGGCGCGAGGTGCGCTCGCTCATCCCCATGAGCACGACGCCGTTGCCGACGGGCATGACGTCACCGCCCTCGAGCGTCGCCTCGCCCCAGTCGGTCTCGGGGTCGCCCCACCAGATCGGCGCCCCCGTGAAGTCGGGGTGGAAGGAGTAGATCGCCTTGTAGATGATCGTCTCGTTCTGGCGGGCCGGCCAGTAGAGCGGGTTGAGGGTCAGGCCGCCGTAGATCCAGCACGTGGTGTCGCGCGTGTAGAGGGTGTTCGGCAGCGGCGGCAGCAGGTACTCGCGGCTGCCGGTCTGCTCGCGGGCCAGCATGACCCACGGCGTGCGGAACTCCTCCGGCAGGTCGACGATGGCCAGCCCGCCGATGAGGAACTCGGCGAGGCGCACCGGGTCGAGGGTCTCGAGGAAGGCCCGGGTCGACTCGACGAGGCCGAGCCCCACGTGGTTCGGCACGATCTTGCGGTCGAGCAGCCAGTCGCGGGCGCCCGGCACGGCCATCGTCTCGGCGAGGACGTCGTGCAGCTCGAGGACCTCGACCCCGCGGGCCGCCAGCTCGGTGACGAAGTCGGCGTGGTCGCGTTCGGCCTGCCCGACCCACATGACGTCGTCGAAGAGCAGGTCCGCGGAGTTCGTCGGGGTGAGCCGCCGGTGCGCCAGGCCGGGCCGGCAGACGAGCACCTTGCGCAGCCGGCCCACCTCGGAGTGGACGCCGTACGTCGCGGGTCGCGGGTCGGGCATGCGGGCCTCCGGTCGACGACCAGCACGACGGACGTCCCGCTGGTGCACCCGATCCCATCACAGCCGGGTGGGCCGCACCAGCCGCCGGTCACTCCGGACGGGTCGGCGGCGGTGCGACGAGGACGGCCACCGCCGTCGTCGCCGGGATCGCGAGCACCAGCCCGATGGCGCTGGCGAGCGTGCGCACCACCTCGGCGGTGATGTCCTCGGAGAGGAAGAGGGTGTCGAGGCTCTGGCCGGACAGCGCGATGAGCAGGAGGATCGGCAGCGCCGCACCGGCATACGCGAAGACGATCGTGTAGACGGTCGAGGCGAGGTGGTCGCGGCCGATCCGCATGGCCGAGGCGAAGAGCACCGCGCGGCTGCGCCCGGGGTCGGCGGCCCGCAGCTCCCACACCGCCGAGGTCTGGCTGATCGTCACGTCGTTGAGCACGCCGAACGCGGCGATGAGGACCCCGCAGGCGACGAGGTCGTGCAGCCGGACCTCACCCGCGAGCGCCTGGAGGAGACCGCCGTTCTCGTCCCCGACGCCCGTGAGCCGAGCGGCGTCGGCGCCCAGCGTGCCGGCCACGGCGGTCAGGGCCAGCCCGACGACGGTGCCGAGGAGGGCGGTCGAGGTGCGCAGGCTCGGTCCGTGCGTCAGGTAGAGGACGACGAGCATCGTCGCGCCGGAGGCGGTGAGCCCCACGGCGACCGGGTCCGCACCCTGGAGCAGCGCCGGGGCCACGAAGGACAGCAGGATGTACCCGCCGATGCCCAGGCTGACGAGCGCCGCGAGCCCACGCCACCGGGCGACGACGAGCACGAGCACGACGAAGACGGCACTGAGGACGAGCAGCGGTGGATGGCGGTCCACCCCGGCGAAGGAGTAGACGTCGTCGAGCACCGCGCCCTGCTCGGTGGCGTCCGCGACCGCGTCGTCGGGCAGCCGGAGCAGGGTGACCGTGTCGCCGGCGCGCAGGCCCGAGCGGCTGACCTCGGGCTGGATGCGCACCGTCTGCGTCGTGCCGTCCTCGAGCCGCGCCGTCAGCTGACCGCAGTCGGGCGCACCCGTCGGGCCGCCGTCGGTCGAGTCCGGGGCCACGGCCGGGCAGGGCTCGGTGAGCGAGACGACGGTGGCCCGCGGGAAGGTCGCACCGCTCACGGCGTAGTCGAGGTCGGGGTTCTTCGGCACCTCGCCGCGCGGCCAGAGGGTGACGAGCCCGACGACGGTGGCGGCGGCGGTCAGGGCGACGAGCACGAGCACGACGACCCGGGTCGCGAGCGGGGTCGGTGCGAACGGTGCGGCCCGGTGGCCGGTGTGGGCCGGTGCCCCGTGGTGGTGGCCCACGTCGTCAGGGGGCCGCGGGTCGGGCGGCGGGCAGGCGGCTCGTCACGCTCGTGGACCCTAGCAGCGCCTCCCGGGGGTGGTTCGGGGTCGTCTCAGGGCTCCCCCCGACAGACACCGGGGCCCCGCCGGCACCAGTCTCGAGCCATGACGACGACCGCGACCCGGGCCACCGTCCGGACCCACGCTCCCGTGCTGGCCCACCCGCAGCTGCGCACCCCCCAGCAGCTGCGGGCCCGGCCCGCGCTGCGGACCCGTGCCGCCAGCCGGTCGGTGGCCGTGGGCCGGACCGCCCGGCTCTCCGTGCTCGGGCTCCTCGCCACGCTGGCCCTCTCGGTCCCCGCCGTCGCGCTGCTCGACGGGGTGGGCCCGCGCGCGTCGAGCCTCGACGTCGTCAGCACCTTCCTCATCGTGGCGGTCCTCGAGGTGGCGGTGGCGCGCGGCGTCTGGCGGGTGACCCGGGAGCACGCGCACCCGGCCGCGTACGCCGCCCTGCTCGCGCGGACCGGCTACGCCCTGCTGCTCGTCGTCGGCGCGCTCGTCCTGCTGTGGACCGGCCCGTCCGCCGCCCCGGCCTTCCGCGACCACTGGGCCAACGCGCTCGGCGTCCTCGGGCTGCACCTGGTGGCGACCGGGGTCGCGTTCTGGCGCTCGGCCCCCTCGGGGCTGGCCGCCCGGCTCGGCCCGCTCGCGCTCTCGCTCAGCGGGACGACCGCCCTGGCCGCCACGCTGCTGCCCCTCGACGGCGTGACCCTGCCGATGGTCCTGGCCCCTGTCGTCGTCGGGGAGCTGCTGCTCGTCCTGCTCCTCGCGCGCACCGCCCTCGGCGGCCGGACCGTCCGCCCCGCGCCGGCCCGCTGACCCTCAGGCGGTCGCGCCCTCGGCGGCCGCGCGCAGCCGGGTCAGGCCCTTCTCCATGTCGGGTCCGACGAGGGAGTCCATCGACTTCACGACCGAGAAGAGGCGCATCATCGCGGTCAGCTCGCCGACCATCCGCCACTCGACCCCGGTCGTGCCGTCCTGGGGGTGAGGACGAACTCGACGCGCGAGCGGGACGGGAACGGCTTCTCGAAGGACAGGGCGACATCGACCTCGTGCGGTGCGTCGCCGACGACCTCCATGGTCCCCCGGCCGGCCCTGCGGTTCCCGGCCCAGGCGTAGCGCGCCCCCACCCCGGCCTCGGCACCGGAGTACGTGCGGCGCATCGCCGGGTCGAGGTCCTCCCACGGCGACCACCGCGGCCACTGCCGGAAGTCGCGCAGCAGCGCCCGGACGGCCTCCGGCGCAGCGGCGACGGTCGTGGAGCGGCTGACGGTGTACGGGGTGCCCATGACGCACAGTGTGGCGAGCCGGAGGTCCGCGGGGAAGTGCTGGCCGGCCGCCCGACCCACCCCGGCTCTGGTCCGGAATCCCGGATGGCGGCGAGAAGTCACCGCCATCCGGCACATCGGACCAGAGCCCACGAACCGGACCAGAGCGGACGATCCGGACCAGAGCCGACGATCCGGACCAGAGCCCGCGAACCGCACCAGAGCCCGCGAACTCGACCAGCGCGGGAGCACCCCGGCTCCCGAAGATTCTCTGCCGCCAAACCCCACACCTCGCGGACGCCGTGGCAGTGTAAGCGCTCACAACGCAAGTTGTAAGCGCTTACAAGGAGGTGTGCGCATGGCGGTCCGTACCCCGGCCCGCGAGCCCTCGGGCCCGACGATCTACTCGGTCGCCGAGGCCGCCGGTGTCTCGATCGCCACCGTCTCCCGGGTCGTCCAGGGCACCGGCGCCGTCTCGGCCGCCACCCGGGGCAAGGTCCTCGAGGCCATCGACCGGCTCGACTACATGCCGCTCGCCGCCGCCCGCTCCCTCGCCGTGCGCCACCACGAGGCCCTCGGCCTGGTCCTCCCCGAGCTCGCCGGCCCGTACTTCTCCGAGCTGCTCATGGGCTTCGAGGAGGCCGCCGCCGAGCTCGACCTCAGCGTCGTCCTCACCCTCGTCGAGCGGGACCGCCCCCTCGACGCCGCCCGCTTCACCCGGCTGGTCGCCGGCGTCGACGGCGTCGCCGTCCTCGGTGGCCTGCTGCCCGACGACGTCCTGCGCCGGGCCACCCGCCAGCGGCCGCTGCTCGTCGTGGCCGGCGGTGACACCGTCGGGTTCGAGCACCTCGCCGCCGAGAACACCACGAGCGCCGCGGCCCTGACCACCCACCTCCTCGACGTCCACGGCCGCACCCGCCCGGTGTTCGTCGGCGACCCCGACGTCGCCCCCGACGTGCGCCAGCGCCTCGAGGGCTTCACCCACGCCCTGCGCGAGCGCGGGCTCGAGGTCCCGGCGCCGATGGGTGGCGGGCTGCGCGAGGCCGACGGCACCGCCGCCGCCGAACGCCTCCTCGCCGACGGCCTGCCCGCCGACGCCGTCGTCTGCGCCAACGACGAGGTCGCCCTCGCCCTCGTCGAGCGCCTCGTGACCGCCGGCGTCCGCGTCCCGGACGACCTCGCCGTCACCGGCTGGGACGACGTCATGGCCGCCCGCTACCTGCGCCCGGGCCTGACGACGGTGCGCCAGCCCGTCCGCGACCTCGGCGCCCTCGCCGCCCACCGCCTCCACGAGCGGGTCACCGGCGCCGACCCGGTCGACCACGGGGTCCTCGCGACCCGGGTCGTCCTGCGCGGCTCGTGCGGCTGCCCCGAGCCGGCCCGCTCCGCCCCCACCGCCTGACCACCCTCCCGCCCCACCCCACAAGGAAGTGAGCACGACATGAGACGCACCCCGACGACGGTCCTGGCCCTCCTGGCCACCGCCGCCCTGACCCTCAGCGCCTGCGGACGCGCCGAGGACACCGGCGGCGCCGGCGCGCAGGCCACGGACGTCTCCGGCGGCAAGGCCACGGGCACCATCACCGTCTGGGCGATGGGCGCCGAGGGCGAGAAGCTGCCCGACCTCGCCAAGGACTTCGAGGCCCAGAACCCCGGGGCCAAGGTCAACGTCACGGCGATCCCGTGGGACGCGGCGCACGACAAGTTCACGACGGCGATCACCGCGAACAGCACCCCGGACGCCGCGATGGTCGGCACCACCTGGATGGGTGAGTTCGCCGGCCTCGACGCGCTCGACCCGCTGCCCGGCAACATCGACGCGAGCGGGTTCTTCCCCGGCGCGCAGGAGACCACGAAGGTCGGCGACACCTCGTACGGCATCCCCTGGTACGTCGAGACCCGGCTGCTCTACTACCGCACCGACCTCGCGAAGAAGGCCGGCTACGACGCCGCGCCGACGACCTGGCAGGGCCTGAAGGACATGGCCAAGGCGATGCAGGACAAGGCCGGCGCCAAGTACGGCATCGGCCTGCAGGCCGGCGGCACCGGGTCGTGGCAGACCCTCATGCCGTTCGCCTGGTCGGCCGGTGCCTCGCTCGAGAAGGACGGCAAGTACTCCTTCGACAGCCCCGAGCTGCTCAAGGCCGCGCAGTACTACCAGTCGTTCTTCACCGACGGCATCTCCGACAAGGCCGCCCCGGTGCAGCCGACGACCGAGCCCGACTTCGCGAGCGGCAAGGTCCCGATGTTCATCTCCGGCCCGTGGATGATGTCCGCGGTCGAGAAGGTCGGCGGCGCCGGCTTCAAGGACAAGTACTCCGTCGCGAAGATCCCCGCCGACAAGCAGTCCTCCTCGTTCGTGGGCGGCTCGGACTTCGTCGTCTTCAAGAGCTCCAAGCAGCGCGACACCGCGTGGAAGTTCGTCCAGTTCCTCGCCGACCCCAAGACCCAGGCCAAGTGGTACGGCATGTCCACCGACCTGCCCTCCGTGCAGTCCGCCTGGGACGACCCCTCGCTCTCGGCCGACGACAAGCTCAAGGTCTTCGGCGAGCAGCTCCAGACCGCCAAGGCCCCGCCGTCGTTCCCGACGTGGGAGCAGGTGGTCGCGAACCTCGACACCGAGATGGAGAAGGTCACCAAGACCGGCGCCGACCCGAAGAAGGCGCTGGAGACCGTCCAGCAGCAGGCCGACTCCATCGGCACCGGTCAGTGACATGACCACGACGACCGCCCCGCCGGCCCCGCCGGCGAGACCACCGTCCCGGGCGGGCGGCGCCGCCGCGCCTCCGCCCGGGCGGAGGGGCGGGCGGCGTGGATCCTCGCCCTGCCGTTCTGCCTGCTCTTCCTCACCTTCACGCTCTGGCCGGTGCTCCAGTCGCTCTTCATGAGCTTCACCGACACCCGGTCGCGCGACCTGCGGACCCCCTTCTCCGTCGACGTCGTCGGCCTCGAGAACTACACCCGGGCCCTCGGCGACCCGGTCTTCCGCAAGGCGATGCTCAACACGGCGTACTTCGTCGTCGTCGGCGTGCCGCTGACCCTCCTCGTCGCGCTCGCCGCGGCCGTCGCGCTCGACAGGGGCATCACCCGGCTGCGCGGCGTCTTCCGGCTCGGCTTCTACACACCCGTCATCACCTCGATCGTCGCGGTGGCCGTCGTGTGGCGCTTCCTCCTGGAGACCGACTACGGGCTGATCAACACCGTGCTCGGGTGGGTCGGCGTCGACGGGCCGAACTGGCTCGGCGACCCGAGCTGGTCGATGCCCTCGCTGATCCTCATGGCGACGTGGCGCAACTTCGGCACCGGGATGATCATCTTCCTCGCCGGGCTGCAGGCGGTGCCGTGGAACCTCCACGAGGCCGCGGCCATCGACGGTGCGTCGGCGTGGCAGCGGTTCCGCCACATCACCCTGCCGCTGATGCGCCCGACGATCCTCTTCGTCTCGGTGACCACGGGCATCGGCTACCTGCAGTTCTTCGAGGAGCCGTTCGTCCTCACCAACGGCGGGCCGCTCAACTCGACGAAGTCGATGTCCATGTACACGTACGAGCAGTTCGGCTTCGGCAACTACGGGTACGCGGCGTCGATCAGCTACATCATCTTCGTCCTCGTCGCGGTCGTCACCGCCATCCAGTTCCGCCTCCTGCGAGAGGAGAAGTGATGCTCGGCTCGCGCAAGGGCACCTGGTGGCTCTACGGCGTCCTCACCGTCGCCCTCGTCGCCGTCGTCGCCCCGTTCGCGTGGATGGTCCTCGGCTCGCTGAAGTCCGAGGGCGAGCTGCGCCAGGCGCCCCCCACGTGGTGGCCCCAGTCGGCCTCGCTCGACAACTACACGCAGCTGTTCAGCCGGCTCGACTTCGGCGGCTACTTCACGAACTCCGTGGTGGTCGCGGTCGTCGTGACGGCCGGCAACCTGCTCTTCTGCTCGGCGCTCGGCTACGCCCTGGCGATGCTCGACTTCCGCGGCAAGAAGGCGCTGTTCGTCGTCGTCATGACCACGCTGATGATCCCCGGGGTCGTCACCTTCGTCCCCCTGTTCGTGCTCGTGGCGAACGCGGGGCTGGTCAACACCCTCCCGGGCCTGTTCCTGCCGTTCCTCGTCAGCCCGTTCGGCGTCTTCCTCATGCGCCAGTTCATCCTCGGGCTGCCGAAGGACCTCATCGACGCCGGGCGCGTCGACGGGGCCGGCGAGCTGCGGATCTTCGCGCGGATCATCCTGCCCCTGTGCGGGCCGGCCCTCGCGACGCTCGGCATCCTCACCTTCCTCGGGAGCTGGAACAACTTCCTCTGGCCGCTCGTCGTGGCCCAGACGGAGGACACCTACACCCTGCCGGTGGCGCTCGCGCTCTACAGCACCGGCCAGAACAGCACGCAGTACGGGCTGCTCCTGGCCGGCGCCACCGTCGTCGTCCTGCCCGTGCTCATCGTGTTCATGGTCTTCCAGCGACGCTTCATCGAGGGCATCGCGACGACCGGCATCAAGTGAGGCCCGGTCACCCCGGACCCACCCTCCACCCCCGTCAGGAGACATCCTCATGACCCCCCGCACCCTCCACGTCCCCGCGGCCTCGCGCCGCCAGCTCCTCGTCGGCGGCGCCGCCGCGCTCGGTGGGCTCGTCGTCAGCGGTGCCGCCGCGCAACCGGCGAGCGCCCTGACCCGCTCTGCCGCACCGGCCTTCGTGCGCGGCGACGCCCACCACGCCGCCTGGAGCACCCGCACCGTGCGTCGCTGGGCCGCCGACACCTGGCGCTCGCTCGTCGCGATGACCGACGAGCGCACCGGCCTCCCGGCCGACAACATGCCGGAGTCGCTCGCCGCGGGCGACCGCAGCGGCTACACCTCGCCGACGAACATCGGCGGCTACCTGTGGAGCACCGTCGTGGCCCGCGAGCTGGGGCTCATCACCCCCGGGGAGGCGACCCGACGCGTGCGCCGCACCCTCTCGACGCTGCTGCGGATGGAGCACCACGAGCCGAGCGGCATGTACTTCAACTGGTACGACGAGGCGACCGGCGACGTCATCACGACCTGGCCGGACTCGGGCGACCCGGTGCAGCCGTTCGTCTCCAGCGTCGACAGCGGCTGGCTCGGCGCTGCCCTGCTCGTCGTGCGCGAGGCCGTCCCCGGCGCCCGCCGCGAGGCCGACCGGCTCTTCTCCCGGATGCGCTGGGACATGTTCTACGACGCCGCGGGCCCGCGCCCGGGCGGCCTGATGCACGGCGGCTTCTACGTCACCGCCCCGGCTGACACCTCCGGGGTGACCGAGGGCAACCACATCGGCGTCGGCGACGACGTCTGGTACACGAACCACCACTACGACACCGCGGTGTCCGAGACCCGCATCACGAGCTACCTCGGCATCTCGCAGGGCCAGGTGCCCGCGAAGCACTGGTTCGCGTCGTGGCGCACCTTCCCCGACACCTGCGACTGGTCGTGGCCGGAGATGAAGCCCGTCGGCAGGACCCGTACCTACCTCGGGCTCGAGGTGTTCGAGGGCGCGTACACCTACCGCGGGATGCACATCGTCCCCGGGTGGGGCGGGTCGATGTTCGAGGAGCTCATGCCCGACGTCTTCGTCGACGAGGCCCGGTGGGCGCCGCGCTCGTGGGGCCGCAACCACCCGCTGCACGTGCGCGCCCAGCGCGAGCACGGCCTCGTCGAGGCGAAGTACGGGTTCTGGGGCTTCTCGCCCTCGTCGAACCCGGCCGGCGGCTACCGCGAGTACGGCGTCGACGCGCTCGGGCTCAACCCGGACGGCTACTTCAGCGACCAGGAGAAGACGAACTACGACCCCGGCTTCGGCGACTGCCGGCCGGCGACGAACGCGACCCCGACCTTCGGCGACGGCGTCGTCACCCCGCACGCGTCGTTCCTCGCGATGATGCACGAGCCGCGCGAGTCCTTCGCCAACCTCGCCCGCATCGAGCACGACCTCCACGCGTACGGGCGCGGCGGGTTCTTCGACGCCGTCGCCGTCCACTCGGGCACCATCGCGCGCCGCTACCTCTCGCTCGACCAGGCGATGGTCCTCGGGGCGGTCGGCAACGTGCTGGCCAAGGACGTCCTGCGCAAGGCGTTCTCCACGAGGGCCGTCGAGAAGCGGCTGCGTCCGGTCCTCGCGATGGAGGAGTTCGGGGCGGGTCTCGCGTGACGGCCGACACCAGCGTCTCCGCACCCCCGGTGACCGCCCACCCGGCGACCGGGGACACCCCCGCCTGGCGCGACCTCAACGGCAACGGGGTCATGGACCCCTACGAGGACCCGCGGCTGCCGGTCGACGAGCGCGTCGAGGACCTGCTCGGCCGCCTCTCCCTCGAGGAGAAGGCCGGCCTGATGTTCCACACGGTCATCGAGGCCGGCGAGGACGGCGCGCTGCTCGAGGAGCCGGGGCACATCAGCAAGTCGCCGACGAGCGATGTCGTGCTGCGCAAGCACCTCTCACACTTCAACGTCCACGCCCTCCGGGACGCGCGCCAGGCGGCCCGCTGGAGCAACGCCCTGCAGCGGCTCGCCGAGCGCACACCGCACGGCATCCCGGTGACGGTGAGCACCGACCCGCGGCACGCGTTCATCGAGAACTCCGGGGTGTCCTTCGCCGCCGGGTCGTTCTCGCAGTGGCCGGAGCCGCTGGGGCTGGCCGCGCTGCGGGACGTCGAGGCGGTGCGGCGGTTCGCCGACATCGCCCGGCGCGAGTACGTGGCGGTCGGCATCCGCGAGGCGCTGCACCCGACCCTCGACCTCGCCACCGAGCCGCGATGGGCCCGGCAGGCGGGCACCTTCGGGCAGGACCCCCAGCTCGCCGGCGACCTCGGGGTCGCGTACCTCGAGGGGTTCCAGGGTGGTCCCGAGCTCGGCCCGGACACGGTCGCCTGCGTCACGAAGCACTTCCCCGGTGGCGGCCCGCAGAAGGACGGCGAGGACGCGCACTTCCCCTACGGTCGCGAACAGGTCTACGGCGGAGGGCGGTTCGACGACCACCTCGCGCCGTTCCCCCGCGCCATCGAGGCCGGCACCGCGGCCGTCATGCCCTACTACGGGATGCCCGTCGGGCTCGAGGTCGACGGCGAGCCGGTCGAGGAGGTCGGCTTCGGCTACAACCGACAGGTCGTCACCGGGCTGCTGCGCGAGCGCCTCGGCTTCGACGGCGTCGTGCTCACCGACTGGGAGCTGGTCAACGACAACCACGTCGGCGACCAGGTCCTGCCGGCCCGGGCGTGGGGGGTCGAGCACCTCGACCCCTCCGGCCGGATGGAGCTGATCCTCCACGCCGGGGCCGACCAGTTCGGCGGCGAGGAGTGCGTCGAGCTGCTGCTCGACCTCGTCCGGTCGGGTCGGGTCACCGAGGAGCGCATCGACGAGTCCGCGCGCCGGCTGCTGCGGGTGAAGTTCCGGCTGGGGCTCTTCGACGACCCGTACGTCGACGAGGACGCCGCCCTCGAGGTGCTCGGCTGCGAGGACTTCCGGCGGGCCGGGTTCGAGGCCCAGGCCCGGTCGGTCACGGTGCTGCGCAACGAGTCCGCGGTGGAGGGCGCCCCTGCGGTACTGCCCCTGGCGCCGGGGACGCGGGTGTTCGCCGACGGTGTCGCCGCGGAGGCCCTGGTCGTCGCCGGGCTCGTCCCGGCCGCCACGCCGGAGGAGGCCGACGTCGCCGTCGTCCGCCTCGGTGCGCCGTTCGAGCACCGCGACGACCTGTTCCTCGAGGCGTGGTTCCACCAGGGTTCGCTCGACTTCCCGCCCGGACGGGTCGCGCGGCTCCAGCGGCTGGCGGCGACGGTGCCGTTGGTCGTCGACGTCTCGCTCGACCGGCCGGCCGTGCTCACCCCGCTGGTGCCGCTCTGCGCGGCGCTCACGGCGACCTACGGCAGCAGCGACGCGGCCCTGCTCGCGGCGCTGACCGGCGGCATCCCGCCGACCGGGCGGCTGCCGTTCGACGTCCCGGTCTCGATGGAGGCCGTGCGTCGCCACCCCGAGGACGTCCCCGGCTTCGGCGGGGACGCGCTCTTCCGGTTCGGCGACGGGCTCGACCTCCCCTGACCCCTCCCCGTGGTGCGCGACGCGACGCAACGCACGTCGCGCACCCCTGTCGCCGGAGCCGTCGACGGGGGATGATCGAGGTGGGCGCCGGGGACCGTCGCCACCACCCCGGCGCTCCACGAGAGTGGTGACGAGCCACCGAGGGAGGCGGCCGTGAGAGCGCGACCAGGAGACCACATCGTCCTCGCCGGGGAACAGGTCGACCAGCCCGTGCGGGCCGGCATCGTCGTGTCCGCCGCGACGGAGGACGGCCCGCCGTACACGGTGCGGTGGGACGACGGGCGCACGAGCAGCATCTACCCCGGACCGGGGTCGGTGCTCCGCGTCGACGAGGGGAACCCGTCGGAGCACGAGGCCGTCGTCGCCCGGCCCGAGCTCGGGACCATGCGGCAGTGGACGGTCCGGGTGACCCTGTTCGAGCAGGGCGACGACACGACGGCCACCGTTGCCCTGCTCGCCGACGCCCCCGAGGCCCTCACCGCCCGGGGCACGAGCCACCGCAGCGCGGCCGACGTCGCGAGCCCCCACATCGGGGACGAGGTGGCCGTGGCCCGCGCGCTGCGCCGCCTCGCCGACCGGCTCGTCGCCTCGGCCGAGTCCGACATCGAGGGCACGACCGGCGAGCACGACGTGCACGTGCGCACCCGCTGACGGGTCGTCGGCGTCAGGAGGAGAGCGGGTCCGCCAGGCGGTCGCGGAGGGTGCAGGGGCCGACGACGGCGGCGCCGAGGTCGGTGACGCGCGCGACGAGCCCGCGGTCGGCGGTGACCACCGTGACCGCTCGACCGTTGTGCACGAGGGCGGTCACCTCCTCGACGACGCGGTCGTCGCCGGAGCCCTCGGCGTGGACGACGCGCACACCGTCGCGGTCACCTTCCGGCACCCCGCGGCGGGCCCGGCCCTCGAGGACGAGCACGACGGCACCGAGTCCGGCGCCGGTCAGCTCTGTGTGCAAGCGGGCGGCGGCGCCGGGGCGGTCGCGCCACCAGCCGTCCGGGCGCGAGCCGGCGACGTTGGCCGCGTCGACGACGAGGACGTCGGGGTCGCGGGACGGGTCGGGAGCCATCACCCCACCCCACCACGCGCGCCGGCGCGGCGCGAGCGGGTTCGGTGGGGGCGCGAGGGTCGGAACGGGTCCGACGTCCGGTCAGGAGTCGGCGCGGGCCGCGTCGCCGGTGAGGTCGGCGCACCACGCGTCGAGGTCGGCGGCACCGGCGGCGTTGACCAGCGTGCGGTAGGAGGCCGACGCGGGGTCGAGCTCACCGCGCGACAGGGAGCGGCACAGGTCGACGGTCGAGAGGAGGCGCTCGTCGGCCGACTCCGTCAGCGACGCCGAGGGCGTGGCGGAGACGACGGGCGCCGGGTCGGCGGCGGTCGGTGCCGCCTCCGCCGGGCTCCCGGCCACCCGGAGGACGAGCTGCTCGACGTCGCCGGGCAGCAGGCCGGCCCAGGCGACGGCGGCGGTGCCCCCGAGCCCGAGGACCGCCACGACGGCGACGGCGCCCACGGTGCGGCGACGCCGACCCCGCTGGACCCGGTCCGCCGCGCGACGACCGGTGCGCGAGGCGCGACCCTCCGTGGGCTCCGGCTCGAGCACGACAGGGGGGCGCTCGAGGACGGCGACGGTGCCGGGCCCGACCGGCCGGACGGTGTCGGGTGTCTCGACGGGGGTGCACACCGTGACCCGGGGTCGCGGAGGGGCCGCTGCCTTCTGACGGCGTCGGGAGCGCGACGAGCGCGACTGCTCCTCGACGGCTCGGCGGCGCTCGGCCCTGGTCATCACCTGCGTCTCGTCACCCTGCATGTCCGAATCATGGGATGGCCCTCAAGTCGGGGGTGATCGTGTCGATGGGTTCCGGGCCGTTCGGACGATCCCCCGTCGGCCGGTCAGCGCACCCGTCACTCCCGGCAATCCGGTTGCCGCCCAGCCGCCCGGGGCGTTGACTGGCGGGATGGACGACGGGACGAGGACCGAGTGACGCTGGCCGACAACGGGATCGCGTACGACCGAGCAGGACCACGAGGAGCGTCGAGCGTGCTGCTCGTACACGCCGGCGTGGCAGACCGCGGGATGTGGGACTCCCTGTGGGACAGCCTCATCCGCACGCACGACGTCATCCGACTCGACCTGCGCGGTTTCGGTGGGTCCGACCGCCTGCCCGACGGCCCCGTGTCCCACCGGGCCGACGTCCTCGGCCTCCTCGACGAGCTCGGAGTCGACCGGTGCCACGTCGTCGCCGCCTCGATGGGGTCCGGCGTCGCCGTCGAGGTGGCCCTCACCGCGCCCGACCGCGTCCGGTCGCTCGTGCTCGCCCCTCCCGGCGGGAGCCTGTTGGCCGTGCGGACCCCCGACCTCGCCGCCTTCGGACAGGCGGAGGACGCCGCGCTCGCCGCCGGTAACCTCGACGCCGCGGTCGCGGTCAACGTCGACACCTGGGTCGTCGGCCCTCGCCGCGACGCCGACGCGGTCGACCCCGAGGTCCGCGACGCGGTCGCCCGGATGCAGCGGCGGGCCTTCGAGGTCGGTGCCGCGTTCGACGACGTCGAGGAGGACGAGCTCGACCCGCCCGCCCTCGACCGGCTCGCCGAGGTCCGCGCGCCGGTGCTCGTCCTGCTCGGGGGCTTCGACCTCGAGACCACGCGCGACGCCACCGAGCGCCTCGTCGCCGGCCTGCCCGACGTCCGCCGCGTCGACTGGGAGGACGCCGCCCACCTGCCGTCGATGGAGCACCCGGAGCGCTTCACCGACCTCCTCCTCGACTGGCTCGGGCAGCAGACCGACTGACGCAGCCGGGCCCGGGTGCCCGGGGGCCACGAGAGCGGCGGACCGCGTCGGCGAATACGCTGTACACCCCATCGACGCCCCGGAGGTCGGATGCCCACGCCCCGCGTGCCGCTGAACCGTTCCCGCGTGCTCGCCGACGCCGTCGCGCTGGCCGACGGCGAGGGCGCCGACGCGGTGAGCATGCGGCGCCTGGCCGACCGGCTCGGCGTCGTCCCGATGGCCCTGTACAAGCACGTCGGCGGCAAGGACGACCTCGTCGACGGGATGGTCGACGCGGTGCTCGGCGAGGTCGTCGCCGCCCGGCCGGCCGACGGCGACTGGCGGGCAGCCGTGCGCGCCACCCTCCTGTCCGCCCGGGCCGCCGTGCAGCGCCACCCGTGGGCGCGACGGGCCATCGAGACCCGGACGGTCCGCACCCCGGCGGTGCTCGGGCACATGGAGGCCGTCACCCGGCTGCTGCTCGACGCCGGCTTCACCCCCGACCTGGCGCACCACGCGATGCACGCGCTCGGCAACCGCATCTGGGGGTTCAGCCCGGAGCTGTTCGACGAGGACGCCCGTGGCGCGCCCCGGGCCCGTACCACCCCGCAGCCGAACCCCGCGGACTACCCCTCCATCATCGCCGTCTCGGTCGAGGCCCGCCGCCGGCGCCCCGACGCGACGGGGTGCGACGAGGACTTCGAGTTCACCTTCGCCCTCGACCTCCTGCTCGACGCCCTCGACCGGCTGCGCTCCGACGGATGGGAGTCACCGGTCTCGGGGTGACGCCCGACCGCCCCGAGGGTCGGCGTCGGCTCAGCCGGTGAGGCGGGCCCGCCGGGCCTGCAGCGCCTCGCGGCGGTGGGCGTTGCCGTGCAGCCCCACGTAGGCCTCGCCGAAGCGGGAGAGCAGGTCGTCGTCGAGGCGTCGGACGGCACCCGGGGGGTACCGGTAGTCCATCGCCGCCGTCACCGCGGCGCTGTCGAGGTCGCGCAGCGTCTCGCTCAGCTCGTCGAGCGAGGCGATGCCCAGCTCGAGGAGCAGGCCGGAGATCCACTGGTAGTGGTCGGTGCGCGACCACCCGGCGCTCGAGTACCGCCCGGCGAGGAAGGTGGCCAGCTCGGGGGCGCTGATGCGCGGGTCGAGCTCGTCGACGGTGTCGGGCTCGGTCGTGCCGAAGCCGGCCTGCAGGCGGTCGCGGATGGTCTGGAACTCGCGGTCGGCGAGCTCGAGGAGCCCGGCGGCCAGGGTGAAGCGGCGGTCGAGGTCGGGGACCTGCTCGGGCGGCACCGTCCCCTTGTAGCGGATGTCGTGCTCGAACTCGGCCCACGCGTGCTGCAGCACCGTGCGCAGCTGGATCGACGCGCACTCGAGTGGCTCGTACGTCGCGTCCCGCAGCGGTGAGCGCGAGACGAGCAGGTGGCGGCTCGCGTAGCCGAAGCGTCCGGCCGCGGCGGTCTCGACGCCGAGGTCGCGGTCGTCGAGCACGGTGAACTGCTCGGCGAGCAGGCCCGCGACGGCGTCGATGTCGCGCTGGACGTAGGTGATGACCCGCACGCCGACCTGGTCGGTGACGGCGAGCATCGGGTCGGCCCCGGGGCTCTCGCCGAGCACGCCGCGGACCTTGCCGGCGAAGGACTCGACCGACTTGGTGCGACCGGTGACGCTCAGGTAGTTGATGCCCGCGTCGTCGATGGTGCCGGTGACGTCCTCGACGAAGCGCTCGGTCGCGGGGACGAGCCGCGGTCGCAGGGCCGTGTAGGCGGCCACGGCGCGGTCGACGTGGCGCAGGGACATGGCGTCACTGTCCCACGCCCGGGCCCGGGACGTCGGCACCGGGCGCGACGGCGGCCCGCAGCGCCATCATGGGGCCGAGGAGGTGGCGCGATGGCGGTGGTCGACGACGTGCGCCCGCTCGCGTCCCAGCTCGAGCGCTCGTACGAGGTGTACGTCCGGGGGCGGCTGAAGTTCCGTGTCGGCCGGATCGTCTACGTGGCGTTCTCGCGCGACGAGTCGGTGATGGGGTTCGCCTTCCCGAAGGACGAGCGCGCCGGCCTCGTCGCGAGCGACCCCGGCACCTTCTCGCTGCCCTCGGAGTCGGACCTGCGCTTCCACTGGGCGCACGCCGACCTCGCCCAGCTCGACCCCACCGAGGCCCGCGAGCTCGTCGTGTCCGCGTGGTGCATGGTCGTGCCGAAGAAGCTCGTGCGCGCCTACGACCTCACGCACCCCGACGGCCCCGGCTGAGGGTGGCCAGCGTCAGGAGCCGCCCTCGAGGAACCCGACGAAGGCCTGCTCGGGGTGCGCAGCGGTGCTGGCGTTGGCCGCCGTGACGATCGCGAAGAAGGTTGCAGCACAGGCGATCACGACGGTGACCGCGAGCAGGAGGCGGCGCCGGCCGCGGTCGGCTCGTTCGACACGACGCCGGGTGCGCAGCATCCGCACGCCGAGGGCCAGCAGCCCGACGACCACGAGGGCCCCGAGCACCGCCATCACCCGGTGGTAGGCGCGGAAGTCCTCGAGCAGGACCAGGGTGGTCGCGCCGTCGGGCCCACCGAGGACCCCCGGCGCATGGCCTCGAGGGTCTCGGCGAGCGGGCCGGTCGCGGCGCCGGTGGGCAGCAGCCCGAGCACCGACGACAGCGGGGCGAGCGCCCCCTGCACGTTGGCGACGACGACGAGCAGCGCGAGGCCCGCGAGGCCCAGTGCGCCCGTCGCGCCGACCCCGGCCCCCCAGCGGCGGGCCCGGGTGGGGGCGGTGAGCGCCCGCTGCCCGGCCCGGCGGGCGAGGACCGCCGCGGCGACGAGGAGCACGAGCGCCAGTGCCGCCTTGACGACGTGGAAGCGCGCCCAGAAGTCGGCGGCCTCGACGAGCCGCGCGTCCAGCTGCGGACCACCGGCCGCCCACGACCCGACGAGCCCGTCGCCCACGGCCGTCCGCAGGCCCCGACGTCGGGGTACCCGCGCCCGCCCCACGCCCCGGCCAGGCGGAAGGGCAGGAGGAGCACCGCCGCGATGAGCAGCAGGGCGAGCAGGGCCGGGCGCGCGAGCGGACGCGCAGCGACGGGTCGAGGAGGGGCCAGGCTCATGCGTGCTCCCGGGGACGACGGAACGGGTGGGCGTACACCGTACACCCACCCGTCCCGGACCCTCCGCGGCTCAGGGCCAGAGGTTGGGGTTCTTGTCCGAGCCGTACTTCCCGTACCGCGGGCGGCGCTCGAGGTGCAGGTGCGGGCCCGTGACGCGGCCGGTCTTGCCCGAGTACCCGATGAGCTGGCCGGTCTTGACGCGCTGGCCGTCGCTGACGGACCGCTTCGACAGGTGGCAGTAGCCCCAGTCCGAGCCGTCGACGTTGTCGTTGATGAGGATCATCGTCCCGTAGGCCGGGCCCCAGTCGGCGCGGCCGGTGCGGACGTCGCCGCCGATCGTGGCGTACACCGGGGTGCCGACCGGGCAGCCGATGTCGACACCGGTGTGGTGGCCGGCCTGCCAGTCGCCGGGGATGCCGTACGCCGCGGTGATCGGGTGGGCGCTGGGGTTCTTGATGGGCCGCACGTACGAGGCGGCCTCGGCGGCCGGCGCACCGGCGATGCCGATGACGGCGAGCCCGGCGACCGATGCGCCTCCGCCGAGGACCAAGCGTCGGCTGGGCGTCCTCGTGGGTTCCTGGTGGTAGGTCATGACAGCTCTCCCGAGTCTCGTGGTCGTCGGGCCGGGGAGGCGCTGACGCTCAGGCCCCCCGGCCCCGTGTCCTGGTCGATCCGTGCCGTCACCCCGGCACGTCTGCGACCCTCGCCGACCCCGCTGCGGGGCACTTCGAAACCGCTGCGAACGACGTCCGCATGCCCCGGCCGCCACGACTGGCCGCGGGAGCGGGACCGGTCAGAAGCCGCCGTCGCGGGCCATGTTGTTGAAGCGGGAGTAGTGCCCCTGGAAGGCCAGCACGAGGTCAGCGGTCGGGCCGTTGCGGTGCTTGGCGACGATGACGTCGGCCTCCCCCTCGCGCTCGGGGTCGGAACGGTCGCGGTGCAGGAGGATGACGACGTCGGCGTCCTGCTCGATCGAGCCCGACTCACGCAGGTCCGACATCTGCGGGCGCTTGTCGGTGCGCTGCTCGGGACCACGGTTCAGCTGGCTGATCGCGATGACCGGCACCTCGATCTCCTTGGCGAGCAGCTTCAGGGCCCGGGAGAACTCGGCGACCTCCTGCTGGCGCGACTCGACCTTCTTGCCGCTGGTCATCAGCTGCAGGTAGTCGATGACGATGAGCTTGAGGTTGTGCTGCTGCTTGAGCCGGCGGGCCTTGGCCCGGATCTCCATGAGCGACATGTTCGGGCTGTCGTCGATGAACAGCGGCGCGTTGGAGATCTTGCCCATGATCCGCGCCAGCTTGGTCCACTGGTCCTGGTTCTTCAGGCCGCGGCGCAGGTCCTGGAGCTGGATGGTGGCCTCGGCGGACAGGATGCGCATCGTGATCTCGGTGCGGCTCATCTCGAGGGAGAAGACCGCCGCGGCCATGTCGTGCTTGATGGCCGCGGCCCGCACGATGTCGATGCCCAGGGTCGACTTGCCGACCGCCGGACGGGCCGCGACGACGATCATCTGCCCCGGGTGCAGGCCGTGGGTCAGCGCGTCGAGCTCGAGGAAGCCGGTGGGCACCCCGATGAGGTCGTCGGTGCGCCCCGACGCGGCCTCGATCTCCTCCATCGTCTCGTTGAGCAGCTCGCCGAGCGCGTGGTAGTCCTCGCCGCCACGCTTCTCGGCGACCGAGTACACCTCGGCCTGCGCGCGGTTGACGATCTCGTCGATGTCGCCCTCACCCTGCCCGTAGCCCATCTGGACGATGCGGGTGCCGGCCTCGACGAGCCGGCGCAGCACCGCGCGCTCGTGGACGATCTCGGCGTAGTACCCGGCGTTGGCGGCCGTGGGCACGGACTGGATGAGCTGGTGGAGGTAGGCCTGCCCGCCGACCCGTGCGAGGTCACCCCGCTTGGTGAGCTCGTCGGCGACGGTGATGGCGTCGGCCGGCTCGCCGCGCCCGAAGAGGTCGAGGACGGCGTCGAAGATCGCCTCGTGGGCCGGCCGGTAGAAGTCGTGGGCCTTGACCTCCTCGAGGCAGTCGGCGATGGCGTCCTTGTCGAGGAGCATCGACCCGAGGACGGACTGCTCGGCGTGGAGGTCCTGCGGGGGACCCGCTCGTCCGGTCGCTCCGACGGGCCCGAGAAGGCCTCGCTCAGCTGCGCGATGGTCACCCACCGACCCCTTTCACCGTCTCGTCCAGGCCCCTGCTCGAGGCGGTTCGCCCCGGCGCCACCGGACCCGGGTCAAGACCACCAGAGACCACCGACACCGCCGCGCTCGAGTCACCGTAGGACCTCACCCACGGGCCCTCCAAGCCGGGCCGGGCACATCGGCCGAACGGCTGGGGACGAGGTGTGGACAACCTGGGGAAAACGCCGGGTGGGGTTGTGCACCGTCGGTGGAGAACCCTGTGGACACGGCACCCAGCGACCTCCCAGCAGGCCGCTGACCTGCGACGACGTCGTCCACTGCCTGTGCGCCGGAGAAAGTTTCGGGCGTGTCACGGTCCACAGCGGGTCGCGCGCCCGGCGTCGCCGACACGCCGTGCGGAGGCCGTTCGGGGAGCGGGGACGACCCGTCCGCCGGAGCCCTCCGGGGCCCTCAGCCGGTGCGGCCGTAGCGCTCCGCGGACCGGGCGCGGGCCTTGGCGGCCTCGACCTCGCGGTCCTTCGGGGGCGCCCCGGTGACGAGGGCGTCGAGCAGGTGCCGGGTCGCGTGGGCCACCTCCTCGACGGCCCGGGCGAAGGCCTCCTCGTTGGCCTGCGACGGACGGGTCGACCCGCTGACCTTGCGGACGTACTGGAGGGCCGCGGCGTGCACCTCGTCCGTCGTCGCGGGGGGCTCGAAGTTGTGGAGCTGGCGGATGTTGCGGCACATGCCCCCACGGTAGGCCGCGCGGGCCCGCGCCGGCAGGGGTCAGGACAGCCTCACCTGTGGTGCGACCCACCCCCGGGTGAGGATGATGGAGGCCATGAGGACCGTGAGTCTCGACCAGCTGGGCCGCCACCTCGCCGCACTCCCGGGCAGGCCCCGGGTCGTCGTCTCCGGCAACGTCGCCGTCCCCTGGGAGGCCGTCCGGACCCTCGACGCGTGCCGCGAGGAGTACGTCATCCACGCGCTCAACGCGCCGCCGGGCATCCCCGACCGGCCGGGCGTCACCGCCGAGACCTGCT
Source organism: Phycicoccus sp. HDW14 (assembly GCF_011383005.1). Classification (GTDB taxonomy): domain Bacteria; phylum Actinomycetota; class Actinomycetes; order Actinomycetales; family Dermatophilaceae; genus Phycicoccus. The sequence continues at coordinate 3,507,029 of NZ_CP049935.1, read as the reverse complement.
TCGTCGGGGGTGGGATGCGCCGGCACTCGAACCTCTCCTACGTCCCGAGCCGGCTCTCCCTCGTGCCGGTGCTCTACGGCGGCCCGCTCGCCCCGGACGTCGTCATCGTCCAGTGCGCCCCCTCGCGCGACGGGATGCTCTCCCTCGGCATCGAGGTCAACGTGCTGCCGGCGGCCATCGAGGCCTGCCGCGCCCGCTCGGGCCTCGTCGTCGCCGTCGTCAACGACCGGATGCCGTACACCGGCGGCGACGCCCTGCTCGACGAGAGCGCCGTCGACCTCGCCGTCGAGGTCTCCGTCCCGGTCCCCTCGCACGACCCGCTGACCCCGGACGCCGACAGCCAGCTGATCGGCGAGCGCATCGCCGACCGGGTGCCCGACGGCGCGACCATCCAGGCCGGCATCGGCGGCATCCCCGACGCCACGATCGCCGCGCTCACCGACCGGCGCGGCCTGCGGGTGTGGACCGAGATGTTCTCCGACGGCGTCGTCGCCCTCGACCGGGCCGGCGCCCTCGACCCCGACCACCCGCTGACCACGTCGTTCCTCTTCGGCTCCCAGGACCTCTACGACTGGGTCGACGGCAACCCGCGCGTCCGGATGACCCGCACGGAGACGACGAACGACCCCGGCCTCATCGCCCGGCAGCGGGCCATGACCTCGGTCAACTCCGCGCTCGAGGTCGACCTCTTCGGGCAGGCCAACGCCTCGCGCATCAACGCGCGCATCCACTCCGGCTTCGGCGGCCAGACCGACTTCGTCGTCGGCGCGCTGCACTCCCCCGGCGGGCAGTCCTACATCGCCCTGCGCTCGTGGCACCCCAAGGCCGACTGCTCCACCGTCGTCCCGCTCCTCGACGAGCCGGTCACGAGCGTGCAGCAGAGCGCGGTCGTCACCGAGCAGGGCGTCGCCGAGCTGTACGGGTACGACCAGCGCGGCCAGTGCCGGCACATCATCCGCGACGCCGCCCACCCGAGGGTGCGCGACGAGCTGTGGGAGGAGGCCCGGGCGCTCGGGCTCGCCTGAGCGGCCCAGCAGCCCGTCGGGTCGACGGGACGGTGGTCAGCGGGTCGCGCCGACGACCATCCAGCGGTCGGTGCGCACGCGCATCCACATGAGCGTGCCGCGCACGGACATGAAGACGGTGAACGCCACCCACAGCCAGGTGACCGCGTCGGACGTGCCGCGCGCCGAGCCGCCCTGGAGCAACCAGTCGCCCGCGAGGTGCACCGCGAGCACCACGGGCAGGTAGGCCGCGAGGGTCGCGAGCATGGCCCCGGCGAGCCAGCGACCGTCGCCCGCCCCGATGAGCACGCCGTCGACGACGAAGACGAAGCCCGACAGCGGCTGGCCGAGCGCGACGACGAGCAGCCCGGCCGCGACGGCCGCCTGCACCCCCTCGTCGGGCGTGAAGAGCGGTCCCACCCACGGGCGGGCCACGAGGAGCGCCAGCCCGAGCACCACCCCGCCGAGGACGCCCCAGCGCACCATGAGGCGGGTGGCGGCCCGGGTCGTCGCGAGGTCGCCGGCGCCGAGGGCCCGCCCGGTGATGGCCTGGGCGGCGATGGCCAGCGCGTCGAGGGCGAAGGTGAGGAAGGACCAGATGGTCGCGGTGACCTGGTACGACGCGAGCGGCACGTCACCGAGCCCGGCGGCCACCCACGTCGTGACCACGAGGACCCCCGCAGGGCCAGGGTGCGCACGAGGAGCGGCACGCCCCCGCGCGCGGCGGCGAGGACCCGGCCGGGGTGGGCCCGCAACGGCACCCGGCTGCGGCGGGCCTCGCGCACCAGCACGACGACGAGCGCGGCGGCCATCCCGTTCTGCGCGATCACCGTGCCCCACGCGGAGCCGGCGATGCCCCAGCCGAGGCCGTGGACGAACCAGAGGTTGAGCACGGCGTTCGCGGTGAACCCGCCGAGGGCCGCGACGAGCGGGGTCCGGGTGTCCTGCAGGCCGCGCAGCACACCCGTCGTCGCGAGCACGACGAGCATCGCGGGCAGCCCGAAGGCCGAGACACGCAGGTAGGTCGTGGCCTGGTCGGCGACCGCGGCGGAGGCACCGAACAGGCCGGCCAGCGGTCGGGCGGCGAGCGCGACGAGGGCCGTGGTCGCGGCCCCGAGCCCGACGGCCAGCCACGTGCCGTCGATGCCCGCCGCCACCGCACCGGCGCGCGAGCCGGAACCCAGCTGGCGGGCGACGATGCTCGTCGTGCCGTAGGCGAGGAAGACGAAGACGTTGGCGGCGGTCAGCAGCACTGCGCTCGCGACCCCGAGGCCGGCCAGCGGCCCGACCCCCAGCCGCCCGACGATCGCCGAGTCGACGAGGAGGAAGAGCGGCTCGGCGACGAGGGCGAGGAAGGCGGGCAGGGCCAGGCGCAGGACCTCGCGGTGCTGGCCCTCCGCCGGTGCGCTCACGGTCCGCACTCTCGCACGACCGGGCCGGTCAGGCCGGGCGCGACCCCCGTCCGCGAGACGTGGCGGGATGACTCCGCCCGACCGGCAGGTCGATCCGGGGACGGGACGGCGGAGGGCCCCGCCGGCGTGCTGCCGACGGGGCCCTCGCTCACCGGTGGGTCACCGGGTCGTGGCCGGCTCCGAGAGGAGCACCGCACCCGACCCGAGGACCGCGCCCTCGGACGAGACGACGTCCATCTGGCCGAACAGCTCACGACCCTCGGCCGCGGCGGCCTCCGGGGTGATCGTCCCGCCGATGGAGACCGTCTGGCCGCCCTTGAGGGAGATCGCACCGGACGGCACGTCGAGGCTGCCGAGGCTGCCCGAGAAGAAGACGTCGCGGTAGTCGAACGTCGTCGTCCCGGCCGGCACGTCGAACCCGTCGACCTGCACGGTGTACGTGCCGGGCTCCGGGTCGAGGATCGACACGGCCTCCTCGGAGTCACCGTCGGCCGACTGGCCGGCCTGCTCGCCGTCGGGTCCGAGGACCGTCAGGTCGAGGTCGGCCCCGAGGTCGGAGGTGTTGCCGATCACCGCGTCGAGGCGCGAGGCCCCGGCCGGCACCTCGACCGTGTACTCCAGCCGGTCACCCGTGCCGATGCTCGGGCGCTCGGTGTGCGCCGAGCCGAGCGGGCCGCCGCGGGGTGTGACCGTCACCGGACCGAAGTCGTTCTTGACGGTCCACGAGACGGGGGAGGCCTCGCCGGTGCTGCCCGGCACGGTCTGGGTGGCCGGGTCGACCGTGACGCCCTGGACCGCCGCCGTCAGCTTGAACGGGTTGTCCAGGAACGGCGAGGTCCGCCGCGACTCCACGAGCAGCTCCCACACGCCCGGGATCGGGTTGGCGTAGGCCCGCGAGCTCGGCTTGCACGTCGCCGGGTCGCTGTAGTTCGTGTAGCAGAACGGCGTCGAGGTGTTGTCGACCGGGACCCCGTACGGGTTGAACGCGATCCAGCGGACCTGGCTCTTCGTGGCGATGCCCGACAGGTTGACCTGGAGGGCCTTGGCGCCCTCGGGCACCGTGACGAACACCCGCTTGAAGAGGTTGCGCTGCACCGTGCCCGACGTCGACGTCGCGTACGACGGCTTCGGCAGGTCGGTGCTGACGACGACGGTCAGCAGCAGCCGGTGGTCGACGAGCGGGGTCTTCGGGTCGTCGATCTCGAGGATGGCCGAGTGCAGGCCACCCGTCTTCGGCTTGGCCTTGACCGCCACGTCGACCGCACGGCCCGAGCGCAGCGCGACCGAGGACGGCGCCGAGAACGTGCCGTCGTTGCCGACGATGCGGACCTTGTGGTTCACCGAGCCCGAGGCACCCGTCAGGCGGGTGACCTTGACCGGGTAGGTGCGGCTCTGGCCGACCTTCTGGCCGCCCTTGCCGGCGGCGCAGTCGTTGTACACGCCGGTGCCCCGGTTGGGGGTGGCGAGCAGGTCGGAGAGCACGGTGCAGACCGGGGCCGTGGCCGTGTAGTCGAGCGTGACCGGCCGCTTGCGCAGCAGGTTCCACGCACCGGGCACGTCGAGCTGACCGGTGCCCTGGCCGACGGCCGCGAGCGACTTCTGGAAGTCGGCCGCGGTGTACATCGACTCACGCAGCTGCTTCGGCGTGATCGGCGTCCCGGTCTGGAACCCGGCCGAGAGCAGCAGCGCGGCGGAGCCGGCCGCCTGCGGCGAGGCCATCGAGGTGCCGTTGAACATCGCGTACCCGATGGGCAGGGTGTAGCCGGCCTCGGCGAGGTCGGGCTGCTTGAGCCAGAGCGGCACGGTGGAGATGGCCGAGCCGGGCGCCATGATGTTCGGCTTGAAGCCGCCGTCCTCGCGCGGGCCGCGCGAGGAGTAGTTGTGCAGGGCGAGCTTGCTCGACACGACCGAGCCGTAGTTGGCCAGCCAGGTGGCCTTGCTGACCGAGGACGCGACGCTCACGACGTCGGTGGCCACGGACGGGTCGCCGACGGTGTTGATGCCCGCGCCGCTGTTGCCGGCCGAGATGAACAGCTGGACGCCGTAGACGTCGATGAGCCGGTCGTAGAGCTCGGACCGGGCGTTGTTCGCGTCGTTGAGCGCCGGCAGGCCGCCGATCGACATGTTGACGACGTCGACGCCGCGGTTGGCGACGAGGTCGACCATGCCGTCGGTGAGGGCCGCGTTGGTGCAGCCGCCACCCCAGGTGCAGGCACGCGAGGAGACGATCTTCGCGCCGGGGCCTGACCGTCCATCTTCCCGCCGAAGAGGCTGTGCCCGGCCGCGATGCCCGCGACGTGCGAGCCGTGCGCGTCCTCGACGAGGCCGATGTTCACGAAGTCCTCGGTGCCCGGGAGCCCGAACGGCGCGAGGCTGACGTCCTCGCGGTACTCGACGGTGAACGGCATCCGCTCGACGACCTCGGTCGACGGGTCGTCGGTGCCGAAGTGGCCGACGTCGCCGCTCTCGCCGTACGGGCGCATCAGCTCGTCGTCGGAGAACGTGAGGTCCTGGTTGGCGTCGACCCAGATGTCGTGGGTGTCCTTGTCGTACAGGACGCCGAACCGGTCGGTGGTGTCGCCGTCGCGGTTGACGTCACCGTCGGGCTCGCTGCCCGCGGTGATCGACTCGCTGAACCGGCTGAAGCGGTAGGACCCCGAGTCCGGGGCCGTCCAGGTGCCGGCGACGTTCGGGACGGTGAACGTCGGCGTCGCGTTGACGCTGGTGTTCATGAGGCGCCACGTGAAGTCGCTGTCGAGGATCGGGTCGGTGGCGGTGACCCAGTCGACGATCTTCTTCTCGCCCGTCGAGGTCTTCTGGAGCGCCGGGTGGTCGAGGTCGACGCCGGAGTCGAGGATGCCGATGGTCACGCCGCGGCCGTCCCAGCGGGGGTTGGCCTTCTTGAAGGCGACCGACCCGGTCTCGTTGGTCGGCATGTAGGGGTTGTCGTTCGAGGTGCCCGCGCCGGGGCCGGCGGCGGCCGCCGAGCGGGTGGCCTTGCCCTCGGGACCCGGCGTCGGCAGCGCGACCTTCTCGTCGAGGTCGACGGCGTCGACCCGGGAGAGGGCGGCGACCTTCGTGACCGCCTTGACGGGGACGCTGGCCCGGACGTAGCCGACCTTGTCGTTGGTCATCCCGACCCAGCCGCCCTGTGCGCGGATGGCGTCGGCGACGGAGCGCGTCGTGCCCTTGTCGACGGCGAGGATGAGGGTGACCCGCTTGGTGCCGGCGGCACGCGCCTTGTCGAGCAGCTCGACGTCGTGCTGGCCGAGCTTGTCCTCGGCGGTGGTCGAGGGGGTCTTCACCTCCCCCGTCTGGACGGTGGCCTCGGGGGCCTTCTCGACCGGTGCGACCGGGTCACCGGCCCCTCCGACGGCGGCCGTGGCCGTGCCGAACGAGGTCGTGGTGAGTGCGGCTGCGGCGAGGCCGGCGAGCAGTACGCGCGCCGACCTTCCGTGAAGGGGATGCTTCATCGGTGTCCTGTTCCTCCCGCGACGCACTCTGCCTGCGTCTGACATCGGTGCGCACAGGCAACCACGAGATGGCCTCCGGGGAACAGGTGTCGGGCGACGAAATTTTCGGCGTCCTCAGCCGCCGACGACCTCGACGGCTGCCGCGCGCCGTGGGTCGCCCGCCGCGGAGAGGCTCCCGTCCGCGTCGCGGTAGGCCGCGCCGACCCCGCCGAAGTACATCGAGAGGGCGCCGTGGTCCGTCGCCCGCAGGCCGGCGGCGTGGACGGCCGCGGTGATGGCGGGGTGGGACTCGTGCTCGACGACCGGGCGGCCGTCGTCGTCGAAGCGCACGTGCACCCGGGGCGCCTCGATGGCGGTCCGCAGGTCGGCACCGTGCAGGCAGCCCTGGCCGAGCACCTGCATGAGCGCGGTCGTGATGCGGTCGGCGCCGGGCGACCCGACGGCGAGGACCCGGCCGTCGTCGGTGCGCCCGGTCGTCGGTGCCATGTTGGAGGCCAGCCGGGTGCCCGGCGCCAGCGAGTGCAGCCCGAGCCGGTTGAGCTCGGGCTCGCCGAGCGCGTTGTTGAGGAGCATCCCGGTGCCGGGCACGGTGATCCCCGCGCCGTAGCCGGCCGACATCGTCACCGCGCAGGCCAGGCCGTCGGCGTCGACCGTCGAGACGTGCGCGGTCGACGCCGAGGTCGGCAGGCCCGCGAGGCCGTGCCGGTCGACGGCGGCGAGCAGCGCGTGACCCGCGGCGTCGAGGTCGGTGGCGACGTCGTGCACCTCGAGCCGGTAGCGCAGCACGGCCTGCTGCACGGTGAGGACGTCGGCCCAGTCGTAGTCGCCGTGCCGGGCCAGCTCGCCGAGCATCACCGCGAGCATCGGGCCACCGACCGACGGGGGTGGGTTGACCGCGAGGTCCCAGTCGCCCACCCGGCGCCGCAGCGGGGTCCGCTCGACCGGCGCGACCGCCTCGAGGTCGGCGGCCGTGACGAGGCCGTCGTGCGCCGCCATGTCGGCGGCCATCGCCCGGCCGACCTCGCCCGTGGTGAGCACCGAGGCGCCGCGCGCCCCGACGAGGGCCAGCACGTCGGCGAGCATCGGGTTGGTCGCGACGTCGCCGACCCGCAGCGGGGTGCCGTCGGGGCGGGTGACGACGCGGTGAGCCTCGGGGTCGGGGCCGAAGAGGGAGCCGGCCACGAAGCCGAGGTAGCGGGCGGCGGCGCCGCCCATCGGGTAGCCGGAGCGGCAGGCCGTGACCGCCGGGGCGACGACGTCGGCCCACGGGGCGGCCCCGAAGCGGCGCACGGCGTCCTCGCAGGCGGCGGCCGCCAGGGGCGTGGCGACCGAGCCGTGGCCGGCGAACATCGTCACGCCGCCGCCGTACTCGGTGTACACCTCGCGCACCCCGCGCCCGAAGGCCTCGCGGGGCAGGCCGCGTCCGGGCATCTCGACGTTGCCGTCGACGACGACCGGGTCCTCGCCCGGCGCCCAGACGGACACGAAGGCGCCGCCGCCGAGCGAGACGATGCCGGGCTCGGTGGCCATCGCGGCGAGCGCGGCGGCCACGGCCACGTCGACCGCGTTGCCGCCGGCGCGCGCCACCTCCCGGCCCGCCGCGAGCGAGACCGGTCCGGTCGCCGCGAGCGCCACCTCCGCCATGACCGTGATCCTGCCACCGCCCGGTCCCGTCCCGTCGCGGCGGCCCGCAGGCGGGCGGTAGCGTTCGGGGGCATGACCCGCCCGCCCCTCGCCATCGTCGCCGGCACCGGGTTCTACGACCTCGAGGCGCTCGAGGACCGCGTCGAGGAGACCGTCGACACCCGCTGGGGCCCGGCCCGGGTCACCCGCGGCCGCTGGCACGGCCTGCCCGTCGTCTTCCTCACCCGGCACGGACCCGGCCACACGGTGCCCCCGCACCTCGTGAACTACCGCGCGAACATCCGCGCCCTGGCCGACCTCGGCTGCGAGGACGTCGTCGCCGTCAACGTCACCGGCTCGATCGACCCCGAGCTCGTGCCCGGCGACCTGCTCTGCCTCGACGACTTCCTCGACCTGACCCGCCAGCGCCCGCTGACCTTCTTCGACGGCAGCGGCCCGGAGGGCGTCGTGCACGTCGACGTCGGCCGGCCCTACCACCCCGAGGTCCGCCGCGAGCTGCTCGAGGCCGGCGCCGCGGCCGGGCACCCGCTGCGCGACGGCGGGGTGTACGCCGCGTTCGAGGGCCCGCGCTTCGAGACCGCCGCCGAGATCCGGCTGGCCCGGCTCGCGGGGGCGACGTCGCCGGGATGACCGGGGTGCCCGAGGTCGTCCTGGCCCGCGAGGCCGGGCTCCGGTACGCGGCCGTCGCGCTCGTCGTCAACCCGTGCACCGGGGTCGGCGACGCCGACGAGCCCATCACCATGGCCGAGATCGAGGCCGTCCTGGCCCGCAGCCGCGAGGCGGTGCTCGCCGTGCTCGACGAGCTCGTGCACACCCGGGCCACCTTCGCGGGGCCCGACGACGAGGAGGACACCGGATGACCCGGGTCGTCATCGAGGACGCGTCGTACGTCGTCACCGTCGACGAGGGCGACACCGTGCTCACGGGCACGACGGTCGTCGTCGAGGACGGTGTCGTCACGGCGCTGCGTCCCGCGTCCGACGGCCCGGTCGACGGCGACACGGTGCTCGACGGGCGGGGCCGGCTGCTCATGCCGGGGCTGGTCAACCTCCACACCCACCTGCCGATGACCCTGCTGCGCGGCCTCGCCGAGGACGTCGACCTCCAGGGCTTCCTCACCCGGGTCTGGGCGGCCGAGGGGCGGTGATGGACCCCGCCACCGTCGAGCTCGGCGCGTCGCTCGGGGCCCTGGAGTCGCTGCTCGGCGGCTGCACGACCCAGCTCGACATGTACTTCCACCACGAGGCCGCGCACCGCGGGGCGGTCGCCGCCGGCAGCCGCCACGTCATCGGCCCGGTCTTCATGGACGGCCCGGGCCCCGACGGGCTCGCGTGGGACGAGCGGCTCGCCCTGATGCGGGCCTGGCCGGCGGCGATGGACGCGCTCGGCGGCCCCGAGGTGCCCGTCCCGGCGATGCCCCACGCCACCTACACCTGCTCGCCCGAGCACCTCGCCGAGGTCGTCGGCGTCCTGCGCGAGGTCGGTGCCGGCCGGCGCAGCCTGCTGACGACGCACGTCTCCGAGAACGCCTTCGAGAACACCGACGTGCAGGGCCGCTACGGTGCGACGCCCACGGAGGTTCTCGCACAGGCCGGTTGGCTCGCCGGCGACCTGCCGTTCGTCGCCGGCCACGGCGTGCACCTCTCCCCCGGTGACCGCGAGCTCATCGCGACCGCCGGTGGTGCGGTCGCGCACTGCGCCGGGTCGAACCAGAAGCTGGCCAGCGGTGCACTGCACTGGGAGGAGGTGCACGACGGCGGGGTCCGGCTCGGCATCGGCACCGACGGCTGCTCCTCGTCCAACGACCTCGACATGTGGCAGGCGATGCGCCAGGCCGCCCTCCTCGCCCGGCTGACCAGCGGACGCCCCGACGTCGCGAGCGCCCGCGAGGTGCTGCGCGCCGCCACCCTCGAGGGCGCGCGGGCCCTGGGCCTCGGCGACCTCGTCGGCTCGGTCGAGGTCGGCAAGCGCGCCGATCTCGTCCTGCTCGACCTCGAGCGCCCGCACCTGACCCCCGTCCACGACGTCCACGCCCTGCTCGTCTTCGCCGCCGGCCGCTCCGACGTCACCGACGTGCTCGTCGACGGCGAGGTGGTCGTCCGTGACGGGCGCAGCACGCGGCTCGACACCGCCGACCTGCTCGCCCGGGCCCGCGAGCGCGGCGCGACCGCCGGCGCGGCCGCCCGGGCCGCCGCGGAGGCGACGTGAGCAGCCTGCCGATGGTCGAGCCCCCCGCCGAGAGCGCCGAGGAGGTCATCGAGCGGCTCGGGATGGTCCCCATCCCCGAGGAGGGCGCCTGGTACGTCGCCGGTCCGCGGACCCAGGGCCTCAACGCGATCACCGTCCTGCTCACCAACCGGCCCGACGGCTTCTCGGCGATGCACCGGCTGACCATCGACGAGGGCTGGCAGTGGCTGGCCGGTGCCCCGGCCGCGCTCCTGCGCCTGCGGCCGGGTGGCTCGGGGGTCCTCAACTACGTCGGCGAGGAGCACGCGCAGGTCCTCGTCCGCAAGAACACGTGGATGGGCGCGACGACCCTCGGGTACTGGACGCTCCTGTCCTGCTGGTGCGCCCCGGCGTTCCGCCCCGAGCACTTCGAGCTCGGCCGGCGCGAGGCGCTCGTCGACGAGTACCCCACCTTCACCGCCGAGATCTCGACCCTGACCCGCGACGAGCCGGTCGGGCGGATGCGGTGACCGCGCTCGTCACCGGGGCGAGCGGCGGCCTCGGCCGGGCCGCCGCGGTGGCGCTGGCCGTCGCCGGCCACGACGTGGGGGTGCACTTCCGCGGCGACGCCGAGGGGGCGGACGGGACGGCGGCACGGGTGGTCGCGGCCGGACGACGGGCCGCCACCCTCCACGCCGACCTCGCCGTGGTCGACGCCGCCGCCCTCGACCGGGCGGTCGAGGACCTCCTCGACGCGTGCGGCGCGGCGGTCGGCACCCCCGACGTCGTCGTGCTCAACGCCGCCCCGCAGGACCACCTGCCGTGGGACGACCTCGACACCGCCGGCTGGGACGCCCACCTGGTCGGCGGGCTGCGACCGACCGCCGCCCTGCTGAGGCGGGCCGCCGCCCGGATGTCCGCCGGTGGTGTCGTCGTGGTCGTCGGGTCCGTCGAGGGCGTCCGGGCCACGGGCGCGGGCGCCGCGTACGGGGCGACGAAGGCGGCGCTGCACCACCTCGTCGCGACCTCGGCCCACGTCCTCGGGCGCCGCGGCGTCCGGGTGGTCGGCGCCGCGCCCGGGCTCGTCGCGCGCGAGGGCCTCGAGGAGGCCTGGCCGGACGGCGTGGCCCGGTGGCGGGAGGCCTCCGCGCTCGGCCGGCCGGTCACGGCCGACGAGGTCGCGGCCACCGTCGCCTTCCTCGCCTCAGGAGGTGCCTCGGGCATCACCGGCACCACCGTCACCGTCGATGCCGGGTGGTCCGCGAACCCCGCCTGGTGACCCGGCCGCCCGGTCGGTAACGACCCCACAACGAAGCCGTGGCGCATGCGGTGGGGGGCTGTTCTGCCCGTAGCATCTGCTCGTCTGACCCGTCCTCTTGAGGAGATCCTCCATGAAGTCTCGTTACCTCGTCGCGGTCCCCGCGGCGCTCGCCCTGGCCCTCGCGGGCTGTGGCGGCTCCACCGGCACCAGCGGCGGCAGCACCGACACCGGCTCGGCCGCCGCGGGCGCCCCGACCGACGACTCGAAGTGCGCCGACGCCGCGGTCCTCTGCATCGGTCTGGTGACCGACACCGGCAAGGTCGACGACAAGTCGTTCAACCAGTCGGCGCACGAGGGCGCGAAGGCCGCCGCCGAGCAGCTCAAGGGCTACTACAAGTACATCGAGACGCAGGACGCCAAGGACTACGCGGCGAACATGCAGCAGTTCACCAACAAGAAGTACGACGTCGTCGTCACGGTCGGCTTCCTCATGACCGACGCCACGGCCGCGGCTGCCAAGGCCAGCCCCGACACCAAGTTCATCGGTGTCGACCAGGGCTACGACGCCACCAAGGTCACCGAGAAGAACATCACCGGCCTCGTCTTCCCCGAGGACCAGGCGGGCTACGGCGCCGGCTACCTCGCGGGCCTGATGACCAAGACCAACCAGCTCGGCCAGGTCCTCGGCCTCGAGATCCCGCCGGTGCAGAAGTACGCCAAGGGCTTCGAGGCGGGCGCCAAGGCCGCCAACCCCTCGGTCAAGGTCAGCACCGTCTACCACCCCGCCGGTGACAACGCGTTCAACGACCCGGTGTGGGGCGCCGGCGAGGCCCGCAAGATGCTCGCCCAGAAGGCCGACATCATCTTCGGCGCCGGCGGCAACACCGGCAACGGTGCGCTCCAGGAGGTCGCCAAGAACTCCGGCGCCGGCAAGAGCGTGTTCTGCATCGGTGTCGACACCGACCAGTGGGACACCGTCCCGGCCGCCCAGCCGTGCCTCATCACCTCGGCCGAGAAGCTCATCTCCAAGGGTGTGACCGACACGATCACCACCGCGAGCAAGGGCGCCTTCGAGGGTCTGCAGACCCTCGGCCAGGCCGGCCTGTCGGACTACCACGACTTCGACGCGACCATCCCGGCCGACGTCAAGACCAAGGTCGCCGACATCGTCAAGCAGATGGAGGCGGGCACGCTGAAGACCGGCGTGACCCTCTGACGCAGGCGATCACCGGTCACCTCGTGTGACCGACCCCGTCGACGAGGGGGCGGGCATCCTCCGGGTGCCCGCCCCCTCGCACGTCCGGCCGCGGCCGGGCGGACCGGACTGGCAGAACGTGCCCACGCCACCGGTCACGATCGGGCACCCCCGCACTTTCGCCCACGCGGACCGCACGCCAGACTGTGGGCACCCGAGCCATTGGAGACCCATGTCCGAGACCAGCACGGCAGCGCAGCCGGCGCCGCCCGCGGAGCCCGAGCCCCAGGAGCCGCGTGACCGCGGCGGGCTGCTCGCCTACCTCATCGGCCACCAGAGCGGCGTGACGATCATCGTCGCGCTGCTCATCTCGCTCGCGATCGGGTGGGTCATCATCCTGTCGCAGGGGGTCAACGCGCCCTACGCGTACGAGACGCTGGTGCGCGAGGCGCTCTTCGTCGACGGGTCCTTCACCCGCACCCTGCAGAAGACGGCGCCGCTGGTGCTCACCGGGCTGGCCGTCGTGCTCCCGCTGCGCGTGGGCCTGTTCAACATCGGCGGCCAGGGGCAGTTCGCCACCGGCGCGATCTTCGGCGCCTGGGTGGCCTACGCCACCGGGGGTTCCGGCTTCCTCGGGGCGCTGCTCGGGATGGTCGTCGGGCTGGTCTGCGGCGCCGCCGTCGGCATCCTCGTCGGCATCCTCAAGACCTGGCGCGGGGTCCACGAGGTCATCTCGACGATCATGCTCAACTACATCGTCGCGGGCGTGACGTTCTGGCTCGTCGTCGGCCCGCTGCAGGCCGAGTCCTCGAAGACCAGCGGCATCCCGCAGACCGAGGAGATCCCCGAGTCCGCCCAGCTCGGCGCCGTCGGTGGCGTGCCCATCGGGTTCATCGTCGCGGTCGTGCTCGCCGTCGCCTGCTGGTGGATGCTCACCCGCACGACCCTCGGGTTCAAGTTCAACACCGTCGGGGCCAACAAGAGCGCCGCGGGCTACGCCGGCATCTCCATCTCGGTCATCACCGTCCTGTCGCTGGCCATCGGCGCCGGGCTCGCCGGGCTCGGCGGGGCCCTGGAGGCCGCGGGCACGCTGCACCGCTTCGAACCGGCCATCGTGGGCACGCTCGGCTTCGACGGCATCACCATCGCGCTCCTCGCCCGGGCCAACCCGCTGGCCACCATCCCGGCCGCGTTCCTCGTCGGGATGCTGCGCACCGGCGCCGCCGGCCTGCAGTTCGCGACGCAGACCCCGAGCTGCCGAGCGGCATCACGCCGGAGATCGTCGACGTGCTCCTCGCGACGATCCTCCTCATGGTCTCGATCCCCGTGCTCGGCAAGTGGCTCTTCCGCAGCCGCGCCGACAAGGTGAGCGTGGCCTCGACGAGCTGGGGGAACTGACATGGCGGCCTGGTTCACGAAGAACCGCACGACGCTGGCCATCGGCCTCGCCGTCCTCGTCGCGGCATACGTCTTCTACTACGCGAAGCACGACATCGCCCCGTCCATGTACGGCGCCGCGTGGGGCTACGCCATCCCCCTCGTCCTCGCCGCCCTCGTCGGCGTCATCGGCGAGCGCTCGGGCGTGGTGAACATCGGCATCGAGGGGCAGATGCTCCTCGCCGCGTTCGCCGGCTTCTTCGGCGCCGCCTACAGCGGGTCGATGATCGTCGGCATCCTCGCGGGCGTCGGCACCGGCCTCATCGCCGGCGGGTTCCTCGCCCTCACCACGGTGCGCTGGCGGATGGACCAGATCATCGCCGGTGTCGTGCTCAACATCATCGCCACCGGCATCACGTCCTTCTACCTCAAGTCCGGCGAGATCCTTCCGGGTGTCATCCCCAACGTCGACGTGCCGTACCTCTCGGAGATCCCGCTCCTCGGCGAGACCTTCTTCGGTGGCCGCAGCGCCATCGCCCTCGTGGCCATCGCGGCGGCGGTGATCGTGCACCTCGCGCTGTTCCACACCCGCTGGGGCCTGCGCACCCGCGCCGCCGGCGAGTACCCGTCGGCCGCCGACACCGCCGGCATCAACGTCGAGCGGCTGCGCATCGTCAACGTCACGATCGCCGGGTCGCTCGCCGGCCTCGCCGGGCTCTACCTGTCGATGGACGCCTCGGCCTCCTTCGAGCGCGGCATCACCGCCGGGCGCGGCTTCCTCGCGCTGGCCATCATGATCATGGGCGCCTGGCGTCCGCTGCGGGCCCTGGTCATGGCGCTGTTCTTCGGGTTCATCAACGCCGTCGCCTCGCAGCTGCAGCAGACCGGTGGGTTCAACGTGCCGCCGCAGCTCACGGGGACGCTGCCGTACGTCGCGACGCTCATCGTCCTCGCGGTGGCCGCGGGCCGGGTCCGAGGACCGGCGGCGGCCGGGCAGCCCTACGTCAAGAAGGACCAGTGATGAGCGAGCAGACCCCCGGGGTCCCGGACGTCCACGCCGACCCGCAGGCCGCGGTCGACGCCCACCTCGACACGAGCGAGGAGCACCTCGCCGCGCTCGTCACCAACGAGGCCATCCTCGAGCTGCCGCCCGAGCAATCCGGCTTCGGCGCGGGCAACGTCGGCGAGGTGCTGCTCGACATCGAGGGGCTCTCCAAGGCGTTCGGTCCGGTCAAGGCCAACCGCGACATCTCCCTCACCGTGCGGCGCGGCGAGATCGTCGCGCTGCTCGGCGAGAACGGCGCCGGCAAGTCGACGCTGGTCAACCAGATCTTCGGCCTCATCACCCCCGACTCCGGCACGGTGACGATCAAGGGCGACGCGACGGCCATCAAGGACCCCCGCGACGCCATCGCCCGCGGCATCGGCATGGTGCACCAGCACTTCCAGCTCGTGCCGGTGATGACCGTCGCCGAGAACATGGTGCTCGGCCACGAGACGACCCGCGGTGCCGGCATCCTCGACCTCGACGCCGCCCGCCGGATGGTCCGCGAGCTGTCGGCCAAGCACGGCCTGGCCGTCGACCCCGACACCGAGGTCGAGGACCTGCCCGTCGGCACCCAGCAACGGGTCGAGATCCTCAAGGCGCTCTCCCGCAAGGTCGACCTGCTCATCCTCGACGAGCCGACCGCCGTGCTGACGCCGCAGGAGACCGACGAGCTGCTCGCCGTCATGAAGGAGCTCGCGAACTCGGGCACCTCCATCGTCTTCATCACGCACAAGCTGCGCGAGGTGCTCGCCGTCGCCGACCGGGTGTACGTGCTGCGCCAGGGCGGCGTGGTCGGCGAGGTCGCGACCAGGGACACCGACGCGCGCGGGCTGGCGACGATGATGGTCGGCCGCGAGGTCGTCCTGTCCATCGACAAGACCGCGGCCACGCCGGGTGAGACCGTGCTCGAGGTCGAGGACCTGCACGTGCGCGACGACCGCGGCCTCCAGGCCGTCAACGGCTTCTCGCTGTCGGTGCGCGCGGGCGAGATCGTCGGCGTCGCCGGTGTCGAGGGCAACGGCCAGCGCGAGCTCGTCGAGGCCCTCGCCGGGATGCGCAAGGTGGAGTCCGGCCGGATGGCCCTCGGGTCGCTCGACCTCACCCGGGCCAACCCGCACCAGACCCACCACGCGGGTGTCGGGCACGTGCCCGAGGACCGCGAGAAGCACGGGCTGGTCGGTGCCTACTCCATCGCCGACAACCTCGTGCTCAACGAGTTCGACCAGGCGCCGTACGCCAAGTCCGGTGTGCGACAGTTCGATGCGGTGCGGGCGAACGCCGAGAAGCTGCGCGACGAGTTCGACATCCGGTCCTCGGGCGTCATGCAGTCGGCGGGGTCGCTCTCGGGCGGCAACAAGCAGAAGGTCGTCGTCGCGCGCGAGATGTCCTTCAAGCCCAAGCTGCTCATGGCCGCCCAGCCCACCCGCGGCGTCGACGTCGGCTCGATCGAGTTCATCCACCGGCGCATCGTCGAGGCCCGCGACGAGGGCGCCGCGGTGCTGCTCGTGTCGGCCGAGCTCGACGAGATCCTCTCGCTGTCGGACCGCATCGCCGTCGTGCACGGTGGCGCCGTCGTCGCCGAGATGGACGCCAAGGACGCCGACCGCACCGAGATCGGCCGGCTGATGGCGGGCGACCACTGACCCGCTCCGTCCCCGACTGATTGCCCAGAACCCACCTCGAGGCCCCCGGAAACGGCCCTCGGAGGTGGGTTCTGGGCAATCAGTGGGCGTCAGCGCGGCTCGCGGCGGCCGTCGGGGAGGTGCCGGGTGACCCGGCGGCGGTCGAGGTCGGTGCAGACGGCCAGTGCGACCCGGCGCGAGGTGCCGAGCGCGACCCGGGCCTCGGCGAGGGACCACGGGGGGTCGAGGGCGGCCAGCCGGTCGCCGGCCTCGTCGAGGGCGCCGGGCAGGAGGACGACGTCGGGCGCGAGGCGCACCAGCCGGCCGGCGCGTTCGGCCGCGGCCAGGACCCGGTCGTCGAGGCCGAGGCCGGCGAGCTCGGGACGGGTCGGGGCATCGTAGGGGTCGGCGGCCAGGCGTCGCTCGAGGGTGGCGACCGCCTCCTCGTGCGGCCCGAGGTCGCGCGCGGCCGGGAGGGCGACGCGTCCGCCCGAGGTGTGCAGGCCCGCCCGCGCCGCGGCCTCGAGCACCACCGCGAGCGGGACGCCGTGCTCGTGGGCGACGGCGGCCGCGGGTGGGCCGGCGTCGGTGGGGTCCGCCCGACGGGCCGCGGTCGCCCGGTCGCGCAGGGTGGCGGCCAGGTCGGCGAGCAGGGCGGGGTCGACGAGGTGGGCACCCACCGCCTCGACACCGTCGATGGCCGCGGCGTCCTCGCCGGCCGCGGCAGCCACGGCGGCCGCGGGCAGGCCGAGCCGCCGCGCGTGGTCGGCGGCCAGCACCCCGCGGCGCCGCACCGCCCCGGCGAGCCCCGTCGGGTCGTCGGCCAGCGCGGTGGCCCGGCGGGCGGCGGCCCCTCGTCCCCGCAGCTCCGGTGGGTCGGGGTCGAGGACGGTGACGCCGGCGACCACCTGCCGCAGCCCGGGGTCGCGCAGGACGGCCCGGTCGCCCACCGAGAGCGGGACGTCGGCGTCGAGGGCCAGCCGCAGCAGCCGCGGACCGAGCGGGCGGACCCGCACCGGCGGCGCCCCGGACCCGACGTGCAGCACGGCGTGGGTCGGCGGGTCGAGGTCGCGGTCGGTGCCGACGTCGACGAGGCGGGTCGACCACCAGTCACCCGGACGGACCAGTGCCTCGCCCCGGCGTAGCACGTCGGCGTCGAGGTCGCGCAGGTTGACGGCGACGCGGGCCGGCGCGACCGCCTCCTCCACCACCGAACCGAGCGACTCCAGCCGCCGCACGCGCCCCGGCCGGCCGCCGACGAGCACGGCGTCCCCGGCCGCGAGCCGCCCGGACGCCAGCGTGCCCGTCACCACCGTCCCGGCCCCGCGCACAGTGAACACCCGGTCGACCCACAGCCGGGTGCGGTCGTCGGGCTCCTCGGGGACCCCGAGCCCGTCGAGCGCGGCGACGAGGGCCCCCATCCCCTCCCCGGTGCGCGCCGACACGGGCAGCACCGGCAGCCCCGCGAGCGAGGTCCCCACCAGCCGCTCCCGGACGTCGTCCGCCACCGGCCCCGGACCCGCCAGGTCGACCTTGGTCACGATGACGAGCCCCTGCCGGATGCCCAGGGCGTCGAGCGCCGCGACGTGCTCGGCGGTCTGGGCCGACCAGCCCTCGTCCGCGGCGACGACGAGCAGGACGGTGCGCAAGGGCACGACGCCGGCGAGCATCGTCCGGACGTAGTCGGCGTGCCCCGGGACGTCGACGACGGCCAGCCGCCGGCCGGACGGCAGGGTCGTCCAGACGTGCCCGAGCTCGATGGTCAGCCCGCGCCGACGCTCCTCCGCGAGGCGGTCGGGCTCGGTGCCCGTGAGCGCCCGGACCAGCGCCGACTTGCCGTGGTCGACGTGCCCTGCGGTCGCGACGACGAGCACGTCAGGCCCCGGCCAGGGCCGCCCGCACGGCCGCGGCCAGCTCCTCGTCGTCGGCCTCGGGCACGCACCGGAGGTCGACGAGGCAGCGTCCGCCCTCGACCCGGGCGAGCACCGGTGGGCGGCCCGTGCGCAGCCGTGCGGCGACCGCCTCGGGCAGGGCCAGCGCCACCCCGGGCAGCTCGACCCCGGCGCCGCCGCCACCGCCGACCCGCCCGACGCACGGCACGACCTCACCCGCACCGACCTCGTCGCGCAGCACCCCGGTGCGCCGCGCGTGCTCGGAGGGGTCCAGGTGGAGGCTGGCGGGCACCGGCGCGACCGGCCCCCGCAGCGTGGCCTCGAGGGCGGCGAGGGTCAGCTTGTCGACCCGCAGGGCCCGGGCCATCGGGTGCCGCCGCAGCCGCTCGATCACCTCGGCCCGCCCGAGGAGGATGCCGGCCTGCGGCCCGCCGAGCAGCTTGTCGCCGCTGAACAGGACGACGTCGGCGCCGTCGGCGAGCGCCGTCGCGGCGTCGAGCTCGTCGGGGAGGAGCGGGTCGGGGTGCAGCAGACCGGATCCGGCGTCGACGACGAGCGGTACCTGCAGCCCGGCGAGCTCGCGCACCGACACGCTGCTCGTGAACCCCGTGACCCGGTAGTTGCTCGGGTGCACCTTGAGCACCGCGCCGGTCCCCGGGCCGAGGGCGTCCTCGTAGTCCCGCAGCGACGTCCGGTTGGTCATCCCGACCTCGCGGATGCGCGCGCCGGCGCTCTCGACGAGGGGCGGCAGCCGGAAGCCGTCGCCGATCTCGACCATCTCGCCCCGGCTGACGAGCACCTCCCGGCCGCCCGCGAGCGCCGTGGTCGCGAGGAGCAGCGCGGCGGCGGCGTTGTTGACGACCAGCGCCGCCTCGGCCTCCGGCACGGCCGCGAGGAGGGCGGCGACGGCGCCCGCCCCCGACGTCCGCGGCGGCCGGTGGCGAGGTCGAGCTCGACATCGGTGTGCCCGGCGGCCCGCACGACGGCCTCCACCGCGGCCGTCGAGAGCGGTGCGCGACCGAGGTTGGTGTGTACGACGACGCCGGTGGCGTTGAGGACGGGCGCCAGCGAGGACGGCGGGGTGGCCAGGGCCGCGAGCACCGCGGCGCGCACACCGTCGACCGGCACCTCCCCGGCGCGGGCCCGGGCGAGCACCGAGCGGACCACCCGGCGCACCTCCCCCGGCCCGAGGCCGGAGCCGGCCGCGAGCACCCCGGCATCGGCCAGGAGGTCGTCGGTGCGGGGCAGGGCGGCACGGGCGTCGGTGTCGGACACCGCTGCTCCTTCCGCCGCCGGCAGGTCTGGCGGAGGTGGACGGGAATCGAACCCGCCAGCCCGAGCGACTCGGGCTCGTCGGTGTTGAAGACCGCGGGGACCACCAGGAGCCCTGACACCTCCGCGCCGAACCTAGCCGATCCTCGGCGAGAGCGCCCGCGCCCGGAAGCACCGGTCAGGGGCGGGCGAGCGCCGCGAGGAGGGACAGGGTGGCGACCCACAGCACGGCCCGCACGACCCGGTCGCGGCGGTCGAGCGCGGCGTCCCACGTTCCCTCGGGCATCGCCATCCGCCCCAGCGGCATGAGCGCGCGCCCCACCCCGAAGCCGAGCCCGGCGAGAACCCCCGCGGGGAAGCCGCCGACGAGGAGCACCGCGAGCGCGACGACGTGTGGCAGCGCGCTGGTCATGTAGGTGCGCAGGCCGGTGCCCATCTCGAAGCCAAAGCGCACCGCGCCGACCTGTCCGCCGTCGTCGACCACCTCGGGAGGGACCTGCCGGGCGTTCTGCGGCAGCGGGACCCGCACGAGGCCGATCTCGTGCGCCACGAGCACGAGCGCGAGCACCGCCCAGATCGTCACGGCCGGAACGGCGGGCACCACACCGACGACGACCGCCCCGAGGAGGGCCAGCAGCGCACCCGTGACCAGGCCTCCGACCACCTCCCCGAGGGAGAACCACCACATCGCGTGTCCCCGCCACACGGACGAGCTCAGCAGGTCTGCCGAGTTGAAGCTTCAGACCGAGCCCGAGATGGCGTACCCGCCCGCGAGCCCGGCGAGGGCCCACCACGGGGTCGAGGACGCGCCGGACAGGACGATGACCGCCCCGGCCGCGACGAGGAGGGCGATCGCGACGGCCGTGGGCAGCGGCCCGAACAGCCGGCGTGTGACCGGGACGACAACGCTCACAGGGCCGTCCGGCAGATCGAGCTGTTGTAGATCCGCGTCCCGCCCACATCCGCGTAGGACGTGTGGCCGTCCGAGCACTTGCGCTTGAGCGTCGAGTGGCCGGCACCGGTGGCGCCGTACCACTTCCACGCGTTCTTGGTGCCGCAGCTGGTGTCGTAGAACTGGAAGGAGTAGCTGACGAAGCTGTCGTTGTAGGAGTCCCACCGGTGCCAGGTGCCGTTGCACGGGAGGGTCCCGCTGATGTACCACGACGGCGGGGTGCAGACGGTCGAGGGGTTGATGAACCCGTGGCAGTCCGGCCACACGCTGAGCGTCACGGCAGAGGCGCGCGTCGGGCGCAGCTCGAGGGCCGCGACACCGAGCGCGACGGCAGCGCCCGAGACGAGCTGGAAGACGGTGCGACGGGTCGAGACCCGACGGGCCACGATCTCGCGGACGGCGCTCGCCGACGCGCCGGGGGGCTCGCGGTCGAGGTCCGGCAGGTCCGCGAGGGCGAGCCGCCGTGTGGGGACGGGGTCGGTGACGGTCATGGCGGGTCCTCAGGTCGTGGGTGACCCGTGCCGGGCCACGAAGTCGGACAGGGTCGCGAGGTCCGCCGCGGGACCGATGTCGACGACGGCACCGTCGCGGTCGATGACCGCGACGGCCGGTGTGTAGCCCGGCTGGAGGGCCCGGAACGCCGGCGCGTCGACGACGGTGGGCAGCCCCGCGTACGGGGCCGCGGACGACGGGGTGAGCGAGTGGAACTCGACCTCGGGGTGCTCGAGGACGAACCGGGCGAGGTCGGGCTCGAGCGCGGTGCACGACGAGCAGCCCTTCTCGTGGAGCAGGACCATCGCGAACGCCGCGCGGGTCGGGGCGAAGCGCACGGCGAGCCCCGACCGGTCGGCGAACTGCCGGGCGTCGGGCATGACCTCCTTCTGCAGCTCGCGGATCATCCGGAGCATCCCGGTCATCCCGAGGAACATCACGACGATGGCGACCCAGCTGAGGACCAGCGCCGCGGTGGTGGCGCTCACCGGGCCACCACCCCGTCGCGTGACGTCACGCCCATGACACGGCCTCGATGGCCGAGACGAGCTCGAGGCCGGCGTCATCGGCGACCTGCGCGGTGTTGAGGACGGTGACCCAGGCCTGCGGCCCGACGAGGACGATGCGGCTGAGGCCGGCCCCCATGACGTCGTCGGGCAGCGACTGGCGCCAGGCTTCCCCACCGCGCACCCTGGCCCCGGCCCAGCGGGGGATGTCGTCGACGCGCAGCTCGGGACGCTCGAAGCGCAGCTCGCCGACCCCGGGGACGTTCTTCAGCACGTCGATGCGCTCCCAGGCCATCCCCCGGCCCAGGCCCACCCGCAGCCCCCGGGGCGAGTCGCTGAAGGTCAGCCCGTCGAGCAGCGCGAGGCACTGCGCCTGGCTCGCCCCCTCGACGTTGACCCACGACCACGCCTCGTGCCACCGCCCCTGCCAGGCGACGAGCGACTGCGTGCGGTCGGCCCGCGCCGCGACGAGCACCGTTCCGCCCTGACGCGTGTACTCGCCGACGTAGTCGCCGTCGAGCAGGACGCGCACGTTGTGGTCGGTCACGCCGACCGGGGCGACCATCAGGCCGCGCGTCTCGCGGTTCGAGGTGGCCCCGGCGAGGACGCCGACCGTGAAGCGGGCCGAGACGAACCACGGCTCGGTCAACCGCTGGTCGACGCCGTCGACTCTCAGCACGCTGCCGTCCGGCAGCACCACGTCCTTTCCCCGACACCCTTCCAGGGCGTGTCTGCCGATGCTCGGGCGGAACGGACCATGGCGGCCTCCTCGACGTGTGTGACCCCCGTCACACGCCGGGCAGCCTACGCCCGTGGGCCGCCGCCGTCACCCCGGGGAAGGGAACCCACGGCCGGGGCGTGCAACATCCGGGCCCCCTGGCGTGTACTAGAGGGTGTGAAGGCGATCGAGGAGCGGTCGGTCCAGCCCCTGGCCGACGAGGACTTCGCGCGGTGGGCCGAGGCCACCGCGGGGCGGCTCCTGCGCCTCGCCCATGCCCTGACCGGCTCGCGTGCCGACGCCGAGGACCTCACCCAGGACACCCTCGTCAAGGTGGGGCTGGCGTGGCACCGCCTCCGCCAGGGCGAGGAGCCCTACCCCTACGCACGCCGGACGATGGTCAACCTCTTCCTCAACGGGCGGCGGCGGAACCGGTTGTGGCACAGCGTCGCACCCCGCCTCCGTGAGGACGTGAACCACACACCTGAGGCCGATCCCGACGGTCTCGCCGGGGCGCGCACCCTCCTCGACCGGCTGCCACCCAAGCAGCGCGCCGCCGTGGCCCTGCGCTACCTGCTCGACCTCGACGACGCCACCATCGCCGCCGAGCTCGGCTGCACCGAGGGCAGCGTGCGCTCCCACGTCTCGCGAGGGCTCGCCACCCTGCGGGCCTCGGCCCCACACCACCCCCTCCCGCTCGAGGAGTCGTCATGACACCGACACCGCGCCCCCCCGCCGACCTCGAGCGCGCCCTCGACCCGCAGACGTGGGACCTCGACGTCCCCCCGGGCCTCGCCGAGCGGGTCGTCATCGGGGTCGACAGGGCCCGCCGTCGCCGACGGGGGGCGTTGGCCGCCACCGCGGCGGTCGCGGCCCTCGTCGCCGGCACGGGCACCTGGGCCCTCGTCCGCGACCCGGCCCCCCGGACGGGCCGGTGGCGGTCGCGGCGTCCCCTCCCGGGGCGCCGGGGGTCGACCTCGACGGGTGGACGTTCACCCCACCCGCCGGGTGCCGGGCCCTGGACTCGGAGTCCTCGAGCACGGTGAACTTCGGACCGCAGGGCCTCGACAGCAGTGGCGTGGCCCCCACGGCGGACGAGCTGCGCGTCCGGCTCAGCGGCTTCTCGTACGAGTGCTCCGGGAGCATCCTGTCGGTGACCCGGATCGACCCGCTCCCCGTGCCGGGGGGCGCAGGCCTCTCGCCGCTCGGGACGCCGACGTCCCGCACCTCGGTGGTGCGCGCCGTCGCGGCCATCACCGTCGACCCCGGACACCCCGACGCCGCGCTGTCGCGGCTGCGCACCCGCGTCACGAGCGAGGGCAACGCCGTGCGGGCCACCGTCCCCGACCCCGCGTGGGGCGTGTTCGCCGTCCACGTCGCCGGCGGCGACCCGGCGCGGATCGACCCCCTCGTCGACAGCCTCCGGCGCACCGGCTGACCCTTGTCACGCCGCTGTGACGCGTGTCACAGTGAGGCGGCCCCGCGGAGGACCCGGGGCCGGGAAGGGGTACCCGATGACCATGCACCAGCTCCGCCGGGCCGGCGCACTCGCGCTGGTCACCGGCCTGGCCGCCCTGACGACCGCCGCCCCCGCCGCGGCCGCCGTCGCCGGCAAGTTCACGGCCAGTGGCGTCTACATCCGGCGGTGCGCGAACACCACCTGCGTCGCGGACGGCCAGGGCTACCCGTCGCACTCGGTGACGCTGTCCTGCTACGTCCAGGGCGGATGGGCCGCCGGGACGAACATCTGGTACCGCCTGCGCGACAACTCGACCGGCGTCTCCGGGTACTCGATCTCGACCTACGTCGACTTCAACGGCAACCTCGGCCGCTGCTGACCGCCGACCAGGGCACCCGGACGGCGCGGCACGCCCACGGCCGCGGGACCGCGCCGGGCCGACCCCGGGCCGACCCCGCGTGGCTAGGGTCGGCTGCATGCTCCCCCGCCTGACCCAGACCGCGTCCGGAGGCGGGTGCGCCTGCAAGATCCCTCCCGGCGAGCTGCGCGCCCTGCTCGCCGGCGTCGACCTCCCGGGGTCCGACGCCCTCCTCGTCGGCGCCGACACCGGCGACGACGCGGCGGTGGTGCGCCTCGACGGCGGCCGGGCGGTGGTCTCGACGGTCGACTTCTTCACCCCCGTCGTCGACGACCCGCACGACTGGGGCCGGATCGCCGCCACGAACGCGATGTCCGACGTCTGGGCGATGGGCGGGGAGCCGCTCCTGGCCGTCAACCTCGTCACCTGGCCGCGGGCGACCCTGCCGATGGACCTCCTCGCCGAGGCCCTCCGCGGCGGCGCCCGGGCCTGCGCCGAGGTCGGGGTGCCGCTGGCCGGTGGGCACAGCATCGACGGCCCGGAGCCGGTCTACGGTCTCGCCGTCACCGGCCTCGCCGACCCGGACTGGTTGCTGCGCAACGACTCCGCCGTCCCCGGCGCCGCCCTCTCGCTCACCAAGCCGCTCGGCCTCGGCATCCTCAACAACCGTCACAAGACCACCGGCGAGGTCTTCCCCGAGGCGGTCGACGTGATGACGAGCCCCAACCGCGACGCCTCCCGGGCCGCCCTGGCCGCCGGGCTGCGGGCCGCCACCGACGTCACCGGGTTCGGCCTGCTCGGCCACCTCACGGCGATGATGCGCGCCTCCGGCACGACGGCCGTCCTCGACGTCGACGCCGTCCCCGTGCTGGAGGCGGCGCTCCGCTCGCTCGCCGAGGGCTACGTGCCCGGCGGCTCGCGCCGCAACCTCGACTGGGTGCGCCCGGACCTCGACGCGGGCGACGCCGGTGAGGACGCCCTCCTGGTGCTCGCCGACGCCCAGACCTCCGGCGGGCTGCTGCTCGGCGGCGAGGTCGCGGGCGCCCCGGTCATCGGCGAGGTCGTGCCCCGGCGGGCCGACGGCGCCCTCGTCGTCCTCCGGGGACGGGCGCCCCGCGCCGTGGCCCGCTGAGCGGTTCCTGGAAGCCCTCCTGACGCCCCAGCAGGGGTAACCACCCCACTTCCGCCACCGGGAAGCCGTCCTGGCGCCCCACCAGGGGCGACCACCCCGCATCCGCCACCGGGAAGCCGTCCTGGCGCCCCAGCAGGGGTGACCACCCCACTTCCGCCACCAGGAAGCCCTCCTGACGCCCCACCAGGGGTGACCACCCCACTTCCGCCACCGGGAAGCCGTCCTGGCGCCCCAACAGGGGTGACCACCCGCATCCGCCACCAGGAAGCCTTCCTGGCGTCCCAGTGGGGGCCCGGAACCGTTGCGCCCCCTCGGGCGTCGGGTGCGCCCCTGAGTGAATCCTTGGTTACGGAATCGTAAGTTACGCGAACGTAGGTTACGCTGGGGTAGTGAGCGCATCCACCGTCGACCGACCGACCCCCACCCCGGGGGCCCTCCGGCCGCGCCTCGGCGCCCACGCCCCCGGCCCGCTCGGCGGCCTGGTGCGAGGAGCGCGCAAGGTGGCCGAGGCCCTCGCCACACCCCTCGTCCCCGACGACTACCTCGACCTGCTCGACCCGATGCGCACCGGCGCCGACCTGCGCGGACGCATCGTCGAGGTCCGCCCCGAGACCGCCGACGCCGCCACCGTCGTCATCCGGCCCGGTCGTGGCTGGCGCGGGCACGTCCCCGGCCAGTACATCCGCATCGGCGTCGACATCGACGGCGTGCGGCACTGGCGGGCCTACAGCCTGACCCACCGCGCCGACGGCTCGGCGGCCGCGGGCATCCCGGCCGGCTGCGTCGCCATCACGACCAAGGCGATCCCCGAGGGCCGGGTCTCCACCCACCTCGTGCGGCACGCCGCCCCCGGCACCCTCGTGATGCTCGACCAGGCCACCGGCGACTTCACCCTCCCCACCCCGGCCCCGGCCAAGGTCCTCTTCCTCACCGCCGGCAGCGGCATCACGCCGGTCATGGGGATGCTGCGCAACCACCTCGGCGAGCTCGACGACGTCGCCCACGTGCACTGCGCCCCGAGCGAGCGCGACGTCATCTTCGCCACCGAGCTCGCCGGCCACCACGACGCCGGGCGCCTCGCCCTCAGCCTCAACCTCGACGACGTGCACGGGGTCCTCGACCTCGCCCGCCTCGACGCCCTCGTCCCCGACTGGCGCGAGCGCGAGACCTGGCTCTGCGGCCCGACCGCCCTGCTCGACGCCGCCGAGCAGCACTGGGCCGACGCCGGCCTGCCCGAGCGCCTCCACGTCGAGCGCTTCCGGCCCAGCGTCGTCGAGCCCGGCGAGGGCGGCACCGTCACCTTCGCCAAGAGCAGCCGGGTCGTCGAGGCCGACGGCTCGACCGCCATCCTCGACGCCGGCGAGGACGCCGGCGTCCTCATGCCGAGCGGGTGCCGGATGGGCATCTGCTTCGGCTGCGTCGTGCCCCTGCGCTCCGGCGCGATCCGTGACCTGCGCACCGGCGAGGTCACCGTGCACGAGTCCGACGAGCCACTGCCCGTCCAGACCTGCGTCAACGCCGTCGCGGGCTCCTGCGAGCTCGACCTCTGACCACCGACCGCCCTCCCGCACACCTCACGGAAGGACCCCTCATGACCCTCGCACCCGAGCGCACCCCGAGCCACGGCTCGACCAAGCCCCAGGGCATCAACCCCCGCCTGCGCGTCCAGAGCGACACCCCGCGCCCGCAGCGCCCGGCCCTCAAGAAGTCGGGCCGGCCCAACCCCGCGGCGCACCTGACCCCCGACCAGATCGAGGCCATCGGCGTCGAGCTCGACGCCCTCCGCAAGGAGGTCATGGACAGCCGTGGCGCGGCCGACGCGGCTTACATCCGCAAGGTCATCAAGGTCCAGCGATACCTCGAGATGGGTTCTCGCGCAGCCCTGCTCTTCAGCAACGTCAAGGTCAAGGGCTTTCGCCCGGCCTGGTGGATCGGCACGGCCGGCCTGTCGGTGGCCAAGATCCTCGAGAACATGGAGATCGGCCACAACGTCATGCACGGCCAGTGGGACTGGATGCGTGACCCGAAGATCCACTCGACCGCGTGGGAGTGGGACAACGCCTCGCCGGCCTCGCAGTGGAAGCACAGCCACAACGAGATCCACCACACCTTCACCAACGTGCTCGGGCGCGACAACGACCTCGGCTACGGGATCCTGCGCGTCGACGAGGACCAGAAGTGGAGCCCCTTCTACCTCTTCCAGCCGATCTGGCACGTCGGCAACGCCCTGCTCTTCGAGTACTCCATCGCGGCCTACGACCTCGAGCTCGGCGGCTACCTCGCGAAGAAGAACCGGATGAGCGAGGAGGACAAGGCGAAGTTCCGCGCCGACCGCGACGAGGTCGTCCAGAAGATCAAGCGCCAGGCGACGAAGGACTACCTCGTCCACCCGGCGCTCTCGGCGGCCACCGGCTCGGCCCGCACGACGCTGACGGCCAACGTCGTCGCCAACCTCGTGCGCAACGTGTGGACCAACACGGTCATCATCTGCGGACACTTCCCGCCCGGGATCGCGACCTTCGAGAAGACCTCGATCGACGGCGAGACCCGTGGCGAGTGGTACCTGCGCCAGATGCTCGGCTCCGGCAACATCTCGGGGTCGAAGGCGATGCACGTGATGAGCGGCAACCTCAGCCACCAGATCGAGCACCACCTCTTCCCGGACATGCCGAGCAACCGGTACGCCGAGATCGCCCCCGCATCCGCGACCTCATGGAGCGCAACGACCTGCCCTACGTCACCGGGTCGCTCGGCAAGCAGGCCGCGTCGGTGTACTGGAAGGTCGTCCAGCTCTCGCTGCCGAACAAGGTCGAGGGCCGTCGGCGCCGCGACATCGTCAAGCTCGAGCTGACCAAGGCCTGGCGCAAGAAGAAGCTCGGCCGCCGCTACTGACGGCCCCCGCGCCCCGCACCGACCGCCCCCGGCCCCGCACGGCCGGGGCGGTCGGCATCCCCCGTTCGGTCCGTGCCGGGCCCGACGGGTGTGCGCGACCCCACCCCGACGGGTTACCGTGGCCGCGCCCCGGACCCCCTGCCCCCGACCCCGAGGTACCGCCGTGACCCACCCCACCCTGCGCTCCACCGCCCTGCGCGCCCTCGCCTGCACCGCGTTGCTGGCCCCGGTCGGCTTCGTCGCCGCCGAGCCCGCGAGCGCCGCGACGAACAGCCAGATGCAGAAGGACGTCATCACCCTCGTCAACGCCCAGCGCAAGAAGGTCGGCTGCGCCCCGCTGCGCACGAGCACCGCCCTGCGCAACGCCGCGGTCCTGCACAGCGTCGACATGCGGACGAAGAACTACTTCAGCCACACCTCCAAGGACGGCCGCAGCCCCTGGGACCGGATCAAGGCGCAGAAGTACCCCTACGGCTCGGCCGAGAACATCGCCGCCGGCCAGCGCACCGCCAAGGCCGTCGTCGACGCCTGGATGAAGAGCACCGGCCACCGCAAGAACATCCTCAACTGCAAGAACAAGGCCGTCGGCGTCGGTGTCTCGAAGGGCTCCGGCACGTACTGGATCTACTGGACCCAGGACTTCGGCACCCGCTGAGCCGCGTCCGTCCCGGCTATCGTCGAGCCTGACGGGGTCGGGCGATCGGAGGCGGAGTGGAGCTGCTCGGCGGCACCGCTCTCGCGGCGCTGTCGATGGGCGTCGCGGCGCTCGTCATCGGCTACTCCAAGACCGCGCTCGGCGGGCTCGCCGTCGTGTCGGTGGCGATCTTCGCCTCGGTCCTGCCCGCCCGGCAGTCGACCGGGGCCATCCTCGCGGTGCTCATCGTCGGCGACCTCGTCGCGGTGTGGCACTACCGGCGCGACGCCGACTGGGCCATCGTCCGGCGGCTCCTCCCGGCCGTCCTGCCCGGCCTGGTCCTCGGCTCGGTCTTCCTCGGCCTCGTCGACGACACCGTCCTGCGGCGCAGCATCGGCGGCATCCTGCTGGCCCTCGTGCTGCTCCAGCTGTGGGTGAAGTGGCGCTCGGGTGAGGAGGCCTCCACGGTGCACGAGCGGCGGGCGGCGTCGTGGGCCGCGGGCACGGCGGCGGGCTTCGCGACGATGACGGCCAACGCCGCCGGCGCCGTGATGACGCTCTACCTCTCGGCCTCGGGCATCGACAAGCGCCGGTTCGTCGGCACCAACGCGTGGTTCTTCCTCATCGTCAACCTCGTCAAGGTGCCGTTCTCGGTCGGCCTCGGGCTGCTGCACTGGCGCGACGCGGGCCGCGCCGGGCTGCTCGCCCCGCTCGTGCTCCTCGGCGGCGTGCTCGGGTACGCGACGGTGCGGCGGATCAGCCAGCGCGGGTTCGACGTCGCCGTGCTCCTCGCCTCGGCCGTCGCCGCCGCCGCCCTCCTGCTCGGCTGAGGCGGCCCGGTCAGTAGTGGCTGGTGACCGACGTGCCGATGGTCGCGAAGTCGTAGACCCACTTGGCGACCGGCACCGGGAGGTTGACGCAGCCGTGCGAGGCCGAGTAGCCGAAGGTCTTGCGCCACGGCGCACCGTGCAGGGCGAACCCGCGGTGGAAGAACGAGGACCACGGGACGTCGGGCGTCTCGTAGTTCGTGCCGTCGGCGTTGCTGCCGCGCATCGTCATCAGCGGGTTCTTGTAGTACACGGAGAACGTGCCGGTGACGGTCGGCTTCTGCGCCGAGCCGTTGACCATCGCGACCGGGCCGTAGACGACGTCGGCGCCGACGTAGGCCGTCATCGTGTGCCGGCTGAGGTTGACGTCGATCCACTTCTCGCCGACGCCCGCCGGGTAGGCGAGGTTCTCGGCACCCGGAGCGATCCGTCGCTCCTCCCAGGTGGCCTTGGTCGTCGAGTAGGCCAGCGTCCCGGAGTACTTCGTGCCCGACGCCAGGGCCGCGACGGTGGCGCCGACGAGGGCGTCGCCGTTCTTCACCGTGCGGCCGTCGACCTTCTCGCTGGCGACCTTGCGGACCTTGCCCGAGCTGTCGAGGTAGCGCAGGCCCTTGTGCGGGTCGCGCTCGGCCTTCTCGGCGACCCCGTCGACCCACGCCTTGACCTTCGCGCGGTCGACGACGGGCCTGCCCAGGGGAGTGCCGGCCGCGGGGAGCGTCACCCAGGCGGCCTTGGTGACGGCCTTGGCCGAGTACTTCTTCTCGCCCGTGTCGAGCACGACGGGCGCCTTGACGACCGCGTTGGCGGCGTCGGCGAAGGCCTGCGCGGCCGCCGTCGTGACGTCCGGCGTGCCGGCGACGAAGGCGACCTCGGCCTCGGCGGGCACGAGGTCGCGGGCCGCCTCGGCCACGACGTCCTGGAGGCTGGCGGGGTCGACGGTGCGACCGGCGACGGCGGGCGTGACCACGAAGGACTTCCGGTTCTTCGCCAGGGCGACCGTGGCGTCGCGCCCGGACTCGCCGGCCTCCTCGACGAGGGTGTCGACGGCGGCGGCCACGGCGGCGGCGTCGGTGGTGACGACGGCGTCGACGTCGTGGACCGAGACGAGGGAGGTGGCGTACCTCGACCAGCTGCGGTTGGCGGCGAAGACCGCCTCGACGGTGGCGTCGACGTCGACCGCGTACCCGAGGTCACGCAGGTGCGCCGACCGGGTGGACGAGCCGTTGTGGACGGTGACCGTGAGGGCCTCGGCCCGCTGGCGCACCGAGGCGGCGACCTCGTCGCGCGTCAGGCCCGCGACCGACGTCCCGCCGACGGCACTGCCCGGCAGCGCGAGGTCCGAGTAGTGCGACGCGTAGGCCGTGCCAACCCCCGTGAGCGCCAGCGGCACCGCGACGGCAGCGCCGACCAGCGCCTTCCTGCGTGACCCCATGGAACCGGTCCACCTTCCTGACCTGCGGCGCCGTCCCGTCCGGCACACCGACCCATGATGAGCCAGAAACCCCGTCACGACCACATCGGGACCGCATCCCGGGCGTCACGAACCCACAACGATGCGTGACGCCCGGGCCGCTCAGGCGTTCTGGGGGAAGCCCAGCTCGATGCCGCCGTGGCTCGGGTCGAGCCAGCGCGAGGTGACGACCTTGCCCCGGGTGAAGAAGTGCACGCCCTCCATGCCGTGGGCGTGGGTGTCGCCGAAGAGGCTGTTCTTCCAGCCGCCGAACGAGTAGTAGGCCATCGGCACGGGGATCGGCACGTTGACCCCGACCATCCCGACCTCGACCTCGTTCTGGAAGCGCCGGGCGGCCCCGCCGTCGTTGGTGAAGATCGCGGTGCCGTTGCCGTACGGGTTGGAGTTGATGAGCTCCAGGCCCTCGTCGTAGGTCTTCACGCGCACCACCGAGAGCACCGGGCCGAAGATCTCGTCGGTGTAGACCGACATCTCGGGCGTGACGTGGTCGAAGAGCGTCGGCTTGAGGAAGTACCCCTCCCCGTCGGCGTCGACGTCGCCCTCGCGGCCGTCGATGACGAGCGTCGCGCCCGCCTCGGTGCCGGCGTCGAGGTAGGACGTGACCTTGTCGCGGTGCTGCGCGGTGACGAGCGGGCCCATGTCGCAGCCGCGGGTGCCGTCGCCGGTGACGAGCTTGCCGACCCGGTCCTGGATCTTCTGCACGAGGTCGTCGGCGATGGTGTCGACGGCCAGCAGGGCCGAGATGGCCATGCAGCGCTCGCCGGCCGAGCCGAAGCCCGCGTTGACGGCGGCGTCGGCGGCGAGGTCGAGGTCGGCGTCGGGCAGCACGAGCATGTGGTTCTTCGCACCGCCGAGGGCTTGCACGCGCTTGCCGTGGGCGGTCCCGGTCTCGTAGACGTACTTCGCGATGGGCGTCGAGCCGACGAAGGAGACGGCCTTGACGTCGGGGTGGGTCAGCAGCGCGTCGACGGCCTCCTTGTCGCCGTGCACGACGTTGAGCACGCCGTCGGGCAGGCCGGCCTCCTTCCAGAGGGCGGCGACGGCGTTGACGGCCGACGGGTCCTTCTCGGAGGGCTTGATGACGACGGCGTTGCCGCACGCGATGGCCACCGGCACGAACCACAGCGGCACCATGGCCGGGAAGTTGAACGGGCTGATGACCGCGACGACACCGAGGCTCTGCCGGATGGAGTACACGTCGACCTTGGTCGAGGCGTTCTCGGTGAAGCCGCCCTTCATGAGGTGCGGGATGCCGCAGGCGAACTCGGCGACCTCGAGGCCGCGGGTCACCTCACCGACGGCGTCGGAGAGGACCTTGCCGTGCTCGGCGGTGATGAGCGCCGCGATCTCCTCCTTGCGCTCGTCGAGGAGCTGGCGGAACTTGAAGAGCACCTGGGTGCGCTTGGTGAGCGAGACGTTGCCCCACTCCTGCGCCCACGCCGCCTTGGCCGTGGCGACCACCTCGCCGACGAGCTCGGTCGATGCGAGGTCGAGGACCCCGGTCTGCTCACCGGTCGCCGGGTTGAAGACGGGGCTGGTGCGCTCGGCGGTGCCCTCCCACGGGGCGCCGGCGAGGAGGTGGGTGATGCGGGTGGGGGTCGTGCTCACGGGTATCGGTCCTTGTCCGTGCGGGTGGTGGATTCAGTGTGTCAGGTCGGCCGGGCCGTGTGGAGTCCGTGGTCGGTTCACGGACCGGCGACGGGATCAGCGGTCGCGGCGTACAGCGGTGGGCGGTCGGCGAGGTCGACGGCGACGGGCGTGCCGGAGGCCAGCGAGGCCATCCCGGCGGTGCTGACGGCGGTGGCCGCGTAGCCGTCCCAGGCCGAGGCACCGACCGCGCCGGTTCCGGACCGGATGCCGTCGACCCAGGCCTGCACCTCGGCGTCGTAGGCCCGGGCGAACCGGACGCGGTAGTCGTCCGGCACCGGGCCGCCCCAGCGCCCGGCGTCGCTCCCGACCCCGGTGGTCAGCAGGCCGGTGGTGTGCAGCCCGGCGGTCAGGGTCCCGCGCTCGGCCACCGCCTCGAAGCGCACCTCGTAGCCGACCTGGCTGTTGACGAAGACCTCGCTGGTGACGAGGCCGCCGCCGGCCATCCGGAAGAGCGCGACCTGCGGGTCGAGCACCCCCTCGGCGGCGTGCGACGTCGGGGCCGGCGCCAGGACGGTGACCTCGACGACCTCGTCGTCGAAGAGGAAGCGCGAGGAGTCGACCTCGTGGACGAGGCTGTCGCGCACGATCATCTCCGAGCGGAAGTCCGCGTTGGGGACCGACCGGTTGCGGTGCACGTTGTGCAGGACGAGCAGCCGGCCGTGCGCACCACCGGCCAGCGCCGCCCTGGCCTGCGCGTACTCGGGGTCGAAGCGGCGCATGAACCCGACGGTGACGAGTCGGCGCCCGAGCGCCGCCTCGGCCTCGACGAGCCGCAGGGACGACGCGTCGTCCATCGTCAGCGGCTTCTCGCAGAGCACCGGGGTGCCCGCGGCGAGGCAGGCGAGGACCTGCTCCTCGTGGACGAACCCGGGCGAGGCGATGACGACGGCGTCGACGTCCGGGGAGGCGACGAGCTCGAGCGGGTCGTCGACCGCGCGCACGCCGAGCCGGTCCGCGAGCGCGCCGGCCCGCGCGGTGTCGGGGTCGCTGACGGCGACGAGCGAGGCGCCGGCGACCCGGGTGGCCAGCCGCTCGGCGTGGTCGGTGCCCATGAGGCCGACGCCGACGGCGCCGACGCGCACGGTGGGGTGGCTCACCGGGTGGTCTCCTTCGGGGTGGTGGGTGCGAGGTGGGGGCGCTGGTCGGCCTTGGCCGCCCGGTAGGCGTCGGACGCGGCGCGGGTGGACTCGAGCGTCGAGGTCTGCGCGACCGGGACGTCCCACCACGAGTCGCTCGAGGGCGAGTGGACGCGCGGGTCGGTCTCGACGTGGATGACGAACGGCCCGCCGTCGCGCGGCCAGGCCCGGGCGTCGGCCACCGCGGCGACGAGCTCGTCGCGCGAGTGCACCTCGACGACGTGGGCACCGAGGCTGCGGGCGTTGGCGGCCAGGTCGACGGGCAGGTGGCCGCCGTCGAGCCGCCCGTCACCCCCGCGGTACTCGTAGCTCGTGCCGAAGCGCTGCGAGCCGAGACCCTCGGAGAGCGAGCCGATCGAGTGGAAGCCGTGGTTCTGGACGAGGACGACGACGAGCTTGACCCGCTCCTGGACGGCGACGACGAGCTCGGTCGGCATCATGAGGTAGCCGCCGTCGCCGACCATCGCGAACACGTCGCGGGTGTCGTCGGCCAGCGCGACGCCGAGGGCGCCGGGGATCTCGTAGCCCATGCACGAGTACCCGTACTCGACGTGGTACCCCTTCCGGTCGCGCACCCGCCACAGCTTGTGCAGGTCGCCGGGCATCGAGCCGGCGGCACAGAGGACGACGTCGCGCGGGTCGGTGTGCTCGTTGACGACCCCGAGCACCTGGCCCTGGGTGAGCAGGCCCTCGGCGAGCGCGTCGGTGACCTCGGCGGGCGGGTCGTAGGTGGCCTCGACCCGGGCGTCCCACTGCTGCCAGAGGTCGGCGGTGCGCTCGGCGTGAGCGGTGCCGACGTGCCATCCGTCGAGGGCCTCGGTCAGCGCGTCGAGGCCGGAGCGGGCGTCGGCGACGAGGGCCAGCCCGCTGTGCTTGCCGGCGTCGAAGGAGGCGACGTTGAGGCTGGCGAAGCGGACCCCGTTCTCGCGGAACGCGGTCCGGGACGCGGTCGCGAAGTCGGACCAGCGCGTGCCGATGCCGATGACGAGGTCGGCCTCGGCCGCGAGGGCGTTGGCCGCCGTCGTCCCGGTCGAGCCGACCGCCCCGACGAGCTGAGGGTGGCCGTGCGGCAGAGAGCCCTTCCCGGCCTGGGTCTCGGCGACCGGGATGCCGGTGGCCTCGGCGAACGCCGCGAGCGCCGCCTCGGCGCCGGAGTAGTGGACGCCTCCGCCGGCGACGACCAGCGGGCGCTCGGACGCCCGGACGGCGTCGGCGACGTCGCCCAGCCGCGACGGCTCGGCCGGCGGGCGCGCCACGTGCCACACTCGCTCGGCGAAGAGCTCGACCGGCCAGTCGAAGGCCTCGGCCTGGACGTCCTGCGGGAGGGAGATGGTCGCGGCGCCGGTCTCGGCCGGGTCGGTGAGCACGCGGCAGGCGCCGAGGAGGGCGGCCGGCAGCTGCTCGGGCCGGTCGACCTGGTCGTAGAAGCGGGACAGCGGCCGGAAGGCGTCGTTGACCGACACGTCGGCGGCGTGGGGCAGCTCGAGCTCCTGGAGCACGGGAGCGCTGACCCGGGTGGCGAAGGTGCCCGACGGCAGGAGGAGGACGGGGAGGCGGTTGATGGTGGCCAGCGCCGCGCCCGTGAGCATGTTCGTCGAGCCCGGCCCGACCGAGGCGGTGACCGCCCACGTCGAGAGCCGGTCGCGGTGCTTGGCGTGGCCGACGGCGGTGTGGACCATCGCCTGCTCGTTGCGGCCGAGGACGTAGCGCAGGCCCGGCTCGTCGCCGGCCTCCGCCGCCCGGACCTCGTCCTCGAGCAGGGCCTGCCCGATGCCCGCGACGTTGCCGTGCCCGAAGATGCCGAGGCACCCGGCGAACAGCCGCTGCCGCTCGCCGTCGCGCTCGGTCCACTGCTGCGCGAGGAAGCGCACGACCGCCTGGGCGACGGTGAGCCGGACGGTCTCGGGCGGGGTCATCGGGTGCCTCCCAGGGGCAGTCGCGGGTCGACGGGCTCGTCGGGCCAGGACTCCCGGACCCAGGCGTGGGCGGGGTCGTCGCAGATCCGCCAAGCGCGCTCGGACCCCGGGCCGGCCATGACGTTGAGGTAGTAGAGGTCGGCGTCGGGGGCGGCGACGGCCGGGCCGTGCCAGCCGTGCGGGACGAGGACGACGTCGCCGGTGCGCACCTCGGCGACGACGTCGAGCGGGCGCTCCTCGCTCGACCCGTAGACGCGCAGGTAGCCGACGGGGTCGGTGCCGCGCGGGTCGGTGGAGCGGGTCTCGACGTAGTAGATCTCCTCGAGCTCGGTCTCCTCGCCGGGGCGCTCCTCGTCGTGCTTGTGCGGGGGCCAGCTCGACCAGTTGCCCGCCGGCGTGACGACCTCGCAGACGAGGAAGGAGTCGGCGTCGAGGACGTCGGGCAGCCCCATGTTGCGGACCTCGCGGCTGGCGCGGCCGGCGCCCCGCAGCTCGACGGGGACCTCGGCGGCAGTGATGTGCCGGAACGGCTTCGGCTGCTCGGCCTTCGAGGCCGGGGCGCCGCACAGGGCGACCCGGGCCGGGCCGCCGGTGGTGTTGACGACGCGCAGGACCGACCCGCGCCCGGCGTAGACGACGTCGGTGGGCCCGTCGAAGACCGAGGCCCGGCCGACGAGGTCGGCGGTGTGGGTGGACCCGTCCGCCGCCGTCACCTCGACCCGCCACGAGCCCGCGAGGGGGACGACGAGCGTCTCCTCGTCGCCGCTGTCGTGCGCGACCACCGCGTCGACCTCGACGGCCGCGACCCGCAGGGTGGTGTGCGCCCAGCCGGGCACCGGGAGGGAGGCACCCGGCGTGACGGCGGCCTGGAAGGCGCCGTCGACCGCGGTGCCCCACGGCCGCACGTACTGCTCGTTGTCCCTGCCCCAGCCGGTGGTCGTCATGACACCCCACCGTGGACGAGGTCGGCGGCGACGTCCACCGCGGATGCGACGTCACCCTCGCGCGGGTAGAGCAGCGCCCTTCCGACGACGAGGCCGCGGACGGACGGCAGGTCCAGGGCCCGGCCCCAGGAGGCGTAGGTCTCGGCCGGCGCGCCCGCGGGGTCGCCCCCGAGCAGGAGGGTCGGCAGCGTCGTGGCGTCCATGACCCGCTCGAGGCCGTCGACGACCGGCAGCTTCATCCACGTGTGCGCGCTGGTGGCCCCAGGCCGGAGGCGACGTGGACCGCGCGGACCATCGAGTCGGCGTCGAGCAGGTTGCGGACCCGGCCGTCGTCGACGACCGACCAGAACGGCTCGACCATCGCCATCAGCCCGCGCTCGGCGAGGTCGGTGACCGCCTGCGCACACGCCTCGAGGGTGCGCACCGAGCCGGCGTCGTCGAGGGCGATGCGGGTGAGCATCTTGCCGCCGTCGAGACCGAGGCGCTGCACGGCGTCGGCGGTGTAGGCGGTGAACCGGTCGTCGAGCTCCCACGAGGACCCCTGCAGCCCACCGCGGTTCATCGACCCGATGACCACCTTGTCCTCGAGGGCGCCGAGGAGCAGGAGGTCCTCGAGGATGTCCGGGGTGCCGAGCACGCCGTCGACGCCGGGGCGCGCGAGGGCCGTCACGAGCCGCCCGAGCAGCTCGGAGCGGCTGGCCATCGCCATCGGGTCGGCCCCGACGCCGAGGGCGCCACGAGCCGGGTGGTCGGCGGCGACGAGCAGCAGCCGGCCGTCGTCGGGCAGGAGCGGGCGCAGCCGGCGCTCGTCCCAGGCGCGGGCGATGCGCTGCGGCTCGCGCGCCCGCCACTCGGTGAGCCGTGCGAGGTCGGCGGCGGTGACGGACGGGTCGGCCACGGCGGTCACCTCCCCGCCCCGGCGAGCGCGGCCTCGACCTCGGCGGTCGTCGGCATCGCGGTGGAGCACTCGAGCCGGCCGGCGACGATGGCCCCGGCGACGTTGGCGAAGCGGACCATCGGCTCGAGGTCCCAGCCCTCGAGCAGGCCGTGGACGAGGGCGCCGCCGAACGCGTCACCGGCCCCGAGCCCGTTGACGACGTCGACGGGGAACGGCGCGACCTCGACCCGCTCGTCGGCGGTGGCCGCGAGCACGCCGCGCGGACCCTGCTTGACGACGGCCAGCTCGACGCCGCGCTCGAGCAGCGCGTCGGCCGCCCGGTGGGGGTCGGTCTCGCCGACGGCGACCTCGCACTCCTCGCGGTTGCCGACGGCGACGGTGACCTGCTCGAGGGCCCGGCCGACCTCGGCGGTGGCCTCGGCGGGGTCGGACCAGAACATCGGGCGCCAGTCGAGGTCGAGCACCGTGTGGCGGGCCCGGGCGCGGACCGCCCAGGCGGCGTGGTGCGTGGCGCGGCTCGGCTCCTGGCACAGACCGGTGACGGTGGCCCAGAACACCCCGGCCGTGCGCACCGCCTCGAGCGGCAGGTCGTCGGCGGTGAGCAGGAGGTCAGGGGCCGTGGGCCAGCGGTAGAACGACAGCGGGAAGTGGTCGGGCGGGTGGACCTCGCAGAAGGTGACGGGGGTCGGCGGGCCGTCGCCGTCGGTGACGGCGATCGCGGAGGGGTCGACCCCGAGCCGCTCGGCCTCGCGCCGGACGTACCGGCCGAAGGCGTCGTCGGCGACCTTGGTGACGAGCACCGCGTGGTGGCCGTGGCGGGCCGCGGCGACCGCCACGTTCGTGGCGCTGCCGCCGAGGAACTTCTGGAAGGTGTCGACGTCCTCGAGCCCCACGCCGTGCTGGAGCGGGTAGACGTCGACGCCCGTGCGGCCCATCGCGACCAGGTCCGGGGCGCTCACGAGGCCACCCCGAGCCCGTCGGCGACGGCGACGACGTGGGCCACCGAGGCCCGGACGTCGGCGGCCGGGTCGAGGCCGGTCGTCGCGGGGTCGGCGTCGAGGATGGTGTCCTGCTCGAGCACGTACCAGCCCGTGTACCCGGCGCCCTCGAGCGACCCGATGATGGCGGCGACGTCGACGTCACCCGCGCCGAGCGGCACGTACATCCCCTGCGCGACGGCGTCGGTGTAGGTCAGCTCGCCGAGCTGCACCCGGCGGGCGAGGTCGAGGCGGACGTCCTTGAGGTGCACGTGCCCGATGCGCTCCGGGTGCTCGGCCGCCACCGCCACCGGGTCGCCGCCGCCGATGAGGAGGTGGCCGGTGTCGAGGCACAGCGCGACCCGGCTGCCCGCGAGGACGCGCTCGGTCTCGGTGCCGCTCTCGACGATCGTGCCGACGTGCGGGTGGAGGGCGGCGAGCAGGCCGACGGCGGCCGCGGCGTCGCTGATCCGGTCGAGGTTGGCCAGAAGGGTGCGCCAGTGGTCGTCGTCGAGCACGGGCCGCTCGTCGTACCCCTCGGCGCCGGTGGCCGCCGCGATGACGACGACCCCGGCCCGCGCCGCGACGAGGCCCTCCATCGCCTCCTCGACGACCGGGAGCGGGTCGACCTGCGGGTCGTGGAGCACGACCGGCACGAACTGGCCGACGGCGCGCAGGTGGGCGCCCTCGAGCGTCGAGACCTTCCCCTCCGGGCTGTCGGGCAGGAAGCCGTCGGGCCCGAACTCGGTGGCGGACAGGCCGACCGCGTGCATCTGGGCGAGGACGTCGTCGGGGGACATCTGGTGGCCCCAGCCGGGCACCTCGCAGACGCCCCAGGAGATGGGGGCCCCGGCGATGCGCTGGCGGACGGGTACGGCGGTGCTCATCAGGGTCCTTCAGGTGGTGGGGATCTCGGACAGGGCGACGGGTCGCCCCTCGGTGAGGGCGATGGTGCAGGCCTCGACGACCCGGAACGCCTCGAGGGCGTCGCGGACCGTGCAGGGGCTCGGGGTGGCGCCGCGCGCGACGTCGAGGAAGGCGGCGAGCTCGGTGCGGTAGGCCGGCTCGAAGCGGTCCATGAACGCGTCGTGGACGGGCCCGCGGGGGAAGTCGACGTCGTCCTCGACGCTGCGCAGGGCCAGGGAGTGGTCCAGCCCCACCGCCACCGACCCCTCGGACCCGACGACCTCGAGGCGCACGTCGTGCCCCTGGCCGGAGTGGCGCGTGGTCGTGAGGACCGCGACGGTGCCGTCGTCGAGGGTCAGCAGCGCGGCGGCCGTGGCGACGTCACCGGCGGCGGCGAAGAACGGCTCGCCCTTGGCCCCGCCGACGGCCTGCACCCGCACGACCTCCCGGCCGGTGACGAAGCGGACGACGTCGGCGTCGTGCACGGCGCAGTCGCGGAAGATGCCGCCCGAGGTGGGGAGGTAGTCGGCGTGCGGCGGACGCCGGTCCGAGGTGGTGGCGCGCAGGAGGTGGACGAACCCGAGCTCGCCGGAGGCCACGGCCTCGCGAGCCCGCCGGTAGCCCGTGTCGAAGCGACGCTGGAAGCCGACGTGCACGGGGACCTCGGCGGCCTCGACGAGCCGGACGACGTCGACGGTCTCCTCGAGCGTGGCCGCCACCGGCTTCTCGACGAAGGCGGGGACCCCGGCGGCGACGGCGGCCCGCACGAGGGGCGCGTGGCCGGGGGTCGAGGTCGCGACGACGAGGGCGTCGAGGTCGGCGTCGAGCAGCTGGTCGACGGAGGTCGCGGTGGCCGCGGGGAGCGAGTCGGCGACGGCGGTGGCCCGGGCGGCGTCCGCGTCGGCGACGACGAGGTGCTCCACGCCGTCGAGCCCGGCGAGGGTCCGGGCGTGGAAGGCGCCGATCCTCCCGGCACCGGCGAGACCGATCCGCATGTGACCTCCTTTGTCAGGACATACTGACACGGCCCGGGACCCGCTGTACAGTCCCGACCATGGTGGCCCGACGGTTGGACGTGCGCATCGACCGCACCTCCCCGATCCCGCTCTGGCACCAGCTGGCCGAGCAGCTCGGGGACGCCGTCCGCTCCGGGACCCTCGCCCCCGGCGACTCCGTCGAGAACGAGGTCGACCTCGCGGCCCGGATCGGCCTGTCCCGCCCCACCGTGCGGCGCGCGATGCAGGACCTCGTCGACCGCGGCCTGCTCGTCCGGCGCCGCGGCATCGGCACCACCGTCGCGCCGGCGCGGGTCCACCGGCAGGCCGAGCTGTCCAGCCTGCACGACGACCTCGTGCGCTCGGGCCGGACACCGGGGACCACGGTGCTCTCGCTCGGGGTCACGACCGACCTCGCAGCCGCCACCGCCCTCGAGCTGCCCTCCGACACACCGCTGCTCGGCGTGGTCCGGCTGCGGGTCGTTGACGGGCGACCGCTGGCCGTCCTGCACAACTGGCTGCCCCCGAACCTGTCCGACCTGACGTCCGAGGAGCTGGAGTCGACCGGCCTGTACGCCGCGCTGCGGGCCCGGGGCGCCGTCCCCGTCGTCGCCCGGCAGGCCATCGGGGCCCGGATGCCGACACCCGAGGAGCGCCGCCGGCTCGGGCTGCAGGGCACCCGTCCCGTGCTGACGATGACCCGCACGGCCTTCGGGCCGCACGGCGAGCCGATCGAGCACGCGAACCACTGCTACGACGCCGACGCCTACTCCCTCGAGATGACGCTCGCCGAGCGGTGAGGGTCGCCTCCGGGCGTCAGAGGTCGTCGAGGTCGTCGACGACGTGCCGCAGGTAGCGGCGGGGGTGCTCGAGGAAGCCGCGGTGGTGGGCGACGACGTCGAGGTCCTCCCACGTGCTGCGCCGGACGCCGTGCTCGCCGAGCTCGAGGAGCCTCGCCCCGGGGATGGCCGCCAGCACCGGTGAGTGGGTGGCGATGACGACCTGGGTACGCGGCCGCCGGGCCATCTCGGTGAGCTCGGCGACGAGGTGCAGCTGCGCGGAGAACGACAACCCGGCCTCGGGCTCGTCGAGCACGAACAGCCCCTCACCCCGGAACCGCTTCGTACCGAGGAGCGCGACGAACGACTCTCCGTGCGACAGCGTGTGGAAGAGCGGGTCGCGGCTCCACGGCGACTCCGACCGGGAGGTGTCGAGGTAGGTGAAGAGGCCGTGCATCGTCTCGGCGCGCACGAAGTAGCCCCAGCGCGGCGCCCCGGGGTCGCGGACCACCCGGACCCACTCGTGCAGCGGTGACTCGCTGGCGTGCGTGCGGTGCTGGGCACCGGTGGACCCGCCCTCGGCGTTCATCCCCGCGGCCATGGCCAGGGCCTCGACGAGGGTCGACTTGCCCGAGCCGTTCTCGCCGACGAGCACCGTGCAGCGGGCGAGGTCGAGGCCGTGGGTGAGGACCTGCTCGACGGCCGGGACGGTGCGCGGCCAGGTGCCGGGCTCGGGCAGCTCGATATGCTGGACCCGCTCGAGCCGCCGGGCCGGCAGCCCCTCCTCCCACGCCTGCCGCCTGCTCGCCACGGGAGGACCGTAGCGAGCAGGACCGACAGGATCCGTCAGGCGCCCTCGACCACCACGCGGCGGCGACGACGGGCCACGCCGACGAGCAGCACACCGGCGAACAGCGCCCCGAACCCGGTGAGCAGGAACGGCGCCAGCTCGGCACCGGTCTGCGCGAGCGAGCCCGGCGGCACCGTGATGGTCAGCGTCGTCGTGTAGACGTTGCCGGCCGTGTCGGTCACCGAGTAGGCGATCGTCGCCGTGCCGCTGTAGCCGTCGGCGGGCGTGAAGGTGATCGTCCCGTCGGGGTTGACCACCCAGGTCCCGACCCCGTCCTCGGTGTACTCCTTGAGGCAGGTGCCGTGCGGCACGAGGCAGACC
Source organism: Phycicoccus sp. HDW14 (assembly GCF_011383005.1). Lineage (GTDB taxonomy): Bacteria > Actinomycetota > Actinomycetes > Actinomycetales > Dermatophilaceae > Phycicoccus. The sequence goes on along the minus strand of NZ_CP049935.1, from coordinate 3,464,850 downwards.
GAGCTCGGCACCCACTCCTCGCCCGTGGGCGGGGTGTCGTTGGCGAGCACGTCGACCGTGACGGGCGTACCCGGCTTCGCGGCGACCTTGTTCGGCGCGACGACACCGGCCGGGCCGACCACGACCCGGACGGTCGCCTCGACCGTCGTGCCGTTCGCGTCCGCCACCGAGTAGCCGATGGGGGCCACGGTGCCGGTGAAGCCCGCCTCCGGGGTGAAGGTCACCACGCCGTCGGCGCCGACGGTGAAGGTGCCCTGGCCCGGGACCGTCGCCGTCTTGCCGTCCGCCGAGACCGTGCTGCCGCGGGGCAGCCCGTCCGGCAGCAGCCGGACCGAGGTCACCGAGGTGACGTCCCACGACCCGTCCGAGCCGTCGGTGGCGTTGCCCGGGGTGTCGTTGCCCAGCGGGGACAGCGTGACCGGCACATTCTGCGGCGTCGTCGCACGGTCCGGCGTCGCCGTCGGTCCGGGCTGGACGAGCACGGTGAGCAGGCGGTGTCCGTCGTGCCGTTGCTGTCCTCGATGTGGCTTGTATGCCTCCCAACCCGGCTCCGGCGGCGAGGACGCCTGCCAGGACGGGACGCAGGATGCGGGACGGGCGCGCGGGCGCGGACGGGCTCGGGAACGAGTCCCGACGCATGGTTCTCCTGGGCGGCACGGAGTGACAACTTTGTCCGGCCCGTCGTGAACCGGTCACCGTCGAGAGGGTGGGGGGTGCAGGTAGGCCTCGCCCGCGCCCCTGACGATGGTGGGGACTGGCCCGGCTCGCCTCCCGCAGAGCACTTCTCAGCCGTTCGGCGGATGCCCCAGGCGTACGACGTGCGTCACCCGGCCATCCGTCGGTCCCCACCGCGAGCGCCGGGGAGGGCTCGACCCCGGACGCGCCGCTGGTCAGCGCACGCGACCACGTCCCGGCCGCCGGTCCGGCGCTCCGGCGGGCCCCCGTACGCTTGAGCACCGTGACCGAGAACGCCACCCCCGCCGTCCCCGAGGTCGACCTGCCCGAGCAGATGCGGGTCCGTCGCGAGAAGCGCGACCGCCTCATCGGGGCCGGCGGCGAGGCCTACCCCGTCGCCGTCCCGCGCACGCACTCCCTCGAGGAGGTCCGCGAGCGGTGGGGGCACCTCGAGACCGGTGCCGAGACCGACGACGTCGTCGCGGTCGCCGGCCGCGCCGTCTTCGTCCGGAACACCGGCAAGCTCGCCTTCGCCACGCTCCAGGAGGGCGCCGGTACCCGCCTCCAGGTGATGCTCAGCCTCGCCGAGGTGGGCGAGGAGGCGCTGGCCGCCTGGAAGGCCGACGTCGACCTCGGCGACCACGTGTGGGTCGAGGGCCGGGTCATCTCCTCACGCCGGGGTGAGCTCTCGGTGATGGCCACGCGCTGGGGGATGGCGAGCAAGGCGCTGCGGCCGCTGCCGGTGCTGCACAAGGAGCTGTCCGAGGAGTCGCGGGTGCGCCAGCGCTACGCCGACCTCGTCGTGCGCCAGGAGGCCCGCGACATGGTGCGCACCAAGGCCGCGGCCCTGCGCGCCGTGCGCTCGGTGCTCGACGGGCAGGGGTACGTCGAGGTCGAGACCCCCGTCATCCAGCTCGTCCACGGTGGCGCCGCGGCCCGGCCGTTCCGGACGCACATGAACGCTTTCGACCACGAGATGGTCCTGCGCATCGCCCTCGAGCTGAACCTCAAGAAGGCCGTCGTCGGCGGGGTCGACCGGGTCTACGAGATGGGCCGGATCTTCCGCAACGAGGGCGTCGACGCCACGCACTCACCGGAGTTCACGATGCTCGAGGCCTACCAGGCCTGGGGCGACCAGACCTCCATCGGGGCGCTGATGCGCGACCTGTACCTCGGCGTCGCCGACGAGCTCGGCTCGCGGCAGGTCGAGACCCCGGCCGGCACGGTCGACCTCGACGGCGAATGGCGCTGGCTGCCGGTGTACGACGCGGTGAGCGAGGTCGTCGGCGAGACCGTCACGATCGACACCCCGCGCGAGACCCTCCTCGGGTACGCCGAGCGGCACGGGGTCGAGGTCGACCCGGGGCTCGAGAAGGACAAGGTCTTCCTCGAGCTGCTCGGCGAGCTCGTCGAGCCGCAGCTGCTCCAGCCGACGTTCCTCTGCGACTACCCGGCCATCGCCCAGCCGCTGGCCCGGCCCCACCGCAGCGCGCCGGGGCTCATCGAGGCCTGGGACCTGATCATCGCCGGGGTCGAGCGCGGCACCGGGTTCTCCGAGCTCGTCGACCCCGTCGTCCAGCGCGAGGTGCTCACCGCGCAGTCGCTGCGTGCGGCCGGCGGCGACCCCGAGGCGATGCAGCTCGACGAGGACTTTCTGCGGGCCCTCGAATACGGTGCACCGCCGATGGGCGGGCTCGGTCTGGGAATCGACCGGCTCGTCATGCTCTTCACCGGAGCCTCCATCCGCGAGACCATCCTCTTCCCCCATCTCAAGCCGGAGGCCTGAGCCGATGGATTCGCTCGTCCCCTACCTCGTGGCCATCGTGCCGACCATCGTCGTCGCGGCGTTCTTCTACGTGATCATCACCCGGATGATCGAGGGCGACCGCCGGGAACGGTTGGCGCAGAGCAAGTTCGAGGCCGACGAGGATCGTCGCAGGTCAGCGGCCGATGCGGGCGCGGGTGCCGCCGGAAATGCACCGGCCGACGACATCACGGAAACCCCCGGGGACGCCGGCGCGACGGACGGCAATCGTCCCTGAGTTTTCTGCGAATGCGCAGTCTTTACCTTTGCTTTACGATTACTATACCGAGGGTATAACCGTCATGGGGCAGGCTCGGTGCCGTCCCGGAAATCATCCACCTCCGAAGGAAACACAGATGGCCAAGAAGGTCCAGGTCCTGCTCGTCGACGACGTCGACAAGGAGTCGCCCGCCGACGAGACGGTGACGTTCTCGCTCGACGGCGTCAGCTACGAGATCGACCTCACGAGCGCCAACGCCGCCAAGCTCCGCGACTCGCTCGCCGTGTGGATCGGCCACGCCGAGCGCACCGGCGGACGCCGCTCCAGCGGTCGGTCGGCAGGGTCGTCGGGCAAGGGGGCCCGCCGCGACGTCAGTGCGATCCGCGAGTGGGCCCGCTCCAACGGCTACGACATCAGCGAGCGCGGGCGGATCTCCACGGAGGTCCAGGAGGCCTACGAGAAGGCCAACTCCTGACCCACCCCGGCTCCACGAGCACGGCGGCGGCACCCGACCCGGGTGCCGCCGCTGTTCGCATGTCCCGGCGGCACGCGTGGCTGCGCTTCACCGCCGAGGGCCCTCCGCTGCCCCGGCGGCTCGACGGCGCGCAGGTCGAGGGGTGGCAACGCGGCCTCGGGGTGCTGCACGCCCGCTGGTACGACGGCGTCGCCCCGCCGGCCGTCGCGGCCGTCTTCGTCCTGCAGTGGCTGCTCCAGGTGCCCGCGCACACGGCGGCGCACGCAGCGGCCGCCGGTCCGTGGCGGGCCCTGCTGCCCGACCTCACGTTCTCCCTCGGCGGCGCGCTCGTGCCCGACGTCGTGCGGCTCGTCGGGCTGGTCGCCGACGACGGCGACCTCGGCGCCCGGCTCGACGCCGCCGAGGACGACTACCGCGCGGTCGCCGCGCCGCTGGCCCAGGCGTACCCGTCCTCGGTGCGGCTCGGGCCGCACGTCCGCTCGGCGCTGGTCGACGACATGTGGGCCGCGGCCCGGCGGGAGGCCGAGGGCGCGGCCGGTGTCGTGCGGCCGGGAACCCTTCCGCGGCAGTCGTGCTGCCTCATCTACGCCCTGCCCGGGTGCGTCGAGTGCGCCGGCTGCCCCCGCCTGCGCACCCCCTGACCCCGACCTCGTGCGGGGTGCGGGCGGTTCGACGCACGTCTCGGGGGTCACAACCGCCCTCACGTCGCACGGAGTGGGTGGTGGGGGCGGGGGTCAGGCGAGGTCTGCGCGGACGAACCGGGTGCCGTCCCAGCGGTAGGTGACCGCCCGCGTGTTGGCCTCCGACGGGAGGGCCGCCAGGTCGGGCGCCGCCCGGAGGACCCGGGGGTGCGGGTCGAGCACCCCCGCTGCGGCCGCCGCGGCCGGTGGGAGGGCTGCGGTGCCGACGAGCGCGACGGCGGCGGCCGAGGTGAGCGCCCCGAGGACGCGCCGGCCGGAGGGACGAGGGTTCGGGGTGCGGGTCCTGGTCATGGCCCCACGCTGCGCCGCCCGCGAATGCCCCCGCTGTGCGCTCGCTGTGTAGCCTCGATGACCCACTGATTGCCCAGAACCCACCTCGGGAGCGCGTTCTCGCGCCCGTCCCGGTGGGTTCTGGGCAACAAGTCGGGCGGGAGCCGGGGGTCAGGGGAGGTCGGCGAGGAGGTCGCCGTCGCGCTCGACGCGCTCGAGCACCTCGTCGAACATCAGCTGCTGCAGCGAGTCCGGCTCCTGCGCACCGCGTTCCACCTCGTCCCAGGTGCGCGGCGCCGCGACGTGGGGCAGCTCGCGCCCGCGCATGGAGTACGGGCTGATGGTCGTCTTCGCGGCGACGTTCTGGCTCCAGTCGAGGAAGACCTTCCCCGGGCGCAGCGACTTGGTCATCTTCCAGAGCACGAGGTCCGGGTGCTTCTTCGTCATCTCCTGGGCCAGCTGCATCGCCAGCTCACGGACCTCGTCGGAGGACAGGTCGCCGCCGAGCCCCGCGTACAGCTGCATCCCCTTGCTGCCCGAGGTGACCGGGTACAGCTCGAGCCCCAGCCGCTCGAGCCGAGCCCGCAGGACCAGGGCGACCTGGGCGCACTCGTGCAGCCCCGCCGGCTTGCCCGGGTCGAGGTCGATCACCAGCCGGTTCGGGTTCTGCCGCACGCCGTCCGCGTCGACCGTCCACTGCGGGACGTGCAGCTCGAGGGAGTTGAGGTTGACGAGGTAGGCGATCTCGGCGACCCCGGCCACGAGCGGGTAGGTGACGTCGTCGATGGGCACCCGCGGCAGCCACGACGGCGCCCCGGACGGCAGGTTCTTCTCGAAGAACATCTGGTCCTCGACGCCGTGCGGCCAGCGCACCCGCGTGACCGGCCGGTCGGCGAGGTGCGGCAGCATCACCTCGGCGATGCGCGCGTAGTAGTCGAGCACCTCGCCCTTGGTCGTCTCGGTGGCGGGGTACATCACCTTCTCGAGGCTGGTCAGCTTCAACCGGCGCCCGGCCACCTCGACCCGCGTCACCGACGGCACGTACCGCTCAGCCACCCTCCTCCACCTCCCGCAGCTCCTCGGGCGTCAGGTCGTGCCGGACGCCGAGGTAGGTCGGCTGGCGCAGCCGGTGGTCGGCGGTGAGCATCAGCGTGCGCACCTCGACGACCAGCCGCGGCTGCACCCACGTCGTGCCCGACGCGTCGATGCGCGGCACCTCGTCGGAGAACGGGGAGGTGTCGCACTCGGCGGACCGCAGCCGCCGCAGCAGCGCCGCCCCGGCGGACCCGGCCAGCCCCGAGCCCACCCGGCCCGCGTAGCGCCAGCCGCCGTCGTCGTCGGGCAGCCCGACGAGCACCGCCCCGAGCCGGTCGGCGGACGACGCGCCCGACCCGACCTCCGGCCGCCAACCCCCGACGACGACCGAGTAGGTGCGCCGGTGAGCCACCTTGCGCCAGTCCGCCGAGCGCCGGCCCGGCAGGTAGGTCGCCGAGCGGCGCTTGCTGACCACGCCCTCGAGCCCCTGCTCGCCGGTGACCCGCAGCAGCAGCTCGCCGTCGTCGTGGACCTCGGGGACGTGCCACGAGCGGCCGTCGAGCTCGAGCTCCTCGAGGAGCTTCCGGCGCACGCTCCACGGCTGGCGGGTGAGGTCCTGGCCGAAGAGGCGCAGCAGGTCGAAGACCATGAGGGTGACCGGCCGCGACGCCACGAGCTTCTCGGCCTGGCGCCGCTTCGTGACGTGCATCCGCTCGGCGAGGGCGTGGAAGCTGGGGCGGCCGTCGTCCATCGCGACGACCTCGCCGTCGAGCAGCAGGTCGTCGTAGGTGTCGGCGAGGCCGTCGAGCTCGGGGAAGGCCGGGGTGACGTCGCGCTCGGTCCGCGACGAGACCGTCACCGAACCGCCGCGCACGTCGACGAGCACGCGCATCCCGTCCCACTTCACCTCGTGCACCCAGGCGTCGCCGCGCGGCGGGGCCTCCGCGGCGGTCGCGAGCATCGGGCGCATGGGCCCATCCTGCCCGCCCGCTCGGGCTACGGTCACGGACATGGAGGCCATGGGCACCGGCGGGCCGGTCGTGCTCGTCGAGGGCGAGAGCGACGCGGTGCTCGTGCGCGCCCTGCTCGCCCGCCGGGGTGCGCCCGCCGAGGTCGTGCCGATGGGTGGGGTCACCAACCTCGCCGCGCACCTCGACGCCCTCGGCGGGCCGGGCCCCGGCGTGCTCGCGCTCGTCGACGCCCCGGAGGTGCGGTTCGCGGTCGGGGCGCTGCGCCGGCACGGGGTGCGGGCCGAGACGGTCGAGGAGCTCGGCTGGCACGGCGTGCTCGTCTGCGACCGCGACCTCGAGGACGTCCTCATCCGCTCCCTCGGCCCGGACGCCGTCCTCGACGCCCTCGCGGGGATGTCCGAGCTCGGCGCGTTCGAGTCCCTCGCCCAGATGCCGCACTGGCGCGGACGGCCGGTCGCCGAGCAGTTGCACCGCTTCGCCGGGTCGGGGTCCGGGCGCAAGGTCCGGCTGGCGGCGCGGCTCGCCGACCGGCTCGACCCCGACGCCCTGCCCGACCCGCTCGGTCCGCTCGTCGAGGCCGTCGTCGTCATCGGCGCCTGAGGCCGGGCGACCCGACCCCTCCCCAGCGGCCCGCGACCCGCCTACGCTGGGACGATGCGAGCGATCTGGAAGGGTGCGGTCTCCTTCGGGCTGGTCAACGTGCCCGTGCGCCTGTACTCCGCCACCGAGAACCACGACGTGCAGTTCCGTCAGGTGCACCGCGAGGACGGCGGGCGCATCAAGTACAAGCGCACCTGCTCGATCGACGGCGAGGAGGTGAGCTACGACGACATCGCCAAGGGCTACGAGACCGAGGACGGCGACATGGTCGTGCTCACCGACGACGACTTCGCCGACCTGCCGAGCACCTCGTCCAAGGAGATCGGCGTGACGAAGTTCGTCCCCGCCGACCAGATCGACCCCATGTGGCTCGACAAGAGCTACTACCTCGAGCCCGACAAGTCCGCCACCAAGCCGTACGTGCTGCTGCGCGACGCCCTCGAGACCGAGAAGCGGATGGCCATCGTCACCGTCGCGATCCGCACCCGGACGACGATGGCCGTGCTGCGCGTGCGCGACGGCGTCATCGTCATGCAGACGATGCTCTGGCCCGACGAGATCCGGGCCGCCGACTTCGCCGCGGTCACCGAGGACCAGAAGGCCAGCCGGCAGGAGATGGACATGGCGCGCATGCTCATCGACCAGCTGGCCGGCGACTACGAGCCCGACGAGTACGAGGACGACTACGCCCTGGCCGTCAAGGAGCTGGTGCGGGCCAAGGTCGAGGGCGGCGAGGTGCGGGTGGCCGCGCCCGAGGAGGAGGAGTCCGGCGAGGTCGTCGACCTGCTCGCGGCCCTGTCCCGCTCGGTCGAGAAGGCCAAGGCCTCCCGCGGGGAGGCGCCGGCCCCGGCGAAGAAGACGGCGAAGAAGGCGGCGGCGAAGAAGGCCCCCGCCACGAAGAAGGCCGCCGCCACGAAGACCACGGCCAAGAAGTCGACGGGCAAGAAGGCCGAGAAGAAGGCCAGCTGACCCTCCCGGCGGAGGGGGGAGGAAACCCGGACAATGCGCGAGAATGTCCCTCGTCGCCCTTTCCGGACGCCGCCGCGCGTCCGAACTCCCGGGTAGTCCTGAGATTTCCCGGACTTTCTGCCTAGCATCGGTCGAACGCCCCCACCGGTGGGCGCACCGACCCGGAGGGACCGCATGGCGAGGATGGTCCTGCGCGCCGCCGGCGTCGCCCTCGTCAGTGCGCTCGCGGCCTCCGCCGCGCTGCTCGGCGCCCCGGTCGCGGCCGCCGCCGAGGGCCTGTCGGCGAGCGCGACGAGCCGCTACGTCCTCGACACGAAGGCCGAGGTCGTCCACACCCGGATGACCGTCGACCTCGAGAACGTCAGCCCGGACAAGCAGGCCGACGGCGGGGTCTACACCTACTACTTCGACGCCTACACGATCCCCGTGCCGGCCGGCATCGAGAAGGTCACGGCGGTCAGCGGGGGCGGTGAGCTGCCGGTGTCGCTCTCGGGGAGCGACGACCCGAGCACCCAGCTGGCGCGGATCACCTTCCCCGACCTGCGCTACCACCAGAAGCGCCGCATCGTCCTGACCTTCGACATCCCCGGCGCCCCGCCCCGCTCGGACAACAACACGCGCGTCGGGCCCGGCTACGCCACCTTCGTCGCGTACGGCCCCGGCGACGAGGGGCACAACACCGTGCAGGTCGTCGCGCCGTCGGCGATGTCCTTCACGAGCACCGTCGACGGGTTCACGCCCGCGGGGGACGGCGACACCACCACGTACACCGCCACCGAGAACACCTTCGAGGGTGGGCTCTGGGCGGCGGTGTCGTTCCGGGACCCGAAGCGGGCCAAGGAGCGCACGGTCGACGTCGGCGACCTCTCGCTGACCCTCGAGTCCTTCCCCGACGACGAGAAGTGGTCCTCGTTCGTCGCCGGGAAGGTCACCGCCGGGCTCCCCCAGCTCGAGCGGCTCGTCGGCAACCCGTGGCCGGGCGGCCTCCAGCGCATCCGCGAGGACGCCTCGCCGTCGCTGCGCGGCTACGACGGCTGGTTCGACCCGACGGGTGACGAGATCGTCGTCGGCGAGCAGCTCGACGACGACCTGATCTTCCACGAGCTGTCGCACGCCTGGGTGTCCGGCGAGAGCTTCGAGGGCCGCTGGCTCTACGAGGGGCTCGCGCAGTCCATCGCCGAGCGGGCGGTCGAGGCCACCGGCGGCACGCCGCGTCCGCACTCCAAGGTCTCCCGCTCCGCGGACGGGGCGGTGCCCCTCAACTCCTGGGAGGGCGATGCCGGCAGCCGCACCGCCGACGTCGACTCCTACGCCTACCCCGCCTCCTACCGGGTGATGACCGAGCTCCTCGGGAAGCTCGACGACAAGACCTTCGCGGCCGTCGTCGGCGCCGGTGTGCGGGGCGAGCGGGCCTACGACCCCGCGGGTCTCGTCACCCCGAGCGGCGGGCGCACCTCGTGGACCGACTGGCTCGACCTCGTCGAGAGCCGCGGCCGCGTCACGAACGCCCCGAAGGTGTTCTCGGAGTGGGTGCTCACCCCGGCCCAGGCCAAGAAGCTCGTGCCCCGCGCCGCCGCCCGCAAGGCCTACGCCGCGCTCGACCGCGCCGACGGGGCGTGGGTCCCGCCCGAGGGCCTGCGCGACGCGATGACCGTCTGGGACTTCGACCGCGCGACCCGCGTGCGCGACGCCGTCGCCCCGCTCGGCGCGAAGGCCGCCGCGGTGCAGGAGGCCGCCCGGGCCACCGGCCTGCCCGTGCCGAAGGCGGTCCGCGAGTCCTACGAGGAGGCCTCGCTCGACGACGACTACGCCGACCTCGCGACCAGCCTGCCCCTCGCCGCGTCCGCGATCACCGACGTCGGGGCCGCGCGGCGCACCGCGAGCGCCGACCACGACCCGCTCACCGACCTCGGCGCCGGGCTGCTCGGTGTGCGCGAGCGGGCCGACGGCGCCGTGACCGCCCTGGCCGGCGGGAACGTCGCGCGGGCCACGACGCTGGCCGACGACGCCCGCGACCGGGCCGGATGGGCGCTGCCGCTCGGCCTCGGGCTCGTCCTGCTCGTCGTCGTGCTCGTCGCGGGAGCGGTCACGGTGCTCGTGCTCGTGCTACGCCGGCCGGCCCCGCGGCACGCCGACGTCGCCGGGTCCCGCGCCGGGCCGGCGCCCGACGACCTCGTGCCGGGCGACGACGGGTCCGGCACCGAGGTCGTGCCCGGCGAGGTCGTGCCCGACGAGGTCGTGCCCCACGCGGTCGGGCCCGACGCGGCCACCGAACAGCACCGCGTCGACCGCCCCGTCGGCTGACCGAGCGACCCAGCGGGGCTCAGAGGACGCGGAGCATCCGGGTGTTGCCCAGGGTGTTCGGCTTGACCCGCTCGAGGTCGAGGAACTCGGCCACGCCCTCGTCGTAGGAGCGCAGCAGCTCGGCGTAGACGGCGGGCTCGACGGCCTGGCCCTCGATGGCCTCGAAGCCGTGGCGCCCGAAGAAGGCGGTCTCGAAGGTCAGGCAGAACAACCGCGAGAGCCCGAGCAGCCGGGCCCGCCCGACGAGCGCGTCGAGCACCGCCGACCCGACCCCCGCCCGAGCGCGGAGGCGTCGACGGCCAGCGTGCGCACCTCGCCGAGGTCCTCCCAGAGCACGTGCAGCGCGCCGCACCCGACGACCCGTCCGTCCTCCTCCGCGACGACGAAGTCACCGACCGACTCGTAGTAGGCCACCGCCTCCTTCTGGAGCAGGACGCGCTGCTCGGCCAGGGGCGTGACGAGGGCCCGGATGGCCCGCACGTCGGCCGTCCGGGCGGGGCGCACCGACCACGTCGGGGACGAGGGTGCGCCACCGCGCACGGGGGCTGCGGAATCCGGGGTCTGCGGGGCCACGGAGGCAGCGTAGCGGCGTCGGGAGGCCCCTCGAGGGACCGTCCGGCGCCAGCAGCGAGGGGTCCGGGCATGGGTGCGGCCCGCCACCGCAGGGGTGGTGGCGGGCCGCTGCAAGGTGCCCCGGAGGCCCTTGCAGCTCCAGTGTGCGACACCCGAGCCGTCTGGTGGGTAAAGGAACAGTAAGTTTCTGCCCCAGCCCCAAGGACCTACGGAATCCGTCGTCGACCGTGGAAATATCGCGACCGCGGACGCCGAGGGCCCCGACTGGTGCGTCGGGGGCCCTCGGTGCGGGAGGTGGGCGGGGCTCAGCCCTCGACCACCTCGGCCGCGACGACCGGCAGCTCGATGCCGCGGCTGTGCGGCATCCCCTGGAAGGTGAACGTGTCGTCCTTGGCCTCGCCGGTGGCGTCGACCGCGACGATCTCGCCGGACTTCAGCTCGTTGAAGAGGATCTTCTCCGAGAGGACGTCCTCGATCTCGCGCTGGATCGTCCGGCGCAGCGGACGGGCACCGAGCACGGGGTCGTAGCCCTTGACCGCGAGGAGGTTCTTCGCGGCCGGGGTGAGCTCCATCCCCATGTCCTTGTCCTTGAGCCGCTTGTCGAGCTTGGCGATCTCGAGGTCGACGATCTGGACGATCTCGGCCTGGGACAGCTGCGGGAAGACGATGGTGTCGTCGACGCGGTTGAGGAACTCGGGGCGGAAGTGCTGCTTGAGCTCGTCCTGCACCTTGGCCTTCATCCGGTCGTAGTCCGACCGGCTGTCGGGGCCGGCGGAGAAGCCGAGCGTGCCCTTGGAGATGTCCCGGGTGCCGAGGTTGGTCGTCATGATGATGACCGTGTTCTTGAAGTCGACCATCCGACCCTGGGAGTCGGTGAGCCGGCCGTCCTCGAGCACCTGGAGGAGGCTGTTGAAGATCTCCGGGTGCGCCTTCTCGACCTCGTCGAAGAGCACGACCGAGAACGGCTTCCGGCGCACCTTCTCGGTGAGCTGGCCACCCTCCTCGTACCCCACGTAACCGGGGGGCGAGCCGAAGAGCCGCGAGACGGTGTGCTTCTCGCTGTACTCCGACATGTCGAGCTGGATGAGGCTGTCCTCGTCGCCGAAGAGGAACTCCGCCAAGGTCTTCGCGAGCTCGGTCTTCCCGACGCCGGTGGGGCCGGCGAAGATGAACGAGCCGCCCGGACGGCGCGGGTCCTTGAGGCCGGCCCGCGTGCGGCGGATGGCCTGCGAGAGCGACTTGATGGCCTCGTCCATGCCGACGACGCGCTTGTGCAGCTCGTCCTCCATGTGGAGCAGGCGGCTGGACTCCTCCTCGGTCAGCTTGAAGACCGGGATGCCCGTCGACGCGGCGAGGACCTCGGCGATGAGCTCCTCGTCGACCTCGGCGATGACGTCCATGTCGCCGGACTTCCACTCGGCCTCACGACGTGCCTTCTCGGTGCGCAGGTTCTTCTCGTCGTCGCGCAGGCGCGCGGCCTTCTCGAAGTCCTGGCCGTCGATGGCCGACTCCTTCTCGCGGACCACGCCCGCGATCTTCTCGTCGAACTCGCGCAGGTCCGGCGGTGCGGTCATCCGGCGGATGCGCAAGCGCGCGCCCGCCTCATCGATGAGGTCGATCGCCTTGTCCGGGAGGAAGCGGTCGTTGACGTACCGGTCGGCCATGTTGGCCGCCGCGACGAGCGCGCCGTCGGTGATGGACACCCGGTGGTGCGCCTCGTAGCGGTCGCGCAGGCCCTTGAGGATCTCGATGGCGTGCGCGAGGGTCGGCTCGGCGACCTGGATGGGCTGGAAGCGGCGCTCGAGCGCGGCGTCCTTCTCGATGTGCTTGCGGTACTCGTCGAGCGTCGTCGCGCCGATGACCTGCAGCTCGCCGCGGGCCAGCATCGGCTTGAGGATGGAGGCGGCGTCGATGGCGCCCTCGGCCGCACCGGCCCCGACGAGGGTGTGGATCTCGTCGATGAACAGGACGATGTCGCCGCGGGTGCGGATCTCCTTGAGGACCTTCTTCAGCCGCTCCTCGAAGTCACCGCGGTAGCGGCTGCCGGCGACGAGCGCGCCGAGGTCGAGGGTGTAGAGCTGCTTGTCCTTGAGGGTCTCGGGGACCTCGCCGCGCACGATGTCCTGGGCCAGGCCCTCGACGACGGCGGTCTTGCCGACGCCGGGCTCGCCGATGAGGACGGGGTTGTTCTTCGTGCGGCGGGAGAGCACCTGCATGACCCGCTCGATCTCCTTCTCGCGCCCGATGACCGGGTCGAGCTTGCCCTCGCGCGCCGCCTGGGTGAGGTTGCGCCCGAACTGGTCGAGGACCAGCGAGCCGGCCGGGGTGCCCTCGGCGGGGCCGCCCTGCGCCGACCCGGCGCCCTGGGCCGAGCCCTCCTTGCCACCCTGGTAGCCGGAGATGAGCTGGATGACCTGCTGACGCACCCGCGAGAGGTCGGCGCCGAGCTTGACGAGCACCTGGGCGGCGACGCCCTCACCCTCGCGGATGAGGCCGAGGAGGATGTGCTCGGTGCCGATGTAGTTGTGGCCGAGCTGGAGGGCCTCGCGCAGGCTGAGCTCGAGGACCTTCTTGGCGCGCGGGGTGAACGGGATGTGCCCGGTGGGGGCCTGCTGGCCCTGGCCGATGATCTCCTGCACCTGCTCGCGGACGGCCTCGAGGCTGATGCCGAGGCTCTCGAGGGCCTTGCTCGCGACGCCTTCGCCCTCGTGGATCAGGCCGAGCAGGATGTGCTCGGTCCCGATGTAGTTGTGGTTGAGACCGCGCGCCTCCTCCTGGGCGAGCACGACGACGCGGCGTGCGCGGTCGGTGAACCGTTCGAACATGGTGCTTCTCCTGACGTCGAGTCCCCTCGATGCTAGTCGCGTGACCTGAGCGGGGTGCCCTCGATGTCGAAGGCACGGGTCGCGCGTCCTACAGGGTGGTCAACGCGGGGGCGGGCGCACGGTGTTCCGCGTTCGCCCACGGCGTAGCGCACCCCCTCGACGCGGCGGCGCGCGAACCGGCTCGCGAGCCCGTTCGCGTCCTCGCGAGCCACGACGGTGGGGCTCGCGACCGGACGGGACGGCTCGGGAGCCGGGGTCAGCGACGGCGCTCGGCCGTCCGGCGCCGCTCGGCGTGGGCCCGGACCTTGGCGCGGTTGCCGCACCAGCGCATCGAGCACCAGCGGCGCCGGCCCGTGGGGTCGAGGAAGACCCAGCCGCACCCGAGGCCGGGGCAGCTGCGGACCGAGGCGACCTCGGGCCGGGTCACGAGGTCGGCGGCCGCCCAGGCGAAGGCGTCGGCCGGGCGGTCGAGGTGCTCGGCGGTGATGCCCCCGACCACCCAGCGCGCCGGGTGGCCCGGGACGAGCTCGACGGTGGGGGCGGCCGACTGGGTCGCGACGCCGAGCTGCCCGACGGCCTCGGCGTCGCCGGGGTCGAGGACGGCGGCGCGCACGACGGCGCGCACGGTGCGGGCCCGGTCGAGGGCGGCCTCGGCCACCTCCGGCTGGCGCGAGGCCGCGCGGCGCAGGCGGGCGACGTCGTGCTCGGGGAGCAGGCCGACGTCGGCCGCGAGCACGGCGAGGTGGTCGAAGGAGACGAGGTAGTCGCTCGCGTGGGCCCCGTCCCATCCGGAGAAGGTGTTCACCAGCTCGAGGGCGGGGTGGCGGGCCACGGGCTGGGGCAGCACGAGCCCCTCGACCGTCCTCCAGTGCTGCTCCGCCACCGTAGGAGGGTAACCGTCGGTTACGGTCGGGGCTAACCGGATGAATGCATCCAGTGGTTAGGAGACCCCATGAACACCGCCCGGCCCCTGCTCCGGAGTCTCGCGACCCCGCTCGCCGCCGTCGCCCTGCTCGCCGCCCCGGCCGCCCCCGCGGCCCTGGCCACGGGTCACGGTGGTGCCCACGACGGCGGCCACGGCAGCGGCCACGGGTCGCCGTGGACCCCGTACCGGACCGAGGAGGTGGTCGTGCCGGCCGCCCGCTCGACCTGCGGGTTCGACGTGCGCATCACCCCGCTGCGCGACGAGGAGGAGTACCGGACCACCTCGACCTGGCCCGACGGCACCCCCCGGACCCAGCTCTTCCGTGGCGCCCTCGTCGAGAGCTACACGAACCTGGCGACCGGTGCGTCCGTGGTGCGCGACCTCAGCGCGACGGCCGTCTTCACCTACCGCCCGGACGGCTCGCCCGCGTCGCTGACGTCGGTGCACGGCGCCTTCGGCACGACGATGCCCCCGGGCAGCACCCCGGACACCGGTCTCTACGTGCTCGGGGGCCACGGCACGAGCGTCACCTTCGAGACCGACGGCACCCGCAGCTTCCACCTGGGGCGGCACGGCACGGCCGAGGACGTCTGCGACGCCATCGACTGACCCCGGTCACCCGAGCTCAGGCGGGGCGGACCTCGTCGGTGACGACGGTCATCGCGAGGACGAGGTCGGCCCCGCGGCGCGACTCGACGAGCACCGGCATCCCGGGGCGGGCGAGGTCGAACCAGTAGTGGTCGACCGCGTCCCCGTCGGTCACGGTGTAGCGCAGGCAGTCGAGGTCGCCGAGCGGGTGCTCGAGCCGGACCCGTTCGCGCACGGTGCGGTTGGCCGGGAAGGACGCGTGGGCCTGGAGGTCGGCCCAGCCGACGGCCTCGCGCACGGGGTCGCCGGCCGGTTCGCCGTCGGCGTCCAGCGGTGTGCGCACCTGGACCGCACCCTCCGCGCCGGCCTCGGCGTAGGCGATCCGGCGGGTCGCGGCGGGGGCCCCGGCGGGCTCGACGCGCACCACCTGCGTGCGGCCGTCGGGTGAGGCCGCCCGGATCTCGTCGGCGCTGAACGGGGTCGGCAGGTGCTGGGGGTCCAGGACGTGCGGGTCGGGCTCGGTGGTCATCCTCCGTGGATACCAGCCGGACGGGCGCCGTGGCGGGTCAGCGACGACGCTGACAGCGGCCGCACCAGAAGAGGTTGCGGCCGGCGACGACCTGGGTGCGGATGCGTGAACCGCACACCTCGCAGGGCTCCCCGGCCCGCTTGTAGACGGCCGAGGTGCGCGACTCGAGCCGGGGCACCTCGCCGCGACCCAGCGCCGCCTCGACCTCGAGCACCTGCTCCTCCACCGTGACGATCCGGCCGGTCGCGACCCCGAGCGGCATCAGCCGGACGAGGTCGTCCCAGACGAGGCGCCACGACGCCTTCCGCACGAGGCGGCCCTCGGTGAACGGCGAGAGCCGGTGCCGGAAGAGCACCTCGGAGCGGTAGACGTTGCCGACGCCGGCCAGCACGGCCTGGTCCATGAGCAGCTCGGCGACCGGCCGGGAGGAGCGGCTGATCCGTCGCCAGGCGCGCTCGGGGTCGGCGTCCGGGCGCAGCGGGTCGGGCCCGAGCCGGTCGAGGACCGCCGCGACCTCCTCGGGGGTCTCGACGGCGCAGAGCGTCGGTCCGCGCAGGTCGGCGACGTGCTGGGGCGTGGCCAGCCGCACCCGGACCGCGCCGACGACGGGCGCCTCCGCCGTCCAGGCCCCCTCGTCGATGGTGAAGGTGCCGATCAGCCCGAGGTGCACGTGCAGCCAGCGCTCCCCCTCGAACTCGAGGAACAGATGCTTGCCGCGGGAGGTCGCGGCGACCAGCTCGCGACCGCTCAGCTGCGCGGCACCCTCGGTGAAGCGGCCCTGCGGGCTCGTGACGGTGGGGCGGGTGCCGGCGAAGGCGGCGTGCAGGTCGCGGGCCAGCGCGAACAGGGTGTGTCCCTCGGGCATGGGCCCATCCTGCCCCGGGCGAGGCCCCGCGCGGCGTCCGGCTCAGCCGAGGCGGGCGAGCATCACGCGCATCTGGTCGATCTGCTTGGCCTGGGTGACGTTGATGTCGGCCGCGATCTCCTCGACGCGCTCGTCGGCGGCCTGCCGGGCGTGCTCCTCGACCATGGTCAGGGCGCCCTCGTGGTGGCGGATCATCAGGGTGAGGAAGAGCCGGTCCGCGCCGGCGCCGGTCGCGGCGGCGAGCTCGCGCAGGTCCTTCTCGCTGGCCATGCCCGGCATCGAGTGCGACCCGTGGTCGACGAGGTTGGGGTTGGTCGCCTCGGGCGGCACCGGAGCCCCGCGCTGCTCGAGGTAGCCGGCCATGGCGTCGATCTCGGGGCGCTGCTCGTCGCGGATGCGCGAGGCGAGGGAGGCCACCTGCCGGTCGGTGAGGTCGCTCGCGACGGCATCGACCATGACGATCGCCTGCGCGTGGTGGGTGACCATGTCGGTGAGGAACCGGGCGTCACCCGGCCGGATGCCCGGCGTCGTGACCGGGGCCGCCGCCGACCCGGTGAGGGTGGCGTTGGGCTGGCCGGGCTTCCCCGGCTGGAGCACCGGCACGCTGGGCGTGGCGGGGGTGACGGCGGGCGCGGACCCCCTCCCGCGGTGCACGCGGCGGAGCCGACGAGGGCCACCACGACCGCCGCGACGACACCGGCACGACGGAGCCGGACGGGGACGTGGAGGGGGGTGGTCACCCATTCACCCTAGCAATGGCGATTGTGGGAATTCTTTACGCTCCCCATACTCTGAGAAGTTCCTGAGTGAGGCAGGGTGGCCGGATCACACGCCTGCCCGGGCACGACACACCCGTCTCGACGCGCGCCCGGCCGACGGATCGAGGTCACCCATGAGACTCACACGCATCCTCGCGGTCGCCGCCGCGAGCGCCCTGGCCACCGCCATGGGAGGGATCGGCATCGCCTCCGCCGGGGACGGACTCAACAAGTCCGGCACCCAGCTGGAGGTCGACGAGATCGGCTACAGCAAGACCGTCCAGCACCTGAGCAACACCCCACCGGTCGGCAGCTTCGCCGGGTCCACCGGGTCCGACATCGCCTTCCAGGACACCTACGCCTTCGCCGGCAACTACAACGGGTTCGTCATCTACGACATCTCCAACCCGAAGCGTCCCAAGACGGTCGCGCAGGTCAGCTGCCCGGGGTCGCAGAACGACATCACCGTCAGCGGCAACCTGCTCTACCTGTCCACCGACTCCTCGCGCAGCGACGACAGCTGTGCGAGCACGAGCGCCCCGGCGACGGAGAAGTCGTCGTGGGAGGGCATCAAGATCTTCGACATCAAGAACAAGTCGGCGCCGCGCTACCTCAAGGCCGTCGAGACCAAGTGCGGGTCGCACACCCACTCGCTGCTCCCCGGCAAGGGCAAGAACAAGGGCAACGACTACCTCTACGTCTCCAGCTACTCGCCGAACTCGACGTTCCCCGACTGCCAGCCGCCGCACGACATCATCTCGATCGTCGAGGTGCCGAAGAAGAACCCGGCCGCCTCGCGGGTCGTCGCGACGCCCAACCTCTTCCCCGACGGCGGCAACCCGGGCGGCACCGGCCCGACCGGCGCCGGCTACTCGGCGACCACGGGCTGCCACGACATCACCGTCTACCCCAAGAAGAACATCGCGGCCGGCGCGTGCATGGGTGACGGCATCATCATGGACGTCAAGGACCCGAAGGCGCCCACGGTGGTCGAGCGCGTGAGCGACACCGAGAACTTCGCGTTCTGGCACTCGGCGACCTTCAACAGCGACGCCACGAAGGTCGTCTTCACCGACGAGCTCGGCGGCGGCGGCGCGGCGACGTGCAACACCACCGTCGGCCCGACCCGTGGGGCCAACGCCATCTACGACCTGTCCAAGCGCAACCAGCTGACGTTCAAGTCGTACTACAAGATCCCGCGCAACCAGTTCAACACCGAGAACTGCGTGGCCCACAACGGCTCGCTCGTGCCGGTCGAGGGGCGCGACGTCATGGTCCAGTCCTGGTACCAGGGCGGCACCTCGGTCTGGGAGTTCACCGACTCCGAGAACCCGAAGGAGATCGGCTACTTCGAGCGCGGCCCGATCAGCAAGACCACGCTCGTCGGCGGCGGCACGTGGTCGAGCTACTACTACAACGGGTTCGTCTACTCGAACGACCTGGTCAAGGGCTTCGACGTCCTCAAGCTCAAGGACAAGTCGCTCAAGGAGGCCGAGTCGGTCCACCTCGACCAGCTCAACCCGCAGTCGCAGCCGGTCTACAAGCGCTGACGCCTGAGGCGCTGACGCACGACGCGCGAACGGCCCGTCCCCCACGTCGGGGGCGGGCCGTTCCGCGTGCTCGTGGCGGTGCCGTTGCTCAGGCCGGGCGCTGGACCGTGACGCGGTCGCCGGGGCGCACCCGGCCGGGCACGACGACCCGGGCGGCCAGGCCGCGCAGCCGCAGCGGACGGCCGACCTCGCCGTTGACGAAGCGCATGGCCTCGGCGCCGAAGCGCTCGACGAACTTCGCGCAGCCGGTGTGCGGGGCCGGGGTGACCTCGACGACGGCACCACGCACGGCGGGGTCGCCGATGACCAGGCGGGTGCCGGCCGGCAGGTTCTCGTGCGAGAGGTCGAGGTCGAGGTAGAGCTGGTCGCCGGCGAGCGCCCGCCGCTCCGGCTCGCCCGCGAGGAAGGCGACGAGCCGGGCGCTCATGATGTTCAGCTGCATGTCGGGGTGGGCGCTGCCGTCCGGGGTGCGGCTGCTGCCGCGGGCCCGCCAGCCGTCTCCGACGAGCCCCTCGGCGAGGTCGAGCTCGCCCTCGTCGAGCACCTCGCGCTCGAAGGGCGCGGGGCGGCGGACGACGAGCTCGAGGGTGCCGTGGTCGCGCGGGCTCTCGGCGAGGAGCGTCGGCAGGAAGGCCTCGAGCTCCTCGGGGTGCGGTGGCGCAGGGCGGTCTCGGTCACGCGGCCAGTGTGACGGGCGGCCGTCGCGCCGCGCCACGCCGTTCCACCACTCGGCGGGTCCGGTCGGTGAGGTCGGCCGGCGGGGTCAGCCGGCGGGCGGCGGCTCGGCCGGCGGCTCGGCCGGCGGTTCGGCGACGCAGAGCACCCCCGGTTGCCGTCCGGGTCGGCGAGCACGGTGAGTCCCGGTGACTCGCTGTCGTCGACGACCGTGCCTCCCGCGGCGAGCGCCGCCGCGATGCGCTCGCGGGCCACCTCGCGCGGCACGTAGACCTCGACGTGGAAGCGCTGGCCGGCGCCCTGGTCGTCGGGGCGTCCCCGAACCAGAGGTTCGGCACCCGCCCCGAGGCGTCACGGACCTCGTCACCCGGCGTGCCTCGCCCCCGGGCCGCTGCGTCGCCCGTGAGCAGGGCCGCCCAGAACGGGGCGATGGCCGCCGAGTCGCCCGTGTCGAGGCCGAGCTCGACGACGCTCACGGCGGCCGGGTCGGCGGCGAGCCCGTGCTCGGCTGCGACCTCGCTGATCCGCCGGGCGAGGTCGACGTCCTGCTGGGTGGGCCACTGGACGACGTACTCGGTGCCGTCGTCGGCGCGGTAGACGGCGTCGTCGGTGACCAGCCGCAGGTCGACGTACCCCGGGCCCATGGACACCCCGGGATGGTGCCCGAGCTCGTCCCCGGCCTCGCCGACGGCGACGACGAACCGGGCGCCGGCGCCGAAGTCCGGGGTGAGGTAGCGGGAGTGAAGGGCCTGGGCCAGCTTGCGCCAGTCCGCCAGCCCGGCCTGCGCGATCTGGTCCCCCGTCAGCATGTCCATACCCGGGGACCCTAGCCCCGTCCGAGGCGCCCGAACCGTCTGAGAGCCGCCTGAGTGCGCGCGTCGGCCCGCCCGACGCTGCGCCGCCACCGGCGCCGGGCCGGGGCTAGCGTCCGTCCGTCACCGCCCGCCACCAGAGGAGGACCCCTCGATGAAGCCCCGCACCCGTTCCCTGTCCCGCCGCACGACGACGGCCACCGCCCTGGTCTGTGCTGCACTCGTCGGCGGCGGCGTCGCCTACGCCGCGACCGCCGAGCCCGCCATCAGGACCTTCACCCCCGCTCGGCGGACCAGGTGACCAACATCGACGTGCTGCGCCAGCAGCTGCGCAACTACTACGGCGACCCCCTGGGCACCGGCACCTTCGCCCCCGACGGCAACTACGCCAAGGAGGCGGCCTCGGTCGCCCGCGCCGGGTCGCGCTGGCTCGACGGGCGGGGCCACGAGCACGGGCACTCCTCGAGCTCGCGCGAGGACGGGCACCACGCGCGCGGCGCGAAGGCCATCGTCCTCGACGTCGACGACACCAGCCTGACCACGTGGAACTACGAGATCGCGAGCAACTGGGCGTACAACCCGACGACCAACGGTCAGTACGTCACCGACCAGAAGTTCCCGGCGACCCCGGGCATGGTCGAGATGGTCAAGAAGGCCAAGGCGCAGGGCTACGCGGTCTTCTTCCTCACCGGCCGCCCGACCTCGCAGGAGGCCGCGACCCTCGGCAACCTCACCGCCGACGGCATCGGCGTCGACGCCGGCTACCCCGCGCCGACCGCGCTGCCGGACGGCGAGGACGGCCTGTTCACCAAGCCCGACGTCGCCGCGTACCCCGACTACCTGCAGAAGGCCTGCGCGGGCGACCCGGGCGGCAAGTGCACGACCATCCACTACAAGGCGGCGACGCGGGCGCACATCGAGTCGCTCGGGTTCGACCTCGTCGCGAACTTCGGCGACCAGTACAGCGACCTCAAGGGCGGATTCGCCGACCGCACCTTCAAGCTGCCGAACCCGAACTACTACCTGCCCTGACCGGAGGCGGCGCTCAGGCGGGGAGGCGGACGGCCTCCCCGCCTGGCGCCTCCCCCTCGGGCGCCTCCGCCGCGGGGACGGTCTCGACGAGGCCGTCCTCGACGAGCGAGGCGAGGCAGCGGTCGACCTGGGCCGCGTGCCGGTGGGCGTCCAGGCCCAGCCGGGTGAGCACCTCGTCCTCGAGGAGCCGACGGGCCACGGGGTGCTCGTTCTCGCGCAGCACCTGGACGAGCGTGCCCCGGACCTGGCGGTCGGTGCCGTGCCAGGCCTGCCCGCGGCGGGCCGGTCCGTCGTCGGGCGGGCTGCCGGCCGCCACCCACGCGCAGACGTCCTCGAGGGGGCAGGCCCCGCACTCCGGGCCCCGGGCGCGACAGACCAGGGCGCCCAGCTCCATCACCGCGACGTTCCAGACCGCGCTGGTCGCCGGATCGTCGGGGACGAGCGAGGCGGCCAGCCGGGTCTCGGCCGCGGTGAGCGAGGGCGAGGCCAGCGCGCGACCCTCGACCGCCCGGGCCAGCACCCGCCGCACGTTGGTGTCGACGACGACCGAGCGCCGGCCGAAGGCGAAGGCGGCGACGGCCGCAGCGGTGTAGGTGCCGACGCCGGGCAGCGCGCGAAGGGCGTCCTCGTCGGCGGGCAGCTCGCCGCCGTGGCGCTCGACGACGGCGACGGCGGCCTCGCGCAGCCGCAGCGCGCGCCGGGGGTAGCCGAGCCGCCCCCACGCCCGGACCACGTCGCCGGGGGTGGCCGCGGCGAGCGCGGCCGGGGTCGGCCAGCGCTCCATCCACTCCCGCCACACCGGCTCGACCCGGGCGACGGGCGTCTGCTGGGCCATCACCTCGGAGACGTGCACGCCCCAGGGCGTCGTCGTGGGGTCGCGCCACGGGAGGGGCCGGGCGTTGGCGGCGAACCAGTCGAGGACGCGCCGGTGGAGGACCTCGCGGCCCGGGACGGGCGGCGGCACGTCAGACGTAGCGCTCGAGGATGCTCGTCTCGGCGAGCCGGCTCAGGCCCTCGCGGACGAGGCGGGCCCGGCCCTCGCCGACGCCGTCGACGTCCATGAGGTCGTCGATGTTCGCCGCGAGCAGCTTCTGGAGGCTGCCGAAGTGGGTGACGAGCCGGTCGACGATCGCGCCCGGCAGCCGCGGCACCTTCGAGAGCAGCCGGTGGCCGAGCGGGCTGACCGAGGAGTCGAGGGAGTCGCCGACGACCGTGAAGCCCATCGCCTTGGCCCGGCCGCGGGGTCGAGCAGCTCGGTGCTGTCGATGGCCGTGAGGTTGTCGACCGCCTCGTCGAGGGTGAAGCCGGCCTTGGCCTCCGGGAGGTAGTCGCGGATGACGAGGCCGAGGTCGTCGGACAGGCCGCCGGTGAGCTCCTCGAGCTGGAGGCTCAGGAGGCGCCCGTCGGTGCCGAGCTGGACGACGTACTCGGCGATCTCGTCCTTGATCCGCCGGACCATCTCGAGGCGCTGCAGGACGTTGGCGACGTCGCGGACGGTGACGAGGTCCTCGATCTCGAGCGCCGAGAGCGTGCCGGTGACCTCGTCGAGGCGCGACTTGTAGCGCTCGAGGGTCTGCAGGGCCTGGTTCGCGCGGGACAGGATGGCGCTGGAGTCCTCGAGGACGACACGCCGGCCGGCCACGTAGAGCTGGATGATGCGCATGGACTGGCTGACCGAGACGACGGGGAAGCCGGTCTGCTTGGCGACGCGCTCGGCGGTGCGGTGCCGGGTGCCGGACTCGAGGGTCTCGATGCCGGCGTCCGGCAGCAGCTGGGTGGCGGCGCGCAGGATGCGGGTGACGTCGCGGTCGACGACGACGCCGCCGTCCATCTTCGCGAGCTCACGCAGGCGGGTGGCCGAGAACTCGATGTCGAGGGGGAAGCCGCCGGTGGCGATCTGGTCGATGACCCGGTCGTGGCCGAGGACGATGAGGGCGCCGGTGCGACCGCGCAGGATGCGCTCGAGGCCGTCGCGCAGCTCGGTGCCGGGGGCGACCGCTGCGAGGGTGGCGCGCAGGAGGTCGTCCTCGCTCTGCGGCACGCTCACTCCTCCTCCTTCACGGGTTCCGGGCCCCCGGGCCCACGCGTCGGTGGTGGGCCGGTCCGGCGCGATCCTATCGGGCGGTCGGTCACGACGAGGTCTCGATCTGCGGGACCTCGCAGTGGGCATCCCCCACCGGTTCGAGGTGACAGCGCACCACGAGACGGCCCGGCATCACCTCGACCCGGCGACCGACGGGTCAGCGGACGGGGACCTCGTGCAGCGCCCGCCCGACGGCCTCGGCGACGGTGCCGACCTCGAGGACCGACAGGCCCTCGGGCACCGGCCCGGCCCCGAGCACCCCGGTGGGCACGACGGCGCGGGTGAAGCCGAGCCGGGCGGCCTCGGCGAGCCGCCGGTGCGCGCCGGTGACCGGGCGGACCTCGCCGGCCAGCCCGACCTCGCCGAACGCGACGGTGCCGGGGGCAGCGGCCGGTCGGTGATGGCCCCGGCGAGCGCGAGGGTGATGGCGAGGTCGGCGGCGGGCTCGGCGAGCCGCACCCCGCCGACCGTCGAGAGGTAGGCGTCGCTGGACCCGATCGGTGCCCTGGCCCGCTTGTCGAGCACGGCGAGCACCATGTTGACCCGCGCGGAGTCGAGGCCGCTCGTGGCCCGGCGCGGTGTGGCCAGTGACGACGCGGTGACGAGGGCCTGCACCTCGGTGACCAGCGGCCGGCGGCCCTCGAGCGTGACGGTGACGCACGTGCCGGCCACCGCGGCGGTGCGTCCGGAGAGGAAGAGCCCGCTCGGGTCGGCGAGCCCGACGATGCCGACGTCGGAGAGGTCGAAGCAGCCGACCTCGTCGGTGGGACCGTACCGGTTCTTCACGGCGCGCACGAGCCGCAGCCGCGAGTGCCGGTCGCCCTCGAACTGGACGACGACGTCGACGAGGTGCTCGAGGACGCGCGGGCCGGCGATCGAGCCGTCCTTCGTGACGTGCCCGACGAGCAGCACGGCGATGCCGCGGGCCTTGGCGAGCTGGATGAGGGAGGCCGCGACCTCACGCACCTGCGTGACGTTGCCGGCCGACCCCTCGACCTCGGCGCTCGCGATGGTCTGCACGGAGTCGACGACGAGCAGCTCGGGCTGCACCTGCTCGACCTGCCCGAGGACGGTGGCGAGGTCGGTCTCGCTGGCGAGGTAGAGGCTGCGGGCCATCGCCTCGATGCGCTCGGCACGGGCCCGGACCTGGGCCGAGGACTCCTCGCCGCTGACGTAGAGGACCTTGCGCTCGCCGTGCTCACCGGAGCGGGCCGCCCGCCCGGCGACGTCGAGGAGCAGCGTGGACTTGCCGATGCCCGGCTCGCCGGCGACGAGCACGACGGCACCCGGCACGAGCCCGCCCCGAGGACCCGGTCGAACTCGGCGACCCCGGTGGGGCGGGCCACGGCGTGCGTGACGTCGACCTCGGCGATGGGCAGGGCCGGCCGCTCGAGGGTGGTCGCGGCGGCCGTGCGCGCGCTGACGGCACCGACCTCGGCGACCGACCCCCACGCCTGGCACTCGCCACACCGGCCGACCCACTTGGCCGTCTGCCACCCGCACTCGGAGCAGCGGAAGGCACTGGCCCCCCTGCCCCGTCGTGCCGTCGCTCCTGCCATGGCGCCCAACCTACGACCCGCCCCGACATCCGGCAGGACCCGCCCCCGGACACGGCCGGGCCCCACCGACGGGCGTCGGTGGGACCCGGCCGGGCCGCGGCGTTGGCTAGCGGCGGTGCGGCACGGTCCGGGTCTCGGCGGGGTCGGCGACGGCGGCGGGCACGGCGTCGCCGGCCGGCAGCCCCTCGTCGTGCCCGTTCCCGCTGACCCGGTCGCGCAGGTCGGGCGTGCGGGCGATGTGGCCGGCGATCTCGTCGGCCAGCAGCCGGCGCTCGGCCCGCTGCATCCGGCCGTTCTCGGCGAGCAGGGCGCGGGTCACCGACATGACCATGCCGATCATCACGAGGCTGAACGGCAGGGCCAGGAGGATGGCCGCCGTCTGGAGCGCGGTCAGCCCGCTGTCCCCTCCGGCCAGCAGCAGCGCGATGGCCACCGACCCCTCGAGCAGCGCCCAGAGCACGCGGCTCCACACGGGCGGCTCGGGGTCGCCGCCGCTGGCGAGCATGTCGACGACGAACGAGCCGGAGTCCGAGCTCGTGACGAAGAAGACGACGACGAGCACGATGGCGATGACGCTGAGCACCGAGGACCAGGGCAGCCCGTCGAGCATCTGGAACAGCGCGCTGTCGGTGCTCACCGCGCCGTCGGGGCCGACGAGGCCGCCCTCGCCGAAGATCTCGCGGTGGATGCCCGAGCCGCCGAAGACCGCGAACCAGGCGAAGGTGACGACGGTCGGCACGAGCAGGACGCCGGTGACGAACTCGCGCACCGTGCGACCGCGGGAGATGCGGGCGATGAACACGCCGACGAACGGCGCCCAGCTCATCCACCAGCCCCAGTAGAAGGTCGTCCAGCCCGAGAGCCACGAGGTGCCGTCGCCGCCCTGGAAGGACAGGGTGCGGAAGGAGAGGGTGAAGAAGTTCGTCAGGTAGCTGCCGACCGACGAGACGAAGTCCCCGAGCAGGAAGACCGTCGGCCCCAGGACGAGCACGAGCAGCATCAGCGCGCCGGCGAGACCCATGTTGAGGTTCGAGAGGTACTTGATGCCCTTGTCCAGGCCGGTGACCACCGAGGTCGTGGCCATGACGGTGATCGCGACGACGAGGACGACGAGCAGCCCGGTCGTGGCCTCGCCGACGACGCCGAGGTAGGCCAGGCCGGCCCCGACCTGCTTGACGCCGAACCCGAGCGAGGTCGCGACACCGAAGAGGGTGCCGACGACGGCGATGACGTCGATGGCGTCACCGAGGGTGCCCTTGACCCGGTTCCCGAGCAGCGGCTCCAGGGCCCAGCGGATGGAGACCGGCCGGCCCTTGCGGTGGATGGCGTAGGCCATCGCGAGCCCGACGACCACGTAGATGGCCCAGGCGTGCAGGCCCCAGTGCAGGTAGGTGGCGTCGGTCGCGGCGCGGGCCCGCTCGGCCGCCGCCTCACCGGTGCCGGGCGGCGGGGACGCGAAGTGGTTGAGCGGCTCGGCGACCCCCCAGAACACGAGGCCGATGCCCATGCCGGCGGCGAAGAGCATCGCGAACCACGCGGTGAGCGAGTACTCCGGCTTCTCCTCGTCGCGGCCGAGGACGACGCGGCCCATCGGCGAGAGGGCGATCCAGACCGAGAAGAGGACGAAGCCGCTGACGATGAGGATGTAGTACCAACCGAGGTCACCGACGACGGTGTCGTTGAGGGTCGAGAAGAGCTCGCCCATCTGGTCGGGCAGCGCCAGCGCGAGCACGACGAAGGTGCCGATGATGGCCAGGGCGGGCCAGAAGACGCGGGGGGCGGTGATGCGCTTCTCGCTCTGCCGGGGGTCCGGCGGCGGGCCCCCGTCGGGGACTCGCTGGGTGGGACGGTCGGTCACGGACACGGTCTTGCTCCTCCGGTGGACGGCGGTCTGGGCTCGGGTCAGCCGTCGACGCTAACGGCGTCCGGGGGCCGCTGGCCAATGCCGCCGGGCCCCGTCGGCGGGCTGCAGCCAGTCCTCGGGCCGGGTTGCGGTGTCCCGGTGGAGGGTTCACCCGCAGGTCACGATCCGGTCTCGGACCGGTGCTCGGCGGCACCCGTCCCCGCTCCGCGTGACCTGCGGCGGTCCGGGTGCGTTCGCACGCGGACCCGCGCAGACCGGGCCGGGCCGAGACCTCGCGCACGACGCACGAGGGCCCCGGACCGCGAACGGTCCGGGGCCCTCGGTGCGAGGTGTCGGCGTCAGCCGGCGACGACGTCGAGTTCGACGCTCGCCTGGACCTCGGGGTGCAGGCGCACCAGCGCGGAGTGCGTGCCGGTGGTCTTGATCGGGGTGGGGACCTCGATCGTGCGCTTGTCGAGCGCCGGACCGCCCGCGGCGCGGACGGCGGCCGCGATGTCGGCGGTGGAGACGGCGCCGAAGAGGCGGCCCCCGGTGCCGGCGTGCGCGGTGACCGTGACGGCCTTGGACTCGAGGTTGCCCTTGATGGACTGCGCCTCCTCGAGCGACTTCACGGCGCGGGTCTCGCGACCCTTGGCGAGCGCCTCGACCTGCTTCTGGCCGCCCTTGGTCCACGCCGTCGCGAGACCGCGGCGGAAGAGGAAGTTGCGGGCGTAGCCGTCCTTGACGTCGGCGACGTCACCGGCGGCGCCGAGGCCGGAGACCTCGTGGGTGAGGATGACCTTCATCGTTCTGGCTCCTTCTCCGAGGTCAGCGGGATGAGGACGAGTACGGCAGGAGCGCCATCTCGCGCGCGTTCTTCACGGCGTTGGCGATGAGGCGCTGCTCCTGGACGGAGACGCCGGTCACCCGACGCGCGCGGATCTTGCCGCGGTCGGAGATGAACTTGCGCAGCAGCGCGACGTCCTTGTAGTCGATGTTCTCGACCTTCGCCGCCTTGAGCGGGTTGGCCTTCTTCTTCGGCTTGCGAATGGCGGGCTTGGCCATCGTGGTGCTCTCCTTCTGCCGGCCGGGCCGGCGGATGAGCCCCGGTCACCCGGGGATGGTGTCTGTCTGTGTCTGGTGCGACCGTCGCGGGGACGGTCAGAAGGGGGGCTCGTCGTAGCTCGGCGCCTGGCCCCAGCCACCGCCCTGCTGACCACCCTGCTGCGGCTGCTGCGGGGCCTGCTGGCCACCGCCGTAACCGCCCTGCTGGCCGCCGCCACCCTGCTGGGGGCGGAGCCACCGGTGGCCCACGGGTCGTTGTTCTGCTGGAAGCCGCCGCCACCGCCGCCGAAGCCGCCACCGCCGCCACCGCCGCGCTCGGCCTTGGTGACCTTCGCGGAGGCGTAGCGGAGCGAGGGGCCGACCTCGTCGACCTCGAGCTCCATGACGGTGCGCTTCTCGCCCTCCTTGGTGTCGTACGAGCGCGACTTCAGCCGGCCCGTCACGACGACCCGGGTGCCCCGGTGGAGGGACTCGGCCACGTTCTCGGCCGCGTCACGCCAGATGGAGCAGCGCATGAAGAGGGTCTCGCCGTCCTTCCACTCGTTGCTGTTCCGGTCGAACTGGCGCGGAGTGGACGCGACGGTGAAGTTGGCGACCGCTGCACCCGAGGGGGTGAAGCGGAGCTCGGGGTCGGCGGTGAGGTTGCCGATGACGGTGATGACGGTGTCGCCTGCCATGACGGTGGTCCCTTCGGAGTCGTGGTCTGGTGGCGGAGTGCTCAGGCGCCGGGGCGCAGGAGCTTGGTCCGCATGACCGACTCGTTGAGGCCGAGCTGGCGGTCGAGCTCCTTGGCCGTGGCCGGCTCGGAGGTGAAGTTGACGACGGCATAGATGCCCTCGGCCTTCTTCTTGATCTCGTACGCGAGGCGACGACGGCCCCAGACATCGATCGTGTCGACGGACCCGCCGTCGGTCGTGATGACCTTGAGGAACTTCTCCAGCGAGGGCTGGACGGTCCGGTCGTCGAGCTCGGGGTCGAGGATGACCATGAGTTCGTACTGACGCATGCGCTAACCCGCCTCCTTCGGTCTCAAGCGGTCACGGTCTCTCCGTGACAGGAGGGTATGCGGTGTCGCCCACCACCCTCGGAGAGATGTCCACAGGGTGCTCGATGGGCAACCCTCCCAGCGTACCCGCCGCCGGCGGCCCCGCCCAACTCGCGTCCGCCCGGTCCTCGGGGGCAGGGGCGGGCGCGGTGGCCGCGGCGCGGGCAGACCCCAGGTGGCCCGGGCCCACACGACCCAGCCGATGCGCCCGAGCGCGACGAGCCGCAGCGCCAGGGCGGTGGCGTACCACCCGGCGGGCAGCCCGTGCCCGGGGTCGCTCGCCGCCCCGAGCCAGCCGAAGAGGGCGACCGCGTGCACCACCTCGGCCCCCACCCAGACGAGGTGGTCGCGCCAGGGCACGCCGGCGAGCGCGACGAACGGGACGAGCCACAGGCCGGCAGCGGGCGGCAGCGCCGGCGCGGTGAGGAGCGCGACGACGACGGCGAGCAGCGCGACGTCGGCGACCGGCGGGCGCGGGAGGCGTCGCGAGACCACGACGGCCAGGGCGGCCGCGACGAGCATCCCCGAGGTGGCGAAGCCGGCGACGACCGACGCCCCGAGCGGGTGGTGGGCCAGGGTCGGGACGAACCACACCGACCCGGCACCCGCCCCACAGTCGAGCCACGCCGTGACCGGACGGACCAGCAGCCCGAGGTCGACCGCCGCGACCGGTCCGACGAGCAGCAGCAGGGACACCCCGGCCGCCACGAGCAGCCGGCGGACGCCGTCGCGCAGCCCCGGCGGCGGCACGAGCGCCATCGCGAGGAGCACGAGCGCGGGGAGCGGTCCGCCGAGGACGGCCACCGCGGCCAGCGCCCCGGCGAGCACCGGACGCCCCCGGCTCCAGGCCCAGACGGCGACGACGGCCAGGGCCAGCGGCACGAGGTCGACCGACAGCAGCACCGACAGGGCCAGCACCGGCGAGAGCGCCAGCGCGACCGGGTCGGCGAGCGGGTGGCCCCGGACGGTGCCGACGGCGAGCACGAGCCCGGCGAGCAGCACGGCCGCGAGCAGCGTCCACAGGACGAGGACCCACCGCTGCTGGGCCAGCCCGGCCCCCGGCGCCAGCGACCCGAGGCCCGTCGTCACGACCCCGCGGACGAACGGCACGTCGAGGGTCGTGTCGCCGGAGAGCCACGCGCCGACGCCGAGGCCGGCCCGGTCCTCGATCATCGAGGCGAACAGCGGCGAGGCGCACTGCCTCCAGACGGGGGCGCGTCCCTCCCACCCGCCACTCGCGCACGCGGTCTGGCGCAGGGCGGCGACGAGCAGCGGCAGGCCGAGCAGCAGCACGACCGGGGCGAGGGCGCCCAGGCCGCCGGGACCTCGAGGGGGTCGCGGGGCCCGGGCACCACGCGGCCCCCCGGCCGCCGTCAGCAGGCGGTCGAGGGGCGAAGCGGGTCCTGCGGGCGCGGGCGGCACCGGAGTGGGGCGTGACCGGTCAGCCCGTGGGCGGGCGCGCCACACCCGTCGGCAGACCACCCGGCGAGCTGGGCGGGCCGGAGGGCAGCGAGGGCAGGGACGCCGACGGTGAGGGCGACTCGGTGGGCGACGGCGGCGCACTCGAGGACGGCGGCGGCGCGCTCGAGCTCGGCGGGGCCGAGGAGCTCGACGGCGGACGCGTGGTCGTGGGCGGCGGCGGGTCGGCGTTCTCGTTGACGTGCGCCGGCTTCGGGAAGTCGACGACCTCGGAGTTGCCGAGCGCGGCCTTCATGTACGCCGTCCAGATGCGGGTCGGGAAGGTGCCACCGGTGATGGAGCCGTCGTTCGGCAGGTTCTCCATCGCCAGCTCCTTGCCGTTCGAACCGGAGCGGTAGAGCCCGACGGCGGTCGCCAGCTGCGGCACGTAGCCGTCGAACCACGCCGAGCGGAACGACTCCGAGGTGCCGGTCTTGCCGGCCGCCGGCCGCCCGAGGTTCTGGCCCACGTAGCGCGCGGTGCCACCGTTGACCGGCTCCTGCATCGCGTCGATGACGTCGCTCATCAGCTTCTTGTCGAAGACCGGCTGGGTCTTCGGCTCGGCCTTGATCGTCGGGAGGCTCGTGTCGGCGAACTTGATCTGCTTGACGAGGTAGGGCTCGGCCCGCACGCCCTGGGCGGCGATCGTCGCGTAGGCGTTGGCCATGTCCATGACGGTGACGTAGTCGGTACCGAGCACGTCGGCCATGTTCGGCTCGAGCTTCGAGCGCACGCCGGCGTCCTCCGCGGCCTTCATCGTGTTCTCCGGGCCGGCGAGGATGTTGAGCGCCGCGTAGACGGTGTTCACCGAGTGGCCGGTCGCCGTCAGCAGGTCGATGTTGCCGAACTGCTCGTTGCCGAAGTTCTTCACCCGCCCGCGCCGGGCGTTGTCGGTGGAGGCGCTCGGGTCGGCGAACTCCTTGAAGTACTGCGGGCTGTACCCGGGAAAGCGGCTGCGCGTGCTGACCTTCTCGGACTGCAGCGCCGCGATGAGCGTGAAGATCTTGAACGTCGAGCCGGCCTGCATCTTGGCCTGCGTCGCGTTGTTGAGCGCCCGCTTGGCGAAGTCCTCACCGCCGTAGAGCGCGACGACCGCCCCGTTGCCGGGCTTGATCGACACCAGCCCCTCGTGGATGTCCTTCTGCTTCGGCTGCTCCTCCTTGATCGCCTTGATGGCGTCGGCCTGCTTGCTGCGCTCGATGGTCGAGACCACCCGCAGCCCACCGCGCTGGACGTCGGCCTCGGAGAGCTTGTACTTGCCGAGCAGCTCCTTCTTCACGAGGTCGACGATGTAGCCGGCGGTGCCGCCGAGCGCCTTGGGCTTGTAGGCCGAGATGCCGTCGAGCATCTTCGGGACGTCGGCCTGGGAACGCTCCTCGGGGGTCAGCCACTTCTTGGTGACCATCGCGTCGAGGATGTAGCTGCTGCGCGTCTCGGCGTTCTTCTTCTGCTGGTCGCCGAGGGTGGGGTCGTAGAGCGAGGGCCCGCGGATGATCGAGGCGAGCAGGGCCGACTGCTCGGGGAGAGGTCCTTGGCGTGCACCTTCGGCCCGAAGTAGGCCTGGGCGGCGGTCTCGATGCCGTAGGCCCCGCGGCCGTAGTAGATCGTGTTGAGGTAGTTGGCGAGGATCTCGTCCTTGGACTGCTGCTTGTCGATCTTCAGGGAGATGAGGATCTCCTTGGCCTTGCGTGTGATCGTGCGGTCCTGGGTGAGGAAGTAGTTCTTGACGTACTGCTGGGTGATGGTCGAGCCACCCTGGGTCGCCTCACCACCCTTGAGCGCCACCCAGACCGCGCGGGCGATGCCCGTGGGGCTGATGCCGCTGTTCTGGTAGAAGTCGCGGTCCTCGGCGGCGAGGATCGCGTGCTGCATGTTCGGGCTGATCTGGTCCAGCGGCACCGACACGCGGTTGCCGCCCTCGTCGGAGAGGCGGGCCAGCTCGGTCTTGCCGTCGGAGTAGTAGACGATGCTCGCCTGCGCGTCGACCATCGCGTTCGGCTGCGGGATGTCGGTCAGCGCGTACGCGACCCCGAAGCCGGCGACGCCGAGGACGAAGAGCCCGAGCGCGGTCCACATCCCCCGGCGCAGCCACTTCCGGCGGCCGGAACGGGGGGCCTTGCCACCGGGGCCGGACCCCGAGGCGCCACCGCGGGCGGCGGGTCGGGTGGCGGCGGCCTGCTTGGCCTCGGCGCGGGTACGGGGCTTTCGTTGCGACATGGGCTTCCGGGGGACGGGGGCGTGGGGCAGGGCACGGACACGCACCCAGCCGCCAGTATGACGACGCCGTCTGGGAAAAACCCAAACGCGGACGAACCGCGGGGGTCGAGTGGGCCCGGGAGCCAGGTGGCGGCGTGACGAGCCGCACCGACCGGGCTCGGGACGCGCGGGGCAGCTCGCGAGCCGGGCCGGAGGGCGGTCGGGAGTGGGGTCGCGGGATGCGGGCCGGGCAGGCGCGATGTATCGCTGCGATATATCTGTGTTAGCGTCGAGCGAACAAGGTCCGAGTTTGTCACCTCGGACCGTCGCCGACCGGATGCAGGGAGGAACCGCCGTGGTCTCACGCCGCGCCCACCTCCTCGAGTTCGCCGTCCTCGGGCTGCTCCACGAGGGGCCGACCCACGGCTACGACCTGCGCCGCCGGCTCAACGAGGCCCTGGGCCCGTTCCGTGCGCTGTCCTACGGCACCCTCTACCCGGCGCTGAAGTCGCTCCTCGGCCGCGGGCTCATCGCCGAGGCCGCCGACCCCGGCCGGCCCGGCAAGCGCCCCCGCGTCGTCTACGAGCTGACCGCCGCCGGCAAGGAGCACTTCGCCGCCCTCGTCGCGCACGCCGACTCCTCCACCTACGAGGACGACGCGTTCGACGTGCGCTTCGCCTTCTTCGCCCGCACCGAGAGCGAGGTGCGCCTGCGCATCCTCGAGGGGCGCCGCACCCGCCTCGAGGACGACCTGAGCCGGGTGCGCGAGCGCTCGACCCGCAGCCGCGAGCGCCTCGACTCCTACACCGCCGCCCTCCAGCAGCACGGCGAGGACCGCGCCGAGCGCGAGGTCCGCTGGCTCACCGAGCTCATCGACGCCGAGCGCCGCCACCCCACCGACCCCGGCCCCCAGCCGTAGGAGCCGCCGGCGCCCCGGTGCCGCGACCCCGCCCGTCCATCCCCGTCCCCAACCCCCGTCACAGGAGCAAGCCATGGGTTCCATCCGCGTCGCCGTCGTCGGAGTCGGCAACTGCGCCTCCTCGCTCGTCCAGGGCGTCCACTACTACCGGGACGCCGACCCGACCGCGACCGTCCCCGGCCTGATGCACGTCGCGTTCGGCGAGTACCACGTCCGCGACGTCGAGTTCGTCGCCGCGTTCGACGTCGACGACAAGAAGGTCGGCAAGGATCTCGCCGAGGCCATCAACGCCTCCGAGAACAACACCATCAAGATCGCCGACGTCCCCACCACCGGCGTCACCGTCCAGCGGGGCCACACCCTCGACGGCCTCGGCAAGTACTACCGCCAGACCATCGACGAGTCCGGTGCCGAGCCGGTCGACGTTGTCGCCGCCCTGCGTGACGCGCAGGTCGACGTCCTCGTCTCCTACCTCCCGGTGGGCTCGGAGCAGGCCGACAAGTTCTACGCCCAGTGCGCCATCGACGCCGGCGTCGCGTTCGTCAACGCCCTCCCGGTGTTCATCGCCTCCGACCCCGAGTGGGCCGCGAAGTTCGAGGCCGCGGGTGTGCCGGTCATCGGCGACGACATCAAGTCCCAGGTCGGCGCGACGATCACCCACCGCGTCATGGCCAAGCTGTTCGAGGACCGCGGGGTGCAGCTGGACCGCACCTACCAGCTGAACGTCGGCGGCAACATGGACTTCAAGAACATGCTCGAGCGCGAGCGCCTGGAGTCGAAGAAGATCTCCAAGACCCAGGCCGTCACGAGCAACCTCACCGGGTCGCTCGCCGGCAAGACCGAGGACCGCAACGTCCACATCGGCCCGTCCGACTACGTCGCCTGGCTCGACGACCGCAAGTGGGCGTACGTGCGCCTCGAGGGTCGCGCCTTCGGTGACGTGCCGCTCAACCTCGAGTACAAGCTCGAGGTCTGGGACTCCCCGAACTCGGCGGGCATCATCATCGACGCCATCCGCGCGGCGAAGATCGCCAAGGACCGCGGCATCGGCGGCGCCCTGCTGTCGGCGTCGTCCTACCTCATGAAGTCCCCGCCGGAGCAGCGCCCCGACGAGGTCGGCCGCGCCCGCCTCGAGGCGTTCATCGCGGGCACCGAGGAGCGCTGAGCCGCAGCCCGACCCGAGCACGCCCGAGCGGGGCGGCACCCCTTCCGGGTGCCGCCCCGCTCGCGTGCGCTCAGCAGTGGTTGGTGCTCTTGATGAAGTGCACGCTGTTCGGCGCGAAGGTGACGCCCTGGACGACGGCGTCGACGACGCTGCCGTCGCGGATCTGCTCGTAGTGCAGGTGCGACGAGGACTGGCCGCCGGTCTTGCCGACCCGGCCGATGAACTGGCCCTGGCTGACGTGCGCGCCCTGGGCGACCTGGATCGAGCCGTCCTTGAGGTGGGCGTAGCGGGTCTTCCAGCCGCTCGTGCCGTGCTTGATGACGATCATCTTCCCGTAGCCGCCGCCCCCGGTGCCGGCGAACTCGACGGTGCCGGCGGCCGAGGCGCGCACCGGCTTGCCGTTGTCGTCCTCCCCGGAGCCCCAGTTCCAGTCGACCGACTTCAGCGGGTTGTGGGTGTGGCCGTCGGACACGGTCCACGCGCTGCCGCGCCAGGTCGTCCCGCAGTTGAACGGGGCCTTGAACCCGGGCCGGGCGCCGGCCGCCTCGGCCGCGAGGGGTGCCGCGGCCACGACGGCCGCCGTCAGGGTGCTCGCCGCGAGCAGCGAGGTCATCATCCGCTTCATGCTGGTGCTCCTTCGTCCTCCCCGGAGGCTCTCCCCGGCTCGTCCAGCACCCTCGTCCGCCGCCCTGCGGATCGGCTGCGCGGCCGGCCCCGTCACGCTGCGGTTTCGCTGTGCCGGCGGCGCGTCCCCGACGTGGGCCGTCGGTCGACAAGGCGACGGGGTCAGGCCGGGGTCGGGTCGCTGCCGCCGCGGCGCGGGAGGTTCGGGAGCCGCAGCCGGCGCCACCACGCGAGGCTCGCCCCGGTGCGCTCGCGACGGACGAGCAGCGGGCGCGGGTCGGCGTCCGAGCGCAGCCGCGTCCACCGGCCGACGCCCGTGCGCATCGTCGTCAGGGCGGCTTCGGCGTGCCCGTGCAGCGCGTCGGTCGCGGCGGGGTCGCCCTCGCCGGGGCCGAACACGACGGCGTCGACGGCGGCCGCGACCGACGATGCCGAGACGACGTCGTCGGGCAGGGCGGCGGCGCGCACCGGCTCCCCGGGCTCGCCGGCACCGAGGGAGGCCTCGACGACGGCGGCGTCGATGGCGTGCGCCTGCTCGCGACGGGTGACCCCGCGCGGCACCGCGACCCGCAGCGAGCGGGCCTCGGCGACGAGGTCGCGCCACACCCACGCCGCCCGTCCGGGCACCGGCCCGAGCCCGACGTGCTTGCGCCGGCGGCGGCGCTTGAGCCACCGCAGCAGGGCCACGTAGCCGACGGCGAGGAGGACGAGCAGCACCAGGCCCGCGAGGACCTGCAGCCACAGCGGCCAGGCCGTGACGTCGAACGGGTTCTTCTTGCGCTTCGTGACGTCGGTGGCGTTCTGCGCCTGGTCCGGACCCTGGAGCACCGACGGCGGGCTGACCCCGGCCGGGGGCGGCACCTGGGCGCCGACCTTCTGCTCCTCGGTCTTCAGCTGCTGCTCGCTCGGGGTCTTGTCGCGGCTCGGCACGAAGGTCTGCGAGCCGAGCGGGTACCAGCTGCCGTCGTCGAGCCGGACCTCGACCCACGCGTGGACGTCCTTGCCGCGGACGTCGCCGCCGGCCTGCGGGGTCGCGCCCATGACGACGCGTGACGGGATGCCGAGCCGCTGCCCGACGAGCGCCAGGGTCGCCGCGTACTGCTCGTCGTTGCCCGCGAGCTTGCTCGAGCCGACGAACCGGCTGAGCCGGGAGACCGCGTGGCCGGGCAGGTAGACCTTCTCGAAGCTGTTCGGGGTGCCGCCGTCGGTGTAGGTGCCCTCGGTGCGCATCGCCGTCGCGAACGCCCGCAGCTTCGACCACGCGCCACCCTCGGCCCGCGAGGTCCAGGCGTCGATGCGCGAGTCGAGGAAGTCGGTGTCGACCCCGGTGGAGGCGCCGGTCGCGACGTCGAGCTCCTTGGGCAGCTCGGCCGCCGGCTTCTCGGGCAGCACGGCCGTCATCGAGTACGTCTCGCCACCGAGCAGCCCGGCGAAGACGACGGCGGTCTCGGTGTCGGTGTTGAGCCACAGGGCGTCTGCGAGCTCGTCGGCCCGGGGGCCGGAGAACTGGACGCGGGTCGGGTCGCCGACCGTGGGGAGCCAGTTGCCGCGGTAGCCGCCGTCGGGCACGGTGACCTCGACGTCGACCGACCGGCCCTCGCGCGTGGCCGCGATGCGCGAGCCGACCTGCTGGAACGGCACGCCGTCGGCGCTGCGGTCGGCGGCGCCCCAGACGAGCCCGTCGTAGTGGTCGAGGGTCGCGAACCGCACCGGGACGCCCGACGGCAGCCCCTGCACCCGCAGGACGACCTGGTCGTAGAGCTTGGCGTCGTTGGGCTCCGTGTAGCGCCGGTACCCGGGCAGCGGGCTGGCGAACTGTGAGACGTCGAGCGGCGGCACGAGCCCGTCGCGCACGACCTCGCGGCGCTCGGCGGCCGAGGTGCCGGGCAGGGTCGGCCCGGCGAAGGTGCCGGCCAGCAGCGCGATGACGACGAGCGCGCCCCCGGTGGCCAGGCGCACCCCCCGGCCCGCGCCGTTCTGCACGGGCGGGCGCGAGCGGTGGGCCCGGACGACGAGCCAGGCGACGAGGACGGCGGCGAACCCGACCCCCTGGACGAGCAGGGCGGCGGACTGCGAGGTGCCGAAGGCGATGGAGGCGGCGAGCAGGGCGAGCGGCGCGACGGCGACGACGGGCACGCCGGCCCACCGGCGCGCCACCCCGAGCGTCAGCGCTCCGCCGAGCAGGCCGGCCAGCCACGGGAGGGCGACGACCGGGCCGCGGGCGTCGACCGGCGGCAGCAGGGTCAGCCACTTCTTCCAGCCGGTGACCGCCCAGGTCGCGAGGTCGACGAAGGTCTGCGGGGTCGGCAGCACGCCGCCGACGAGGTTGTCCCGCACCGCGACCGGACCGCCGAGGAGGAAGTAGGTGGCCGTGAGGACGAGGAAGGTCGTCAGGGCCATCCAGCGCAGGGTCCCGGCGAGGTGGCCGATGAGCAGGCCGAGGACCAGCCCGATGCCGGCGGCCACGACCCACTCGACCCCGAGGAAGCCGGTGCGCATCCCGACGAGCGCGATGGTGCAGAGCGCGGCGGCGAACCCGAGGTCGACGAGGGCGTCGCGGTCGGGCAGCGCGGTGGCCAGCCATCCGGGGGCGTCGGGGTCGCGTTGCGGGCGGCGGCGGGCGGCGGCGCCCCCGCGCAGGGCGGTCGCGAGGCTGGGGGCCGCCGGCCGGTCGCCGGTCGGTGCGGTGCCGCTCATGCCAGCGCTCCCGAGAAGAGGACCCGTCGCAGGTCGGTGAGCTCCCGGACGTGGAGGATGACGATGGAGCCGAGCCGGCGCACGCCGACGGGCACCTCGGGGTCGACGACCAGGGCGACCTTGACGACCTCGGGCTCGAACTGGTCGAGGGTGCGCTGCACCTGGATGAAGGGCCGCTCGACCCCGGTGACGAGCACCGCGATGCTCGCGTCCGGGGCCAGCGCCGACGCCTGGCCGACCGAGGCGTAGAGGTCGAGGTCGCCGACCTCGGCCCGGGAGAGCGCGTCGAGGGTCAGCGGCGCCGTGGTGCGGGACGCGGTCTCGCCGTGGCACACGACCGTCGTGTCCTGCTCGTCGAGGATCGAGCGCAGGGCCAGCGAGGCCGCGCAGGAGATGGCCATCTCGACGTCGTCCTCGCCCCCGGCGTAGACGTCCGGGGTGGTGTCGACGACGAGCGCGAGGTGCGAGCGCCGGGTGTCGAGGAACTGCCGGACGAGGAGGCGACCGTGCTTGGCCGAGGAGCGCCAGTGCACGTACCGGCGGTCGTCACCGGCCTGGTACTCGCGCAGGGCGTGGAAGGCGAGGTCGGACATCGACAGGTCCGGCGTGACCTCTCCCTCGAGGTCGCGCAGCAGGCCGGCGCCGAGGTTGTCGAGCGAGATGGTGCGCGGGTGGACGTAGAGCTCGGTGCGCTCGGTCCACTCGACGGTGCGGCGGACCAGGCCGAGCGGGTCGCCGTGCACGGTGGTCGCCGGGCCGACGGGCACGACACCGCGCTGGTGGGTCGGGACGACGAAGAGCTCCTCGTGCGTGCGACCCGAGGCCAGGGCCGGCAGGGTGAAGCGGGCGGCGGTGTGCCCCACCGGGAGCTCGACGAGCAGGGGCAGCATCGCCCGTTTCGACCCGTTGGTCACGGCGACCCGGCCGGTGGCGGGCTCGCCCACGGTGACGCGGGTCGGCTCGACGTCGGCGCGGATGCGGACCTTGGCGCGGTCGAGGGCGAGCAGGAGGCAGGCCACGACGAGCACGAGGCACGCAGCGGCGACCATCCCGAGCTCGGCCCAGGCGTAGTGCGCGGCGAGCCACCAGCCGAGCAGGCCGATGGCCAGCACCGTCCAACCGAGCGCCGAGACCCAGCGCAGCACCTCCACGACGGGGTGCCACACCGGACGGGTCTGCTCGGCGAGGGGGCGGATCCGGCTGCCGGTGAGGACGAGGATGCGCGCGCCGGTGTCGGTGAGGGCGCTCGGCACCTGCACGCGCGGCAGGGTGATCGTGCGGGTCTGGCCGTCGGCGCGGGTGCGGCCCCGGGTGGTGGGGCGGGCCGGCTTCCGCGCCGCGGGGGCGTCCTCGCGGCCGGGTCCGGTGCTGCGCAGCCGGGGCAGGCTGACGCGAGGACCCTTGCGCCGCTTGGGTCCCCGCTCGCCGCGGCCGCGCTTGGCCGCGCCGGGTCCGGCACCGGGTCCGGCGTTGGCGCCGGCGCCGGCTCCGGTGCGCAGGGCCCCGCGCGAGGTGGTGGAGCCGTCGTCGGCCACCGGGCGCGCGGCACGGCCGGCGCCTCGCGGCGCCGGGGTGGCGTGAGGTCCGAGCGACGGACCGTCGACTCGGAGTCCTCGGGCAGCCCGGTGGGGTCGCTCATACGGCGACGCGCTCGGTCGGTGGGGCGACCTCGGCGAGGATCTGGTCGATGACCTGCGCGACCGAGATCCCGGCGAACTGCGCCTCGGCGGTGACGAGCAGCCGGTGGTTGAGCACCGGCTGGGCGAGCATCTTCACGTCGTCGGGGACGACGTGGTCGCGGCCCTGGCTGATCGCCCAGGTCTTGGCGCACCGGACGAACGCGAGGCAGCCGCGCACCGACAGCCCGAGCCGGATGCTCACGTGCCGACGGGTCTCCTCGGCGAGGCGCGAGACGTAGTCGAGGATCGCGTCGTCGACGTGCACCTCGTCGGCGAGCTCGGCCATGTCGCTGACCACCTGCGAGGTGACGACCGGCTCGAGGGCCTTGGTGCGGTCACGGGTGGCGGCGTCGCGCAGCACCCGGACGGTCGCATCGTGGTCGGGGTAGCCGAGCGTCGTCTTCATGAGGAACCGGTCGAGCTGGGCCTCGGGAAGGCGGTAGGTGCCGGCCTGCTCGATGGGGTTCTGGGTGGCGATGACCATGAACGGCTCGCCGACGCTGTGGCGCGTCTTGTCGACGGTGACGTGCCCCTCCTCCATCACCTCGAGCAGCGCCGACTGGGTCTTCGGCGAGGCGCGGTTGATCTCGTCGGCGAGGACGATGGTCGCGAAGATCGGGCCCTCGTGGAACTCGAAGACCTTGCTGTTCGGGTCGTAGATCGTCACGCCGGTGACGTCGGAGGGCAGCAGGTCCGGGGTGAACTGGATGCGCGAGTTCGTGCCCTTGACCGTGCCGGCCATGGCCCGCGCCAGCTGGGTCTTGCCGGTGCCGGGGAAGTCCTCGAGGAGGAGGTGGCCCTCGGAGAGCATGCAGGTCAGGGCGAGCCGGATGACGTGCTCCTTGCCGAGCACCGCCTTGTCGACGTTGGCGACCATGGCGGAGAACGTCTGGGAGAACCAGGCGGCCTGGTCGGGCGAGACGGTCATGCGGGTGTTCCTTCCGTGGAGGAGCAGGGGGTCGGGGTCGAGAAGGGGGTCACCATCCGACGTCCCCCGAGCGGTAACAGGTGCCGCCACGGCAGAGCCGGACGTAGAGCGGGCCGTTGCCGTTGGCGATGACGATGCCGGTGCTGCGCCAGTTCGCGGTGTTGCCGGTCTCACCGGTCGTCCCGGTCCCGTCCGAGCTCGGGAAGAACTGGACGCTCGAGGTGTACAGCTCGGACCCGTTGGACTTGTAGACGCCCACGGTCCAGCCGCCACCTCCGGCCGGGAAGTTGCGGACGTCGAAGTTGACGCGCGGGCAGGGGCTGCTGGCGCAGGACCCGACGCCGTTGGGCGGGATGTAGCCCGGTCCCTTGTGGACGTTGTAGACCTCGGGGTCGGGCACGGGGATGGTGACGGTGATGCGGTTCGTCCACCCGGACCAGCCGGCGGCCGAGTGCGACCGGACGCGGATGGTGTAGGACCCACCGGGGCTGCCGTTGACGTGGTGCGTCGTCCGGCCGCCACCGAACGTGCCGCCGCCGTCACCGTCGACCTCGACCTGGTCGATCGGTCGACCGTTCTCCGGGAGGTTCCAGGACCAGTCCGCGTCGTTGCCGTTGCGCTGGCCGTTGAACCCGGTGGGGGTGAGGGTGGCGCCGTAGGGGATGGCCGAGTCGTTGGCCCGGTTCGACTCGCTCCCACCGGAGTTCACCGTCCACGCGGTGATGGTGACGCTGCGCGTCGGGCTGGTGTCGAAGCCCGAGATGCTGAACGGCACCGTCGTGCCCGGCGTGCAGCCGCAGGTGTGCGTGCCCGAGCGGCCGTCGCTGGACGACCAGCGGATGGCGCTGAAGCTGCCGGCGCGCGGCTGGCCGACGGCCACCGCCACGTCGATGGACCGGTCCGCGCGGGGCGTCGACAGCGACACCGTGGGGTTGCTCGGCTGACCGACCGAGGTGAAGCTCGACGAGTTCGCCTGCGGGGACTCGAGGTCGGCGCCGTTGGTCAGCGTCGCCGTGTACTCGTACGTGCGCCCGTCGTAGGGGATGACGACGTCGGCCGACCGCACGTCGGGTGCGGTGTCGGTGACCTTGCTCCACGCGCCGCCGCCGACCCGCTGGTAGAGCGAGTACCGCGTCGTGGGCGGGCCGTTCGGTGAGCCCTGCTCCCACGAGACGGTGAGCGTCGCCGAGTCGGCGGCCGGTCCCGGACCGCTCGCGGCGATGGCCGGTGCGGGCAGCGCTCCCGGGCGGCCGGCCGACTGCATCGTCACGGCCGGCCCGAACTGCCCGGCGCCGAGCTCGTTCCAGGCCTGCACCTGCACCGACTGCTCGGCCATGTTGTCGAGCCCGGTGACGACCGCCTGGCGCGAGGTCGCCGGAACGTCCTGGGTCTTGGTCGCGCCGGCGGAGGAGATGAGCCGCACGACGTACTTGCGCAGGGCGCTGCCCTCGTTGACCGGCTCGTCCCACCCGATGGTCAGGCTGCCGTCGCCGCGCGCGACCATCCGCACGCCGATGACGGCCTCCGGCAGCCGGTCGGGCCGCACGGCCGCGCTGGCGGCCGACGGGTCGCCCTCGCCGATGCCGTTCACGGCGGCGACGGTGAACCGGTAGTCCTGGCCGTTGGTCAGGCCGGTGACCGTGCACGGGCTCGCCGAGCAGGTGACCTGGCCGCTCGAGCCGCCGGTGTAGCGCACGACGTAGGAGGTGACGACCGAGCCGCCGTCGTAGGTGGGCGCGAGCCACGACACCCGGGCCTGGCCGCCGGCGTCGCGGTCGGCGACGGCCTGGACCTGGCGCGGCTGGCCGGGACGGCCGAGCAGGGTCACCGACACCCGACCGGTGGTCTCGCGGTTCGGGCCGTCGCTCACCGTCAGCGCGACCGAGGCGGTCTGCGACGGCTTGGCACCCGCCGTCAGGGTGAGGGTGCAGCCGGATGCCTTCGCGGTCAGGCCGCTGCCGGACTCGACCCGAGCCCCCGTGATCGAGCAGGAGGGCTCGCGCAGCGGGGAGTCGAGGTAGGTCGAGACGTCGACCGTGCGGGACTGACCCTCCTCGAGCCCGGTGACGCTGATGGGTCGGAGCCGGGCCGGGGCCTGGGCCTCGCCGCCGACCACGCGGACGTTGATCGCCGACGGCGCGGCCATCCCGCGCGACGAGACCGCGAGCTTGCCGGTGGACGTCGTGGCGTCGGCCGCGGCCGAGAGGGTGAC
This sequence comes from Phycicoccus sp. HDW14, assembly GCF_011383005.1. Classification (GTDB taxonomy): domain Bacteria; phylum Actinomycetota; class Actinomycetes; order Actinomycetales; family Dermatophilaceae; genus Phycicoccus. Next base: position 3,422,221 of record NZ_CP049935.1, on the reverse strand, counting down.
CCGCCGGTTGCCGGGGCCGTCGGCACGGAAGGAGGCGTCGGCCTCGGTCTCCCAGCGGGTCTCGAAGTCGATGTCGTCCATCGTCAGGCCGACCGGGAGCCAGGCGTGGCACAGGGTCGGGATGTCGATGGTGCGGTCGAGCCCGCCGGCCTGCACGGTGACGGCGCCGTCGGGGCAGCGCAGCAGCGGCACCTTGGGTCCGATCTGCACCGGGATCGACACGTACGCCGTGCCGAAGTCCTTCTGCCCGACCGCGTCCTGGTCGGTGACCTCGACCATCAGGGCCGCCGGCCCGACGTACTTGTTCGCCGAGGTGAGCTGGAGGGTCTTGTTGTCGGTGAGCGAGGCGGACAGGTCCTGGGCGGGCGAGGCGCTGAGGGTGTCGGCGGTGGTCACCGACACGACCCGGTCGCGGGGCGACTTCACGTAGTCGTTGAGCGCGACGGTCTCGGTGGAGTCGGGGTCCATCTCGATGACCTTGCCGGCGACGACGAAGGGCTGACCGTTCGCACCGGTGGGCACGTTGACGACGGCCATCGCGCGCTGGCCGTCCTCGTCCTCGATGACGTACGGCGCCGCGTACGGGTGGTCGAGGACCTTGACGCGCACCCGGCCGTCCTCGACCGCCGCGTCGGGCGAGAGCACGTCGACGATCTTCAGGGTGGCCGGGTCGGAGTCGACGTCGGTGTCGTTGGCCAGGACGTCGACGAGGGTGCTCGTCTCGCCGGGCTTGGGCGCGGCGACGTCGTCGTTGGCGACCGGCGGGTTGAGGTAGCCCTTGACCGCCCGGACGAGCACGGTCGCGCGGCTGGGGTCGAAGAGGCCGTCGCTGATGCCGTAGACGAGCTGGTGCAGCGCGGTGGTGTCGTCGGGGACCTTGGTCTGGAGCACGTGGTCGGCGTCGATCCGCCACTGCTTCAACGTGTCCGACGGGTTGAGGCCGTCGGTCTGCACCTCGACGACGTCGCCGCGCGCGATGAGGTCGTTGGTCAGGGGCTTGATGGTGACCGTCTTGCCGGGGGCCGCGAACACCTCGTCGGGCACGGCGACGGGGGGCTGCGGGTCGCCGGGCTGCACGACCCCGACCCGCACCGTCGCCCGGCTCGTGGCCCCGAACCGGTCGCGGACCTCGTAGGTGATGACCTCGGTGCCGGCGGCCAGCGGGAACGCCTCGTAGCGGATGGTGTTGGGCCCGATGCCGACGACCCGGCCCAGGGTGAGGTCGACGGCCTTGCCGTCCGTGCCGACGACACCGGTGACCGACACGGAGTCGCCGTCGGGGTCGACGCCGAAGGTCGGCACGGTCATCGTGATCGGGTCGCCGGCGGTCACCGTCGCCGTGAAGCTGCGCGCGACCGGGGCCTGGTTGACCCGCTGGGCGTTCGGCAGCGGCGTGACCTGCACCCGCACCCGGGCGGTCTGGGCGCGCGCCTTGAGCCCGTCCGCGTAGGCGGCGTACTCGATGGTCACGAACTTCTCCGCCTTGAGCCCCTTGGCCTCGGGCACGTAGCGGACGACGTTGCCCGAGGCGAAGGCCCGCTGGGCGTCGCCCTTGCTGATGACCTTGACGCTCGCGGGGTCGAGGCGCAGCGGGATGCCGTCGGCCATGGTGTCGTTGTCCAGCACCGGGATCGACACGGTGTCGCCCTCACGCACGACGGCCTTGTCGTCCTGGACGAGGGGCAGGGCATCGGTGAGCGCCCCCTGCTGGAGGACCTCGATCTCACCGGTGGTGCGCTGCGTGCCGTCGCTGACCGTGTAGCGCACGACGCCCCGGCGGCCCGTGTCGCCGGCCGGCGCGGGGTCGAGCGCCTCGACCCGCACCCAGCGGCCCTGGTAGATCGAGGGCTGGAGCCACGAGGAGTCGGTGCCCGGCTCGGTCGCGGCCGTGACGAGGACGTCGCCGCGGGGGCTGTAGTCGTTGGCGAGGACGTCGACGACGGTGGGCGCCTGGTCGTGCAGGGTCGCGGTGTCGGGGACGGCGACCGGGGGCGCGCCCTCCGGGGGCGGCGTCAGGTCGATGCGGATGCGGCCGGGTGCCGCGCCGGCGCCGGTCGTGGCCGAGTAGGTCAGCTCGTAGGTGCCGGGGCGGACCCGGTGACGGTGACCTGGCCGGTGGCGAGGTCGGTGTCGACCTGCAGCGGTCCGACGGGACGCACCTCGGAGCGCAGCCGGAGCGTGGCGTCGGGCTCGCCGGGGTCGGCGCCGGCGACGTCGTTGCCGAGCGGCTCGACCTGCAGCGGCTTGCCGACGACCCCGCGCACGGCATCGGGCTGGGTGCGGGGCGCCACGAACTTCGAGTCCCCGCTGGGCGAGATGACCTGGGCGTTGACGGTGCCCTTGGTCGTGCCGCCCCGGCCGTCGGTGACGACGTAGCCGACGGGCTGGCGTCCTTCCTCGGTGGGCGCGGTGAGGGTGACCCGGCCCTGGCCGTCGACGACCCCGCCCTCGACGTCGGCCCGGGCGGCGAGGACGTCGTTCTCGGGGTCGCGCCAGTCGGCCAGCACCGGCACCGAGAGGCGGCGGCCGGCGATGACCGGGTACACCTGCGCCGCGAGCTTCGCCCCGCCCTGCCGGAGGGCCGGGGCGCCGTTGACGCTGTCGGGGACCACCCGGACGGTGACCTTCGCCGACTCCTTCGAGGTGGCCTTGCCGTTGTTCACCTTGTAGGAGAACTCGAAGGTCTGGTTCTCGGTGCGCGGCGGGACCGAGACGTCGATGGCCTGGCCGTCGGCCGAGACGCTGGCCGTGACGCCGTCCATGCTCGGGCGGGTGACGTCGCGCTGGTCGATGGCCAGCACCGACCCGGCGACGTCGGTGTCGTTGTCGAGGACGTGCAGCTTGCTCGTGCGCCCCGGGCGCACGGACTCGGCATCGGGCACGGCCTTGGGCGGCTGGTTGGCGCTCGCCTCGTCGACGAGGTTCTCGTCCTTCTTCTTGTTCTTGTCGTCCTGGCGCACCGGCGGGGTCAGCGCGTCCCAGTTGTCGATCTTCTTGGGCTTGTCGTCGAGGTCCCACACCCCGCCGTTGTCGAGGTCGTTGAGCACGATGAGGCCGCGGTTGACCCGGAAGGCCACGCCGTCGCGCGTCGACTGCTCGCCGTCGGCGGGGAGGGTGGCGGTGGGCTGGTCGCCGGTGCGGCCGCAGTTGACGCCGTAGAAGACGCGCTCCTGCTCGGCCCAGGCGGCGTGCACGCAGCCGTCGAGCACGACCGGTCGGGTGACGAGGGTGGCACCGGGCACCCGGTTGACCTGCTCTCCGACGACCACACCGCCCGGGGAGGCGCCACCGTCGAGAGGCACCTGCACGGCCCGGCCCACGCCCTCGACGACGACCGTCGGCGACTCCGGGCCCGGCTGCTGGAGCGCGGCGACCCGGTTGCCCTCGAGGGTGACCTGGGCGTCGAGGCCGGACGGCTTCTCGGCGGTGAAGACCCGGTCGGACCCGGCGTCGTAGGCCACCCAGTCGGCACCGACCGCGGTGATGTCGGGCAGGCTCGAGCGCAGCTCCGTGCCGACGACGACGGGCGCCCGGAACCCGGTGGCGGCCGGGGCGATGCTCGTGACCTTGCCGTCGGCTCCGGACACGACGTGGACCACACCGTCGGTACCGACCGCCATCGCGGCGTTCTTCCCGACGGTCGCGACCGGCTTGGCGCCGACGGCGACGTCGGGGAAGGTCGCAGTGCCGGCCTGGGGGTCGACCCGCTGGGCGTAGACCTTGCCGGTGGACGGCTCGAGGAGGGCGAGGGTGCCGCCGCGCAGGTCGACCGGGCGGGGGGCGAAGCGGCCCCGGGCCCCGGAGACGGCGGCGACGCCGGCCACGGGGTCGCCGGCGGCCGAGGTGCGCGCGTCGAGGGGGAAGAGCTCGCCGGTTCCGGAGTCGAGGCCGAGGACGACGGCGCCGTCCTGCAGGACGTCGAGCGAGGCACCGGGGGCCGCGTCGGTGGCCACGCCGGTGTCGAGCTGTCCGATGGGCACGTTGGCCTTGGCGAACTTCGCCTGCTGGGCCGAGCTGACCCACACCCCGGCGTCGTGGAGGTCGCTCTCGTGCACGGTGGTTCCGTCGCTGGCCACGGCGGCGTAGCCCAGGCCCGCGGCGACGAGGGTGACGGCGACGACGCCGGCGGTGCGGCGTCGGGCGCGGTTCCTCGCCACGCGCGCGCGCGCAGCACCGACCCGTGTCACGTCAGCTCCTCGTCATCGTCTGGGACCCCGTCCCGGCTCCCCCGCCGGGCACGCCGGTCCAGCGTAACCGCGAGGTGGTCGCTGTTCATCAGGATGGCGCCACCCGGGACCCGGGGCCATGGGGAGGACTACCCGGGCGCGGCCTCGAGCGGGGGCGCCCGGTCAGGCGGGGTCGGGCAGGAGCCGCAGGTCGACCTCGGTGACCATCCGGGTCGAGAGGGCGTGCTCGACGAGCCGGGACTTGCGGTTGCTCGCGAGCTTGCCGGGCCCGCCGTGCAGGCCGCGGGTGCCGGCGTCGGCGAGCTTCTGGCACACGTTGTCGAGCTTGCGGTTGAACTTGGTGACCGTCCACCCGAGCCGCTGGGCCGCCTCCGCCGAGGACGGGATCTGCCCGCCGCCGGCGTACGTGGTGCGCAGGAAGGACTCGCAGAGGGCGACGACGAGCAGCTTCTGGTCGGGCGTCATCGACACCCGCCCGACCGTGGTCTGGGCGCTGGAGTCCTCCGGCTCGAGCTCGGCGGCGGTCTCGACCGACACGAACGGGGTGTCCTCGACGACGATGTCGAAGTCGTAGGTCGTCGGGCCGGCGGTGAACCACACCGTGAAGGCCTCGAGGGCCAGCGGGATGCGCGCGCCCGGCGAGAGCCACGCCTGGAAGAGGCCCTTGGTGTCGGCGACGGTCGCGGTGAGGGTCGACCCGACGTTGCTGAGCCACCACAGCCCGTGCTCGTGGTGCACCTGGAGGAAGACCCGGTGCAGGTAGGGGTTGTCGTCGATCTCGACGTCGGCGACCCGACCGATGGTCAGCGGTCGGCCCTCGGGTGCGACGAACTCCTCGCCGCAGAACTCGACGGTCACGGCCATCGGGGCCCCCTCTCTCGGAACGACATCGTCATCCGGCGCTCTCGCAGCGGATCGGTGACAGCGGGGAGTAGATGCCCGACTTCCGGGACACCCGCACCTGCGCGCAGACCGTCTTCCCCGGCGCCGCCTTCGCCGAGTACCTCGCCGTGGACTTGACGATGATGGGTCGCGCGTCGGCGACGGCGGCCTCGGACGAGGCGACCCGCACCTGGAAGAAGTCGTCGGCCTCGGCGCCGACGTAGTTCCACGAGAAGGTCACCGCGCCGGCCGCCGACCGGGCGTCGATGGCCGGCTGCTCGGGGGCGTCGACGACCTTCGTCGGGGCGCCGGTGCTCGTGCGGGTGCTCAGGGCCGGTGTGGGGACCTCGTCCTCGCCGCCGCGGTTGACCGCCCAGACGAGCACCCCGACGGTGACGACGACGAGCAGCGCGAGCACGCCGAGCACGACGCCGCCGCTGATGGTCGCCGGGCCGTCCTCGTCGTCGTCGAGCGGGGCCTCGACCGGCGTGTGCGCGGGCCCCGGCGCACTGGGCACCGAGACGGCGCGCACGCTGGTGCGGTCCTGCTCGTCGAGGCCGCCGGGGCGGGCCGACGGCACGTCGGCGCTCGTCGTCCGACCGGTCTCGTCGAGCACGACGACCGAGGTGCTCGGCAGCCGCTGCTCGCGCTCGACGGCCTGCAGCCCGCGGGCCAGCTCGAGGGCGGTCTGCGGGCGGCCGTCGGGGCTCTTGGCCATCGCGTGCGACAGCAGCCGCTCGAGCGAGACCGGTACGTCGGCGCGCCCCGTGGTCGGCACGGGGGTGGCGCGGATCCGCGGCATCAGGGCGTACGCGGAGTTGTCGCCGCCCGGCTGCTCGAACGGCGAGCGCCCGACGAGCAGGTGCCACAGCGTCGCGGCCAGGGAGTAGACGTCGCTGCGGGAGTCGCCGTTGGACTGGCCGTAGAGCACCTCGGGCGCCGACCACGGCACCGAGACGCCGACGTCCTCGTCGACGTCCTCGGCGTGCCCGCCCCGTCCGGCGATGCCGAAGTCGGTGAGCCCGGGCTGGCCGTACTGGCTGACGAGGACGTTGGCCGGCTTGATGTCGCGGTGGATGATGCCGGCCCGGTGCGCGGTCTCGACGGCGCTGGCGAGCTGGATGCCGGTGCGCAGCACCTCCTCGACCGTGAGCCGCTCGGCCTTGGCCCGCTGCGCGAGGTTCGGCGGCGGGTAGTACTTCATGACGAGGTAGGCGCCGCCGTCGGCCGTCTGCTCGGACCGGAAGACCTGGACGATGAACGGGTGGTCGGCGAGCTGGGCCATCGTGTTCGCCTCGTCGACGAACTGCCGGCGGATCGCCGTGGTCAGGCCCTGGCGCTTGAGCACCTTGACCGCGACGTTCATCCGCGGTGACTGCTGCTCGTAGAGGTAGACGTCGGCGTACCCGCCGGAGCCGAGCGGGCGCACGAACTCCAGGCCCGGGATGTCCGGGGCGTCGGCTGGGCTCATCCCTCGACCTCGTAGGTCAGCGAGACCTCGTCGGCGAGGGTGATGACGGTGCCTGGCTCGATGCCCTGGTCCTCGGTGGGGCGCAGGCGGACCGGCTCCTCGCCGGGCAGCGCGACGGTGGTGCCGTTGGTCGACCCGAGGTCGCGGACGAGGACGTGCCAGCCCTCGAGGACGACCTCCGCGTGGTTGCGGCTGATGTCGCGGTCGACGCCGCCCACCCGGATGAGGTGCGGGCGCTGGTTGGCCGGCAGCTCCTCGTTGACGCGGGGCGCCCGGCCGAGGAGGACCCCGCGATCGAGCGGCACGACGCCGCCGGTGGAGATGCGCAGCACCCCGAGCGGGGGGCGCGGGATGGGTGTCGGCTGCTGGGGCGGGATCTCGCGCCGGCAGGTGCGGCACCGGCCGGCGTGCGGCGGTGAGTGGTGGCCGGCCGGGCAGAGCACGGCGAGGACGACCGGGCGGTCGAGGTCCTCGTCGGAGCGGGGCAGGCCGCCGCGCGAGGTCGTGACGTCGGCGACCGGCACGTCGTCGGCCACCGGTTCGGGCTCGGGCTCGGGGCGACGGTGTGCTCGACCGGGGGCGGTGGCGGGGGGGTCGGCTCCGGGGCCGTGGTGGGGACCGGGACGGCGGGTGCGGCGGCGGCGAGGGGCGCGCCACCGGCCGTGCGCCACGGGACGGAGTCGATGATCGAGCGGTCCGGCGGCGGGGCCGGCGGCACCCGCTCGACGGGGGCGGCGCCCGGGGAGTCCTCGGGCGGCGGCAGGGTGAGGTCGGCCGGCGGGATGACCGGGGCCGGCTCCGGCTCGGGCTCCGGCTCGACGACCTCGGGCTCGGGCTCCGGTTCGGGCACGACCTCGGGCTCCGGCTCGGGCTCGGGCTCGGGCTCGACGACCTCCGGCTCGGGCACGACCTCGGGCTCCGCCTCGACGACGGGCTCCTGCACGACCTCCGGCTCGTCCACGACCGGCTCACCGGCGACCGGCTCCGGTGCGGCGTCGGGGGCGACGGCTGCGGCGGCGCCGGCGCGCAGGCGGGCCGGTCGGCGCCACCCGCGGGCGACCTCGGGCTCGGGCTCCGGCGTCGACAGGGTGACGACGCCACCGGCCGCGGCCTCGTCGACCTCGACCTCGCGCCACGGCAGCCGGCCGTCGGCGCTGAGCACCGTGCCGTCCGCGAGCACCGCGGTGGCCGTGCCCCGCAGCAGCACCCGCACGGAGTCGCCGTGCCGGGCGGCGAGCGCGAAGGACGGCAGGACGAGCAGGCCGCGCGAGCACAGCAGGTCGAGGAGCTGGACCATCCCGTCGGCGGCGGCGGCCTCGAGCGGCTCACGGTGCCGGTCGGCCACCTCGACGACGGCCAGGACGTCGGGTCCGGTGATCTCGAGGAACCCCGGGTGCACGGAGGATCGCACCTCGGTCACGGGGCGGCTCCTCGTCAGGGTCGGTGCAGGCCGGCGCGCGGTGCGGTGTCCGCGTCGTCGTCATCCTCTCCTGCCTCGACGGCGACGACCACGACGGAGACGTTGTCGCGTCCCCCGGCCCGCACGGCCGCACCGACCAGCTCGTCGGCGGCGTTCTGGGGATCAGCGTACTGGCGGGCGAGCAGCATGATGTCCCGGTCGTCGAGCTCGCCGCTCAGACCGTCGCTGCAGACGACGAAGCGCTCACCGGGCGTGGGCGCGAGCACCCACACGTCGACCTCGGGAGCGGGGTCGGTGCCGAGCGAGCGCGTGATGACGTTGCGCAGCGGGTGGCGGGCGACCTCGGAGGCGTCGAGCAGGCCGGCGTCGAGCAGCTCGCGGACCTCGGAGTGGTCGCGCGTCACCTGGTGCATCCGGTTGTCGACGAGCCGGTAGACGCGCGAGTCGCCGACGTTGAAGACGACCCAGTGCTCGCGGCCGCCGGTGTCGACGACCGTGACCCCCGTGACGGTGGTGCCCATCCCCCGCAGCTCGGGGTGCTCGGCGACGGCCGCGAGGATGCGGCGGTTCGCCTCGCGCAGGACCTCGGTGACGTCCTCGGGCCGGGTCGGCGGGCGCTGCTCGAGGGCGGTGAGGGCGTCGACGACGATGCCCGAGGCGACCTCGCCCGCGGCGTGCCCGCCCATCCCGTCGGCCACGGCGAAGACGCGGCTGCCGGAGATGACGGAGTCCTCGTTGTGGTCGCGGACCCGGCCGACGTCGGTGGCGCTGCCGGCCCGCACGAGCATCGAGCTGCCGCGCAGCACCCGGCCCCCGGCCCTCACGCGCCGGCCTCCTGGACGACGAGGGTCTCGAGGACCTGCTGGAGCACGTCGTAGTCGGCGTCCAGGCCCTCGCCGGCGACCCGGCCGGCGACGTGGACGACCCGGCTGGCCTCGTCGGTGGCGGGGAGCGCGGTCACGAGGTGGACCTCGACGACCGCCGTGCCGTCCTCGTCCCAGGAGACGTTGCGGGCGTGCCACTCGCGGCCGCCGATCTCGACGACGAACGGCTCCTCGACCTCGCCCTCCGGGCCACCGGCGGCAGCGGCGAGCGCCGCGACGACGTCCTCGACGACGTCCTGCGGGGGCTCGGCACGGTGCCGCACGACGACCTCGACCCGCCCGTTCGCGCCCGGCCCGGCGGCCCGCAGCAGGGCATCGCCCGCCGGGGACGCGACCCACGACTCCGGCACCTCGAGGCGGACCCCCGGGGGCGCCGGGGCGCTCGGACCGGGATGGACGAGCACGCGCATGGAGCGATCCCCTCGGACGGTGAGAAATGTCCGTCCGAGCCTAGACCGCGCGCCCGGGAGGACACGATGGGGAGAACTCCCCACCGGAGTACCGAGTCCGTCGTTCCTCCAGCGTGGGCCCCCGCCCACTGGAGTACCGACTCCGTCGTCCCTCCGGCGTGGGCCCGCCCACCAGGTCAGCAGTGGCCGGTGCCCCAGCTGGCGCAGGCGATCCGGGAGGACTCCGCGGTGCGCAGCTCGACCGAGCCGCCGCTGTTGGTCAGCATGCTGCCCGTGTGGCCCCAGTACTTGGTCGTCGCCGTGGTCGTGCCCTTGCCCATGTGGATGCGGACCGTCGAGCCCTTCTTCGGCAGGACGGTGCCCGGCTGCAGCTGCAGGGTGTTGCCGTTGACCTCGACGACGACCCACGCGAGGTTGACCGGCTTGGTGACCAGCGAGGTGATCGTCAGGTACTCGCCGTTGACGTTCTTCGCGTCGTCGCCCGGGGCGTCGTAGCGGGCCTGGAGGCGCACCTTCCCGCGCGCGACGGGGGTGAGGCAGGACCCGTACAGGCACGGGTAGGAGGAGTGCGCGCGCAGGTCGCCCTGCGGGTCGAAGAGGTAGGCGCCCCCGCCGACCCGCCGCGTCGGGGAGAGGTTGTTGAACCGCGGCGCGCTGAAGCCCCAGTGGAAGGAGGTGGCGGTCTGCGTCCCCTTGCCCACGTACACCCGGGTGGTGCCACCGGCCCGCACGACCGAGCCGGCGGGGAAGAAGAAGCTGTCCTGGGCCGCGCTGCGCAGCCACCAGCCGGCGATCGGCACGTCGGTGCTGCCCTCGTTGCGGATGTCGACCCACTCGGCGTTGGGGTTGCGCGACTCGTCGCCGTCGCCCTCGTACATGACCATGACCCGCAGCGGGGCCCCGACCGAGGGGCCGGCCCCGCAGGCGTCGTCGTCCCACAGGCCGGTGCCGGCCACGGCCGCCTTCTCGGCGGCGAGGAGGTAGGCCGTGCTGCGGCTCTGCTCGAAGCCCATCGGGAAGGGCAGCGCCTGCCCGCGCCGCAGCACCTCGAGCTGGGTGTCGACGGTGCCCGAGGAGCCGATGACGTCGACGGTGCGGACCGGCCGGCCCAGGCTCGTCGACCCCGAGCTCTGCGCCGTGACCCGCACGGTCTTGCCGAGCGCGACCTGCCGCATGACCGCGGCGGCGTCGTCGGCGTGGCACTGGCCGAGCTCCATCGTCTGCAGGCCGGCGTTGCGGATGGTCACCGGGCGTGAGGTGCCGTCACCGGCGATGTCGACATCGACGGTGTCGCCGTCGACGACGTTGACGACCTTGCCCCGCTGGTCCGTGCTCGCGGACACGGCCGGTGCCGCCGCCGCGACCGCGGCGACCACGGCGACTCCCAGTGCGATCAGTGCTTTCATGATGACCTCCGCGGGCGAGCGTCGCACGGGCCCGTGGGCTCCACCACTCGAGGGCGGCAGGTTCGGCCGGACGGCCGATGCCGGGTGCGCGGACGGGTTACCCGCCGTGTCCGGGACCGACGTCGGCGTGTGGCCCCGACACTCCCTCCCGGGGACGGGTGCGGTCTGCCACACTGCGCGTGACAGCCCCGACGCGTCCCGCGTCGCCGAGACGTGGAGCCGACCATGACCGACAGCGCACCGTCCCTCAGTGGTGACTGGGACCTCGACCCCCAGCACACCCGCATCGGGTTCTCCGCACGCCACGCGATGATCACGACCGTCCGGGGCTCGTTCAACGACGTCGAGGGCCACGTCCACGCCGACCTCGAGGACATGTCCCAGAGCTACGTCGAGGTCGTCCTCAAGGCGGCCAGCGTCGACACCCGGACCGCCCAGCGCGACGAGCACCTGCGCAGCGCCGACTTCTTCGACGTCGAGAACCACCCCGAGATCACCTTCCTCAGCAGCCGCGTCGAGGAGGTCGAGGACAACGCCTTCCTCGTGACCGGCGACCTGACCATCCGCGACGTCACGCAGACCCTGTCCTTCCCGATCGCCCTCACGGGGGTCGAGAAGGACGCCTTCGGGGTGCTGCGGGCTGGCTTCGAGGGCAGCCGCAAGGTCAACCGCCGCGACTTCGGGCTGGAGTGGAACATGCCGCTCGACTCCGGCGGCGTCCTGGTCTCCGAGCGCATCACCCTCGAGTTCGAGATCTCCGCCGTGCGCCGCGAGGACGCCCCCGCGAAGAAGTAGCCGCCCGGCGGGTCAGGCGGTCGTCGACGCCGAGGTGCGTCCGGGGTCGGCCGCCGCTCCGGACGCCGACTCGGCCGCGGCCTCGTCCAGCCCCTGCTGCAGCGCCCGTCGCAGCCGGGGTGCGAGCGGTCGCTCGACGAGCCGGTGCACCGCCCAGGCCAGGGCCAGGCACACCGCGATGGCCAGCGCCAGGGCGGCCCAGCGGTCCAGCCGGGGCGCCACGAGGTGCAGGACGTACCAGCCCCAGTACTCGTGCAGCAGGTAGAGCGGGTAGGTGAGCGCCCCGAGCACGGTGAGCCACCGCCAGGCCCGCCCCCGCGGCGCGAACCGGGCCGCCGCCCACACGAGCAGCGGGATGACGCTCACCGTGCCGAGGACGACGCCGAGCGAGGGCGTCGCCCCGGTGACGGAGGGAGCGCCGTCCGGGAAGCGCGTCGCCGTGACCCCGACGGCCAGGGCGCACGAGTACCCGAGCAGCAGCAGGTGGAGGAGCGAGGGTCCCCACCGGTGGATGAGGTACAGCACCATGCCGAGGCAGAAGAAGGGCGCGGTGTACCAGTTGAGCAGCGTGGCGAGCAGGTCCTGGCCGCTCGTGTGCGCCAGAGCGGCCAGGGGCGGCCACACGAGCACGAGGACGAGCACCCGCCCGCGGGTCAGGCCGACGAGGAGCAGCAGGGTGACGAGCACGTAGAAGAGGAGCTCGGCGAACAGCGTCCAGTAGACGCCGTCGACGTGGGCCACTCCGAGCGCGGACTGCACCATCGTCAGGTTCGTCACGACCTCCCAGACGGCGACGTCCCCCACGGGCCAGAGCACGACGAGGAGGAAGCCCGTGGCGAGCACGGCCACCCAGTAGGCCGGCAGCAGGCGCGTGGCCCGGGAGACCACGAAGGCGCGCGGTGTGCGACCCCACGCGCTCATGAGGATGACGAACCCGCTGATGACGAAGAACAGCTGGACGCCGAGGTGACCGTAGCGCGTGACCCGGAAGACGTCCGGCCACACCTCCCACGGGTGACGTCCTTCGCCCCACGCCGAGCTGTCCCGGGCCGTGAAGTGGTAGGCGAGCACGGCGAACGCGGCGACGAAGCGCAGCGCGTCGAGCCCCAGCAGCCGCCCGGGCCGCCACTCCGGCGGACCGTCCGAGGGCGGTCGGCCCGGGGGTCGGACGGGGACGGGTCGACGGGTCCCCCGCCACGTCGGGTCGGGTCATCGGCCGCGTCAGGCCCGGGACTCGGGCTGCTCGGCCCACCAGGCGAGCAGGCGCTCGCGGGCGGCGTCCGCACCGATCGGCCCCTCGTCGAGGCGCACCCCGAGCAGGTACTGGTAGGCCCGCCCGAGCACCGGCCCCGGACGGATGTCGAGCGCCGCCGCGATCTGGTTGCCGTCGAGCTCGGGGCGCACCGCCTTGAGCTCCTCCTCGGCGGTGAGCGTGGCGATCCGGGCCTCGAGGTCGTCGTAGGCCGCCGAGAGCCGCCGGGCCTTGCGGACGTTGCGGGTCGTGCAGTCGGCGCGGGTCAGCCGGTGCAGGCGGGGCAGCAGGTCGCCGGCGTCGGTGACGTAGCGGCGCACGGCCGAGTCGGTCCACTGGCCCTCGCCGTACCCGTGGAAGCGCAGGTGCAGCTCGACGAGCCGGGCGACCGCCTTGGTCGTCTCCTTGTCGAAGCGCAGCGCCTTCATCCGCTTCGAGGCGAGCTTGGCGCCGACGACCTCGTGGTGGTGGAACGAGACGCCGCCGCCGTCCTCGAAGCGCCGGGTCGCCGGCTTGCCGACGTCGTGCAGCAGCGCCGCGAGGCGCAGCACGAGGTCCGGCCCGGGCACCGACTCCGGGGGCCCGTCGGCCGGGCCCTCGAGGTCGATGGCCTGCTCGAGCACGGTCATCGAGTGCTCGTAGACGTCCTTGTGCCGGTGGTGCTCGTCGACCTCGAGCTGGAGGGCCGGCAGCTCGGGGAGGACGACCGCCGCGAGGCCCGAGGCGGCCAGCAGCTCGAGGCCCGCGCGCGGGTGCGGGGCGAGGAGCAGCTTGACGAGCTCGTCGCGCACCCGCTCGGCCGAGACGCGCGCGATGTCGGCGGACATCTCGCGCATCGCCGTGAGCACCGCCGGGGCGGGCACGAACCCCAGCTGGGCGACGAACCGGGCGGCCCGCATCATCCGCAGCGGGTCGTCGCCGAAGGAGACCTCCGGGGCCGACGGCGTCCGCAGCACCTTGGCCTCGAGGTCGGCGAGGCCGCCGTGGGGGTCGACGAAGGCGAGGTCGGGCAGCCGCAGGGCCATCGCGTTGCACGCGAAGTCGCGGCGCACGAGGTCGTCCTCGAGCGAGTCGCCGAAGGCCACGACGGGCTTGCGGGTCACCCCGTCGTAGGCGTCGGCGCGGTAGGTGGTGACCTCGACGACGGTCGCCCCGCGGCGCGCCCCGATGGTGCCGAACGCGCGGCCCATGTCCCAGGTGGCGCTGCCCCAGCCGGTGAGGATGCGCTCGGTCTCGTCGGGGCCGGCCGAGGTCGTGAGGTCGAGGTCGTTCGAGGGGCGGCCGAGGAAGGCGTCGCGCACCGGCCCGCCGACGAGGGCCAGCTCGTGTCCCGCCGCCGCGAACCGCTCGCCGAGGTCGGTGAGCACCGGCAGCACGGGCGCGAGGTTGGCCACGGCGGCGCGCAGCAGCGCGGCCGGGGGCTGGCGGTCGGACACGAGGGTCAAGCCTAGGTGCTCGACGGCGAGGGGCCCGGCGGCACCCGTTCCACGCGGCGGCGGGTGGCCCCGGAGGGGGACTCCTCAGTGCTGCGGGCGACGTCAGCACTGAGGAGTCCGCGGAGACCACCACCTCGCCCCCGACCTCCCCCGACCTCCCCCGCCCCGCGACACCGGCCACGGCCCGGACCCGACCTCCCCCGGTGCCCCAGTGGTTACAGTGACCAGATGAGCCACGCCGCCGCCGATCCGACCGGGGTGGGCCCCCGGCGGCTCCCGGCGGTCGAGGAGCGCAGCGCGGGCGGGGTGGTCGTCGACGTGCACGAGGGACGCGCGCGCATCGCCGTCATCGCCCGTCGCAACCGCGCCGGCCGGGTCGAGTGGTGCCTGCCGAAGGGGCACATCGAGGGCGAGGAGACCCTGCCCAGACCGCCGTCCGCGAGGTCGAGGAGGAGACCGGCATCGAGGGTCGCGTGCTCATCGAGCTCGGCACCATCGACTACTGGTTCGCGGCCGGCGACCGGCGCATCCACAAGTTCGTGCACCACTACCTCCTCGAGGCCACCGGCGGGTACCTCACCATCGAGAAGGACCCCGACCACGAGGCCATCGACGTCGCGTGGCTGCCGCTCGACGAGGCGCACCGGCACCTGACCTTCCCCAACGAGCGGCGGATCGCCCGCCTCGCGTGGCAGCGGCTCGCGGGCGACGCCGGGTGAGCACCACGAACGCCCCGGCCCCCAGCGTGGGCCGCTCCGGAGCCGTGATGGCCGCGGGAACCCTCGCGAGCCGCGTCGCAGGGATGCTGCGCGCGCTGCTGCTCACCTCGGTCATCGGCGGCACCGGCCTCGCGGCCGAGGCCTTCACCGTCGCCAACACCCTCCCGAACAGCCTCTACCTGCTGCTGGCGGGCGGGACCCTCAACGCGGTCCTCGTGCCGCAGATCATCCGGGCCCGCACCCGCCCCGACGCCGGCGAGGACTTCGTCAACCGGCTCATCACCGCCGCCATCGCCCTGTTCGTCGTCGCCACGGCCGTGCTGACCATCGCCTCGCCGCTGCTCGTGCGCCTGTACTTCAAGACGAGCAACGCGGAGGCCCTCCAGCTCGGCACCGTCTTCGCGTTCATCTGCGTCCCGCAGATCCTCTTCTACGGGCTCTACACGATCTTCGGCCAGGTGCTCAACGCCAACGGGCGCTTCGCCGCCTTCACCTGGGCGCCGCTCGTGGCCAACGTCGTGGCCATCGGGGGCCTCGGCTGGTTCGTGGCCGCCGGGCTGCCGGTGCGCGCCGACCCGGGGTCGTGGACGCCGCAGATGATCGGCATCCTCGCGGGCACCGCCACCCTGTCCATCGCGCTGCAGGCCGCCGCGCTCGTGCCCCCGCTGCGCCGGATGGGGTTCCGCTACCGGCCGCGGTGGGGCTTCAAGGGGCACGGCTTCGAGGGCGTCTCCGACGTCGCGAAGTGGAGCTTCGGGTCGATCGTCGTGGTCCAGGTGGGGTTCTGGGTCACCACGCAGGTCCTCACCCACGCCGCCGACGAGGGCAAGCGCCTCGGCCTGCCGGCGGCGGGCATCGCGGCCTTCAGCCCGGCCCAGCTGCTCATGATGCTTCCGCACGGCATCGTCACCGTCTCGCTCGTCACCGCCCTCTACACGCAGCTGTCGGAGGCGGCCAGCCGCGGCGACCACGAGACCGTCATGCGCCACCACGAGCAGGGCCTGCGGATGCCGGCGCCGCTGCTCATCCCGGTCGTCGCCCTCGTCCTGGCCACCGTGCCCGTCGTCACCGCCACCCTGTTCTTCAAGAACCCGCTGTCCGACACCCAGGCCATCGCGGCCGTCCTGCTCGGCCTCTTCGGGGCCTGCTGCCGCTCGGCTGGGTCTACCTCAACGACCGCGTCTTCTACGCCCAGCAGCAGACCTTCTGGTCCTTCCGCACCCAGTGCGTCGTCACCGGCATCTCCATGGCCATCGCCCTGCTCGCCTCGACCCTCCCCCGCAGCGCACGGCCACCGTCCTCGCCTTCGGGCAGACGCTCGCCTACGTCGTCGGGGCGGCCGTCGGGTGGGTCGTGCTGCGCCGCCAGCACGGACGCATCGGCCTGCGCGGCGCCGCCCGGGTCTACGTCCGGGTGGGGGTGCCGGCGGTCGTCACCGCCGCACTGCTCGGGCTGGCCGTCCACACCCTCTTCCCGGACTTCGGGGCCGAGCGGGGCGTGCAGACCTTCCTGCTCGGGGCGGTCGTGCTCGGTGTGGCCGGTGTCATCGAGCTCGCCGTCACGTGGGGGGTCGCCCACCTGCTCGGGGTCGAGGAGGTCGGGCGCCTGCTCTCGCCCGTCCTGCGCCGGGTGCGTGCCCTCGGTGGTCGCTGACCGACCCCCTACGATGGTCGGACCCGTGGGGGGACCCGCGGGGTCAGGCCGTGACCACGACCGGAAGGAGCCACGGTGAAGGGTGTGGGACCCGGCACCGTCCTCGGGGGCCGGTACACGGTGCACCGCAGGCTCGCCCAGGACCGCGGCACCGAGCGCTGGACCGCCGACGACACGACGCTCGGCCGGCGCGTCTCGGTGCTCGTCGTCACCTCCGACGACCACCGCACCGCCGCCTTCCTCGACGCCGCCCGCCGGGCCGGCTCGGTCGCGCACGCGGTGCTCGTGCGCATCCTCGACGTCGGGGAGGACACCGAGGTCGCCTACGTCGTCGAGGAGGAGCTGGCCGACGCCCGCACCCTCGCCGACCTCGTCACCGACGGCGGCATCCCCGGCGACGAGGTGCGCCGCATCACCGGAGAGGTCGCCTCGGCCCTCGAGTCGGCTCGCCAGCGCGGCCTGCACCACCTCGACCTCACCCCTGACGACGTCCTGCGCACGCCCGAGGGCGAGGTGCGCCTGCGCGGCCTCGAGGTCGCCGCCGTGCGCGCCGGTGAGGACGGCCTCGAGCCCGACGAGGCCGCCCGCCGTGACGCGGTCGGGGTCGTCGCCCTCGCCTACGCGGGGCTCACCGGGCTGTGGCCGCTCGGCGCCGGCGCCGCCGGCCTGCCGCGCGCGCCCCGGGTGCCCGGCGGGGTCGCCGCACCCTCCGAGATCGCCGCGGGCGTGCCCCGCGACCTCGACGCCATCTGCCGGCTCACCCTCACCGACGACGAGGGCCCGACGAGCCCCGGCGACTACGCCCGTCAGGTCGCGCCCTGGCCCTCGCGCCAGGTGGTCGGCCGTCCCGTGGTGCCCGCTGCCGCGGAGGCCGCGGGCGGCGACGACGCGGGCGCCGCGGATGCCGACGACGTGGACACGGACGACGTGGATGCGGACGACGTGGGCACCGACGAGGCCGCGCTCGTCGCGGGCGGACCGGTCGACGCACCCGAGGACGACGCACCCGAGGTCACGGCTCCCGGCGCGGAGGCCGACACCGACGACGAGCCCGAGGTCGACGTCGACGACGAGGACGAGGACGAGACGGACCTCGACGACGACGCTCCCGCAGCCGACGGCGCGACGGCCGCCCTGCCGGTGATCCCGCCGCTGCCGCCCGCCGAGCCGTCGGACGCCGACGACGAGCCGACCCGGGTCATCGCCCGTGCCGAGCCGCCGGACTGGCTGCACAGCGACACCGGCGAGCTGCCCGCCCCCGCGCGGACCGCCGCCCTCGCCAGCGCAGCCGGCGCAGCGGGAGCGGTCGGCGGCACGGCCGGCGCGTCCGCCCCGGCGGCCGGTGACGTCCGCCCGTCGACGAGCGCTCCCGACGACGTCGACGACCCCGGCGAAGACGACGGGGGCGACACCGGGCGCGGCGCCGCCGCGGGCGCCGCGGTGGCCGGCGCGCTCGGCCAAGTCGGCACGAAGGTCTCCGACTTCGCCCGCCGGGCCGTCGACAAGGTCTCCGAGCTCTCCCCCGACACCCGAGTCGTCGAGCCCCGCACCGACGGGCTCGACGAGCTCGACGCCCCCGCGCCCCTCGTCCCGGCCGAGCCGCTCACCAAGGACGAGTCGAAGCTGGCCCTCGGCATCGTCGTGGCCTTCCTCGTCGTCGCCCTGGTCATCGGCATCTACGGCGTCAAGCAGATCGGGGCCAACAGCGACGTCCTCGGCGACGCCTCCCTGACCCCCACGACCTCGAGCTCGGCGAGCGCCACCCCGAGCGCCAGCTCCACGGCCACCGGCGACGAGGAGGGCGGGGGCGCCCCGAGCCGCTGGCGATCCTCAAGGTCGAGGCCTACGACCCCGACGGCGACGGCGCCGAGAACAACAACCTCACGCCGAAGACCTACGACGGCAACCCCTCGACCGGCTGGAACTCCGAGAACTACCGCACCGACAACTTCGGCGGCCTCAAGAAGGGTCTCGGCCTGATCGTCGACCTCGGGCCGAACAAGAAGCCCCAGGACGTCCGGCTCGACGTCCCGCAGAGCGTCGACCTCGAGGTGTGGATCGGGCCGGACGCCACCCGCGACGGCGCCAAGAAGATCGGGGCCAAGTCCGACGCCAAGGGCACGCTCGACTTCCCCGTCCCCGCCGATGTGACCGGCCAGTACATCATCATCTGGTACACCGGACTCCACGCGGACGACCAGGGCAAGCGCAGGGCGTGGCTCGACGAGGTCGTCGTCACCGGCTGAGAGGGCTGTCCCGTGAGCGCCGAGGACCTCCAGGACCTCGACGACGCCGCGCTGCTCGCGCGCCACGTCGCCGGGGACGGCGGTGTCGCGTTCGGCGAGCTGTTCCGCCGGCACCGCGACCGGATGTACGCCGTCGCGCTGCGCACGACGTCCAACCGCGAGCTGGCCGCCGACGCCGTCCAGGAGGCGTTCATCTCCGCGTTCCGGCGGGCCGAGGCCTACCGCGGCGAGGCCGCCGTGACCACGTGGCTGCACCGCATCGTCGTCAACGCCTGCCTCGACCGGCTGCGCCGCGAGAAGGTGTCGGTGCGCCGGGCCGGCGACCTCGGCGAGCTCGACCTGCCCGACCTCCACGACCGGCACGGTTCCACCGAGACCTCCCTCGTCGTGCGGGAGGCCCTCGCCCGCCTCCCGGAGGCCCAGCGCGCGGCGCTCGTGCTCGTCGACATGCACGGGCTGCCGGTGGCCGAGGCCGCCGTCGTGCTCGGGGTGGCCGAGGGCACGGTGAAGTCGCGGTGCTTCCGGGGCCGGGAGGCGCTCGCCCGGGTGCTCCGGCCCGGTGGCCTGGCCGTCGAGGCGCCGACCGACGACCCGTCCGCGAGCGCCGACCCGACCGGGGTGCCCGCCCCGAACGGACGCACGGAACCGCAGGGGGCCTCGTGACGTCCTACCCCCGGTCGGCAGCCCGCCCGCTGCCCCCCACGACCGACACCATCCACACCGATCGCACCGCCCGCCGCCCTCGGCACGTGGCCTCCCGGAGGATCTCGTGAGCCACCCCCACGACGACACCGACCCGATCGAGCACGACCCCACGGGGATGCGTGCCCTCCTCGGGTCGCTGCCCGACCCCGGACCCATGCCCGCCGACCTCGTCGCCCGCATCGAGGCCGCCCTCGCGGCCGAGGCGGCGGCAGCAGCCGACACCGACCTCGACCAGGCCCTCCTCGCGGCCGCCGCCCCGGTGCGGGTCGACGCCGACGCCCAGCGGCCCGGTGCCGGTGCCCTCCGGCCGAGCGAGGACCCCGACGACGACCTCGACGACCGGGTGGTGCCGCTGCGCCGCCGTCGACGCTCGTCGTGGCACCTCGTCGCCGTCGCGGCCGGCGTCGTCGGGGTGCTGGGCATCGGCGGTCTCGTCGTCGAGACCCTGCGCCCCGGCGGGCTGCAGGCGAGCATCGGGATGGCCGAGGACTCCGCCTCCGGTGCCGACTCGGCCGGTGGCGCGGCCGCCCCGGAGGCCGCCGGGGGCGGGGCGCGGACGCTGTTCGCCGAGGACGGCTCGCTCGGGGTCGTCGTGCTCGGCAGCGGCCGCCGGTACACCGCGGCCGGGCTCGCCACCGAGGTGCGCGCCAGCCTCCCGTGGGACGGCACCGGCCGGGAGCCCACGACGGCGCCCTCGGGGTCGGAGTCCAAGGGTGCCCGGCCCGACCGCGAGACCGCGTACGGCCCCCTCTCGAGCGCCGACGGGGCCCGGGCGTGCGCCGAGGGGCTGGGCGTGCCCGTGGCCGACACGGTCGTCGTCGACCTCGCCGACGTCGACGGCCGGGCCGCGGCGGTGCTCGTCGCCACCACGGCCGAGGGAAAGCGGCGGGTGTGGGCCGTCTCGCGCAGCTGCACCGCCGACGCACCCGGGGTGCTCACGGGCCCGGTCGCCGTCCCCTGACGTCAGGGGTTCCGCGCCCCCCGTGGCGCGCTCGTGTGACGGATGGGGCCCCCGGGAGCCGGCCGGGCAACACACCCGGCGCCGACCGGCGGGGCGGGGCCGCGCCGGGAACAGCGCGGCCCTAGGATCGGTTCCACGAATGCACCGCATGTTGCGGTCGCCGCCCACTCGCACCACAAGGGGATGTGTCCCGTGACCTCCGACGTCCGCAACGTCATCATCATCGGCTCCGGCCCGGCCGGCTGGACGGCCGCCGTGTACGCCGCCCGCGCCAACCTCGAGCCGCTCGTCATCGAGGGCTCGGTCACCGCCGGCGGTGCGCTGATGAACACCACCGAGGTCGAGAACTTCCCCGGCTTCCGCGACGGCATCATGGGCCCGGACCTCATGGAGAACATGCGGGCCCAGGCCGAGCGCTTCGGCGCCGAGATCGTCACCGACGACGTCGAGCACGTCGAGCTCGACGGCGACGTCAAGCTCGTCCGCGACGGCTCGGGCACCGAGTACCGCGCGCGGGCCGTCATCCTCGCGATGGGCTCGGCCTACCGCGAGCTCGGCCTGCCCGACGAGAAGCGCCTCTCCGGGCACGGCGTCTCGTGGTGCGCGACCTGCGACGGCTTCTTCTTCCGCGACCAGGACATCGTCGTCGTCGGCGGTGGCGACTCGGCGATGGAGGAGGCCACCTTCCTCACGAAGTTCGCCCGCTCGGTCACCGTCGTCGTGCGCCGCGACCAGCTGCGCGCCAGCCGCATCATGGCCGAGCGCGCCGAGGCCAACGAGAAGATCCACTTCGCGTGGAACAGCGCCGTCGACGCCATCCACGGTGAGTCCAAGGTGTCCGGCGTGACGCTGCGCGACACCGTCACCGGCGAGACCCGCGAGCTGCCGGCCACCGGGCTGTTCGTCGCGATCGGGCACGACCCGCGCAACGAGCTCGTCAAGGGCCTGGTCGACCTCGACGCCGAGGGCTACGTCCTCACCGAGGGCCGGACCTCGAAGACCAACGTCGACGGTGTCTTCGCCTGCGGCGACCTCGTCGACCACACCTACCGGCAGGCCATCACCGCAGCCGGCTCCGGCTGCGCCGCGGCCCTGGACGCCGAACGCTTCCTCGCCCACTGAGGCGCGGGGGGCACCGCCACCCCGTCGCCCACCGGTGTCGGACCGGTCCGGCACCATCGCACCATCCGCCCCACTCGTCCACGTCCGCCCCATCGACCACCCCGCCGGTCACCGGCGCACAGAGAGGAACCCCCATGGGAGCCGTCAGCAAGACCACCGACGCCACGTTCGAGGCCGACGTCCTCAAGAGCGACAAGCCGGTCCTCGTCGACTTCTGGGCCGAGTGGTGCGGCCCGTGCCGCGCCGTCGCCCCGGTCCTCGAGGAGATCGCCCGCGACCACGGTGACAAGGTCTCCGTCGTCAAGCTCAACACCGACGAGAACCCCGACATCACGGGCAAGCTCGGCATCACGAGCATCCCGACGATGCACGTCTACCAGGGCGGCGAGATCGTCAAGACGATCATCGGCGCCCGCCCGAAGCCGGTGCTGCTCCGCGAGCTCGAGCAGTTCCTCGGCTGAGGCACCCCAGACCGCTGTCGAGCGGAGAACGGCCCCGGACCTGATGGTCCGGGGCCGTTCTCGTTGCGGCGGCAATACCGTTCTGGCAGAACGTGATCCGGCGTTCGTCGAGTCAGTCGGCGTCGGCCGTGGCGCGCAGCTTCATGACGTCGAGGATGCGGTTGAGGTCGTCGACCGAGGCGAACTCGACGGTGAGTCGACCCTTCTTCTGGCCCAGGGCGATGCGCACCCGGGTCTCGAGCCGGTCCGAGAGGTCGGCGGCGAGGTCGTCGAGCTGCGGACGCCGGGCACCCGGGCGCGGCTTGCTGCGGCGCGGCGGGGTGTCGCCGTCGCCGAGCGCGACCAGCTCCTCGACGCTGCGCACGGAGAGGCCCTCGGCGACGATGCGCTGGGCCATCCGCTCCATCGTCGCGGCGTCCGGCAGGCCGAGCAGGGCCCGGGCGTGGCCGGCGCTGAGCACCCCGGCGGCGACCCGCCGAGCCACGAGCGGGGGCAGGCGCAGCAGGCGCAGGGTGTTGGAGATCTGCGGCCGGGACCGGCCGATGCGGCCGGCCAGCTCCTCCTGGGTGCAGCCGAAGTCGTCGAGCAGCTGCTGGTAGGCGGCGGCCTCCTCGAGCGGGTTCAGCTGGCTGCGGTGGAGGTTCTCGAGGAGCGCGTCCCGCAGGAGGTCGTCCTCGTCGGTGGACCGGACGATCGCCGGGACGGTCTCCTTGCCCGCCGCCCGGGAGGCGCGCCAGCGGCGCTCGCCCATGATCAGCTCGTAGCGCACGGTGTCGTCGGCGGCGGCGTCGGGCACGGGACGCACGACGACGGGCTGGAGGACACCGATCTCGCGGATCGAGTGCACGAGCTCGGCGAGCTCGTCCTCGTCGAAGACCGTGCGCGGCTGGCGGCGGTTCGGCGTGATCTCGTCGAGCGGGATCTCCGCGAAGCGCGCCCCGGGGACCGGGCGCAGGCCGTCGGTGGGCTCCGTCGTCGCGGGGGTGTCGCTCGGGGGTGCGGGGCGGCGCCGTTCTCGGCACCCTCCCCCGCCGGCGTCGGCCCGCCCTCGCGATCCTTAAAGAAGACGTCGACCGGGCGGTCGGTCGCCGGCTGGCTCGGGATGAGCGCGCCGAGGCCGCGGCCCAGGGCTCGCCGCTTCTCGCTCATGCGGTCTCCTCGCTCGTGGGTCGCGCGGCGCCGCGCTCGGCGAGCTCGACGGCCGCCTCGAGGTAGGACAGGGCGCCGCTGCTGTTCGGGTCGTAGGTCATGACGGTCTGGCCGTGGCTCGGCGCCTCGGAGATGCGCACCGAACGCGGAACGGTCGCCCGCAGGGTCTGGGCCGAGAAGTGCTCGCGGACCTCGTCAGCCACCTGGGCGGACAGCCGGGTGCGGCCGTCGTACATCGTCAGGAGGATCGTCGAGACGTGCAGCGAGGGGTTGAGGTGGCTGCGGATCAGCTCGATGTTCTTGAGCAGCTGGCTGAGGCCCTCCAGCGCGTAGTACTCGCACTGGATGGGGATGAAGACCTCGTTGGCGGCGACGAAGGCGTTGACGGTGAGCAGGCCGAGGCTCGGCGGGCAGTCGACGAGGACGTAGTCGAGCTGGTCCCCCGTCGCGACCCGGTGGGCCACGTACGCCGCGACCGCCTTCTGGAGCCGGGTCTCACGGGCCACGAGCGAGACGAGCTCGATCTCGGCGCCGGCGAGGTCGATCGTCGCGGGGGCGCAGACCAGGCCGGGCAGGTCCGGGCAGGGCTGGACGACCTCGGCGAGGGCGCGCCCGTCGACGAGGACGTCGTAGACGCTCGGCACCTCGGAGTGGTGGTCGATGCCGAGGGCCGTGCTCGCGTTGCCCTGGGGGTCGAGGTCGATGACGAGGACCGTGCTGCCGGCCTGGGCGAGCGCTGCGGCGACGTTCACCGTGGTCGTCGTCTTGCCGACTCCACCCTTCTGGTTCGCGACGGTGAGGACCCGCGTCTGCGCCGGCCGGGGGACGGAGCGACCGGTGAGGGTGATCCGCTTGCGCGCGTCCTCGGCGACGGCCTGCGCGAGCGGGGTGTTCCAGTCGGCTCCGGGAATCGATGCGGCGATGGCTGCTCGCTCCTCGTGGTCGTCGGTGTCGTCGTCGGTGGACCCGGCCGTGGGCCGGTCCTCGGGCGACGTGGTGTCAGCAGGTGCTGTGGTCTCCGGCTCCGACGTCGGTGCCGCCGACCCGTCCCCCGCTCCCCCTGGTGAGTCGGACGTTCCCGTCACCGGGTCGTCGTCCTCGTCACTGAGCGTTTCACGTGAAACGGTGGCGGGCCACCCGAGCTCCGACGGGTGCTCCGGATCGCCGGTGGGGAAACCGAGTCCGTCGGCGACCGGCGGACGATCCGGGGTGTGGACGGTGGTGGTCACCGCAACCTCCTTGATGCTGAACCACCCCATCCAACATCACCAACTGCCGACACGCCAAAGAACGCCCGGGCCTGTGGACAACGTGGGGGAAACGACGGGGGGTGTGGACGGGGCTCATGTGTTTCACGTGAAACATCGTGCGTGGATCCGCGCCATTCCGCGGTTTTCGGGTGTGTCAGGCGTCGCGTCAGGCGCGGTGGATAACCTGTGGACGAATTCGGTGCGCATCGGGAGGGGCCTCGGTCGTCGATCCTCTGAAGGCCCGGATGCGGCGTTCGGTCGTGACGTCCCGGTGGGGTCGGGAGCCCCCGCGGCAACGGAGTCGCGGGTCGTTCGACGCACCCACTGACCGGCTCCGAGGACGCGGTCGACCACCGCGTCGGCGGTCTGCGTCACGCCGCGCCGGCAGTGCGCCACCAGAAGCCCGCCGACGACGGAGGGTCGCGGGCTCCTCAGGATCAGCGCCGTCGCGCCCCGGTCCACAGAGCCGGGTCGCACGGGCCGGGTCGCACGTCCGGGTCGCACGTCCTGGCAGCCTCCGACTCCGGCGCCCCGGTCCGCACGCGTCGGAGCCACCGGTTCCCACGTCGTGGCCCCCGCGGTCGGCCCCTGGGCCATCGGCGACGAGGGCGTCCCGGGCCGACCGCGTCGGCCGCGACCACGGGAGGCGGCCCCCTCCTTCCCTGGCGGGCTCGCCACCCGGCGCCGGCGGCGCGATGGACACCCAGTCGACGGAGCGCGCCGAGGAACGCTCCACCAGAGACCCGGCCTGGTCACCGGATCCAGACGTGGCGAGCCCCGCCCCACCGACACGAGGTCCCAGCCACCCCGCCGCCTCCGGGCGCGAGCGTTACCCCCACCGACCACGGGCCCGAGCGTCACTCCGCCGACGCCGGGGACCAGCCTCACGACACCGACCTCGGGCGCGAGCCTTGCCCCCCGATGACCGGAGTGATCCGGCAGCGAGCGAACGCCGCCCGTCGGCCGGCGGTCTGTGGACCCGACCCGGCCGGCGGTCGCAACGACGGCTACCCCGCACCTGGATGAGCTGATCGAAGAGGGTCCGTGTCCGGACGATGCCTCCTCGCCCGTCGCCTGCCGGGGTCAGATGCCGTCCGCCCCGTGTGGCAGGCTGCGCCCGAGTGCCCCATCCCCGGGCGACCGGACGCTCTGGGCCGACCAGGTCACCGGGCGACCCCCAAGCTCCGGGTCGACCCGCCTCCCCTGGGTGCCGACGACCCGCCGTGTGGGTGGTGCCGACCAGGTCACCGAGCGACCCCCAACGCTCCTGGCTGATCCAGCTTCCCTCGGTGCAGACGACGCACCGCGTTGCCAGATGCCGATCGGGCGCGCCGAGCCAGCCCGCGGGCGACCCCCAACGCTCCGATTCGACCCGCCTCCCTTGGGCGCCGACGACCCACCGTGTGGCCAGGTATCGGTTCGCCCACCTGATCCGCCCACCCGGGTCCTGCGCCACCAGCCCGGTGGGCCCCGGAGAGGTCCTCCGCTGGAACCGGCCCAGAAGGACGACCACGGCGAGTCCGACCGCGGGTCTGTCGACTGGCCGTAGCCCGTTCTGGACGGGCGATGTTTCACGTCAAACGTCCGGGTCGCTGTCCGTCGAGGGTCAGGCGCAGTTCTCCTGGGAGGAGTGGGCAGGCCCCTCTGCGGGTGTGCGCTGGACACCTCGATGTTTCACGTGAAACGTGCGCCCGGTGAGTCGACTCCGCCGGCGAAGCACGTTGGTCCGGTCCTCCGCGGACGTCAGACCCGGGCCGAGGGCCCGCGCCCCTCCACGTCGGATCGAGGCGTGTCCGCACGCCGACGGGGAGCTGACCGTCCGCTCGACGCCGTGACGCCGGACCGGACGTGGGTCCCGCCATCCCCCCGAGTCCGCCGCCCAGTCCAGTTCGCGCCGGGCCGACCTCCTCGGCGTCAGCCCCCGGTGGCCGCCGAGCCGGACGACCCCGCCGCGGTGCCCCGTCGGGCCCGTGCCGACCGCCGCGACCGACCGGCCCGCTGACGACCGGACGGACGGGCCTCGAGGCGCAGGTCGACGGTGAGGACCGGCTCCTCGAGGACCGAGCCACCGTGCTCGGTCACCACGCCGACACCGAGCCCGAGCCGGGCCAGGGAGGCGGCGTCCTCGGCCAGCTCGTCCGCGGCGCTGCGGCCCTTCATCGCCACGAGGGTCCCACCGTCCTCGAGGAGCGGCACGCACCACCGGGCAAGCTTGTCGAGACGGGCCACCGCTCGCGCGGTGACCCAGGGCGCCGAGACCGACCCCGCGAGCTCCTCGGCCCGACCCCGGTGCACGGTGACCGACTCCAGGCCGAGCTCCTCGACGACGCCCTCGAGCCAGGTGGTCCGACGCAGCATCGGCTCGACGAGGTGCACCCTCAGGTCCGGTCGGGAGATCGCCAGCGCCACGCCGGGCAGACCCGCCCCCGACCCGACGTCGACGAGCGAGGCATTCTCGGGGAAGGCATCCTCGATGACGGCACAGTTGAGGACGTGTCGTTCCCAGAGGCGCGGCACCTCCCGCGGCCCGATGAGCCCGTGGGTCACCCCGGTGTCGGCGAGGATCGCCACGAAGCGCTCTGCCAGCCCGAGCCGGTCCCCGAACACCACGGCCGCACCCGAAGGTGCGGCCGGCGCCGTCAACGGGGTCTCCCCGTCATGTTTCACGTGAAACGCATCCTCACGCGGGGCTGATGACGACGTACCGTCGCGGCTCCGCGCCCTCGGACTCGGAGACCAGACCGGCCGCCAGGACCTCGTCGTGGACGACCTTGCGCTCGAACGCGGTCATCGGCGCGAGGGACGCCGGTTCGCCCGACCCCTTGACCCCGGCGATCGCCTCCTGCGCGAGCGTGACGAGCGAGGCGCGGCGCTCGGCCCGGTGGCCGGCGACGTCGAGCATCAGTCGGCTGCGCTCACCCGTCTCGGCCTGGACGGCGAGGCGCGTCAGCTCCTGGAGGGCCTCGAGGACCTGGCCGTCGGGGCCGACGAGCCGCCGCGGAACCCGACCCTCGTCGCTGTCGACGAGGGCGACAGCCGCCCGGTCACCGTCGATGTCGACGTCGAGGTCACCGTCGAGGTCGCAGATGTCGAGGAGGGTCTCGAGGAAGTCGGCCGCGACCTCACCCTCGCGCTCGAGCTGACCACGCCGGCCGGTCCGCTTCGACCCGCCGGTCGCCGCCTCCTCGTCGCCGTCCTGGTCGTCGCCGTCGGCGTCACCGTCGGCGTCATCACCGTCGTCCTCGGAGTCGTCGCCGGCGGCGGAGTCATCGGCCTCAGGGGTCTCGTCGGCCGACTCACCGGCCGGCTCCTGTGTCGTGGTGCCGTCTGCCTCCTCCGCGGTGTCGACCTCGAGGAGGGTGTCGGTGGTGGGCTCGGCGGCCTCGGTGGCCTCGGTCGTGTTCTCGCTCATGTGCTCTCCAGGTGGGAGGGACGGGTCGGGTCGGTGGGGCGGCACACGGCCGCGGGGTGGGTCAGCCGCCGGAGGAGGACGGACCACCCGCGGGCTTGCCGCCCGGCTTGGTGGCGCCCTTGGTGCGCTTCTTGGACTTGGGCTGCACGCGCTGCCCGCTCTTCGCGGCGTCCTCGCCCTCGGCACCCTCGGTGATCTCGGCGGC
The DNA here is from genome assembly GCF_011383005.1 of Phycicoccus sp. HDW14. Taxonomy (GTDB): domain Bacteria; phylum Actinomycetota; class Actinomycetes; order Actinomycetales; family Dermatophilaceae; genus Phycicoccus. Next base: position 3,394,195 of record NZ_CP049935.1, on the reverse strand, counting down.
CACGACGGCCCCGGGCACGGGCTTGCCCTTGCGCTTGAGGCGCTCGTGGTAGGCCCGCTCGGCGGCCGACCCCGGCGCCGGCATCCGGCGGATCACGTAGAACTGCTGGGTCATCGACCACACGTTGGTGGTGAACCAGTAGAGGAGGACACCGATCGGGAAGTTGATGCCGGAGACGGCGAAGATGACCGGGAAGATGTAGAGCAGCATCTTCTGCTGCTTCGCGAACGGGCTGTCCAGCGCCGACTGGGGCATGTTCTTCGTCATCAGCTGGCGCTGGGTCGTGAAGGTCGTCGCCGACATCAGCACGATGAGCACGACGGTGACGATCTGCGTCGACAGGTTGTTGGCCCGCAGGAACGAGTCCGACAGCTGTGCGCCGAAGATCGAGGCCGACTCCGCCTGTCCCGCAACGGTTTTCGTGATCGGACCGATCTGGTCCTTCTTCCCGCTGGCGATGTCCTGGAGGCCGTTGAGCACCCGGAAGAGGCCGAAGAAGAACGGCGACTGGACGAGGATCGGGAGGCACGAGCTGAAGGGGTTGGTCCCCTCCTTCTTGTACAGCTCCATCGTCTCCTGGGTCATCGCCTGGCGGGACTCGGGGTCGGACTTGCCCTTGTACTTCTTCTGGATCTTCTGCAGCTCGGGCTGGATCAGCTGCATCTTGCGCGATGCCTTGATCTGCTTGACGAACAGCGGGATCATCGCGGCCCGCATGACGATCACGAGGCCGACGATCGACAGCGCCCAGGTGATGCCCGCGGCCTCCGGCAGCCCGAGGGTCGTGAAGACCTGGTGGAAGCCGTACATGATCCACGCCACGAGCCACTCGATCGGCGTCAGGATGCTGTTCAACAGGTCGCCCATGATGTCCTTCGTCGGTGCCGGACTCGGCCGGCGGGTGGTGTCACGGTGGTGACGGTGGTCAGGGGTGTGAGGGGCTCGCGCCGGTGGCGCCGCCGTAGGGCTTGGGTCCGGTGGTCCCGGGCACCGGGCGCCCGGTCACCGCGTCCCGCTCGGGCACGTGGTCGACGCCGCCGGCGGCCCACGGGTGGCAGCGACCGATCCGGGCCACCGCCATCCACGACCCCCGCAGCGGCCCGAACCGCTCGAGCGCCGTCACCGCGTAGGCCGAGCACGACGGGTAGTACCGGCACGTCGGGGGACGCATCGGGCTGATGAACCGCTGGTAGCCGCGGATCGCCCAGAGCAGCGGCGACGCGAGCAGCCGTCCGAGTGTCACACCGCACCTCCGAGCCGCCGCAGCACCTTGTGCCACAACGCGTCGAGCGCGACCGCGAGTTCCCCCGAGGTCGCCGTGCCCGCCGCCGGGTTGGCCCGGACGACCAGGTCGACCCCGGCCGGGACCACGGCCAGCCGCTGGGCCACGAGGGCCCGCAGCCGGCGCTTGGTGCGAGTACGGACGACCGCGCCGCCGACGGCCTTCGACACGACGAAACCGACCCGCGGCGGGCGACCCGCACGCGCGTCGGTTCGGTGGGCGTGGACCACGAGCAGTCTCGAACCGGCCCGGGTGGACCCGGGGCCGCGGACCGCCGACGCGAACTCGGACCGCTCGCGCAGCCGGTTCGGCGCCGGCAGCACCGACCGGCCTCAGGCCGAGAGCTCTGCGCGGCCCTTGCGACGCCGGGCGGCGAGGATGGCGCGGCCGGCGCGGGTGCGCATCCGCAGGCGGAAGCCGTGCGTCTTGGCCCGTCGGCGGTTGTTCGGCTGGAAGGTCCGCTTGCTCACGATGTGTCTCTTTCGCGGGTGGCGGGCCGGAGTGGCCCGGTGGTCGGGGGGCAGCCCGGTCGGCTGCAGTCGGAGACCCACGGGTCGTGTCGTGCGACACGAGTCATGGGCATGCGAAAACAGCCGGGAACAGGCTGCTCCACGGTACCCGAGCGCCCGCTCGGCGACCAAACCCGAGGCCGGGTACCCAACTCCACCACGAACCCTCTACCATCGCACGGAGCATCGGGCGGGCAGCGCGCGACACACGGACGCCGTCGACGACGTCGTCCTCACAGCCTGTGGACAACCATGTGGACGACTCCACTGCTCATGCCACGCCGGGCCGGCGTGACCCACGACGACAGGGCAGCGGAAGGACGGGGAGGGCGTGGCGGACGCGACGATGACCCAGGTGTGGCGGGCGACCCTCGAGGCGCTCGACGAGGACGGGATCCCGGTGCAGCAGCGGGCCTTCCTCTCCCTCGCCCGGCTCGTCGGCCTCCTCGACGACACCGCCCTCATCGCCGTCCCGAACGACTTCACCAAGGACATCGTCGAGACCCGGCTGCGCGAGCGGGTCACCCAGACCCTCGGTGAGCGGCTCGGGCGCGACGTACGCCTGGCCGTCACCGTCGACCCCACCCTCGGCGAGATCGCCGAGCCCGTCGGTGAGCTCGGCGACGACGGCCACGACCGCCGGGCCGCCGACCGCCGCCAGCAGATCGACGACCTCGAGCTCGACGACGACGGCGACGCCCTCGACGGCAGCGGCACCCACGGCGCCGGCTCCTCCGGACCGTCCGGGCTCGTCGAGGTCCCCGGGATGCGCCGGCCGCGTCCCGGCACCCAGGTGCCCGAGCAGGTCGAGCTGACCCGGCTGAACCCGAAGTACACGTTCGACACCTTCGTCATCGGCGCGAGCAACCGGTTCGCGCACGCCGCGGCCGTCGCGGTCGCCGAGCAACCGGCCAAGGCCTACAACCCGCTCTTCGTCTACGGCGACTCCGGGCTGGGCAAGACCCACCTGCTGCACGCCATCGGCCACTACGCCCGCAACCTCTTCCCGCACGTCAAGGTGCGGTACGTGAACTCGGAGGAGTTCACGAACGACTTCATCAACAGCATCCGCGACGACAAGGCCGCCAACTTCCAGCGCCGCTACCGCGACGTCGACGTGCTGCTCATCGACGACATCCAGTTCCTCCAGGGCAAGGTGCAGACCCAGGAGGAGTTCTTCCACACGTTCAACACCCTCCACAACGCGAGCAAGCAGGTCGTCATCACGAGCGACGTGCCGCCCAAGCTGCTCACCGGTTTCGAAGCGCGGATGCGCAGCCGGTTCGAGATGGGTCTGCTCACCGACGTCCAGCCGCCCGACCTCGAGACGCGCATCGCCATCCTGCGCAAGAAGGCCATCCAGGAGCGCCTGAGCGTCCCCGACGACGTCCACGAGTTCATCGCCTCGCGCATCTCGACGAACATCCGCGAGCTCGAGGGCGCCCTCATCCGGGTCACGGCCTTCGCCAGCCTCAACCGCCAGCCGGTCGACATGAGCCTCGCCGAGATCGTCCTGCGCGACCTCATCCCCGACGACTCGACGAGCCAGGTCACGCCGGCGACGATCATCGCCCAGACGGCCGCGTACTTCGGGCTGACCATCGAGGACCTCCAGGGCCAGTCCCGCAGCCGCGTCCTCGTCACCGCCCGGCAGATCGCGATGTACCTCTGCCGCGAGCTGACCGAGATGTCGCTGCCGAAGATCGGCCAGCAGTTCGGCGGCCGCGACCACACGACCGTCATGCACGCGGAGAAGAAGATCCGCCAGCTGATGGCCGAGCGCCGGGCCATCTACAACCAGGTCACCGAGCTGACCAACCGGATCAAGCAGCAGTCCCGCTGACCGTCCGGGCCCTCGCAGCCCCTCCTTCCCTCCCGGTCGCAGGATCCGTCCACGGGAACGCCCCGGCCGTCCCGTGCTCGTCCACAGGTTGTCCCCAGCCCGTGTACAACCCTTGTCGAACCCGGTGCGCACGCGGTGCCGCACCACGGTGCGCTCCCGCCGCCTCCGGAGCCCCCCACACCACGGCCCCGTCCACCGTCCACCGGTGGGGACGACCCTGTGGACACTCCCGCACCGCGCGTCCCGCGACACCGCTGTCACCCGGAGTTTGTCCACAGGCCCTGTGGACGGGTGTGGACGACCTGCCGAACCCGGTGGACGGTCGGCGGGCGGCCGGTGGACGCGATGTGAACGCCCGGTGGCCGTCAACAGGCCGGCGCCGCCGGTCCACGTGCCGTCCACGGCTCGTCCACACCCGGACCCGCCGACCTGACCTGCACGAACACCGCGCCGTCCACAGGATCCACAGCTCCTACCACCACGACGAGATCCAGAGATGAAGGGGTCCACCCCGATGAGGACCCTGCTGCGACCACGGCCCGGAGCGGGGCTCGGCGGCCCGTCGGGCAACCGATGGTGGCCGGACCAGCGGTGCACTAGTGTCAGGGTCCCGTCCGCCCCGGACCGCCGCCCCGTGCGCGCCCGGCGGACGGTCGAGACTTCCGAAGCACGACAGGCGTGGGCTGCTCCGCGCCGGACAGGGTGGTAAGCCGTGAAGTTCCGCGTCGAGCGCGACGTCCTGGCCGAGGCGGTCACCTGGGTGGCCCGCGGCCTCCCCGCGCGTCCGCCGGTGCCGGTCCTCGCCGGCATCCTCCTCGAGGCCTCCGACGACGGCACCCTCACCCTCAGCGCCTTCGACTACGAGGTCTCGGCCCGGGTCACCGTCGCCGCCGAGGTCACCGAGGCCGGCACCGTGCTCGTGCTCGGCCGCCTGCTCGCCGACATCTCGCGCAACCTGCCGGCCCGGCCCATCGACCTCGCGACCGAGGGCAACAAGGTCCAGGTCACGTGCGGCGCCTCCCGGTTCAGCCTCCTGATGATGCCGTCCGACGACTACCCGACGCTGCCGGCCTCCCCCGAGCCCACCGGCACCGTCGACGGCCACCTGTTCACCCAGGCCGTCGCCCAGGTGTCGGTCGCGGCCGACCGCGGCGACACCCTGCCGATCCTCACCGGCGTGCGGGTCGAGGTCGAGGGCGACCGGATGACCCTGCTGGCCACCGACCGCTACCGCCTCGCGATGCGCGAGCTGACCTGGAACCCGTCGGCCACCGACGCCAGCCACGTCGTGCTCATCCCCGCCCGCACCCTGTCCGAGACCGCCCGCAGCCTCGGTGCCAGCGGCTCGATCGACGTCGCGCTCGGGGCCACGGCCGGGGGCGACGGGCTCGTCGGGTTCGAGGCCGGCCGCCGTCGTACGACGACGCGCCTCCTCGACGGCGAGTACCCCAAGGTCTCCTCGATCTTCCCGACCACCTCCGACACCGAGGCCGTCGTGCGCACCGCCGACCTCGTCGAGGCCGTCAAGCGCGTGGCCCTGGTCGCCGAGCGCAACACCCCGGTGCGGCTGCGCTTCGCCGAGGGGCAGGTGGCCATCGAGGCCGGCACCGGCGACGACGCGCAGGCGTCCGAGGCCGTCGAGTGCACGCTCACCGGTCCCGAGGTCGAGATCGCCTTCAACCCCACCTACCTGCTCGACGGGCTCGGCGCGGTCGGGACCGACTGGTCGCGGGTGTCCTTCACCCAGCCGTCGCGCCCGGCGGTGCTCTCCGGCCAGGACAGCGCCGACGGCGAGGCCGACACCTCGTACCGGTACGTCCTCATGCCCGTGCGCTTCGCTTCCTGACCCGCGAGCACCCCCTCGGCAGGGGCGGCCGCCGGGCGTAGCCTGCGGTGCAGCCCGACACCCTCGACGAAGGAGCACCCGCATGCAGCTCGGACTGGTCGGCCTCGGCAAGATGGGCGGCAACATGCGCGAGCGCCTGCGCCGCGCGGGGCACGAGGTCGTCGGGTACGACCGCAACAAGGCGGTGTCCGACGCCCGCTCCCTCGCCGACATGGTCAAGAAGCTCGAGGGCCCGCGCGTCGTCTGGGTGATGGTCCCCCACGGCGCGCCCACCCGCGACACCGTCACGAAGCTCGCCGAGCTGCTCGACAAGGGCGACCTGGTCATCGACGGCGGCAACAGCAAGTTCACCGACGACTTCGAGAACGAGAAGCTGCTGCGCGCCAAGGGCATCGGCTACCTCGACTGCGGGGTCTCCGGCGGCATCTGGGGCCTCGAGAACGGCTATGGCCTCATGGTCGGCGGCTCGGCGGCCAACGTCCGCAAGGCGATGCCCATCTTCGACGCGCTGCGCCCGAGGGCCCGCGTGACGAGGGCTTCGTCCACGCCGGCAAGGTCGGCGCCGGGCACTACACGAAGATGGTGCACAACGGCATCGAGTACGGCCTGATGCACGCGTACGCCGAGGGCTACGAGCTGCTCGAGAAGAAGGACATCGTCGAGAACGTCCCCGGCGCCTTCAAGGCCTGGAGCCGGGGCACCGTCGTCCGCTCCTGGCTGCTCGACCTCATGGTCAAGGCGCTCGAGGAGAACCCGTCGCTCGAGGACGTCTCGGACTACACCTCCGACTCCGGCGAGGGCCGGTGGACCGTCGAGGAGGCCCTCGAGCTCTCCGTGCCGATGCCCGTCATCTCGGCCTCGCTCTTCGCCCGGTTCGCCTCGCGCCAGCAGACCTCCCCGACGATGCAGGCCGTCGCGGCGCTGCGTGGCCAGTTCGGCGGCCACCAGGTGATGACCGTCGCCGAGGGCCAGCAGCTGCGCGACGAGGCGGCCTCCGGGCCGGCCAGCGCCGAGGAGGCCAAGGCCAAGGCCGGCCGCAAGGAGAAGAAGCCGGCCAAGCGCACGGCCGCGAAGAAGGCCGCCAAGGCCGCGACGGCCGGGCCCGCCTCGCCGGGTCACTCGGGTCGGGCGCTCCCCGCAAGGCCGCGGCGAAGCGGGCGACGAAGAAGGCCTGACCGCCAGGACCCGACCCGGCCGGGCTCCGGTCCCGGTGGGTTCAGGTCACCTTGCCCGTCCGCAGGTCCCAGGTCACGGACACGGGCGTGCCGAGCGAGCCGTCCGCCCGCTGCGGGATCCAGGTCTCGGTGAGCCCGTTCATCGCGAGGGACACGACCTCGACCGGCAGACCGCTGGCCGACATCACCTCGTAGCCGGTGACGAGGACGTCCTTGAGGTCGAGCGTCATCGCCTCGACGCGGTTCTCCCCGCGCCGCATGACGTGCACGGTCGCCCGACGGACCATCCGGCCGGACACGAGCCGCTGCAGCAGCTTCGGCGAGGCGGACGACGAGCGCGCGGCGAACTTCACGTCGCCGGCCACCGGCTTGCCGGCCCCGGACCCGCTGCCCGACGTCGAGCGCTTGGCCTTGACGCCCCAGTCGAGGGCGAGCAGCTCGATGGCCCCGCGGAAGTCCTTGTCGGTCGAGTCCCCCGTGATGCCGTCGACGACGAGGTAGATCTCGGGGACGCCGGTGCCCAGCGCGTCCGGCGGGATGACGAGCCCGGCGGGCGCGGCGGCCTGGGCGGGCGACGCGAGGCCGAGGGTCCCGAGCCCGAGCGTGCCGAGCCCGAGGGCGCCGACGAGGGTGCGGCGGTTGGTGCCGAGGGTGGGGTGGGACATCCGGACCTCCTGGGTGGGGGCACCGGGGCGTCCGGTGCGCTCAGCGGGAGGAGTCCGCCGGCGTGCTGGGTGATACGCCGGCGCGGGCGGTGCGTCATCGGCCCGACGGCGGCGCGCACTACTCTCGGGGAGTGTTCGTCCGGCACCTGTCCCTCGGGGACTACCGCAGCTACGAGCGGGCCGAGCTGCCCCTCGAGCCGGGTGTGACGACCCTCGTCGGCCTCAACGGGCAGGGCAAGACCAACCTCGTCGAGGCCGTCGGCTACCTGGCGACGCTCTCGTCGCACCGGGTCGCCACCGATGCCCCGCTCGTCCGGTTCGGGGCCGACCGCGCGGTGGTGCGTGGCGCGATCGTGCGGGACGGGCGCGAGACGCTCGTCGAGCTCGAGATCACCCCGGGCAAGGCGAACCGGGCGCGGCTCGGTCGCTCGCCGGTGCGCCCGCGCGAGGTGCTCGGCACCCTGCGCACGGTGCTCTTCGCGCCGGAGGACCTCGCGCTCGTCAAGGGCGACCCGGGCGAGCGCCGGCGCTTCCTCGACGACCTGCTCGTGGCGCGCCAGCCGCGCTGGGCCGGGGTGCGTCAGGAGTACGACCGCATCGTCAAGCAGCGCTCGGCCCTGCTGAAGTCCGCGCAGCCGTACCTGTCCCGTCGGGCGCGGGGTCGTCGGCCGCGGCCCGGGGCCGAGGCGCTCGACCCGGCGTCGGAGACCGCGACGGCGCTGCACACCCTGTCGGTCTGGGACGCCCAGCTGGCCGGTGTCGGGTCCCAGCTGCTCTACGCGCGGCTGCGGCTGCTGCGCGACCTCGGCCCGTACCTCGGCAAGGCCTACGACGAGGTGAGCAACGGGCAGTCCGACGCCCGGGTGGCCTACCGGTCCTCGCTGCGGGAGGCCACGGCGGCCCGCCTGGCCGCCGGTGAGGTGCCGGAGGTGGCCGAGCTGCACGACGAGCTGCTGGCGTCCCTCGCCGAGGTGCGCGACGCCGAGGTCGAGCGCGGCGTGTGCCTCGTCGGGCCGCACCGCGACGACGTGCTGCTCTCGCTCGGCGAACTGCCGGCCAAGGGGTACGCCAGCCACGGGGAGTCCTGGTCGTTCGCGCTCGGGCTGCGGCTCGCGGCCTTCCAGCTGCTGCGCACCGACCTCGGTGACGATCCCGTGCTCGTCCTCGACGACGTCTTCGCCGAGCTCGACTCCGGCCGGCGCGAGCGGCTGGCCGCGATGGTCGCCGACGCCGAGCAGGTGCTCGTCACGGCCGCGGTGCCCGAGGACGTCCCCGAGGCGCTGGCCGGCCGGACGGTCCGGGTGACGCTGGGGTCCGTCGAGGGGCCGGCCGACGGCGACGGCGACGACGTGCCCCCGGCGGGCGTGCCGACCGAGGAGGCGTCGGATGACGCCTGACCCCCCCGAGGCACCCACACCCGACCCCGAGGCCGAGGTGTCCGGCAGCGAGGCATCCGAGGGATCCGAGGTCGAGGTCGGGGACGCCGGGCTGGCGACGGCCGAGGCACTCGCCCGGGCCCGCGCGCGAGCCCGGGCCAAGGGGCTGCGGCCGGGCCTGAAGCCCCGCCGCCGGGCCAAGGACGTGCCGGGCGGTCGGCGCGGTGACGCCGGCCGCGACCCGCAGCTGCTCGGCGACCAGATCGACCGGTTCGTCGGTGACCGCGGGTGGGGTGCCGACGTCGCGGTGGGCTCGGTCATCGGGCGCTGGCCGGGCATCGTCGGCGAGGAGGTCGCGGCGCACTGCCATCCCACCGACTTCGTCGACGGCGTGCTCACCGTGCGCGCCGACTCGACGGCCTGGGCCACCCAGCTGCGGCTCCTCGAGTCCTCGCTGATGACCCGGCTCGCCGAGGACGTCGGCGAGGGGACGGTCGCCGAGCTGCGGGTCGTCGGGCCGAGTGCGCCGACGTGGTCGCGCGGCCGGCACCGGGTGCAGGACGGCCGCGGCCCTCGAGACACCTACGGCTGACCCTCAGCCCGCCTCGACCCCCACTCACCGACTTATTGCCCACAACCCACCTGGACGGGCTCGGATTCGGCCCTCCGACGTGGGTTCTGGGCAATCAGTCGGGTCAGGGGCGCGCAGGAGGGACAGGACGAGGCGGAGCTGCTGCTCGAGCAGCGCCCCGGCGTCAGCGAACGTGTCCCCGCCGTACTGCCCGAACACCTCGAGGCTGGTCCCCCGACGAGGACGGCCCACAGGGTCAGCGCCCGGGCCAGGACGTCGGGCCCCGCCCCGAGACCGGTCTCGGCGGCCACCCGCACGAGGTCGTCGGACAGGCCCGCGTGCGCGATGGGCACCGGACCGTCGACCGGAACCGACCCCTCCCGTACCCCCTCGTCGACGAGCCCCGCCAGGGTGATGACGACCCGCGTGCCCGGCTCGACGGTACGTTCGGCCGGCGCCTCGTACCCCGGCACCGGGCTGCCGTACAGCAGCGCGTAGCTCGACGGGTCGCGGACCGCCCACTCACGGAAGGCCATCCCGCCGACGACGATCCGCTCGTCCCACGACCGTCCGGCGGCTCCGGCCACGGCCGCGTCGACGGCGTCGGCCTGCTCGGTGTACGCGTCGACGAGGAGGAGGGTCAGCAGCTCGTCGCGGTTGGCGACGTACCGGTACACCGCGGACGACACCATCCCCAGGTCGCGGGTCACCGCGCGCAGCGAGAGGCCGGCCGCGCCCTCGGACGCCAGGTGGCGCCGACCGATCTCGACGATGCGGGCCTCGACGGCCTGCCGGTGCTCGGCGCGGGTGGGCATGACCCATCCAACCACACGACGAGAGCACTGCTCTTGACATTGACCAGGAGGACGGGGCACACTCGTCAAAACGAGAGCAGTGCTCACAGGACGAGGAGAGACCGATGACCGAGCAGCCGACCACCCCGACCCCGCCACCCGCTACGTGCGTCCCACCGAGCGGATGGACGCCTGGTTCAACACCGCCGTCCGGTGGCTCACCGAGCACGGCGTCAGCCTCATGGGCTCGCGGGTGCTCACCGTGCGTGGCCGCCGCTCGGGCCTGCCGCGCAGCACGCCGGTCAACCTCATGCCCCTCGAGGACGAGCGCTTCCTCGTCGCCCCGCGCGGCAACACCGAGTGGGTCCGCAACGCCCGGGTCGCCGGTGAGGCCCAGCTGCGCGTCGGCCGTCGGGTCGAGCAGGTCCGGCTCGTCGAGGTCCCCGTCGAGGAGCGCCCGGCGGTCATCCGCGTGTACCTCGAGCGCTGGGGCTGGGAGGTCGGGCGCTTCGTCGAGGGCCTCTCCAAGGACTCCACCGACGCCGAGCTCGCGGCCGCCGCCCCCGGGTTCCCGGTCTTCCGGGTCACCCCGGCGGCCTGAGACCGGGGGGCGGACCCGCGGGCTAGGGTCGCCCCGTGGATGCCGACGCCGACGCCCCCTGGTCACCCGCTCCGACGACGACCGCGTCGCCGTCGTCACGCTCGACTCGCCGGCCAACCGCAACGCCCTCTCCCGTCGCCTCGTCACCGAGCTGGCCGCCCACCTCGACGACCTCGCCCGCGACGAGTCCCTCCACGGCGTCCTCCTGCGCTCCAGCCACCGGGTCTTCTGCGCCGGCGCCGACCTCAAGGAGGCCGCCATCGTCGACATGACCGAGTCGGCGCGCGGCATCGTCGACCTCCAGCGCCGCATCGCCGCCCTGCCGGTGCCCGTCCTCGTCCGGCTCGACGGCCCCGTGCGCGCCGGCGGGCTGGGCCTCGTCGCGGCCGCCGACGTCGTGGTCTGCCGCGACGACGTGTCGTTCGCGCTCACCGAGGTGCGCCTCGGCCTCGCCGCTGCTGCCATCTCGATCCCGCTGCGGCACAGGCTCTCCGGGCGCACTGCCTCCGACTGGTTCCTCACCGGTCGCGCCTTCACGGCCGACGAGGCCCGGGCCGGTGGTCTCGTCACGCACGTCGTCGACGAGGCCGGGATGGACACCGCCGTCGCCGCCGTCCTCGACGACCTGCGCGCCGGCGCGCGCCAGGGACTCGTCGCCGCCAAGGCCCTGCTGGCCGCCGACCTCCTCGCCTCGTTCGACGCCGACGGCGAGGCGATGGCCCGCCTGTCCGGCGAGCTCTTCGCCTCCCCCCTCGCGCAGGAGCGGATGGCCGCGGCCCTGCGCCGCTGACGAGGTCGGTCGCCGGTCGGACGAGGCCTTCCGTCAGGCCGCCGGCTGAGGTCTCACCGCCGACGGCCGACCAGGGCAGCGGCCCCGACCGCGAGCGTCCCGGCCAGCGCGGCGGCCACCTGGGGGTAGCGGTGGGCGACCCACTGCTGCGGGCTGCGGGCGTGCGACCGGCCGTCGAACGCCCCGTGGGCCCCGAAGTCACGACCCCCCGTCCCGTCGGCCGGTTCCCAGAGGTTCGCCGGCTGGTCCTGGTCCCGGTCCTCGCCGGTCTGCTGCGAGGCGAACCCGGTCCGGGCGAGGTAGCGGTCGAGCAGGCCGGGCACCACGGCGTTGGCCAGCAGGGTCCCGACGGTGCTCGCGCCGACCCAGTACTCCCGGCGGCGGGGGTGCTCGGCCGCGAAGACCACGGCCCGGGCGGCCACCTCCGGCTGGTAGATGGGCGGCACCGGCTGCGCCTTCTCGGGCAGGCGCGAGAGCACCCAGGAGAACTGCGGGGTGTTGACGGCCGGCATCTGCACCATCGTCACGCGCACGCCGCTGCGCTCGTGGAGCAGCTCGCAGCGGAGGGACTCGTGGAAGCCCTGGAGGGCGTGCTTGGCCCCGCAGTAGGCCGACTGCAGGGGATGCCGCGGTAGGCCAGGGTCGAGCCCACGTGCACGATCGTGCCGCGGTCGCGCTCCGTCATCCGGCGCAGGACCGCCATCGTCGCGTAGACGTAGCCGAGGTAGCTGACGTCGGTGACCCGGCGGTACTCCTGCGGGCTGATGTCCCCGAACCGGGCGAAGACCGAGGTGAAGGCCACGTTGACCCACACGTCGACCGCCCCGAGCTCGGTCTCGACGCGTTCGACGGCGGCCTCGACCGCGTCCGCGTCCGAGACGTCGGTGGGCACGACGAGGGCCCGCCCGCCGAGCGCCCGCACCTCCTCCGCGGCGGCCTCGAGCCCTCGCTCGCCGCGGGCCAGGAGGGCGACGGAGTCCCCCCTCCTCGCGAACTCCCGGGCGGTGGCCCGCCCGATCCCCCCGCTGGCTCCGGTGATGGCGACGACGCGTGTCATGGATGCTCCTCTCGGTCGGTGGCTCACCCCACGCCTACCCCGGTCACCTGGGTGCGACCCGGACGCGAGGTGGACGGAGGCTGACCACCCGGTGGGAGCCGCCCCGCAGCGCTCGCCGATGTCGGTGGGCGGGGCATCGTGGAGGGATGACGACCTCCCCCGCGTGCTGCTCCATCGTCCCGCCGTACCTGCTCGCGGCGCTCGCGGCGTCCGACGACGAGCGGGTCGCGTCGAGCGCAGGCGGCACGCTGCTCGTCGACGAACAGCTGCGGCGCGGCCGGGTCACCGCCGAGGCGCGCCCGGGGGCCGGAGCGCCAGGCCGTCCGTCGAGCCCGGCACGCCCGCCGGTCCGCAGCGCACCATCCACGACGCGCAGCACGGCACGACGCTGCCCGGCACGCAGGTCCGGGCGGAGGGCGAGCCGGCCACCGCCGACGAGGCCGTCACCCAGGCGTACGACGGGCTCGGTGCCACGTGGCGGCTGTGGATGGACGCCTACTCACGGAACTCGTTGGACGGCAAGGGTCTTCCGCTCGTCGCGACCGTCCACTACGGCACCGACTACGACAACGCCTTCTGGGACGGCACGCAGATGGTGTTCGGCGACGGTGACGGCGTGGTCTTCCTCGGCTTCACGCGCAGCATCGACGTCATCGGCCACGAGCTGGCCCACGGCGTCACGCAGTACACCGCCGGCCTGAACTACCGGGACCAGTCGGGCGCCCTCAACGAGTCGGTGTCCGACGTCTTCGGGGTCCTCGTCAAGCAGCACTCCCTCGGGCAGTCCGCCGAGCAGGCCGACTGGCTCATCGGCGCCGAGCTGCTGGCGCCGGGCGTCCAGGGCGTGGCGCTGCGCTCGATGGCCGCCCCGGGCACCGCGTACGACGACCCGCAGCTCGGCAAGGACCCGCAGCCGGCGCACATGGACCACTACGTCGAGACCGCCGACGACAACGGCGGCGTCCACATCAACTCCGGCATCCCCAACAAGGCGTTCCACGACCTCGCCGTCGCGCTCGGGGCAACGCGTGGGAGGTCGCGGGCCAGGTGTGGTTCGACGCCCTCACCGGCGACATCGCCGCCGACTGCGACTTCGCGACCTTCGCCGCCCTGACCACCGCCGCGGCCGGCGCCCGGTACGGCGAGGGCTCGCGCGAGGCGCAGGCGGTCGCGGCCGCGTGGGCCGGTGTGGGGGTCACGGCCGTCGGGGCACCGGGGTCGGGCGACGGGTCCACGGGCGGCACGACGCCCGCCGACCCCGGCACGCCGCAGTCGCCCGATGCCCCCGGCACCCCGGCCCCGGTGTCCCGGTCCCCGCCCCCGGCACCGAGCTCGCGGTCCGGCGCACCGGCGGCCTGGCCGGCCGCACCCGCGAGCGGACCGTCACCCTCGGCGAGCTCCCCGACGAGGACGGACGGGCGTGGCGCTCGCTGCTGGCCACCGACCGCCTCCAGGGCCTGGCCGCCGCCGCCGACCGCGACTACCCCGACGCCTACTGCTACGGCGTGCGCTGTGCCCTGCCCGAGGTCGACGTCACCGTCCCCGAGCAGGTGCTCAGCGACGACGTCCGGGCCCTCCTCGAGCGCACCCTCCACGGCGGCGGCACCGCCTGACCCCGGGACGGTCGGTGGGGGCGGCCATCGCCCATTCGGTCGGTCTCCCGCGCCGAGGAGCGGACCCGGCCCGCTCCGGTGCACGGAATCGGCGCCGTCGCGGTCATCCTGCAAGGGATCCAGCACATCCCAGGACCGCGACCCGGCCCGAGCACCCCGAACGGAGCCAGCACGTGCGCAGCCCCGTGCCCGGTCCACCGACCGGCAGCCCCTCCGACCCGACCGGTCGGCCCTCGGCGACCCCGCCGACCCCCGAGCCCCACCTCGTGCCGCGGAGCGCCACCCCGCGCCCACGGCACCGCCCGCCGCGACCCCGACCGCGACGACCCCCGCCGCCTCCGCCCCGGAGGCCGCGCGCTCGCCGCGCCTCTCCGCCCCGGCCCTCGGCACCGGCCCGCGCGTCCACGTCCGCGAGCTGCTCGGCAGCGCGCTCGTCGGCATCACGGCCCGCCGCCGCGTCGACCCCGACCACGTCGGCCGGGTCCGCGTGACCTCGGCGACCGGTGGCGGACCCCTCGTCGTGCGCGACGACGGCGTCGGCTTCACCGCCCAGGAGGTCCGCTGGCTCGCCGCGACCCCCGACCAGCACCACCACGGCCCGGTCCGCGAGGGGATGCGCCGCTACGAGGTCGCCCTGCTCGCGAGCTTCCAGGTCGCCGACGTCGTCGAGCTGCGCACCCGCTCGGCCCTCGTGCCCGGCGCCCCGACGATGCGCTGGGTCGGCCTCGCCGACGGCACCGTGCGCGTCACGCTCGCCGACGAGGCGCTCGACACCCCGGGCACCGAGATCCGCCTGCACCCCCGCGCCGCCACCCGCTCCTGGTGCACCCCCGAGACGACGCTCGAGCACGTCCTCGACGTCGCCGACCAGCTGCCCTTCGCCGTCGAGGTCGACGGGGTCGAGGTCTCCGGCGGCACGACCCTCTGGGACCGCGACGCCGAGGCCCAGGCCGAGTGGTTCCGCCAGCGCGTCGGCATCGACCCGCTCGTCGTCCTCCCGCTCGAGACCTCGGTCGGACGGGTGCGCGCGGTCGCGGCCGTCACGGCCTTCCGCACCTTCCCCGGCCACCGCAGCGCCCACCGCCGCTACGTCGGGGGATGCTCGCCGCCGAGGGCCCGACCGAGCTCGTGCCCGGCTGGGCCTCCTTCTGCCAGGTGGTCGTCGAGGACGGCCGCGACATCCTCACCGACCCCGCGCACGACGACGCCGCGGTCGGTGAGGGCATCGGCCGCTCGCTGCTGGCCCGGCTCATCCTCCTCGGCGCACAGCGGCCCCAGCTGTTCGGCGAGGTGCTCGCACTGCACGGTGACGCCCTGCTGCGCCGGGCCGGGGACAGCCGCGACCTGCTCGACCTCGTCCGGTCCACCGTCCCGCTCCCGACGACCCTCGGCGAGCGCACCATCGACGGTCTGGCCGACGCCGGGGTCGTCGTCGCCTTCACCGACGACCGCCGCACCTGGGAGGCGGTGCGCGACACCGCGGCCCGCGAGGGGATCCTCGTCGTCGACGCCACCGCGCCGCACGTCGCCGCCCTGCTCGACGGGATGGACCGCTTCGCCCGCCTGCGCAGCGCCGACCTCGTGGTGCTCGGCGTCGCCTCCTGACCGACGCCGGGACGCCGCGGCTCAGGTCGCGGCGAGCGTGCCCTGCACGAGGGCGAGCACGACGTCGGCGCTCTTGGCGTCGATGTCGGAGACGGTGACGAGCACGACCCCCTTCGGCCCCTTGACCCCGATCTGCCGGCCGACGACGGTCGTCGACCCGACCTCGAGCGTGTAGCGCGACACCCGGCCCGGGCCGAGCGACGTCGTCACGTCCCGGACCGACTCGACCGTGCCCCCCACGGCGGCCATGACCATCTTCAGCTGGGCGGCCGTCGGAACCTCCTCGACGGGCAGCGACTGGACGTTGACGTTCGGGGCGAAGCCCTTGACGGTGGGGCCGAAGGCGGCGACGTCGACGGTGCGGGCGGCGGCCTTGAGCTGGCTCAGCGGGAGGTTCATTGTGCGGGCGATGTCCTGCAGGGCCTTGTCGTCGCCGCCCTCGAGGACGGTCGCGAGGTCGGTGACCTGCCAGGACGTCGGCACCGCGAACCGCAGCCCGCTGCGCTGGGCCCGGATGAGCGTGGTGCCCGCGGGCGCGACCGCCGATGACGACGCCGACGGGGACGCCGACGGGCTCGCCGACCCGCTCGCCGAGGAGCTCGCGGACCGCGACGGACCCCCGCCCGACCCCGTCGAGGAGCACCCCGCGACCCCGGTCGCGAGGACGAGTACGGCGGCGCAGCCGGCAGCCCGGCGGATGGTCCTCCCCATGCCGAGGACGCTAGCCGAGAGGCCCCCGGCCGTCTGCCCGTCCGTGCGGAGCGGGCCGGGATGTCGGGGACCCGAGGAAGGCCGGTGAGGGCCGCTGGGGGGCGGGTCGCGGGTGGGGAGTCATGAACGGGCCGGATGAGGCCGGAAAACGGGCGCCACGGGCCTCCCAGCGGGTGATCTGTCGGTCCCGACCGGTAGGATGGACGGTGACAGCGCGCCCCCGGGTCGTCCACCGCCCGAGGGGCGTGCGCCGTGAAACCGCCCCGCCACCCGCGCGGGAGCGTGCCGATGAAGGAGCCCCGTGGCCGACCAGCCCGACCAGCCCGACCTCACCCCTGACGTGCCCGAGGTGCCCGGCACCCCCGCGGTCCCCGAGGCCCCTCGACCGCCGCCTCCCGGGCGACGGCCGGGCACTCCGCCCCTCCGGCCGACGGCCCGGCCTACGACGCCGGGTCGATCACCGTCCTCGAGGGGCTCGAGGCGGTCCGCAAGCGCCCCGGCATGTACATCGGCTCCACCGGCGAGCGCGGCCTGCACCACCTCGTCTGGGAGATCGTCGACAACGCGGTCGACGAGTCGCTCGCCGGCTTCGCCGACACCATCGACGTCACCCTCATGGAGGACGGCGCCGTCCGGGTCAAGGACAACGGCCGCGGCATCCCCACCGACATCCACCCCACCGAGGGCGTCAGCGCCGTCGAGCTGGTGCTCACCCAGCTGCACGCCGGCGGCAAGTTCGGCGGCGGTGGGTACAAGGTCTCCGGTGGTCTGCACGGCGTCGGCTCCTCGGTGGTCAACGCGCTCTCGACCCGCCTCGACGTCTGCGTGCGCCAGAAGGGCCACGCGCACCGGATGTCCTTCGACCACGGCGTGCCCACGGCGCCGCTGACCCAGATGGAGGAGACCGACCGCACCGGCACCACCATCACCTTCTGGGCCGACGGGAACATCTTCGAGACCACCCAGTACGACTACGAGACGATCCGCGCGCGCTTCCAGCAGTATGCGTTCCTCAACAAGGGCCTGACCATCAACCTCGTCGACGAGCGGGTCCCCGCGGCCGCCGCCGACGGCTCCCCCGACCTCGACGGCGTCGACGCCGACATCGCGGTCGTCGAGGACCACGAGGACGAGGAGGCCGGCGGCCAGGCCCGCTCCACCACGGCCCGCTCGGTCAGCTACCGCTACGACAACGGGCTCGTCGACTACGTCGACCACCTCGTCGCCTCCAAGCGCACCGAGCCCGTGCACCCCGAGGTCATCTCGATCGAGGTCGAGGACGAGGCCCGCAGCCTCTCCCTCGAGCTCGCGATGCAGTGGACCACCTCGTACTCCGAGTCGGTGCACACCTACGCGAACACCATCAACACCCACGAGGGCGGCACCCACGAGGAGGGTTTCCGCGCGGCGCTCACCAAGCTCGTCAACGACTTCGCGCGCAAGCAGAACCAGCTCAAGGAGAAGGACGACAACCTCACCGGCGACGACGTCCGCGAGGGCCTGACCGCCGTCATCAGCGTCAAGCTCGGCGAGCCGCAGTTCGAGGGCCAGACCAAGACCAAGCTCGGCAACTCCGAGGTCAAGGGCTTCGTCCAGCGCGCGATGACCGACGAGTTCGGCGGCTGGCTCGACAGCCACCCGAACGAGGGCAAGGAGATCGTCCGCAAGTCGATCCAGGCGGCCACCGCCCGGATGGCGGCGCGCAAGGCCCGCGAGGCCACCCGCAAGCGCGTCCTCGAGTCCGGCGGCCTGCCCGGCAAGTTGCGCGACTGCCAGGCCAAGGACCCCGCGGTCTCCGAGGTGTTCATCGTCGAGGGCGACTCCGCCGGCGGCTCGGCCGTGCGCGGCCGCAACCCGCACACCCAGGCGATCCTCCCGATCCGCGGCAAGATCCTCAACGTCGAGCGCGCCCGCCTCGACAAGGCGCTGGCCAACCAGGAGGTCCAGGCCCTCATCTCGGCGTTCGGCACCGGCATCGGTGAGGACTTCGACATCGAGAAGGCCAGGTACCACAAGATCGTGCTGATGGCCGATGCCGACGTCGACGGCATGCACATCCGCACGCTGCTGCTCACCCTGCTCTTCCGGTTCATGAAGCCGCTCATCGAGGCCGGCTACGTCTACCTGGCGCAGCCCCCGCTGTTCCGCCTCAAGTGGAGCAACGCCCCGCACGAGTTCGCGTTCACCGACCGCGAGCGCGACGCGCTCGTCGCCGAGGGGCAGAGCAAGGGCCGGCGGCTGCCGAAGGACAACCCGATCCAGCGCTACAAGGGTCTCGGCGAGATGGACTACCAGGAGCTGTGGGAGACCACGATGGACCCCGACCAGCGGGTCCTGCTCCAGGTCACCCTCGACGACGCCGCCGCGGCCGACGAGATCTTCTCGGTGCTCATGGGCGAGGACGTCGAGAGCCGGCGCTCGTTCATCCAGCGCAACGCGCGCGACGTGCGGTTCTTGGACATCTGATCCACGAGAACGCTTCGCCCGCAGACGCTTTCACGACTGACACGCAAGGATCCTGATGACTGACCAGCCCGTCGAGACCGACCGCACGGAGCCGATCGACCTAAACGCCGAGATGCAGCGCTCGTACATCGAGTACGCGATGTCCGTCATCGTCTCGCGCGCGCTCCCCGACGTCCGTGACGGCCTCAAGCCGGTGCACCGCCGCGTGCTCTACGCGATGTACGACGGCGGCTACCGCCCGGACCGCGGCTTCAACAAGTGCAGCCGCGTCGTCGGCGACGTCATGGGCCAGTACCACCCGCACGGTGACACGGCGATCTACGACGCCCTGGTCCGGCTCGTCCAGGACTGGTCGCTGCGCTACCCGCTCGTCCAGGGCCAGGGCAACTTCGGCTCCCCCGGCGACGACCCGGCCGCCGCGCCGCGGTACACCGAGTGCCGGATGGCGCCGCTGTCGATGGAGATGGTCCGCGACATCGAGCAGGAGACCGTCGACTTCAAGCCGAACTACGACGGCAAGACCCTCGAGCCCGAGGTCCTCCCCTCGCGCTTCCCGAACCTGCTCGTCAACGGCTCGGCCGGCATCGCGGTCGGCATGGCCACCCAGATCCCGCCGCACAACCTGCGCGAGGTCGCGGCCGCCGCCGAGTGGGTGCTGCGCCACCCGGACGCCACCCGCGAGGAGGCGCTCGCGGCCGTCATGCGCGAGATCCCGGGCCCCGACTTCCCCACCGGCGCGCTGATCATGGGTCACCGGGGCATCGACGACGCCTACCGCACGGGCCGCGGCTCGGTCATCATGCGGGCGGTCGTCGAGGTCGAGGAGATCCAGGGCCGGCAGTGCCTCGTCGTCACCGAGCTGCCGTACCAGGTCAACCCGGACTCGCTGGCGCAGAAGATCGCCGAGCACGTCAAGGACGGCCGCCTCTCGGGCATCGCCGACATCCGTGACGAGACCTCGGGCCGCACCGGCCAGCGCCTCGTCATCGTGCTCAAGCGCGACGCCATCGCCAAGGTCGTGCTCAACAACCTCTACAAGCACACCCAGCTGCACACGACGTTCGGCGCGAACATGCTCGCCCTCGTCGACGGCGTGCCGCGCACGCTGCCGATCGACGCGTTCATCCGGTACTGGTGCGAGCACCAGATCGACGTCATCCAGCGGCGCACGGCCTACCGGCTGCGCAAGGCCGAGGAGGAGATCCACATCCTCCGCGGCTACCTCAAGGCCCTCGACATGCTCGACGAGGTCATCGCGCTGATCCGCCGGAGCCCGACCGTCGAGGAGGCCCGCAACGGCCTCATCGAGCTGCTCGAGATCGACGAGATCCAGGCCCGCGCCATCCTCGACCTCCAGCTGCGCCGGCTCGCGGCCCTGGAGCGGCAGAGGATCACCGACGACCACGACAAGCTGCAGGCGCAGATCGAGGACTTCACCGACATCCTCGCCAAGCCCGAGCGGCAGCGCGACATCGTCTCCGACGAGCTCGCCGGCATCGTCGACAAGTTCGGCGACGAGCGCCGCACGACGATCATGCCCACCGACGGCGACATGTCGATGGAGGACCTCATCCCCGAGGAGGACGTGGTCGTCACCATCACCCGGGGCGGCTACGCCAAGCGCACCCGCGTCGACGCGTACCGCTCGCAGCGGCGCGGCGGCAAGGGCGTGCGGGGCGCGGCGCTGCGCGGTGAGGACATGGTCGACCACTTCTTCACGACCACCTCGCACCACTGGCTGCTGTTCTTCACCAACCTCGGCCGGGTCTACCGCGCCAAGGCCTACGAGCTGCCGGATGCCGGCCGCGACGGCAAGGGCCAGCACGTCGCCAACCTGATGGCCTTCCAGCCGGGCGAGGAGATCGCCCAGGTGCTGGCCATCCGCTCCTACGACGACGCCGCGTACCTGCTGCTCGCCACCCGCGCCGGCCTCGTCAAGAAGACCCGGCTCGGTGAGTACGACAGCCCGCGCACCGGCGGCCTCATCGCCATCAACCTGCGTGACGCCGACGAGCTGGTCGGGGTCGGGCTGGTCGACGAGCGCGACGACCTCCTGCTCGTCTCGCGCAAGGGGCAGTCGGTGCGCTTCCACGCCGACGACGCCACGCTGCGCCCGATGGGCCGCTCCACCTCCGGTGTCACCGGCATGAAGTTCCGCGACGGCGACGAGCTGCTCTCGATGTCGGTCGTGCGCGAGGGCGAGGACCCCGACGTCTTCGTCGTCTTCGAGTCGGGCCTGGCCAAGCGCTCGAAGGTCTCGGAGTGGAACGTCAAGGGCCGCGCCATCCTCGGTGTCGCCGTCGCGAAGCTGTCCGACAAGGGCGGTGACCTCGTGGGGGCGCTGACCGTCGACGAGAACGACGAGGTGCTCGTCGTGTTCGAGAAGGGCAACATCGTCCGCTCGCGGGTCGACGAGGTGCGCCTCACCGGCCGCAACACGATGGGCGTGCAGTTCGCCAAGCCCGGCAAGAACGACGCGATCGTCGCCGTCACCCGCAACCCCGAGAAGGAGGTCGAGGAGGCGGTCGAGGAGGCCATCGAGGCGGCCGAGGCCTCGGAGGGCGCCGAGGGTGCTGTCGAGGGTTCCGCGGCGACACCTGAGAGCGACGGGGCGGGAGTCGCAGACGTGACCACCGATGCCGTACCGTCGTCGGAGGAGCCTGACGAGAGCGACCGAGGAGGCCGTGAGTGAGCACCGCAGACAGCGCGGGGCGCCCTGTGCGTTCCTCGACCCAGCCCCGACGGGGTGAGGGTGGCGCCCTGAAGCGGCTCGCCGACCCCGGTCAGTCCACCCGCCCGGTCCCCACCGGACGCGAGGCGGCTCCGGCCGGCCGCGAGGCCTCCCCCACCCGCCCCACCGCAGCGCCCGGTCGCACCGGCGAGGCCCGCACCGGAGGTGAGCGCACCGTGCCGCAGACCGGTGGCGCCCCGCGCCCGTCCTCGCGCCGCGTGCGGCTCACCGTCTCGCGCATCGACCCGTGGTCGGCGATGAAGGTCTCGTTCCTGCTGTCGGTCGCCCTCGGCATCGCCCTGGTCATCGCGACGGTCGTCCTCTGGACGGTCCTCGACGCGATGGGCGTCTTCGACGAGGTCAACGGGGTCATCGGCCAGGTCGTGCAGGACGGCGGCTCGAAGTTCGACATCCTCGACTTCATCGGGTTCACCCGCGTGGTGTCCCTCTCGATCGTCCTCGGGGTCGTCGACGTCATCCTCTTCACCGCCATCGCGACGCTCGGGGCCTTCCTCTACAACGTCTCCGCCGCGCTCGTCGGCGGCGTGCAGCTGACCCTCACCGACGACTGACGCGTCGGGTTCCGCGCCCTCGCCGTTCGAGGTGATACCGGGCCGTCTGGTGGTCCGTTTTCACCTCGACCGCGCTCGTCGTCCGGCCCGGCGGCCTCGTTTTGGGGCGGCGGCAGGGCATCGGGTAACCTCGTGCACCGCGCCTCCTGCACGGGAGGCGCACGCCGGTCGGCGACGGGCCTATAGCTCAGACGGTTAGAGCGCTTCCCTGATAAGGAAGAGGCCACAGGTTCAAGTCCTGTTAGGCCCACCACCGACCCTCCCCGGCCCCAGGTGGTGTTCCCCGTGAAGAAGCTCCTCGTCCTCCTCGCATCCGCTGCCGGTGCGTTCGCGATCACGAAGCAGATCAGGGACAAGCAGGCCGAGAACCGGCTCTGGGCCGAGGCCACCGACTCCCCCAAGAGCTGAGTCGTCGTTTCCCCGCCGCCTTGCGCGGCCAACCGGGGGCCATGGCGCAATTGGTAGCGCACCTGCTTTGCAAGCAGGGGGTTAGGGGTTCGAGTCCCCTTGGCTCCACCGCAGGTCAGAGGCCCTTTCCGCTCGTCGGGGAGGGTCTCTGGCGCGCAAATACCCCAGACAAGTACTGCAGTGCTGGGGCCTTGTGTGGGCGAGGCCGTGGCTGGCCCTGTCAGCGTTCGTCGCGCTGCCGAGGGCCGATCGAGTCCCTTCGCCCACTTCGCACGCTCTACAGAGCCAAGGGGACCTACCGACGCCGCCGTTCGCTACTTCCACCTGACCGTTTGCCTCGGGCGGAGCTTTCGGCTCGTGGCTAGGATCACGACAGCCCTGTCAGCGCTCCATAGCGCTAGGAGTCGC
This sequence comes from Phycicoccus sp. HDW14, assembly GCF_011383005.1. Lineage (GTDB taxonomy): Bacteria > Actinomycetota > Actinomycetes > Actinomycetales > Dermatophilaceae > Phycicoccus. The sequence goes on along the minus strand of NZ_CP049935.1, from coordinate 3,371,172 downwards.
GCAGCCACCTAGGTACGATCCCGCCCGCGCGTTGGTAGGAGGTCGTCGGGATTTCGGCAGGTACGGTGCAATTGCCACATCTTGCATCCAGTGCCTTGACGACGTGACATTGAGGTTGTGCTAAATGCCTGACCAGCGGGCCAAGCAGTCCATGAAGCCCCCCTTTCCTGTCGAGACGGTTGGGGTGGAAGAGCTTGATCTTGACCTGCGCAACTCTCGCTTCCCCCGCGACGCACAATCTCAGGACGACGCCCTTCATCTCATGATGACAACGGCTGGCGAGGAGTGCATGCAACTGCTGCGGGACATCACGAGGACAGGTGAACTGAACAGCACCGACCTGTCGATCGTGGTAGATAAGGCGGGACGCTACGTTGCTCTAGAGGGCAACCGTCGGCTCACATGCCTGCGGATCTGGCACGATCCGACAATCCTGGCAGCCGACGAGGACGTCGAAAGCGCCTACCTGCGCAGGGCTCAACGACTCATCGCCGACAGCGCGTACACAGCACCTAGCGAGGTACGGGTCGCCATCGCGCCCAGCGAAGCTGAGGCCGACCCTTGGGTCGAACGCAAGCACGCCGGGGGCGCAGGTGGTGCGGGAACCGTCGAGTGGGGGCGGCGATGAAAGATCGCCGTAAGGCGCGGAACAACCCCGCAGCAGCCTCCCGAGCCATGGCCTTCATCGAACTGGTCTCGACCGAACTAGAGGATGAGCACGACATCCAAGCCGACTTGGAAACAGTTCGCAGCAAGCGCTACACGATGATCCAGCGGTTTGTTGACCGCGGAGTTGTCCGAGAGCGCCTGGGCCTGCGATTCGACACGGGACGAATGACCTTCGCGCATGGTGCCGAGGCGACGGAGGCTATCGTGCGTGCCGTGCTACACGACTTCGCCCAGCCCAAGGCCGAGAGCGGAAAGACGTGGGCACGTGAACTCGACACAGTCGCAGACTTCGCAGCTTACCTCGACAGTTACGTCGACTTGCTGCCCTGGGAGGGGCACCGCGGCGAAGCACTCGGTGCAACGGGCTCCCGCGGACCCATCGACGGCCCAGCCCCACGCCCGGCCCCCGGCGTGGGCAACCGCGCCGAGACAGGCGATGGAAGTAGCGGGGGCGACGGCAGAGCGGCTGGTGACCCCGCTGGTGGCGAAGGCGGCGACTCGCGCCCGCCGCGTCCTACCTCACCCCCGGCCCACATTTTCCGCGGCCTTGTCCTGGATAACTTCACAAACCGGATTCAAGAGATCGTCCGCCAGACTTCGTTGCTCCACGTCCAGCGGCAAACTGAGGTCGCCTCCGTTCTCCTCCGAGTGATCTTGGACCTTGCCTCTTATCAGTTCCTTAAATCGCACGGGATGACGATCGAGCGACACCTCGACAAGAACCTCCGCTCAGCCATCAAGAAGATCGAGCCGCGGGCCTCGGACGCTCTCGGGCAAGCGGAGTCAACCACGCAGCTGCAGAAGGCCTTCCACGAAACAACCGCCGACAGCATCCGTTTGGTTCAGTACGCCGTACACGACGTACATAGCGGAAGAACCCCGAACGAGGTTCTGACCTTGGCGGCCAGATACCAGCCGGTCCTTGTGGCCATGAACCAGCACATGGGAAGCAATCCAGTCGTATGAGGTACCTGTCCCCACTCCGCTATCCAGGCGGAAAGGCGCGCCTTGCGCCATATCTGCAGCGTCTCATCGAGAGTCAACGGCCCCGACCCCGCCAGTACGCCGAACCGTTCGCGGGCGGAGCCGGGGCGGCCCTTCATTTGCTCAGGGCCGAGGTGGTCGAGAGCATCCATCTCAACGATCTGAACCCTGGAATTGCCGCGTTCTGGCGTGCCTCACTCGACTACCCGGACCAGTTCTGCCACATGGTGCGCACCGTTCCGCTCACTATCGACGAATGGTTCGCACAGCGCGACATCTACTCCCGGCCGGCCGACCGAGACGATCTCGAACTTGGCTTTGCAACCTTCTACCTCAACCGAACAAACCGATCTGGCATCCTCGACGCGCGGCCCATCGGCGGGTTCGATCAGAGCGGTCGTTGGAAGATCGACGCGCGCTTCAACCGTGAGGCGCTGTGCAAGCGAATTCAAACGATTGCAGACCTGCGTCACCGTGTCTACGTGACCGAACTGGAAGGACTGGACTTTCTGGTTAGCCTGCAAAGCGTTGCTGATGACGTCTTCGTGTACGCGGATCCGCCCTACTTGGTACAAGGGGAGGGCCTGTACCTGCACGCGTTCGATGCCGATGACCACGTCGACCTAGCCCACCTCCTCGCCGACGCTGCTTTCCCATGGATGCTCACTTACGACGACGACCCCCGGATCACTCAGCGCCTCTATGCCGGTGGGCGTTGCGCTACCTTCGACATCGCGCACACAGCTCACCGTCAACACTTGGGCAAGGAGGCAGTCATCTACTCGGCCGGCCTGACGGTCCCGGACCTGCTGATAACGCGAGGGCGCGTCGCTCGATGGGTCGACGCGTCTTAAAGCCCGAGGCTGCTGTCAACGCGGCAGCCCCTCGAGGACCGCCGTGCCGGCACAGCGCTACCCTCACTCAGCCCCCACGAGCCGCCGGGGTGTCATGTCCCCCAGCACGGCGCCGCACCAATCACCGGCCTGTCTGTCACGTCGGCTAGCATCCACACCATGCGGACCTGCGGGGTGACGGGGACGAACCGGGCACCTATCCAGCGCGGGGCTAATGGGGCCTGCAGTGGACATTAAGCCATGGGAATCGGGTGCGCCCGTTAGCTCGGAGCAACGGAGGTTCCTCGAGAAGGCCACCGAAGGGCTCGCCGCCAAGGCGGATGCCCTGGCACTGATCGTGTTTGGCTCCGTGGCACGAGGCGATGAGTCCGCCAGTAGCGATATAGATCTCATCGTGTTGGTAGATGATTTTGTGGATCGGGCCAGGATCAAGCAGATCCTCAGTGACACTGCGGCAGGCACTCCATTCGAGAACAGAATCACTCCCATATTCTTCACACCTGAGCAGCTCGTTCAGGAGCTCACCCAGCGCCCATCCTTCGCCGGACATCTCGAGGACGAAGGATTGTTGCTCTATGAGGCGCCGCGGGCCAAGCCTCTCGTTCAGGCGCTCAGTACACTCCCTCTAATCACGCCCTCGTCCCTGCAGGAAGAACTCCGCGATCGCACCGAGCTCCTAGACCAGTATCAACACCTTGATCGTTTGAACAATCGGTTCACGCCAGCACTCGCGCAAATGTACGCATTGGGTCGCTCAGTGGTCATTGTAAAGTTGATGCAGCAAGGGGTCCGGCAGTACAACTGGGGCGCGGTCTTTGACACCCTTAGTGCACACAAACCAGCGCTCGGGGATGATCTTGATCGCATCAAGGGACTTAGGGCGTACTACGACTACGTTCACGATCGGAGTTCCAGCCCTGAGGCCTTGCCGCCCGTCGATGAAGAGGACGTACGGGCTGTGATTGCTTCACTGCAGAAGATTGCCCAGAGCTGACGGCATGCCAAGTTTTATTGCGGCAGCCCTCTTTGATTATGTCACCGACTTTGCGGCTGAAGTCTCCAGCGACAGTTCTTTGGTGTATCGAGTGAGGGGCGACACTCAGACCGTCACGTTCGTCGAGAACTTTCTCGCACAATTCTCCGGCAACTATCTCGGTCATGAGATTTCTGGATTCTCGTACCGTTCTCGTGATGAGTTGATACAAGGCCGACGAAAACTCGAGCGAGAAGCTAGTAAAGAGGGCGCGCCACAAACAACTGCGGCACAAGCGCTTCTCTACGAGTTAGAACAGCTGTGCACGCTTGTTCGGGATCTAAGCTACGGGAACGCGGACGACGACGCGGAGAGTTTCCACAACGAATACGTCCCCGACCTCTTGGCAGCCGCGGTCGAATGGCTAGAGGAATGCCAGGATGTAGGGGCACTTGAAGCCGCCCGCAGCGCATTGGACGAGTATCGTGAAGCGTTGGGTATCTGAGAATGTCCGAACAGTCCAGAGTAGACCCCGTTACGGAGGTCCTCCGTCTTGTAGAGCTTGACCACCGGGCTACCACAGACTTCATGGCGCGTATGATCAATTTAGATATCGCGACCAGAGGGGTAGTAGTCACCGCAGCAGTGGGGTTTGCCGGACTAGCGGCTTCCAGTAAAGCGTGGGTACTTGCGATTGCCGCTGTCCCCCTCGTGATGGTCGGTTTGATTCTTGAGATCCGAAGTGGTTTTCTGATTGATCGTGCACACCGGCGATCGGTGGCACTTGAGAGGATAATTCAAAGCCACGTCAGTGTCCAAGTCGAATCGGGGAAGCGCCAGGAAGCTAGGGCCGAGCTGAGTCGCCAGAAGCTATTGGACGGCTACGTCTTTGGTATGTCGCGTGTTCTAGAGCCTGTCAACTGGAAATCAGCCATAGGTCGGGCGAGGAAACAGGTGTACCCATGGCTATATGGCGTCCTCACAGTGATGCTTCTCGGAGTTGCCGTCGCGGTGGCCCCTGAGGGCAAGCCAAAGGATGAAACAGTTTGTGTTGTCGGGCAAGGCGGCGGTCAGGTTCTGGTCTCGGGCCAAGATCTGAGCACCTCCGGGCCCGTCGGCCCCTCTGCCTGCGTGCCAGAGGTGCGACAACGCGGTCCCGGTAAGTGACTGCGCAGGTTTCAGGCGAAGGCAACCATCCCCTCCTAAGCGATCATCAGCAGTCCGGGACAGACAGGCATGCGTCTCATCGCCGCGCGGAACCGACTGCTCGAGCAATGGGCGCACGCCCCGCACTTGACGACCCGGCAGGAAAGCCACAGACGACCCGGCGCACTGTCATGGTTCAGGGAAGTTGAGGTCGAGGGAGGCCGAAGGCCAAGTCGACGATCTAGGGCGGCACCTGGTACTCGGATCCAACGAACGGCGTTCGCGCGGAGGAGCGGGGGTAGGGAGCCGCAGCGTATTGGTCCACTACCCACTAGCGTTGAAGTCGTGGATGCGACACGGCACTGGCAGAGGCTCCGCTGGTTACGATCTAACCCGCCCGCTTTCGCGGCGCGCAACAGGGAACGGCGCCAGACGTTCTCGGCAGCATTAGAGCAGGCGGAACAGCTTGCACGCTCCGCCGCCAATCTTGGCCCTGAGACTCGGCCAATCAACCTGTTCTACGCACTATCGCAAGGTACCCGTGCGATCGCCGCAGCGCGCGAGAGTTCAGAGATAAGCGGTTCTGGTTGAGCAACCACGGCATTACTCACCATGGGAGTCTTGATCGATCCATCGCCAACGTTGAAGTCGTGGAGACCGACAAGGTGGGGGGTTCCTTCACCTCGCTGTCCAGGCTGCTTGGGTCACCTGCGCTTCCGAACCCCGTCAAACTAGGCAACATCTTGGCCGCGTTGCCCCTTCACCTACCTGGGTCGTCTTGGTCCGATTCCCCCCGCGCGATTAGTGTTGAGCACATTGGACAGTCCGGTTTCGACACTTTGGTACTTTCGCCAAACGTGTTCGTGCAGTCCGGCAACTGGCCGGTCATTGATGGGATTCGCGAAGTGAACCTTGAGGAGTCACGCATTCTGCTCGGGGACTACATCGGCAACCACTATCCGGGACTACGGGGGGCGGAGCCCCGGCCCGATGCACACCCGCAGATATTCATTGGCGACTCAGGCATGCAGTTCGCGCTCAAGTTGGTCAATTCAGACTCCTTGGGCAGCGACACGTTGCGAGAGCAAACGCTGGAGACCCGAACCGCACTGGTCGGGAGCCAACGGTACGCCCTCCCGTCGTTTGGAAATGAGGCGACGCCGTGTCATCCAACCGTCGTGCTCTATGCCACTCTTTGGGCGCTTTCGATGCTTGCTCGGTACGCGCCGGTCCGATGGGCTGCTGCCCTAAATGTCGATTCGAGTCCAGATGCTTCAGCGCTCGAGGAGGTCCTCGAGGACGCCCTTGTTCTGATTCCATGGGCCCTGCTAGACGCTCTCGACCAGCTGCCTGACTGGTCCAGCCTCTGACTCCCCTGCCCGGACGACGACAGCAGGCAGAGGCGGCCCTCCGGTGGACCCGGCTGACGGCGCACCTGCTCAGCGCACGGACAGGGAGCATAAGAGGCAAACCGGTCGCCTTCTCGTCGACGGCTAGCTGGCCGCACTCATGACCTACCCCGGAACTCCGCAGGGGCATCGGTACAACTTCGTCACGCCACCGCGGTTGGGGAGGGATGCACCTGCGCCACTACGCCGCCTATCGGCAAGGGAACCGTGGCGTCAATGCCAGTTGGCTTCCTCTGAGCCTCCGACCATGCCGCATGCACGAGGCACCGCCTAAGCCGTGGTCAGCCGCGGCGGCGTTACCGTTGGTTTCTACCCTCCTGTGCGCGCGTGCGCTCCGAGGGTCACTTCCTTGATCAACCCTCTTACTCTTGTTGTGGCAGTGACGAACTGCTCTTCGAACTCCTTGCTCGTTAGTGGCGCTGCCAGCACCTTCGTGACTTCCACGGACGAGCCGATGCCCATCAGGCTGATGTTCGACGGCCAGACATTCGCGGTCGACTCGACGACTCGGCTCATGCTCGTCCCGTAGACCCGGATCGTGAAAGTAATTCGCCTCTTTACCGCGTCTGCGGCTATCGATGCACGAAGAAAAGAACTGAGGTCTTCGATCTCATCCTCAAGTTGGGGCGACAAGAAGGCGCCAGCCGCTCGGTCCATCATTTGATCAACCAGTTTGAGGTACTCGTCGATAACTGCCGTCAACCGCTCCTTTGGCCCTGAAGGATGGCCGATGCTAGACGAGTCCTGCAGCTGGAAAGTTCGGTAGCCCGCGGCGAGGTGAGCCTGAGCTAGATGAAGCGGAAGGTAGACGGCTTCCAAGTATGCCCGTGCGTTCGATAGGAAGACCTCCTGCAACTTTTGGGCATGCGCGATATTTAGTTCTGCAATGCGCTTGTTGGCTACATACAGCGAGCCAAGAACGGTGAAGATTACGCCCAATAGAACTCCGGCAGCAGTGATGGTCACCGCGACCCAGCTCGTCCCCGTCGAGGAAGCCTCGCCCGCCCCCCTCCACATGTCCATGGTTCATGCTCGCATCGCTGAGCACACTGAGGCTCCAGCGCCACGCTTGTCGTGCGGAGGGGGCACGAGGCAGACCTGTAACACGTGTGTCGTGGCGAATAGCGGGTCAGTCGGGGAGCCGCACTTAAACCTGGTGCCTCTAGCCTCTGGGAGCATGACTGATCCGTCGCTCGCAATCGTGGGGGCGACCACCTGCTGCAGACGACCGGTCACCACTGATGCGTCTCAGCGCCGCGTTCCTCCGCAGTCCTCGATGCGTTCGCGCCGAGGTGATGGCGGAATCAACTCGGATCGTTGACCTTGGCGACCATAGGACCGGCCGCTAGGTAAGACCGTTCGAGACCGCCATCAATGGCGCGCGCGGCTACCCCGTCATCGTCCAACGGCTCAACGATGCGCGGTACACGTCGAGCCTCGGGGGGCCGAGGGTCCCGCACCGCGCCACTCGGAGGTTGATCAACAATTTGTGGAATCGACGGGTGTGCCGTGATCTCAGGCGGAAGATCCATCTGGCTGATAGCCGGGTATGAAGGTCGCAGGTAGTCGGGCAATCGACGTTCCTGCATCGTGTGCCGACGCTTCTCGAGCAGAGCCTCTTCGAGCAGATCTGCCTCCAGGTTCGTCTTGCGCGCGTTGGCTAGCTTCTCTTGCTCTTCAGCCCGGGAGTTTCTGAGCCCTTGCGCGATTATCTGTTGGCGAACCTTAGAAGTCTTCCCGGACTCATACGCCTCGAGCCAAGCCTTGAAGATCCCCGGGAAGTACCGGAGTACCGCAGCGCCAGCACCGATCCGAGGAACCCAAGTCTTGGCGACGTCCCAGACCGCGGGGTCTAAGGCAAAGGTCATTTCGAAAGGAGACCCGTAGCGAAGCGTCCGGACCTCCAGCTGATCCTCAGGGATAAGCCGTGAAGTGCGGCGGGGGCGAAGGTCCAGAGAGGGGGGATTCTCGTATCCAGCCAGCAGCCGCAAGCAGATGACTTCAAAGATCCCATTAAGGTCCCCTACGAGCCCTGTCACCTGTGCGGCCGGCATCCGTGGACGCGCCTCCGGATAGGTCACGACAAGGACCTGATCCGTCCTCGTGACATTGTCCTGCGAGCCTTCATCCATCGGCGTCCCTCCCAGGTCGCGGCAGCACTAAGCCACCCCGTATTGGTCGAAGGCTATCGGCAAGGGCATCGGGGATCTGGAAACTGAGCTCGCGCGGCTGCGCATTACCGCGGATGCCCGGGGCGACCCGTCTGATCGCAAGGCGCCACTACCCTGAACGACACCGAACCCTCAGGTGTTCTGCCGTCAGCGACGACATGGACCCCGCCCCTCGCCCAGGCGAGCTCACCAACCTGCAACACATTTCCGACCCCTCCGATTCTGGCCCTGCGGAGGCGCGGCGACCTAGGGCTTGTGCCAGGGAACGTAGATGGAATCACCCGCTCCCAGGTACTCCAAGGTCTTGCCCAGGTAGCGCTCGTCGTAGTGGAGCCACCAGAGCATCGCCAGGTTGAACATCGTCGTGGCGGCGAAGCCCGTCTCGGCCCATTCTTCAGTGGTCCACTTGTTGGCGTCCTTCTGCTTCGGATGCGCGACCTTGTTGCGCAAGCGGACAACGCAATCGAGGGCATCTGGTGTGGGCAGCGCCTTGTCAGTGATATCTGTCTGAACCTCGGCTAGACGTGTCAGATGCCTGGGTACGGACGTGTCCACGCCCACGGCGGAGAGCAGGCTCCGCAACTGGCCGATGGTTCCGAGGCTCTTGGCACCCCATTGCTGACTGGTGAGGTGGTTCGGATCGCCCGCTGGCAGTTCTTCAACTAGGTGGGCGTAGGAGATCAGTTGCATTGCCGATACGGGAAGCAAAACCTTCATGTTCACCGTGGCATCGTGCTCTGCCGAGTAGTGGTAGCCCAACGCACTCCCAAACACCTGCCACCGCAGGGGGTCGCGACTCGTGGCGTATCCAGCCCTGAAGAGTTCAGTCATTTGAGCGGCCGCGTGGGCCTCATCCAGGAAGGGAACCGCCCCAAGCGGCCGATCAACGGCCCGGTTGCACTTCCATAGAGCCCAGGTGGCCTTGCCGTCCCTATAGCCGACTGGGAGCACCACAGCGGTCACTCTGCCGAGGGCAAAGCCCACAAGCGATTCCACGACCCCGAGGAGCTCAAGTGCGTCGGTTGCATGGAACTGGCTGCCGTCATCGCGCCGGATGCGTCCGACGTGAGTCACCTGCGACATCCCCGACTCGCGCTGGTGCTTGCGCAGGGCTCCGGGTGCAACATCTCCTCGTGGTTCGATGCGCAATTGCCAGTCACCAAGGGTGGTGTCGATCCTTCCTGGGCGCTCGTTTCCGTCGTAGCAGGTGTTTAGGCCATCTAAGCTGTACCAACCGTTCAGTAGGTAGAACGTCAATGAGTCCAGGTCGAAAGGGTCGCCGAGCTCCACAGGTGCCAAGTGATCCGAGACCGTGCTAACCGCTCCTGTGGCCTTGGGTTTCCTGGGGCGCGTGCTGTCTTAGCAGGCTTCGGGACGCGATTTGTTGGAATGGTGAGCTGGTTAAAGTCGACCCACTTTGGAGACTCGCGCTTTCCGATGAGACCCTCTAGACCGTGCGGGAATGTCACCTCGCGGACCCCTCGCGCTACAAGGTTGGGGCGAGGGTTCAGCTCGATGGTAATTATCCCTTGATAACGGACGCCATCCTCCTGGAAGTCACCGCGGTACACGGGAATGCTGGTGGCATCCAAGGCAGGAAGTGGGTAGAAGTGCTCCAGCGACTTGGGGAACAGATGATTAATGACAACTGTCTTGCTTCCCACCTTGAGCGTCTTGCATGTACCGCAGTTGGGGTCGGTAATAGGCATGTCAGACATGATGTCGGAAGCAGAGGGTTCATGTGTGAGTAGCTTGCCCACCATGCATCTCAGCACCGCAACGGGCCCCACTCATGGCCGGGCATGCCTGAGGCGCCCTCTGGCCAGTTCCATCACTGCATGGGCACGGGGACCAGTGGTCCCCTCTTCAGGTCAACCAGCGCACTGAGCGCCGTTGGGACCTCAGAGCCGTAGGCAGCCGCCCACACGGCCGCGTCTGCAAGGCGCACGACGTCTCCCAAATGGTCGAGCATTTCGATCAATCGTGCCGAGGCGAGCGGGACGTCGCCGCCAACGTAGGCCTCACCCACCATCCAGTCCGAGGGGTCGGCTTCTCTCTGAAACTTGTCGCGCTGCTCCTGGGTGCGTAGCTCCCCTCGCTGGTGCGCAAGAAGATGCCGCAGTGCTCGAACGTACTGAACCGTCTCCGGCTGGATGTTGGTGCCCATCGCTGCGTGAGCCTGAACGAGAACACCCCAGCCCGGAGACTCCCAACTCACGGGCCGAAACAGCTTGAGCTTGGACTTTGTGCCGTCGTCATTATTGACCACCAAATGCGCTAGCACTTCGTTAAGGCTCTTTTCCATGTACACATCGAACGCAGATACTGCGTCGCGCAGGTTGTCACTGCGTAGTTTCCAGAAATAGTCGGTTGGCCACAGACCATCGACCTTGTCATGGAACAAGCCGACGTGGCCGTCAACATCGTGGCGGTCGGGATCGAAGGTGGCCGAGAACTCGGCTTCGGCTTCCTCCCAGACCTGCTGGTAGGCCGATTCCACCCAGCGAGCGTTGAAAGCTAGGTACGAGCGAATGTCTCTGTCGGTCGCCTTCCAGAGGTGGAATGCGCGCGTAACCTCGCCCGCCGCTTCATCCCATAACACGAAGTCCAATCTAGGCCTGCCGACGCCGAAGTACCGAAGCGCTTGTCGCGGGTCGCTCGCCAAGAGCAGTCCATCGCGCGTGTCGAGCCGGTGGGTCTTGGCTTCGACTCGCCGAGGTGCGCCATCGCTCTCACGTAGGTTGGACTGACGCGGTGAGACCCGAACAAGCCACCGCAATCCTCGCTGGCGCTACTCGCGCAGTTGCGAACCTGTACGGCGAGGGTGCGCCACCGACTAGGACGGGGCGAAGTCCTATCTCGCCACCGCACGCGGATTCAGCCCCACGGCGGCCGGTAACCTGCGCCTCGTCGACGGCACGACCCGCCTCCAGGCAACCTGATTCGCGCGTCCATTCGCCGCGCAGGGGCTGGCCGACGCGTACTGCATCCGCCAACAGGTGGTCTCAGGCGCTACTCGACCAATGCGCGCCGAAGAACGACCGCAAGTAGTGGCGCAGGTCCGGGTCGCAGACGTAGAGGTACGTGCCGAGGATGCCGCGGGTGAGCAACACTGTGTAGATGTTCCGGATGTACTCGAGCAGTTGCTCGTCGCTGTAGGTCACCCCGAGCTGCTTGTTGTTGGCCTTACCGTTGCGATCGCGGTAGTGGGAGCGGTCGAACCGGATCCGCCCCTCGTCGGGGTCATAGCGCAGGTCTCGGCCGATGACGACGCCGGCGTAGTTGAGGTCGTAGCCCTGGATCGTGTGTATCGAGCCCATCTCGTCTCGGGAGGTCTTCGAGTTGACCCAGTCGACGGGGCGGGTGTTCCACCGGACCTGCTCTCCGTCGATTGTCATGTCGTAGGCGTTGCGGTCGTTCTTGCTGACCCACTCCCAGGCGTAGCCAGCCACCAGGCGTGCGAGGCCGACCTCCTCGTCGCGCAACAGGATGTCTCGCCGCATGGCGACAAAGTCGTCGTAGAAGCGCAGGTCGTACTCTCCGAAGTCTCTGGGCTGCATGGGTACGCCCGCCAGGACGCCTCGAACGTAGCCGACGTAATCGGTTCCGGCCCGCACCCGATGCTGGGCAGTCAATCGGTAGCGGCGCTTGGAGCGGTAGGCACCTTCGACCAGCTCGTCTACGACTTGGGGTGGGATGTCTGCCGGCCGGACGCTCTGGTCTCGGTCCAGGAGAAACACCTGGTTGGTGCTCTTGGCGAGGATCCAGTCCAGCTGGGTCTTGGTCTTGTCGTCTGCCCCGAACAGGGCGGTCGTGATCTCGGCGTACTCACGGTTGCGTGGCCCCGAGCCTTGAGTGGCGCGCTGGGTCAAGCGATGAGCCTCGTCCACCACAAGCAGGTCGAAGCGGCCGAGGTCCTTGCCGACCTCGAACGGCGATACGACCATCCCCCTGTCGAGCCCTGGCGTCTTGTCGAACACGTTCTGGATCGAGCGGCGCAGTGATTGCTGGGGAACGACGAGGCCAACACGGAACCCCACCAGCTGGCGTGAGGACTCTTCGTTGAAGAAGTCTTCGAACACCGACAACTCGGCCCGCGGCTGGGCCGCGTCGTAGTCACGGATGTCGCACAACAACTTGATCAGGAAGATCGCGACGATGGTCTTGCCGGTTCCCGGCGACCCTTGGATGACGATCGTGCTGGCGTCATCCCGGTCAATGTCCTCGAACAGACCCTCCAAGATATCGACCACCACTGCGAGTTGGTCCTCCGAAAGAGCCTTGAACGGGGAGAGTTTGAACAGGTCGCTGTTCTCGATCTCGGAGATGCTCCGCGTGAAGAGCCCACGCTCCCGAAGCGCGTCGAAGACCTCGCGAAAGGTCTTGCGATAGGCCTCCCGCCGGTAGTAGTCGGAGTCGGTGATGCCCTCGTTACCGTTGATGACCGTGTACCGGCCGTCCCCAGCGAACAGGCGGATGAGGAAGGACTCGAGGTCGAGGCAGACCGACTTGTTGAACGTCTCGTCCACTACGACGCGCGCCCGGCCGAGCGCAGCCTTGTTCGGGCTCTCCAGGTGCTGACGGAACCGCATCGCGACGTTGAGGGACTCGCCCACGTAGATCTGCCCGGACCCATCGAGGGTGTAGACCACGGGCCAGTTCCTTAAGCGGGGGTCGGTACCGGACCAGAGCCGCACTGGGTCGCGGGCGAGGTCGACCTCGTGGATCTCAAAGCCGGTCATACTTCGTGGACTTCCCCGGGCCTGGTCGGCTGGGTACTTCGCCCGGGTCCTTTGCAGCTTGTCCACCACGATCTTGTCTGCGTCGACCTCGAGGCGGTCGGCCAGGAGGTAGCAGTAGGTCAGGACGTCCGCGAGCTCCTCGACGAGCCGAGCGGGGTCGGCGTCGCTGTTCCATTGGAAGCACTCGAGGAGCTCACCGGCCTCGATCGAGATGCTCTTGGCGAGGTTCTCCGGCGAGTGGAATTGGCCCCAATCGCGCTCGCTCACGAAGTCTCGAATCTCGGCCAACACCTTCAGATCGGGCATAGCCATGACCCTAACGTCGGGGACTCGATGGTTCTGGCCGTTGTGGCCGCTGGAGACTGAACGACGACGGCGCCATGAGTCTGATGAAGGACTCCTTCACTCGGCCGTCCGGATCCTCCAGTTCAGGCCCCGATGGGGGCGATGCACTGGCCCCGCGCGGATCGCGCGAGAAGCCCGAAGGGTGTTGTTTGGTCGTCTGGACCTGCAGGCAGTCTCCAGATCGGCCTGTGTCCCTCCGCGGGGTCAGTCCTTAGGCCTGGCCGCGCATCTGTGGCTCTATCCTGAGGAGCATGGCCAAGCGCCAGTACGAGTCGTTGGCTCAGGCCGCCGAACGCACTGGCATCAGCGTGAAGACCCTGCGCCGGCGGATCATCGACGGCGAGCTGGTCGCCTACAGGTCGGGTCGCCTGATTCGGGTGGAGCCCAAGGCGGTGGATGCCCTGTTCCGGCAAGTTCCCACGAAGGACAAACCCCGCTATCTGTAGCCGGCCGACGAAGTCACAGCCGAGCCGGGTCAGCACGGGGCCGCTCGTTTCCGCGATGCGGGCCAGGGGGTCGCGTGTGGCTGAACGCTTTGCCCTCCTCGCCCACGCCGGCGGATGACCACATCGCTGTGTCACAAAGCCGCCTCAAGCCGTGCCACCTATCCGTTCCGCGGCGGGTTGGCCGAGCGCTCCGTAAGGTGTTCTGGCATGCAGGAGCTGTCCGACGTCCAGTTCGTAGCATGGTTCGCTGGCGCGGTCGATGGTGGATGGGAACCATTGGAGGGTGGCCAATGGGAGGCCGACGATGCTTGGGCATCGCTGGTGCCGGGGGCCCCACCCATGTCCGGCCTGGTCGCCGACTTGGCGAGTACCGCGTCCGCCATGCAGGAAGCAGTCCTTGCGCTGGCCTTCGTTCCCGAGGACGAACAACCGTCGAATGTCATTGCCTCGCACATGGTGATGGTGCGTTCAGCGATTGAGTGCCTAGCGACGGGCTTGTGGCTCTGCCTACCCAAGGACTCGGAGGAGCGGGCCAAGCGTTACCTAGCACTCGGCTATCAGGACGTGAGCGACCTCCTTGGGACAAGCGGAGGCCCGCGGTCGCCCCTACCTAAGGAAGGAATTCGGCTGCTAACTGAGATGGGGGTGGACGTTGAGTCGCGGATCTCCGCAACCCAGATAATCAGGGCCGCCGACATCGAACTTGGTACCGACACGCTGATGATGTGGCGGTTGTACTCGGGAGTCGCACACGGCCGTCCCTGGGCACGGAATGTCACCCGAACATCGTTCCCAGCACCGGAGTCGGAAGGCGCGAGGATTTCGCAGGCGCTGCGTGTGCTCGCGCCGGGGATAGAGCTGGCACGGTCCCTCCTCGAGGTAGCCGACCTTCGTCGTCGCTTCCCGCACCCCACCGCACTGGAGTCGGAGAGGTTGGAGCGGCTCCGGAGCGCTAGGTAGGTCTCACGCTCCCCGGCTCAAGCCGGGAGGCCTAGTGGCGTCGCAGGGCGCCCGTGAGCACTCTGGTTGCGGAATCTGCCTCTACTCGCCGCCGGCGGGCCACCTTCGCTTATGGCGACAGCCACCGCGTGGGCTATCCAGGGTCAACACCCCGACAGTTCGCCTCCGAGACGCTTCAGCGCATCACGGGTGGATGTCGAGGAGACCTGAGAGTAGACCTCCATGGTGAGGCTGATGCGACTGTGGCGGAGGACCGCCATCGCGACGCGCGGGTGGACGTCGAGGGCCACGAGCAGGCTGGCGCAGGTCCGTCGTGTGGAGTGGATCGGGACGACCGGCACGCAGGCCTTCGCGGCCCGCAGCTTGAAGTCGCGGTGGAAGTTGCGGGGATCTACCGGATCGCCGAGCCGGGTCGTAAAGACCAATCCACAGTCGCCCCACATGTCGCCGGCGGCGAGCCGCCGCCTGGCCTCCTCGACCCGATGCCGCTCGAGTGCCCGCATCGCGATCTCCGGCAGCGGTAGCGGTGCATCGGAGGACGGCGTCTTTGTGTGGCGCCTTTGTAGCGAGTGATCGACCCGCTGGACCTGCCACGCGATGAGTGCCTCGCCATGCTCGAGGTCGACGTCCTCCCATGCCAGCCCGAGCATCTCCCCGCGCCGCAGCCCGAGCGTGAGCAGCAGGACGTACCCGGCGTACATCGGGTCGTGGTCCGCACGCGCCGACTCCAGGAACCGTCGAGCCTCATCGACCGTCCACACCGCCTGCCTCTTCGGCCGTGGCATAGGCACCTTCACGAGGGCGGCCACGTTGCGGAACACCAACTCCTCGCGCATCGCCTGGGTCAGCGCACCGCGTAGCACCCGCCACGCCTGGTGGACCGTCCAGTCCGAGGCGACCTCGTGGCAACATGCGCCGAGGGCGCAGCATTGCGGCTGGGGGCGCGCGGCATCCTTGCCCTGGAAGCAGCACTGGCAGCGGACCCGCAGCGTGTTTACCCACACCTGGACGTCGCGGACCATCAGCTTGTCGAGCTTGCGGTCGCCGAGGTCCGGGACGATGTACAGCCGCGAGAACATCTCGTAGTTCGAGGTGGTGGCCGGCGACAGGGTCGGCCGCACCGTCTCCTCCAGCCACCGCTCGAGAAAGTCCCGCAGGCGCGGGGACACCGGCACCATCGGTCCCCGCCGCGCCTGCTCGTGGAGCCGGAGCCACTTGTCGTGGACCTCCGGCCTGGTCTTCCCGTAGACGGTCTTGCGCTGCCGGCGCCCCTTCGGCGTCACGATCCACACGTGCGCCGCGAAGCCGTTCCGGTACGGGTAGATCGATCCCTCGCCGTTCGCCCGCCGGCTCACGGCCAGTCCGCCTCCGCCTCGGCCGCGCGCATCGCGACGTACTCGTCGACCCACGCCGGCAGGATGCGGCGCGACCCGCCGTCCTTGAGCGAGCGCAGGTCGCCGGTGATGCACATCATCCGCACCTTCGTCGGGCCGTAGCCGAGCATCTCGGCGACCTCGGGAACCGTGTACCACCGCCGCTGGATCGGGCCGATCGGCGCCTTCCGCCGGTACTGCGACCCTCCGCTGTTTCGTGCCGTCGTTGACATGTCCATTCCCTTCGTCAGGGACCGACCTCCAGTAGGCCACGTCCCACTTGGACTTCAACAGACCCCCACCGCCCCTGTGGATAACCCACACGGCGGCTGGATCTGCTACCTCCCGAAGCCTTGTCACCCCCGTTCCCGGCCACTTTTCGACGAGAACTTTCGCGCGGCTTCGAGCCGACCCGTCGACCGACCAACCCCAGATCGAGAACACACCTGGTGCACTTCGTGTCCCCGAATGTGGCCGGGAAGCGCAGTCGAGAAGGCTTCGGGAGGCGTGATGACGTTGCACAAGCTCGCCGCCGGCAGCGGGTACACCTACCTGACCCGGCAGGTCGCTGCCCACGACACCACCGAACGGGGCCAACTCGGGCTGGCCGCGTACTACGAGGAGAAGGGCGAGTCGCCGGGCCGCTGGATGGGCAGCGGCCTCGCCGGACTCCACCTTGCCGACGGCGACGTCGTAACCGAGGAGCAGATGAAGCTCCTCTTCGGCGAGGGCTGGCACCCGCGATCCCGGGAGCCGGATGCCGTCGCCCACGGCTGGGGTGCCCTCGGCCGACCCTTCCCGACCTTCGAGGCGACAACTCTTCGCCAAGAGATCGCCACAGCCTTCAGCGCGCACAACACCTCGCGAGGACGCGCGTGGAACGCACCCATCCCCGCCGAAGAGCGGGCCCACATCCGGACCGAGGTCATCGCTCGCGCCTTCGCACGGACGCACGGCCGCGCCCCAAATGACGACACCGAGCTGACCGGTTTCGTAGCGACCGCGTCGAAGCCGACCCAGACGCCGGTCGCCGGATACGACCTGACCTTCAGCCCCGTGAAGTCGGTGTCAGCCCTCTGGGCGCTCGCCCCACCAGAGGTGGCCTGCGAGGTCGAGGCCGCCCACAAGGCTGCTGTCCGGGCGACCATCGACCTGCTCGAGCGGGAGGTCGCCTTCACCCGCGTCGGCAAGGGCGGCATCCGGCAGGTCCCGGTCACCGGGCTCGTCGCCGCCGCGTTCGACCACCGCGACTCGCGTGCCGGCGACCCCGACCTGCACACCCATGTCGTGATCTCCAACAAGGTGCAGACCTTGCCGGACGAAGGAGGCAAGTGGCTCACCCTCGATGGCCGGATGGTGTTCAAGGCAAAGGTCATGGCCTCCGAGCACTACAACACCCGGCTCGAGGCGGAGCTCACTGAGCGGCTCGGCGTCCGGTTCACCGAACGTCCCTCCCCGCAGGGACGCCGCCCCGTGCGCGAGATCGAGGGCATCGACGCACGGCTCCTTGAGGAGTGGTCCTCCCGTCGTGGCGACATCACGGGCCGGCAGCGTCAGCTCGCGGCCTCCTTCCAGGCCGACCACGGTCGTGCGCCGACCCGGATTGAGTCCCTCTCCCTTGCCCAGCAGGCCAACCTCGAGACGCGCCCCGACAAGCACGAGCCGCGCAGCCTGCGTGAGCAGCGCGAGCAGTGGCGCGCCCAGGCGGACGCCGTCCTGCTCGCCGGCGACCGCGCTGGTCCCACGACCGTCACCAACATGATCGCGACCGTGCTCGGTCGTGACGGGGACACGACCCTCGTCAGGGGGAGGGACGAAACCGGGGACGAACTCGCGAGGCGTGTGGTCGACGTCCTGGAGTCGTCCCGGTCGACTTGGCAGGTGTGGCACGTTCAGGCCGAGGCGCTCCGGCAGGCAAGGTACGCAGGCATCCCCTTGACCTCCCTCGACGAGACGGTCGGGGACGTCGTTGAGCGGGTGACCCAAGGATTGTCCCTACCTGTGGATGCCGCCCTCGACCTCGGCGAGCCCGAGTGGCTACTTCGCGCGGACGGTACGTCGGTCTACACCGTTCACGGGAGTCGGACTTACACCTCGGCCGCGATCCTCGACGCCGAGCGACGCCTCCTCGAGGCCGCGGAACGAACTGACGGGCACGTCATCCCGGAGATCCTCGTCGACCTCACCGTCCGTCGGGACGCCGCGGATGGAGTGGTACTCGACGCCGGTCAGGCCGACCTGGTCAAGGCTCTCGCCACGAGCGGGGCTCGCATCCAGGTGGCCCTGGCACCTGCCGGGAGCGGTAAGACCACTGCGATGACCAGCCTCGCCACGGCCTGGCGCAGTGGGGGCGGGCACGTCATCGGGCTTGCGCCCACCGCGGTAGCGGCAGACGAACTCGGCCAGGCGATCGACATGCTTGCCGAGACCGTCGCCAAGTTCCTCCACAGCGCCATGGCCGCCGCAAGCGACGGCCGGGTTGCGGCCTTCCCGCCCATCGGACGGCGCACTCTGGTCGTCATCGACGAGGCGGGGATGGTGGGGACCAAGGACCTCGCGGCGGTGGTCGATCGTGTTCTCCAGCGAGGGGGCAGCGTCCGCCTGGTCGGGGACGACCAGCAGCTGACTGCTGTCGCCGCTAGTGGTGTCTTCCGCGACCTGGCCGAACTGGGCGCTGCGCTGGGGACGACCGTCCGCCTAACCGAGCTCCACCGGTTCTCCAACGCGGAGGAGGCGGCCTCGACACTCGGCATCCGGAGTGGCGACCCCGCGGCCCTTGAGCACTACTTCTCGCAGGGTCGTGTCCACGTCGGGGTAGCTGGCGCCGCCGTCGACCAGGCATTCAACGCCTGGAGAGCTGACCTTGCCGCCGGCAGATCGAGCCTGCTCCTGGCGGCCAGCCGCGACACGGTCCGCGGCCTGAACGAATTGGCCCGAGATGACCGGCTGGCCTCGCAGTCGGGGCGTTCGGGCCGGGAGGCCGCGCTTGCCGACGGCGCTCGAGCCAGTGCTGGGGACATCGTCATGACGCGGCACAACGACCGCTCACTTCGCGGCCGCGGCGGGTCGTGGGTGAAGAACGGGGACCGCTGGGTTGTTCGAAGCGTCGACCGCAACGGCGACCTCCACGTTGCACGGGCGGGTCATCATGCTCGCCGGCTCGGCGAGGGGCTCAGATTGCCGGCCGAATACGTCGGGCACCACGTACAGCTCGGGTACGCCAGCACCATCCACGGCGCCCAGGGCGCCACCGTAGACACGACTCACACCGTGATCGCCGGCACCGAGAGTCGGCAGGGGCTGTACGTCGCGCTCTCCAGGGGACGGCACGCGAACCACCTCTACCTGTCGGATGACGAGCCGGTCCCTGATGGATTCGCCCTCGACCTGCCTGCCGACCACGGTCCCCGCGAGGTGCTCACCCGGATCCTCGAACGAGACGACCGCGCGGAATCTGCGACGAGGGCGATGGCTACCGACCCGGCCCAAGAGCTCGCGCGGATCATCCGGCAGTACGAAGATGGCCTGCCCTTGCTCGCCGAGCACCTCCTCGGTGACTCGAAGATCCGCGCTCTCGACGCGGCGCTCGAGCGTTGGATGCCCGGCCTGACCAACCAGCCGGGCTACGCCGGGCTCCGCGGCCAGATCGCGCTCCGATGGGTCGATGGCGAGTCCCCGGAGGAGGTTGTCGAGGACGCAACCTGGTGGCAGAGCCAGGCCGATCTCCTCGCCTCCGAAGACCCTGCCACGGTTCTGGCTCGTGGCGTCTCAAGGTGCGGCCCGGTACCAGTGGAGATCAGCCCCCGCGCATGGCTAACCGTGGTGCCTGAGGCACTACATACCCACCCAGAGATTGGCCCGTACCTGGAGCGCCTGACGGCCGCCATCGGTGACCGTGTTGTCGCCGCTGGGCACTACACGAGTGAGCCGGCGCCAGTCGAGAGCAGACACTCCGCGGCTCAACGTCAGCAGAACCTGTGCCCATCCTCCCGGCAGGCTGATGGTCGACCCACGCCGGGACTCGCCCGCTAATCGTCGATGGATCGGATCGGCGGCCTCAAAGTGGTGGGCGAGTACGGTTTCACCCGAGGGCCCAACGAGCAGCCCATGCCGTCGCTCGCCCGGGGTCAAGAGCCGCCGAGCCGCCGCGCCGCCTATATCGACCGCGTTGGCGAGGCCGGACACGTGGCGAGCGGCCGCCGTCTGTGGGGATCGGCGTAGATGCCGCGCCTCTTAACGAAGATCCGGCTAAGCTGACACCCAGGCAACAGGGGCTATGGAGGGGTGGTCGACATCGCGACGCGCAAGACGGCCGCAAGTAGGGTTGGTGGTGGCAGGAAGGCATCGGACTTCGAAGTCGACATCCGGCCTGATGCCGCGGCTCTTCGAATGTTCCGAAGTCTGTCCTTCACCCCGTGGTATGCCCTGGGGGAGTTCGTAGACAATTCGATCTCAAGCTACTTCCAGAACCAGAAGGCACTGGAACGGACCTACGGCAAGCGCTACACGTGTGATGTCCGGATTGACTTTGACGACCGAATCGGCCGCCTGATCGTCGAGGACAACGCCGCGGGGATCGCGCGATCCGAGATTCCACGGGCGCTGCGTACCGGCGAACCCCCACCTGACACGTCTGTCGGCCTAAACCTCCATGGCGTCGGTATGAAGGCCGCGTCCTTCTGGTGGGGACGGCACCTCACCATTGAGACGTGGCCACTTGGTGACCCCCACGGTTGGCGAGTCGAGATCGACCTCGGTGCAGCCGGTACCAGGCCCCAAGGGACAGCCACTGTTCACCAGATCCGCGGGCGAAAGCACTCCGGCACCAGGATCAGTGTGGACGGTCTGTGGCAACAGGCCCCTGTGGCGTCAAAGACGAGGGCGACCGTCGCGGCCTACCTTCCGTCCATCTATCGAAAGTTCATTTCAGTCGCAGACGCCGACACTGGGATGCAACTGGCCCGAGAGGGGTCCCACCCGGTAAAGCTCTTTCTCGACGGTCGCCAACTCTCATTCGAGCCACCCAAGCTGTTGAGGTCGCCATTCTGGCCAACTGCAGACGGCCCAGCAAAGGGGGCCCGCACGCGGCTTTGGCGCAAACCGATATCAGTCCGACTCTCGACGGGCAAGCATATCTCCGGGTGGGTGGGCATCCTGGACACCATGAGCCGCGAATTGAGCGGGTTTACTCTTCACTACCGCGGTAAGGGCATCGGCGGCGTCACACCTCTTCACGCGAAGGAAAGCAACTCCGGATTCCGACCTCGCCAGATCTTCGGTCAGGCAGGCTCATACCGCGCTCAGAGCTACATAGGCGAGTTTGACGTCACTGCCCTTGGCAAATCCATCACAACCGACTCCACTCTCTGGTCGCCGGATGAAGAGCAAGAGTTCATAGATCACGTTCTGGAAAAGCTCAAGGATCCACGATTCGACATGTGGTCCATGGCCGTGAATTTCAAGCGCCGAAAGCGTAACCAGGTCGACAAGAAGAACCTTGTGAATGCGTCTAAGGTCGCGGCGACGCAGCTCCGCAATGCAGTATCGGGCAACATCAGCCACGATGACGTCGACGAGGACTTCGCAGAGAATGAGTCTGCACAACCAGAGGTCCGCTTCGCCATCACCGACCAAGAGGTGCATACGCACAGCTTCGGCCTGCGCTTCTCGGGGCAGCGGGAACGACCGTTCATAACTCTGCATGAGAACCGAACAAGGCGCGCACACACTGTGGTAGTCAATGAAGCCCACCCCTTGCTGGACGACCTACCTCCGATAGACGTCAACTTGCGCACTCTCCTTACACGTGTCGCGCTCTCGTTGACGGCAGCCGAAGTATTCGTGGAGAGTCCTGACCGTCACTTAGTGCGCACGAAGATGAACCAAATCCTTGACATGGTCCACCCGCCACCCGACGACCTACCGGAGTGAAATGAACGTCTTTCGCGAGCAGATGTCCGGTGCAAGTGCTCTGGACGAGTACCTCGAGGTCAAGCGACGAGAGTTCATAGGCGCATCTGGCGACGAGTTTGGAGCGGCCGATGCCTCACAGTTGCGCGAAGATATCGAGAGACTGGACAAGCGGGTACAGCGCCAGCTTGTGGATTCCGCACGCGCCAATGTCAGTTATCTCGTCATGGGCCGGGTTCAGAGCGGAAAGACCGGACATCAGCTCGGAATGCTCGCCTGGGCAGCGGACAAGTGCGACGTCGCGGTGATCTTCACTGGCGTGACCGAGGCATTGAATGGTCAGACCAGCTATCGCATACGAAAGGACCTGGGGACTCTTCCCTCCAACCCCGTGGCTACGTTGAACGTACCTACGAGAGCCAACGCAGAGCGAGACTCGTCCTTTCTGGAAAGTATACTCAAGCGAACAAAGCAGCGCCGCGACTTCCGGGATGGGCAGGGTATCTGGCCCGAGCGACTTCCTGTCCTGGTGTCGATGAAGACCAAGCCACGCGTGGACGCGCTCAAGTGGATGTTCCAGGAGGTGGCAGCTCGCCTAGGAGAGGGCGTTACTGCTCTCATAATTGACGATGAGGCTGATCAGGCCTCGCCCAACGCCGCAACGCGGAAGAACGAAGAAGCGGCTACGTATGCGGAGCTCAAGGGACTGCGTGATGCCGCCACTCATCATGTTTGGTTGTCCTACACCGCGACCCCCCAGGCAATCTTTCTTACGGAACGCGATGGAGCCCTCAGACCCGACTACTGCGCTGTAAGCCAGCCAGGTGCCGGCTACTTCGGTGTCGCGGCCCTCATGGACGCCACCCACCGGACCAGCCGCATCCCCGTCGAGGACTGGGTCGCGACTCACAGGAATCCAGATCACGTTCCAAGCAGCCTGAAGCGTGCCCTCTGTGACCTCCTTGTGGCCGCATGGTTGAGAAACTACATGCCAGACGCCTTCTATTGGCGTGTTGACGGCCGGCCGCCCGAGGGCATGCGCTCGGTGCAGATGTTGGTGCATACGAGCTCAAAGGTCCTAGACCACGCGGTGGACTACGCGACTATCGAGAATGGTCTGGCGCAGATCCGCTCGGCCATTGAAGAGGCGGTAATAGAGGAGAAGCCCGACAGAGTTCCTCCGGAACTGATCCAGGCCGTCGATGCCTTAGCTGGGCGCGTGCACAGCCGCACCGGAGGCACGCAAAGCATCCCGCAGCTTGGGCCCGAGCTCCTCTGGCAAGTGGGGAATCTCATTTCGAGAACAGAAATGCGCGTCGTGAACTCTGATCCAAGCCGGCCAACTGCACCAGCCGGGCCGCTCCCGACAGATCGCGCGGATTGGGAGGCGCACCCAATCTGGATCGTCATCGGGGGTGACATCTTGGGCCGTGGCCTCACGATCCCACAATTGGTTACCACGTACTTTACCCGACTCGCGCAAGCCGCCAACGAGGACACTGTCTCCCAGCAGATGCGCTTTTGTGGTTACAGGGGTACCTACGCCCACGTGATCACCGTTCACGCACTTCCGGAGATCTTCGAGTCGTTCGACTATCTGGCCCAGGTGGAACGTGCTCTCATCTCCACTGCTGAGGACTGGGACGAGAAGGACAAGAATCTTCGTTTGGACGAACCCGCGCTTTGGTACGTGTCACGACCGACGAACCGCATGAAGCCCACTCGGCTAGCGGTGCGTGATCGCGAGCTTGTCGATGCCAACAAGTCCAACGTGGTCCTAACTCTCCGCCAGTTTGTGCAGCCGTCGACTTTCGCACATAATGCTCGCGAGCTCTTGGACTGGGTTGAGCGCCGCGAGATCACCCGCGGCTTTCTCGATGACTGGTTATTGGCGGAGTGCGGGGCAGAAGAATTTCGAGTACTCCTGGGTAGGTTAAAGATGGTCGGCCGCGACGACGCGTCTCGGGAGGTTGCTGCCGAGCTCATGAACCCCCGCCTGGGTGACCTAGGCCTGGCCAACCTTCCCTTCGCCATGTTCGTCCGCGGACTCGACGTAATACAGATGGCGGCCGCCGGTGTTGTGCCGAGCATCGGAGAACTGCCTGTCCGGCGTCTTGCTGGCGTCGCACCCTCGAACGCAGGTGCCATTTGGGAGGCGGGATGGACAACAAGACCCGGCCTACACCCAGAGCAGTGGTTCGACTCGGCGCAACTAGCCGTGCCACACGTCGGTGACGCGCAGCGACGCCCCGTCGATCGTCTTGGCTACGACGCTGTGTCTGCCGTAGTTGAGCCACTCGCTGGGTACTCGACGAGTGAGGCCTCCCCGGTCGGCGCGGGACTCGCTATCTCCATCACGACACCAGAGGCCTTCGAGCTGCGAGCCATCGGGGTCAAGGCCGGCAGCGCATGATCTTTGGCTTCAGCAACATTCGTGCCGCCATCGAATCGGACAAAGTGCCTGCCGCGGAGCGAGACATTAACCTTCCGGTCCTAGATCGCGAGATGCGCCTGGCGACGGGGCGAGACGGCGCACGAGCATTCGTGCTTGTTGGGCCTGGTCAACCAAGGGGTCAGACACTAGAAGGTCGGCACTTTCGGTTCGATCCCTGGCTAGAACTGATCGACAGCTCCTCCGGAATCCGACTGCCGGATGTCTGCGTGCTGCGTTTTCGGCCGATCGACGAATCAGAGGCCGTGGACGCCGTCGCGGCCGTCTTTGAAGGCCTGATTCAACTAACACGCTCGATGCCTGGCGCGCTGGGCGACGTGATAGCCACGATGGAAGCCCTGTTCGAGTCCGGCCTGAAGAGCCGTGTAGCCCGCGAGACGGAGATTGGACTTGCCGGTGAACTCCTGGTCATCGCTGAGGCCGTCTCGTTC
Source organism: Phycicoccus sp. HDW14 (assembly GCF_011383005.1). Classification (GTDB taxonomy): domain Bacteria; phylum Actinomycetota; class Actinomycetes; order Actinomycetales; family Dermatophilaceae; genus Phycicoccus. The sequence continues at coordinate 3,346,307 of NZ_CP049935.1, read as the reverse complement.
TCTACCCTGGTCCAGACGTGGCACAGCAAGGCAGAGGGCCGTTTCGACTTCAGCTCGCAGGGGGAGCGCCTTGAGGTCAAGACCACATCCGCCTCGGAGCGCGTTCATTGGTTCGGTTCAGAGCAGCTAGCGCCAATCCCAGGCGCCTGTACGACATTCGTCTCAATTCTCTTGCCGCTTGTGGAGTCTGGCGAAACTGTCGCCTCGGTGTTCGCGGGTATGAAGGACCTGACCTCCGAGGAGCAGGCAAGAGTCCGGAGGATCATCATTGATGTCACGAAGGAGCCCCCGGAGTTGCTCACGTCCATTGTCTTCGATCGAGCGGTCGCCCGGAGGTCGCTCCGCCACTTCACTGCCCAGGGAATACCGACCCCTGAAGCTGTGCCGGGCGTTGGCCGAATGCGGTGGGAAGCCAAGGTCGAAGACTTCCCCGCCCACCAGCCACCTGCCGGTACTCGACGGCTCTTGGACGGTAGAACTCCGAAGCCGTGACGGCGCAGGGACCAGCCAGCAGCTTGCCTCGACCATCACAGCGCTCCCGAGAGGACGGAACCGATCAGGACCGAGGAAAGACGCGGTGCGTTCGTAGACCGTCAAGGTCGCCCGGCGAGCTCAACCTTGTCTGAGGCCCGGACCGCACGAGCGCGGCGCCGGCCGGGATCCCGACACGTGCCTACGACTCCACCCGAGGCCAGTCGAAGCGCGCCACCGCGAGCAGCGATCCCCTGGCTTTGGGCACGCTCAAGTTGTACTTAGGACGGCGTGCCCTCCCCTCGGTGCCCTCCTCGTCGGGCGCCTGCTTTCCCTGCTGAAAGCCGGTAACCTGGCCCGCCGCTTTCGCTGCCTCAAGCGCTGGCAAGTTGTGGAAGTAGAAGGCCTCGACGTGGTGGGGCTCGAACGCTGCCTTGCGCTGTCGCGATCGACCGGAGTTCGACGGCTTCGACTTCACACCCTGCGCCGCCTTGAATTGCCGGTGCCACTCCACGAACGTCTCATCCTCGTCCGCCACAGCAACTCCGCCAGCCATGAGGAACCCCAGTCCCTGGTCCTCGATGCAGGCACTCATCGACTCCTGGTCGTTGAGCGGCGCCACGCCCTGGCCCGTCAGGGTCCTGCCAGAGACCGGGTAGCGCCAAGCCTCTGTGTGGGCCTTGAGGTCCCAGACATACCGCAACGAGTAGTCGAAGGCAGTGTTGCCATAGCGGGTTCTCGGCGGGCTGGGGTTGGGGGTGAACGCTGCGTTGAGAACTGCTCTCCCGCGCGACTCCCAGTAGAAGCCCTGCCACTCGTTCTGGTTGGGGCCCTCCGTCACCCCCTGGTCCAGCATCCAGTGGATGCACTTGCGCGCATCCCAGATGACCCGTTTGCTGCCGTCGGGATGAGCTGAGGCGCGCCAGGCGTCGAGCAGGGCGGCCGCCAGAGCCTTCCCTTCCTCCTCGGGGGTACCCAAGAGCATTGCTCGGTCGCTGCCGAGCTTCCCGAGCCGACGCTCCGCCCCGGCCAGGAGTGTGTTGAGGCCGACAAGCGAGATCGTCTCCCCCGTGGATTCACATTCGGCCGACCACGGCGCGTCGAAGGCATTCGCCAGGGCAGCCCCAAGCTTCGTCTTGGAGAGCCGAGTGTCAAGTTCGGGAGCAAGGCTGTTGGCCAGGTTGACGAGGACGCGCTTGTGCTCTTTGCTTCCAGGTCCGAGCCATTCAGGTCCGGAGTTGGTAAGCGCGCTGATCCTGTTGACTGCCTCGATCTTCGACTGTGCAGGCTGGAACGCCAGCCACTCAGGTCCGCTCAGCCTCCCTGGTCGCTGTCCAGCTAACCGCCGGAGGGAGTTCTCGTGGTAGGCGTCAGTCGCGCCTTCGAGTAGTGCGTTGAGACCGTCGAGGTTGACCCTGTTGAGCTCTTCGTAGGAGGGTCGCCACTCGACGCGGAGCACTTCCGCGATCTGCTGAGCCATGCGCGCGTTCGTGCGGGCGACATCGATGTCAAGCCCGAGGGCATCACGCAGTGCGACGATGGCGCGCTTCTCCCCACGTGTGCCAGCTTCCGCAGCACCCGTCAGCGAGAAGATCCGCGTTACGGCCTCCGCGACCGTGGCGGCGGGCAGGAAGAACATCGGATCGGCTGGCGCGGCGCACACTCGCTCAACGTAGTGCCCGCCCTCATCACCGCGGGGAAGCGTGAGCTGAGTCGGTGCGATGAATACGTCAACCGTGTGAAAGGCAAGAAGGCTGCCCGACAGGAGACCTCGCTCAGCTGGCCACAGTCTGCGTGAGTGCAGCGCTCCTGGCCTCATGAACCATCGCTTCGTTGGCCAACGCGTCGCCCGTCGGGTTGAGAGGCGCATTCAGGACAGCGCGCACCAGTCGACGGGGCAGATCTGACGCATCGCGCTCAACGTGCGTACGGAACACATGCCACGCCGCTCCCACCGCGACGCCGTTACCCACCTGCTTGTACGACGCAGAGTCGCGCTGGCCGGTAAAGGAGAGCGTCCGACTGAAACCCTGCAGGCGCGCGGCCTCGTGTGGGGTTAGACGGCGACGCCGGCTGCCGATGACCGAGGTCTGCGTGATAGCCACAAGAGCGGGGAGGTAGGTGGGCGCCTTGGCTCGGATCCCGGAGGGTCGGAAGTGCATGACCGTTCCCCAGAGGGAGCCGGTGTCCTGCGCCTGCCATTCGAGCTTGCGTCTCGACTCGGGGAACGTAGCGAAGACGGGGTTCGCGCGCTTCCAGTCCCGGATCACGTCGCGGTGCTCGTCGTAGAACCGGGCGTTCTTGATCAGGATCTGGGACTTCCATCGAGGCAGCGCTTCAAGCTCGATCGGATCAAGGCCACGCTCAGGGATCCACGCGTCAGCCCACAGTGGGAAGCCGGGGAGGCGGACGCCTCTTGCAGACCACATCCGCTGGACGAGGTCGTCCCACACATCAACCCAGGTTGTCTCGTCGGTCGTCAGCTGGTACTTGGACAGCTCTGCGATGGATGAGTCCTCGTCCAGGATCCATTCGGCATTCCAGTCGTGAACGTTCCAGCCGTCGACGGGGGCACGCACCACTGTCGGCGGAACGTCCGTCTCGTTCAGCGCACGCTCACGGCCAACGTAGGTGCCCAGGATGAAGACGCGGTCGCGGACCTGCGGTGTCCCTCCGAGAGAGGGTGGGAGGAAGTGCGGGGAGAAGACCGATGGTGTCGACGACACGCGGTAACCGATCTCGCGGAGCGTCTGGATGATGACGTCCCACTCGTGCGTGTGGCGGGGGCCGGCGATGTTCCGCACATTCTCGAGGAGGACAACAGCCGGCGTCCGGTCTTCGAGGATCCGTGCGATGTTCCAGAAGAGCGTGCCTCGTGCCTCGTCCATGCCACGTTGGCGCCCTGACTTCGAGAACGGCTGGCAAGGAAACCCCGCGGCGAGGACGTCGTGAGCCGGGACGTCGACCGGCCCGTCATCGGGAGTGGCCATGGTGATGTCGGTGTTGACGACGGGCCGCCGCGACTCCGGCAGCGGTTCCACCCAGTTGCGCAGGTACGTGTGGCGCGCCTCGCGGTCGATCTCGGAGACGTAGACACACCGCCCGCCCGCGTGGTCAAGCATGGCGTGGAAGCCCCCGATGCCGGCGAAGAGATCTGCGTACCTGAACGCTGCAGAGTCCTTCGCCATGCCAGCAAGCTTAGCTGAAGAGTCAGCTAAGTCAAGCTCCCGCGCGGACTGATTGAAGTGGAGAGGCAGGGCGTCGTTCATGGGAGGGAGAGTCCTCTGGTCGTGCGCATCCCACAGGGTCGACCCGATGCGCTAGGGGCGAAGCATCACCTCGCAGGTGGTACTCCATCAAGAGGGTCCGACAGGCTGTGGAAACCAGGTCCGCGGTTGGGCTGCTGTGGACTCATCACCGCGTGGGCTACTGCGCCTGGGTCCCGACGCACCTGGCACTCCCACACCCTGACGACGTGCCATCCGTGTTCTTGTGCCAGCTGCGTGGACCGCCGGTCCCGCTCGGCGTTGCGGCGCATCTTGTCGGCCCAGAGTTCCGCGTTGGGTCCGGTCCACGGCGTCTTACGACCGTGCTCGGGACACCCGTGCCAGAAGCACCCGTCCACGAAGACGGCGACCCGGCGTGATGGCAGGACGAAGTCCGGGGTGCAGCCCTTCGCGATCCGCCGGTGGAGCCTGAACCGCCCGCCGGCTGCGTGGACCGCCTGGCGGAGCAGTACTTCGGGAGCCGTGTTGACCTTGAGTCGCCCAGCGAGGTGCGCGCCTGCCCTAGTGCTGACCCACCGCTCCGCCACGGCTCCAACCTACGTCGGCGGTACCCCAGACTCGTACCCCAGAAAAGTACGGCAGTGAGGGCCGAAATTGACGCGATCGGGTGCCCGACAGCGCCCTGACCTGTGCTTATGCACCCCCTCACGGACCCCATTCGGGGATTTTGCAAGCAGGGGGTTAGGGGTTCGAGTCCCCTTGGCTCCACCGATCGAAGAGCCCGGCGCCAGCCGGGCTTCTTCTGTTGGTGGGGCTCAGGTGGACTTAAACGCTCAGGTTCCGGGGTCCCCGCGGTGAGCGCCAGCGAGCCGCGGGGCGTCCCCTTGGCTCCACTCTCAAGAACGTGATGGTGGCTGGGCGACCACCGGGCCATTCCCACGTCCGGCGACAGAGGATATGCGAGCGAAACACGCACACCCATCAGCAGCCGGGGTCCTAGCCCGCGAGGAACTTGACGTATCGCTGCTCCAGTCGATCGGGATCCGGCCTGTCCTGCTGGCGCGTCGGAATGACCAACGGGCGACCATGCATCTCCTGCAGCCCGTGCCGCAGCATGGGCCCATCAACTTCCTCCAGCAGCCGCCCATTGATCTCGACGACGCACTCGGGGCTGATGCCCATGAGACGTCGGTCGTAGGCGGCGTGGTGGATCTTGCAGAGACTGAGGCCGTTGCTCACCACCGGATCTCCGCCGGGCTGCCCGTCCTCGATGATGTGCGCCGCGTCCAGGAGCTCGGGGTGTTTGAGGGAACACACCGTGCACTGTCCGGCGTAGGCCAGCATCACCTGGGCTCTGAATGCTGGCTGGTGTACTCGCTGCTGCACGATACGTGCGGCGTACGCCTTCTCGATGGGACTGAGTTCATGCCCGAGCGGCACGCTCCGGAGGACCTCGTCGACGGTGAGCGTGAATTCGCGGATGATCGGGTTGTCGCCAACCACGAACACGGGGTAAATGGGGTTGTAGGCGTTCGGGCCGATCTTGTTGAGTCGGATGACTGGCAACTGCAACTCCATCGCTGCACGCAGCTTGAGATTCTTTCCGCCCTCCGGGCCCTTCTGATAGCTGTACTGAAGGAGCCCACCGTCGATCTCACGATCCGGGTACGGACCATCGGGGAGGTGACGATCGTCAGGGTCGCCGCGTAACCCCGCGGGTTCCAGATGCCGCCTCTCCCTGGATCCACGAGCCGCTCAGCCGTGCCATCAGGCAGGACGAACTCCGTCAGGTCGTGCCAGCGCAAGTAGCCTCCTGACGCGTCCGCGCGCTCAGTCAGAGCCGCGGCGATCACTTCACGCCGGAGGTACTCCTGACTGGGAGACGATCCGTCTGGCACCGCCTCAGGGTAAGTGACCGAGGCCCGCCCCACAGCGCGTGGCAATGCGCGGATCCGCCCGCGCGGACACCTGGATCGCCGTACCGTGACCGGCATGTCCGGGGGATCCGACGAGAAGCGCATGCGGCTGAGGTACGCCGGTACCTGCCGGATCTGTGGGCTCGACCTGCCCGCGAAGGCCGAGGCCGTCCACGAACGTCGGACGAAGACCGTCCGGTGCCTCGACCACTCGATCACGCAGGTCGGCGGGAACAACACAGATTCGCCCACTGGACCCACACCGATGCCGGCAGTCGACCCCGGCGCGGCCGGCGCCTCCGCGCGGCGCGAGTACGAGCGGCGCAGGGCCGCTCGCGAGGAACGGATCCGTGCCAGGCACCCGAAGCTGGGCGGCCTGATCCTCGCCGTCTCCGACGAGCCGCGGTCGACGACCGCCTGGCAGACGGGCGCCGTCGGGGAGGAACGGCTTGGCAAGGGACTGGACGCGCTCGCCGGGGAGACCGTGAGGCTGCTGCACGACCGCCGCATCCCACGGACCCGCGCGAACATCGACCACCTGGCGGTGACGCGCTCCGGTGTCTTCGTCATCGACGCCAAGCGCTACCGCGGGCGGCCCCACCTGAAGGTCGACGGCGGCGTCCTCCGTCCCCGCACCGAGCGCCTCCTGGTCGGGTCACGCGACTGCTCGAAGCTCGTCGACGGGGTGCTCAGGCAGATGGAGGTCGTGCGCACCCTCCTCCCCGATGACGTCCCTGTCCACGGCGTGCTGTGCTTCCTCGACGCCGACTGGCCGTTGCTGGGTGGCACCTTCACGACGCGGGAGGTGCAGGCCCTCTGGCCGAAGAAGCTGTACCCGCAACTCACCCGCGAGGGACCTGTGTCGCCCGACACCATCGCCGAGTTGCACGCCTCGCTCGCCGGCGAGCTCAGACCCTCCTGACCGAGCCGCCGGCAACGAACGGGGCACGGGCCGGACACGGAACGGTCTCGTCGGACACACCCCGGCATCGGTCCGGTCACGTCCTCATCACAACGGCGCGGATCGGGAACCGACCACACCTAGCGTCCCTCCCACGAGCAGCAACGACGCCGACGGCAGGGGAGCACCATGACGACACGCAGCCACCACAGCCGAACCGCCTGGGCCGCGGTAGCGCTCGCCACCACCCTCCTCGCCGCGGGATGCAGCGCCTCCAACCACGACGGGAACAGCTCTGGCACAACCGAGTACCAGCCCGGCCCCAACGGCGCGGTACCCAACGGCGACAGCGCCACCGACCAGGAGGACGGCGACCACGGCTACGGTCCCCGCCGGGACCGCGACCTCACCGACCCGGCCGAGGACGCCCGGAGCACGTTCGCCCTCGACATCGACACCGGTTCCTACACCCGCTTCCGCGACGCCGTCCGGAACGGAACCAGCCTCCCCCGCAACGAGATCCGCACCGAGGAGTTCGTCAACTACTTCGAGCAGGACTACGACGCGCCCCGCGACGGCCTCGGCGTGAGCATCGACGCCGCCACCCTCCCCTTCGAGGAGAACCATCGATTCGTCCGCGTCGGCATCCGCAGCGCCGACGTCTCCGACGCCGAGCGCCTCGACGTCAACCTCGTCCTCGTCGTCGACTGCTCGGGCTCGATGGGCGAAGCCGGCAAGATGGACACGACCAAGGCGGCGCTGCGCACCCTCGCCGACCACCTGCGCCCCACCGACCGCGTCGCGATGGTCTGCTACTCCACCGAGGCCGACCTCCTCCTCGAACCGACGCCGGCCGACGACCGGCAGGCCCTCGCGGACGCCATCCACGAGCTCGCCCCGAGGGGCAGCACCAACGCGGCCGCCGGCCTGACGCTCGGCTACGACGTCGCCGCCCGGATGCGCGCCGAGTCCGAGGGCCAGCACCGGATGACCCGCGTCGTGCTCGTCAGCGACGGCGTCGCCAACGTCGGAGAGACGACCAGCGGCGGCATCCTCGAGCGGATCGGCACCGAGACCAGGAACGGCATCAACCTCGTGAGCGTCGGCGTCGGCATCGCGGACTACGACGACGAGCTCCTCGAGCAGCTCGCCGACCGCGGAGACGGCTGGCACGTCTACGTCGACACCCTGCAGGAGGCCGAGCGCGTCTTCGCCACCGGCCTCACCGACTCGCTCGTTCTCACAGCCAAGGACGCGAAGGCGCAGGTCGAGTTCGACCCGAGGACGGTGGCCGGCTACCGCCTCATCGGGTACGAGAACCGGGCCGTCGCCGACGACGACTTCCGCAACGACGCCGTCGACGGCGGCGAGGTCTTCGCGGGCCACGCGACGACCGCGCTCTACGACGTCGAGCTGCGGGAGGGTTCGGGCAGAGGCACGTTCGTCACCGCGACGGTCCGCTACCAGGATGCTCGCGGCGAGGCGGTCGAGCGCTCCGCCGACCTCTCCGACGCCGACTGCGCGCGGGACCTCGACGCCGCCTCACCCCGCCTGCAGCAGGACCTGGCCATCGCGATGCTCACCGACCACCTCGTCGACGGACCGTGGTCGGAGCGCGTCGACTGGGACACCGTCCGGCACGCCGCCGCCGACGTCGCCCAGCGCCTCGGTGACGACCTCGACGTCGCCGAGCTGGCCACCCTCGTCGAGTTCACGACGGCCTGATCGGGCCACGCCGAGGCCCCGCTCGCCCAACCCTCGACAGGTAGTCACATCGGGCCATTCCGTGCGGGGCAAGGCCGGGGCTAATCTGCGCGTGTCACTCCGGCAGGGGTTCACAAGAAGGGAGCTGACAGGGCCGACGCCCCGGGTCGCCACCGGCACGGCAGCGCATGACCGTGCCATCCCCCTCCACGCGCCCCGGGACGCCCGCCATCGTCAATCCCCTCCGCGCGACGACTACGCGTCGCGCCTCAGGTCGGTCCGGCCAGCAGGGGGCCGGACCCTCCACACAGGACGCCGGCCGCTCACGGGGAGCGGCCGGCGTCGTGGTGTCCGGGAGGGTCGAGCGCCAACCGCGCGCCCGAACCCCGGTGTGGGTCAGCCCTTGTCGGACGCCTTGTCGGACGCAGTGTCGGACCCCGCGTCGAGGTTCGGGGTCGACAGGTCCGAGCTCTCGGACGTGCCGGTGGTCGACGGGACCTCGGAGTCGCCGGTGCCCGCGTCGTTCCACGTCGCGGTGCCCTTGTCGGCCTCGGCGCCGGCGGCGACCTTGGCCTCCTCGACCTTGGCGGCAGCGGCGTCCTTGGCCTCGGCCGCCTTGACGGCCGCCTTCTCCTTGAGCTCGGTGGCCTTGGCCGACGCCGAGCCGGAGGCGTCGGCGAGCTTCTCGCGGACCTCGCCGGCCGTGGCCTTCGCGGTGTCGACGGCGTCGGTGGCCCGCGCGGACGCGGACTTCGGCGGCGTGTACGAGCCGGCGCTGGCCCACGGGTCGGGGCGCTCGGTGCTCTTGCGGTAGGCCATGACGGCCGCACCCGCGGCGACGGCACCGAGCAGCAGGACCCAGCGGCCCTTGCCGGACTTCTTGGCCTTCGCGTCGCCCTTGAGGACGGCGTAGGCGTCGGGCGCGCGCTCGGCGGCCTCGGCGGCCTGGTCCTTGGCGGCGGCGGCGCTCGCGGCGATGGCGGTCAGCGCGGCCATCACCTTGGGGAGCACGTCGTCGGTGAAGGTCTCCTTGGCGTGCTCGACGCGGGGAGCCAGCGCCTCGTAGGCCTCCTCGGCCTTCTCGCGCGCGGTCTCGGCGGCGTCCTGGGCGCGCTCGCGACCCTCGCGGACCTTCGGGGCCACGGCGTCGGCGTAGTCGTGCGCCCTGTCGGCGACGTCGTGGGCGCGCTCACGGGCCGCCTCGTACTGCGCGGTCGCCTCCTTCGAGGCCTTGCGCGACTTCTTGCGCAGGTCCTTGACCTCGGACTTCGACTTCTTGCGCAGGTCGTGGGCGGCGGCGGCCGCGCGGTCGGCGGCGTCGGCGGCCCGCTCGGCGGCCGTGTCGGCGGCGTCCTGGGCCCGGCTGCTCACCTGGTCGGCGGCGTCGGCGACGGCGTCCCTGGCCTGCTCGGTCCTGCTCTTGCTGCGGAACACGTGTCCTCCTCGGTTGGACGTCTCTGCTCCCATCCTGCCCTCTTTCCCCTGTTCGGGGCACATCAGGGCCCGGTCGATGGCGTGAGCGCGCCCACCCCGGCGGCCACCCGGCCACCACCCCCGGACGCCTCCCTGTCTGCACCCAGCCCACCCCCAGCCGACGCCCGGACCCGCGTGAGAGGATCGACGGCATGAAGGCAACGCTGCACACCAACCACGGTCCGATCGTCATCGAGCTCTTCCCGAACGAGGCACCCAAGACGGTGAAGAACTTCGTCGGCCTCGCGAAGGGCGAGCAGGAGTACAAGGACGACGCCGGGCGCACCAACCCCACGCCGTTCTACGACGGCCTCGTCTTCCACCGGATCATCCCCAACTTCATGATCCAGGGCGGCTGCCCGCTCGGCCAGGGCATGGGCGGCCCCGGCTACACCTTCGACGACGAGGTCCACCCCGACAAGCAGTTCGACCGGCCCTACCTCCTCGCGATGGCCAACGCCGGCAAGCGGATGGGCAAGGGCACCAACGGGTCCCAGTTCTTCATCACCACCGCGCCGACGACCTGGCTCAACGGCAAGCACACGATCTTCGGTGAGGTCGCCGACGCCGCGAGCCGCGAGGTCGTCGACACCCTCGGCAACGTGCGCACCGGCGCGAACGACAAGCCGGTCGAGGACGTCGTCATCGAGCGCGTCGAGATCGAGGACTGACCCACTCCCCCGCACGAGACCCCGGGAGACCGACGTGGCCGAGCAACCGCCGATCCCCCGCCGCCGGCGGAGACCGAGCAGGTCCCCGTCTGCCCGCGCCACCCCGACCGGGAGTCCTACGTCCGCTGCCAGCGCTGCGGCCGGCCGTCCTGTCCCGAGTGCCAGCGGCCGGCCGCGGTCGGCATCCAGTGCGTCGACTGCGTCCGCGAGGGCGCGCGCACCGTGCGCCAGGGCCGCACGGTCTTCGGGGGCTCGGCCACCGACGGCCGCCCCCTGGTGACGATGACGATCATCGGCATCTGCGTCGTCGTGTACCTGCTGCAGCAGACCGTCCCCGACCTGACCGACCGGATCGCGTTCATCCCCGCCGCCGGCCGTGACGAGCCGTGGCGCTTCCTCACCTCGGGGTTCGCCCACGGCAGCCTGGTCCACATCGGGTTCAACATGTACGCCCTGTGGATCATGGGGCAGTACCTCGAGCCGCTGCTCGGCCGCGCCCGCTACATCGCCCTGTACCTGCTCAGCGCCGTCGGTGGCTCGGTCGCCTACCTCCTGATGTCCGCGCCGCAGACCTACCAGGACGCCCTGACCGTGGGACCGGGGATGTGGTGGTCGAGCGCGGTCGGCGCCTCCGGGGCGGTCTTCGGCCTGTTCGGGGCCTTCCTCGTGCTCCAGCGACGGCTGGGGCGCTCGGCCGCCGGGATGTACGTCGTCATCGGCCTCAACGCGGTCATCGGGTTCGTCATCCCGGGCATCGCCTGGCAGGCCCACCTCGGCGGCCTGCTCACCGGCGCCGCGTGCGCCGCGGCCATCGGCTACCTCGGCCGGGCGCGCGGCCCGATGCAGCCCCCGGACCGCCGGGTGCACTGGGCCGCCCTCGCCGCGATCGGCATCGTCCTCGTCCTGCTGGCCGTGGCGCGCTACGCCACGGCCTGACCCCGCCGTCCACAGGTCGTCCCCCTGTGGATTACACCGGTGTCATTCGTCCCCAGTGTGGACAACCCCTGTGGACAACTCCGTGCCGGAGGCACCGTCCCGCTGTCGCCACCAGGTGTGCTTCCTGGAGGCCAGGTGGGGGTGATCCCCACCACGACGCCACCAGGAGAGTCTCCTGGTGGCGTGGGTGGGGTGGAGGGGCCCGGAGGCGACGACGCGTGGACGCGGAACTGGGGGGGAGCGATTCGGGCGGTCAGCGCCAGCGGGTCGTCATGAGGAACCCGCTGAGCATCAGGCCGAAGCCCACGCCGAGGTTCCAGCGGCCGAGCTGCGGCACGGGGTACTGGTGCACGCCGGAGATGTAGAACGTCACGACCCAGAGCAGCCCGGCCACCATGAGCGTGAGCATCAGCGGCACGAACCAGCGGGGGTTCGGGCCCTGCGCCGCCGCCCCGGCGGTGCGCGGCGGGGTGTAGGTGGACTTCTTGCGACCCTTGGACTCGGGCACGGGTGACTCCTCCGGATTCGTTCAGACTGGTGCCCTAGCGTAGAGGCCGGATCGGAGAGAGAGGGGAGCGAGGGTGGCGGGCACGCACGCGGGCCGGGTCGAGCGACCCTCGCCGTGGCCCTGGCTCGTCCCCGTGGCCGCCCTCGTGGCCGGTGCCCTCTTCGCCTCGAGCGTGCGCGCCTCCCAGGGCGAGGACCTGCGCTCCGACGCCGCCCGCCTGCCCGACCTCATCCGCCAGCAGACCCGCGTCAACGCCGACCGCACCGCCGAGGTCGACGACCTGCGCACGCGGGTCGAGGAGGCCACCGCCCAGCTCGCGCCCGGCGACCTGCGCACCCAGCAGCTCGAGCGCGAGGCGGCCCAGATCGCCACCGCGGCCGGCCGCACCCCGGTCGAGGGGCCGGCGCTGCGCATCAGCCTCGACGACGCCAAGCTCGTCGGCGGCGAGGTGCCCCCGGGGGCCGACCCCGACGACTACGTCATCCACCAGCAGGACGTGCAGGCCGTCGTCAACGCCCTCTGGGCCGGTGGCGCGGAGGCGATGATGCTCCAGGACCAGCGGGTCATCTCCACGAGCGCGGTCCGCTGCGTCGGCAACACCCTCATCCTCCAGGGCCGGGTCTACTCCCCGCCCTACGTCATCACCGCCATCGGTGACCGCGAGGCGATGCGCCGCTCCCTCGACCGCGACCAGGACGTCGGCCTCCTGCGCGAGTGGTCTGTCGCGGTCGGCCTCGGCTACGACGTCGAGAACGTCGGGAAGCAGAAGTTCCCCGCCTACTCCGGCAGCATCACGCCCGCGCACGCCGAGGTCACCGGCTCGTGATCCGGCGACTCGTCGGGGGGCTCGGGGAGCTCCTCATCACCGCCGGTGTCCTCGTGCTCCTCTTCGTCGCCTGGCAGCTCTGGTGGACCGACGTCGTCGCCGACCGCAACCAGGAGCAGATCGTCCAGGCGCTGAGCGAGGACTTCCTGAACGGCCGCGACGGCACGGTCGGCAGCGACGCGTTCCCCGACCTCGGCCAGGACAGGGCGTTCGCCATCATCCGGGTGCCGCGGTTCGGGGTGGACTTCGCCCGCCCGGTCATCGAGGGCACCGGTCGTCCGGTGCTGGCCCTCGGGGTCGGGCACTACGACGGCACGGCCGAGCCCGGGGCGGTCGGCAACTTCGCCGTCGCCGGCCACCGCACCACCTACGGCAAGCCGTTCCACACCATCGAGACGCTCAGGGCCGGCGACCGGGTCATCGTCGAGACCAAGCCGACGGTCTTCGTGTACGAGGTGACGAGCCACGAGATCGTCCGGCCGTGGCAGACCGAGGTCATCGCCCCCGTGCCCGACGAGCCAGGGACGGCCCCGACCGAACGGCTGCTGACGATGACCTCGTGCCACCCGAAGTACAGCGCCACGTACCGGTACGTCACGCACGGCAGGCTCGTGAAGAGCATCCCGCGGGCGCAGTGGCGGCTCGCCGACTGGTCGACGGTGAAGGGGTAGCGATGTACGCAGCACTCTGGCGGGTCCTGCCGGGGCCGGTGTGGGCCAAGGCGGTCCAGTGCCTGGTCCTCGTCGTGCTCGTCGTCGCCGTCCTCTTCCAGTGGGTCTTCCCGGCCGTCGCCGACCTCGTCCCGTTCAACGACAACACCGTCGGCTGACGGGACAGGCCGCGGCACCGGGGCGCGGACGGTGCACCATGGAGGCATGACCCGGGTCCTCGTCGTCGACAACTACGACAGCTTCGTCTTCACGATCGTCGGCTACCTCGAGCAGCTCGGCGCCGAGTGCGAGGTCGTCCGCAACGACGCCGTCTCCCCCGCCGACGCCGCCGACTTCGACGGCGTCCTCGTCTCGCCCGGCCCCGGCACCCCCGAGGAGGCCGGTGTCTCGATGGCGATGATCGAGGCCTGTGCCGAGCGCTCGCAGCCGATGCTCGGGGTCTGCCTCGGGCACCAGGCGCTCGGGGTGGTCATGGGCGCGACGGTGGGGCGGGCTCCGGAGCTGCTGCACGGCAAGACCTCCCGGGTGCACCACGACGGCACCGGAGTGCTGGCCGGCGTCCCCGAGCCGTTCACCGCGACGCGCTACCACTCGCTGACCATCGACCCCGCGACCATCCCCGACGAGCTCGTGCCGAACGGACGCACCGAGAGCGGCATCGTCATGGCCGTCCGGCACGCCACCCTGCCGCTGCACGGCGTGCAGTTCCACCCCGAGTCGGTGCTCACCGAGGGCGGGCACCTCATGCTCGCCAACTGGCTGGCCGTCGCGGGTGACGCCGGCGCGGTGCAGCGCTCGGCCGGGCTCTCGCCGCTCGTGCACGACGCGGCCGGCGTGGCCCGGATGGTCGCCGGCTGAGCGTCGTGCGGCGCGTCAGCCGGTGGGGGTCCCGCTCGGGGTCGGCGACCCGGTCGGGGTGTCGGAGGGGGTCGGGGTCACCGTCGTCGGCGTGACGGTGGGCGCCGCCTTCTGGGCGATGACGATCTTCACCGTCGACCCGACGTCGGCCTTGGCCCGGCCCTTCGGGTCCTGCTCGATGACCTGACCCTCGGGCACCGATCCTGTCTGCCGGTACTCCGTCTCGACCTGGAGGTTCGCGTCGGCGAGGGCCCGCTGGGCGTCGTTCTGCGTCATGCCGACGACGTTGGGCACGACGACCTTGCCGGACGCGACCTCGACGTTGATGCGCGTCCCCGGCTTGACGCCCACACCGCTGCCCGGGTCGCTGGAGATGACCTGGCCCTTCTCGGTGTCGGGGTCGTCGGTCTGCGTGACCGTGCCGAGGGTGAGCCCCAGGTCGCCGAGCAGCTGTTTCGCCTCGTCGAGGGTGCGGCCCGTGAGGTCGGGCACCTCGACGTTGTTCGGCCCGCCCGACACGGTGATCCGCACGGTCGAGCCCTTCGTCGCCTGCGTGTCCCCGTCGGGGTTCTGCGAGACGACCTGGCCCTCGGGCACGGTGTCGTCGGCCGCGACGACCGCCTCGACCGTGAACCCGGCCTGCACGAGCTTGACGCGGGCGACGTCCTCGGGCGTGCCGACGACCGAGGGCACGGTGACCTTCGGGACCTCCTCCTGCCCGAAGTAGGTGACCAGCCCGTACCCCAGCAGCCCGAGGGCGGCGAGAACGGCGATGGTCAGGAGGATCCAGGCGGCCGGACCCCGGCCGGGACGCTCCTCCTCCTCGAGGCGCTCGCGGCGGGTCAGAGGACCGTCGTCGTCCGGCGGGGGCGGCGGCACCGCCCCGCGTCGGACCGGCGCCTCCATCGCGGCCGTGCGGTCGGAGAGGGAGCCGGCGGGGAGGGCCTCGGTGGCGCCGGCGGCGCCCGCGGCGAGCACGGCCCCGGCGGCCCCGGCGACGGCGGCGGCCGAGGAGCGAGCGGCCACGCTGACCGGACGCCCGAGCCGGACGGCCTGCAGGTCGGCGCGGAACTCGGCGGCGTCCTGGTAGCGCTCCTCGCGCGGCTTCTCGAGGGCGTGCAGCACGACGGCGTCGAGGTCCTCGGACACGGCCTCGGCGTAGCGCGACGGCGGCACGGGCGGCTGGCCCACGTGCTGGTAGGCGATGGCGACCGGGCTGTCGCCGAGGAACGGCGGGCGGCCGGTGAGCAGCTCGAAGAGCATGCAGCCCGCGGAGTACAGGTCGGAGCGGGCGTCG
Source organism: Phycicoccus sp. HDW14 (assembly GCF_011383005.1). GTDB lineage: Bacteria > Actinomycetota > Actinomycetes > Actinomycetales > Dermatophilaceae > Phycicoccus. The sequence goes on along the minus strand of NZ_CP049935.1, from coordinate 3,330,848 downwards.
ACGCTGTGCCCCTGCGCCTGCTCGGGCGAGAGGTACTGCGCCGTGCCGATGACGGCCTGCGTGGCGGTGACCGTGGCGTTCGCGTCGGCCATCGCGCGGGCGATGCCGAAGTCCATGACCTTGACCGCACCGTCGGCGCCGATCATCACGTTGGCGGGCTTGATGTCGCGGTGGACGATGCCCTGCCGGTGGCTGTACGCGAGCGCGTCGAGGACGTTCTCGGTGATTCGCACGGCCTCCATCGGCTCCAGCTGCCCTCTCTCGGAGAGGATCTCGCGAAGGGTGTGGCCGTCGACGTACTCCATGACGATGTACGGGATGTTGATCTTGGCGCCACCGGACTCGGTGTGCACGTGGTCCTCGCCGTGGTCGTAGACGGCGACGACGGCGGCGTGGTTGAGGGCGGCGGCCGACTGGGCCTCGCGACGGAAGCGGCTGAGGAACGTGGCGTCGCGCGCGAGGTCGCTGCGCAGCATCTTGATGGCGACGGGCCGGCCGAGTCGGGTGTCGAACCCACGGTGCACCTCCGCCATGCCGCCACGGCCGAGGAGGTCGCCCACCTCGTACCGTCCCCCGAGCAGCTCCGGGACGTCAGCCATGTCGTGCACTCCTCATCGGTTCAACCGTGCTTCCATCATCTGCTTGGCGATCGGTGCCGCGACCGCGCCACCGCTCGTCTCGCTGCCGGCCGTGCCGCCGTCCTCGACGACGACCGCGACGGCGATCTTCGGGTCGTCGGCCGGGGCGAAGGAGATGAACCAGGCGTGGGCCCGGCGCCCCTTGCCGTGCTCGGCGGTGCCGGTCTTGCCGGCGACCTTCGTGCCGCTGATCTGCGCCCGGCGGCCGGTGCCGTCGTCGACGACGGCGACCATCATGTCGGTCAGCGTCGAGGCGACCTCGGGCGTGACCGCCTCGGAGAGCTCGGTGGGCTCGGCGGTCTCGATGACCGACAGGTCGGAGCCGATGACCGACTGCACGAGGTAGGGCTGCATGACGACGCCCTTGTTCGCGACACCGGCGGCGACCATCGCCATCTGCATCGGGGTGACCCGCACGTCGTACTGCCCGATGGCCGACTGCGCGAGCTGCGGCTCGTCGAGCTCGGCGGGGACGCTGCTCGGGGTGACCCGCATCGGCACGCTCGGCGCGTCGCCGAAGCCGAACTTCGCGGCCTGCTCGCGCAGGGTGTCGGCCCCGATCTTCATGCCGAGGTCGCCGAAGGCGGTGTTGCACGAGACGACGAGGGCCTGCTCAAGGCTCACCTTGCCGGACGGGCTGCACGCGCCGCCGTCGTGGTTGGGCAGCGTCGCGTTCGTCAGCGGGAGGTCGAGCTCGGCGGGGCCGGGCAGCTCGGAGTCGGCGGTGTAGTCGCCCGTGGAGAGCGCGGCGGCGGCCGTGACGACCTTGAAGACCGACCCCGGCGGGTAGAGGTCGCCGCCGATGGCCCGGTTGACGAGCGGGCGGTCGGTGGCCTTGGTGAGCGCCTGGTAGTTCTTGTCGACCGTGCCGAGGTCGTGGCCCGCGACGGTGTTCGGGTCGAAGCTCGGGTGGCTGACCATCGCGAGGATGGCGCCGGTCTTCGGGTCGAGCGCGACGGCCGCACCCTTGGCGTCGCCGAGGCCGTCGGACGCGGCCTTCTGCACGGCGGGGTCGAGGGTCGTCTCGAGGGTGGCGCCCGAGGGCCGGCGACCGGTGAACAGGTCGGAGACCCGGCGGTAGAACAGCTTATCGCTGGCGCCGGAGAGGAGCGAGTTCTCGGACTGCTCGAGCCCACCGACCGCCCCGAAGAAGGAGTAGAAGCCGGTGATGTGCGCGTACAGCTCGGGGTCGTCGTAGGTGCGCTGGAACTTGAACTCGTCGTCGGTGGGGACCGACTTCGCGACGGGGTTCTGGCCGACGAGGATCTCGCCGCGCTCGCGGGCGTACGTGGCGAGCAGGGTGCGCCGGTTGTCGGGGCGGCCGTTGAGGTCGGAGGCGAAGACGTACTGGATGAGGGTCGTCGAGACGAGCAGGGCGGCGAACAGGGCCGCGACGAGGAAGGAGAGCCGGCGCACGGGGGTGTTCACGGGAGCCTCACCACCTCGGTGCGCGCCTCGGCCACCGCGCTGCCCGCGGCCGGGTCGGGCAGCGGGCGGCGGGCGTGGTCGGAGATGCGCAGGAGCACGGCGACGAGGGTCCAGTTCGCGAGGAGGGAGGAGCCGCCGGAGGAGAGGAACGGCGCGGTGAGGCCGGTGAGCGGGATGACCCGGGTGACGCCCCCGACGACGACGAAGCACTGGAGGGCCAGCGAGAACGACAGGCCGGCGGCGAGCAGCTTGCCGAACCCGTCACGGGTGCCGAGCGAGGTGCGCAGGCCGCGCTCGACGAGCAGGGCGTAGAGCACGAGGATCGCGAAGAGCCCGATCATGCCGAGCTCCTCACCGAAGCTCGGGATGATGAAGTCGGACTCGGCGAGGTAGGTGAGGTCGGGTCGCCCGCGGCCCAGGCCGGTGCCGAACATCCCGCCGGCCGCCATGCCCATGAGGCCCTTGGCGAGCTGGTCGGACGTCTCGAGCGCCTGCGGGCTGAACGTGTGCAGCCAGAGCAGCACACGGGTCTGGACGTGGCCGAAGATCAGGTAAGCGACGTACGCGCCGGCCCCGAAGAGCGCGAGCCCGATCGCGATCCACGACACCCGCTCGGTGGCGACGTAGAGCATCGCGACGAACAGCCCGAAGAACAGCAGCGAGGAGCCGAGGTCCTTCTCGAAGACGAGCACCCCGAGGCTGGCCAACCAGGCGATGAGGATGGGCAGCAGGTCGCGGGCGCGCGGAAAGGTCATCCCGAGGACCTTGCGGCCGGCGACCGACAGGGCGTCGCGGGTCTGCACGAGGTAGCCGGCGAAGAACACCGCCAGGGCGAGCTTGGCGATCTCACCGGGCTGGAAGGAGAAGCCGCCGACCTTGATCCAGATGCGCGCGCCGAACTGCTGGTCGCCGACGACGGGCACGAGGGGCAGCAGGAGCAGGGCGAAGCCGACCGCCCCGGCGAGGAACGTGTACCGGCGCAGCAGCCGGTGGTCGCGCACGACGACGAGCACGCCGGCGGCGATGGCGACGGCCAGCGCGCTCCACATCAGCTGGCGCAGCGCGACGCCGTCGGCGATGTCGCGGCCCTTGGCGAGGTCGACGCGGTGGATCATCACGAGGCCCAGGCCGTTGAGCAGCGTGACGATCGGGAGGATGAGGGGGTCGGCGTACGAGGCCCGCCAGCGCAGGACGAGGTGGAAGGCCATCGCGACGCCGAGGTAGCCGAGGCCGAGGGCCGCGAGCCCGGGCGGCACCGAACCGCTCGTCGCGAGACCGAGGTTGACGTAGGCGAGCCCGACGATGCCGACCGCGCCCAGGGTGAGGACGAGCTCGGTGGTGCGCCCGGACCGGGGGGCGACGGAGGAGACGACGCTCACGACGGCGGTGGGGTGGTCGGGGTGGACGAGGGCACGTCGTTCGGGAGGACGGGGACGGTCGCGGTGGAGGAGCCCGAGGCGGACGGGGTCGGGGTCGGCGGCGCCCAGGTGCTCTCGACGGTGCGGCACGCCTCGTCCTGGCTGCGGGCGTAGCGGCAGGCCGCGGCCTGGAGGCGCAGGTCGGCGACGCGGTCGTCGGCCTCGCGGCGGCTGCCGACGTCGATGCCGCGACGGATGCTCTCCTGGTAGGACGCCGGCAGGTCGTCGACGGGGATGGTCGTCGAGTACTCGGTGGAGGACAACGAGATCGGGCCGAGGTCCTGGTCGACGCCGCGGAAGACGGTGACGATGCCGTCCTGCTCGGCGAGGTAGTACTGCCGCTGCGACCACGCGTACGCGGCGTACGAGCCGCCCGCGACGACGACGAGCGTGACGATGAGCGCGGCCAGCACCCGCAGCGCGGTGCCCCGTCGGGTGCGCGGGCCCTCCTCGGCCAGGGTGACGCCCTCGTCGTCCTCGTCGTCGACACCGGTGGCCGCCTTGGTCAGCGCGGCGGCCTTGGCGGCGGGGGTGACGGGGATGGGGCGGGTGCCTCGACGGCTCGCGGCGGCCGCCCCGACGACCTGGGGCTGGGTGGGCGGGGCATCGGCGCGGGAGATGTCGACGAGGTCGCCGACGACGACCGTGACGTTGTCGGGGGCGCCGGCGCGCAGGGCGAGGGCGACGAGCCGGTCGGCGCACTCGCCGGGGTCGGCGGTGCTCGTCAGGACGTCGTCGACGGTGTCGCGCGCGACGTAGTCGGTGAGGCCGTCGGAGGCGATGACGTAGCGGTCGCCGGCCTTGCCCTGGCGCACCACGAGGTCGGGCTCGTCGTCGGCGGCGCCGGTGAGCACCCGTGTCACGAGCGAGCGCTGCGGGTGGGTGGTCGCCTCCTCGGCGGTGATCCGGCCCTCGTCGACGAGGTTCTGGACGAACGAGTGGTCCTTGGTGACCTGGGTGACCTGGCCGTCGCGGACCATGAACGCGCGTGAGTCGCCGATGTGGGCCAGGACGATGCGGTCGCCCGTGCGCAGCATCGCGATGAGGGTCGTGCCCATCCCGTCGAGCTTGGGGTCCTCGTGGACCCGGTCGCCGATCTCGGTGTTGGCGGCGTGGATGCGGTCGAGGAGGGCCTGGCCGGCGTCGCGCCCGGAGAGCGCCTCGCCGTCGAGGCCGACGAGCGCCGCGACGACGGTCGAGCTGGCGACGTCGCCGCCGGCGTGACCACCCATCCCGTCGGCCATGGCGAGCAGGTGGGGACCGGCGTAGCCCGAGTCCTCGTTGTTGGACCGGACCATGCCGACGTCGGAGCGGGCCGCGTAGTGGAAGGCGAAGGGCATCGGCTACCTCTGGAGCTCGAGCATCGTCTGCCCGATCCGCAGGACGCTGCCTGCGGCCACCTCACGCGGCTCGGTGAGCCGCGTCGCCCCGAGGTAGGTGCCGTTGGTCGACCGGAGGTCCTCGACGAACCAGGTGCCCTTGTCGTCCTGGTACAGCCGCGCGTGGCGGCCCGAGGCGTAGTCGTCGTCGAGGACGAGGGCGCACTCGGGGCTGCGGCCGATGAGGGTGCCGGCCGGGCGCAGCGGCAGCGTCGTGCCCGAGAGGGGGCCGGCCGTGACGACGAGCCGGGTCGGGCCCTTCTTCGACGGCTTGGCGGCCTTGGCGGCCTTACCGCGGCGTCCGTCGATGCCCTGGGGCGGCGTGGACGGCCGGGCGGGGAGGCCGCGGCGCGCTTGTTGACGCGCGTGCCGTAGAGGTCGCCGCGCAGCACGCCGACGACGGCGAAGACGAACGCCCAGAGCCCGACGAGCAGCCCGAGCCGGAGCACGGTGAGGGTCAGCTCGCTCATCATCGACGGGTCACCGCCGTCCGGCGCGGAAGGTGATGGAGGTGCGGCCGACCGTGATGCGGTCGCCGTCCTCGAGGTGGGTGCTCGTGATGCGCTCGCCGTTGACGAAGGTGCCGTTGGTCGAGCCGAGGTCGCGGGCGGTGGTGACGAAGTGCGGGCCGTCGGTGGTGACCCGCAGCTCGCTGTGCCGGCGGGAGATGCCCGGGTCGTCGAGGATGATGTCGGCGCTGTCGTCGCGCCCGAGGATGGTCATCGCGCCCATCAGGGGGTAGCGCTCGCCGTCGACGTCGAGCCAGGGGCGGTCGGCGGGGTTGACGCGCCGCGGTCGGGCCGGCGGGGCGGCCTGCTGGCGGTTCGGGCGGGTGGGGCCGTCGTCGTCGACCTCGTCGTCGTCGGCGGCCGCGGCGGCTGCCGCTGCGGCGGCCTGGGCGGGGCCGGGCGACGGTGCGGGTGAGGCCGGGGCCGGGGACGGGCGGCGCGCTGCTGCCCGGTGTGGCCGGTGGCGCGGGGGCGGCTGGCCTTGGACGGACGGAGCCGGAAGACACCGGTCTCGAGGTCCTCGTGCTCCTCGAAGACGATGTCGATGGGGCCGGCCGGCTGGTAGTGCTGACCCTCGCAGTGCTCCTCGGCGGCGGCGACGAGGTCGTCCTCGACGCCCCGGAGGTCGGGCTGGAGGCGGTCGAAGTCGCCGGGGCTCAGCTCGATGACGAAGACGTTGGGGACGATGGCCCGGCCCGAGGAGGTGACGGCGCGGTCGTCCATCGCGCGGCGGATGTTGCTCGCGATCTCGACGGGGTGGACGGCGGAGCGCAGGTGCCGGGCGAAGGTGCCCTGCACGGCGCGCTCGATGCCCGCCTCGAGGCGGTCGAGCAGGCCCACGGCGCACCTCCCTCGTCGGTCGTGGGGTCAACAGACGTCGGTCCAGCGTATCTGCCGACACTGGGTGAGCCCTGAAGGGCGTGCACGGGAGGTGTGGGGGATCCGTGCGTACCGTGGGGGGATGGTGGCGTCGGTGCAGGTGCTGCGGCCGCGGGAGGTGCCGCTCGGTGGGCCGCGGGCGATGACGGTGCGGCGCACCCTGCCGGCCCGCGAGCGCTCGTTCGTCGGGGCCTGGTGCTTCGCCGACCACTACGGGCCCGACGACGTCGCCACGAGCGGCGGGATGGACGTCGCGCCGCACCCGCACTGCGGGCTCGCGACGGTGTCGTGGCTGTTCAGCGGCTCGGTCGAGCACCGCGACTCGCTGGGGACGGTGGCCGTGGTGCGTCCGGGCGAGGTCAACCTCATGACCGCCGGGCGGGGCATCTCGCACTCGGAGGTGTCGACCGCGGGGACGTCGGTGCTGCACGGGGCGCAGCTGTGGGTGGTGCTGCCGTCGGGGTCGGCCGGCATCGAGCCGCGCTTCGAGCACCACGTGCCACCGGTGGTGCACCCGGCCGACGGCGTGGAGGCGCGGGTGTTCGTCGGATCGCTCTGGGGGTCGGAGTCGCCGGTGTCGGTCGAGACGCCGCTGCTCGGGGTGGAGGTCGTGCTGGCCGGTGGCGCGTCGCTCGAGGTGCCGGTACCGGACGGGTTCGAGCTGGGCGTGCTCGTCGACGCGGGACCGGTGGACGTCGACGGTGCGTCGGTGGGAGTGGCCGAGCTGGCCGTGCACGAGGCGGGGGTGTCGACGGTGCGGCTGGCGGCGGGGTCCTCCGGGGGCGGGTGCTGCTGCTCGGCGGCGAGCCGTTCCGGGAGGAGGTCGTCATGTGGTGGAACTTCATCGGCCGGTCGCACGACGAGGTCGTGGCGGCGCGGGAGGAGTGGGAGTCCGGGGCCGACGGCTCGGTGGCGGGGCCTTCGGACGGGTCGAGGGGTACTCCGGTCCGGTGGGGCGCATCCCGGCGCCGGCGCTGCCCGGGGTGCGGCTGCGGTCGCGGGGCAACCGGGCGCGTCGCGACGGAGCAGCGGGTGACGGGGTGCCGGTGGTCGAGGCACCGCCGATGTCCTGAGGCGTCGCGGCCGGACGGTTCGAGGTATCCGACCGCCTCGTGACGGTGGCCGGATACCTCCACCGGACGTGCATCCGGGATGCCTCGGACGTCCGGACGCTGCTCCCGGCTCTGGTCGGATCTGCCGGATGGCGGCGACTTCTCACCGCCATCCGGCGTTCCGGACCAGAGCCCGCAGGGTGGACCAGAGCCGGTCCAGCCGCGCGCGGCCGGGGCGTTTTGTCCGAACCGGGGTGCATCGGGCACACTGGGACGGCTCATCCGAGCACCACGCGCAAGTGGCGGAACGGCAGACGCGCTGGCTTCAGGTGCCAGTGTCCGAAAGGGCGTGGGGGTTCAAATCCCCCTTGCGCACACATGACGAGAGGGAGTCGGCGCCAGCCGACTCCCTCTCGACATGTGTGCTCGGGGATGCCGGGAGGGGGCAGCAGGCACCGACGCAGGAGGTGGCTGCTCCCCCGGAGTCCCCCCGTGCGCACCTCCGCCCCTGGCGCACCCGCCCTGCCGCATCCGCGAGGGTTCGACGGGCAAGCGGGCGGCCGCATCACGGGAGGCAGCGGAGGTGGCCCGCGCCCGCAGACTGGCGCCATGGCCTCCCACCCGCTGCAGGGCTCCGTCGTCGCCGTCGTCGGGGCGTCCGGCGCCCTCGGCTCACTGATCGCCCGGGGCATCGCGGACCGGGGCGGACACCCGCTCCTCGTCGGCCGCGACCACGATCGCCTGGCGGCCCTCGGCCTGCCCGATGACACCGTCACCGTCGTCGGCGAGCTCGGGGACGCCGAGCTCGGGACCCGGCTGGCCGACGCCGCCCGCGAGCGGCACGGTCGGCTCGACGGTGTGGTCAACGCCGCGGGAGTCGTCGCCTTCGGCAGCCTCCTCGACACCGACGACGCCGTCCTCGAGGAGCTCTTCCTCACCAACGTCCTCGGCCCGCTGTTCCTCCTGCGACGGGTGCTGCCACTGCTCACCGAGTCCCGGGGGTTCGTCGCGCAGCTGAGCGCCGTCGTCGCGGAGTCACCGATGGCCGGGATGGCCGCCTACTCCGCGAGCAAGGCCGCCCTGACCGCAGCCGACCGCGCGCTGACCCGCGAGCTGCGCAGGCAGGGGGTCGACGTCATGGACCTCCGCCCGCCCCACACCGAGACCGGCCTGGCCACCCGGCCGCTCGCCGGCGCCGCGCCTCGCCTGCCGCAGGGGCTGGACCCGCAGGTCGTCGCGGACGCGGTCCTCGACGCGATCGAGGCCGGGACGTCCGAGGTGCCCGCCGAAGCGTTCGGCTGAGCGCTCGCCGCCGGCGGCCCTCAGCCGGGCACGTCGATGGGTTCGAACGGCCCCTCGGGATCGATGCCCGCGACGATGCGCCGTGAGGCCTCGCCGATGGTCGCCAGCTGGCGGGCGGTCAGCGGGTCGAGGACGAGCCGGCGCACCTCCTCGACGTGCAGTGGCGCCGCCACCCGCACGACCTCGAACCCCGCGTCGGTGAGCACGCCGAACGTCGAGCGTCCGTCCTCCGGGTCGACCTCGCGCCGGGCCCAGCCGCGCTCCTCGAAGCGACGCACGGTGTTGGACAGCCGCGACAGCGAGCTCCCGCTGAACCGTGCGACGTCCTTGAGGTGCATCCGGCGGCCGGGTGCCATGGACAACCCGGAGAGGACGAGGTACTCGAAGTACCCGATGCCCGCGACCTTCTGCATCCGGCTCTCGAGGGCACCGGGCAGGCGCATCATCATCTGCGACACCAGGACCCACGCCCGCTGCTCGTCGGCGTCCAACCAGCGCACGTCATCGTCCATCCCGGCATGTTACTTCATCGTGCAAGTGATTGACATCGGCTCGGGAATGCGCGACGCTCGGTCTTCAGTTCATGTATGAACTGAACAACCTCCTCGGAAGGAACCACCGTGAACATCCTGCTCTGGGTCGTCGCCGGCCTGCTCGCCCTCGCCTTCCTCGCCGCCGGCGCCATGAAGCTCACCCGTCCCAAGGCCCAGCTCGCCGAGTCCGGGCTCGCCTGGGTCGAGGACTTCACCCCCGGGGCCGTCAAGGGCATCGGGGCCGTCGAGGTCCTCGGCGCCCTCGGCCTCGTGCTCCCCGCGGTCACCGGCATCGCGCCCGTCCTCGTGCCGCTCGCCGCCACCGGTCTCGCGCTGACGATGGTCGGCGCCGCCGTCGTCCACGTTCGCCGGGGCGAGACGCAGATGATCGTCGTCAACGTCGTGCTGCTGCTCCTGGCCGCGTTCGTCGCGTGGGGCCGGTTCGGGTCCCACGCCTTCTGAGGCACGACCGGTCGTGTCCCCCGTGATCGTTCAGCCGACGACGGGGACGGCCGGGGCGGGCTCCATCTCGGGGACGCCGGCCGCGGCGAGCGCCCGGTGGCGGTCGTACGCCCAGCCGGGCCCGCGCAGGAGGAACGACCAGCGGTCGCCCCACGTGCGCGAGCCGGCGATGTCGCGCCCGATGTCGCGCCACTCGTGGGTCGCGATGACCGCCGGGTTGTACGTCCCGATGTTCTTCGTCAGTCCGTAGACGACCGGCTCGTCCTCCTCCTCGAAGGTGCCGAAGAGCTTGTCCCAGACGATGAGGATGCTGCCGTGGTTGCGGTCGAGGTAGCGCGAGTTCGACCCGTGGTGCACCCGGTGGTGCGAGGGCGTGTTGAGGACCTTCTCGAGCCAGCCGATCGAGCGGACCGCCTCGGTGTGGATCCAGAACTGGTAGATGAGGTTGAGCGCGCGGGCGTTCTCGATGACGCTGGGCCGCACGCCGACCAGGGCGAGCAGGCCGTACGGCACTCTCATCGTCAGGCCCTCTGCGACCGGCTGGCGCAGCGCCGTCGAGAGGTTGTACCGCTCGCTGCTGTGGTGCACGACGTGCATCGCCCACAGCCACCGGCTCTCGTGGTTGAAGCGGTGGTTCCAGTAGTAGATGGCGTCCCACCCGAGCAGGGCCACGGCGTTCGCGAGCAGCCCGGTGCCGAGGTCGCGCCGGTTCGTCGCGAAGAGCCGCGTGCCGCTCGTCTGCGCCGACCAGGTGGTGGCGACGGTCAGCGCGGTCGAGGCGACGGCGGCCACGGCCATCCCGCCCGTCACCCGTCGCAGGGCGGGCGGTTCGGCGGCGAGGTCCGGCCCCGCGACCCCGACCCGGCGGACCTGGCGGGCCGCCTCCGGGATGGAACCCGCTTCGGGCAGACCGCCGCCCGCGCGGTGGCGCCGGACGACGTCGAGCACCGTGGTGGTCGCCGAGGCAGCGACCGCGGTGCCCATCAGCCAGCGTGCGCGCCGCCCGACACCCGGGGTGACCGGGTCGAGGACGCGCTGCGCGACGAAGGGGGCGAGCAGGCTCCCGACGCCCATCGTCAGGCTCGCCACGGTGTCGGCCAGCTCGTAGTCGCCGGCCCGCGTCGTGCCGGCCGGCGCCGGGTGGCGCTTCTGCCACCAGTACTCGGCGGCCATCGCCCCGACGAACGCGGGGATGGCGAGGACGGTGAGGTCGGGCCGCTTCATCCGGGGCACGCTACCCGCGGGTAACCGACAACGGAAGCCGATGTGGCGGGATCCTCAGCGGGGCGCGGCGCGGGCGAGGACCGCCTCGCCCGCGGCGGCGTCGAGCTCGAAGAAGCCGAAGCGGATGCTCGCGGTGGGCAGGTGCTCGCGGATGTCGGCGAGCGGCACGGGCGCGACCTCGCGCAGCGCCGCCCGCCGCCGGAAGCCGCCCGGGATGACGGTGCTCGGCTCGGGCTCGTCGCCGGTGACCTCGCCGACGAACGTCACCGCCCGCAGCGGCTCGCCCTTCGGGAAGGTCGTGGTCGGCGAGTAGACGATGACCGCGTCGCCCCGCGACATCCGGGCCATCGGGGCGCGCTTGCCGTGGTTGGCCATGACGAAGCCACCCTCGAGGCCCCGGCGTGCGTGGTCGCGCGAGGCGACGAGGACCCAGTACCGCTGCGTGCTCATGGCCGCACGCTAGGGGCGGGCACCGACAGGGGGACAGGGCCGGCAGAGCATGCGTCGGTGGCTCTCGGATGGGTCAGCACCCGGCGCAACCGAGCAGTCCGCGCGACACCCGTCCGGAGCCGTCGCCCCGCGCTCCGCCGCCACCTCGCAGAATGGGGACATGACTCCCCGCGACGAGAACGAGACCCCCACCCGGCGCGAGACCCTCGGTCGTGCCCTGCGCGGCGCGGGCAAGGTGGGGCTCGGCGCCTTCCTCGTCACGGCCGGCACCCTGCACCTCACCACCCAGCGCGAGGAGTTCCGCGCGCAGGTGCCCGAGTGGATGCCGGTCGAGCCCGACGACGTCGTCGTGTGGTCCGGGTACGCCGAGATCGCCCTCGGTGCCGCGACCCTGCTCGCCTGGCGACAGCCCTCGCGGGCTGGGATCGGACGGATCGGCGCGCTCTTCTTCGTCGCCGTCTTCCCGGGCAACGTCGCGCAGTGGCTCGAGCGCAAGGACGGCTTCGGCCTCGACACCGACGAGAAGCGCCTCGCCCGGCTGTTCTTCCAGCCGCTGCTCGTCGCCTGGGCGCTGCACGCCGGCGACACCCGGCGCCAGAAGCGCCTCGCCACCGACTGACCGGCACATCCGGCGTCGGCGGCGGAGGGGAGACTGGGAGCGTGCGCTCGCGGCCGGTGATCCTCCACCTCGACCTCGACGCCTTCTTCACCGCCGTCGAGCAGCTGCACAAGCCCTCGCTGCGCGGGAAGCCGGTCGTCGTCGGCGGGGTCGGCGGGCGGGGCGTGGTCTCCACTGCCAGTTACGAGGCCCGCGCCTTCGGGGTGCACTCCGCGATGCCGACCGCCGAGGCCCGCCGCCGCTGCCCGAACGCTGCCTACCTCGCCCCGCGCTTCGAGGCCTACCGCGACGCCTCGGTGCGGGTGATGGACCTCGCCCGCGCGCTCACCCCGCTCGTCGAGCAGGTCTCCATCGACGAGGCCTACCTCGACCTCACGCCGAGCCACCCCGACGCCACCGTCGAGTCGGTCACCGCCGTCGTCGAGGACCTGCGCGCCCGCATCCACGCCGCCACCGGCCTCACCGCGTCGGTCGGGGCCGGCACGAGCAAGCTCGTCGCGAAGATCCACTCCGACCTCGCCAAGCCCGACGGCTCGCTCGTCGTCCCGCCCGGCGAGGAGGCCGAGCGGCTCGCCCCGATGTCCGTGCGCGCCGTCCCCGGGGTCGGTCCCGCGACGGCCGCCCGGTTGGCCGCACACGGGGTGAGCACGGTGGGCCGGCTCGCGGGCCTCGAGCTCGACGAGGCCGTCGCCCTCCTCGGCAAGGCGCACGGCACCCAGCTGCACGCCTTCGCCCGCGGGGTCGACGACCGCGAGGTGGTCACCGAGCGGGCCGCCAAGTCGGTCTCCGCCGAGACCACCTTCCCCGCCGACGTCACCGACCGCGTCACCCTCGGCCGTCACGTGCGCGACCTGACCACCCGGGTCGGCGCCCGCCTGCGCGACGACGGGCTCTCCGGGCGCACCGTCGTGCTCAAGGTGCGCCGGCACGACTTCAGCACGCTCACCCGTTCGACCACCCTCGACCAGCCGACCCACGACGACGCGGTGGTGGTGCGCCACGCGGAGCGGCTGCTCGGCGGCCTCGACGTCTCGAACGGGTTGCGGCTCATCGGGGTCGGCGTCTCCGGGCTCTCGCTGTACAGCCAGCCCGACCTGCTCGACGGGCTCCTCGACGAGCCGGTCGCCCCGGTGCGGACGGCCGTCGACGACTTCGACCGCCCCGACGCCGGCGGCACCCCGGACCCGTCTCCCACGGCGGACGTCGAGGTCGTCGAGGTCGTCGAGGCGCCCGAGCCGGCACCGGGTCGTCCGACGTGGCGCCCCGGCCAGGACGTCGAGCACGCCGAGCACGGCCGGGGATGGGTGCAGGGCAGCGGGGTCGGGCGGGTCACCATCCGGTTCGAGGGACCCGACACCGAGGTGGGCCGCATCCGCACCCTCGCCGACGACGACCCCGACCTCTCCCCCGCCGACCCCCCGGTGTGGCACGGCGGACGGGGCGACGGCGCGGCTCAGGCGGTCTGAGGACCCTCGGCCCGTCGCCGGAGCAGGGTCGAGAGCGGCTGGGTGAGGAAGAGGACGAACAGCGCCGAGTACCCGACGCCCGGGAACGCCAGGACGACGAGCAGCGCGACGGTGAAGAGCACCGAGAGCACCGTCGTCACGCGCACCCCGCGGCGCACGCCGGGCAGTGCGCCCTCGACGGCGAGGTCGGGGTGGGTCAGCAGGTGCCGCGACACGAGCGTCAGGGTCACGCTCAACAGGAGCATGGCGCCGATGTAGAGGGTCGCCTGGAGCCGGTCGGTCTCCATCTGCCCGACCATGGCCGTGGCGACCGGCAGCCAGACGATGCCGAGCAGCCAGAGAGTGTTGAGCAGGAAGAGCGGCCCGCCGAGCCGGCGCACCCGCTCCCAGACGCGGTGGTGGCTCTGCCAGAAGACCGCGATGATCGCGAACGAGAGCCCGAAGCTGAACAGCTGGTTGGCGTGCGAGGAGACGAACTCGGCGGTGTCACCGCCCTCCGCGGCGGCCTCGGTGACGCTCTCCATGAGCGGCAGCACGAGCAGGGTCATCGCGATGGCGACGACGGCGTCGGTGAAGAACACCAGCCGCTCGGCGCCCAGGGCCGTCGGGAGGGCCGACGGGGGCTCGCTCGTCTCGTCCATGGGCGCGAGGGTAGTGCGACCGTCCCCGGTGGAGGTTCTCCGCGGCCGGGGTCAGGGCAGGACGTCGTCGATGGTCACGTCGACGGGGGCGGTCGACGCGTCGAAGGCCGCCGGCCCGAGCAGGTCCTCGAGGGTGTCGAGCACGGTCCGGCGCACCCGGGTGGCGGCCTCGGCGAGGACGGCCCCGAACGTCGCGGTGACGTGGAGGGCGGCCCCGGTGCAGACGTCGCCGTCGAGCGTCACCGTGATCTGCGTCGGCGTGACGCCCTCCAGGGCCCCGACCGCCTCGCGCAGCTCGCCGACGACGACCCACTCGCGGACGACGAGCGTGTCCTCCTCCGGCACAACCGTTCCGGTGTCCTCCGGGAACACGGCGTGCACGGGCCGCGAGCGACGGGTCGTGGCCCGGACCGTCGAGCGGACCCGGGCGCTCACGTCGATGAAGCCCTCGGGGTCCTCGGACGCGAGCAGGCGCGCCGAGCGGCCGAGGAGGGCCTCCTCCTCGACGCTCACCGGGGCGTCGCGCCCCGGTCCGTCCGCGCTGGTCATGTCCTCCACTGTCGCATCTCCTCCACCAGGGACCGGCGGGCGCGGAACAGCTGACCGCGCACGGCGTCCGGGGTCGTCCGCAGCACCTCGGCGACCTCCGGCTGGCTGAGGCCCTCGACCTCGACGAGCACCCACACCGACCGCTGCCGCTCGGGGAGGGTGCGCAGGGCCGCCTCGAGCGCGGCCCGCAGCTCGGTGTCGGACGCGTGCCGGACCGGGTCGCCCGGGCCGTCCTCGACGGGACGGTCGAGCCGCTCGTCCTCGACGGGGACCGCGCTGCGCCGGCGTCGGGCGCTCGCGATCTTGTGGGCGAGGATGCCGAACAACCAGGTGCGCAGCGCCGAGCGGCCGTCGAACCGGTCGAGGGACCGCCAGGCCGCGACGAGCGCCTCCTGGACGAGGTCCTCGGCCTCGCCACGGTCGCTGACCGCGCGCTGCGCGTACCGGGTGAGGGACGGGCCGTGCCGCGTCACGATCTCCTCGAAGGCGCGGCGGTCACCGAGGGCGGCGGCGCGGGCCAGGGCGACGTCATCGCGACGGTCCTGCGCCGAGGCCCGGGCCCGGGGACGCGAGGAGGTCGTGACCACCACCGGCTCCTCCGTCCCGTCCGGCCGCTCCGGACATCCTGCAGGTCAAGCGCCGGATGGCTCCGGGCGGTGCCCGGCCCGGCACCGGTGTGGCGCACGTCACACACCCACCGGCGTGCGGATCGGCCCACCCGGCGCGACCCACCTCGTGAACAGACCTTCCCACCCTCGAAGGAGAGACCATGAGCGAGACCACCCGCGCGACCACCGTCGCCACCGAGACGACCGCGAGCCCGACCCCGTCGACCGCCCCCGCGTCGAGCACCGTCACGAAGACCGGGGCCGACGGCCACGGCCGCACGGTCATCGCCGACACCGTCGTCCTGAAGATCGCGGGCATCGCCGCCCGCGAGGTCTCCGGCGTGGCCGACCTCGGCAAGGGCGCCGCGCGCGCCGTGGGCGCCATCCGCGACCGGATCTCCGGTGTCGCCTCCGACCCGACGCTCGGCGTCAAGGTCGAGGTCGGCGAGACCCAGGCCGCCGTCGAGCTCGACCTCGTCGCCGAGTACGGCATCGCCATCGGCGACCTCGCCGAGGCCGTCCGCTCCAACGTCATCTCCGCCGTCGAGCGGATGACCGGGCTCGAGGTCACCGTCGTCGACATCACCGTCCACGACGTGGTGATCGACGGCGACCCCGAGGACGAGGAGAGCGAGCGGGTCCGGTGAGCGGCGCCCCCACCGGCGAGCTCGTCGACCGCGTCGCCGAGGCCGTCCGGTCCGTCCCGGGCGTCGTCGACCTCCACGGCGGCGCGCTCGGCGAGGCCGTGACGCTCCTGCCCGGCCGCCGCGTCGCCGGCATCCGGCAGTCCGACGACGACACCGAGGTGCACATCTCGGTCGAGCACGGCTCCCGCATCCGCGAGGTCGCCGACGCCGTGCGGCAGAGCGTGCGCGCCGTCACCGGCTCCGCCGTCACCGTCGTCGTCGAGGACGTCGTCGTCCCCGACGAGGACCCCGCGGCCGACCTCCCCTCCTGACCCACCAGCCCACCCCACGAACGGAAACGCACCATGAGCACTCCCGTCATCGGCCTCCTCGCCGGCCTCCTGCTCGCCCTCGCGGCGACCACCGGCGGTTTCGGCGGCTTCCTCCTCGCGATCGTCCTCGGCGGCGCCGGCTTCCTGCTCGGCGCGCAGCGCGACGGTTCGGTGGACCTCGGGGCCCTCGTCCCGAACCGCGACCGTGGCTGAGGGGCTCGCCCCGGCCGCCACGCGTGGACGCACCGTCATCGACGACCGGGTCTACGAGCGGACGGCCCGGGCCGCGACCCTCGGTGCCTCCGGCGTCGTGGAGCACCGGGGCGCCGGCGCCCTCGTCGGGCGCTCGCTGCCCCGCGTCGAGGTCCGCCGCAGCGACGACCACGTCCGCGTGCGCCTCGAGGTCGCCCTCGTCTGGCCGACCCCGCTCGACGCCGCCACGGCGTCCGTGCGCGACGCCGTCGCCGGCACGCTCGCCCGCGTGACCGGCTCCACCGTCGACGCGGTCGACGTCACCGTCACCCACCTCGAGCCCCAGGACAGGAGGCACCGATGAGCAGCACCCGGACCCTGCCGGTCCCCGCGACGGAACCGGAGCGGGTCCCCCGTGAGGAGCGGATGACGCCCGCCGTCGACGCGCCGTCCGGGGCGCCCCCGGCCGCCGCGACCGGTGTCGCCATCGCGCTCGTGGTCCTCGCCCTCGGCGTCATCGCCGTGCGTGACGCCCTCGTCCCCCTCGGCTGGGTGCCCGGGCCGTCCTGGCTCGAGCCGGTCGCCGGCGTCCTCGCCGACGGTGTCGGCAAGGACGCGTGGGTGCCCGTCGTGGCCGTCCTCGTCGCCCTGCTGGGCCTGTGGCTCGTGCGCCGCGCCCTCGGCCGCCGGCCCCGCACCGCCGTCTCCCTCGGCGACGGGACGAACGCGTGGCTGGAGCCGCGGGACGTCGCCCGGGTGGCCGACCTCGCCGCCTCCGACGTCGACGGTGTGGTCACCGTCCGCTCGCGGGCCGCTCGGCGCTCGGTGGCGCTCAGGGTCACCGTCGTCGACACCGCGGCCGACGGTGCGAAGGGCGCCGTGCAGGACGCCGTCCGTGACGCGCTCGACGGGCTCGACCCCACCCCGCGCGTCTCCGTCAAGGTCTCGACCCTCGGAGGTTCGCGATGACCCGCTCGGCCGTGCGGCTCGACCGCACCCTGACCCTCGTCGTCGGGCTGCTGCTCCTCGGGGGCGGCGTCGCGCTCGCCTTCTGGTGGGCCGGCGTGCTGGCCCCGACACCGACACGCTCGCCGTGGGTGGCGCCGACTCGTGGGCCTCCGCGGGCTGGTGGGTCTGGGCGCTGGCCCCCGTCGGGGTCCTGCTCGTCGTCGCCGGCCTGTCCTGGCTCGCGAGCCACCTGCGCCGGGTCGGCATCCGCTCCGTCTCGCTGCCCGACAGCGGGGAGGACGGGCGCCTGCGCCTGCGTCTCGCCGCCCTGGCGGACGCCGTGGCGGCAGCCGCCGAGTCCCGGCTCGCCACCGAGTCGGCCTCCGGGTCCGTGGGCTCCGGCCCCGACGCCGGGGTCGTCGAGGTCACCGTCACCGCCCGGCACGACGCCTCGCTCACCGAGCTGCGCCGTGACCTGGCGGCGGTCGACGCCGAGGTGGCCACGGCCACCGGTGGCGCCGTCCCGGTCCGCTACCTCGTGCGGGTGCACCGCCCGCCGCGGAACGCGGCCACCACCTGAACCACCACCTGAACCACCCCCTGAACCCCCCCTGACCGCACGGTCACCCCACAGAAAGGACACCACCATGGGTATCGCTGACAAGGCCAAGAACGCCGCGCAGGACCTCACCGGCAAGGCCAAGGAGGCCATCGGCGACGCGACGAACAACGAGCGCCTCGAGGCCGAGGGCAAGGCCGACCAGGCCGAGGCCAAGGTCAAGAAGGCCGGCGAGAACATCAAGGACACGCTCTCCTGAGCGCAGCCCTGACCCGATGACCCGACGGGGCCTGCCACCAGGAGTGGCAGGCCCCGTCGTCCGCATCCCCACTCACCCACCACGGGAGGACACCCCATGAGCCGTACGAAGAAGACCGCCTACACCGCCCTCGGCTGGCTGGTCTGGCAGGCCCTCGCCACGGTCGGCGTCCCGCTGGCCAGGCGCAAGGTCGCCGAGCGAGGGCGCGGCACCCAGGGCTGACGCCGGCCGTCCGAGGCGGGGCCGTCAGCCCAGCGGCCGGCGGCCGTAGGTGACGCCGCCCCCGTCGGCGGCCAGCCGCTCGAACCCCAGCCGCTCGTAGAACCCGGTGGCCGCGGTGTTCGCGGGGTCGACGACGAGGTGCAGCCCGGCGACACCGCGCGAGCCGAGCTCGGTGAGCACCGCCTCGACGAGCCGGCGGCCCCAGCGCCGTCCTTGGAGGCGCGGCAGCAGGTCGACGTGCAGGTGGGCCGGGTACGCCACGACGAGCGCGGGCTCGGCACGGGGCCAGGCGTGCAGCCGCCGGACGAGCGCGGCGTCGTCCGGGGTGTCGCCCGACCCCTGCGGGTGGGCCCGGCGGAGGGGTGGCAGCCAGTCGGCCTCGAGCCAGCGCTCGAACGCCGCGGTGTCGGCGGCCGCGACGCAGTACCCCGCCACCCCCTCCTCGTCCTCGACGACGAGGGCCACGGCGCCCGGCGCGTGCAGGTAGGGCGCTGCCCACACCATCCCCAGCAGCTCGGGGTCGGCGTGTCGGTCCGAGGCGTCGGCGCCCGCGAGGCCGGTCAGGAGGCAGACGCGGCGGACCGCGGGTTCGTCCGGGGCCCCGGCCGGTCGCATCCGCGCTGACGTCGTGTCCACCCGCCCCACGCTAGCCACCGCGGCCTCGGGCGGACGGCCACATCACGGACACTTATTAGGTGAGCCTCACCTTCATGTGGTTAGGTGACCCTGACTCCGCGGACCGGCCGTGGGGACGGACCCGGGAGGAGGCGCCGTGATCGTCTGCCACTGCAAGGTCGTCAACGACGCCACGATCACCCGGGCCGTCGAGGAGGGCGCCGTGACCCTCGCCGAGGTTTGCCGCACCACCGGTGCCGGCACCGACTGCGGGGGCTGCGTCTTCACGGTCAAGGCCCTCGTCTGCGAGCATGACGTCAGCCGGGCCCGCACGATGGACGACCTGCGGGCACTGTCCATCGACGAGGAGACCATCCGTGCAGCCAGTTGACCGTCGTGTCGTCGAGCTCTTCAACGAGGCCCTGACCTTCGAGCTCACCGTGACGAACATGTACTTCCTCCACGCCCGGATGCTCGACAACTGGGGCTTCACCCGGCTCGGCAAGGTCTTCTACGACCTGTCCATCGACGAGATGCGCGACGCCGACGCCCTCATCCAGCGGATCCTCTTCTTCGAGGGTCACCCCAACATCCAGAAGCTGCTCCCCCTCACGGTCGGCGAGACCGCCGAGGAGATGCTGCGCCTCGCCCACGCCGGCGAGCTCACGGCCGTCGCGCAGTTCAACGCCGCTGCCAAGGAGTGCCACGAGCTCGGCGACCACGGCTCGGCCGCCATCTTCGAGGAGATGGTCCGCGACGAGGAGAAGCACGCCGACTGGTTCGAGTCCCAGCTCGACGCGATCGAGCGGATCGGCGTCCCGCAGTATCTCGCTCAGCAGATGGAGCCGGGCAGCGCCCCTGACGGCTGCGCGACGCACGACACCACGAGGGCCCGTCCACCGGACGGGCCCTCGTCGCGTGCCGGTGGGTCAGCCGGGCGGACCGGCGCCGGGGACGTCGAGGCGGGCCGGGTCGGCGAGCAGCTCGAGGACCACCCGCTGGAGGCGCCCGGCGTGCGCGCCGTCGAGGATCCGGTGGTCGGCGGTCGCCACGAGGACGGCGACCGGCCGCACGACGACCTCGCCGTCGACGACGACCGGGCGCTCGCGCACGGTCCCGACGGCCAGGTACACGGCGGTCCGCGCGAACGGCGCCGGGGCCAGGAAGGCCTCGTCGAGGTCGAGGGTGCCGACGTTGGAGATGAACGCCGTGCCGAGGGGCGGCCGGGCTGGCCGAACGCCGGCACGCCGAACCCGCCGACGAGGAGGCTCGCGACGTCGAGGACCGTGCGCATCGCCCACGTCGGTGCGAGGTGGACCAGGGCGTTGGTGCGGCGGTGGTGGCGGTCGGTCCCGCCGCGGACGCCCGAGACGGAGGCCTCGACGCGTTCGGCGACCTCGACGGTGCTCAGCCGGTCGGCGTCCGCGACCCGGACCGGTGCGAGGTCGAAGCCGTCCTCGACGTCGACGGCGAAGGCGACGGTGCAGTCGTCCGTGGTGCGCAGCCGCCCCAGCACGACCCGGGCGCGCGCCTCGGGCACCTCGCGCAGGGCCCGGCCGAGGGCTGCGCCGACGAGGTGGGTGAGGGTGACCCGGACGCCGGTGCTGGCGCGCAGGTGCTCGAGGTGGGCCAGCGCGGCGGAGACGTCGACCTCGGTGCGGGCGTGGATGCGGCCCTCGGTGGGCGCGCGCCACGTGGCGACGGCGATCTTGCGGCGGACCGGGCGGCGGCTCGGGTGGCGGCTCGGGCGGCGGCTCATCGCGTCCTCGCCGGGGTGGCGTTCCGGGTGGCCGTCGCCGTCGGGAGGCCGGTGAGGACGGTGCGGACCAGGGCGCGGGGCGCCGCGGCGACCGCGGCGAGCGGGGCCGCGCGCCGGGGCAGGCGCACGTGTCGGCGGTCGCGCGCGACGGCGTCGACGACGGCTCCGGCCACCTCGTCGGGGCCGAGGCTGCGCAGGAGGTGGAGGCCGTGGGCGCGGGCGAAGGCGCGGGCGGTCGGCGGGTGCTCGGTGATGCGGTCCATCATCGGCGACTCGACCGGCCCGACCTCGACCGTCGTCGTGCGGACCGCGGTGCCGCGCAGCTCGAGCCGCAGCCCGGCCAT
The DNA here is from genome assembly GCF_011383005.1 of Phycicoccus sp. HDW14. GTDB lineage: Bacteria > Actinomycetota > Actinomycetes > Actinomycetales > Dermatophilaceae > Phycicoccus. The sequence goes on along the minus strand of NZ_CP049935.1, from coordinate 3,309,835 downwards.
CGCGTGGGTCAGGCCGGCCTTGGTCGCACCGTAGGCGGCCAGCCCCGGGAAGCTCGCGACCCCGGCGAGCGAGGAGAGCGCCACGACGTGGCCGCGGCGGCGCGCCAGCATCCCGGGCAGCACGAGGCGGGTGAGGACGAGCGGCGCGGTCAGGTTGAGGGCGACGGCCGCGGCCAGCTCGGCGGGGTCGGCATCGGCGAGCTCGTCGAGCACCTCGACTCCCGCGTTGTGCACCAGGACGTCGACCGGGCCGAGGCCGTCCTCGGCGCGGGTGACGACGTCGGCGAGCTCGTCGGTGCGGGTCAGGTCCGCCGGGAGGGCGGTGGCCCCGAGCTCGCCGGCGAGGTCCGTCAGGGGGCCGGCACCACGGGCCACGAGGGTCAGCCGCGCACCGAGCGCGGCGAACCCGGCCGCGAGGGCGGACCCGATGGTCCCCGTCGCGCCGGTCAGCAGGACGTGGGACCCCTCGAGCAGCATCCCCCAGTCTGGGTGACCGGCGAGGTGCCGCCGACCACTCCGGGTGCGACGGGCGATGTTGTCGAAGGTGCTCGCCCGGTTCGAGGTGACAGGCGACCCGGATCCGGTCGGGTGTCACCTCGACCCGGGGGTCGCTCAGGTGCCGTCGCCGCGCAGGCGCTCGGCGTGCCGGTCGGTCATCTCGCGCATCCGCTCGAGCAGGCCCCCCATCGCCCGCAGCTGGGCGTCCGTGACGCCGTCGAAGAGCCGGGTGCCCTCGTCGACGAGCGGCGCGTACATCGCGTAGGTCTCGCGGGAGCCCTCCTCCGTCATCCGCACGAGGACGCGGCGGCGGTCGGACTCGTCGCGCACCCGCTCGACGAGGCCGCGGGCCTCGAGCCGGTCGATGAGCGCGGTCGTCGCGGCCGGCCGCAGCCCGGTGGCGGTGGCCAGCGCGCCGGCGGTCTTCGGGCCGTCGACGAGCCAGTCGAGGCAGCGCAGGTCGGCCGGGCCGAGGTCGAGGGCCCGCCCCACGGCGTCGTCGTAGGCCTGGACGCTGCGCTGGTAGCGCTGCATCGCGTCGCCGAGCGAGGCGACCAGTTGACTCCGCGGGTCCATCCACCTACTCTTTCGAATATCGAAATGTTTGATCGTCGTACGGAAGAGGTCGAAGATGAGGCTACTCGTCGTCGGAGGAGGGGTCGCCGGGGCGGCCACGGCGCTCGCGGCCCGGCGGGTCGGGCTCGACGTGACGGTGCTCGAGCGCCGGCCGGCACTCGACCCCGACGAGGGGTCGTGGATCACGCTGGCGCCGAACGGCCTCGACGTCCTCGACCGGCTGGGCGTGCTCGACCCCGCGCGGGCCGTCGGGTGGTCCGCTCGCACCAACCGGCTGCTCGCCTCGGGCGGCCGCGTGCTCGGCGAGGTACCGCTCGGGACGCCCCTGGCCGACGGCTCGGTGGCACTGACGATGAAGCGTTCGGCCCTCTCGGCCCTGCTCGTCGACGCGGCGGTGGCGGCCGGCGCCGACCTGCGGCTCGGTGCGTCCGTGGAATCGCTCGAGGACGGCGCCGGTGGCCCGGCCGTCGTGCTCGCCGACGGCAGCCGCCTCACCGGTGACGTCGTCGTCGGCGCGGACGGGGTGTGGTCGCGGGTGCGGCGGGCCGTCGACCCCCGGACGCCGGAGCCGCGCTACGTCGGGATGGTGAACTTCGGCGGCGTCACCGCCGGGACCGGGTGGAACGAGCGGCTCGCCCCCGAGGCCTGGCAGTTCGTCTTCGGGCGGCGCTGCTTCACCGGCGCCTTCCCGCTCCCGAACGGGCGGGTCGTCTGGTTCGTCAACGAGGCGCGACCGCAGGTGACCCCGCAGGAACGGGCCGCGACGAGCGACGAGCAGTGGCGGGCCCACCTCTGCGACCTCGCCGCGGCCGACGCCGGGCCGGCCGCCGAGCTCATCGCCGCCGGGCGGCTCGAGCTGGCCGGTGACAACACGCACGACCTCGCCCGGGTGCCGCGCTGGCACGGCCGGGCGAGCGTGCTGGTCGGTGACGCCGTGCACGCGCCCTCGCCGAGCTCCGGGCAGGGGGCGGCGATGGCCCTCGAGGACGCCGCGGTGCTCGTCGACCTGCTGCGCACCCGCGGGCTCGACGGTCTGCCCGCCTACGAGACCGCCCGTCGCCACCGGGTCGAGGGCATCGTGCGGGCCGGGGCCCGGACGACGAGCGCCAAAATGCCCGGCCCGGTCGGTCGGGTGGTGCGCGACGGCATCCTGCGGGGGCTCGCGGCCTCCGGCGTCATGGCCCGGGAGGTGCTGGGCACGACGGCCCACCGGCTCGAGGCCCACCTCCTCGAGCCGACGCGCGGAGCCGCCGTCAGGTGCGTCAGGTCCGACGGGCCAGGGTGAGGGCGAAGTCGCCGGCGGGGTCGGTCCAGGTCTCGGCGACCTCGAAGCCGGCGTCGGCGAGCTCGGTGGCGATGCCCTCGAGCCGGAACTTCGTGGAGATCTCGATGCACAGCTCCTCGCCGGTGGCCAGCTCGACGACGAGGTCGGCCCCGGGCACCCGGACGACCGACGGCTCCTCGGCGCGCAGCCGCATGTCGATGCGCTCCATCCGGGCGTCCCAGAGCGGGGCGTAGCTGAAGGCGCCCTGGTCGAAGTCGGCCCCGAGCTCGCGGTTGACGACGGTGAGGCAGTTGCGGATGAACCGTTCCGTGAGGCCGGCGTCGTCGTCGTAGGCGGCGACCATCCGGTCGACGTCCTTGACCAGGTCGGTGCCGAGCAGCAGCCACTCGCCGGTGTCGAGCGAGTCGGCGAGGGCGCCGAGGAACGCGCGGCGCTCCTCGAGGTAGAAGTTGCCGATCGTGCTGCCGAGGAAGGCCACGAGCCGACGGTCGCCGCGGGGCAGGTGCCCCAGGTGCAGGGTGAAGTCGCCGACGACCGCCTCGACGGCCATCCCCGGGTAGCGCTCGGCGAGCATCGTCGCGGCACCGCGCAGCGTGGCGTCCGAGACGTCGACCGGGACGAACCGGCGCAGCGGCCCGTGCGAGCGGCCGGGGGACCGGAAGGCGTCGAGCAGCGTGCGCGTCTTGTCGCTCGTGCCGCTGCCCAGCTCGACGAGCGTGGCGGCGTCGCAGGCCTCGGCGACCTCGGCGGCGTGGGCGGTGAGGATGGCCCGCTCGGCCTCGGTGGGGTAGTACTCCGGCAGGCGGGTGATCTCGTCGAAGAGCCCGGCGCCGACGTCGTCGTACAGCCACTTCGGGGGGAGCCGCCGTGGCCGCCCGCCGAGGCCGCGACGCACGTCGTCGACGAGCGAGCCCGAGGCCCAGTCGGGGTCGAGGAGGACGCGGACCCGGGGTTCGAGGGCCCCGCTCACGCGACGGCCTCCGGGCGCTCGGCCGGAGCCGGAGGCGCACCACCGTCGGCGAGCCGTACCCCCGACAGGGCCCACCGCGCGCCGTGCGGGAAGAAGTTGCGGTAGGTGAGGCGCGCGTGGGCCGGCGGGGTGAGGGCGCAACCGCCGCGCAGGACCATCTGGTTGGACATGAACTTCCCGTTGTACTCGCCGATGGCGCCGGCGGGCGGGTGGAAGCCGGGGTACGGGTGGTAGGCCGAGGACGTCCACTCCCAGCAGTCGCCGTAGACCTGGCGCAGCCGGTGCCCGTCGACCGCCGGACCCGCCGGGCCCGGGTGGTAGTGCTCGAGGTCGGCGAGGTTGCCGCCGGAGTGGGCGGCGTCGGCCTGGCCGTCGACGACGACGGCGTGCTCCCACTCGCCCTCGGTGGGCAGGCGCTTGCCGGCCCAGGTGGCGTAGGCCTCGGCCTCGTAGAAGCTGACGTGCGCGACGGGGAGGCCGGGGTTGACCGGGAGGGTGCCGTGCAGGGTGTGCTCGAGCCACACGCCGTCGTGCTCGACCCAGTACAGGGGCGCGTGCCAGCCCTCGGCGCGGACCCGGGCGAGGCCGTCGGAGAGCCACAGCTCGGGGCGCCGGTAGCCGCCGTCGGCGATGAACTCGAGCCACTCGGCGTTGGTGACGAGGCGGTCGGCGAGCCGGTAGGGCTCGAGCCACTCCCGGTGCCGGGGCAGCTCGTTGTCGAAGGAGAAGCCGTCGCCCTCGTGGCCGACCTCGACGAGACCGCCCTCGACCTCGAGCCAGCCCATCGGGTCGGGCTCGCAGTGCTCGTGAGGGCGGCCGGCGTAGACCGGCTCGAGGGGGTTGCGGGACAGGACGTGCTTGATGTCCATGAGGAGCAGCTCCTGGTGCTGCTGCTCGTGGTGGAAGCCGAGCTCGATGGTCGCGGTGAGCTTCTCGAGCGACCCCTCGTCGAGGGTGGCCACGAGGTCGCGGACCCGGTTATCGACGTTGCCGCGGTAGAGCCCGACGTCGTGCGCGCCCGGGCGGGTGACGAGGCCCCGGTCGGGGCGCGAGAAGCGCGGGCCGAGGCTCTCGTAGTAGCTGTTGAAGAGGAACCAGTACCGGTCCTGGAAGGGCGCGAAGCCGGGCTCGTTGCCCTCGAGGAGGAAGGTCTCGAAGAACCACGTGACGTGTGCCCGGTGCCACTTCGTCGGCGAGACGTCGGGCATCGACTGGACGGTCTGGTCCTCCGGTGAGAGGGGGCGGCGAGGCGTTCGGTGTGCGAGCGCACCTCGTCGAAGCGGGCGGTGAGGCTGGTGGGATCCCATGTCGAGGTGGACACGGCGGTGCTCCTCTCGGTCGCGGCCGGTCGGGCGCGTCCGTCCATCCTCACCCACGGCACCGACAGCGACCAGCCCGCGTGACGCAGCGATACCGGATGGTCAGGAGATCGTCACCTGTCACGCGGGGTACCGTGGCCCGGTCGTCGAGGGGGAGGAACCGACACATGTCCACCACGGAGCGCACCGCTGCGCCCACGCGTCCGCACCGGGGCATCACGCACCTGATGCACCCGCAGGTCATCGGTGCCGTCATCGGGGCCGCGGGGGCCAGCGCCTTCGTCCACGCCAACCGGGGTGTGCTGCCGGGTCCGTGGGCCACCGTCGCCGTCGTCGCCTGGGCCGTGGCGCTGCTGGTCTGGGGTGGGCCGTGCTCGTGCGCCCGCGCCGGTTGGCCGATGCGGGACCGCCGGCCCGGGGCGCGGGCTGGTCTACGTGGGGTCGGTGCTGGGGATGCTCGCGCTGTTCGCCGTGGGCCGCCGGGTGCTCGACGCGCTCGACCGGCACGAGCTGATGCCGGCCGTCGTCGTCATCGGCGTGGGGCTGCACTTCCTCCCGTTCGCCCGGGCGTTCGGGGCCCCGGTCTTCGCCACCCTCGGCCTGACCCTCGCGGCGATCGGCCTGGCGGGCCTGCTGCTCGGCGTGGTGGCCGGTGCGGTGCCCGTGGCGGCCGCGGCGGTCCTCACCGGCGTGGTCATGCTCCTCCTCGTGGCCCTCGACGCCACCCGCGACCCGACCGCCCCGACGCCCGCCCCTGACCCCTCGGTCAGAGCCGGGACCGGGCGATCGTCCACGTCACCACGTAGTCCGACTCCGCCCCGCAGAGCGTCGGCGAGTTGCTCCCGTGGTGGCGCACGCGCATCGTCACCGGCCCGCCGGCCGTCACCCGGTGCAGCTCGTCGCCCCGGCGGACGAAGTTCTCGGCGGCGACCGCCCCGTCGCACGCGTCCTCGACGAGCGCGCGCAGGACCTCACCGAACCACCCCCGAGCAGTCCGAGGAGTGGTCCGGTGATCGGCGCCGAGAGGTCACCGACCTCCACCTTCGTCAGGCCCACGCCGCCCGCGGCCGCCTTGACGAAGGCGCGACCGGACCACTCCGCGAGCTTCTCGGCCTGACCCTGGAGGGCCGCGGACACGACGTCCTCGGGCTCGTCGCTGTTGACGAAGGTGTACCCGAAGGCGGCCGACTCGTGGAGCTCGATGGTCACCGGGTCGAGGCTCAGGAGGTTGGTCTGCCCCTCGTCGGGCGACGTGCCGCCCATCTTCCCCAGACGCTGGGTCCGGGTGCGCAACGGCCAGTCGTCGCGGCCCGTCCGCGTGGGCCAGCTCCCGACGGCCAGGGTGCACTGCCCGGTCACCGTGTCGTTGTTGAACGAGCGGGCCGTGTCGACCCGGACGAGGTCGATCGAGAACCGGTACTGCGAGGGGAGCCGCACGTGGTCGCCGAGCTGCCAGAAGTTGAGCGGCTCCCAGGTGCCCGCGGTGAGCGTCTTGCGCCACAGGTTCCGGTCGACGCCGGGGGTGATGACCTCGACCTCGTCCGGGCCCGTCGCGAGCAGCATCGGCGTCGAGCGCATCTGCTGCACCGGGCTGACCGGCGTCGGGTCGCTCCACGCGCCGTCCCCGAAGGCGATGTGCCGCAACGTGCCGGCGGTGTCGATGGCGCAGACGTCGAGACGACCCGGGCCTCGGGTCGCGATGGCGGGCGCGGAGGTGAACGCGACGTCGTCACCGGTCGTGCGGCCGGCGATCTGCTCCCAGTCGTTCCAGATGTCGCCGTCCCACCAGCGGTGGACGAGGCCGCCGTCCGGCGTGGCGCCGTCGCGGTGGCCGACGGCGACGACGTCGAGTCGGTCCGGGCCCCAGCTGGCGACCGCCGGTGCCGACGCGAGGTTGCCACCGAGGTTCTGCCACTCGGGGTCCCACGCGCCGCTCTCGAACCGGCGCCGGCGCAGTGAGAAGTCGGCCCCGCGCGCGAACACGTCGAAACGGCCGGGCCCCCACGACACGACGACCGGAGGGCTGCTGAAGTACCCACCCACCCGTTGCCATCCCGGGGTCCATCCGGACCGGGTGCGGGTCCGCCAGTACATGCCGAGGTCGACGCCGAGCCCGAGCACGTGCAGCTCGTCGCCGAGCCAGATGGCGGCCGGTGCGCTCGTGAACACACCCTCGAGACGGCGCCACGGGCCGGACGGGCGGCCGGCCCCGCCCCAGAGGGTCTTCGTGTACATGGCGTAGTCGAGCCCCAGGCCGAACACGTCGATGCGCTGCTCGGTCACCTCGGGTCCGAAGGGTCCGTGCCCGACCCACGGCTCGACGCCGGGACCTCCGCCCGGCACCGGCTCGACGGGCGCGGGAGTGGGGAGCGCCGGCTCGAGCGGGGCGAGCCCGCCGGCAGGCGTGAGCGGCGTCGTCGGGAGGTGCGTCGGCGGGACGTGACCCGGGCCGTGGCCGGGCGCGGGACCGGCCGACTCGTCGACGGTCAGGTCCTCGAGGTCCCCCAGGTCACCGACGACGATCGGCCGGTGGGTGTCGACCCTGGACACCACCGCCGGCACCGAGGTGAAGATGCCTCCGTGGTCGATCCACTGGATGACCCACTCCTGCCCGTTCCACGTGCGCTGCTTCAGGTGGAAGTCCTCGTCCAGGTAGAACAGGTCGCGCCGCCCCGCGTCACCGACCGCCCCCACGATGCCGTTCATGGCCGTCTCCTCTCACCGGTCGAGAACGAGGAGGGAGGGCCGTCCGCGGTGATACCTCCGCAGGCCCAGCGCACGGCGTCCGGAGTCGTCGCCGGTTGCCTGTCTCGGTGACGCCCGGGGAGGGTCGACCGGGTCTCGACCCGGTCGACCCTCCCACCGAGGCGCTCCGGTGGTGCCCGGAGATCAGGCGGCGGCGAGGGCGGCGTCGCCCACGGGGTCGCGCGAGCGGTCGCCCGCGTAGACGGCCTCGTCGAGGATGCCCTCGCGCTTGGCGACGACGGTCGGCACCAGCGCCTGGCCGGCGACGTTCGTCATCGTCCGCATCATGTCGAGGACGGGGTCGATGGCGAGCAGCAGCCCGACGCCCTCGAGCGGCAGCCCGAGCGTCGACAGCGTGAGGGTCAGCATGACCACCGCGCCGGTGAGGCCCGCCGTGGCCGCCGAGCCGACGACCGACACGAAGGCGATGAGCAGGTAGTCGGTGACGCCGAGGTCGACCCCGAAGAACTGCGCGACGAAGATCGCGGCCAGGGCCGGGTAGATCGCGGCGCAGCCGTCCATCTTCGTCGTCGCGCCGAGCGGCACCGAGAACGAGGCGTACTCGCGCGGGACGCCGAGGTTGCGCGTCGTGACGTACTGGGTGACCGGCATCGTGCCGACCGAGCTGCGCGACACGAACGCCAGCTGGAGGGCCGGCCAGGCGCCGGAGAAGAACTTCGCCGGGCTCAGGCCGTGGGCCCGCAGGACGAGCGGGTAGACGACGAGCAGGACGAGGGCGCACCCGACGTAGACGTCGATCGTGAAGACGGCGAGCGGGGCGAGCAGGTCCCAGCCGTAGGTCGCGACGGCGGTGCCGATGAGGCCGAGCGTCCCGAGCGGCGAGAGCCGGATGACCCACCACAGCACGGTCTGCACGACGGCGAGGAAGCTCTCGGAGAAGGCGACGAACGGCTCGGCGCGCTTCCCGGTCTTGAGCACCGCGACACCGATGAGCAGGGCGATGACGACGATCTGGAGGACGTTGAAGTCCAGGCTCACCGAGCCGTCGTCGCCCGAGCTGCCCTGCAGGCCGAGGATGTTCGCGGGGACGATGCCCTGGAGGAAGTCGGTCCACGCGCCGGTGTGGCCCGGGGCGGCCACCGCCGAGCGGTCGACGCTCGTGCGCAGCCCGGGGTCGGTGACCAGGCCGATGGTGATGCCGATGCCGACCGCGATGGCCGCGGTGATCGCGAACCACAGGAGGGTCTGGCCCGCGAGGCGCGCGGCGTTCGTCACGTCGCGGAGCCGGGCGACGCTGACGACGATGGCGAGGAAGACGAGCGGCACGACGATGGTGCGCAGCAGGCTGACGAAGCTGCTGCCGATGACGTCCAGGGTGGTGGTCAGGCCGTCGGAGGAGGTGGCCCGGGCCAGCCAGCCGAGGAGCGCGCCGAGCACGAGGCCGGCGACGATCTGGGCCCAGAACGGGAGGCGCAGGCGGCGGCGGGCGGGGCCGTCCGGGGTGCCGTCGTCGGTGGGGCGCGGGTCGGTGGCGGTGGTCGAGGCCACGGCGAGGTCCTTCCGGAGGGGTCTGAGGGGGTGGTCCGTCCGGGCCCAACACGTCACCACCGGCACCGATTCCCGCCGCTCTCGCGAGCTGGGACACAAAGTTCCGCTCACCGGGACGGTCACGGCTGGTTCGAGGTATCCCGCTGCCGTCTCGCGGTGGCGGAATACCTCGACCCGATGGAGCGTCGGGGCGGCGTCCCCTCAGGTCAGGGGCGCGAGGCCGGTGACGACGAGGGCGGGCTCGCCGGCCTCGTCGGTGGCGGCGAGGTCGAGCTCGGCCGTCAGGCGCCAGTCGTGGTCGCCGTCCTCGTCGTCGAGCACCTGGGTGACGTGCCAGAGGCCGTCGCCCTCCTCGACCGTGAAGAGCGCCGGCCCGCGGGCGGCCGGCCCGGTCGAGAACTGCCGGTACTCGGCGAGGTAGCCGGCCGCGGCGTCCTGCCACTGCTCCGCCGACAGGCCGCCGTCGATCGCCGCGAGGGCCTCGTACCTCCCGAGCGACAGCAGCTCGACCCTGCGGAACATGCTCTGGCGCACCATCACCCGCAGCGCGCGCGGGTTCGCGGAGAGCGCCCGGCCCTCGGTCGTGGGTCGCACCTCGGGGTCGGCGGCGTCCGATGGGTTGGCCAGCGCCTCCCACTCGTCGAGGAGGCTGGAGTCGGTGCCCCGCACCACCTCGCCGAGCCACTCGACGAGGTCGTCGAGCTCCTCGGTGCGCGCCGAGGTCGGGACCGTCGAGCGCAGCGCGCGGTAGGCGTCGGTGAGGTAGCGCAGCACGACGCCCTCGGCGCGGGCCAGCTTGTGGTGGGCCACGAAGTCGCCGAAGGTCATCGCCCGCTCGAACAGCTCGCGCACGACGGACTTGGGCGACAGGTCGCGCGGGTCGACCCACGGATGGCGCTGCCGGTAGGTGCGCAGCGACTGCTCGAGCAGCTCGGCGAGGGGTTTGGGCCACGTGACGTCCTCGAGGGCGTCCATCCGCTCCTCGTACTCCATGCCGTCGGCCTTCATCGCCGCCACGGCTTCGCCGCGCGCCTCGAACTGTTGGGCCATGAGCACCGGGCGCGGGTCGTCGAGGGTGGCCTCGATGACGCTCACGACGTCGAGTGCGTAGTCGGGCGACTCGCGGTCGAGCAGCTCGAGGGCGGCCAGCGCGAAGGCCGACAGCGCCTGGTTGAGCGCGAACCCCTCGTGCAGGTCCATCGCGACCTGGAACGGGCCCTCCTCGTACCGCCGCCCCTCGCGCCGAAGGAACCGCTCGAGGGGGGATGCCTCCACCGCGTCCTCGGCGTCGAGTGCGGAGCCGGTCGCCCGGGCAGCCGTTTCCGCACTCGACCCGGACGAGCCGGACGATGCAGAGGGGGTGGGGGCCAGGCCGGCGGCGGCCAGCGCTGCCCCCAGCGCGCCCAGTCCTTCTCCGACGGGTGCCGGGTCGGGCTCGGGCGCCGGTGCCGCCTCCACGGGAGGCGCCTCGGGCGGATCCGGTTCGGGCGGAAGCCAGTCGGCGACGACCGAGCCGTCGTCCGGCTCGACCACCCCGGCCCGCAGCAGCGACCCGAGCACCTGCACGGCCCGCTCGACCATCCGCTCGCGACGCTCGTCGTCCTCGTGGTTGTCGAGCAGGAGGGTGTGCAGCGCGTCCTGCTGGCCCTCCCACTGGTCGAGGACGTTGAGCACCATCGCGTGCGTGACGCGCATCTTCGAGGTCAGCGGCTCGGGCTCGGCCGTGACGAGCCGGTCGTACGTCGACTGCGCGTACGTCAGCACACCCTCGGGCGGCTTGCGGCGGACGACCCGCCGCTCCTTCTTCGGGTCGCCGCCGGCCTTCGCGAGTGCCTTGGAGTTCTCGATGACGTGCTCGGGCGCCTGGACGACGACGTAGCCGACGGTGTCGAACCCCGCGCGCCCGGCCCGTCCGGCGATCTGGTGGAACTCGCGCGCCCGCAGCACCCGCTGCTTGCGCCCGTCGTACTTCGTCAGCGACGTGAAGAGGACGGTGCGGATGGGCACGTTGATGCCGACGCCGAGGGTGTCGGTGCCGCACACGACCGCGAGCAGACCGGCCTGCGCGAGGGTCTCGACGAGGCGCCGGTACTTCGGCAGCATCCCCGCGTGGTGGACGCCGATGCCGTGCAGCACGAGCCGGCGCAGCGTCTGCCCGAACCCCTTCCCGAACCGGAACCCGCCGACCGCCTCCTTGATGGCCGCCTTGCGCGCCGACGGCACCACCTCGACCGACATGAGGGCCTGGGCCTGCTCGACGGCCCCGGACTGCGTGAACGAGACGACGTACACCGGCGCGCGGTCGTCGCGCAGCAGCAGCTCGATGGTCTCGTGCACCGCGGTGAGGACCCACTCGTGCTCGAGCGGGACGGGTCGCTCGACGCCCTTGACCGACACGACCTCGCGGGCGGTGCGGCGGCCGAGGTCGCGCTCGAGCTCGGTGGTGTCGCCGAGGGTCGCCGACATGAGCAGCAGCTGGGTGTCGGGCAGCAGCAGCAGCGGCACCTGCCACGCCCATCCGCGGTCGGGCTCGCCGTAGAAGTGGAACTCGTCCATGACGACGAGCCCGATGTCGGACGCATCCCGTTCCCGCAGTGCGTGGTTCGCGAGGACCTCGGCCGTCGCGCAGATGATGGGGGCGCCGGGGTTCACGGCCGCGTCACCGGTGAGCATCCCGACCTGCTCGGCCCCGAAGGTCTCGACGAGGGCGAAGAACTTCTCGGACACCAGGGCCTTGATGGGCGCGGTGTACCAGGAACGGCGACCGGTGGCGAGGGCCTGCGCGTGCGCGGCGACGGCGACGAGCGACTTGCCGGAGCCGGTGGGCGTGGCGAGGACGACGTGGGCGCCCTCGGCGAGCGCCAGCACGGCCTCCTCCTGCGCCGGGTAGAGGGCGAAGCCGCGCTCGCCGGCCCACTCGACGAAGACGTCGAGGGCGGCGTCGGCCCCGGAGCCCGCCTCGGTGGGGTCGCCGGTGGGGTCGCCGGTGAGGCGGTCGGTGAGCGTCATCGGGGTCGATTCTCCCGCATGGCGGCGGCGGCGCCGACCGGGCGGGCGCGCGGTCAGCGCCCGCGCGGTACCTGCGTGGCGCCGACGTGCTCGGTCAGCCAGTCGACGAGCGGGCGCACGGCCCGCCAGTCGGCCCGCACGCGCTCGAGCACCTCGGGGGTGTCGAGCCACGGCGGCGACCCGTGGCGGCGGGCCGCGATGAGGTGCTTGTGGCGCATCAGGTCGAGGCGGGGGTGGTCGGCCGCCACCCCGCGCGGCCGGGTCGCCACCTGCTCGCCGCCGATCTCGAAACCCGAGGCGACGAGGCGGTCCACCACCGCCTGCAGGGCCCCGCCCGAGGCCGGTGCGTCGACCGCCGCCCGGTAGCGCGGTGTCTGGTCCGGGCCGCTCGGGTAGAAGCCGCCCCCGGTCATCAGCCCCTCGGCCGAGACCTGCACGTAGAACCCGACGCCGGGCACGGTCGCGGCCAGCGCGCCCTGGTGGTCCTTGTACGGCGACTTGTCGGCACTGAAGCGCACGTCGCGGTGCGGCCGGTAGAGCCGGGCCGCCCCGAACTCGTCGGTCAGGGCCTCGACGAGCCACTCCATCGGCTCGCGCACCGACTCCTCCCAGCGCGCCCGGTTCGCCTGCCACCACGTCCGGGTGTTCTCGGCGGCGAGGTCGTCGTAGAAGTCGAGCGCGTCGACGGGGATGCCTGCCCCGCCCGGCGGCGGGTTCATCCCTCCGGCTCGTGGTTGCTCGCCCAGGCCCGCCCGACGAGCTCGGTGAGCACGTTGCGGTCGAGGTCGGCGAGCCGCTTGACGTAGAGGCAGCCCTTGCCGGTGGTGTGCGGGCCCAGCCGGCCCAGGAGGTCGTCGTTGCTGCCGTCGTAGGTCAGGCCGTAGAGCGTCAGCGCCGCCTTGCGCGGGGACAGTCCCACGGCGAACCACTCGCGCTGCTTGCCGTCGGCCGTGCTGTAGGGCTGACGCCCGAACCCGATGGTGCTCGGCCCCCACATCCGCGGTTCGGCCCCGGTCACCTCGCGGAGCAGGGCCAGCGCCTCCTGCGCGTCCGCGCGCCGCCGCTCGTCACGTACGCCCGAGACGAACTCCTCGACGTCCCCGCCGGTCGCCGTCGTCTTCCGGTCGTGCTGCTCGCCCGCCATGCCGACCTCCTCCTCGATGGCCTCGACCGTAGAGGCCGCCCGGGCCCGGCGCCAAGGCCCGGTCTCGAGCCCAGGGTCCGCCCGCGCCGCTGTCTGCCCCGCGGGCGAGGATGGGCCGATGCCCGAAGGCCACACGATCCACGCGCTCGCGCAGCGCGTCGAGGCGGCGTTCGCCGGGACGGCGGTGCGCTTCTCCTCGCCCCAGGGGCGGTTCGCGGAGTCGGCGGCGGTGCTCGACGGAGCCCGCGTCGAGTCGGCGGAGGCGCACGGCAAGCACCTCGCGGTCCACGTCGAGGGCGAACGCGTCGTCCACGTGCACCTCGGGCTGTTCGGGCGCTTCGGGGTGCGTCGACACCGGCGGGTCGACCGCGGCGAGCCGCCGACCGACCTCCCGCTCACCGGACAGGTGCGGCTGCGGATGGTGAACCGCACGCACGTCGGGGACCTGCGCGGGCCGATCGTCTGCGAGCTGGTCACCCCGGCCGAGTGGGCGACGGTGGAGGCCGGTCTGGGCGCCGACCCGCTGCGCGGGGACCGGTTGCCGGCCTCCGTGCTCGAGCGGATCGGACGCACGCGCCGGGCCGTCGGCGCCGTCCTCATGGACCAGACCCTCGTCGCCGGCGTCGGCAACGTCTACCGGGCCGAGCTGCTGCACCGCCACGCCCTGGACCCGCACACCCCGGCCCGCGAGGTGCCGACCCGTCTCGTCCACGAGGTGTGGGACGACCTCGTCCGGCTCATGCCGCTCGGGGTGCGCACCGGCCGCATCCTCGTCGCGGACGGGGACGTCGACCGCGCCGAGACCCTGCTCGCCGACGGCGGCACCGGGCGCATCCGGCCCGTCTACGCGGTCTACCGGCGGCACGGACGGCCCTGCCCGCGCTGCGGCGAGCTCGTCGTCAAGGAGTCGATGGCCGGTCGCAACCTCTTCTGGTGCCCGGGCTGCCAGGTGTGAGCCCGGGGCGTCAGCCGACGTGCGTGACCGTGACCCGTCCGTCCTCGACGTGCCAGCGCTGGTCGAGCCGGACGGCGTCGAGCAGCCGGCGGTCGTGCGTCACGAGCAGCAGCGTGCCGTCGTAGGACTCCAGCGCCGACTCGAGCTGCTCGATGGCGGGCAGGTCGAGGTGGTTCGTCGGCTCGTCGAGCACGAGGACGTTCACCCCCGCGCCTGGAGCAGGGCCATCGCCGCGCGGGTGCGCTCGCCGGGTGAGAGGCCGCCGACGGGTGTCGCCACCTGGTCGGCCCTCAGCCCGAACTTCGCGAGGAGGGTGCGGACGTCGGCCGGCGCCAGCTGCGGCAGGGCGTCCTCGACCGCCGCGCCCAGCGGCCGGTCCTCGGCGAGGCCGGTGCGGGCCTGGTCGATCTCGCCGACGGCGACCGACGGCCCGCGGCTCGCGCGCCCGGTGTCGGGTGCCAACCGCCCGGTGAGAAGGCGGAGCAGCGTCGTCTTGCCGGCGCCGTTCGGGCCGGTCACGCCGATCCGCTCCCCCGCGCCCACCTGCAGCGAGGCCGGCCCGAAGTCGAACTCCCCCAGCCGGACCGCTGCGTCGTCGAGGGTCGCCACGACCGAGCTCGAGCGGGGCGCCCGGCCGATGCTGAACTGCAGCTGCCACTCCTTGCGCGGCTCGGCGACCTCGTCCAGCCGCGCGATCCGCGACTCCATCTGGCGCACCTTGCGAGCCTGCTTCTCCGAGGACTCCGCCTGCGCCTTCCGGCGGATCTTGTCGTTGTCCGGGCTCTTACGCATCGCGTTGCGGACGCCCTGCGAGCTCCACTCGCGCTGGGTGCGGGCCCGACCCTCGAGGTCGGCCTTCGTCGAGGCGAACTCCTCGTAGGCCTCCCGCGCGTGACGGCGCGCGACCGCCCGCTCCTCGAGGTAGGCGTCGTACCCGCCGTCGAAGACCGCGACCGAGTGCTGGGCGAGGTCGAGCTCGACGATGCGGGTGACGACCCGCGAGAGGAACTCGCGGTCGTGCGAGACGAGGACGACGCCGGCGCGCATCCCGCGGACGACGTCCTCGAGCCGCCGCAGCCCGGCGAGGTCGAGGTCGTTCGTCGGCTCGTCGAGGAGGACGACGTCGAAGCGGCTGAGCAGCAGGGCCGCCAGGGCCACCCGGGCCGCCTGACCGCCCGAGAGCGCGGTCATCGGGGTGTCCGGCGGGAGGTCGAGGCCGAGGTCGGCGAGCGCCGGTGGCAGCCGTTCCCCGAGGTCGGGTGCTCCGGTGGCCTGCCAGTGGTCGAGGGCGTGGGCGAAGGCGTCGCCGGCCGTGGACGGGGCGTCGGGGTCGGCCATCGCCGAGGCCGCGGCCTCCATCGCGATGGTCGCCGCCGCGGCTCCGGTGCGGCGCGCGACGTACCCCGCGATGCCCTCCCCGGGCAGGCGCTCGTGCTCCTGCGGCAGCCAGCCGACGAACGCGTCGGCGGGCGCGGTGGCGATGGTGCCGGCCAGCGGCTCGAGGTCGCCGGCGAGGAGGCGCAGCAGCGTCGTCTTCCCGGCGCCGTTGGCCCCACCACGCCGACGACGTCGCCCGGGGCGACCGTGAGGTCGAGGGACTCGAAGAGGGTGCGGTGTGCGTACCCCCCGGCCAGGCCCTTGGCGACGAGGTCGGCACTCATGCCGCGATCGTAGGTGGCCCCCGCTCCGGGAGAGGTGCGCGGGTCCGGGTGCGGTCGCGGGGGGACGCGGGCAGGTCGCCCGGACTCTGCCGAGTCGAGTGCGCAAGTGGCTGCCGGAACGACCACTTCCGCCCTCGACTCCGGGAACTTGGGGGCGCCCGGGTCAGGACGGCTCGGGCAGCTTGCCGCCGCGGGCGACGTCCGGGTCGGTGCACGAGGAGAGGTCGAAGCAGCAGGGGCGGCGCTTGCCGTGGTCGATCTTGTCGATGCTCACCCCGACGCGCTTGGCGCGGGTGTCCGGGTTGGCGGTGGCGCCGACCCAGCGCACCCACTCCCAGCGGGCCATCGGGGTGATGTCGTCCCAGACCGCACGGATGTGGTCCGGCGCGTCGTGGAGCGCCGCGGTGAGGTCGGCCGGTACCGACGGCTCGGGCCACTCCTCCGCCACCGCGAGCGACACCTCGACGTCCTCGCCGGATGCCCTGTCCGACAGCCGGATCCAGTGACCCCGACGACCGTCCGGCTCGACGACGGTCTCGAACGGCTCGCCGTCGAGCATCCCCGTGACGGCCACCTGACCGCGCGAGGGCAGGGCCCGGCTGGCCTCGGTGGGCAGCCGCAGCAGCGTCACCCCGCGCACCACCTCGGGGGTGGCGGTGAAGGAGACGGCCGTCGTCGTGGTGCTGCTCACGGGCTCATCCTCGCGGTTCGAGCACCTCCACGGCCAGCACGGTCGGCAGGTGACGGGCCACCTCGTCCCACGTCTCGCCCTCGTCGCGGCTGGCGAACACCGACCCGCTGTTGGTGCCGAAGTACACCCCGGCGGGCTCCTGGCGGTCGCCGCTCATCGCCTGCCGCAGCACGGTGAAGAAGCACGACTGCTGCGGCAGGCCGTCGCGACGGGCCTCCCACGAGGCGCCGCCGTCGCGCGAACGCCACACCGCCGCAGCCGCATCCGGCGGGTAGCGCCCGGCCATGTCGCCGTTCAGCGGCAACGTCCACACGGTCTGCGGGTCGCGCGGATGGGTCTGGAGCGGGAAGCCGAAGGTCGACGGGAGGCCCTCGGTGACGTCTCGCCAGGTGCCGCCCCGTCGTCCGAGCGCCACACCCCGTGGTGGTTCTGCTGGTAGAGCAGGTCGCCCTCGGCGTGCTCGAGGTGGTGGACGCAGTGGCCGACCTGCCCCTCCGACGGCTCCGCGGGGTGCTCGGCCGTGCCGTCGGCGGCCGACTCGGCGAGGTCGTTGGCCCGCTCCCACGTCACCCCGCCGTCGCGGGTGACGAACACGCCGGCCGCCGAGATGCCGACCCACATCCGCTCGGGGTCCGCCGGGTCGGCGACGATCGTGTGGAGCACCAACCCCGCGCCGCCGGGATTCCACTCCGGCCGCGACGGGTGGTCGGTGAGGCCCTTGACCTCCGACCACGTGCGACCGTCGTCGTCGCTCACGAGGAGGGTGGCGGGCTTGGTGCCGGCGTAGAGGCGGTCACCGACGCGGGCGAGCGACCACACCTGCGAGAACGCGTCGCCGAAGGGCGCCGGCTCCTCCGTCCACCCGATCATCGCCGCGAAGCCCGGGTCGTTCGCCGCCCAGGTGTCCATCTCGCCGGTCGTCAGCTTCGTGAGCTCCCAGGTGTGCCCGGCGTCGTCGGAGCGCCAGACCCCGGCGCCCGACCAGTCGCCCCCGCCGCCGGCCCACATCGTGCCGGTCCCGGGGTCCCCGACGACGTGGTTGACCGGCCACCCGTCGCAGTACGGGCCGCGCACGGTCCATCCGGACCGGTCGGCGTCCCCGTCGAGGACGAAGGCTCCCTTGCTCGTCCCCACGAGCACGTGGATGGCTGCGTCGGACATGCCGGCCCCTTCCGTCTCCCGCCCGAGTGGTCGGCGGGCGGTGTCGTCCAGTGTCCCGAGGCCGTGGCGCCCCGGCAAGGGTCACCCACCGGTGCCCTCGTGGGGGTTGACCGGCGCGGGGGCCGGAACTCATCGGTCCGACGCGCGCGGCCCCGACGCGCAGCGGCAGGGGTGATGATCGGGGGGTGCCCCGGGCCACCGACGTCCCGGGGCACGCCGACCGACGGGAGCACGACCGATGGACCTCGACCTCACCGACGACGAGCGCGACATCCGCCAGTGGGTGCGGACCTTCGTCGAGAAGGAGGTCATGCCGCTCGAGCAGGACGTCCTCGCCCGCGAGCGTCGGCACGAACGCGGCCTGCCCGCCGAGGAGCTGAAACGGCTGCAGGACACCGCCCGCGAGGCCGGCTTCTTCGGAGTGCTGACGCCCGAGGAGTACGGCGGGATGGGCCTGTCGGCCGTCATGGCGGCGCTCGTCGAGGTCGAGCTCGGGCGCTCGTTCGTCCCGTTCCGGTTCGCCGGCGAGGCCGACAACATCCTCTTCAACGCCTCGGAGAGCCAGCAGGACGAGTACCTGCGGCCCACCATCGAGGGCACGCGGCGCAGCTGCTTCGCCATCACCGAGCCCGGGGCCGGGTCGGACGCGCGGGCCATCCGCACCGCTGCCCGCCAGGACGGCGACGACTGGGTGATCAACGGCGAGAAGACCTTCATCACCGGCGGGCACGAGGCCGACTTCGTCATGGTCTTCGCCGTCACCGACCCCGAGGCGCACGCGGAGGGACGCACCGGCGAGTCGGTCACCTGCTTCCTCGTCGACCGCGACCGCGGATGGACCTCGCACCCGATCGACACGATGGGCGAGTGGGGTCCGGCGGCGCTGACCTTCGACGACGTCCGCGTGCCCGGGTCGGCGGTGCTCGGCGAGGTCGGGAAGGGCTTCGCGCTGGCCATGCAGTGGATCGGCAAGGGCCGCTACCTGCTGCCGGCGCGCGCCCTCGGCGGCTGCGAGCGGATGGTCGAGATGGCGATGGAGCACGCGCGCACCCGGGTGACCTTCGGGAAGCCGATCGCCGAGCGGCAGGCCATCCAGTGGATGATCGCCGACTCGGCCGTCGAGATCGAGGCGCTGCGCTGGCTCGTCCTGTCCGCCGCGTGGCAGGTGGATGCCGGGCGCGACTCGCGCCAGGCGCAGTCGACGGCCAAGCTGTTCGGCGGGGTGCACGCCAACCAGATCGTCGACCGGATGCTCCAGGTGCACGGCGGGATGGGCTACACCCGCGACCTGCCGCTCGAGCGCTGGTACCGCGAGCTGCGGCTGCTGCGCATCTACGAGGGCACCGACGAGATCCAGCGCCGGACCATCGCCCGCAACCTGCTCAAGGGGCACGCGAGCGTCCGCGGCCACCTCGGCTGACCGCGGTGCGGCCGGGCGACGAGGACGGACCGGCTCGCGAGCCGGTCCGGTCCTCCCGAGCCCGACCGGCGCGGCTCGCGACGAGCGGGACGGCTCGCGAGCCGTCCCGGCGGTCAGTCCTCGGTGAACTTCCGGCTGTTGGCCCAGCGCTCGCCGGCGTCGCCACCCCACGCGTCCCAGGCGACCCGTCCCGGGCTGGGGTAGCCCGCCCCGCCGCGCTGGAACCCCGCGGCCTCCTTGTCGGCGGCGTGCCGCGAGAAGTAGTCGCGCATCCGGCGCAGCACGTCCGTGCTCACGTCCTCGGCACCGGCGAGCTGCGTGGCCCGGCGACGCCCCGTCGTCGTGAAGCCCTCCCCCGCCCGCCCCTCGCCGATCCAGCGGACGGCCCGGGCCGCGGCCCGCTGGACGTCCTTCGGGGGGACCGGGCTCACGAGTGCTTCCTCAGCGCCGACTCCTTGTGGGCCGCGGTGGCGCCGGTCTTCGCCGACTCGACGATGTAGTACGGGTCGTCGTCGGTGGGTTTGAACGTCTGCCCGTCGTGCTGGAAGTCGCTCGTGCGCTTCTCCCTGACCGTGCCGTGGGTGCTGCCCTGCGAGGTGTTCCAGCTGACCTCGTCGCCCGTGCTGAACGCCATGTCGTGCTTCCCTCCGTCGTGCCCCGAATGCCCTCCGGCCACGCTAGCGGCACGAGGCGCCGGCTGGAGCCCGAGCGACACCCGGGTCCGGCGGCCGTCGAGACCACTGATAATCCGTTGCTGCACAGCGGGTCACGATCTACCGTCGCCGCATGTTCACGATCACCACGGTGACCTGCCGTGTCCGCCTCCGGCCCGCGGAGCACGAGCTGGGGATGGCACCGACTCTCTGACTCCACGGCCCGACGCGTCGTCACCGCCAGCGGTGTGTCGCCGGGCGACCTCGTCCTCGACCCCGGTGCGGGCACCGGGACGCTGACCCGCCACCTCCTCGCGCGCGGCGCCCGCGTCGTGGCCGTCGAGCTGCACCCGGGTCGCCTGGCCGCCCTGCGGCGCATCGACTCGCCACGGCTCACGGTGGTGCGCGCCGACGTCCGGGACCTGCGGCTGCCGCGCACCCCGTTCCGGTGGTCGGCAACCCTCCGTTCGACGGCTCGAGCGCGCTGCTGCGCCGCCTGACGTCCCGCGGGTCCCGGCTCGTGCAGGCCGACCTGGTGCTCCAGCAGGCCGCGGCCCGACGGTGGGTCGAGCTGCGCGCCCCGGGAGCCGGGCGCTGGGCCGGCGAGTGCTCGGTGGCGGTGGTCCGGCGCGTGCCGCGCTCGGCGTTCCACCCGCCGCCTGCCGTCGACTGCCTCGTCCTCCGGGTGACCCGCCGGTGAACCCGCGCCCGGGTCCATCGAGGGTTCGCCGACCGTTCACGGATCGGGTGGTCGCTCGAGTGGTCGAGGTCGTTTCCCGGTGCTACGTTCCGAGCCACCGTGAGCGGGTCGAGCCGTCGAGGACAGGTCGGCGCTCCCCGCAGGACCCAGGAGGATGCATGAACCGCATGCCGTTGCGTCGGCTCGTGGTGAGGGTGGCCGTCGGCGCCCTCGCCCTGGCCGCGCCCGTCGCGCTGACGCCCACCCCCGCGTCGGCCGCCGCCACCGACCTCTTCTTCTCGGAGTACGTCGAGGGCTCGGGCAACAACAAGGCGCTCGAGATCTACAACGGGACGGGCGCCCCCGTCGACCTCGCCGCCGGCGGGTACGTCGTCCAGCAGTACTCGAACGCGAACACGACGCCCGGGCTGACCATCCCCCTGACGGGCGCGGTCGCGCCGGGCGACACCTGGGTCCTCGCGTACACGGGCACCTCGGCCACGCCGGCGAACCCTCAGATCCTCGCCGCGGCTGACCAGACGTCCTCGAGCGCGTTCTACAACGGCGACGACACCGTCGTCCTGCGCAAGGGCGGCCAGGGCGGTGCGGTCCTGGACTCCATCGGCCAGATCGGTGGCTTCGTCGTCTGGGGAAGCGGCGACGTCACGACGCAGAACCACACCCTGCGTCGCAAGACCGAGGTGTGCGTGGGTGACACCGACCCGACGAACGCGTACGACCCGGTGCCCGAGTGGGACGGCTACCCGCAGGACACCTTCGACGGGCTCGGCTCGCACACCGCCACCTGTGGCGGAGGGCCCGTCGAGGACGACGCCCCCGCGGTCGCCTCCGTGACCCCGGCCGCGGGGTCGACCGCCCCCGTGACCTCGGACGTCACGGTGACGTTCAGCGAGGCGGTCACGGCCCCGGCCTCGGCCTTCTCCCTGACCTGCGCCGGCTCCGCCGTCCCGTTCGCCCTGAACGGCGGCCCGACGACCTTCACCCTCGACCCGACCGCGAACCTGCCCTTCGGCGCCTCGTGCACGGTCACGGTCACCGCCGCCTCGGTCAGCGACGTCGACACGAACGACCCGCCGGACACGATGGCCACCGACCGCACCTGGTCCTTCTCCACCCCCGAGGACGTCGACCGCTGCGCGCTGCCGGCCACGAAGGTCGGCGTCGTCCAGGGCGCCGGCGACACCACCCCGCTCGCCGGCCAGACGACCACCGTGCGCGGCGTCGTCGTCGCCGACTACGAGGGCGCCAGCCCGAACCTGCGCGGCTTCTACCTCCAGGACACCGGGGACGGCGACCCCGCCACCTCCGACGGCATCTTCGTCTTCAACGGCGGCAACCAGGACCTGGTCTCTCGCGGTGACGTCGTGACGGTCACCGGCACGGCCGGCGAGAACCAGGGCCAGACCCAGATCTCCACCGACGCCACGCGTGTCACCGTCTGCGGCACCGGCACGGTGACGCCCACCGAGCTCGCCCTCCCGATGGCCAGCGCCACCGCCTACGAGCAGTACGAGGGCATGGCGGTCACCTTCCCCAGACCCTGTCGGTCACCGAGCACTTCCAGCTCGGCCGCTTCGGCCAGGTCGTCGTCTCCTCCGGTGGGCGCCTGCGCCAGCCGACCAACGTCGTCGCCCCGGGTCCCGAGGCCCTCGCCCTCCAGGCGGCCAACACCCTCAACCGCCTGATCGTCGACGACGCCACCCAGGCCCAGAACCCCGACCCGATCATCTGGGGTCGTGGCGGGCAGCCGCTGTCGGCCGAGAACACCCTGCGCGGCGGCGACACCGTCACCGGCGCCACCGGCGTCATGACCTACACGTGGGCCGGGAACGCCGCCAGCGGCAACGCCTACCGGCTGCGGCCGGTCGACCAGACCGGTGCCGGCATCCGCTTCGAGGCGGCCAACCCGCGGCCGTCGTCCGTGCCGGACGTGGGCGGCGACGTCCAGGTCGTCGGGATGAACCTGCTCAACTACTTCAACACCTTCTCCGGCTGCACCGCCGGGACGGCCGGTGCCGCCACCGACTGCCGCGGCGCGAACAACGCGGCGGAGTTCGAGCGGCAGGCGGCCAAGACGGTCGCCGCGATGAAGGCGCTCGACGCGGACGTGTTCGGCGTCAACGAGATCGAGAACGACGGGTACGGCCCGAGCAGCGCGCTCGCCGACCTCGTCGGGCGGCTCAACGCGGCCACGGCGCCGGGGACGTACGCGTACCTCGACGTCGACGCCCGCACCGGTGGCACCGACGTGCTCGGCTCGGACGCCATCAAGGTCGGGACGATCTACAAGCCGTCCGTCGTCACGCCGGTCGGCAACACCTCGGTGCTCAACACCCCGGAGTTCGTCAACGGCGGCGACAGCGCCCCGCGGGCCCGTCCCTCCCTCGCCCAGGCGTGGAAGGTCAACGCGACCGGCGGCGTGTTCATCGTCGACGTCAACCACCTGAAGTCCAAGGGCTCGGCCTGCGAGGTCGCGGATGCCGGTGACGGACAGGGCAACTGCAACGTCGTCCGGACCAACTCGGTCAAGGCGCTGCTGCAGTGGCTCGGCACCGACCCCACCGGCACCGGTGACGACGACGTCCTGCTCGTCGGCGACTACAACTCCTACGCCAAGGAGGACCCGATCCGCACCCTCGAGGCGGGCGGCTTCACCAACCTCGTGCGCAAGTACCAGGGCGAGGACGCCTACTCGTACGCCTTCGACGGGCAGTGGGGCTACCTCGACCACGCGCTCGGCTCGGCGTCGCTCGTCGGGCAGGTGACCGGGGTCGGTGACTACCACATCAACTCCGACGAGCCGGCGATCCTCGACTACAACACGGAGTTCAAGTCCGCGGCCCAGGTCGGCTCGCTCTACGCGCCCGACCAGTACCGCGTCTCGGACCACGACCCGGTGATCGTCGGGCTCGCCCCGGACGGCCCGCCGCGCGTCGACGCCGCGTTCGTCGACGGCTCGGTCTCCTGCGGTCGGGACAACGCCCAGCTCAAGGTCACGGTCACCGACCCGCGCGACACGGCGACGGTGAAGGTCGAGTGGGGTGACGGCACGACCTCGACGGTCGAGGGCGTCACCGGCACCCGCACCATCGGGCACACGTACGCGACGGCCGGGCAGCACACGGCGACGGTCACCGTCACCGACAGCCGGGGCAACGTGGCGACCACGACCGCGCAGGTCGTCGTCGAGTACCGCCTCGACGTCGTGCCCACGGCCGGGTCGACGCTCACGCTGTCGCGCGGGGTTCCGGTGCCGGTCATCGCCCTCGTCCGTGACTGCGACGGCCGGTTCGCCTCCACCGCCGCGCCCGTCGTCACGCTGACGCAGGGCTCGACGGTGGTGTCCCGGACCACCCTGTCGGCCGTCGGGCCACTCTGGGTCGGTGCGGTCCGCACGTCCGGCCTGGCCAAGGGCACGTACGCGCTGGGCACCACGCTGCCCGCGACGGGTCAGTCGGTGACGTCGACGCTGCGCCTGCGCTGACCGACGACGAGGCCCCCGGCCGTGGAGCGATCCGCGACCGGGGGCCTCGTCGCGTCCCCACCCGCCGCTTCCCTCCTGCCGCGGATGTGTGTGAACACGCCGGGAGCCGCCGGCGTGTTCACACACATCCGCGGGAGGAACGGGGGTCAGGGGACGAGGACGACCCGGTGGCGGGCCCGGCCGGCGGCCACCTCCGCCCACGCCGCGCCCACCTCGTCGAGCGGGACCACGTCGTGCGCGACGGCGATGCTCCCCGCCGCCGCGTGCTCCAGCACCGTCGTGAGGACCTCGGCCTGGCGGGCGGCCGTCAGCGAGACGTTGGTGTAGCCGAGCACGGCGGCCGAGCGGCTGCGGACGACCGCGGAGTCGACGGACAGGGCCGGTCCGGCGCTGCTGCCGAGGTTGACCAGCCGCCCACCCGCCGCCAGCGCCCCGACGGCGGCGCTGCCGGGGACGCCGGCCAGCGGGTCGACGACGACGTCGAACCCGCGCTCGACGGTCGCCGAGAGCCGGGTCGTCAGGGCGGCGGCATCCTCCCCACTGTGCAGCTCGACCACCTCGTCGGCGCCCAGCGCGCGCGCCCGCTCGAGCGCCTCGCCCGAACGCGCCGCGGCGACCACCCGGCCCGCCCCGAGCACCCGGGCCGCTCCGACCGCGGCCTGCCCGACGGCACCGCCGGCGCCCAGCACGAGCACCGTCTCGCCGGCGACGAGGGCGGCCCGGCGCTCGAGCACCTCCCAGGCCGAGACGGCCGACAGCCCCAGGGCCGCCACGACCGTGTCGTCGACGGCCGCCTCGACCACGACGACCGACGCGGCCCCGGCGCGGGCCAGCGTCGCCATCGCCCCGTCGCCCGGGGCCATCCCCGCGGTCGTCGGGAACCAGACCCGCCGGCCGACGAGCCCGTCCGGGCCGCGGAGCACGAGGCCGACACCCTGGACCCCGGGTACGTAGGGCAGCGCGGGCGGGCCGAAGTACGAGGTGCCGGAGGCGCAGAGGAGGTCCAGCGGGGTGATGGGGACCGCGGTGACCTCGACGAGCACCTCGCCCTCGCCGAGGCCGTCGGGATCGGCGCGCTCGGTCACCCCCGGCGGGTGGCCGTGGGCGGTCAGCGTCGCGGCGCGCACGTCAGGTCGCGATGTCGGGGTAGGGCAGCGACAGGTGCGCGAGGGCCTCCCCGTAGCCCTTCTGGTACGACAGTGGCTCGGGGTGGTCGCGCTCGAACATCGCGATGAAGAGGGTCAGCGTGAGGAACGGGTGGGCGCCCAGCTGGAAGAGCGCGACGTGGTCGTGCGCCGCGAGGGCCGCGCGCTCCGGGCCGGTGAAGGCCAGCCAGGTGCTGGCCTCCCCGTCGATGACGTTGAGGATCCGGTTCGCTTGGGTCTCCTCCCACCACGCGACGAACGCCTCGCCGTCCTCGCGGTAGCGCTCGACGAGCTCGGGGTCGCGGTCGACCGTGTACAGGAACTTGTTGAGCAGGTACTTGCTCATGTCGGCGCTCCGTCCGGGTACCAGGTGAAGTAGGCCTCCATCGTGTGGAACAGGTCGAGGGAGTCGACGTGGTCGGCGCGCACGCCCTGACCCGCGACGCCCATCATCAGCATGAAGTCCATGAAGCCGTGGGTCGCGTTGCCCGGCAGGTGGAGGCTGTCGAGCGTGACCTCGCCGAGGCAGCCTTCGAGGTCGCCGTTGGCGATCCACTCGACGGCCTTGCGGTCGAAGTCGGGGTCGGGGCCGTGCGGGCCGAACTGGCGCGGCCCGCCGAGCTCGAGGGACAGGTGCCCGGTGCCGATGACGGCGACGCGCTGGTCACTGGGCCACGACTCGACGAGCTCGCGGATGGTGCGGCCCAGCTCGACGAAGCGCTTCGGCTGCGGCAGCGGCGGCGCGAAGATGTTCGTGTAGATCGGCACGATCGGCAGGTCGGCCTCGGGCCGCAGCGTGATGATCGGGCAGGTGATCGAGTGGTCGATGCGCAGCTCGTTGCTGAACGCGAGGTCGAACCCGGAGTCGAGCCCGCCGCGCAGGATGTGCGACGACAGCTCTTCGTGGCCCTCGAGGCGGAACCTCGGTAGGCCGAACTCCCGCTCCTCGTTGTACCAGTTGGCATCGTAGACAGGCGCTTTGCCGACGAGGAACTGCGGCATGTTGTCGAGCCAGAGCTGGTGGAAGTGGTCGCTGCCGACCATGACGAGCACGTCTGGACGTGCCTTCGTCAGCGTCTCGCGGAAGCGCTCGATCTTGGCCACCCACTCGTCGGCGAACGGTGGGCGATCCTCTCCCACAGCGGTGCTCGCGCGGTAGTAGAACGGATGGTGCGTCGAGGCGATGACGGCGACGACCTTCGCCATGGAGGGTCTCCTTCCCTGCGGTCAGCTCTGGGGGTCCACGTACTCGGCGTGCCGGTCGACGGACAGGTACACGTCCATCCCGATGGGGCGGCGGCGCTCCTCGGCGAGCTGGCCGAGCAGGCCGGCAGCCCGGGCCAGGAGGGCGAAGCCGCGCAGTAGCTCGACGGGGAGGCCGAGGTCGGCCAGCGCCGCTCCGCACACTCCGGCACCGTTGAGCGGCAACCTCTTCCCGAGCACCTGCTCGTGCACGCGGCCGACCGCCTCGAACAGCCGCAGGTGCGGGCCGCGCAGGCCCTCCTCCTCGGCGATCCGGACGAGGACCGGGGTGCGGGGGTCGCCCTGCTTGTGCACCGGGTGGCCCAGGCCGGGGACGAACCGACCCGCCTCCTTCGTGCGGCGCACCGCGTCGAGCGCGACGGCGTCCCACTGCTCGTCGGTGGTCGGGAGGTCGTCGCCGAGGTCGGTGACGACGGCGTCGAGGAAGGCGCCGCAGTCCTCGGTGACGCCCAGGAAGCGCGACCCGCCGCCGAGCAGCCCGGCGGCCAGCGCTCCCTGGAGCGAGTCGGGCGCCGAGAGGTAGGTGAGCCGGGCGGCGATCGCCGTCGGGGTGAACCCGTGGTCGGCCAGGGCGACGAGGACGGCCTCGAAGACCCTCACCTCCGACGGGGTCGGGCGGCGCATCGCGACGAGCCAGAACGCGAGCTCGCCGAACCCGACCTCGCCCATCAGGTCGGCGGTGAGGTCCTGGCCGAGCAGCCGGATCTCGTCGGCGCTCGAGGTGCCGAGCGACGTGGGGTAGGTGCTCATGCGTCGGTCTCCTCGGCGTCGTCGGGCGGGGTGGCGAGCCAGCGGCGGATCTCCTCGCCGTGCTCGTCGAGGGACGGCGGCGGCAGCACGTAGTCCGGTGGCGAGGCCGAGAGCCGGATGGGGTTGCGCACCGACGGCACCGCGTCCGTGCCCTGCCCGACGACGACGACGGGCTCGAGCCCGACCGACTCGGCGAAGGCCACTCCCCCGTCGACGGTGTTGATCGGCCCGCACGGCACCCCGGCCGCGGTGATGTCGCGGAACCACTCCATCGTCGTGCGGGTCGCGAGCCGCTCGACGAGCAGGGGGCGCAGCTCGTCGCGGTGGGCGGTGCGGTCCTCGTTGCCGCGGAAGCGTGCGTCGTCGGCGAGCTCGGGCACGCCCAGCACCTCCACGAGCCGGCGGAACTGGCCGTTGTTGCCCGCCGTGATGATGAGGTCGCCGTCCGCGCAGGGCATCGGCTCGTACGGGAACAGGCTCGGGTGGCTGTTGCCCATCCGGGTCGGCACGACCCCGCCGGCCACGAAGGCGCTCGACTGGTTGACCAGCCCGGACAGGGCCGAGGACAGGAGGTTGACCTCGACGTGCTGGCCGCGCCCGGAGGCCTCGCGGGCGTGGAGGGCGGCGAGCACCCCGATGCTCGCGTGCAGGCCGGCCATGACGTCGAAGACCGAGATGCCGGCGCGGAACGGTGGGCCGTCCGGGGCGCCGGTGAGGCTCATCAGCCCCGAGATGGCCTGCACCATGAGGTCGTAGCCGGGCAGCTCGCGACCACCGGGGCCGCTGCCGAACCCGCTGATCGAGGCGTAGACGACGCCGGGGTTGCCCGCCGCGACGGTGTCGTAGTCGAGGCCGAAGCGGGCCAGGCCCCCGGGCTTGAAGTTCTCGACGAGGACGTCGGCCCGGCGCGCGAGCTCACGGGCGGCGGCGAGGTCGCCCTCGTCCTTGAGGTCCAGGGCCACCGAGCGCTTGTTGCGGTTGACGCCGAGGTAGTACGTCGAGACACCCTCGCGCACCGGCGGGCTCCACGTGCGCGTGTCGTCACCGCCGGGGGACTCGACCTTGACCACCTCGGCCCCGAGGTCGGCGAGCAGCATCGTCGCGTAGGGCCCGGCGAGGATGCGCGAGAAGTCGGCGACGAGCAGGCCGGCGAGCGGTCCGGACCTGGTGGTCATCGCGGCTCCTCCTGCTCCACGTGGCGAATCGCGGACACCTGTCCGCATCTGGCCCTCCTGAGTCTCGCCGCGCGGAGCGGCGGCTGTCAAGGGCTCGTGCACAGGGCATGCAGTCCCCACGCGCGGCCCCTTGACACGACGGCCCGAGCGCGCCCACAGTGGCTGCGACGGCACAGGGGTGCCGCTGGACGGACAGCCGTCCGCACGAACTGAACGGGAGAGGTCATGGCTCACGACGAGGTGGCCGACGGTCGTCCGGTGCTGTTCCGGAACGCCACGGTGCTGACGATGGACGACACCCACAGCGTGCTCACCGGCGGCGACGTGCTCGTCGTCGGCGACCGCATCGCCGAGGTCGGGCACGGCCTCATTGCGCCGGACGGCGCCCTGGAGGTCGACGCGGCCGGCGGCATCGTCATGCCCGGCATGGTCGACACCCACCGGCACATGTGGCAGACCGCGATGCGCGGCTACGGCGCCGACTGGACGCTGACCCAGTACTTCGTCTGGTACTACCTCGAGCACGGCCGGCGCTTCCGCCCCGAGGACGTGCACACCGGCAACCTGCTCTCGGCGTGGGACGCCCTCGAGGCCGGGGTGACGACCACCGTCGACTGGTCGCACGGCCTCCAGTCGGTCGAGCACGCCGAGGCCGCCGTCGACGCGCTCCAGGCCGTGCCGGGCCGCTTCGTCCTCGGCTACGGCAACATCCAGGCCGGGCCGTGGGAGTGGACCGCCGACCCCGACGTGCGCTCCTTCCTCGAGCGCCGCCGCGGCGACCTGTACGGCTGGCAGCTGGCCTTCGACGTCACCGGCGACCCCGCCTTCCCCGAGCGCCCGGCCTTCGAGGTCGCCCGCGAGCTCGACCTCCCGGTGACGACGCACGCCGGCGTGTGGGGTGCCACGAACGACGACGGCATCCGGCTCATGCACGAGAACGGCTTCATGGACGAGCGCACCGTCTACGTGCACGCCGCCACGCTGGCCGCCGACTCCTACCACCGCATCGCGGCCACCGGAGGCACGGTGTCGGTGTCGACCGAGTCCGAGCAGAGCGCCGGCCAGGGCTACCCGCCCACCTGGCAGCTGCGCCGGCACGGCATCCCGGTGGCGCTCTCGATGGACACCAGCGTCTGGTGGAGCGGCGACCTCTTCTCCGCGATGCGCACGACCCTCGGCGCCGACCGCTCGCGCGAGCACCTCGAGGCGCACGCGGCCGGCGACACCGTGACCAACGTGCACCTGCGCGCCGAGCAGGTCGTCGACTGGGCGACGCGCGGCGGCGCCCGGGCCCTCGGCCGCGACGAGATCGGGCGCATCGTGCCGGGTGCCAAGGCCGACGTCGTCCTCCTCCGCAACGACGCCTCGCCGGTGTCCTTCCCCGTGCTCAACCCCTACGGCCACGTCGCGTTCCAGGCCCAGCGCGGCGACGTGCACACCGTGCTCGTCGACGGCCGCGTGGTCAAGCACGAGGGCCGCCTCGTGGGGTGCGACCTCGACGCGCTCCGGCGCCGGGCCGAGGCCACCGTCGAGCACCTCGTCTCAGAGATGGGCGAGCAGGCCTGGCAGGACGGGATGAACCCCGCGCTGCCCGACGACGACGGGAAGGTGCTCGACAACCCGTACCAGTACACCGACTTCCGCACCGACACCACGCTCGCGCGCGGCACGGTCTTCGGCGAGCCGGGCGCGGGCGACCAGGGCTGAGCAGCGCTCCCGGCGCGCGGTCGTGACCGCGTAGGGTGCGGCGCGCAGCGGTCGGGTCGTCAGGAGGGAGCAGCAGCGATGGCTGGGCGCGGTGAGGGACCGGACTTCGTCGAGGCGCTCGCGCGCGGGCTCGACGTCATCGCCTGCTTCGACCGCGAGCACCCCGAGCGGTCGTTGAGCGAGGTGGCGCAGGCGACCGGCCTGGCCCGGCCCACGGCCCGCCGCCTGCTGCTCACGCTCGAGGAGCTCGGCTTCGTCCGCTCGCGCGACGGTGCGTACGCGCTGACGCCGCGGGTGCTCTCGCTCGGGACGGCCTACGTCGCCTCGCTCGGGCTCTGGGACATCGCCCGGCCGCGGCTCGAGGCGCTCGTGGCCCGCACCGGGGAGTCCTCGTCGATGGCCCAGCTCGACGGCTCCGACATCGTCTACGTCGCGCGCGTCTCCGTGCCCAAGATCATCGCCCTGCGGGTCGAGGTGGGGACGCGCTTCCCGGCGCCGCCGACCTCACAGGGCAAGGTGCTGCTCGCGGCGCTCACACCCGACGAGCTCGATGCCGTTCTCGCACAGCCGAGCCGCTCGGGGCTGCGGGGCCATCGCGAGCCGGTGCGCGACGAGCTCGACGACGAGCTGGCGCGGGTGCGGGCGCGCGGCTGGGCGCTCGCCGACGAGGAGCTCGCGCCGGGCGTGCGTTCGGTCGCGGTCCCGGTGCGCGACGGCACCGGCACCGTGCGGGCGGCGATGAACGTCACCGTGCACGCCGCCGAGACCTCCACCGAGCGGCTGGTCGACGACCTGCTGCCGATGCTCCAGCGCACCGCGGCCGAGGTCAGCGACGACTGGGCGCAGTGGCAGCGCCGACCCCACGTCGAGGTCGACCCGGCACCCCCCGCCTGAGCCCCGGCGGACCCTGCCCTCTTCCGCGAATGTGTGTGAACACGCCGGGATGTACCGGCGAGTTCACACACATTCGCGCAGGGGGGACCCGCGGAGGGTTCGGGGGTCGGGGACGTGCAGGTGGCGGGTCAGCGGGAGCGGCCGCCGGCGCGCTCGGAGAACCCGGCGGCGCCACCACCGGAGCGACCGCCGCCCTGCGGACGACCGCCGCCCTGGCCACGACGCGCGCCACCCTGACCGGCAGCACCGCGGCCACCGGCCGGACGACCCTGGCCCGAGCGCTTCTGGCCCGACGCCTGCGCGGCCGACCCCGAGCGCGGGGCGCCCTGGCCGCTGCCGGCCTCGGCGCGCGGGCCACGCGCGCGACGCGGACCACCCGCACGGCGCTGGCCCGAACCCTCGCTCCGACCGGCACCCGAGCCGCGACCACCACGGCCGCCGCGAGCGCCACCGCCGCCACGCGAGCCCGAGGACTCGGAGGCCCCGGCGAAGACGAACGCGCCCTCGAAGGTGCGCTCGCCCGGGGCGAGCTCGCGCAGCACGGGGTGCGTGGCGCCGGCCCGGGTCGTCGTGGCGCGGATGCCGGCCTTGCGGGTCAGGTCGCGGACGTCGCGGACCTGGTCGTCGGTCATCAGCGTGATGACGGTGCCCGAGGCGCCGGCGCGCGCGGTGCGTCCGGAGCGGTGGAGGTAGGCCTTGTGCTCGACCGGCGGGTCGGCGTGGATGACGAGGGCGACGTCGTCGACGTGGATGCCGCGGGCGGCGATGTCGGTGGCGACCAGCGTGCGGGCGGCGCCGCTGTGGAAGGCCTCCATCGTCCGGGTGCGCGCGCCCTGGCTGAGGTTGCCGTGCAGCTCGACGGCCGGCACCCCCGAGCCGTTGAGCTGGCGGGCCAGCTTCTTGGCGCGGTGCTTGGTGCGGGTGAAGACGACGGTGCGCCCCGGGGCGGCGGTGAGGTCGACGAGGACGGGGAAGTGTGCGTCGTGGCTGACGTGCAGCACGTGGTGCTCCATCGTCGAGACCGGGGACTGCGCGGAGTCGGCCTCGTGGGTCACCGGGTCGTGCAGGTAGCGGCGGGCGATGACGCTGATGCCGCCGTCGAGCGTGGCGGAGAACAGCATCCGCTGGCCGCGCTCGGGCGTGGCGTCGAGCAGGCGCCGGACCTGCGGGAGGAAGCCGAGGTCGGCCATGTGGTCGGCCTCGTCGATGATCGTCACCTCGACGGCGCCGAGCGAGACGTGGCCCTGGCCGATGAGGTCCTCGAGCCGGCCGGGGCAGGCGACGACGACGTCGACGCCGCGGCGCAGGTTCGCGACCTGCGGGCCCTGGCCGACCCCGCCGAAGATCGTGCACGAGGTGAGGCCGAGGGTCTTCGCGAGCGGGGCCATCGCGTCGTCGATCTGGGTGGCCAGCTCGCGGGTGGGGGCCAGGACGAGCGCCCGGGGACGCTTGGGCGCCCGCGGCGAACGGCTCGCGGCGAGGCGGGTGAGCAGGGGCAGGAGGAAGGCCACGGTCTTGCCGGAGCCGGTGCGGCCCCGGCCGAGCACGTCCCGGCCCGCGAGCGAGTCGGGGAGGGTCGCGGCCTGGATGGGCGTGGGCGTCGTGATGCCGCCGGTGGCGAGCACGTCGACGAGGGGGGCGGGCACGCCGAGCGCGCCGAAGGTGTCGTGGGACACGGGAACTCCAAGGTCTGTGGTGTCGCAGCGCGGGGCGAGCCGTCGGCAGCGACGAGGTGGATGTTCTGCCGGGCGGGCTCTGGGGCCGCGGCGCCGTGGCCGGACCGGGGTCCGTCACGATGGCATCGACATCAAAGAAGGGGTGTCCGCTGCAGAACCGGGCGGACCCACCGCGCACCAGTCTACGGCAGGTCGGGCACCGTCACGGACAGGGTCGCTCGGACGGGGTCCGCGCCGTCGGCCGTGGGCGGCGCCGGGGGTGCGGTCGGCGCGAGGTGGCTGGCCCCGATGGCCCCGGCCCACTCGCCGAGGGCGGCCCGCACCACGGCGACGCCGTCCGGGTCGGGCAGCAGCTCGGTGAGCGCGGCGTGCAACGGGTCGAGGAGGGTCGGTCCGGCCTCGGCCATCCCTCCGCCGACGACGACGAGTCGCGTTCCGGCAGAGGCGACCACGGGGGCCAGGGCGCCGGCGAGGAAGCCCACCGCCTCGTGCCAGATGGTGCTCGCCACCGGGTCCTCGGCGACCACCCCGGCCGCGACGTCGGAGGCGTCCCCCGACCGTCCGGCCTCGCGCCAGCGACGTCCGACGGCCGTGGCGCCCGCGACGACCTCGAGGCAGCCGCGTCGGCCGCAGCCGCACTCGGGGCCGTCCGGCTGGACGCGCACGTGGCCGAGCTCACCCGTCCAGGTGCTGCCGCGCACCACCCGGCCGCCCGTCATCAGGGCCACGGCCAGCCCGGTGCCGAGGGGGACGAAGAGCACGTCGTCGACGCCGCGGGCCGCGCCGAGCAGGTGCTCGGCGAGCAGGCCGGCGCGCACGTCGTGCCCGATGACGACCTCGGGGGTGACGTGGACCGCGAGGGCACCGCGCAGGTCGAGGTCGCTCCAGCCGAGGTTCGCCGACCACACTCCGTGCCCGCCGGCCTCGTCGACGAGGCCGGGCACGACCAGCCCCACGCGCTGCGGCGCCGGCGCCCCCTCGACCGACGCGACGAGCCGCTCGAGCACCCGCGCCACCGTGGGGCCCATCGTCGAGGCGATGTCGGCCGGCGTCGGCTCGACGTGGCGGCCGAGGACGACGTCGCCACGACGCAGCACGGCCTTGATGCGGGTCCCGCCGACGTCGACACCGGCGGCCGTCGCACCGTCGGCCGTCGCACCGGCGGCCGTCGCACCGTCGGCCGTCGCACCGTCGGCCGTCACGGCGCGGCCACCGCGTCACCCAGGCGCGCCTCGACCACCGTGAGGGCCAGCCGCACGGCACCGGTCGCGACCGCCGAGTCCCCGAGGCCGGAGAGCAGCACCCGCGGCGGGTCCAGCGTCCGGCGGCCGAGCTCGGTGCGGACGGCGTCGGCGAGGGGCCGGCCGACCCGGCTCGTGCGTCCGCCGAGGACGACCGTCCCGGGGTCGACGACGAGGACGAGGGCGGCGACGCCCGCGCAGAACCAGCCGACGAGCCGCTCCACGGCCGCCGCCGCCTCGGCGCTCCCGGCGTCCGCGGCCCGCACCAGCGCGCCGAGCACGTCGGCGGGCTCTGTGCCCACCAGCGCGGACGCGACCAGCGGGTCGTGCTCCGCGAGGTCGGCGGCGAGGGCCTGCACGGCCAGGGTCGAGACCCGTCGCTCGAACGGTCCCGGGCTGCCCTCGCGGAGGGAGGAGCCGTCCGACGCCGCACCGTCCGGGTCGCGGAACACGTCGACGAGGCCGAGCTCGCCGGAGGCCATCGTCGCGCCGCGGTACGGCGTCCCGTCGATGACGAGGCCGGTGCCGATCTGCTCGTCCCAGTGGACGAAGGCGAAGGTGTCGATGCCTCGGGCGACCCCGACGGTCCGCTCGGCGAGGGCCGCGAGGCGCACGTCGTTGTCGATGAGGACCGGGCACCCGAACGCCTCGGCGACCCGGTCCGTGACGGGCAGCGCGCTCCATCCGGGGATGTTCGAGGCCGTCCGGATCCGTCCGGTGCCGACGTCGACGACCCCCGTCGTCCCGATGCCGATGGCCCACAGCCCGGTGGCCGAGGTGTCCGCGGCGACGACCGTGCGCAGGGCGTCGAGCACGGCCCCGAGGACCTCGTCGGCGACGGCCGTCGTCGCCGTCCGGACCTCGGAGACGACGGTGCCACCGAGGTCGGCGAGCACGGCATGCACCTCGTGCGCGCTCACCTGGACGCCTGCGACACAGCCCAGCTCGTGCCGGAAGCGGACCCGCTGGGCCGGCCGGCCGACGGCACCCTCGGACCGGGAGGCGGTGCGCTCGACGAGGCCGAGGTCGACCAGGTCGTCGACGGAGCGCGTCGTCGCGGGCCGGGACAGCGACGTGAGGGCGACGAGCTCGGCGAGGCTCACCGGTCCCTCGCTGCGCCGGAGGGCGTCGAGGAGGGCGGCACGGTTCATGCCCCGCAGCACGTGCGGCCCCTTGGCCACCGGTGCGGTGTCGCTCACGAGGTTCCTCCCCCGAAGGTCTTGACGCGGGTCCGGTCGGGGACGATTATTTACGAATCATTCGTAACTGTCCATGGTGAGTTTCCGGCCACGGGCTCGAGGGCAGGGTCGCCCCGGCGACCGCCCCTCGTCCCGGCCGAGCGCGCCGCGGACGACCCACCTCGACGCCCCGGACGCCCGGGTGCC
The DNA here is from genome assembly GCF_011383005.1 of Phycicoccus sp. HDW14. GTDB lineage: Bacteria > Actinomycetota > Actinomycetes > Actinomycetales > Dermatophilaceae > Phycicoccus. The sequence continues at coordinate 3,274,819 of NZ_CP049935.1, read as the reverse complement.
TGCGAGAGAGACGAGGACGTGACATGGGGAAGTCGACAAGGGCCGCGGTCGCGGTCGGGGCGCTCGTCCCGGCGCTGCTGCTCGGCGCGTGTGGCGGGGGCAGTGGTGCGGGCGACGCCGGGGGTGACTCGGGCGGCAGCGGCGACAAGGCCACGACCATCACCCTCATGGCCGCCGAGTACTCCAAGGACAACACCAAGGCGTTCTGGGACGCCTTCGCCAAGGAGTACAAGAGCAAGTACGGGTACACGCTCGACGTCAACGTCGTCAGCTGGGACAACATCGACCAGCAGTCCTCGACGATGATCCAGAACAACCAGCCGCCGGACATCCTCAACCTCAACGCGTACGCCAGCTACGCCAAGGACGGCCTGCTCTACAGCGCCGACGACGTCCTGCCCTCGGAGGTCAAGTCCGACATCCTCCCGACCTTCGTCAAGTACGGCACCTACGACGGCAAGTTCTACGGCTTCCCGGACCTCAGCAGCGCCCGCGCGCTCTTCTACAACACCGACCTCTTCAGCAAGGCCGGCATCTCGGCCCGCCGACGACCTGGGCCGAGCTCGAGGCCGACGCCCAGAAGGTCAAGGCGACCGGCAACACCGGCTACGCGATGCCGCTCGGCCCGGAGGAGTCGCAGGGCGAGTTCTCGATGTGGCTGTTCAACAACGGCGGCGACTGGAAGACCGACGGCACGTGGTCGATCAACTCGGACAAGAACGTCGAGACCCTGACCTTCATGAAGAAGCTCGCGGCGGCCGGTCTCACGCAGTCGAACCCTGCCCGCACCAACCGCGCCGACGCCTTCGACCTCTTCAAGTCGGGCAAGGCCGGGATGGTCGTCGGCTTCTCGCCGCTGGCCGGTGACCTCGACAAGGACGGCACCGTCAAGTACGCGGTCGCGCCGTTCCCGAGCAACGACGGTTCCGAGAGCAAGACCTTCGGTGTCACCGACTACCTCATGGCCTTCAAGAAGAAGGGCAACCAGGACGCGGTCAAGGCGTTCTACGAGCTCTACTACTCGAAGGACCAGATCAACACGTTCATCGAGAAGGAGGGCTTCCTCCCGGTGACGACCTCGGGCGTCGAGTACTTCCAGAAGGACGACAAGCTCAAGGTCTACCTCGACACCCTGCCGAACGCCCGCCTGACCCCCACCGACGACCCGACGTGGGACAAGGTCAAGCTCGCCGTGCAGCAGAACCTCGGTGGCGGCATCACCGGTGACCCGAAGGCCACCCTCGACAAGCTCCAGAAGTCCGCCGAGGCCGGGGGCTGACCGACGTGACGACGACCGGCGACGTCCAGGCGCCGTCGGCCCGCACGACCCCCGGGGGACCCCGCCAGCGGCGGCGGTCCTCCGGGGTCGGCCGGGTCAGCGCCCCCGTCGCGCTGCTCTGGCTGACCCCGGCGATCCTCCTCATCGTCGGGGTCGTGGTGTTCCCGGCGATCATGCTCTTCCGGGCCTCGCGCTCCGAGTACTCCATCACCGGGCTCTACAAGGGCGCCGCGGGCTGGGACAACTACACGAAGGTGCTCAGCTACCCCGACCTCCCGGTGGTGCTGAAGAACACCGTCGTCTGGGTGGTCGCCGTCGTGGCCATCACCATCGTCCTGTCGCTGGCCCTGGCCCAGCTGCTCGTCAAGGACTTCCCGGGCCGGCGCTTCGTGCGCTGGGCGGTCATCGTGCCGTGGGCCGCCTCGCTCGTCATCACCAGCCAGCTGTTCGTCCTGCTGTACGACGACAACTACGGGCTGGTCAACCACGTGCTGCTCAAGCTGCACGTCATCTCGACACCGATCTCGTTCCTCGGCGACGACCGCTTCACGATGGCCTCGATGGTCGTCGTCGGCGTCTTCGTGTCGCTGCCGTTCACGATCTTCGTCTTCATCGCCGGGCTCAACGCGATCCCCGACGACGTCATGGAGGCCGCCGAGGTCGACGGCGCCTCGCCCTGGCAGCGCTGGCGGCAGATCACCTTCCCGCTGCTGCGCCCCGCGATGCTCATCGCCACCGTGCTCAACACGATCTACGTGTTCAACAGCTTCCCGATCATCTACACGCTCAACGACCGCAACCCCGGCTTCGGCCACGACACCCTCATCACGTTCATGTACAAGCTCGCGTTCAAGAGCCAGGAGAAGGACGTCGGGATGTCGGCCGCCACGGGCATCATCAACGTCGCGATCATCCTCGTCGTCGTGCTCGTCTACCTGAAGCTCGTCAACTGGCGCGAGGAGACGTCGCGATGACCAAGGTCCGCCGCCCCCGGCTCGTCGCGTTCACCGCGGCCGTCGTCGGGCTCGTGTTCCTCGCGCCGTACCTCGTGATGGTGCTCGACAGCTTTCGCACGAGCACCGACGTCAAGACCACCCCGCCGTCGTTCCTGCCGCGGGTGTGGCAGTTCGACACCTACCTCACGGTGGTCACCGACGGCCGCTTCCCGCACTGGCTGCTGACCTCGCTCATCGTCTCGCTCGGCGCGACGGCGGTGGTCATCGTCGTGGCCATCCCGGCGGCGTTCATGACCGCGCGGCACCGCTTCCCGGGGCGGGGGGCGTTCCTGCTCGTCGTGCTCATCACCCAGATGTTCGCGCCGACCTCGCTCGTCGTCGGGCTGTACCGGCAGTTCTTCGAGCTGAACATGATCAACACCTACGGGGCGCTGATCATCACGAACGCGGCCTTCAACCTCGCCTTCGCGATCTGGATCCTCCACGGCTTCTTCTCCTCGATCCCGCTCGAGGTCGAGGAGGCCGCGGCGCTCGACGGCGTCGGGCGGGTCGGGATGCTCCGCCGCATCATGCTGCCCCTGACGCTGCCCGGGCTCGTCACCGCCGTGATCTTCACGTTCATCGCGGCGTGGAACGAGTACGTCGTCGCGCTGACCCTGATGATCGACGACGACAAGAAGCCGCTGACCGTCGGGTTCCGGTCCTACGTCACCGGCTACGAGCAGAACTGGGACCAGCTGTTCGCCGCCTCGGTCATCGCCGTCGTGCCGGTCGTCATCCTCTTCGCGCTCATCGAGAAGCACCTCGTCGGCGGCCTGACCGCCGGCTCCGTCAAGTAACCCGGGTCTTCCCGACTCATTGCCCAGAACCCACCGCCAGGGGTCGATTCAGGGCCCCGCGCGGTGGGTCCTGGGCAATAAGTCGAGCTCGGAGGGGTCAGAGGGCGGCGAGGACGGTCGTCGCGACGACCCAGGTGGCGGCGGCGCACACCAGCGCGAAGGTCGCTACCCACACGAGCCTCGGCACACCGGTCAGCCGGGCGAGCACCGCCGCGTCGCTCGTCGAGCTGTCACGGGTCCCGGCCACCGCCGCGAGGTGGCGCCACGCGCCGACGACGAGCACGACGCCCGTCCCGACGAGGACCTGGGCGTGCAGCCGGTCCGACCCCGACCACCACAGCCACGCCGTGACCGCCCCGACCCCGAGCACGACGACGGCGGTGAGCACCGAGCGCGAGCGCACGAGGGCCACGAGCAGCACCAGGAGCACGACGCCCAGCACGGTCGGACCCCAGCCGCGTCCCGCGAGCCACACGGCCGCGGCCCCGACGACCGCGGGCGCCGGGTAGCCGGCCCACGTCGTCGCGACCCGCCCGGGCCCGCGCGCCGGGCCGACCGTCACGGCGTGCCCGCTCATGTCGCCCCGGAGCACGAACCCGGTGAAGCGCCGCCCGCAGAGGATGCCGACGCCGGCGTGCCCGAGCTCGTGCACGAGCGTCACCCCGAGGCGCAGCACCCGCCACACCGGCCCGACCCCGACGGCCACGATTGCCGCCAGCAGCACGACGAGCACCGGCCGCCCGATGAGCGACACCTCGCCCACCGGCTGCAGCCGCTGCCACACCTCGTCGACGTCCACGGGCACCGGACCGTAGCCGCCGCACCTGTGCACCCGCGCGCGGGGACCCGGTAGCGTCGGTGGACGTGACCGGGCTCGTCGACATCCACTGCCACGGTGCCGCCGGCGCCGAGCTCGGTGGCACGACCGAGGGCACCCGCACCGCCGCCGCCCACCACCACTCGGCCGGCGTCGAGCGCCTCGTCGCCAGCCTCGTCTCGGCACCGTTCGACGACCTCGTCGCCCGGGTGACGACGCTCGCACCGCTCGTGGCGGACGGGACGCTGGCCGGCATCCACCTCGAGGGCCCGTTCCTCGCCGAGGGCCGCCGCGGGGCCCACGACCCCGCCGCCCTCACCGACCCCGACCCCTCGCTCGTCGAGCGCCTCGCCGAGGCGGTGGCCCTGGCCGGAGCCCCGGACGCGCTGCGGCACATGACCTTCGCCCCCGAGCTGCCCGGTGCGGACGCCCTCGTGCGCGCCCTCGTCGAGCACGGCATCCGGCCGTCCGTCGGGCACACCGAGGCCGACGCCGCCCGCACGGCGCGCACGCTGGCAGAGGTCGCCGACCTCCAGGGATCGCCGGCGCTCGTGACGCACCTCTTCAACGGGATGCCGCCGCTGCACCACCGCGCCGGCGGGCCGGTCGCCGCCGCCCTGGCCGCCGCCGCCCGGGGCGAGGCGGTCCTCGAGCTGATCACCGACGGGGTGCACGTCGCTCCCGAGGTCGTGCGGATGGTCTTCGACACGGTCGGGCCGGACGCCGTCGTGCTCGTGTCCGACGCGATGGCCGCCACCGGTCTCGGCGACGGGCGCTACCGGCTCGGCAGCCTCGAGGTCGTCGTCGCCGACGGCACCGCCCGCACCGTGAGCACCGGCTCGATCGCCGGCGGCACCTCGACCCTCGCCGACTGCGTGCGCTGGGCGGTGGAGGTGGCCGGGCTCCCCGAGGAGGACGTGCTGACGGCCGCCACCCGCACCCCCGGCGCGCCCTCGGCCTGCCCGACACCCCCTGAGCACGACCACCGCACCGGAGAGGCAGCCACCATGCGCGCCGAAGAGCTCGTCGAGCAGGTCCCCACCGTCAGGCGCTCGACCACGGGCGCCGAGGCGGCCCGCGTCGTCGCCGAGTACCGGCTCTCGGCCCTCGTCGTCGCCGACGAGTCGGGGGTGCCGATCGCGGTCATCCCCGGGAGCCAGCTGTTCGGCCTGGTGCTGCCCCGCTGGGTGCGCGACGACCGCACGCTCGTGCACGCCTACGACGAGAAGGGCGCCGACGACCTGTGCCGCCGCCTCAACGAGGCGACGATCGGCGACCTGCTCGACGACGAGAAGCTGACCGCGACGACCCCTCCCGCGGTCCTCCCCGAGGACACCCTGCTCGAGATCGCCTCGGCGATGGACGGCAGCCACAGCCCGATGGTCCTGGTCCGCGACCGCGACGGGACCTTCCACGGGGTGCTGACGATGTCCCGGGTGCTCGCGGCCATCGCCTCGGCCGCCGGGCAGGACAGCGACCTCATCCGCCGCCGCCTCGAGAAGGACATCATCCTGCGCGGCACGCCCGACGAGTCGGCTCCGAGCCGTGAGGCGCCGTGAGCGTGACCTCCGTCCTCGCGGTCGCCGTCTTCGTCGGCGCCTACGTCCTCATCGCGACCGAGAAGCTCAACCGCACGGCCGTCGCCCTCGGCGGCGCGGCGGCGATGGTGCTCATCGGGGTGGTCCGCGGCGAGGACGTCTTCTTCTCCGAGGACACCGGTGTCGACTGGAACGTCATCTTCCTGCTCCTGGGGATGATGATCATCGTCGGCATCCTGCGCCAGACCGGCGTCTTCGAGTTCGTCGCGATCTGGGCCGCCCAACGGTCCAGGGCCCGGCCCTTCCGGATGATGGCGCTGCTCATCGTCATCACGGCGGTCGCCTCGGCGCTGCTCGACAACGTCACGACCGTCCTGCTCGTCGCGCCGGTCACCCTCCTGCTCTGCGACCGGCTGGCGCTGGCCCCGGTGCCCTTCCTCCTCGCCGAGGCGATGGCGAGCAACATCGGCGGAACCGCGACCCTCATCGGCGACCCGCCGAACATCATCATCGCGAGCCGGGCCGGGCTGACCTTCAACGACTTCCTCGTCCACCTCGCGCCGGTCGTCGTCGTGCTGCTCGGCGTCTTCGTCCTCCTCGCCTGGCTGCTCTGGGGTCGGCGGCTGCGCTACGACCCGGAGCGCGCCGAGGCCGTCATGGCCCTGACCCCGCGAGAGACCATCAGCGACCCCCGCCTGCTGCGACGGATGCTCCTCATCCTCGGCGCCGTCCTGGTCGGCTTCCTGACCCACCCCCTGACCGGCCTCGACCCCTCGCTCGTCGCGCTGCTCGGCGCCGGGGCCTCGGTGCTCGCCTCGCGCCTGCCGTCCGAGAAGTTCCTCGCTGACGTCGAGTGGGAGACCCTCCTGTTCTTCGCCGGCCTGTTCGTCATGGTCGGCTCGCTCGTCAAGGCCGGGATCATCGGTGACCTCGCCGGCTCCCTGACCGACGCCATCGGCGAGAACTACCTCGCCGCCGCGCAGGGCATCCTCGTCGGGTCGGCGGCCCTCTCCGGCATCGTCGACAACATCCCGTACGTGGCGACGATGTCACCGCTCGTGCACGACCTCGTCGGTCCCGGAGCCGGGCTGCCACCCGGCCGGCAGTCGCTGTGGTGGGCGCTGGCCCTGGGCGCCGACCTCGGGGGCAACGCGACCGCGATCGGTGCCAGCGCCAACGTCGTCATCACGGGCATCGCCAAGCGCAACGACCACCCGATCTCGTTCTGGACCTTCACGAGGTACGGCCTCATCGTGACCGCGGCGACCATCGGCATCTGCGTGCCCTACGTCTGGCTGCGCTACTTCGTCCTCGCGGGCTGACCCGGGCCGGGCCTCGACAACCGCCCCGCCACCGCGGCAGCGGTCCTACAGTGAGGCATGGCCGTGCTGCCCCTCTTCCCGCTCGGCGGGGTGCTGCTGCCCGGGGCCCGGATGCCGCTCCAGCTCTTCGAGCCCCGCTACCTCGAGCTGGCCCAGCGCCTCGCCCACGAGCCCGAGGACGAGCGCGCCTTCGGCGTCATCCGCATCCGGCACGGGCACGAGGTGGGTGACGGTGCGGCCACCGACCTCCACGAGATCGGGTGCGAGGCACGGGTCGACGCGATGGCCCTCTCCCGCGGCGACGCCGGCACGGTCGTGCACCTCGTGGCCCGGGGTGCGCGGCGCTTCCGGCTCGACGGCCTCGACGAGGGCGCCGGCACCTCGTTCCTCACCGGGTCGGTGACCTGGCTGGACGAGCCGGCCGACGACGACCCGGAAGTGACCGCGCTGGTCGCCCGCGTCCTCGCGGCGCACGCCCGCTACCTCGAGACCCTCGGGGCGCGGACCGACCCGGTGCCGGCCGGGCCGCGGGAGGTGGCCTACCGCGTGGCCGAGCGGATGGTCCTCGACCCGGCCGACCGCCAGCGCGTGCTCGACGGCGCGGACACCGCCACCCGCCTGCGCACGGTGCTCTCGCTCCTCGGCCGGGAGACGGCCATCGTCGACCGCTTCTCCGCCCTCCCGACGCCGACCGACCTCGGCGGCGCCTCGCTCAACTGAGCCTCGGTAGGGTGCCGCGCATGGACCTCGCCCGCCTCCAGGAGGTCATCGAGCGCACCTACGGCGAGCGTGACCGGGCCCGCGGGGTGCCGAGCACCGTCGCGTGGCTCGCCGAGGAGGTCGGCGAGCTGGCCCAGGCGGTGCGCAAGGGCACCCACGCCCAGCGCGAGCACGAGTTCGCCGACGTCGTGGCATGGGTCGCGTCGCTGGCCAACCAGGTGGGGGTCGACCTCACGACCGCCGTCGAGCGCTACGCCGACGGCTGCCCGCGCTGCGGCGGGTCACCCTGCACCTGCGCGTAGGTCAGCCCGCGGTGCCGGTCGGGAGGGTCGCGGCCAGCCAGGCCTCGGTGCGCGACCACGCCGCGGCGCTCGCCTCCGGGTCGTGGTTGACGAAGTCGGGGTTGTCGAAGGCGTGGTCGGCGCCCGGGTAGGTGATGACCTCGGCCGGTGCGGGGCCGGAGGTGACGGCGGACCGGATGGTCTCGACGGCCTCCATCGGGAGGTAGGCGTCGGCCTCGCCGAACACGTGGAGGGACGGCGTCGACACGGACGGGACGTGCTCGACCAACCCCGGCAGCGCCGAGCCGTAGAAGGAGACGAGGGCGTCGGCGGGCTCCCCCGCGACGACCGCGTACCCGAGGCCACCGCCGAAGCAGAACCCGACGACGCCGGTGCCGCCCTCGACCTCGGGCTGCTCGCGCAGGGTGCGCAGGGCGGCGGAGGAGTCGGCGACGGCCGCGTCCCAGTCGAGGCGGCCGAGCAGGCCCATCGCCTCCTCGAGCATGCTCGGGCCGCCCTCGACCTCGCTGACCCCGAGCCGCCAGAAGACCTCGGGGCGAGCACGACGTAGCCGAGAGCGGCGAGGTCCTCGGCCCGACGGCGGATGTACGGGCTGATGCCGAAGATCTCCTGGAGCAGGAGGATGCCCGGCCCGCGGCCGCCGTCGGGCAGCCAGCGGTGGGCCGGCATCGGGCCGTCGGGGGTCGGGACGTCGAGGCGCTCGCTCATCGCGCCAGCATGCCATCCGCCGCGCGGCGAGGTCATCGAGCGGTCAACGACATTTCCCGTGGTGTCGGCAATGTGTCGCCGCGCAATTGCAAAGGATGTGCAAAGAATCGTCGAAATGCTGGAAATGAGGCAATCCGTTGTGATGTGTTGGAGCGAAGACCAGTCACAGCGACGAGGGGAGGCGCACCGATGACCGGATCACCGCTCGTGCGTGTGCCCCTCCGACTGGTGCTGACCGTCGGGTTCGTCGCCGTGTGCTGGATGCTCCTGGCACCGGCCGACGCCCACGCTGAAGAGCGTTCTCCCGCAGCCCGACCCGGACTCCTCGGCCAGGTCGCCCAGGCTCTCGAGCACGACGTCACCGCGCCCGTCACGGAGGCGGCCACCGACACCACGCGGTCGGTCGCACGGACGACGGACCGGGTGCTGGGGTCGGCCGACGCCACCGTGCACCACGCGACGCGGGTCGCCACCCGGGTCTCCGACGAGGCGAGCAGCGTCGCGCCGGCGGCTCCGGTCGCGCCGGTCGTCGACCGGGTCGTCAAGAACGCGACGGCGACCGTCGAGCGCACCGGCCACGCGGCCACGTCGTCGGCCCGCACGGTCGTGGACGAGACGGCCGCCCAGGTCGCGGTGACGGTCGATACGGCGACGAAGACGTTGTCCGACACCGTTTCCGGTGTGGCCGGGGCGACCGACGGGGTGCTCTCCGAGGTCGTCGGCACGGTCACCGACGTGGTCGACCCGCTCGTCCCGGTCCGCCCCGTGCCCGTCGGCGCGGTCACCTCCCCGGGAGGCACCGACCAGACCCCCGAGGCCGTGTCGCCGTCGCCCCGCGGCGCGGCGATCGCCACCGGGCCGGCGACCGCCGACCGGTCGGCATCGGCCCCCGCGGTGGCCCGGCCCGCCACCTCGGTCGGCCCCACGGCGCACGTCGTCGCGGTGCTCGCGGCCGTCGGTGTCGCCTCCGTGCCCGTGCCCGCCGACCCGGGCCCCCTGCAGCCACTGACCACCCTCGCCTGCCTCGCGGCGGCCGGGGCCCTGTCCTCCTTCTCCGGGCGCGGTCTCGCGTCCGGGGCCGCGGCGCTGTCGCCGACGTCCGCTCCCGCCGTGGAGCTCGTCGCCGACGCGGTCCGCTCGGTCACGAGGCGCCCGGCCGCCGGCCCGGCCCTCGTCCCCGGTTCCAGCCCTGGCTGATCCCCGCCCGCGCCCGTTCCACGGCGCTCGGCTCGACCCCACGTCCGCGTGGGTCCACGGATCATCCAGGAAAGGAAGCACGACCATGCACGCATACATGCGCAGAGGGCTCCAGGTGGGCCTCCTCGTGGGAGGCGGCATCCTGTTCGCCAGTCCCGCGTGGGCCGACGACACGACGTCCGGCTCCGACAGCCTCCTCGGGGGCAACCAGGTGGTCACCGCGGTCACGGCACCGGTGACGGTCTCGGGCAACGCGATCTCGGTGCTCGGGGACTCCCGCTCCGACGGTGCCTCGACGGCGGCGCCGAGCAGGGCCTCGTCCGGCAGCGGTTCCTCCGGAGGGGCGAGGAGCACGTCGGGTGAGGACTCGGTCGGTGGCGGCAACCAGGCCACGGCGCCGGTGTCGGTGCCGGTGACGGTCTCGGGCAACGCGATCTCGGTGCTCGGGGACTCCCGGTCCGAGAAGGCGACGACCACGACGACGGCGCCGACCAAGGCCTCGTCCGGCAGCGGTTCCTCCGGAGGGGCGAGGAGCACGTCGGGTGAGGACTCGGTCGGTGGTGGGAACCAGGCCACGGCGCCGGTGTCGGTGCCGGTGACGGTCTCGGGCAACGCGATCTCGGTGCTCGGGGACTCCCGCTCCGACGGTGCCTCGACGGCGGCGTCGACCGGGTCCGGGACGACGGGCTCGTCGACCACGTCCGGCGAGGACTCGCTCCTCGGCGGCAACCAGGTCGGCCTGCCGGTCGGCATCCCGGTGACGGTCGGCGGCAACGCCGTCTCGGTGGTCGGTGACTCCACGAGCACCGGTGCGACCACGACCGGGGGCTCGGGTGCTCCCGGTGGCTCCGGCGGCGTGACCTCGGGTGAGGACTCGGCGCTCGGCGGCAACCAGGTCGGCCTGCCGGTCGGCATCCCGGTGACGATCGGCGGCACCGCGGTCTCGGGTGTCGGTGACTCCACGAGCACCGGTGCGACCACGACCGGCGGCTCGGGTGCTCCCGGTGGCTCCGGCGGCGTGACCTCGGGTGAGGACTCGGCGCTCGGCGGCAACCAGGTCGGCCTGCCGGTCGGCCTCCCGGTGACGGTCGGCGGCAACGCCGTCTCGGTGGTCGGTGACTCCACGACGGAGGGCCCGACGACCGGCCCGCAGGACCCCGGCACCCCGGGTGACCCCGGCACCCCGGGCGACCCGGGTACTCCCGGTGACCCCGGCACCCCGGGCACTCCCGGCGACCCCGGCACGCCGGGCACGCCCGACGCCCCCGCCGGCTCGGTGACGCCGACCGCGGTCCAGGACGCCGTCCTGGCCGTCGCTCCGGCCGCCCGGCTGGCGCAGACCGGCCTCGAGGCGGGCCTGCTCCTCGCCCTGGCCGGGGCCCTGCTCCTCATGGGCGCCGGGCTGGTCCTCACCACGCGTCGCACGCCGGTGGCGTCGCGCGGGTGAGCACGGACGGGCCGGACCGGGTGCACCCCTGTCGTACCCGGTCCGGTCAGGGGCGCCGGTTCACGGCCGGCGCCACGTGCCCCGAGGCCAGCAGCACGTGCACCGTCGCGGTGACGAGCTGCTCGGCCTCGGGGTGCGCCCCGTGCACCTCGACGGCCGCGGCCACGAGCTCGGTGACGGTCACCGGCCGCTCCGCCGCCCGCCACAGCGTCGACGCCAGGTCGGGGAGGACGGCCGGCACCTGCCCGCGCACGACGAGGGAGGACCCCTCGGCGTGCACCGCGTGCTGGAACGGCGTCCGCTGCACCGGGGCGCCGGCCGGTAGGTCGTCCGGCGTCACGTCGGGGACCGGCGCACCCGCAGCGGTGTCGTCGTCGTCGAGCAGCGCCGGCTCGTCACCGCGCTCACTCGTCCATCCGATGGGAGGCTGCGAGCCCCCGGACCCGTCCGCGAGCCCCGCGACGAGGTCGACGCAGTCGGCGATCTCGGCGTACCGCAGCCGCCACGGCCCACCGCCGGCGGTCAGCGCCGCGACCACGGACTCCATCGGACGCGGGAGCCGGAGCAGCGCCGACGTCTGCGGCACGACCTCGGCGAGGGCCTCGACGAGCGGCACCGGCTCGAGGACCGGTTCGGGCTGCCCGGGGTCGCGCGCCAGCAGCACGAGGGCCGCCAGCCGCAGCCGGTCGGGGGCGCGGGCCAGCCCCAGCTCGTCGGGCCCGGACTCGGTCTTGTCGAACGGGTCGCTCGGGTCGAGGAGCACCGAGAGGGGCTTGGCCCACGGCCGGACGGTGAGGTCGTCCTCGACGGCCACCGTCTCGTCGGACACGTACCCGAGCGAGCGCCCGAGGACCCGGGCGGCGGTGGTCTTGCCGGTGCCCGACGCGGCGACGAGCGCGACGGTCGCGCCGCCCGGGGTGCTGACGCCCGCGGCGTGCAGCAGGAGGCACTGGCCGGTGCGGCGGCGGATCGAGGCCATCGTGAGGGCCCGGGACAGGAGGTAGGGGAGCTCGGCGTCCGAGCACCGGTGCGGCACGCCGGCGAGCGTCAGCCCGTCACCGGCGCGGGACACCTCGTAGGGCAGCACCTCGCCGACGGGCTCCGGCCCGCTCGCCGCCCGACTCCACAGCGCCTGCAGCCGGCCGGACATCGGCTCGCCGAGGCCCGTGACGTCGAGGTCCCATCCGGCGCCGAACGCGTCCAGCCGCTGCACCACCACGCCGGCCTCAGGCGAACCGGGCGGCCGCGTCGAGGGCCTGACGCACGTAGGAGCCGCCGAACAGGACGGCGTGGACGAGGAGCGGGTGGACCTGGTGCAGCAGCACCCGGTCGCGCCAGCCGTCGGCGAGCGGGGCGGCCTCGTCGTACGCGGCGAGGACCCGGTCGAGCTCGGGGGCGCCGAAGAGGTCGAGCATCGCGAGGTCGGCCTCCCGGTGCCCACCGTGCGCCGCGGGGTCGATGAGGACGGCGCCCTCGCGCGTCCACACGACGTTGCCCGACCACAGGTCGCCGTGGAGCCGGGCCGGGGGCTCGTCGGTGTCGTGGGTGCCGGCGGCGAGCGTGTCGGCGAGCCGCTCGAGGAGGGCGAGGGCGTCGGTGTCGAAGACTCCGCGGTCGTGGCCGAGCCGGGCCAGCGGGCGCACCCGGGCCTCCGCGGCGAACGGCCCCAGGCCGGCCACGCCCCGAGACGCAGCGGCAGCGGCTCGCTGAGCGGACCGAGCCAGCCGTCGCCGGTCCATCCGTCCGGACCCGACCCGAAGGCCGGCGCCCCCGCGGCGTGCGTGGCCGCGAGCCCGCGCCCGAGCTCCTCGGCGTGCGCGCGCCCGGCCGGGGCGGCCTCGAGCAGCGGCAGCTCGAGGAAGTCGGCGCCGACCGCCAGCACCTCCGCCACGAGGGCACCCCCGGACCCCCGGCGTCACCGAGCCAGCGCAGCCCCCGGGCCTCCCACTCGAAGTAACCCGGCGGTGCGCTGGCCGAGGACTTGCGGTGGCGGCGCGGCACGGGCCCATCGTCGCACCCGGCGCCCGCACCCGGCCCGACGTCGGCTCGGCGGACTACAGTCTTCACGGCAACCCCCGTGACCTGGGAGGACTCCCATGACCGACACCCTGACCCCTCCTCCCCCGGAGGAGGAGGACACCGACGCCGGCGCCCTGCTCGAGCGCTACAACCACGAGCTCGGGGGCGTCCTCGAGTCGATGGAGCAGCTGTCCGACTACCTCGAGCGCGTCGTCCACGCCGTGCGCCGGCACGTCGACGGCTGCGACGAGGTGGGCGTGACCGTGCTGAGCAGCGACCGCCCGCACACTGCCGCGTACACGACCGTTCAGACCCTCGAGATCGACGCCGCCCAGTACGCGCTCGACGAGGGGCCGTGCCTCGACGCCGCCCGCACCCGGCGCGAGCAGATCGTCCCCGACCTGTGCACCGACGACGGGCGCTGGCCGACGTTCGCCGAGATCTCGCGCCAGGACGGCATGCGCAGCCTCTTCGCGGTACCGCTGGTCAGCGGCGACGAGTGCGTCGGCGCGATCAACCTCTACGCGTGGGCCACGAACGCCTTCGACGACTTCGACGCCGCCCTCGTGCGGATCGCCGCCGCCCGGGCGGCCGACGCCGTGGTCGCCGTGACCGCCCTCGACGGCATGCGCCGGCTGGCCGGCCAGCTCGAGCAGGCGATGGCCAGCCGGGCGGTCATCGAGCAGGCCAAGGGGGTCATCATGGCGCTGCGGGGCATCCCGGAGCACGACGCGTTTCAGGTGCTCCGCAAGACCTCGCAGGACCGCAACGTCAAGGTGCGCGTGCTCGCCGAGGAGGTCGTGCGCGGGGTGCGCACCGGCAGCGTGGAGACCGACCTGTCGGGCCGCTGAGACCCGTGTCCTAGAGTCGGTCCATGGCGCGACCGCACGCGGCAGCCCTCCTCGAGGACGCCTACACCGAGCGCAAGGCGGACCTGCTGCGCTCTCGGGGGTGGGTGACCCGGATCGTGCCGTCGACGGGGTACGGCAGCGCGAGCCAGCTGCGGATCTTCGGGCGGGTCATCTTCACCCGCGGCCGTCCCGAGGACGAGCCCGAGGAGCCCACCTACGCCGCCCGGCTGCGGGCCGTCGAGCTCGAGACGCGGGGCTGGCGGGCGTTCGTCGCGACGCCGGCCACCGAGGAGCCCGTCACGGTGCGGATCGACGACCGGCTCATCACCACGCGCACCGACCGCGGGGGTTCGTAGACCTCGTGGTCCGCGGGCACGGCCTGACGCCGGGGTGGCACCACGTGTACCTCTCCTCGCCGCGCGCGGAGACCATCGACGTGCCCGTGCTCGTCGTCGGGGCGACGGTGACGCACGGCATCATCTCCGACATCGACGACACGGTGCTGTCGACGTCGCTGCCGCGGCCGATGATCGCCGCGTGGAACACCTTCCTGCGCTCGGAGGGGGCCCGCCGGCCGGTGCCGGGGATGGCGACGATGTACCGCGAGCTGCTGGCCTCGCAGCCCGGGGCGCCGGTGGTCTACCTCTCGACCGGTGCCTGGAACACCGCTCCGCAGCTGACCCGGTTCCTCCGCCGCAACGGCTACCCCGCCGGACCGATGCTGCTCACCGACTGGGGGCCGACGAACACGGGCTGGTTCCGGTCCGGGCAGGAGCACAAGCGCGCCCAGCTGCACCGGCTGGCCCGCGAGCTGCCCAACGTGCGGTGGCTGCTCGTCGGTGACGACGGTCAGCACGACCCTCGGCTCTACACCGACTTCGCCACCCGCCGTCCCGACCGCGTGCGCGGCATCGCCATCCGCGAGCTGACCGCGGGGGAGCAGGTCCTCAGCCACGTCATCCCGGTGGCGACCGACGACATCGCGCCGGCGCCGACCGAGCAGCTCGAGGTGCCGGTGGTGCGCGGGCCGGACGGGTACGAGCTGAGGCGGCGGGTGCAGGCGCTGTGGGACGAGGCGCCGCGGGCGCGCACCCTGCGCGAGTACGCCTCGGCGGTGGTCACCGACGTCGACGACCCGCCCGACTACGTGCTCGAGGGGCCGGACGAGCGCTGACGCCGGAGGCGGCGGGGCACCGGATCAGCGGGCCGAGGCGCGCCGGAGGTGAGGGGTGTGCTCCGGGACTGCAGTCGCTCCGACCGGGATCCCTGACGCTCCGACTGGGATCCCTGACGCTCCGACTGGGATCCCTGACGCTCCGACTGGGATCCCTGACGCTGCGACTGGGATCCCTGACGCGGCGACCGGATGTCGGGAGAACACCCCCTGGTCCCGTCGTGGGGGGTGGTGTCGCTCAGCTCCTTGCCCGGAGCACGGATTCCGTTGCGCGTCGCACGCTCTCCCTTGACCGGTGCAAGGAGCCCCGGAGCACCTCCCCACCGACCGGGGCCGTGGCCGCTGCTGCCCGGGCACCGACCCGGATGCGGCCCCCGCGAGCGGCCGGCCGGCCCCCCGGAGTCGCCCCGGAGGTCGGTGGCGGGCGGTAGCGTCGGGCCCATGCCCGAGCTGCCGGAGGTGCAGGCGCTGGCCGACTTCCTCGGCCGGCGCACCGACGGGCTCGTCGTCACCGGCGTCGAGCTCGGCTCGTTCGCGGTGCTCAAGACCTTCACGCCGCCGCCCGACGCGCTGGTCGGTGCCCCCGTGGACGGTGTGGGCCGGCACGGCAAGTTCCTCGACCTCGACTGCGGCGGAACCCACCTGGTCTTCCACCTCGCACGCGCCGGGTGGCTGCGCTGGTCCGATGCCATGCCCAACACCGTGCTGCGGCCCGGCAAGTCGCCCATCGCCCTGCGCGTGCGCTTCGACGACGGCTCGGGGTTCGACCTCACCGAGGCCGGCACGAAGAAGGGGCTGGCCGCGTACGTCGTCAACCGGGTCGAGGACGTGCCGCGCATCGCCTCGCTCGGGCCCGACCCGCTCGCCGACGGGTTCACCGAGGAGGTCTTCGCCGGCATCCTCGCGAGCCACCGGATGCAGGTGAAGGGGCTGCTGCGCGACCAGGCGATCATCGCCGGGGTGGGCAACGCCTACTCCGACGAGATCCTCCACGTCGCGAAGCTCTCGCCGTTCGCGCTCGCCGCGAAGCTCGAGCCCGAGCAGGTCACCCGGCTCTACACCGCGCTGCGCGAGACCCTCGCCCAGGCCGTGGCCACCGCGTCCGGCAAGCCGGCCAAGGAGCTCAAGGACGCCAAACGCGCCGGGATGCGCGTGCACGGACGCACGGGGGAGACCTGCCCCGAGTGCGGCGACGTCGTGCGCGAGGTGTCCTTCGCCGACTCCTCGCTGCAGTACTGCGCCACCTGCCAGACCGGTGGCAAGCCGCTCGCCGACCGGCGCACGAGCAAGTTCCTCAAGTAGGGCGGGGACCGCTCCCCCTCGCCGCGGCGCCGGTTCGGGGCTAGCCTCCGAAGGGTCCAGCGCGTCGGGGGGAGACCGGCGCCCGACGGGGAGGAACCACCATGACCGACCACCCGAGCACGCACCTGACCGGGCGCCCGACCACTCGGCGGCCCGCCCGTCCACCTCGCCGGAGGGGTGCCCTGCGCGCCCTGGCCGGTGCCGCCGCCGTGGTCGCGGGGCTGGTGGCCCTTCCGGCGCCGGTCGCCCTGGCCGCCTGCCCGGCCGGCGACCAGTGCACCTCGCTCCCGGACGTCGACGTCCAGAAGGTCGTGCTCGCCGCGACGCTGGACCCCTGGCGCACCGACGACGTCAAGACGCCGGGGGCCGCGACGAGCGTGCTGCGCGTCGAGCAGGCCCTCGTCGCCAAGGGGCTGCTCGCCTCGCGCTACGCCGACGGCTACTGGGGCACCACGACCACCACCGCCTGGGGCAAGTACGAGAAGTCCATCGGGCAGAACGGGATCCACACCCGGAACGGGCTGCCGAGCCCGGCCGAGCTGCGGAAGATCGGGGCCGGCCGCTTCGACGTCGTCAGGTCCTACGACGTCGGGGCACGGGTCACGGTGGCCAAGGCGCCCGCGGGCAACAGCGACGACGGCACCGAGGTCGTCAACCGGCGCACCCTCGACATGTTCCTCGAGGCCCAGCGCAACCTCGTGCGGGCCGACAAGGTCGGCAAGGACATGACGATCACGCAGGGCAGCTACTGCGACGCGTCGTGCGCCCCCGAGTCGTTCGGGACCCACGACGGCGGCGGCATCATCGACGTGCGCATCGTCGACACCACCGCCGCGGGCATCGCCAACCGGCTGGCGGCCCTGCGCGCGGTCGGCTTCGCCGCGTGGCAGCGGAGCAACCACATCCACGCCGTCGCGCTCAACGACTACCAGATGGCCTGGGCCGTGCACGGCGTCGGCGGTGCGCCGGCCCCGATCGTCGACGACGGCTGGACCGGCTACTGCCAGGTGTACGAGTGGGTCTACAAGGGCGACGGGCTCGGCCACTGCGACGGGCGGGTCGCCTCGACCTCGGCGCAGCGCACCGTCGTCACGTGGGAGGACTACCTCGCGGCCAGGGGGTGATCGCCCCGGCGCCGGGCGGGCTCTGCGATGCTGTCGCGATGAGCGAGTTCCCCGACGTGCCCGTGTCCGACCTGCCCGACGACGCCGTCGTGCTCGACATCCGCGAGCAGGACGAGTGGGACCTCGGGCACGCGCCGACCGCCGTCCACATCCCGATGAGCCAGCTGCCGGAGCGGGTCGACGAGCTCGCGCCGTTCCTCGACCGCGACGAGCCGCTGGTCGTCACCTGCCGGTCCGGTGGGCGCGTCCAGCGGGTCATGCCGTGGCTCGCGCAGCAGGGCTACGAGGTGGCCAACCTCGAGGGCGGGATGCGCGCCTGGCACGCCGCGGGACGTCCGATGGAGTCCGCCGGCGGCGAGCCCACCGTCTCCTGACCCCACGACTGATTGCCCAGAACCCACCTCTCGAGGCCCGTTCCGGGTCCCTCGAGGTGGGTTCTGGGCAATAGGTCGGGAGGATGGCGACACGATCGGGCTGTCTGCGGATGTATCGGATGGACGCTAGAGAAGCGCATACGCTGCGATCGTGGACCCGATCCGGAACCCGTACGCCCCCGGCGCGGGGCAGCGCCCGCCCGAGCTCGCCGGCCGCGACGAGCAGCTCGACGCCTTCGACGTCGTCCTGGAGCGCGTGGCGCGCGGGCGCCCCGAGCGCTCGGTCGTGCTCACCGGACTGCGGGGCGTCGGCAAGACGGTGCTGCTCAACGCGCTGCGATCCGCGGCGGTCCGGGCGGGCTGGGGCACCGGCAAGCTCGAGGCCCGGCCCGACCAGTCGCTGAGGCGGCCGCTCTCCTCGGCCCTGCACCAGGCGGTGCGCGAGCTGGGGCCGGCAGGCGGCGCCGGCGACCACGCGCTCGGTGTCGTCCGCTCCTTCGCCCAGCGTGAGCCGGTCGGGTCCGGCACGGGTCGAGGCGCGCCCAAGCTGAGGGACCGCTGGAACCCCGGTATCTCGGTCCCCGCGGTCGCCGGGCGCGCCGACTCGGGCGACGTCGAGATCGACCTCGTCGAGCTGCTCTCGGACCTGGGGGGGATGGCCGCCGACACCGGCCGCGGCATCGCCGTGTTCATCGACGAGATGCAGGACCTCGGCCCCGAGGACGTCTCCGCGCTCTGCGCCGCCGCGCACGAGATCAGCCAGACCGGCCTGCCGCTCGTCGTCGTGGGGGCCGGGCTGCCGCACCTCCCTGCCGTGCTGTCGGCCTCGAAGTCGTACTCGGAGAGGCTGTTCCGGTACTCGCGCATCGACAGGCTCGACCGGGCCGCCGCCGACTCGGCCCTCGTCCGCCCCGCCGAGGAGGAGGGCGCGGCCTACGAGCCCGACGCCCTCGACGCGATGTACGCGGCCACCGGCGGGTACCCGTACTTCATCCAGGCGTACGGGAAGGCGGTGTGGGACAGGGCTCCCGGCTCGCCCATCACGACATCCGATGTCGAGGTCGCCGCTCCCGAGGCCGAGTCCGAGCTGGCCGTCGGGTTCTTCGGTTCCCGCTTCGAGCGGGCGACGCCGGGTGAGCGCGAGTACCTGCGGGCCATGGCCGAGGTCGCGGCGGCCGCCCCCGACGGTGAGGCCGAGGCCGTCGCCACGTCGGAGGTCGCCGCCCACCTCGGCCGCAAGCCCCAGTCGCTCTCACCCGCCCGCGACGCCCTGCTCAAGAAGGGCCTCATCTACTCCGGCGAGCGTGGGCTCATCGCCTTCACGGTGCCGCACTTCGGTCGGTACCTGCGCGACCACACCTGAGCGGGTCAGCGGGCGGGTCGCCAGTCGGCGGGTGGGTCCTCGCCGGTGCGTCCGTCGACGGCCTCGCGCAGCAGGTCGGCGTGCCCGGTGTGCCGGCCGTACTCCTCGAGCAGGTCGAAGAGGAGCCGCCGGATGCTCGCGTGCCGACCGTCGGGCCACGACGCGTGGGCCTCGCCGTCGAGCCCACGCTCGGCGACGGCCGCGGCGAAGAGGCTCCGACTGCGCTCCACCGCACCGTCGTACAGCGCGTAGAGGACGTCGGGCGAGTCGGTCGCGGCCGAGATGAACTCCCAGTCGTCGGCGTCGTCCCACCCGTTGTCGTCCCAGGCGTCGGGCATCGGTGTGCCGGAGAGCCGCTGGGTCGAGTAGAAGTCCTCGACGGTGGCGAGGTGCTTGAGCAGACCGCCGAGGGTCAGCGACGAGGACGGGATGCGCGTCCCCAGCCCGGCGGCCTCGAGCCCGTCGGCCTTCCACCGGAAGGTCACCCGCAGCCGGTCGAGCGCCGCGACGAGGTGCTCGGCCTCGGTCCCGGCGAGGGGGGCTCCCACGGCGGAGTGACACGCTCGCTCATCCGAGACGCCCCAGCAGGGCGAGCGACCGGTCGAGCACGAGCCGGGTCGCCTCCGCGTCGTACGAGGGCAGCGACGAGTCGGTGAACAGGTGCACTGCGCCCGGGTAGACGAACAGCTCGGCACCCTCGCGACCCTCGGTGAACTCCCGAGCCGCCTCGAGGTCGCCCTCCTCGCCGAAGAACGGGTCGTGGTCCATGCCGTGCACCTGCACCGGCAGGCCGTCGGGCCAGGTCCCGAAGTTCTCGGGCGCGGCGAACGCCTCGTAGAGCAGCGCACCGCGGACGCCGGGGCGGTTCTGCGCCAGCTGCTGCGCGGCCATCACCCCGAGCGAGAACCCGCCGACGACGAGGTCGTCCGTCAGCCCGTCGGCGGCCGCGACCCCCGGGCCCGCACCTCCTCGAAGCCGACCTCGCGGCAGTACGCGGCCCCCTCGTCGACCGAGCCGAAGGTCCGCCCCTCGAAGACGTCGGGGGTGTGCACGGTGTGGCCACCGGCCCGGAGGGCGTCGGCGAACGCGACGACCCCGGGGGTCAGGCCCTGGATGTGGTGGACGAGGAGGATCTCCATGGCGGCCACCCTAGGGACGGTTGCGGACGGATCGCGTCCGGATGACGATGGGCCGGTGCGACCCGACACGAGCCCCGCCGCGCGCGCCCTCCTCACGATGGAGGCGATCCAGGACGAGCCGGGCATCACCGCCGACCGGCTGGCCGAGCGCCTGGGCGTCACGTCGCGGGCCGTGCGGCGCTACGTCGGCATCCTGCGGGACGCCGAGATCCCCGTCGAGTCCGCCCGGGGGCCGGCCGGAGGCTACCGGCTCGGGCGCGGCACCCGCCTGCCCCCGCTCGTCTTCAGCAGCGCCGAGGCGCTCGGGCTCGTCATGGCCGTGCTCGACGGCCACCACCCCGCGGCCGACCCCGCCGACCCGGTCGGTGTCGCCGTGGCCAAGCTGCTCCGGGCCATGCCGCAGCACGTCGCCGAGCAGGCCGACGTCGTGCGGCGGATGGCCGCCGCCGCCCCCGACCGCGGCGCCGCCCGCCCCGACCCCGCGACGACGGTGGCCCTCGTCCGGGCGCGCGCCGAGGCCCGGTGCGTCACCGTGCACTACCGATCCGAGAACGGTCGCGAGTTCACGACCGACGTCGAACCCTGGGCGGTCGTCGTGCGGCACGGGCGCTGGTACCTGCTCTGCCGGTCGGTGCGCTCGGGGTCGGTGCGCACCTACCGGGTCGACCGCGTGCACCGGGTCGAGCTGCTGGACAGCACCTTCCGCCCGCCCGACGACCTCGACCCGGTGGCCTCGCTCGAGGAGCACCTCGCCGCCGGGTGGGAGCACCACACCGAGGTGCTGCTGCGGGCACCGCTCTCCCGGGTGCAGTGGCTGCCCCGCACGCTCGGCCGGCTCGAGGCGGTGGACGACGAGACGACCCGGCTCATCGGGACGACGAGCAACCTGACCGGCTACGCGAGCGACCTCGCGCAGGTCCCGGTGCCCTTCACGGTCGTCGGCGGTCCCGAGCTGCGCGAGGCCGTCGCCGCCCTCGCGAGGCGGCTCACGGACGCCGGAAACCCTCTCGCAGAGGCGTCGTCGTGATCCTGCCTGCCGTCCGCGACCCCCGGCTCGTCACCGTCCGCCGCGGCGGCACCCTCACCGACGCCGACCACGGCCTGCTCGCGCTGTGGGCGGCGGAGTGCGCCGAGCACGTCCTCCACCTCTTCGAGGCGGCGGCTCCCGGCGACGCCCGCCCGCGGGACGCCCTCGCCGCCGTCCGGGGCTGGGTCCGTGGCGAGGTCCCGATGATGCGCTCGCGCGCCGCGGGCGGGCACGCGATGGGCGCCGCCCGTCCGCTGCGGGGTGCGCCACGGTTCGCCGCCTACGCCGCCGGCCAGGCGGGGTGCGTCGCCCACGTCGCCGAGCACGACCTCGGGGCGGCGGCCTACGCCCTCAAGGCCGTGATGGCCGCCGCCGGCGACCCCGAGGCCGCCCGCGTCGCCGAGTGCGCGTGGCAGCGCAGCCGCCTGCCCGACGCGGTGCGCGACCTCGTCCTCGAGGACCAGGTGCGCCGCAACGACATCTGCTGGTCGGTGTTCACGGACTGAGCACTCCCGCAGGACCGGTCCGTGCGAGTCGCGCCGACCCTCG
This sequence comes from Phycicoccus sp. HDW14, assembly GCF_011383005.1. Classification (GTDB taxonomy): domain Bacteria; phylum Actinomycetota; class Actinomycetes; order Actinomycetales; family Dermatophilaceae; genus Phycicoccus. The sequence continues at coordinate 3,252,772 of NZ_CP049935.1, read as the reverse complement.
CCGTGCGGTAGGAACGAGCAAGTGACCACGACCGACCAGAGCTCCCTCGGGACCAGCCTCAAGCCACGCCACATCACGATGATCTCGATCGCCGGGGTCATCGGCGCCGGGCTCTTCGTGGGGTCGGCCACCGCCATCGAGCAGGCCGGCCCGGCCGTGCTCCTCTCCTACCTGATGGCCGGCAGCCTCGTCGTCCTCGTGATGCGGATGCTCGGCGAGATGGCGACCGCCAACCCCGACACCGGGTCGTTCTCCGTCTACTCGCAGCGCGCCCTCGGCCGCTGGGCGGGCTTCTCGGTCGGCTGGCTCTACTGGTGGTTCTGGGTGCTCGTCATCCCCGTCGAGGCCACGGCGGCCGCCGACATCCTCAGCCGCCTCGTCGGCCTCGACCCGTGGGTCTGGGCCCTCCTCGTCACCCTCCTGCTCACGGGCACCAACCTCGTCTCGGTCGGCAACTACGGCGAGTTCGAGTTCTGGTTCGCACTCGTCAAGGTCGTCGCGATCGTCGCCTTCATCGCGCTCGGCGTCCTCGCGATCCTCGGTGTGCTGCCGAGCTCGGAGGTCAGCGGCGTCTCGCGGCTCTGGGAACCGGACGGCTTCTTCGCCGGTGGAGGAGGGGCGGTCGTCGCCGCGATGCTCACGACGATGTTCTCGTTCATGGGCACCGAGATCGTCACCATCGCCGCCGCCGAGTCGCCCGACCCCGCGAAGGGCATCACCAAGGCCGTCAACTCGGTCATCTGGCGGATCGTCATCTTCTACCTCGGCTCGATCGCCGTCATCGTCTCGCTCGTGCCGTACGACCGGCTCGCCGACGGCTCGTACCAGACCGTGCTCCAGGCCATCGGCGTCCCCGGGGCGCCGCTCATCATGGACGTCGTCGTGCTCACCGCCGTCGCGTCCTGCCTCAACTCGGCCCTGTACACGGCCTCGCGGATGGTCTTCTCGCTCGCCGACCGCGGTGATGCCCCCCGGGCGATGCGCCGCGTCAACGCCCAGGGCGTGCCGTTCGTCGCGATCCTCGCCTCGATGGTCCTCGGCTTCCTCGCGGTCGTCGGCAACTACGTCCTCCCGGGCAAGATCTTCGGCTACCTGCTCGCGACGTCGGGCGCCGTGGCCCTCTTCGTCTACCTGACCATCGCGGTGAGCCAGCTCGTCCTCGGCCGCCGGATGCGGGCCGAGGGCAGCCTGCCGCCGGTGCGGATGTGGCTCTTCCCGGGGCTGACGATGGTCGTCATCGGGTTCATCGTCGTCGTCATCGGGCTGATGGCCTTCGACCCCGGCCAGCAGCAGGCCATCGCCCTGTCGGTGGCCTCGGCGGTCGTCATCGTCGCCCTCGGGGTGTGGCGCCAGCGCCGGGCCGGTGACGGTCGCGACGTCGACGAGCCGGAGGCCGCCGTCCGCGCCTGAGCTCCGGGACGCGGCCGGCAGGAACCCCCGGCGTCCGGATGGCGGGCAGGCTGAGACGCTGGGTCACTGGACCGATAACGTCGTGGCAGACGTAGCCAAACAAGGAGTTATAGATGCCCATCCGCCTCGGTGACACCGCCCCCGACTTCACGGCCGACTCGACCGCCGGCCCGATCTCCTTCCACGACTGGAAGGCCGGCTCGTGGGCCGTCCTCTTCAGCCACCCGGCCGACTTCACGCCCGTCTGCACCACCGAGCTCGGCCGGACCGCGGCCCTCTCGGGCGAGTTCGCGCAGCGCAACGCCAAGCCGATCGCCGTGTCCGTCGACTCGGTCGAGGACCACCAGCGCTGGGTGCCGGACATCGCCGAGGTCGCCGGGGTCGAGGTCGACTTCCCGATCATCGCCGACCGGGACCGCGCCGTCGCGCAGGCCTACGACATGATCCACCCGGGCGAGGGCGACACCTCGACGGTCCGCTCGGTCTTCCTCGTCGACCCGAGCGACAAGGTGCGCCTGACCATCACCTACCCGAAGTCGGTGGGCCGCAACTTCGCCGAGATCCTCCGGGCCCTCGACGCCCTCCAGCAGACCGACCGGGCACCGGTCTCGACGCCGGCCGAGTGGACGCCGGGCGAGCGGGTCATCGTCGCGCCGACCATCTCGACCGATGACGCCCGCGAGCGCTTCGCGAACGTCGACGAGGTCAAGCCCTACCTGCGCTTCGCCGACGCCCCGGCCTGACCCGGACGGGACGCACCGGGCGCCAGCCGGTGCAGCCGGACGTCGTGGACGGCGCCGCCCTCGAGGCGCAGCGTCATCCAGGTGAAGTCCGGCTGCGCCCGGCGGTCGGTCGGCGACCCCGGGTTGAGCAGCCGCAGGCCCTCGTGCTCGGTGTCCCACGGGATGTGGCTGTGCCCGAAGACGAGCAGGTCGACGTCCGGGTACGCGGCGCGCATCCGCTGCTCGCGGCGGTCGCGGCCGCCGGTCTCGTGGACGACCGCGACGCGCACGCCATCGACCGTCGCGCGCGCGACCTCGGGCAGCCGGGCCCGCAGGTCGGGTCCGTCGTTGTTGCCCCAGCAGGCGAGCAGCCGGGTGCTGCGGGCCTCGAGCGCGTCGAGCGTCGCGACGTCGACCCAGTCGCCGGCGTGCACGACGAGGTCGGCACGCCCCACGGCCTCCCACAGCGGGGCCGGGAGGTCCTTCGCGCGCTTCGGCAGGTGGGTGTCGGTCATCAGCAGGACGTCGGTGCCGGTCACGCCTCCACCCTGCCAGCGCGCCCGCGGCGGCAGGCCTCGGAGCAGTAGCGGACCTCGTCCCAGTCCCTGGCCCACTTCTTCCGCCAGGTGAACGGACGTCCGCAGGTCGCGCAGACCTTGGTCGGCAGGTCGCCCTTGCGCGTCATCCGGGCCACGGCGCTGCCCCCTCGATGCCGGTCATCACCCCACGGTAGACGGGCGCCGGTGCCGGCCCGCGCGTGCGGCACCGGCGCTCACGCACGGTCGAGCGACACCTCGCGACCGGACCACCGCTGCCGCAGCCAGCGGTCGTGGGAGGCGATGAGCACCGTGGCGGGGGAGGCGTCGACGGCCGCCTCCAGCTCGTCGACGAGGGTGAGCGACAGGTGGTTCGTCGGCTCGTCGAGGAGGAGGACGTCCGGCCGGGCGAGCACGACGAGGGCCAGCTCGAGCCGGCGCTGCTGGCCGAGGCTGAGGTCGCCGACCGGGCGGGCGAGGTCCCGGGGATGCACGAGGCCGAGCGGCAGCAGCAGGGCGCGCGCCTCCTCCGCGGGGAGCCCCTGCTGCGCCGCGACGAGCCGCTGGGGGCTGTGCCGTGGGTGCTCGAACACGGTGTCCTGCGCCAGCCGCGCCACGCGCCCGCCGATCTCGACGCCGGGGTGCTCCGGGGCCGAGGCGAGGGCGCTCAGCAGGGTCGACTTGCCGCTGCCGTTGCGACCGGTGACGAGGACGTGCTCGCCGGTCGCGACGTCGAGCCGCTGCAGGCGGAGCCGGCCGGGGACGACGAGGTCGCGCACCCGGATGCCCGAGGTGGGGGACGGCCGGCCGAGGTCGACGTCGAGGCGCAGCGGTGCCGGGGGACGCGGCACGGGGTCGCGCTCGATGCGGGCGGGGCGCTGCTCGGCGTCGCGCGACCGGCGGCGGGCGGCGGTCTGCACGCGCGAGCCCTTGAACGCGTGCACGAACTTGTCGTTGTCCGTCGGACCGCGGCCGTGGGCGACCGAGCCCTCCCGCGTCACCGACCGGTCGCGGAGCTCGGCGATGATCTCGCGTTCCTCGAGCCACTCCTCCTCCCAGCGTCGTCGGACGGCCGCCTTCGCGGCACGGTGGGCGGCGAACGACCCGGTCCACGTCGCCCCGCCGACGCCGTCGGTGCCGCGGTGGCGCGGGTCGAGGTCGACGACGCCGGTGCACGCGCGCTCCAGCAGGACCCGGTCGTGGCTGGCCACCAGGACGGCGCCGGGCATCGCGACGAGCTCGGTCTCGAGGAAGTCGAGGGCGTCGTCGTCGAGGTGGTTGGTCGGCTCGTCGAGCAGCAGGGCATCCGGCCGACGGACGAGCAGGGCGGCGAGGGCCAGGCGTGAGCGCTGGCCGCCGCTGGTCCGCCCGACGAGCCGGTCGTGCGGGATGGCCTGGAGGCCGAGCCGGTGGGCGGCGACCTCGGCGCGACGGTCGGCGTCCCACGCCTCGCGGGCCACCGCCCGGCTGAGGGCCTCGTCGTACGCGGTCGAGGCGGCGACGTCATCGGGGTGCTCGCCGACGTGGGCCGCGAGCCGTTCGACCTCGGCAGCCCGGTCGTGCAGTGGTGCGAGGGCCCGGCGCAACACCTCGCCGACGGTGGCACCGGGGTCGAGGCCGCCGTCCTGCGGCAGGTACCCGAGGTCGGCCGGCGTCGTCACCGATCCGGCGGTGGGCCGCAGCGAGCCCGCGATGCAGGCGAGCAGGGTCGACTTGCCGGACCCGTTCTCGCCGACGAGCCCGACGCGGTGACCGGGCGGCACGGTGAGCGAGACGCCGTCGAGGACCGGGCGGCCGTCGAAGGTCATCGAGAGGTCGCGGACGACGACCGGGGAGGAGGGGGCGGGTGACACGGGGGCTCCACGCGGGGGGTGCGGCGGGTGCTCGCCGGGCGGGGCCTCGGGCGCGAGCGGGGTGCGTGGGTCAGCTCTCCATGGTCCGACCACCGTACCTGCCCGTCTCCGGCACGGTCACCCTCATTGTCCCGGGGTCGAGTGCGGAAGTGGCTGCCGGGGCGACCACGTCCGCACTCGACTCCGATGGGCCGGGACCTCAGCGCAGGCGCGCCACCGAGGCGAGGGTGCCGCCGCGCCGGTCGAGCCAGCCGACGTACACCCGCGCGTCCCGCCCGAGCGCCCGGTCGAGCGCGACCCGCACCTCCGGACGTCCCGCGCGCACCTCGACGGTCCGCGACCCGACGGTCCCGTCGCGGTCGACGACCACGACGTGCGCCGTGCCCGACGCGTTCGTCCGCAGCCGGGCGGTCACCGCACCCCGGCCGGACCGGGCGCTCTCGACCCAACCGGCGTCCTGCGGACGGCTCGCGGGGTCACCGGCGAGCGGAACGTCGACCCGCACGGCCTGGGCCAGGCTGGGCGGGCTGTCGAGCGAGGACAGCGCCGTCAGCGGGATGACGGGGTCCGGCGCCTCCGCCGGCCGGTCGGCGGGCGGGGTGTACCCCGGCAGCGTCGCGACACCCCAGCGGTACGGGTCGCCCTGCACGCCACCCCAGGTCGACCAGCCGATGCGCGTCTGGCCGGTCTTGTCCTGGGTGTCGGAGTCGTAGACGAACACGTCGAGCCCGAGGTGCTCGGGGTCGACGGCGCCCGGGAGCTCGGACATCGGGATGGACACCTCGACGGTGTAGCCGTCGTAGGGCTCGTCGACGACCGAGGCCACCTTCATCCCCGGTGCCGTCTCGGCCGCCGGGCCCTGGTGGTTGTCGGCGTCGCGCAGGCCGCACGCCGGCCCCTCCGCGGTCACCGGCAGCACGGCGGCCTTGAAGGTGGTCGACGTGTTCTCGCTGTCGCCGCGCGGGTCGACGGCGATCTCCACGGAGTCGGTGCGCCAGTGCCGCTTGCAGTCGGCGGCCGCGAGCTTCGTGCCGAGGGTGTCGTCGGTGACGTGGACGAGGACGGTGAGCGTGTCGTCGTGCCAGGCCACCTTGCCCGTTGCCGAGCAGTCAGCGGCCGAGGAGCAGGCCGTGCCCTCCCAGAGCCCGGAGAGGTCGAGCGCGTCACCGGGGTACTCGCCCGGTGACTCGACCCCGTCGACCACCGGTGCGGCAGAGGCCTGCTCGATGGTCGTCGCCGGAACGAGCTCGAGGGCGGCCTTGCTGGTGGCCGTCCCCGCCCGGGTCGTCGTGACGATCGAGTAGGCGTAGTCACCGGCGGCCGCCCCGGGCGTCCCGCCCTGGTTCGACGTCCTGAGCGAGGTGTCGGTGTTGGTCACCGTGAAGGTCACGCTGCCGGTGGCGCCACCGGCCAGCGGACCGTACGTCACCGAGGCCGGGGAGGCGCTGAACCCGGCGGGCAGGTCGAGCGACACCGTGCCGGCATCCGTGCCGGACCCGTTGTTGCGCAAGTCGACCCGCACCTCACGGCTTCCTCCGGACGGCAGGGACAGGACGGGGGTCACGGTGCCGCTCAGCTGCGGCTGGTGCGCCACGGTCGGGGCCCAGGTCTCGAAGGCGGCGACCTGCGGCAGCAGCTGCTGCTGCGCCGACACCGTCGGGACGACCTCGACGACCCGGTCGGAGTACCCCGACCCGGCCCGCGTCGCCAGTCGCGCCGCGATGCGCTGCCGCTCACCGGCCGTCGCGTCCGCGGCCGGGGTGACCCGGAACGTGCGCTCCACCGTGTGACCAGGCCGGACGGTGCCGAGGTCACCGTCGCCCCGGGCGGTCCAGCCGTCGGGCAGGTCGAGGGCGACGGTGGCACCGGGCAGTGCGCGCCGGGGAGCGGTGACCGAGACCGTCGCCCGGAACGCCTGACCCGGAAGGACACCGAAGCGGTCGGTGTCGACCCGCAGCCCGGTGCCGAGGGGGGCAGCGCCAGGCTGCTGGACCGTCGCACCGGCCAGCACGGCCGACGAGCGGTGCGCCGCATCCGTTCCCGGCTCGGCGAACGGCACGCGCGAGTCGAGCTGGCGGAAAAAGTCACACCCGAGCCTGGTCGGGTCGCTCGACACGTCGGGGAAGCCCGCCCAGCCCTGCGAGGCGTACTGGCGCTGGGCGTCGCGCTCCACGGCCGCCCACGACCGACCGACCGGAGCCGTCGCCCCGGACCAGACGCCGTAGACGGTCTGGGTCGGGTCCTTCGTCGTCAGCTGCGACATGCACTGCTGGCCGGTGGGGGCGGTGGCCGTGCCGCGGGTCAGCAGCTTGGCGGGCGCCCACGGCTCCAGCCCCTCGCGGCGGATCTGCTCGGGGAAGCGTTTCGGGTCGCCGGCGGCCTCGAAGGCCTCGGTGGCCAGTCGCGCGGCGTCCTGGTGGTTGCCGTGGTTGCCCGGCGACGGGGCGGGGTCCATCGTGAAGAGGATCTCCGGACGGGTCTCGCGGATGACCCGCACGACCTTGCCGAGCACCTGGTCGTGGTCCCAGACCTGCTGGGTCAGGGCGTCGCTCACGGTGTAGTAGAAGTCGACCTCGTCGAGGGTGAACACCTCGGTGATGCCGGCCTTCGCGACCGCCGAGCGCTCCTCCTTCTCGCGCAGCAGCCCGAGCGGCGGACCCTCCTCGGGGCCGACGGCGTTGCCCCCACCCTCCCCGCGGGTCACCGTGACGACGCCGGTGCGCAGGCCGTTCTCGTGCCCCCACTCGCCGAACGCCGACAGCGACCCGGCCTCGTCGTCGGGGTGCGCGCCGACGAAGAGCGCGCCGAGGTCGACCGGGGTCCCGGCCGAGGTGCTCGAGGCCGGCGGCCGTGCGTCGTGCCCGCCGTGGTCCCCACCGCGGTCACCGGCCGGAGCCGCGACCGCCACCCCCGCGCCGGAGAGGGCGAGCGCCCCCGCGACGGCGAGCGTCGCCGCCCTCTTCGCGGACGTGCGTGATCTGCTCGTGAACCTGGTCATCGTCGACCTCTTCCTGTCGCGGAACGGATCCCCTGCCCCCTACTCCCGGACTGCTCCTTCGAGCATCCCGGCGATGAAGTGGCGCTGCAGGAACAGGTAGAGCACGACCACCGGCGTCGCGACGATGCAGGCACCGGCCGCGAGGAGGGTGAAGCCCTGCGTGTACTGCCCCTGGAAGAACGCCAGCCCGAGCGGTGCCGTGCGCAGCGACTCGGAGACGACCATGACGAGGGGGACGAGGAACTCGTTCCAGGTCCACATGAAGGTGAGCACGGTGAGGGTGACGACCGCCGGTCGGGCGAGCGGCACGAGCACCTGCCAGAGGATGCGCCAGGTCGAGGCGCCGTCGAGCCGGGCGGCCTCGACGACGGACCGGTTCGCGGACCGGAACCAGGCGCGCATCCAGAACGTGCCGAAGGCCACCGACTGCGCGACCTGTGGCAGCAGCAGCGCCCAGATCGTGTCGGTGAGCCCGAGGCTGCGCAGGTCGTAGTAGAGCGGCACGAGCACGGCCTCGCTCGGCATCATGATGCCGACGAGGAAGAGGTAGAAGAGCACGGTCGAGCCGCGGAAGGGCATCGTGCCGAGGGCGTATCCGCTGAGCAGCGAGAACAGCACGCTGACGACGACGACCGTGCCGGACACGAACAGGCTGGTGCGCAGGTAGCTGCCGAACCGGCCCTGGTCCCAGGCGGTGACGAAGTTCTCGGGGTGCAGGCCGAGGACGCCGGCGCCCACCGACCCGCCGGCGGCGTCGTCCGGGCCGAGGGCCGCGAGCAGCACGGTGAGCACCGGCCACAGGGCGAAGACGGCGAAGGCCACGAGGACGACGTAGTTGGCGGTGCGCTCGCCGCGGGAGACGCGCATCAGCGGTCCCGCTCGGCGATCCGGGTGATCCCGAACGAGATCGCGAAGATGATGACCGTCAGCACCACGGCGATGGCGGCGGCCGACCCGACGCGGCCCTGCTGGAAGGCCCGGTTGTACACCTCGTACGACGGCACCGACGTGCTGGTGCCGGGCCCGCCGCGGGTCGTCACGTAGACGAGGTCGAAGGTCCGTAGGGCGGCGATGACGGTGAGGGTCAGGGCCACCGCGATCTCACCGCGCAGCGCGGGCAGGGTGACGGTGACGAACTCGCGGACGGGCCCGGCGCCGTCGAGCCGGGCGGCCTCGAAGAGCTCGGTGGGGATCTTGCCGGTGCCGGCGAGCAGCAGCACGGTGACCAGCCCGATCTCGAACCACGTGCCGATGAGCCCGACGGCGGGCAGCGCCGCGGTGTAGTCGCCGAGCCAGCCGCGGGTCAGCGACCCCATCCCGAGGGCGGACAGCAGGTCGTTGACGCTGCCGTCCGGGGCGTACATCCGCCTCCAGGCGACGGCGATGACGACCATCGCGACGACCTGGGGCAGGAAGACCACGGTGCGGAAGAACCCCAGCCCCCGCACCCTCGCCCGCGACAGGATCGCCGTGAGGACGAGCCCGACGAGCAGCGGCAGCAGCGCGTAGAAGGCGATGAGGACCAGGGCGTGCCCGAACGAGGCGCGCAGCGCGGGGTCGGAGACGACGTCGACGTAGTTGTCGAGGCCGACCCACGTCGCGAGCGTGTTGCCGTTCCAGTCGTAGAGCGAGATCTGCACCGCCCGCAGCAGCGGGTAGAGGAGGAAGGCGGCGTAGACGAGCAGGGCCGGCAGGACGTAGAGCCAGCCGACGGCGCGGGGCTCCCCGGGGGCCCGCCGCCTCGTCGGCGGCGGGCCCGCTGCGGGGTGGCCTCGCGGGTGCTCGCCGCGGTCGCGGTCTGCGTCATCCGTTCTGGGCGACGAAGTCGCCGTAGTCCTTCTGCACCGTCTGGAGGAACTGCTCCGGGGTCGCCTTCTTCGCGAGCAGGTCCTGGAGCGCGGCACCGAGGGTGTCGGCCATCGTCGGGGTCGCGTAGTCGAGGTACGGCACGAGGGCGTCGTCGTCGACCGCCGTGCCGAACGCCGTGAAGACGTCCTGCCCGATGGCGCTCGGCGCCTTCTGGTCGGCGGTGTCGGCGACCGGAAGGTTCTCGGTCTTCGCGAGCACGCCCATCGCGTCCTTGCTCGTGATGAAGTCGATGTACGCGGCGGCGGCGTCGGGGTTCTTCGTCCTGCTCGACACCGCCCACGGGATGCCGGTGCCGCCGGTCGCGGCCGGGGTCTGCTGGGCCTTGGGCGGCAGGACGAACGTCAGGTCGTCACCCATCGCCTTGCCGAGGTCGGCCTGCAGCCAGGTGCCGGCGATGAGGTAGGCGCCGGTGCCCTTGGAGAAGGCCTGCCAGGCCGGGTCGTACCCGAGGCCGTTGACGTCCTTGCCGAAGTAGCCCTTGTCGACCCAGTCGACGAGGGTCTGGGCGGCCTGGGTGTTCTCCGGGGTCACCCAGCTCCCACCCTTCTGGCCGAAGCCGAGCTGGCGGATCTGGTCGGCCGGCGTGGTCTGGGCCTGCACCGTGCCGAAGACGTGGATGGCCGGCCACTTGTCGAGGTTGCCGAGCACGAGCGGCTGCTGGCCCTTGGCCTTCAGGGTCGCGAGGCTGGCCTCGAAGTCGGCCCACGTGGTGGGGACCTCGGTGATGCCGGCCTTGGCGAGCACCGCCTTGTCGGCGTAGACGCCGACGACCTCGCCGACCTGGGGAGCCCGTAGAGCGAACCGGTGCCGAAGGTCTTGCCGTCGGTCGAGTAGCTCGAGTACTTGCGCACCGACTCGGGATAGCGCTCGTCCCACTGGTAGGCGTCGGCGTACCGGTCGAGCGGGAGCAGCTGGCCGGCCTGGACGAACTTGCCCATGTCGGGGCGGCCGTTGTTGGCCTGGAAGACGTCGGGCGGGGTGTTGCCGGAGAGGGCCAGCCCGAGCGTCGTCTTGAGGTCGTCGAACGAGCGCGTGACCCGCTTGAGCGTGATGTTCGGGTACTTGGCGTGGAACTCCTTGTTGAGCTCCTCGATCTGGGCCGCCTGGCCGCCGCGGACCTCCTGGTCCCAGACGGTCAGGGTCACCGTGCCCATCGAGGCGGGGTCGGTGTTCACGGCGCCGCTCTGCGACGCGGTGGGGCCGCCGCCGCTCGTCGAGCCGGGCGTGCAGGCCGCCAGCGCGAGGGCGCCGAGCATCCCGGCGGCGATGAGGGTGGTCGTGGGTCGTCTCCTCATGAGGGCTCTCCTGGGGTGGTGGTGGCGACGGGGCGGTAGCCCTCGACGTCGACGTGGCGGGCGATGGTGGCGGTGGCTCGACGCTCGGCGCCGATGGGGACGTCGGGCACGAGGTCGTCGAGGAAGGAGTACCGGCGGCGCAGCGACCGGTGGTAGCTGTCGGTGGACTCGCCGTCGCGCAGGTGGTGCCACCAGTCGGCGATGTCGCCCCAGCCCGGTGCGGCGAGCGACCCCCCGAAGTGCTGCACGGCCAGGGCCGAGCAGAGCGCGGCGAACCCGATGCGCTGCGGCAGCGGCCAGCCGGCCACCGTGCCGAGGACGACGGCCGCCCCGAAGACGTCGCCGGCGCCCGTGGGGTCGAGGGCGTCGACGCGCAGCGCCGGCACGACCGCCTCCTCGCCGGTGGTCGAGTCGATGGCCAGCGCACCCTCCTCGCCGTTGGTCACGACGGCGAGCGGGACGAGGTCGGCGAGCACGTAGAGCGCCTCGTTGGGCGTGCGGGTGCGGGTGTAGGCCATCGCCTCGACGGCGTTGGGCAGGAACGCGTCACAGACGGTGAGCTGGTCGAGGACCTCCTTCGGCCAGCGGCCCGAGGGGTCCCATCCGACGTCGGCGAAGACGAGCGCCCCGGCGGCCCGGGCCTTCTCGACCCAGGTCTCGTCGGTGCCGCCGGTCAGCGGGCGGTCGGGCGCGAGCTCGGCCATCACGGCGCGCGAGCGGGGCGGGTCGCCGATGAGCGCCGTGGGGTCGAGCGGGGGCGCGTGGCCGTGGCTGACCATCCCGCGGTCACGGGCGACGGCCATCGACACGGTGACGGGGGAGTGCCAGCCCTCGAAGCGGCGCGAGCGGCTGAGGTCGACGCGCTCCTCGTCGGCCAGGGTCTCCCAGCAGAAGTCGCCGTACGCGTCGTCGCCGAAGGCCGCGGCGAGCGAGGTGCGCAGGCCGAGCCGGCGGGCCGCGACGGCGAGGTTGGCGATGCCGCCCGGACACGAGCCCATGCCGGTGGCCCACACCTCCTGGCCGCCGTCGGGCAGCGCCTCGAGGCCGGTCATGATGATGTCGAGGAAGACGGTGCCCCAGACGAAGACGTCGCACTCGGGGTCGCCGTCACGGCGCAGCGCGGCGAGCGGGTCGAAGGCCGGGGACGTCACGGCGGGCTGCTCCTCGGGCGGGGGGCGTCGGCGGGTGGGTCGCCAGCATGCACCCGTGGACGGGTCCGCACCCTCACTAGGTGCACGGAAATCTGCACACACCGTCACGGGATGACGATTTCTGATCGCTATGGTGGCCCCATGCGAGCGACGCGGCAGCGATCCATCGTCGGTCGCCTGCGCGCCCGGGGGAGCGCGTCCACCGAGGAGCTGGCCGGGCTGTGCGGGGTGTCGATCGCCACCGTCCGGCGCGACCTCATCGAGCTCGAGCGGCTGGGGGCGCTGCGCCGCGTCCACGGCGGGGCGGTGACCTCCGGGGTCGCCGACGCCGACGCCGTGCGCGGGTTCGCCGAGGTCGCGGCCACCGACGCCGTCGAGAAGAGCGCCGTCGCCCGCCGGGCCGCCGGGATGGTGCGCGACGGCGACTGCGTCGTGCTCGACATCGGCACGACGACGATGCTCCTGGCACGCGAGCTGCGTGGGCGCGACGTCACGGTCGTCACCGCGAGCCTTGCCGTGCTCGACGTGCTGCGCGACGACGACCGGGTCGAGCTCATCCTCCTCGGCGGTGTGGTGCGCCGCACCTACCACTCGCTCGTCGGGTCGCTCACCGAGGACGCCCTGCGCCAGGTGCACGGCACGACGGTGTTCCTCGGGGCGTCGGGGGTGCGGTCGGACGGCACGGTCCTCGACACGACGGCGGTCGAGGTGCCGGTCAAGCGGGCCCTGCTGCGGTCGGCCGACGCCTCCGTACTGCTCGTCGACGCGCACAAGCTTCCGGGCACCGGGTCGCTGCGGGTCTGCGAGGCCGGGGCGGTCGACGTCCTGCTGACCAACGAGGGGGCCGACGCCACGACGCTCGACGCCTGCCGGGCGGCCGGTACCGAGGTGGTCCTCGCGTGAGGCTCGCGATGCTCGGCGGCGGTGGCTTCCGCACGCCCCTCGTGTACGGCGCGCTGCTGCGCGACCGGCACGAGCGGCGGGTCGACGAGGTGTGGCTGCACGACGTCGACGAGGACCGGCTGGCGGCCATCCAGCAGGTGCTGTCCGAGATGGCTGCGGCGCAGGCCGATCCGCCGTCCGTGCACGTGACCACCGACCTCGACACCGCCCTCGAGGGCGCAGACTTCGTCTTCTCGGCCATCCGGGTCGGCGGTCTCGAGGGGCGCACGGCCGACGAGCGCGTCGCCCTCGACCTCGGCCTGCTCGGGCAGGAGACCACAGGCCCCGGCGGCCTGTCGTACGGGCTGCGCACCGTGCCGGTCGCGCTGCACGTCGCGCGGCGGGTCGCGGCGGTGGCACCCGATGCCTGGGTCATCAACTTCACGAACCCCGCCGGGATGATCACCGAGGCGATGCAGTCGGTGCTCGGCGACCGGGTCGTCGGCATCTGCGACAGCCCGATCGGGCTGGGGCGCAGGGCTGCTGCCACCCTCGGCATCGACCCGGCCGAGACGGTGGTCGACTACGTCGGCCTCAACCACCTCGGCTGGCTGCGCGGGGTCTCGCACGGCGGCCGCGACGTGCTGCCCGACCTCCTGGCCGACGACGCGCTGCTCGGGTCGATGGAGGAGGGGCAGCTCTTCGGCCTCGACTGGCTGCGCACCCTCGGGACCATCCCCAACGAGTACCTCTACTACTACTACTTCACCCGCGACGCCGTCCGGTCGATCACCGGCTCGGGGCAGACGCGGGGCGAGTACCTCCTGGCGCAGCAGCGGGCGTTCTACGCCGGGCTGGCCGGGACAGGTTCCGGCACAGGGGCGCTGGCCGAGTGGGACCGGGTCCGGATGGAGCGCAACGCCACCTACATGAAGGAGGCGCGCGAGGCCGACGAGGAGCGCGACGAGGCCGACGTGCAGGGCGGTGGGTACGAGGGGGTCGCGCTGGCCATCATGGCCGCCATCTCCCGCGGCGAGCCGGCCGAGCTGATCCTGGACGTCCGGAACGGCGGGACGGTACCGGGCCTGCCGGACGACGCGGTCGTCGAGGTGCCGTGCACGGTCGACGCCGACGGGCCGCACCCGCACGCGGTCCTGCCCCTCGTCGGGCACCCGCTCGGGCTGGTCCAGCAGGTCAAGGCCGTCGAGCGGCTCGTCATCGAGGCGTCGACGACGGGGTCGGAGCAGCGGGCGGTCGAGGCCTTCGCGGTGCACCCGCTCGTCGACTCCGTCACCGTGGCCCGCGAGCTGCTCACCGGCTACCGGGCGCGCATCCCGGCGGTCGACGCCGTGTTCGACCGCCGCCGCTGACGCCCGGTGCGCCCCGCGGGGTGGCACGATCGGGCGGTGGGACGACGGGAGCAGCCATGAGCCCGAGGCGCCGGCTGGCCCTCGTCGCCCTCGTCGCCGCGCTCGTCCTGGCGGTCGGCGCCGTCGTCGTCCGCCAGCTCCTCCCGGCCGGTGGGGTGGCGCAGGACGTCGCGGGTCCGGTCCTCCTCGTCCCCGGTTACGGCGGTGACGTGCGCTCGCTCGAGCCCTTGGCCGCTGCCCTGCGCTCGAGCGGACGCCGGGCGGTCGTCGTGCCGGCCGTCGGCGACGGCACCGGCGACCTGCGGGCCGAGGCGGACCGGCTGGCCCGCGCCGCCGACGACGCCATCGCCGCCGGCGCCCCGTCCGTCGACGTCGTCGGGTACTCCGCGGGTGGGGTCGTCGCGAGGATCTGGGCCGACGACCTGGGCGGCGCCGACCGCGCCCGGCGCATCGTCACGCTCGGCTCACCGCACCACGGGGCCGACGTCGCCGGGCTCGGTGCCGCGACCGGGGCCTGCCCGGAGGCCTGCCGGCAGCTCGCACCCGACAGCGACCTGCTCGCGGGGCTCGACGAGATGCCGTCGGGTCCGGCCTGGACGAGCATCTGGACCGGGCAGGACGAGACCGTGACCCCGCCCGAGTCCGCCCGCCTCGCCGGCGCTGTCGACATCGAGGTCCAGGACGTGTGCGCCGACGCCCGGGTGTCGCACGGTCAGCTGCCGGGCGACCCGCTCGTCGTCGGCCTCGTCCTGCGCGCCCTGGGGGAGCGCCCCCTCGAGGAGGCCCCAGCGCCGGCGGAGTGCGGCGGGCTGCGGGCCGCCGGGTCGCAGGCGCTCGGCGCGCCCTGACCGGACCTCAGCTCGTGACGTCGCGCGTCGTGAAGTTGGCCCAGGCCGCGCCGAGCAGGACGACGACGTAGCCGGTCTGCACGAGGACCCCGGCCGTGAGGTCGCCCCAGGGCACCGGGTCGCGGAAGAGGTCGACCCAGGCCAGCCAGTAGCGCGTCGGCAGGTAGTCGCGCACCGACCCGGCCGCGTCGAGGGCCACGAGGACGGTGCTGCTCACGAGGACGGCGAGCCCGCCGAGGGCCGCGGCGATCGGTGAGTCGGTGATGGTCGACAGGAACATCGACACCGCCGCGAGCCCCACCATCGACCAGCCGATGTAGAGGACCATCACCCCCGTGCGCCAGGCGAGGTCGGCCGGCGTCAGGGTGGTGCCGGCGAGGGTGGTCGTCGTCAGCGTGCCGGACGTCCCCAGCAGCGTGACGCCGGCGACGTACCCCACGACCGCCACCGCGACGACCGCCAGCAGGGTGAAGGCGATGATCGAGACGAGCTTGGCGACGAGCAGCCGGGTCCGCCCGACCGGCCGGACGAGCAGGTAGCGCAGCGTGCCGGCCGAGGCCTCGCCGGCCACCGACTCGCCGGCCTGCACGGCGACGGCGATGGGGAGGAAGAACGGCAGGACGATG
This sequence comes from Phycicoccus sp. HDW14, assembly GCF_011383005.1. Taxonomy (GTDB): domain Bacteria; phylum Actinomycetota; class Actinomycetes; order Actinomycetales; family Dermatophilaceae; genus Phycicoccus. The sequence continues at coordinate 3,237,212 of NZ_CP049935.1, read as the reverse complement.
CCGAGGGCCGCGGCCGGGAAGAGCGCGCCGTTGCCGAGCACCGCCGACAGCAGGGTCGGACCCTGCCCGGGGCGCGGCGCGATCTCGGTGACCGACAGCAGGACTGCCACGACGACCGGCAGCAGGCAGAGCAGACCGATGCTGATCCAGGTGCGCGGTCGTCCGACGAGCTTGCGCAGCTCGACGCGGATCACGTGGTCAGCTCCAGCACCGACTGCTCCAGGGTCCGTCGCTCCGGGGCGGCCTCGAGCACCCGGACACCGGCCCGCACGAGCCGGTCGGTGACGTCGGCGACGCTCGTGCCGTCGAGGGCCAGCTCGCCGTCCCGACGGGTGTCGCCTCCCGGCGCGAGACCGAGGGCCTGCTCGGCGGCGGCGACGTCCTCGACCCGGACCAGGGTGCGCCCGGTGGGGCCGCGCAGGGCGTCGAGGTCGTCCTGGGCGACCAGCCGACCGCGGTCGAGCACACCGATCCTCGTGCAGAACAGCTCGACCTCCGCGAGCAGGTGGCTGGAGAGGAACACGGTCGTCCCGGCGGCGTTGAGGCCGAGCAGCAGGTCCCGGATCTCGACGATGCCGCGGGGGTCCAGGCCGTTGGTCGGCTCGTCGAGGACGAGGAGCCGGGGACCACGCAGGAGCGCGGACGCCAGCCCGAGCCGCTGCTTCATCCCGAGCGAGTAGGTGCGCACCGGGCGTCGGCCGACGTCGGCCAGCCCGACCTGCTCGAGTGCGTCCTCGATGCGTCGCCGGCGCGTGCGGCGGGAGCCGGTGTCGGCCGCCAGCGGCTCGGCACCAGCGCCTCCGGACCGCGCCGGTCCGGCGGCGTCGAGCAGCCGGAGGTTGGCCCGGGCCGACAGGTGCGGGTAGGCGCCCGGTCCCTCGACGAGGGCGCCCACCTCGGGCAGCACCTCGCGGGCGGCGCGGGGAACCGGGCGGCCGAGCACCTCGATGTCGCCGCTCGTCGCGTGGACCAGCCCGAGCAGCATCCGCACCGTCGTCGTCTTCCCGGACCCGTTCGGGCCGAGGAAGCCGTACCGGTCGCCCGGTCGCACGAGCAGGTCGAGCGCGTCGACGGCCGTCACCTTCCCGAAGCGCTTCGTCAGCGCGCGGGTCGCGACGACGGCCCGCTCCTCCCCGGCGCTCACCGGCCGTACCGCAGCGGTGGGGGAGAGGCGAGGAGCTCGGTGGCGAGCTCGTCGAGCAGGGTGGGGTCGACGAGCCCCGTGATGACGTACGCGTGCCGCCCGTCGTCGCCGACGGCGAGGACGACGTTGAGCAGGCTCGACCCGACCCGCACGAGCGACCCCCCGGCCACGTCCTCGCTCACCGACCCGGCGGACGTGACGTTCGCGACGACCTCCCGGGTCAGGCGGCCCGGGAGGGGGAGCACGGCCACCCGGACGAGCCCGGTGCCGTAGGTCGGGGTGCCCGCGGCGGCCGGGTCCGAGGCCTGCAGCCCCGCGAGCTCGTCCGGCATCTGCCACGTCGAGCGGGCCGCCAGGCGGGCGACGAGGTCGGGCGCCGTCTCCAGCTCGCGGCGTGCGGTGGAGGTCGTGGGCGGGCGGAGCACCTCGTCGTCCGGCCGGCCGAGCCGGACGCCCGAGAGGGTCGTCACGAGGGCGTCGTCGCCGGCGCGGTCGACCATCCGCAGCCGGAGGGGAAGCCCGGTGGCGCGGTCGACCCAGACCTCGGCCCGGGCGATGGTGCTGCGGGCGTCGCCGGGGACGACGCGCAGGCCGTCGGCGTCCCGGCCGCCGATGCGCCGGGCCGGGAGCAGCGAGAGCCGGTCGGTGGGCCCGAGGGCCGAGAGCAGCCGCTGCACGGCCCGGGGGGCGACGAGGTCGTCGGCGCGAGGCAGCCGGGCGGACGGCTCGCCCGCGACGGTGACGAGGCGCCGGGTCTCGTAGTCCCAGGTGGTGGTGGAGGACGGGAGGCCGTAGGTGTCCTGCTCCCCGGTGAGCCCGACCACGTCGACCCGCCAGTGGGAGTCACCGGCCCACCAGATGCGGGTCCGGGTGGTCCCCCCGACGAGCGAGGCGAGCCCGCCGAACCCCCGGACGTCCGGCAGCGCGAGGCTGCCGCGGCTCTCGCCGGTGGCGGAGTAGGAGACGTCCCCCGAGGCCAGGGCGCGCTCGACGACCGCCTCGGCGGAGGCGCTGGTCGGCGCGACCCCGACGGCCGACCACGCCCAGGGCGCGACACCGAGCGACCCCACGAGCAGGGCGGTCCCCCCGGCCACCGACGCCCAGCGCCGCCGTGCGGCGCGGCTGACGACGGTGCTCATACCGCAGTCTCACCCGGCAACCTGAACGGGGCAACAGCCCTTTGGTACACCGTGCGGAGCAGGCCGTCGTACTCCCCGAGGGGGACGCCACGCCGACGGTCCGGCTCTGGTCCGGATGTGCCGGCTCTGGTCGGGTTCGCCGGCTCTGGTCGGGTTCGCCGGATGGCGGCGAGAAGTCACCGCCATCCGGGAGATCGGACCAGAGCCGGGAGCCGGGCGGGCGTCAGGTGCGCTGCTGGACCTGCACCGGGTGGTCCGGGTGGCGCTGGAGCCAGGCGGCGGCAAACGGGCAGTCCGGGCGCACGGTGCGCCCGGCGGCGGCGAGCTCGTCGACCGCCGCCCGCACGAGGGCGCCCCCGACGCCCTGCCCCTCGAAGCCGTCCTCGACCTGCGTGTGCACGAGCACGACGGCCGTCCCGTCGTGGCTCTCGCGCCACACGAGCTCACCGGCCACGTGGTCGCCGACCCGGGCGATCCACGCGTGCTCGTCCTTGACCACCTCGACGTCGGACATCGGGCACCACCTCCGGGGCCCATGCTGGCACCGCCGCGTCCCCGGATCGACCGACCGGTCACGGGAGGTGAGCCCGGACCCGACCGGCCGGCGCGCGGCACCGACCGGTCCGCGACACCGTCCGGACGGCCCGTTGTCCCGTCGCCGGGCATCGGCTCTACTGGCGGGATGGCGCACGACACCGCACGGCGGGACGACCCCGCCCCGGGGGTGCGCTCCGTCGTCGCCGAGTCCTGGCTGCGCTCGTCGGCGGCCGGCGTCGACCCCGACGCCCACCTCGCACCGGTCGTCCTCGACACCGCCGACCTCGCCGACTACCGCGCCACCCACGCCCTCTCGCACGTCTTCCCGCTGCTCTACGACGTCCTCGGGCGGGCCGCCGTCGACTGCGACTCGGTGATGGCCGTCGGCGACGCCAGCGGTCACCTGCTGTGGGTATGCGGGCCGCCGAGCGTCCTGCGTCGCGCCGAGAGCATCAACTTCGTCGAGGGGTCGGTCTGGAGCGAGCCCGGCGCCGGCACCAACGCCCCCGGGATGGCCCTGCACCTCGACGCCCCGGTCGCCGTCCACGCCCGCGAGCACTACAACCGGCTGGTCCACCCCTGGAGCTGCGCCGCGGCCCCCATCCACGACCCCACGACGAGCCGCGTCCTCGGCGTCGTCGACATCACCGGAGGCCCCGACGTCGCCTCCCCGCAGAGCCTGGCGATGATCCGCGCCGCCGCCCGGATGGCCGAGTCCGAGCTGGCCCGGCTCGCCCTCACCGGCACCACCCTCACCGTCTCCGCGTCCACCGACCTGCCCGACGCCACCGGGGTCGTGCGGGTGCGCGCGCTCGGGCTGCCCGAGGCGGTCGTCGAGGTCGGCGGGCGCACGCACCGGTTGAGCCGCCGGCACAGCGAGATCCTCGTCGCGCTGCTCGAGAACCCCGCCGGGCTGACCGCCGAGGAGCTCGAGGCTCGTGTCTACCCGGGCCGCGTCAACGCCTCGACGCTGCGCGCGGAGATGACCCGGCTGCGCACCCTGCTCGGCCCGGACGCCCTGGCCTCCCGGCCCTACCGCGTGCTCGCCGACACCGAGTCCGACTGGCGCACCGTCGCCGCGCTCATCGGCACCGGACGGGTCCGCGAGGCGCTCCAGGCCTACAAGGGACCTCTCCTCCCCGGCTCCGAGGCCCCGCTCGCCGCCGAGCTGCGCGACGTGCTCGAGGCGCAGGTCCGCTCGGCGGTGCTGCGCTCGGGCGAGGCCGACCTCATGGTCGGCTGGACGCGCTCGCGCTGGGGCGCCACCGACCTCGAGATGTGGGAGCGCCAGGCCGAGGCCCTGCCCGCGACCTCGCCGCTGCGCCCGGTGGCCGAGGCCGAGGTCGCGCGCCTGCTCGACACCGACGCCTGAGCACCCCTCCCACACCCCCCACCGCGACCCCCCTTCCGCGAATGTGTGTGAACACGCCGGGGATCCCCGGCGGGTTCACACACATTCGCGCAGGGCGCAAGGGCAGGGGGCAGGGGCAGAGGGCGCCGGGGGAGCACGGTGCAGCGTCGTTGCAACGTCCCGCTGCCTACGGTCACCGGCATCCCGTCGAGGGACCCCGACGATCGAAGGAGATCGAGTCAATGACGACGTACACCCCGCCGGGCCGCGAGGGCAGCGGCATCGAGGTCAAGAGCCGCTACGAGAACTGGATCGGCGGGCAGTGGGTGCCCCCGTGAAGGGTCAGTACTTCGAGAACATCACCCCCGTGACCGGTCAGCCGTTCACCGAGATCGCCCGCTCCTCCGCCGAGGACGTCGAGCTGGCCCTCGATGCCGCGCACGGCGCTTCCGAGGCCTGGGGCCGCACGAGCGTCACCGAGCGCTCCAACATCCTCCTGAAGATCGCCGACCGGATGGAGGCCCACCTCGAGGACCTCGCCGTCGCCGAGACCTGGGACAACGGCAAGCCGGTGCGCGAGACCCTCGCCGCCGACCTCCCGCTGGCGATCGACCACTTCCGCTACTTCGCGGGTGCCGTTCGCGCACAGGAGGGTTCGATCGGCGAGATCGACGAGTACACCGTGGCGTACCACATCCACGAGCCGCTCGGCGTCGTCGCGCAGATCATCCCGTGGAACTTCCCGATCCTCATGGCCGTGTGGAAGCTCGCCCCGGCGATCGCCGCCGGCAACTGCGTCGTGCTCAAGCCGGCCGAGCAGACCCCGTGGTCGATCCTCAAGCTCATCGAGCTCGTCGGCGACCTGCTGCCCGACGGCGTGCTCAACATCGTCAACGGCTTCGGCGTCGAGGCCGGCAAGCCGCTCGCGTCCAGCCCGCGCATCGCCAAGGTGGCCTTCACCGGTGAGACGACGACCGGCCGGCTGATCATGCAGTACGCCAGCCAGAACCTCATCCCGGTCACCCTCGAGCTCGGCGGCAAGAGCCCGAACATCTTCTTCGAGGACGTCGCGCGCGAGCGGGACTCGTTCTACGACAAGGCCCTCGAGGGCTTCGCGCTCTTCGCGCTCAACCAGGGCGAGGTCTGCACCTGCCCGAGCCGCGCGCTCATCCAGTCCTCGATCTACGACCGCTTCCTCCAGGACGCCGTCGACCGGGTCGGGAAGATCGTCCAGGGCAACCCGCTCGACACCGACACGATGATCGGCGCGCAGGCGAGCAACGACCAGCTCGAGAAGATCCTGTCCTACATCGACATCGGCAAGCAGGAGGGCGCCAAGGTGCTCATCGGCGGTGCCCGCGCCGACCTCGGCGGCGAGCTCTCCGGCGGGTACTACGTGCAGCCGACCGTCTTCGAGGGTGAGAACTCGATGCGGATCTTCCAGGAGGAGATCTTCGGACCGGTCGTCTCTGTCACCCGGTTCGACGACGAGGCCGACGCGCTCAAGCTCGCCAACGACACCCTCTACGGCCTCGGCGCCGGTGTGTGGAGCCGCGACGGGTCCCAGGCCTACCGGGCCGGCCGTGAGATCAAGGCCGGCCGCGTGTGGACGAACAACTACCACGCGTACCCGGCGCACGCGGCCTTCGGCGGCTACAAGCAGTCGGGCATCGGGCGCGAGACGCACAAGATGATGCTCGAGCACTACCAGCAGACGAAGAACCTCCTCGTCAGCTACAGCCCCGACGCCCTCGGCTTCTTCTGAGCCGATGGGATCCCCGGCCACCGTGAGCCGGGTCGGAGTCACCGGTGGGGCGGCGCAGCTGCTGCGTCGCCTCACCGGCACCCACGGCCCGTTGATGTTCCACCAGTCCGGCGGGTGCTGCGACGGGTCCGCCCCGATGTGCTTCCCCGACGGCGAGTTCGTCACCGGCGACCAGGACGTGTTCCTCGGCGACCTCGACGTCGAGCTGGACCGCCCTGTGCCCGTGTGGATCTCGCGCCCGCAGTTCGAGTACTGGCGGTACACGCACCTCACCATCGACGTCGTGCCCGGGCGCGGCGCCGGCTTCTCGCTCGAGGCGCCGGAGGGCGTGCGGTTCGTCATCCGCTCGAGGATGCTCACCGAGGACGAGCTCGCGGTCCTCGACGCCTGACCGGGTGGCCGGGGGCGCCGCGGCCGGACCCGTGCTTGGCTGGGGGGATGGACCGCGCCACGCTCCGCCAGCTCCAGGCCCCTCTGCGCGAGCAGTACGCCGCCGACCCCGCCTCGGCCCTCACGCCGCTGCACGCCACCGCCGACTTCCGCGACGACGGCATCACGTGCACCGTCGACGGGTTCGCCGGCCCGGTGCGCGCCGGCCTGCACCGGGCCACGGGTGGTGACGGGTCGGACGCGTGCAGCGGGGACCTGCTCCTCGAGGCGCTGCTGGCCTGCGCCGGCGTCACCCTCCGCAGCGTCGCCACGGCGATGGGCGTGACGCTCGGTGCCGTCACCGCGCGGGCCGAGAGCAGCTTCGACGCCCGCGGCACCCTGGGCCTGGACCGCGACGTCCCGGTGGGCGTCGGGCCGGTCACCGTCACCTTCACGGCCGAGACCGACGCCGACGACACCGCCCTCGAGCGGCTGGCGACGTCGACCGAGCGCTACTGCGTCGTGGGCCACAGCCTCCGGGAGGTGCCGCGCGTCGTGGTCGTCCGGCCCTAGCCTGTACCCAGCGCGGCGAGTGACGCCGGGCCGAGTCGAGGAGAGCACGCGATGAGCGCACCCGCCGGATGGCACCCGCAGCCGGACGGCCGCGAGCGGTGGTGGGACGGCCAGCAGTGGACCGAGCACTTCCGCGACCCGGCCACCGCGGCACCGACCCCGGGCGAGACCCAGGTCCTCGGCACGACCGGCGCGACCACCTACGGCAGCGGGGGCGGCTACGGCACGACCGAGGGGTCCGGCTACCCCGCCCCCGACGCGTACGGCGCTCCGGGCACCCCCGGCGCCACCGGCTACGGCACCCCGGCCGGTCAGTGGCCCCCGCAGCAGAAGCAGGGGATGAGCGGCACGGCCAAGGGCTGCCTCATCGCCGCGGTCGTCGTCGTCGTGCTCGTCATCGCGGCCGTGGTCGTCGGCGGCATCTTCTTCGCGCGCACGGTCAGCACGACCGTCGACCAGGTGCAGTCGGCCATCCCGTCGAACTTCCCGAGCAACCTGCCGACCAACCAGGGCGACCCCGTCACGACCACCGTCGGTGGCGGCTTCGACCTGCCGAACATCTCGGTCGCCGACGGCTGGACGCTCGAGGACCAGGGCGGCGTCGGCAAGACGATCGAGAACATGACCGGCACCTTCACCGGCGCCGGTGACGTGCCCACGGCCTTCTCGATGACCTTCACCGGCGGCGAGCAGACGCTCTGCACCGCGTCGCCCGAGAGCGGCTCGGACACCGTGACGGTCAGCTGCATCCCCGTCTTCGGCGACGTCGCCGACGACGCCGAGGTGACGGTCACCCCGACCTTCTGACCGGCCCCCGGGTCAGGAGGTCGGCGCCGCGGCGATGACGTCGCGCACGAGCTCGTCGGTGCGCAGCCCCGACCCGTCGACCTCGGGCGAGAACCCGAGCCGCACGACGACCAGCCGCTGCGACGGCACGACGTAGACCCGCTGGCCGTCGTGGCCGCTGGCCCAGTACGCGTCGGCCGGCAGCAGCGAGCTGACGAGCGAGCCGTCGGCCTCCTTGTTGGCCCACCAGCCGGCGGCGTAGCCCTTCTCCTCGGTGCGGTCGACCGGCTGGACCGTGGTCGACTGCGCCATCCAGCCCTCCGGCAGCAGCCGCTTGCCGCCCCAGACGCCGTCCTGGAGGGCGAACTGGCCCAGGGCCCCCAGTCGCGCGGGGTGGCCCAGAGGTAGGAGGAGCACACCGGGTTGCCGGCGGCGTCGGACTCCCAGACGGCCGAGGACAGGCCGAGGGGGCGAAGAGCTCGGTGCGCGGGAAGTCGGTGTCGGGGACGTCGGCGAGCGAGCTGAGCCACGAGCACACGAGGTTGGTCGACCCGCTCGAGTACTGCTGGTAGGTGCCCGGCTGGTGGGCCAGGGGCTGGCTCGCGACGTACTTCGCCATGTCGGGCTCGGCGTAGAGCATCTGGGTGATCGGCGTGCCGAGGTCGTAGGTCTCGTCCCAGCGCAGGCCGCTCGTCATCCGCATCAGCTGGTCGACCGTGATGGCCTTGCGCTCGTCGGTCCACTCCGGCCGCAGGCCGCTCTCCTGGATGTCCAGGCCCCGATCGAGCACGTAGCGCCCGACGAGGAGGTTGGTGGCCGACTTGGCCATCGACCACCCGAGCTGCGGGGTGTCGGCCGTGAAGCCGTCGGCGTAGCGCTCGGCGACGAGCTTGCCGTCGCGGATGACGACGACCGCCCGCGTGCCGAGCGCCTTCTTCCGCGTCGCCGACAAGTCGTCACCGAAGGCGCGGGCCACGACCTCCTGCAGCGCGGGGTCGGTCTCGGGGGCCGGCACCTCGGCGAACGGGTTGCCCTCGGTCTCGACCTTGGTGGCCCGGCGGGACACGGTGGGGCGCTCGCCGGCCACCGTGCAGCCGTACCCCTGGGTGTAGAAGGCCTTCTGCTTGGCCAGCAGCCACCAGACGGCCGAGGTCGAGGACTTCCCGGCGAGGTTGACGTACCCCGTCAGGTACGGGACCAGGGGGTTGGGCGGCAGGTCGGTGTCGGGGTCGTCACGACCCGCGACGAGGGCGACCGCGCAGGAGTTGTGCGCGGCGTACCCCGTGCCCGTCTCGAGGAGCGGCCGGTAGTGGCGGTAGCCGAACACCGCCCCGACGACGACGAGGACGAGCAGGACGGCGAGGACCCGGCGCAGCACACGCATGGCGGCGACGGTACCGCCCGCCGGCCACGCCCGCGGGGACCTGCGCTCAGGCGGCGACGAGGGCGTCGAGGCGCTCGCGCAGCCGCGCCAGCACCCCGGCGAGCAGCCGGGACACCTGCATCTGGCTGACCCCGATGGCCTCGCCGATCTCGCTCTGCGTGCGCTCCTCGACGAAGCGCAGGCGGAGGATGACCCGCTCGCGCGGGGTGAGCCGGGCGACCTCGGCGCGCACGACGGCCCGCAGCAGCACGCCGTCGGCCACGTCGACCGGGTCGGCGAGGCGCTCGCCGGCCGTGCCGCCCGACGGGGTCGGGGCGTCGAGGGAGGCGGGCGTGAAGGCGGACGCGGTGGCCCGGGCCTCGGCGACGTCGGACCCCTCGCGCCCGACGGCCGCGGCCAGCTCGGTGAGGGTCGCGTCGCGCCCGAGGCGCTGGCGCAGCTCGTCCTCGGCCGGGACGAGCTCGGCCCGCAGCTCCTGGAGGCCGCGGGGCGGGCGGACCATCCAGCCGGCGTCGCGGAAGTGGCGCTTGAGCTCGCCGCGCACGGTCGGCACGGCGAAGGCCTCGAAGCCGCGCCCGGCTCCGGGTCGGTAGCGCTGGACGGCGCCCACGAGCGCGGTGCGGGCGACCTGGATGAGGTCCTCGGTGTCGATGCCCCGGCCGGTGTAGCGCAGCGCGAGGGAGTCGGCGAGGGGCATCGTGGCCGCCACGACGTCGGCGAGCAGGCGGTCGCGGTCGGCGGGGTTCGAGGCCCGCTCGTAGGTGGCGAGCAGGGTCTCGAGGTCGCTCCCCGGGTGCTCGGGACGCTGGACGGCTGACGAGCCGGGCAGGGGGACGCAGGTCAGCGCGCGGGGTGCGGTGGGGGTGCGGTGGGCAGGCAGGGGACGGGTCATCGAGAGACCTCCGGTCAGAAGAGACCGGTGGCACGCTGCTCGACCACCGAAGCCCCCGGGTCCCGAGGGCAGGTCCTCCACGCTACTCCGTGGGCTGCGAGGACGGGGCTTGCGGGACCCGCCTTCGACAGCGCCGCGCGGTGGCGCCGGAGCCCGGCTCAGTCCTCCGAGACGGCGATGACGAGCTTGCCGCGCACGTGACCCCCGCGGCTGCGGGCGAAGGCGTCGGCCACCTCGTCGAGCCCGTAGGAGCCGGCGACGTCGACGGTGAGGCGGCCGCTGTCGGCGAGGTCGGCCAGCCACTGCAGCTCGGGGCCGTCGGGGCGCACCCACACCCACGTGCCGCCGTGCTCGAGGACCGACGGGTCGGCGATCGACGCGTGCCGACCGCCCGGGGCCAGGACCGCGAGGGTGTCCTCGAGGACGCCACCGACGAGGTCGGCGACGGCGTCGACGCCGTCGGGGGCCAGGGCGCGCACCCGCTCGGGCAGGCCCTCGCCGTAGGCCACCGGCTCGGCATCGAGCTCGCGCAGGTGGTCGTGGTTGGCCTCCGACGCGGTCCCGATGACCCGGGCGCCGAGCTCGTGGGCCACCTGGACGGCGAGCAGGCCGACCCCGCCGGCCGCGGCGTGGACGAGGACGGTGTCGCCGGGGCCGACCTCGAGGCGGCGCAGCACGCGCAGGGCGGTGAGGCCGGCGAGGGGGAGGGCGCCCGCGGTGTCCCAGTCGACGCCGGCCGGCTTGCGGGCCAGGGCGCGCACCGGCACGGTGACGAGCTCGGCGAAGGTGCCGCCGTGCACCCAGTCCTTGCGGGCGTAGGCGAGCACCTCGTCGCCGACCGCGACCTCGGGGGTGTCGGGTCCGACGGCGCGGACGACCCCGGCGACGTCCCAGCCGGGCACGACGGGGAAGGTCGCCTCCATCATCGGGTCGAGGCCGCCGCTCATCAGCTTCCAGTCGACGGGGTTCACCGAGGCCCGGCGGACCTCGACGAGTGCCTCGCCGGGGCCGACCTTGGGGTCGGGGAGGTCGTCACGGACCTCGAGGACGTCGAGGTCTCCGTACCGGTCATAGGTCGTCGCACGCATGGTGGCGTCAGCGCTGCGGACCGGTCGTGGCATTCCCGCGCCGCCCCGACCTGCGCGAACACCGTTTGCGGAGGACGGCACGGGGGTAACGTCCGTCAGGCCCCGCTCGTCGCGGGGACATCGACGGACGAGGAGGTCCGGGGGATGACGACCGTGCACGCCGGGGGGCTGACCGCCCACGAGCCCGGTGACCCCGCCCTCGCCGCCGACCTGCAGCAGCTGCGGGGGGTGCTGGCGGTCCATCCGTTCCCCGCGCGCCAGGACGACCTCATCGCCGCGTGCCTCGTCGCCGGCGCCCCGGCCCGGCTCTGCTGCCGCCTGGCCCGGCTCGACCGGACGCACGACTACGCCTCGCTCGACGAGGTGTGCGCCGACGTCGTCGCCACCACCGTCCCCACCACCGCGTCCACCACCCCGGACTGAGCGCGGCCCCGGCCCCTCGCCCAGTAGCGTCTCCCCCACGGGCGGCCGGCCACGGCTGCCGCGACCCGGATCGGAGACGACCCCATGGCCGGTGGGCTGGTGGCCCTGCTCGACGACATCGCCGTGCTCGCCAAGCTCGCGGCGGCCTCCCTCGACGACGTCGGGGCGGCGGCCGGCCGGGCCAGCGTCAAGGCGGCGGGCGTGGTCGTCGACGACACCGCGGTCACCCCGCGCTACGTCCACGGCTTCACCGCCGACCGCGAGCTGCCGATCATCCGGCGCATCGCCGTCGGGTCGCTGCGCAACAAGATCCTCGTCATCCTGCCGGTGGCGATGCTGCTCAGCCAGTTCGTGCCGTGGCTGCTCACGCCCATCCTCATGCTCGGCGGCACCTACCTCTGCTACGAGGGCGCCGAGAAGATCTGGGAGAAGCTGGCCCACCACGAGGCGCACCACGACCAGCCGGCCGCCGCCGAGGGCGCCGAGCAGGAGAAGACGATGGTGGCCGGCGCCATCCGCACCGACTTCATCCTCTCCGCCGAGATCATGGTCATCGCCCTCAACGAGGTGTCCGAGGAGCCGTTCGTCTCGCGGGCGATCATCCTGCTCGTCGTCGCCGTGCTCATCACGGCGCTCGTCTACGGGGTCGTCGCGCTCATCGTCAAGATGGACGACATCGGCCTGCACCTCGCCGAGTCGGGGCGCTCCGCAGCGGTGCAGGGCCTGGGCCGGGGGCTGGTCACGGCGATGCCGAAGCTGCTCGCCGTGCTCTCGACCGTCGGCATCGTCGCGATGCTGTGGGTCGGCGGGCACATCCTCCTCGTCGGCGCCGACGAGCTGGGGTGGCACGGGCCGTACGGCGTCGTGCACCACCTCGAGGAGGCGGTGCACGACGCCACTGGTGCCCTCGGTGGCGTGCTCGGCTGGCTGACCAACACCCTCGGGTCGGCCGTCGCCGGCGCCGTCGTCGGGGCGGTCGTGGTCACGGTCGTCCTGCTCGTGAAGCGGGCCCGCGCCGGCCGCTCCTGACGTCGGGGCCCGGCGGCTCAGGTCCGGGTTGCGGTGAGCAGCAGGTACTCCCAGCGCATCCGGCCGTGCCCCTCGTCGGCCTCTCGTGCGAGCCCGTCGAGGGCGGCCTCGACCGCGGCCTGCTGCTCGGGGTCGCCGGCCACCGACCGGTGCACCGCCGCCGTCGGGCCGTAGCGCTCGACGAAGAAGCGGCGGAACTCCTCCGGCGCCGTGAAGGCGTCGACCACGAGGTCGCGGCGCTCGGCGCGCACGTCGGTGACGGCGTCGCCGAGCAGGCCCCGCACGTGGTCCTCGGACCCCCAGAGCGGCGGCGGCTGGGCGCCGGCCGGCGGCGGTGGGGCCCACGGGCGCAGCGCCGCCAGGAGCCGGCCGATGAAGCCCTCGGGGGTCCAGGCGATGAGGCCGATCCGCCCGCCCGGCCGGCAGACCCGCACCAGCTCGTCGGCTGCGGCCTCGTGGATCGGCGCGAACATCACGCCGACGCACGACATCACGACGTCGAAGGTGGCGTCCGGGTAGGGCAGGTCCTCGGCGTCGGCGACGTCCCAGAGCAGCTCGAGCCCCGCGGCCTCGGCCCGGGTGCGGCCGGCGTCGAGGAGCTCGGGAGTGAGGTCGGAGGCGGTGACGTCGGCGCCGGTGCGGGCCGCGGGCAGCGAGGCGTTGCCGGAGCCGGCGGCGACGTCGAGGACGCGCTCGCCGGCGCGGACGTCGCACGCCGCGACGAGGATCGGGCCGAGGGTGGGGATGACGAGGTCGGCGACGCTCGGGTAGTCGCCCAGCGCCCAGACGGCGCGGTGCCTCGCCTTGACCTCGGGCGAGGCGGGGGCGGTGTGGTGGACGGTCATGGGAGGTCTCCTCTCGGGTGGGGGCCCCAGCGTCGGCGACCGGACGGGCGGCCCTCCAGTGCGTGATGTGGACCGCCGGCGGTACAGCATCTGTACTGGCGTCCGGTCCGTGACGGCGGTTCACTGGGCTGGGCGCGGTCGCCACCGGCCGGCCCGGGAGGTGCCCGATGGGCTCGACGTACAGCCAGTTCTGCCCGGTCGCCAAGGCGATGGAGGTGCTCGACGAGCGCTGGACGCTGCTCGTCGTCCGCGAGCTGCTCCTCGGCAGCCGGCACTTCAACGACCTGCGCCGCGGGGTCCCGAAGATGTCGCCGACCCTGCTCTCGAAGCGGCTGCGCCGGCTCGAGCGGGCCGGTGTGGTGCGGCGCACGGGCACCGGCGGGCGCACCGCCTACGACCTGACGCCGAGCGGCGAGGAGCTGCGGCCGGTCGTCGAGGCGCTCGGGGCGTGGGGCGTGCGCTGGGTCGGCGACCTCGGCGAGGAGGACCTCGACCCGCACCTGCTCATGTGGGACGTCAAGCGCACCCTGCCGCTGGACCGCTGGCCCCGCGGACGCACGGTCGTCGCGTTCACCTACACCGACGTCGAGCCGAGCGCCCGGCGCTGGTGGGTCGTCGTCACCGGGTCCGACGTCGACGTCTGCGACGTCGACCCCGGGTACAACGTGGCGGCCAGCCTCACGACGACGTTGCGCACGATGACCGAGATCTGGCGCGGCGACCGGGCCTGGACCGATGCCGTGCGCTCGTCGCTGCTGGCCATCGACGCCCCGCGGGACGTCGCCCGGGCGGTGCCGGACTGGGTCGGGGTCTCGACCCTCGGGGCGGTTCCGCGGCCGGCCTGAGGCCCGCAGCTGCTGCGGGCCGTCTCGAAACACCTTGACCCGCAAGGCCTCTCCGAGCCGTCGCGCGTGGCAGGGTGCCCGGATGGCTGCGACAGTGACCGAGACCGGCGAGACCGAGACCAGGCTCAAGCGGGGGATCACGCCGCTGCTGCTCTTCTTCTTCATCGTCGGCGACACCCTCGGCGCCGGCATCTACACGCTGGTCGGGAGCATGGCCAACGACGTGGGCGGTGCCATCTGGTTGCCGCTGTCGCTCGCGCTGGTGCTGGCCGTCCTCACCGCCGGCACCTATGCCGAGCTCATCACCAAGTACCCGCACGCCGGAGGGGCCGCCCGCTTCGCCGAGCGAGCCTTCGACACGCCCTTCGTCACCTTCGTCATCGGCTTCCTCATGCTCTCCTCGGGCATCACGACCTCGGCGGCGCTGGCCAACGCGTTCGCCGGTGACTACCTCCAGGAGCTCGTCGACGTCCCCGCGGTCCCCGTGACCCTGGCCTTCGTCGCGCTCCTCGTCGCGGTGAACCTGCGCGGGGTGCGGGAGTCCCTGGCGGCCAACGTCGGGGCGACGGTCGTCGAGATGACCGGGCTCGTCATCATCATCGTCGTCGCGGCCGTGGTGGTCGGTCGGGGCGAGAGCGACCCGGGGCAGCTGACGACCTTCGCCGACGGGATCACGCCGCTGAACGGCGCGTTCGCCGCCACCGTCACCGCCTTCTTCTCCTTCCTCGGCTTCGAGGCCGCGGCGAACATGGCCGAGGAGGTCCAGAACCCGAGCAAGGCCTACCCGCGGGCGCTGTTCGGGGCCCTGCTGACCGCCGGCGTCATCTACATGCTCATCGCGCTCGGTGCCGTCCTCGTCGTGCCGCTCGACCAGCTGGCGAGCTCCGAGGGCCCGCTCCTCGAGGTCATCAACGCCTCCGGGGTGTCCTTCCCGTCGTGGCTGTTCGCGTCGATCGCCCTGGTCGCCATCGGCAACGGCGCCCTCCTGTTCATGGTCATGGCCAGCCGCGCGACGTACGGCCTCGCCGAGGCCGGCCTGCTGCCGAGCGTGTTCGGCACCGTCGCGCCCAAGCGCCGCACTCCGTGGGTGGCCATCCTCGTCATCGGTGCGGTGACCATGGGCATGAGCTTCGTCGGTGACGTCGGCACCCTCGCCGACACGACCGTGCTGCTGCTCGTCCTCGTCTTCATCTCGGCGAACGTGTCGGTGCTCGTGCTCAAGAAGGACCGCGTCGAGCACCGTCACTTCCGCTGCCCGCGCATCGTCTCGGTCCTGGCGCTCGTGGCGAGCGTCGCGCTGCTCACCCAACAAAGCCTGCGGAGACCTGGCTGATCAGCGCCGGCTACGTCGCGGTGGGCTCGGTGCTCTTCCTCGTGGCCCGGGCGGCACGCACCCGCGAGGAGGCGTAGCCGTCCCCGATCCCGCAGCCAGGAAGCCTCCCTGGCGGCCGGGAGGGGGTGCCTGCCCCCACAGAGCCACCAGGAAGCCCTCCTGGTGCCCGGGAGGGCGCGCACGTCCGGGCCGCCCGCCGCCCCGGGCATGGCTACCGTCGGGGGATGAGCTACCCCCCGGTCCTCTACGACGGCGTCGAGGGCGAGGCCTCGGCCTGGGTCACCCCGGGTGACCGCGAGCCGGATCTCGTCTACCCCAACGGGAACCGCGTCCACCACGTCGCGACCGGCGAGTCCACCGGCGGCCTCTTCGGCCTCTACCGGTGGTCCTTCGCCGGCCCGCCCAGCGGCCCCGGTCCGCACTTCCACCGCACGATCAGCGAGTCGTTCTACGTCCTCGAGGGCACGGTGCGCATCTACGACGGCCGCGAGTGGGTGCGCGCCGGCTCGGGCGACTTCGTGCACGTCCCACCCGGCGGGCTGCACGGCTTCCGCAACGAGGACGGCGCCGCCGAGATGCTCCTGCACTTCGCCCCGGCGCACCGCGCGAGCCGTACTTCGAGGGGCTGGCCGCCGGCACCGACGAGTGGTCGCGCGAGCGGTACGACGAGTTCATGGCCGCCCACGACAACCACTGGGTCGACGAGGGCTGAGTCAGCGCCGCCGCAGCCGCCGTGTGACGATGCCGGTGGCGACGAGGAGGAGGGCCCCGACCCCACCGGCCAGGACGATGGTCCGCGCGTCCTGACCGGCCGAGGCGCCGACGGCGACGTACGCCACCGTCCCCGGCAGCACGCCGACCGCTGTGCCGACGAGGTGGTCGCGCCGGGACACCGGGCTGACCCCGGCCCCGTAGCCGACGACCGTGAAGGGCACGAGCGGGGTCAGCCGCGCGATGAGGACGGCGAGCACGCCCTGCTCGAGCAGCACCCGGCGGACCCGCTCGACGCGCGGGCCCGTCATCGCCGCGACCGCCTCGTGCCCGAGACGACGGGCCAGCTCGAACGTGACCACGGCGCTGAGCACGGCCGCGACCCACGCCAGCGCGACACCGGCGCCGAGCCCGAACAACGCCCCGGCGATGCCGGCGAGGAGGTTCTTCGGCACCGGCACCAGGGTGACGAGGACGTGCAGCACGACGAAGACGAGGGGACCCCAGGCGCCGGTGCCGGCCACGGCCCGGCGCACTGCGTGGAGGTCGCCGCCGAGCAGGAGCACGACGAGCCCGGCGCCGAGCACGAGGGCGAGGAGCGCGGCGACGAGCCGGACCCGGAGCGGCCCGGAGGTGGTGGCCACGCTCAGACGGCCGGGGCGGGCGGCCGCGGGCGGGTCCGCCGCGACCGGACGGCGACGAGCACCGCGAGGACGACGACGACCGTGACGACCGAGAAGCCGAGCGTCGGCTCGAGCGGGATGAGGATGCCCATCGTGCCGCCGACCACCCAGAAGGCCTGGAGGATCGTCTCGGACCAGGAGAAGACCCGGGCCCGCACGAGGTCGGCGACGTCGCGCTGGACGAGGGCGTCGAGGCACAGCTTGGCGAGCTGGCCGTAGACCCCGCGGCCAGGCCGAGCAGGGCCAGGGCCCACAGCGAGTAGAAGAGGGCCGTGACGAGGGCCGCCGCCACCGAGATCAGCGCGATGACCGTCGCCATCGCCTCGGGCGCCGGGGTGTCCTTGCGGTTGCCGACGACGGACCCGAGCGCGTTGCCGACCCCGGCCGCCCCCGCGGCCACCCCGAGGACGAGCGGGCCGCTGACGCCGGGCAGCGGGTGCTCGCGCATGAGGAAGGTGAGGAAGAGGGTGAGGAACCCCGAGAGCAGGCGGGCCCCGGTCGTGAGCCAGAGGACGTAGCGGACGGTGACCGGCAGGGCCCGCATCCGCCGGACGCCCCGCTCGGGGTCGTCGAGCGGCTCCTGGCCCGCGGGGTGCCGTCGACGTCGACCTCCCCCACCGACGAGTCCACCCGGGCGGGCAGGCGGATGGCGAGCACGGTGGCCGCGACGAAGATGGCGAAGGCGACCCGCAGCGACCAGTCCGGGCCGATCCGCGAGGCGGCGCCGGCGACCCCGCCGCCGAGGACCATCCCGACGATGCCGGCGATGTTGAGGCGCGAGTTCGCGCTCACGAGACCGATGTCCGCGGGGAGCAGGCGCGGGACGGCCGCCGCGCGGGCCACGGCGTAGGACCGCGAGGCGACGAGGCAGCCGAGCGCCGCCGGGAACAGCCAGACGCTGTCCTCGAGGACTGCCGAGGCGAGCACCCACGCGAGGAACCCGCGGGTGGCGAGGGTCGTGCCGAGGGCCCACCGCCGCCCGTGCCGGAACCGGTCGAGCAGCGGCCCGATGAGCGGCGCGAGGAGGAGGAAGGGCGCCATCGTCAGGAGGAGGAAGAGCGCCACCCGTCCGCGGGCCTCGTCGGTGGGCATCGCGAAGACGGTGCCGGCGAGCGAGACGGTGACGGCGGCGTCGCCGGCCACGTTGACGGCGTGCAGCTCGGTGAGCCGGGCCAGCCCCGTGTCGGCGGCCCCGTCGGCGGCGGCGAACCTCCGGAAGCGCCGCCCGGCCGCCCGGCCCCCGCGCCCGACCGCACGGGCCGAGGCCGCGCCGCCGCGCCCGACGGCCTTCGCCGAGGCGGCGCCCCCGCGCCCGACGGCGCGCGCGGAGTCCGCGAGCCGGTGCGGTCGCCCGACCGGCGGCTCGTGGTCCGGGGACGCGGTGGGGGGGACGGACACGCCTCCGATCCTGCCTCGTGCACACCACCCCGTGGGGGACCGGCCCGCGACCGTGTCCCGGAACACGGCGTGCACCGGGGGCGTTCTGCCCCGCATGACCACCCCCGAGATCGGTATGGCCGAGCGCTACCAGCGGGCCCGCGGGCTCTTCGAGCACGGGGAGTACCGAGAGGCCGCCACCGAGCTGAGCGCGCTCGTCGACGCCAGCGCCCTCGAGCCGCCGCTGCACGGCACCACCGAGCTGCGGCTGCTGCTGGCGCGCTCGTACTTCCACTCCGCCCAGCTGGGCCGGGCCGAGCGGGTGACCCGCGCGATCCTCGTCGACGACCCCGACGAGGCGTACGCCAACCTCCTGCTCGGGCGCACCCTCCAGCGCCAGGGCCGGCCCGCCGAGGCCCGTCCGCACCTCGCGATGGCCGAGCTGCTCGGCGGCTACGCGGGCGAGGGCCGGCTGCCGGCGCGCGAGCCGGACCAGCCGGACGGGCCCCGGGAGCGCGGCGGGGACGCGGTGCCGGGCGCCGGCTCGTGACCGACTACGGGCACGAGGTCGAGCTCGGCATCTTCCCGACGCCGGACGCCGCCGCCCCCGACCGGGTCCTCGAGCTGGCCCAGCTGGCCGACGTGCTCGGGCTCGACCTCGTCACCGTGCAGGACCACCCGTACCAGGCGCGCCACCTCGACGCCTGGACGCTGCTGTCGGTCATCGCCGCGCGCACGACGGCGGTGCGGGTCGCGCCGAACGTCGCCAACCTGCCGCTGCGCCCGCCCGCGGTGCTCGCCCAGGCCGTGGCCTCGCTCGACCTCCTGAGCGGTGGACGGGTCGAGCTCGGGCTGGGCGCCGGTGCCTTCTGGGATCCCATCGTCGCCGCGGGCGGTCCGCGGCTGACGCCCGGCGAGTCGGTCGACGCGCTCGAGGAGGCCGTCGCCGTCCTCCGCGCGATGTGGGCCGGCGAGGGCACGGTGCGGGTCGACGGCACGCACCACCGCGTCCACGGCCTGCACGCCGGTCCGGCTCCGGCGCACCGGGTCGGCATCTGGCTGGGCGCCTACAAGCCGCGGATGCTGCGCGTCACCGGCCGGCTCGCCGACGGCTGGCTGCCGAGCATGGGCTACGCCGACCCCGACGCGCTCGGGCCGATGAACGCGACGATCGACGAGGCCGCGGTGGCCGCCGGGCGGGCGCCCGAGGACGTCCGCCGGCTCTACAACGTCTTCCCGGGACGGCCCGGGGGCAGCGGGCTCGTCGGGCGGCCGTCCGACTGGGCCGAGCAGCTCGCCACGCTGACCCTCGAGCAGGGGATGTCGACCTTCGTCCTCGGCACCGACGACCCCGGCGTCGTGCAGGCGTGGGCGCAGGAGGTCGGTCCGGCGCTGCGCGAGCTCGTCGCGGTCGAGCGCGAGCGGCGGGCACCGGGTGGTGGTGGGGCCGGCGAGGTGGTGGTCGTCGCGGATGCCGCTGCCGCGCAGCCCGACCCGCGCCCCATGCCGTCATCCGTCGTCGTCCCCACCCCGGACGACGGCACCCGGCTGACCGGCGAGCTGCCGTGGGACGAGGCGTCGCGCCCGCGCTACCCGGTCGGGCCGGAGGCGCAGGAGCAGGCGGGGTACTCGCCGGCCCAGCTCGCCGGGCCGCGCCACCTCGCCGAGGTGCACGACCACCTGCGCTCCGAGCTGGCCCAGGTGCGCGACGTCGTCGACCAGGTGGCCCGCGGCATGCTGGCCGTCGGCGACGCGCGGTCGGCCGTCAACGCGATGACGATGCGCCAGAACCAGTGGACGCTCGGCGCCTACTGCGAGTCGTACTGCCGCATCGTCACCGGGCACCACACGCTCGAGGACCAGGCGATCTTCCCGCACCTGCGCTGGACCGACCCCGACGCGGCACCGGTCATCGCCCGCCTCGAGGAGGAGCACGAGGTCATCCACGACGTCCTCGACGAGGTCGACCGGGCACTCGTCGCGCTGGTGTCCGAGGAGCCCGGGGCGCTGGAGCGGCTGCGGCACGTCGTGGACCTGCTCACCGACACCCTCCTGTCGCACCTGGCCTACGAGGAGCGCGAGCTGCTGCACCCCCTCGCCCGCCACGGCTTCCACTGACCCCGCGCTTCGGCCAGGAGGTCGTCAGGGCACAGGACTCGACACCTCTTGTCGCCGACCCCGGTGTGTGGTTGCGTGAGCGGCACCGGCCGCGCCGCTCGGCGAGGCATCCACGACGAGGTGGGACCCATGGGCTCGACGTACGACTACGTGATCGTGGGGGCGGGGTCCGCGGGCGCCGTCGTCGCCACCCGGCTGAGCGAGGACCCCGCGGTGCGGGTCTGCCTGCTGGAGGCCGGGGGCGCGCCTCCACCGGCCGAGCTCATGCCGGCCGCGGTGGCCAACCTGCAGAACGACCCGAGCACCGACTGGATGTTCACCGGTGACCCGGGCGGTGTGGGCAAGGGCCTCGTCGGCGGCTCGATGATGGTGCCGCGCGGCAAGATGCTCGGCGGCAGCTCGGGCATCAACTACATGGCCTACGTGCGCGGCCACCCCGGCGACTTCGACGCGTGGGCGGCCGGAGGGGCCACCGGCTGGTCCTACGCCGAGGTGCTGCCCTACTTCCTCAAGGCCGAGGGCTTCGTGCACAGCACCGAGCTGCACCCCGATCTCGAGGCCCACGGCACCGACGGCCCGGTGGGGATCTCCGTGCGCGAGCCGGTGCTCCCGGCGGCCACGCAGTTCGTCGAGGCCGCCGGCGCCACGGGCCTGAAGCAGGGCGACTACAACGGCCGCGACCGCCTCGAGCCGCAGGGTGTCGCCTCCCTGTTCCAGACCTTCACCAAAGACGGCAAGCGGAGCTCGACCTACCACGCCTACCTCGAGCCGGCGATGGAGCGCGAGAACCTCACCGTCGTCACGGGCGCCCTCGTCGAGCGCATCCTGCTCGACGCGCAGGCGGATGCCGTGCACGCCACCGGGGTGCGCTATTGCACCGAGGACGGGGTGACGCACGAGGTCTCTGCCGGCACCGAGGTCGTGCTGTGCGCCGGGGCGATCGGGTCACCGCACGTGCTCATGCTCTCGGGGGTCGGCGCCCGCGACGCGCTCGCCGAGGTCGGCGTGGAGTGCGTCGTCGACCTGCCCGATGTCGGACAGCACCTCAAGGACCACCTGCACACGCCGATCATGTTCGCCGCCGACGGCATCGGCGAGACGATGGTCGAGATCGCGATGTCCCTGGGGCCCGACGCCCTGCGGGCCCCCGCCGGGCCGCTGCCCGCCGACCCCGCGGACGACGTCGACCTCCCCGAGCCGCTCGCGGCGGCCAAGGCCGAGGCCGAGCGCCGCCTCGGCGAGTGGTTCACGACGGGCCGCGGCCTGGCGTCGTCCTCGCGCTACGACGCGGTGGCGTTCTACTCCACCGGCCTCGGTGACGAGCACACCCACGACGCCCAGATCGGCTTCCTGGCCTGCGGCTACACCCCGGACATCTGGGAGGGCGTGTTCCGCCTGCCGCCCGCGGCCTTCTTCGAGGACCCCGTCGCGTTCCTCGACCCCACCAAGGGACAGGTCGTGCTCCTGCCCAACCCCGTGCAGCCCCACTCCGAGGGGTCGGTCACCCTCGCGAGCGCCGACCCGGCGGTGGCCCCGCGCATCGACCTCAACTACTTCGACGACCCGCACGACGTCGTCGTCATGGTCGCGGTGATCCGTCGCGCGCTCGAGATCGCCGCGGCCTGGCCCGGCGGCGGTCTCGGCGACCCGGTCATCCCGCCGCACCTGGCGGCGGCCCACGGCCACGAGGCCGGCACGGCGCCCAGCGACGAGCTGCTCGAGGACATGGCCCGCCACTACGCGCTCACCGTCTACCACGAGACGTCGACCTGCCGGATGGGTGAGGTCGTCGACCCGAGGCTGCGGGTGCACGGCGTCTCCGGGCTGCGGGTCGCCGACGCGAGCGTCATGCCGAACGTGGTCAGCGGCAACACCAACGCCGCGGCGATCATGATCGGCGAGAAGGCCGCCGAGCTCATCGCGGCCGACCACGGGGTGCGCTTGCACCAGGTGGTCGGCTGAGCGCGGGCTCCCCGCCCATCCCGACTCATTGCACAAAACCCACCGCCGGGGAGCCTCCGGGGGCCCGGACCGTGGGTTCTGCGCAATGAGTGGGCTCAGGGGGGTCAGGGGCGGGACTCGAGGGCGAGGAGGTGCTCCTTGGCCGCCGGGCCTCCCGCGTAGCCGCCGACCCCTCCGGACGCCGGAAGGACCCGGTGGCAGGGCAGCGTGACGCACAGCGGGTTGTGGCCGAGCGCGGTGCCGACCGCCCGGGCCGCCCCGGGGTGGCCCACCGCGCGGGCCAGCACCGCGTACGTCGTGCGCTCGCCGTAGCCCACCGAGGCCGCGAGCCCGGTGAGCACCTCGCGCTGGAAGTCCGAGGCCAGGGCCAGGTCGGTCTCGACCTCGACCCGCCGCGCCCGGCCCGCGAGGTAGGCCTCGAGGGCCCGCCGGACGGCGTCGGTCGGGGCCGGATGGCGCAGCACGCGGGGGCTGACGCTCCCGGCGATGCGGGTCAGCCAGCGGTCCTCGGCCTCGGCGTCGGGTGCGTAGGCGGTGGCCAGCACCCGGCCGTCGTCGCGGACGGCGAGGAGCATCCGGCCGACGACGGTGTCGTCGACGACGTACGAGACGTCGGTGGGCTCCAGCCGCGGCGGGCCGGCCAGCGTGGGGGCGAAGGCGGCGAAGGGGTCGGTCATCGGGGGTCCTCCGGGTCGGTGAGGTCGAGTCGCAGGGTGGCCATCGCGTCGCTGACGAGGCGGCGGCTCATCCCGGGTGAGGTGCCGAGCGCCGCCGCGACCGACCGGTGGTCGAGGTCGCCGACGAACCGCAGCAGGACGGCGTCGCGCTGGCGCTCGGGCAGGGCCGCGACGCGGCGCCACAGGTCGCCGTCCGGCAGGTCCGGCGGCACGACGACGGGTGCCCCGGCGAGCGAGGACGGGTCGTCGTGCGGGCTGGTCCGCCGGGCGGTGCGGTGGTGGTCCATCGCGCAGCGGTGGGTGATCGTCAGGAGCCACGAGCGCAGGTTGCGGGCGTGGGTGAGCCGCGGGTAGGCCGCGAGGGCCTGGGTCCAGGCCTGCTGGGCCACGTCGTCGGCGTGCACCGGGCCGACGAGGCCGTGGGCGAGGCGGGCGACGTCGCGCCAGTGCGCGTCGACGAGGTGCTGGAAGGGCGGGAGGCTCACGATGGTCCAACGGTAGGGCGCCCGGATCCGTGAGTCCCGCCCTCGCTGGACCCCCACCACCCACCCGTCCGCCGACCGTCCGTCGACCGAACGGTCGCCTTCCCCCGGCCGACCCGGCGTGTTGGCGCGGTCGGCGTCGGCCACGCCCCCGTGGTGCGGCAGGATGGTGCGCCGTGAGCGTCCCGTCCAGGCCGGTGGTCCGCCCGATGGTCGTCGCCCACCGCGGGGCGAGCGACGAGGAGCCCGAGCACACCCTCCGGGCCTACCGGAAGGCCTTCGTGCACGGCGCGGACGGCGTCGAGTGCGACGTCCGGCTCACCGCCGACCACCACCTCGTCTGCGTCCACGACCGACGGGTCAACCGCACCTCCAACGGCGCCGGCGTCGTCTCCACCCTCGAGCTCGCCCGGCTCGAGGAGCTCGACTGGGCCTCGTGGAAGGTCGGTCCCGGTGAGTCCGAGACCCCCGAGGCCGACCCCGAGCGCGGCCACCTGCTGACCCTGCGCCGGCTGCTCGACACCCTCGTCGCCACGGGCGAGGAGACGCTGACCCTCATCGAGACCAAGCACCCGACGCGCCACGGCGACGACGTCGAGAAGACCCTCGTCCAGCTGCTGCGCCACTTCGACCTCGACCGCGGCGACCAGCCCGGGCGCCCGCGCATCCGGGTGATGTCGTTCTCCGCGAGGGCCCTCCAGCGCGTGCACAAGCTCTCGCCGGCCGTCCCGCTCGTCCACCTCGTCGAGGGGATCGTTCCGGCCATCGCCATCGACGGCTCCCTGCCCAAGGGCATCGGGGCCGTCGGGCTCGACGTGCGGATCGTGCGCAAGAAGCCGAAGGTCGTCGAGCGCTTCCACCGCCAGGGCCACGCGGTCTACGTCTGGACGGTCGACGACGAGGCCGACATGGACCTGTGCCGCGAGCTGGGCGTCCAGGTCATCATCACGAACCGGCCCGGGGTGGCCGTCGACCGGATGAGGGCCACGCGGTAGTTTGGCCCCGTGACCTCGGACGACGCCTCCTCGCCGGAGCCCGGCGCGCTCTCGGTGGACGTGGACGACGACGACGACCTCGACGTCGGCGAGTCCTCCGGGCCCGGCGCCGACAGCATCATCTGCACCGTGCGGGTCCCCGCCGACCCCTCCTCGGTCGGCCGCGTGCGCCACGAGATCGTCACCGACCTCTCCGCGCGCGACCTGCCCGAGGACCTCGTCGGCGAGGCCGAGATCGTCGCCTCCGAGCTGCTGACCAACGCGGTGCGCCACGCCCGCCCGCTCTCCGACGGCACGATCCGCGTGCGCTGGAAGATCCGCGGCGACGTCGTCGAGGTCGAGGTCACCGACGGCGGCGGCGCCACCGTGCCGAAGCCCGCCCCGCGCACCGTCTGGCTCTCCAGCGGCCGCGGGCTGCGCATCGTCCGGTCGATGGCCCACGAGTGGGGCGTCACCGAGGACCGCACCGGCAACGTCGTGTGGGCCACCCTCGGCGGTCCGAGCCGCCGCCGCGCCACCTGACCCCCGTCCCCTAGGGTGGCGCGCATGGGCAAGGCATCGCGACGTCAGCGCGGCACCGACCGCACCCCGAGGGCCGCGCGGCCGAAGCCCGCGCCCTTCGAGCCGAGGCCGTTCGCCGGCCTCCCGCACGAGACCGACTGGGTCGCGATGCGCGAGATCCTGCCCGCCGCGACCGCCGTCGTCACCGTGCGCCCCGAGCACGTCCCGGACGGCGCCCCCTCCACCGTCACCGTCGCCACCGTGCTGCCGCTCGCGTGGCCCGCGCTGCACCGCACCGACGGCACCGTCCTCATCGGCACCCAGTCCGGCAACTCCAGCGGTGACGCCTCGCGCGACCTCGCCGGCCAGCTGCTCGCCGGGCTCGCCGCCGAGCAGGGCCACCCCGTCACCAGCACCGAGCAGGTCACCGCCGACAGCCCGCGCCTGCAGGACGTCCTCGCCGAGGACTCCGGCTTCGAGGTCACCGTCCACGAGGGCTTCGACTTCTGGGTCGAGGACCAGGAGCTCGAGGGCGACGCCGCGGCCTCGCTCGAGCGCGCCAACGAGAGCGTCGTGCCGACCACCGCGATGAGTGCCCTGCCGTCGGCCTACTGGGTGCGCATCGGCGAGCGGGCCCACATCCGCCTCGTGCTCCCCGACGACGAGGACGCCGCCACCGACGCGCTGGCCCGGCTGCACGCCGCCGGCACCGACGGCCTCGGCGAGGGCCAGCGGCTGCTCGGCGCCTTCCGCACCTGCGGCCTGCTCGTGCCGGTCTGGGACCTCGACCCCGAGCTCGAGGCGTCGGCGCACGAGGACGAGCTCGCCGCCTGGGGCGAGCGGTACCGGGCGGCCCTCGAGGTCGACACCGCGCTCACCGCCGACGAGCGCCGCGCCCGCTCGGGACTGCTGAGCCGTCAGGTCACCCTCCGCTGATGAGCGCGCTCGCCGCGCGCGTGGCCGCCGTCGTCCCGTGCAAGGACGAGGCGGAGCGCATCGCGGCGACGGTGGCGGCCGTGGCGGCCCTGCCCTCGGTCGGCCGGGTCGTCGTCGTCGACGACGGCAGCTCCGACGGCACCGCCGACGCCGCCCGGGCCGCGGGCGCCGAGGTCGTGCGCCACGAGCGCAACCGCGGGAAGGCCGCGGCCCTCGAGACGGGCGTCCGGCGGGTCCGCGAGCTCGAGGCGGCCGAGGCCGTGGCCGACCCCTCCGAGGCGTGGCGCGCCGCCCTGCTCTTCGTCGACGGCGACCTCGAGGCGACGGCGGCCAACCTCGGGGTCCTCACCGAGGCCGTGCTCGACGGCTCGGCCGCGATGACCATCGCGACCCTCCCGGCGCAGATCACCGCCGGCGGCGGTCGGGGCTGGTGGTCGGGCTGTCCCGCCGGGGCATCGAGTCCCTCACGGGTTTCCGTGCGGTGCAACCCCTCTCGGGCATGCGCTGCCTCTCGCCGGCCGCCTACGACGCCGCCGCGCCGCTGGCCCGGGGCTGGGGGGTCGAGACCGCCCTGACCGTCGACGTCCTGCGCGCCGGCCTCACCGTGCTCGAGGTGCCGTGCGAGCTGCAGCACCGGGTCAGCGGCTCGGACTGGCGCGGCCAGCTGCACCGGGCCGGTCAGTACCGCGACGTGTGGCTGGCCCTGGTCCGGCGCGGTTGGCGGCCGTGGCAGCGGGGCTGACCCGTCCCGCCGGGGGCCGGGGGAGGACGCGGGTCGTGGGCCCGACCGGGGCGAGGTCGTCCGCCGCGTGCTGCTCGTCGTGGCCGTCGGTCTGCTGCTCCTCGTCGGGCTGAGCCGGCCGAACGCCGCCCAGCCCGACCTGATGCCCCGCGGCTGGGCTCCCGGGTCCCTGCTGCCGCTGACCCTGTCGCCCGCGGCCGTCACCGGCGTGCTCTGGGCCGGCTACCTCGTCGGGGCCGCGGCCGTGGTCCTCGGGCTGCGACGTGGCGCGCCCGCGCTGCGCGGCTGGCGGGTGCCGGGGCTCCTCGGGGTGCTCGCGCTCCTCGTGGCGCCGTTCGGGTCCGCCGACCACATCAGCTACGTCGCGTACGGGCGCATCCTCGTGGGCGGCGGCGACCCGTGGGTCGTCTCGCCGAGCACCTGGGCCGGGGGCGCCGACCCCGTGACCAGCCGGGTCGAGGCGCCCTGGACCGAGGAGCCCAGCGTCTACGGGCCGGCCGGCACCCTGCTGCACGCCCTCTCTGCGTGGGTGGGCGGTCCGTCGCTGCGCCAGGAGGTGTGGGTCTGGCAGCTCGTCGTCGTGGTCGCCTGGCTCGGCACGCGGTGGGCGCTGCGGGCGTCCCTGCCCGCGCACCTGCACGGTCGCGTCGACGTGGCGTGGACCGTCAACCCGCTCGTGCTCGGGGTGGGGGTCCTCGGAGCACACATCGACGTCGTGGCCACGGCGTTCGTCGTCGCGGCGGTGGCGCTCACGGCCCGTCGCGCGGGTGCGCTGGGGGCGGTCGGCACCGGCGTCCTCGTCGCCGCGGCGGCCTCGACGAAGGTCACCTACGGCGTCGCCCTCCTCGCCGTGCTCGTGGCGTGGTGGACGGTCCGGGGCGACGGACGGCTCGGGAGCCGTCGCACCCTCGTGCGGTGTGGCGCAACGCTGCTCGGCTTCGTCGTCGCAGCCGCCGCGCTCCACGTCTGGGCGGGGACGCACGTCTACGACCAGCTGGCCCGATCGCGGCAGGCCGTCTCGCTGGCGACGCCGTGGCGGCCGCTCCTCGAGGCGCTGCGCGCGTCCGTGGGCGAGCACCCCGCCCGCACGACCATCAGCGTCGCGGCCGCCGTGCTCGCGGTCCTCCTCGCGGTGCTGCTGCTGCGCGTCAGCCGGCCGGACCCCTCGGCGGGGGCGGTCGCCCGCGCTGGGCGGCCACCGTCCTGTGGATCACCGCCGTTCTCTCCCTTGCCTACTCGCTCGCCGCGCCGTACTCGCTGCCGTGGTACGACCTCCTCGTCTGGGCCACCCTGCCCGCGGTGGCCGCGGGCCCGCTCGACCTCGTCGCCGCCGGCCGGCTGCTCGTCATGTCCCTCGCCTACGTGCCGGGACGCGTGCTCGGCATGACGCCGGCCGTCGAGTCGCTGACCCTGGGCTTCCGGCGCTCGGTCGCACCCTGGCTCGAGCTGGCCCTCTGGGCGGTGGTGCTGCTCGTCGCGCTCAGGGGCGCCGGCGGGCGCGCCGGGTCGGGGCGACCGTCCTCGCCTCCTCCAGCAGGTACCCCACCGACACCGACACGATGAGTGGGACGGCGAGGGTCGCCCCCACGGCGGGGATGGCGACGCCGGAGTCGTTGACCGCGAACCCGATCGCCAGCATGAGCACGAGCGCGACGAGCCCGGGACGCATCGTCGGCGCCTGGTCGTACGAGCGCTGCATCGCCCGCGAGCCCCACGACGTCGGCCGGGCCAGCACGTAGGTGACGAAGAGCAGGGCGACCGGCACGAGGAGCGTCAGCGGGGCGTTCATCCGCAGGATCTCCCAGTTCTGCTCCGCCTTGCGCACGACGATGTCGTCGGCCGTGCCGTCGATCATCGCCTGGACGAATCGGCCGAGGTGGGTGCGGTCGGCGGGGTCGCGCAGCCAGTCGGCGCCGGCCACGAGGAAGAAGACGACGACGACGGACGCGACGACGAGCAGCCAGCGGCGCACCGTCATCCGGATGCCGAGGATGGCCAGCACGAGGTACACGAGGGCGGGCAGGAGCGCCGGAGGGCCACCGGCGTCCGCCCCCAGAACGGTGCGCCGTCGACGACCAGGGCCGCGCCGCCGATGACCCCGACCGCGATCGCTGCCGCCCGGATCCGACCGCCGAGGACCAGCCCCGAGGAGACCGCGATCGCCAGGAGCAGCGTCGCCGTGCCGAACAGGGCGAAGGTCGGGTTCCCCATCCCGTAGAAGCGGCCGGCCACGACCGGCTGGAGGCCCATGAGCGACGAGAGCTGGAGCCGGGAGCCGGTCATGACGTCCGCGGCCAGCACGACGACCGTGACCGCCGAGACGACGGCCATCGGGCCGAGCGGCCACTTGCGCCACGGACCGCGCAGCGCCACGCCCGCGATGACGGCGACGAAGGCGAGCACGGTGGCGACGACGGCGACCATCTCGACGGGGAAGCGCCACCACGGGACGAGGTTGGCGAGGAAGGTCGACACCGGCACGGCCGCAGCGGCCACCGAGAGGGTCCGGACCCTGGAGAGCACCGTCGTGCGGGTCTCCTCCGAGCCGATCCGGCCCTTCCACGCGAGCAGGACGAGGAGGTAGACGACGAGCTGGCCGTACGCGAAGACCTGGAAGAACGGCTCGACGAGGCCGTGGACGTCGTGGCTGGCCTCGTCGAGGTCGCGCAGCAGCTGGAGGCGGTCGCGGGCCCGCCGCTCGGAGTTGTCGGGCGCCGGCTCGCCGGTGAGCGGAGAGCCACCGACGGCGCTCGGGACCGTGACGCCGACGCCCTCGAGGACGGTGGCGGTGAGGTCGGCGGACTGGGCGAGGCCCGACTGGCGGGTCGAGTCGGAGTAGAGCGTCCCCGGCCCGAAGTGCGGGCCGCGGGCGAGGACCATCCGGAGCCGTTCGGAGACACCGGCGTCCGACAGGCTCGCGACGATGAAGTCGGCCCCGTTCGGCCCGGCCTCGACGACCTGGCCGATGCGCTGGTCGACCGTGCGCACCTGCTCGTCGCGCGAGCCGTCCGTCGACTCCCCCTCGGCGACGTCGCCCGGGTCGCGCACCGTGCCGACGTCGACGAGGGTCACCGGGCAGGTGTTGAGGTCGACGAGCAGGTCGGGGGAGCTGAACGCCGAGTACTGGCCGACCCGTCCGTCCGGCAGCGCACCGCCCGCCGTGGCCAGCGGCCCGATGGTGCGCACGCACATGCCCTCGTCCTCGACCGCCTGCGCGAGCAGACCGAGGCGGGTGTCGAACTTCTGGGCCCGGGTGGCCCGCACGTACTGGTCCCACTGGCTGATCCGGCCGTCGACGACGGTCGGGCTCGGTGGGCACGGACGGTCGGCGGGGTTGGCCTGCGGGCCCTGGCGGTCCGGCGCCGCCCGGCCGCCCGAGGAGAGCCCGAGCCAGCCGTCGACCGGGCAGGTGTTGGCGTAGACCGAGCGCACCGAGAGCGTGGCCGACGACCCGTCGCGCAGCAGCTGCCAGAGGTTCGGCGTGCGCTCCTCGTCGACGTCGGACCAGCTGAGCCCCCCGGTGCCGATGACGACGACCGCCCCGTGGAGTCGGCCTCGGCCTTCGCCGGCGCCCCCGGGACCGCGAGCAGCAGGCCGCCGACCGAGGCGAGGACCGCGAGCGCGGCGGCGAGGGCTCTGCGGGTCACGCCGGACAGGGTACGCAACGTGGTGACAATGGACCTGTGAGCGCCCCCACCCGACCCCGGCCCGTCGTGCCCCGGCACCGGTGGCTCCTCGCCGCGCTCGTCATCGCCGTCGCCGCCTCCCCGGTCGCCCTGCGCTACCTCGTGTTCTGGCCGCTGGACCAGTGGCAGGTCGACGTCGACGTCTACCGCGACGCCGGCGTCTCCATCCTCACCGGGCGCCCGGTGTACTCGGCGATGACCGAGGCGCCGCAGCTGTTGCCCTTCACCTACCCGCCGTTCGCCGCGTTCCTCGGGGTGCCGCTGGCCCTGCTGCCGTTCGGGGTCGTCGGGTGGCTGTGGACGGCCCTGCAGGTGCTCGCGACGACCGCCATCACCTGGTACGCCGCCCGCCGGCTGCTGTGGCGGGCCGGGCCGTGGGTGCCGCTGGCCCTCGCGGCCCTCACCGCGCCGATGCTCTGGCTGCACCCGGTCGACGACGGCATCCGCTTCGGGCAGGTCAACGCGTTCATCGTGCTGGCCTGCGTCATGGACCTCGTCGAGCCCCGTCCGCGGCTGGCCCGCTGGCTGCCGAAGGGGGCGCTCATCGGGCTCGCGATGGCGGTCAAGCTGACGCCCGGGGTCTTCGTCGTGCACTTCCTCGTCACGCGGCGCTGGAAGGAGGCGGCGACGGCCGTGGCCTCGGCGGCGCTCGTCACCCTGCTCGCCGCGGCGGTGCTGCCCTCGACGTCCTGGGAGTTCTGGACCTCGGCCCTGCGCGACCCCACCCGCCTCGGCCCGAACGCCGGCACCGCGAACCAGTCGGTGCGCGGGTTCCTGCTGCGGCTCGGGCCGGAGGGGCTGCCCGGCACCGTGCTCTGGCTAATCGTCGCCGGCGGCATCGCCTGGTTCGGCTTCCGGCTGGCGGCGCAGCGGTACCGCGCCGGCGACCCGGTCGGCGAGCTGGCCGTCGTCGGCATCGTGGCCTGCCTCGTCTCGCCCGTGTCGTGGGTGCACCACTACCACTGGGTCGTCGTCGTCGTGCTGGCCCTGCTCGGCGTGCAGCCGTGGCGCGAGCGGCGCCGGCTGTGGGCCGCGGTCGCCGTGACGGTGTTCTTCACGCTGCGCCTGCCGTGGTGGGGCATCGACTGGCTCGCCCACCGCGACTGGCCGGAGTGGCCCGGCCGCATCCTCCAGAACGCCGACGTCGCCGGGGGCTGATGTGCCTCGCCCTCCTCTGGTGGGTCTCGCGGGAGCGGGCCGAGGACGTCGGGCTCGGTGCTGCGGCGGCCGACCGGCAGGAGGCCGTGGCCGGTGCGTGACGAGGTCCTCCTCCCGTCGACCGTGCCCGGGACATCGCTGACCGCCTACTCCCGCAGCGGCATCACCCTCGAGGTGGTCGCCGACAAGATCGGGCTGCCGGTCGCCGCCCGGCCGGTCGGGGTGGCCCTCGTCGGGTTGCTCGGCGGGCTGCTGGTGCTGTTCCTCGCGACGAAGGACGCGCCGGAGGGCCCCGACCTCGGCGCGTGGCAGCTGCCGCTCGGCATCGGGTTCGCCGCGGCCTGCTCGCTCGTCTTTGCCGGGCTGGTGCGGGCCCAGGTCCTGCTCGTGCGCGAGCACTCGTCGCGCTGGCGCGTGGCCGTCGTGGCCCCGGATGTCCGCCGCGCACCCCGGGGCCGGTGGGTGCTCGTCTCCGAGCGACTGCCCCGCGGCGTCGACCCGCGCGAGCGGATGGACGAGCTCGTCGCCGACGTCCGCGCCGGACGCCTCGACGCCCGTCGGACGCGGTGGGCGGTGCGTCCGGTCGTGGGGCCCGGGTCGGAGCCGGCTCGCGGGACGACGACGCGGCGCGAGCGGCCCACGGCCTAGCCTGACGGGCATGTCCACCGCCCTGCACCCGGTCGAGCTGCTCGCGCTCGTCGTGCCGGGGCTGCTGCTCGTCGGGGCCGTCGTGCTCGTCGTCGTGCTCCTGGCGCGCACCGCCGAGCTGCGACGCCGCGTCGCCGCGCTCGAGGCCCACCGGCCGGCGGGCGAGGCCGACCTCGCGCTGCTGCGGGCCGACCTCGCGCAGGCGCTGCGGCACGTCGCCGTCGTCCGCTACGACGCGTTCGGCGACATGGGTGGCCGGCTGAGCTTCAGCGCCGCGGTCGTCGACGACGACGGTGACGGCCTGGTCATCAGCTCGATCCACGCGCGCGGCGAGTCGCGCACCTACGCCAAGGGCGTCGTCGGCGGCGCGTCCGACGCGACCCTGTCCCCCGAGGAGCAACAGGCCCTCGCGGCCGCCCGCACCGGCAAGGAGCAGCCATGACCCGTCTCGGCTACCTCGGACCCGAGGGCACCTTCACCTCGATGGCCCTCGACCGCTGGGCAGCGGCCGACGGCGCCGAGCGGGTGGCCTTCGGCTCGGTCGACGCCGCGCTGAGCGCCCTGCGCGCCGGCGAGGTCGACGGCGCGATGGTGCCGATCGAGAACTCCGTCGAGGGCGGGGTGTCGGCCACGCTCGACGCGCTGGCCAGCGGCGACCCCCTGCTCGTCACCGGCGAGGTCCTCGTCCCGTGTCCTTCGTGCTGGCCGCCCGGTCCGGCACGACGCTCGAGGACGTGCGGGCCGTCGGCACGCACTCGCACGCCTGGGCCCAGGTGCGCGGCTGGATGGGGGCTCGGCTGCCTCGGGCCGTCTACGTGCCGACGCTGTCGACGGCGGCCGCGGCCGAGACGCTCGGGGCGGTGCACGAGGCCCGGGCCGAGGCCGCCGGGGCATCCGCCGAGCCGCCGTTCGACGCCGCCGTCTGCGCGCCGGCCGCCGCGACGCTGCACGGGCTCGAGGTCCTCGCCGACGGCATCGGCGACATGCAGGCCGCGGTGACGCGCTTCGTCCTCGTCGCCCGGCCGGGGTCGCTGCCCGAGCCGACCGGTGCCGACAAGACGACGGTCGTGCTGTTCCAGCGCGACGACCACTCCGGCGGGCTGCTCGAGCTGCTCGAGCAGTTCGCGGCGCGGGGCATCAACATGACGCGGCTGGAGTCGCGCCCGACGAAGGCGTCGATGGGGTCGTACTGCTTCTCCATCGACCTCGAGGGGCACGTGCGCGACGAGCGGCTCGGGGAGGCCCTCATGGGGCTCAAGCGGATCTGCTCGGAGGTGCGCTTCCTCGGCTCCTACGCGCGCGCCGACCGCCAGCGCGCCACCGTGGCGCCCCAGGCCAGCGACGCCGACTTCGCCGCGGCCCGCGACTGGCTCGGCGAGATCCGCGACGGGCGGGCCTGAGGGTCCTGCCGAGGCGCGACCGCTCGGTCAGGAGGAGGACGCGGGCGCGAGCTCGAGGCCCAGCCAGTGCGCGTCGCCGCGGCCCCAGTGCACGTAGAGGTAGGGCCCGGACCGGTCGAGCCTCGGCGTGGCCTGGAGCATCTCGAGGACCCAGCGCTCCTGCTCGCCGCGTGGGCCCTCGCAGGCCATAGCGGTCATCGGCAGGCCGGTGTCGTCGAGGACCAGCCGGGAGTCCTCGACCGAGGCCGAGCCGCCGCCGGAGTTGCACCCGGTACGGACCGAGAGCCGGCCGTCGGCCACCGTGAGCTCGACGGGGGCGACGAGGGCCGCCGGTGCGCCCTGGGTGTTGACGACGTCCCAGGTGCCGGTGAGGTCGTCGAGCGAGCGGACCGGCACCGACCCGTTGGCCGTGTCGGAGGCCCGGGCCCGTCCCACGAGCACCGCGACCGCGGTCCCGAGCACCGCGACGAGCACCAGGGCGAGGACGACGACGAGGACCGGCGGGCGCTTCATGTGGCTCGGACGCCCGTCAGTGCGGCGTCGTTCCGGGGACGGCCGGGTGCCCGGGCTCGGGAAGCCCGTCGGCGCTCGTGTGCGCGGTGACCCAGGCGTCGACCTCGCCCCAGCGCTCGTCCAGCCAGGCCTCGAAGGAGGCGGGGTCGTCGGGCACGTCGGCCGAGCGCCACGTCCAGGTGCGGACGAGGAACGGCCTGTCCCGGAACGGGATCGCCGCCCAGATCGAGCGCATCGTCGACAGGTGGCCGTAGCCGGCGTGCGCGACGACCATGACGTCGGCGTCCGGCCGGGCCTGCCGGGCGGCCCACGCGCCGCGGGTCTTCGGGGGAGGACGTTGACGAGCTGCTCGGCGCGGTCGGCCCGCCCGTGCTCACCCCGCCGCCGCAGCCGCTCGATGAGGTGCGCCCGGCGCGAGGGCGTCCAGTTCTGCCCCTCGGGGAAGATCAGCAGGACGTCGTCCGGCTCGAGGCTGGCGGCCATCCCGCGGACCCCGGCCAGCCGGTCGTCACCCGCCGACGGGACGAAGAAGGAGTCGAGCCGGGTGAGGATCGTGTCGATGCCCGGGTCCCACCGCAGGGCCTCGGCCAGGACGATGCGCGGCAGCCGGCCGGCGGTGCGGGCCAGCAGCCAGGCGACGGCCAGGCTGTCGAACGGGCCGGCGTGCCGGGCGAACGCCAGCAGCGCGTGGTCCTCGGTGCCGAAGTGCATCCGGTCGGTGAGGTGGACCTCGAGGCCGAGCCAGCGCCGCGTGTAGAACATCAGCGAGTCGAGGGCGTCGGACAGGAGGGCCTCGTGCGCCTCGCGCCACTGCGCTGAGGCGGTGTCGCGGCGACCGGCGCCGAGGGTCCAGCAGCGCACGAGCATCCGGATGTCGACCCAGAGCAACAGCACGGCGAGGCACGAGACCCGGAAGAGCCGGGCGCGGCGGTCGACGAGGGAGTGCAGGGCGCCGGCCACGACGACCGGCACCATGAGGCCGGTGACGAGGACGGCGACGAGCGGCCACAGGGGCGCGAGGGCCCGCCGCACCGCCGGTGGTGGGGGAGGGATGCCGCGCGCGCCCATGGCCCGAGCGTAGGGGCGGGTGTGCTCCGGCGGGAGGTGGTGCGGGAGCGCTGGTGCGTCGCCGGGCCGGCGCAGCCGGCGACGGTGTCGCTCCGGGGCTCTCGGTTGAGTCACATCTTGGAGCAACCGAGGGCGGGGGGATGCAGGGGTGTGTCGGGCCCTCTCGGTTGAGTCACGTGCGGGAGCAACCGAGGGCGGGGGGATGCAGGGGTGTGTCGGGGCCTCTCGGTTGAGTCACATCCCGGAGCAACCGAGAGGACGCGCAGAACCCTTGGCATGTCTGCCCTCGGTTGCGTCGGATGCTGACTCATCCGAGGTTCGCACCGGATGCTGACTCATCCGAGGTTCGCATCGGATGCTGACTCATCCGAGAGCGGCCCGACACCCTGTCCTTGGCGGGCGACGAACCGGCGGAACCGGGGTCATGGCACCGGTTTCTCCGGTTTCGCCGGTTCCTGCGAGACGCCGAGTGACCCGCCGACACACCGACCGACCGCCCGACCCCCCAGCCGTCAGAGTGCCGCGAGGTAGGCCGCCGACGCCTCGTACGCCTGCTCGGCCCGCTCGCGCATCCGCGACCCCCGCGCCGCACGGATGGCCACGTTGGGCGAGGACGCCGCACCGCTCGGCAGCACGAGCGTCTCGACGTCGGCCGGCAGCGAGGCCATCTCGTGGACGAACCGGTGCCGGCGGGCGATCTCGAAGGCCACCGTCCCCACCTCCCACGGGAAGCGCGGCGGCGCCAGGGGCTGCTCGACCCGCCCGACCTGCAGCACGAACACCCGCGTCGCCCCGAGCTCGACCGCCCGCCCCACCGGGATCGAGTGCACGAGACCGCCGTCGAGCAGGTGCCGCCCGTCGATCTCCACCGGCGGGAACAGCCCCGGCACCGAGCACGACGCGACGACCGGCCAGACCAGCCCCCCGGCGGAGAACCACACCGCGCTCGCGTCCTCGATGCACGCGGCGACGCACTGGAACGGCACCGCCAGCTCCTCGAACGTCGCCACCGGCAGGTACTCGTCGACGACGTGCCGCAGCGGCGCGTTCGACAGGAGGTGCGTGCGCGAGCGTGCCGCCCGGGCCGCCTGCCGCACGGGGTTCTCGACGAACACGCCCTCGCGCACGACGGCGTCCCAGACCTCGGCGAGGCGCGCCGCCCCGGCGGGCGTCGGGTCGGCCGCCACGAACGCCCCGTTGAGCGCCCCGATGCTCGTCCCCAGCACCACGTCCGGCACGATGCCCGCCTCGGCCAGCGCCCGCACCATCCCCACCTGGGTCGCCCCGAGCACCCCGCCGCCACCGAGGACGAAGGCGGTGAGCTCCTCGCGGTCGGGCATGGACCCCATGATGCCGCCCGCGGGGTGCGGGGGCCGGACGGTAGCCTGCGACCATGTCCGGCGCGGCGATCTTCGACCTCGACCGCACCCTCCTCCAGGGCGGCACGGGTCCGCTCCTCTCGCGCGCGATGTACGACCTCGGCGTCGTCAGCCGGAAGCTGCCCGGGGAGGGACTGCTCTACAAGGCCTTCGACGTCCTCGGCGAGACCCTCCCCTCGATCGCCCTGGCGCGGCAGGCCACGCTCGTCGCCAAGGGCCGCGCCGGAGACACCTTCGACGCCGCCGCGAGCGCCGCCGCCGAGACCATCGCCTCGGTCATCCACCCGTTCGCCCTCACCCTCATCGAGCAGCACAAGGAGGCCGGGCGCCCGGTCGTCCTCGCGACGACGACGCCCGAGCACCTCGTCCGCCCGCTCGCCGAGCGGCTCGGCGTCGACCACGTCGTCGCCACGCGCTACGCCCTCACCGACGAGGGGACCTTCAGCGGCGCCCTCGACGGCCGCTTCGTCTGGTCGCGCGGCAAGCTCGCCGCCGTCCGCGAGTGGGCCGAGCGCGAGGGCATCGACCTCGCCGAGTCCTTCGCCTACTCCGACTCGATCTACGACCTGCCGCTCCTGTCGGCGGTCGGCAGCCCGGCCGCGGTCAACCCCGACCCGCGCCTCACCGTCTACGCGCTCGCCCGGGGTGGCCCATCGTGCACTTCGACGTCTCGCCGGGAGTGGTCAAGGTCCCGGTCCTCGGGGTCGAGCTCCAGCGGCTGTTCTTCCTCGCCAACCCGCCGGTCGTCACGCCCTACGCGCGCTTCGACGTCGCGGGGACCGAGAACATCCCGCGCACCGGTCCGGCCATCCTCGTCGGCAACCACCGCAGCTACTTCGACATCCCGGCGATGATCCAGATGATGCGCCGCACCGGTCGCACCGGACGCATCCTCGCGAAGAAGGAGCTGTTCGACGTGCCGGTCGTCGGGGCGCTCGCGAGCGCGCTCGGTGGCATCCCGGTCGACCGGGCCGGTGGCGGCCAGGAGTCGTTCGAGACCGCGGCCGTCGCCCTGGCCGGCGGCGAGCTCGTCTGCCTGCTGCCGCAGGGCACCATCCCGCGCGGCGCCAAGTTCTACGACCCGGTGCTCAAGGGACGCACCGGCGCCGCCCGGCTCGCGGCGGCCACCGGCGCCCCGGTCATCCCGTTCGGCGTGTGGGGCAGCGAGAAGGTCTGGCCGCGCAGCTCGCGCCTGCCGCGGATGCTCTCGCTCACCGACCCGCCGACCGTCCGGGTGCGCGTCGGCCCGCCCGTCGAGGTCCTCGGGCGCTCGGCCGCGGCCGACACGCGGCGCATCATGGCGGCCATCGTCGACTGCCTGCCCCCGAGGCCCGCGAGGAGCGGACGCCCACGGAGGAGGAGATCCGGCTCGCCACCCCCGGCGGCGGCGGACGCTGAGCGCCACCTGAGCCAGCGGGGGACCGCCCTGCGGAACGGGATTTGACCTCGGGCCAGCATTAGGCTTACCTAAGTTCGGTAAGCCTCACCTGAGTCGGACGGGAGCCCGCGGATGTTCGTCAGCAACGCCCTCATCGGCCTGCGCGAGGGCCTCGAGGCCGCGCTCGTCGTGGTCATCCTCCTGGCCTTCCTCGTCAAGACGAACCGCACCTGGGGGATCCGGTTCGTCTGGCTCGGTGTCGGCACGGCCATCGTCCTGTCCGTCGCGCTCGGCGCCGTCCTCACCTACGGCACCCGCCAGCTCTCGTTCGAGGCCCAGGAGGCCGTGGGCGGCACCGCGAGCATCATCGCCGTGGGCTTCGTCACCGCCATGGTCTTCTGGATGAAGTCGGCCGCCCGCAGCATCTCCGGCGAGCTCAAGGGCAAGCTCGACCGCGCCCTCGACCTCGGGCCGCTGGCCGTCGCGCTCGTCGGCTTCCTCGGGGTCGGTCGCGAGGGCCTCGAGACCGCGATCTTCTTCTACGCCACCGCCCAGGCCGCCGGGTCCGGCAACAACGTCCCGCTGCTCGGCTGGGTCCTCGGCTTCGCCGGCGCCATCCTCCTCGGCTACCTGATGTACAAGGGCGCCCTGAAGATCAACCTCTCGAAGTTCTTCCGCTACACCGGGATCGCGCTGGTCGTCGTCGCCGGCGGCATCCTCGCCTACGGCATCCACGACCTCCAGGAGGCCGGGTTCCTGCCGGGCCTGAACACCCTGGCCTTCGACGTCTCCCACGTCATCGACTCCAGCACCTGGTACGCGGCGCTGCTCAAGGGCATCTTCAACTTCACGCCGCAGACCACCGTCCTCCAGGCCATCGCGTGGACGCTCTACGTCGCCACGGTGCTCTTCTTCTTCCTCCGCCCCGCCCGCAGCTCCGGGCCGGCACCGACGCCGGCGGCCGACCCGGCCCGCCAGACGGCGACCGCCGGCCCCGCCTGACCGCCCCACCGCGCTCGACGTACCCACCAGCCGCCCCACCCCTGACCCCCGGGAGCCGATCCACCATGCGCAGGACCCTCGCCCTCACGGCCGTCGCCGCCCTCGGACTCGTCGCCTGCGGCGAGGACGAGGGGAGCGTCTCGGACGGCGCCGGCGCCGCCGGGTCGGCGGACACGGCGCTCACGGTGACCGCCACCGACGACGCCTGCACGCTCTCGGCGACGACGGCGACCCCGGGCAGCATCGCCTTCACGGTCACCAACAGCGGGTCCAAGGTCAACGAGTTCTACGTCTACTCCGGCGAGGACATCGTCGGCGAGGTCGAGAACATCGGGCCGGGCCTGACCCGCACGCTCACCGTCGACGACGTCGCGGCCGGGACCTACGAGACGGCGTGCAAGCCCGGCATGAGCGGCGACGGCATCCGAGCCGCCTTCACCGTCCGCTAGCCCTCGGGCGCACCGGCGTCCGCCGCCCCACGATCCGTCCGGAAGGACCCCTCATGCCCGCTCCGCGCCTCCACGCGGCCCTCCTCGTCCTGCCCCTCGCCCTCGGCCTGGCCGCCTGCTCCGGTGGCGACGGGTCCGCGGGCTCGACGGACGGCAAGGGGCCCATCACGGTCAAGGCCTCCGACACCGCCTGCGACGTCTCACGCGTCGAGGCGCCCGCCGGCACCGTCGAGTTCACCGTCACGAACTCGGGCACCAAGGTCAACGAGTTCTACGTGTACGCCGAGGGCGACCGGATCATGGGCGAGGTCGAGAACGTCGGCCCCGGTCTCTCGCGCTCCTTCCACGTCGAGCTCGCCGAGCCCGGCACCTACCAGACCGCCTGCAAGCCGGGCATGGTCGGTGACGGCATCCGCGCCGACTTCACCGTCACCGGCAGCTCGGCCGCGGCCAGGAGCGACGACGAGAACCTCGCGGCGGCGACGACGGAGTACCAGCGCTTCGTCGCGAGCCAGTCCGACGCCTTCCTCGAGGAGACGACGACGTTCGTCGGGCTCGTCAAGGCCGGCAAGGTCGAGGAGGCCAAGGCCCTCTACCCCACCGCCCGCTCGTACTGGGAGCGGATCGAGCCCGTCGCCGAGTCCTTCGGTGACCTCGACCCGAAGATCGACGGCCGCGAGGACGTCCTCGAGGAGGGGATGGAGTTCACCGGCTACCACCGCCTCGAGAAGGACCTGTGGCAGACCGGTCTCCAGAAGGACTCCGCCGCGGTGGCCGACCAGCTGCTCGCCGACGTCACCGAGCTCGTCGCCCAGGCCAAGGCCGTCGACCTCAACCCGCTCCAGCTGGCGAACGGGTCCAAGGCGCTGCTCGACGAGATCGCCACGGGCAAGATCACCGGCGAGGAGGAGCGCTACAGCCACACCGACCTCTGGGACTTCGAGGCCAACTTCGAGGGCAGCAGGGCGGCCATCCAGGCGCTGCGCCCGTTCCTCCAGAAGGCCGACCCGCAGCTCGTCGCGACGATCGACGCCCGCGGCAAGGCGCTCGGTGACCTGCTCGAGACCCACCGCGACGGCGACGGCTTCGTGCTCTACCCGGAGCTGACCCCCACCGACGTCAAGAAGCTGACCGAGGCGCTCGACGCCTTCGCGGAGCCGGTCGCCACCGTCTCCGGCGCGGTCGCCAAGGGCTGACGTGGACGCCTCGAGCCGTCGCGCCGTCCTCGCCGCCGGGCGGGAACGGCCGTCGCCGGCGCGGCGGCCGGGCTGACCTGGGCCTCGCGCCCGGCGGCCGCGACGGGTGGGGCGCCGACGGCCGCGGCCCCGGCCGACGGGGTCGTCCCGTTCCGCGGGGCACGCCAGGCGGGCATCACGACACCCGCCCAGGACCGGCTGCACTTCGTCGCGCTCGACGTCGTCACCGACGACCCGCGCGAGCTGCGCGACCTGCTCACGGCGTGGACCCGTGCGGCCGAGCGGATGACGGCCGGCGCCGAGGCGGCGCCGGGCGGCGTCGTCGGCGGCGGGCCGTACGGGGTGCCGCAGGACACCGGCGAGGCGTTCGACCTCGCCGCCGCGAACCTCACCGTGACCATCGGCTACGGCCCCGGCCTGTTCGACGGGCGCTTCGGGCTCGCCGACCGCCGGCCCGAGGCGCTGCGCGAGCTGCCGGCCTTCGCCGGGGACGACCTCGACCCGGCCCGCTCCGGCGGCGACCTGTGCATCCAGGCCTGCGCCGACGACCCGCAGGTCGCGGTCCACGCCGTCCGCAACCTCGTCCGGATGGGCTTCGGGGTGGTCGCGGTGCGCTGGAGCCAGCTCGGGTTCGGGCGCACCTCGTCGACGTCGACGGCGCAGGTGACGCCGCGCAACATGTTCGGCTTCAAGGACGGCACGGCCAACCTCAAGGCCGAGGACCCCGTCGCCCTCGACGAGCACGTCTGGGTCGACCCGGCCGAGGCCACCGGTGGCGCGGCGTGGCTGGCCGGGGGTTCGTACCTCGTCGCCCGGCGGATCCGGATGCACATCGAGGTCTGGGACCGCAGCACCCTGCAGGACCAGCAGGACACCATCGGGCGCGACAAGAAGGTCGGTGCCCCGCTCGGTCGGCGTGACGAGTTCGACGAGCCCGACTTCGCGGCGCTCGGTGCGGACGGCGCGCCCCGCATCCCGGTCGACTCGCACGTCGCGCTCGCGCACCACTCGAACCTGCAGGGCGTGCGCATCCTGCGCCGGGGCTACAACTTCACCGACGGCTCCGACGGCCAGGGCCACCTCGACGCCGGCCTGTTCTTCATCGCCTTCGTGCGGGACCCGTTCCGGCAGTTCGTCCCCATGCAGCAGGCGCTGGCCCGGGCCGACCGGCTGAACGAGTACATCGAGCACACCGGCTCGGCGCTCTTCGCCTGCCCGCCGGGACTGCGCGACGGGCAGGACTGGGGCGCCCAGCTCTTCGGCTGACCTCGCCGCCACGCACATTCGTCCGCCCGGAGGCTGGCGCCGGCCCGCGCCGCGCGACAGGGTGGACCCATGACCGCGCCCACCACCGTCGTCCTCTTCGGCGCCACCGGCGACCTCGCCCAGCGCAAGCTCATCCCCGGCCTGCTGCACCTCTTCCTCTCACGGCTGCTCGACGACCTGCGCGTCGTCGGCACCTCGCTCGACGAGATGACGCCGGACGAGTTCCGCGACTTCGCGCTCACCGCCGTCCGCGAGCACAGCACCCGCGACACCTCCGAGGACGAGTGGAAGGAGTTCGCCCAGCGGCTCGACTACGTGCCGCTCAAGGCCGGGCCCCACGCACTCGAGGAGGCGGTCCACCGCGCCGAGGACCAGCTGCCGGGCGAGGTCGAGCTGCGGCTGCACTACCTCGCCGTCCCGCCGAAGGCGGCGCTCGCGGCCGTCCAGACCATCGCCGACGCCCGCCTCGTCGAGCGCAGCCGCGTCGTCATGGAGAAGCCGTTCGGCCACGACCACGCCACGGCCGTCGCCCTCAACGCCCAGCTGCACGAGGTCTTCGACGAGGACCAGATCTTCCGGATCGACCACTTCCTCGGCAAGGAGCCGGCGCAGAACATCCTCGCGTTCCGCTTCGCCAACGGTCTCTTCGAACCGATCTGGCACCGCAACAACATCTCGCACATCCAGATCGACGTCCCGAGACCCTCGGCCTCAGCCAGCGTGCCGACTTCTACGAGGCGACCGGTGCCTACCGCGACATGGTCGTCACGCACCTGTTCCAGATCCTCGCGTTCACCGCGATGGAGCCGCCGACGGCGCTGGAGCCGGCGGCCATCAGCCGCGAGAAGAACAAGGTCTTCCGCTCGATGCAGCCGATCCAGCCGAGCGACGTGGTGCGCGGCCAGTACACCGGCTACCGCGACGAGCCGGGAGTGGCCGGGGACTCCGAGACCGAGACCTTCGTCGCGCTGAAGTGCTACGTCGACAACTGGCGCTGGGCGGGGGTGCCGTTCTACCTGCGGACCGGGAAGCGGATGGCCGAGGGCGCCCGGATCATCTCGATCGCCTTC
This sequence comes from Phycicoccus sp. HDW14, assembly GCF_011383005.1. Classification (GTDB taxonomy): domain Bacteria; phylum Actinomycetota; class Actinomycetes; order Actinomycetales; family Dermatophilaceae; genus Phycicoccus. The sequence goes on along the minus strand of NZ_CP049935.1, from coordinate 3,194,312 downwards.
AAGGAGCCGCCGCAGTCGATGTTCCCCAAGGGCTCGGGCGTCGGCGACCAGGGGCCGGACCACCTGACCTTCGACCTCGCCGACAAGTCGCGGATGTCGTTGTCGTTCTACGGGAAGCGGCCCGGGCCGGGCTTCCGGCTCGACAAGCTGTCGATGCAGTTCGCGATGCACGAGACCGACTGGGCCGGGTCCGTCCTCGAGGCCTACGAACGGCTCATCTACGACGCGGCGCGCGGCGACCGCACACTGTTCACGTCGGCCTCGGGCATCGAGCGGCTGTGGGAGATCAGCCAGCCGCTCATCGACAACCCGCCGGTCGTGCACCCGTACGCGCAGGGCACCTACGGCCCCAACCAGATCCACCAGCTCATCGCACCGTTCACCTGGCGGCTGCCCTTCGAGCGGAAGTGGCGCGAGAAGAGGGTGTGACGCCGGGGCGGTCCGCTCGGCGGGTGAGCGAGGGCCGTCCCGCTCGGCGCGCCGGGCGCGCGGCGGGCTCGGCCGGGCAGAGGGGTGGTCCTCGTGGAATGCAGTCGCCGCGACCACGATCCCGGTCGGCGCGGGAGGAATCCCTGTCACGAGGGCACGGATACCTGTCGTCGTGGGAGGGATCCCGGTCGCCGGGGAGGAATACCGGTCGTTGCGGGAGGGATCCCGGTCGCCGTGGCAGGGATCCCTCCGCCGGCGACTGGTTCTGGGCACCACACACCATGCCCCGGACGGCACGACGGCTCGCCCGGCGCGCCAGCGCCTCAGGCCCCGCTGGACCGCCCGTTCTCGGTCCGCACGATGAGCACCCGCGGCTGCACCTCGACGGCCACGCGCGTCGCCTCGCCGACGATGTCGCCGTCGACCTGCACGCGCTGCGGCTCGTCGACCTCGACGTGCGCCGTCTGGCAGCGGTAGCGCGAGAGGGTCGCGGTCGTCCGGTCGCTCTTGGTGATGACCCGCGCCGCGACCGACGCCCACGCCGCCACGCCCCGCGGCGCCAGCACGATGACGTCGAGCGTCCCGTCGTCGGGCTCGGCGTCCGGCAGGAGGTCGATGCCGCCGGTGATCTTGCCGCAGTTGCCGATGACGACCATCCGCGCCCTCTGCGTCTCGGGCGGCCCGCCGTCGGTGGTCAGGGTGACCTTGAAGCGCTCGGTGAGCATGTGGCGCAGGCCGGCCGGGACGTAGGCGCCCCAGCCGATCTTCGACTTCAGCTGCTCGGAGGTCGAGTCCATGATCGCCGCGTCGAGCCCCAGCCCGGCCATGACGAAGAACGCGTGCCGCCGCTCGCCGGCCGTCGACCCCTCCCCGATGCCCTCCTCGAGCGCGAGGTCCTCGGGGTCGAGGGTCAGCCACGCGGCGTCAACGTGCCGGTTGCGCCCGGTGAGGGCGACGGTCATCGCCCGCTCGAGGTCGTCGACCGGCACCTCGAGGTTGCGCGCCAGGAGGTTGCCCGTCCCGCCGGGGAGCAGCCCGAGCGGGACGCCCGTGCCGACCATCTCCTGGGCCACCGCCCGCACCGTGCCGTCGCCGCCGAGCGCGCACACGAGGTCGACCCCGTCGGCGAGCGCCTCGCGCGTCTGGCCGAAGCCCACGTCGTGCTCGGTGGTCTCGAGGACGACCGGGTCGTCCCAGTCCTGCTCGGAGCAGACCTTGGCCAGCGAGGCGCGCACGGCCGGCAGGTCCTCGAACTTCGTGGGGTTGACGACGACGGCGACGCGCTTGCGTGCCGGGGGCTCGTCGGTGGCCTGCCGGAAGGAGTCCCGCGCCGGCCGCGCACCCCCCGCGTGCCGCCCCGACTCGCGTGAGGAGAGGACGAGGTAGGCACCGACGAGGGCGAACACCACCGCCACGCCGATGCCGATGAACGTCCACGTCTCGCCAGACACACAGGGGAAGGTACCTCAGGGTCCGACGGCGCGGCGCGCCGCCGTAGTCTGCGGCCATGACCCACCCCGCCGACGGCTCCCTCGAGCCGGACACCAAGGACTGGACCTGGGTCCTCGAGCGGCCCTGCCCCGACTGCGGCTTCGAGGCCTCGGCCGTGCGGCCTGAAGACGTCGGCCGCCTCGTCACCGAGGTCACCGACCCCTGGCCCGAGGTGCTCGCCCGCCCCGACGCCACCACCCGACCCGACCCCGGCACGTGGTCGCCGCTCGAGTACGGCTGCCACGTCCGCGACGTCTGCCGGCTCTTCGACGAGCGGCTCCGGCTCATGCTCACCGAGCACGACCCGACCTTCGCCAACTGGGACCAGGACGAGACGGCCGTCGCCGAGCGCTACGGCGAGCAGGACCCGCACGTCGTCGGGCGCGAGGTGCTCGAGGCCGCCGGGGTGCTGGCCGCCCGGTTCGCCGCGGTCGAGGTGTCGTGGTGGGAGCGCACGGCCACCCGCTCCGACGGCTCCCGGTTCACCGCCCTCACGCTGGGGAGGTACGGGCTGCACGACCTCGCCCACCACCTCCACGACGTCGGAGCCGCCCGCCCGTGAGTCCCGAGCTGGTCTACGTCCTGCTCGGCGGGGCGCTCCTGCTGGCCGCCGTGCTGCCCCAGCTGCTGCACCGGTGGGCGCTGTCGGCGCCCATCGTCCTCGTCTCCGTGGGGATGCTCGTCGGGCTGCTGCCGCTCGGCGAGGAGGCGGCCATCGACCCCGTCGAGCTGCGACCGGTCGTCGAGCACGTCACCGAGGTGACGGTGCTCGTGGCCCTCATGGGCGTCGGGCTGGCCCTCGACCGGCCGCTGCGCTGGCGGGTGTGGGCGTCGTGGCGGTCGTGGTCCCCGGCCTGGCGCCTCCTGGCCGTCGGGATGCCGCTCACCGTCGCCGGCACCGCCGTCCTGGCATGGGGCGTCCTCGGGGTCGCGCTACCCGCGGCGGTGCTCCTCGGCGCGGCCCTCGCCCCCACCGACCCGGTCCTCGCCTCCGACGTCCAGGTCGGCGGCCCGACCCTCGAGGGCGACGTCGACGAGATCGACGAGGAGGACGAGGTCCGCTTCGCGCTGACGAGCGAGGCGGGGCTCAACGACGGTCTGGCGTTCCCGGCCGTGACGCTCGGCATCCTGCTCGCCGGCGGGGAGCTCACCGGGTGGTCGGGATGGCTCGGCTGGTTCGGGTGGGACGTCGTCGGCAAGGTCGTGGTCGGTGTGCTCGCGGGCTGCCTCGTCGGCTGGGTGCTGGCCCGGCTGGCCTTCCGGTCGCCGGCCCGCTCGCTGCGCCTCGCCGAGGTGGGGGAGCCGCTGCTCGCCATCGCCGCCTTCCTCCTGGCCTACGGCGTCGCCGAGGTCGTGCACGGCTACGGCTTCCTCGCCGTGTTCGCCTGCGCGCTGACCGTGCGCTCCGTCGAACGGGACAGCGACTACCACCGGCACATGCACGACGTGATCCACCGCCTCGAGACGCTGCTGACCCTCGTCGTCCTGCTGGGTCTCGGCTTCGCCATCACGACCGGCCTGCTGGCCAACCTCGACTGGCGCGGGGTCCTCGTCGGGGTCGCGCTGGTCCTCGTCGTGCGGCCGGTCGCGGGGTACCTGTCGTTCGTCGGGTACCGGTGCAGCGCCGAACACGGGCGCCTCGACGCGGGAGAGCGGGTGGCCGTGGCCTTCTTCGGGGTGCGCGGGGTCGGCACGCTGTTCTACGTCGCCTACGCCACCGGTGCGGCCTCGTTCCCCGAGGAGCGCTGGCTCTGGTCGACCGTCGGGTTCACGATCGCCCTGTCCGTGCTCGTCCACGGCGTCCTCGCCACCCCGGTGATGCGGCGGCTCGACCGCCGGCGCGACGAGCACGGCGGAGCCACCGCCGAGGCCGCCCGTGCCTGAGGTCGCCCCTCCGACCGTCCTCGCGGTGCAGAACGACCCGGACTCCGGGCCGGCCCGCTTCGCCGGGTGGTTCGCCGACGAGGGGGTGCGCCTCGTCGTGGTCGATGGTGACGACGTGCCGGAGTCGCCGCGCGGGTACGACGGGGTGCTGCTGCTCGGCGGGGGCTGATGCCCGACGAGGACCACCGGGCGCCGTGGTTGCCGCGGGAGCGGGCGCTCGCGGCGGCGTGCGTCGACGGCGGGGTGCCCCTGCTCGGCCTCTGCCTCGGCGGGCAGCTGCTGGCCCACGTGCGCGGCGGGACGGTCGTCGCGTCGTCCGGGCGGCCGGAGCACGGCTCGGTGCCCATCCACCGGCTGCCGGCGTCCGACGACGACCCGCTGCTCGGGGCGTTGCCCACCACGTTCCCCGCCGTCGAGCACCACCGCGACGAGGTCACCGTCCTGCCACCGGGCGCCGTGCACCTCGCGACGTCGGCGACCTGCCCGCACCAGGCCTTTCGGGTCGGGGAGTGCGCGTGGGGGCTCCAGTTCCACCCGGAGGCCGCGGCGGACCGGCTGGCCCGCTGGGACCCCGACCGGCTGGCCGCCGAGGGCTTCGACCTCACCGCGCTGCGCAAGGCCGCCGAGGCCGTCGAGCCGGCATCCGAGGCCGCGGCCCGGTCCCTGCTGCGCGCCTTCGTCGCCGCGGTCCGCGCCCGCCGGACCCTCCCGGCGCGTGGACGGCCGTCGCACCGGGTATGACGGGGGCATGGCGGACACGGCGATCTTCGACGTCGACGGCACCCTCGTCGACACCAACTACCAGCACGCCCTCGCGTGGTTCCGGGCCCTGCGCCGGTTCGACATCACCCGACCGGTGTGGCGCCTCCACCGGGGCATCGGGATGGGCGGCGACCAGTTCGTGGCCGCGGTCTGCGGCCGGGAGGTCGAGGAGGCCCACGGCGACGACCTGCGGGCGGCGTGGTCGGAGGAGTTCGACGAGCTGATCGGCGAGGTCCGGCCCTTCGAGGGAGCGCACGAGCTCCTCGTCGAGGTGAAGGAGCGTGGCTTCCGGCTCGTCCTCGCCAGCTCGGGCAAGCGCGAGCACGTCGAGACCTTCCTCGACCTCGTCGACGGGAAGTCCCTCGCCGACGCCTGGACCACCTCGGACGACGTGGAGCACAGCAAGCCCGAGCCCGACATCGTCTCGACGGCGGTGGCCAAGGTCGAGGGGGCCAGCGGGATCATGGTGGGTGACTCGGTGTACGACGCGCAGGCCGCGGCCCGGCTCGGCATCCCCACCCTCGGCGTGCGCACGGGCGGCTTCTCGGTCGGTGAGCTGCAGGAGGCCGGCGTGCTGCAGGTGTTCGACTCGCTCGTGGCCTTCCGGTCCGCCCTCGACGGCACGCCGCTGGCCCGCGCGAGCCGCTGAGGTCGGTGCCGCCGTCCCCCGCGGAACAGGGATGCGCGAGGGCGCCCGGGTGCCGGACACTGGCGGCGTGCCGTCCCTCTCGAGCGTCCTCGCCTTCGCGCTGGCCTCTGTCGTCATCGTCGCGATCCCCGGGCCGTCCGTGCTGTTCACCATCGGCCGGGCGCTCTCGGCCGGTCGGCGGGCCGCGCTGCTCACGGTGCTCGGCAACGCCGGCGGCATCCTCACCCAGATCGTCGCGATCGCCGTCGGGCTCGGGCCGCTCGTCGCCTCGAGTGCCGCGGTGTACACCGCGCTCAAGCTGCTCGGTGCGGGCTACCTCGTCTGGCTCGGGGTGCAGTCCATCCGGCACCGCAAGGACTTCGCCGAGTCGCTCGCCCACGGGCTGCCCGCGGCCCCGGCCTCGCACGCGGTGCGCGCCGGCTACGTCGTCGGGGTGACGAACCCGAAGTCGCTCGTCTTCTTCATGGCCCTGCTGCCGCAGTTCGTCGACACCTCGCGACCGGTCGCGGCCCAGCTGCTCGTGCTCGGCGCGGTCTTCGCCGTCGTCGCCCTCGCGATGGACGGGTCGGTCGCACTCGCGGCGGCGCGCTTCCGGGAGTGGTTCGCCTCCTCGCCCCGCCGGATGGAGCGGGTCGGCGGCACCGGCGGGCTGATGATGGTCGGCCTCGGCGCCGGCCTGCTCGTCACCGGCCGCCCCGACTGACCGGCCGGGAATGCGCGCGAGACCGGCAGGGGCGCGTCGATAGACTCCCCGCGTGATCGACATCAGGCTGCTCCGGGAGGACCCCGACACGGTGCGCGCCAGCCAGCGCGCCCGCGGTGAGGACGACGGGGTCGTCGACGCCGTGCTCGCCGCCGACGAGCGCCGCCGTTCCTCCCTCACCGCCTTCGAGCGGCTGCGGGCCGAGCAGAAGTCGATGGGCAAGGAGGTCGCCAAGGCCCAGGGCGACGAGAAGCAGGCCCTCCTCGCTCGCACCAAGGAGGTTGCGGCAGAAGTCAAGTCGCTCTCGGCCACCGCCGACGAGGCGCAGGTCGAGCTCGACACCCTGATGCGCACCATCGGCAACGTCGTCGAGCCCGAGGTGCCGGCCGGTGGCGAGGACGACTACGTCGTGCTCGAGGAGGTCGGCACGCCCCGCGACTTCGCCGCCGAGGGGTTCGAGCCGAAGGACCACCTGGCGCTGATGGAGGGCCTCGACGCCGTCGACATGGAGCGCGGCGCCAAGGTCTCGGGCTCGCGGTTCTACTTCCTCAAGGGCGTCGGGGCGCGCCTCGAGATGGCCCTGCTCGGGTACGCGATGCAGCGCGCCATCGCCCTCGACTTCGTCCCGCTCATCACGCCCACGCTCGTCAAGCCCGAGGTGATGGCCGGCGCCGGCTTCCTCGACCACCACGCCGACGAGGTCTACCGGCTCGAGGCCGACGACCTCTACCTCACCGGCACCTCGGAGGTCGCGCTCGCCGGGTTCCACGCCGACGAGGTCGTCGACCTGTCGGCCGGCCCGGTCCGCTACGCCGGCCAGTCGACCTGCTACCGCCGCGAGGCCGGGTCGTACGGCAAGGACACCCGCGGCATCATCCGCGTGCACCAGTTCAACAAGATCGAGATGTTCGTCTACTGCCGCCCCGAGGACGCGCAGGCCGAGCACGAGCGCCTGCTGGCCTTCGAGAAGGAGATGCTCGCCGCCGTCGAGGTGCCCTACCGGGTCATCGACACCGCGGCCGGCGACCTCGGCGGCCCGGCGGCGCGCAAGTACGACTGCGAGGGCTGGGTGCCCTCGCAGGGCAGGCACCGCGAGCTGACCTCGACCTCGAACTGCACGACCTTCCAGGCGCGACGGCTGAACACCCGCTTCAAGGGGAGGCCGGCAACGAGGTCGCCGCCACCCTCAACGGCACGCTGGCCACGACGCGCTGGCTCGTCGCCATCCTCGAGAACCACCAGCAGGCCGACGGCTCGGTGCGCGTTCCCGAGGCCCTGCGCCCGCTCGTCGGCCTCGAGGTCCTGACGCCCGTCCGCTGACCGAGCGGACGAGCCGCCTCCCTCCCGTCGAGCCCCCTGCAGCAGGCTCGACCTCGGGAAGCGGGCTCAGTCGACGGGCAGGCCCGCGGCGGCGAAGGCCCTGCGGGCGATGTCGCGCAGCACCTCCTGCTTGCGCGCGTTGTACTGCATCGCGTGCTCCCCGGCGCCGACCGCGGCGTCGGACGCCGCGCGCTTGACCGCGGCGTAGCGGTCGCGGTCGTCGTCGTGCGTGCGCAGCCAGTCGCGGAAGACCCGGTCGCGCCACGGACCGGCGCCGTCCGGCCCGAACACGTGGAGGTTGGCCGCCGGGTCGTTATGCCGGAGCAGGCGGTGGCCGTCCCACCACGGCTCCCGGACCCACAGGACGAAGCCGGCTGCCTCGAGCGCGGGGACGTAGCCGGCCTCGTCGTCGGGGTCCGCGACGACGAGGTCGAGGTCGATGACCGGCTTGGCCGCCAGGCCCGGGACCGACGTCGAGCCGATGTGGTCGAGCTGCAGCACGCGGGGTCCGAGAGCGCCGCGGACGCGCGCGTCGAGCCGTTCGGACCAGGTCGACCACGCGGGGTCCGGGTCGACGACGGCGACCATCGGCGACGGCCCGCCGGCGAGCCACGGAGAGGCCCCGGGGGTGGGGTGTCGTCGGGGAAGGAGGCGATCTGCTCGGCGGTGGCCACGGCGTCACGCTAGCGACCGGCACCCGAATCCGGGCCCGAGCCACCGCTCGGGCGCGGGACGGAGGCGCCCTCCGCCTCGCGGGGGAGGCCGCCCGCGCCCGCACCGACCTAGGCTGGTCCCCATGACCTCCGCCGCGCGCCCCGCGTCCCCGGCGCCCTCGCCGGCGCGTCCGACGCCGCGTCCGGCCGCCCGCCTCGTGCGGTGGTTCGGCGTCGAGGACCCGTGGGAGCGCCCGCGCCCGCCGGTCGGCCGGGCCGACGTCGCGTGGGCCGTGGGCATCGCGCTCTTCGGCCTCGTCGCCCTCGAGCTGGTCCGCAGCGTCGGGGTGCTGCGCGAGACCGACGCGCCGTGGTGGGTGCAGTGGGTCGCCGTGCTCACCGGCTCCGCCCTGCTCGTCGGCCGGCGACGCTGGCCGGTCACCGTCGCGGCGCTGGCCGCGGTGCACATGGTCGTCGTGGGCGTGACGATGCCGATGGTCATGGGCCAGTTCACGATGCAGGTCGTCTACTTCGTCGCGCTGATGTCCGGGGTGGCCTGGGCCCGCGACCGCCGCTGGATGCTCGTCGTCGTCGGGGTCATCGTCGTCGTGATGTTCGCCTGGATCGCCCTGCAGTTCGCCGTGGGCAACGCCGCCCAGGACTACGTCGACGGCACCTCGGCGAGCGACCGCTACGGGCCGCTGCCCCCCATCCCCGCCGCCGTGCTGCTCACCCTCGTCATCAACGTCGTGTACTTCGGCGGCGCCGTCGTCATCGGCCAGCTGCAGTGGCGCTCGGCCCGCGACCGCGCCCTCCTCGAGCGGCAGGCAGCCACCATCACGAGCCAGACCGAGGAGCTGCGCACCCGCGCCGTCACCGAGGAGCGGCTGCGCATCGCCCGCGAGCTGCACGACGTCGTCGCCCACCACGTGTCCGTCATCGGCATCCAGGCCGCGGCCGCCCGCCGCGTCATGGACCGCGACCCCGAGGGCTCGCGGGCGGCACTGGCCGGCATCGAGGGCTCCTCGCGCGAGGCGGTGGCCTCGATGCGCGGGCTGCTCGGCACCCTGCGCGACGTCGAGCGCCCGGGGTCCACCGACGACGGCACGCGCTCCCCCAGCCGGGGCTCGCCGAGCTGCCGGCGCTCGTGGAGGCCTGTGCCACACCGGGTCGCCGCGTCGCCTACGACCTCGTCGAGGCCCGACCGGGCGCCGCCCAGCGGCTCGGAGCGCCGCTCGCGCACTCCATCCACCGCACCGTGCAGGAGGCGCTGACCAACGTCGAGAAGCACTCGACGGCCACGCGCGTCTCGGTCGTCGTGCGGCTCGACGACGTCGCCGGGTTCGCCGAGGTCGAGGTGGTCGACGACGGCCGTCCGCGCCCCGGCAGCTCGGGCAGCGGGCTCGGCCAGCTGGGCATCCGCGAGCGGGCGGCCTCGCACCGAGGGACCGTCGAGCTCGGGCCCCGCCCCACCGGCGGCTACCGCGTGCGGGCCCGCTACCCGTGGCGCGAGGCCGCAGTCGACGTGCCCGACTCCCCGCTGGGCCTGCCCCCGGAGGCCTCCGGGACCACCGCCGGGACCGCGGCGGACGCCCCGACCGACGCGGCCACCGGAGTCACCAGGTGACCGAGAACGCCTCTGCCGCAGCCACGCCGCTGCGCGTGCTGCTCGTCGACGACCACGCGATGGTGCGCTCCGGCTTCCGGATGATGCTCTCCGTCGAGGAGGACCTCGAGGTCGTCGGCGAGGCCGCCAACGGTGCCGAGGCGGTCGTCGTGGCCCGCGACGTACGCCCCGACGTCGTCCTCATGGACGTGCAGATGCCGGTGCTCGACGGCATCGAGGCCACCCGACGCCTCGTGGCCGAGGACCTCGGCCGCGTCGTCATCCTCACGACCTTCGACCGCGACGACTACCTCTTCGACGCCCTCGACGCCGGCGCCAGCGGCTTCCTCCTGAAGAACGCCGAACCCGAGCAGCTCGTCGAGGCGGTGCGTGTCGTCGGCACCGGCTCGGGCATCCTCGCCCCGGAGGTGACCCGGCGGGTCATCGAGCGGATGACGGGGGAGCGGCCGGCACCGCCGCGCCCCGCACCGCCCGGGCTCGAGCGGCTCACCGACCGGGAGCGGGAGGTCCTCGTCCTCGTCGGGCGCGGCCTGTCCAACGGCGAGGTCGCCCGCGAGCTCTTCCTCGGCGAGGCGACCGTGAAGACCCACGTCTCGAGCTGCCTCGCCAAGCTGCACCTGCGCGACCGGGTGCAGGCCGTCGTCCTCGCGCACCAGGCCGGACTCATCACCCCGGCGGAGGACTGACTCAGCCCGTCGGGGGATCACGCGGTGCGGGCCCGCCCGTAGCGTCGGGGTCATGTTGGAGATCACGGACCTCACCCGGCGCTTCGGCGACGTCACCGCCGTCGACGGCGTCTCGTTCGACGTGCGCGGCGGACTGCTCACCGGCTTCGTCGGCGGCAACGGAGCAGGCAAGACGACGACGATGCGGATGGTCATGGGGGTGCTCGGCATCGACGGCGGTGCGGTGCACTGGAACGGCCGCCCCGTCACGCCCCGCGACCAGCGCGGCTTCGGGTACATGCCCGAGGAACGCGGCCTCTACCCGAAGCAGCGGGTCATCGACCAGCTCGTCTACCTGGCCCAGCTCAAGGGGATGACCGCCGCCGCGGCCCGGGCCGCCGCCGAGGAGCACCTCGAGCGCTTCGGCCTCGCCGAGCGGGCCACCGCGCGCCTCCAGGAGCTCAGCCTCGGCAACCAGCAGCGGGTGCAGGTCGTCGCCGCGCTGCTGCACCGGCCGAGTGCGCTGGTGCTCGACGAGCCCTTCTCCGGCCTCGACCCCACCGCCGTCGACTCGATGGCCGACCTGCTGCGCGAGCACGCGAGCACCGGTGTGCCCGTGCTGTTCTCGAGCCACCAGCTCGACCTCGTCGAGAAGCTCTGCGACCGGCTCGTCATCCTGTCGCGCGGCAGGGTCGTGGCGGTGGGCGACGCCGACGAGCTGCGCTCCCGGGGGCCGGTGCGCTTCCGGGTGACCCTCGACCGCGACGCCGGCTGGGTCCGCGAGGTCCGCGGCATCCACGTCGTCGACGTCGACGGCCCGAGCGCCCTCGTCGAGGTGCTCGAGGAGGGCGCCGAGCAGGCCGTCCTGCGCGAGGCCGCCGAGCGCGGCACCGTGCGCGAGTTCACCCCCGTCCGACCCGCCCTGGCCGACATCTACCGAGAGGTGGCCGCCTGATGACCACGACGCTCCGGACCCCGCCGACCCCGTCCAGCCCGTCCAGCCCGTCCACCGACGCCGAGGCCCCGGGTCGCACCGGGACCCGGTCGGCGTGGGCCCTGGTCGCCCGCCGCGAGGTCGTCGTCAAGCTGACCGACCGCTCGTTCGTCATCGGCACGGTCGTCACCCTCGTCCTCATCGCCGGCTTCATGGGCTGGCAGGCCTGGGACTCGGGGCGGACCTCCACGTACACCGTCGCCGCGACCGCGAGCGACCGCCCGATGGCCGACCGGCTGGCGAAGGACGCGCGAGGCGTCGACGACACGGTGGCCGTCGAGGTCGACGACGTCGCCGACGCCGGTGCGGCGCGGGCCCTGCTGACCGAGGGCGACGCCGACGCCTGGCTGCACCGTGACGGCGGCACGTGGGTGCTGACGACGGACAGCAAGGAGGAGAGCTCGCTGACCCGGGTGACGCAGGAGGTGGTGCGCCAGGCCGCGCTCGAGCAGCAGGCGTCCGACCTCGGGACGACGGCCGAGCAGCTGCAGGCGGGGTCGACGGTGCGCACGAGCCTGCTCACGGGCGACGCGGAGAAGGCCGGCCTCGCCTCCGGGGTGGCCTTCGCCTTCGCCTTCCTCTTCTACATCGCGACGCTGACCTTCGGGATCACGCTGGCCAACAGCGTCGTCGAGGAGAAGCAGTCGCGCATCGTCGAGATCATCGCGACCTCGATCCCGGTGCGGCAGCTGCTCGTCGGCAAGATCGTCGGCAACAGCGCGCTGGCCATCGCCCAGATGGTCCTCTACGCCGGGGTCGGGATGGTCGGGCTGTCGCTGACGCCCTACTCGTCGTACGTGACGGCGGTCAGCGGCCCGGTCGTCTGGTTCCTCGTGTTCTTCGTCGCGGGGTTCGTCGCCCTCGCCGCCCTGTGGGCCGTCGCGGGTGCCCTCGCCTCGCGCACCGAGGAGGTGCAGAGCACGGCGACGCCGATGACGATGCTCGTCATGGCCGTCTTCTTCGGGTCGCTGTTCCTCGACGGGGCCGCCAAGGTCGTCCTGTCGTACGTGCCGCCCTTCTCGGCGGTGCTCATGCCGACCCGGCTGCTCGAGGGGACCGCGCAGTGGTGGGAGGCCGTCGTCGCGCTGGCCGTCCTGCTGGCGACCGCCGGTCTCGTCGTGCGGGTCGCAGAGCGGCTCTACCGACGCTCGCTGCTGCAGACCGGCGGCAAGCTGTCGATGCGGCAGGCCTGGTCCGCCCCCGAATAACCCTACGAGAGAGCAGAACACGCCGTGTGCGCCTCGGGCCATGCGGCGTGTTCTGTTCGCTCGACGGGGTCCTGGGCCGGGATGGGCAGGGGTGCCTTGACGGGCGCCGGGGAGGTGCTTATAAGGTGAGGCTTGCCTAAGTAAGTGCCACCTCACCCCCACGGAGCCCATCGTGCCGTCCCGACGCCGGCTGCTCGCCGCCGCCCCCCTCGCCGCCGCCCTCGTCCTCGCCGCCTGTTCGACGGGCCCGTCGGGCGGGACGTCGTCCTCGGCCGCCGGCGACAGCACGGCCGATGCCGCGGCCTTCCCGGTCACCATCACGCACGCCCACGGCTCGACGACGGTGACGAAGGCGCCGACCCGCGTCGCCACCGTCGGATGGGCCGACGCCGACACCCTCGCGGCCCTCGGCATCATGCCGGTCGGGGCGCCGAAGATCACCTGGGGCGGCAACGAGGCCGGGTCGACCGACTGGTTCGACACGCAGGTCGCGAAGCTCGGCACGGACGCGTCGGGGATGACCCGCTACGACGACTCGGCGGGCATCCCGTTCGACGACATCGCCGCGACGACGCCCGACCTCATCCTCGGCCTCAGCTCGGGCATCACCAAGGAGGACTACGACAAGCTGTCGAAGATCGCCCCGACCGTGGCCTGGACCGAGAAGGCGTGGGGCACACCCTGGCAGGAGCAGGTGGAGGCCATCGGGAAGGCGGTCGGCAAGCCCGCCGAGGCCCAGCAGCTGACGGCCGCCACCGAGAAGACCATCGCCGACGCGGTCGCCGCGAACCCAGAGATCAAGGGCAAGAGCGCCGCCTGGGCGTGGTTCACCCCCACGGACCTCTCGACGATCGGGCTCTACACGACGGCCGACCTGCGCCCGCAGATGCTGCGCGAGTTCGGGTTCGTCGACTCGCCCACCGTCGCCGAGCTGAGCGCCAAGGACCCGTCGGCGTTCTCGGCCAACCTCTCCGCCGAGAAGGCCTCGACCCTCGCCGCCGACGTCATCGTCTTCTACGCCGAGAAGGGCGCCGGCGCCGACCAGCTGCGCAAGAACGCGCTCATCGGGCAGGTCCCGGCGCTCAGGGACGGCCACTACGTCGCGAGCGCCGACAACGAGGTCGCCCTCTCGATGTCGCTGCCGAGCCCGCTCTCGGTGACGACGGCCGTCGAGGACTTCCTCCCGAAGCTCGTCTCCGCCGTCAAGGGCGAGCCCGCGGCGTGAGCACCACGGTCGCGCCGCCGACCCGACCCCAGGCCACCGGGCCCCGGGTCGGGTCGGCCCGCGTGACCCTGCCGTGGGCGCTGGCCGGAGCGGTGGCGACCGTCCTCGTGGCCGTCGTCGCCTCGCTCCTGCTCGGCGTCCAGCACCTCGCCCCGGGCGCCGTCCTCGACGCACTGACCGGCTCGGGCACCGACACCGGCACCGCCGCGATCGTCTCCGCGCGCATCGACCGCACGGTCATCGGGCTGGTCGTCGGCGCGGCCGTGGCCCTGTCGGGCGTCGTGCTGCAGGGCCTGAGCCGCAACCCGATCGCCGAGCCGGGCATCCTCGGGCTCAACTCCGGCGCGGCCCTGGCGGTCGTCCTCGGCATCCGCTTCCTCGGGCTCGACGGCGTCGGCGGGTACGTCGTGGCGGCCATCGTCGGCACCCTCGTCGTCGCCGTCCTCGTCCAGTCCCTGACCCTGATGGCCCCGCGGGCCAGCGCGCCGGTGTCGATGGCCCTTGCCGGCGCCGCCGTCATGGCGCTGGCGCAGAGCCTCATCGGTGCGGTGCTCGTCACCGACCGGGGCTCGCTCGACAGCTTCCGCTTCTGGCAGGTCGGCTCGGTCGCCGGGCGTGACGCCGGGCAGGTGCTCGACGTCCTGCCGGTGCTGCTCGTCGGGGCCGCCCTGGCCCTCACCGCGGGGCCCACCCTCAACGCCGTCGCCCTCGGTGACGACCTCGCCCGCGGCCTGGGCAGAACGTCGTCCTCCACCGGGGGCTGGCCGCCGCGGGCGCGGTCCTCCTCGCCGCCACCGCCACGGCGCTCGCCGGGCCGATCGCGTTCGTCGGGCTCGTCGTGCCGCACGTCGTCCGCGTCCTCGTCGGCGTCGACCACCGGCGCGTCCTGCTCGTGTCCGCGCTGCTCGGGCCGGCCTTCGTCGTCCTCGCCGACGTGCTCGGCCGGCTCGTCGCGCCCCCGTCGGAGGTGCAGGTCGGCATCGTCTGCGCGGTCGTCGGCGCCCCCGTGCTCGTGCTCGTCGTCCGTCGGGTCAGGGGGGTCTGATGTCCGTCGCCGCACCACCCCGCACCCCCACGGAGCGGGACACCCCGACGGTCGACGCCCTGACCCGGGCCCGGCGTGGGCCCCGCCGCCGTCGGGCCGTGGTCGTCGCCGTGCTCGTGCTGCTGGTCGTCGCGCTCGTGCTCGTGCGGGCGCTCCTCGGGGACTACCGGGTCTCGTTCGTCGACGCCGTCCGCATCATCGGCGGAGAGCCGGTGCCGGGCGCGAGCTTCGTCCTCATGGAGTCGACCCTGCCGCGGGCCCTCGTCGCCGTCCTCGCCGGCGCGGCGTTCGGGGCCGCCGGTGCCGCCTTCCAGGTGATGCTGCGCAACCCGCTCGCCAGCCCCGACGTCCTCGGCATCACCCTGGGCGCGAGCGCGGCCGCGGTGCTGGCGGTCGTCGCCTTCGGGGTGCGCGGCACGCCCGTCACCCTCGCCGCCCTCGCGGGGTCGGTGCTCGCGGCGCTCGTCATCCTCAGCCAGGCCGGAGGTCGCGGAGGGGCGACCGGCCGGATGGTGCTCGTCGGTGTGGCGCTCGCGGCCGGGCTCTCGGCGCTCGTGCACTGGCTCCTCGTCCGGGCCAGCATCTACCAGGCCCAGGACGCCCTCGTCTGGTTGAGCGGCAGCCTGAACACCGTCACCTGGACCGACATCGTGCGCCTCCTCGTGCTCGATGCGGTGCTCCTGCCGGCGGCCCTCGTGCTCGCCGGCCGGCTGCCGGTGCTCGGGCTCGGCGACGACCTCGCCGCCGCGCTCGGGGTGCGCGTCACCCGGCTGCGGGTCGGCGTCACCGTCGTCGTCGTGGCGCTCGTCGCCGCCGCCACGGCCGTCGTCGGACCGGTCGCGTTCGTCGGGTTCCTCAGTGGACCCATCGCCCGCCGCCTCGTGCCCGGCCGGCCGTCGGTCGGCGTCGCGGCGCTCGTGGGGGCGGTGGTGGTCGTGGGCGCCGACTACCTCGCCGCGTACGCGATCCCGGGCACCGCGCTGCCCGTCGGTCTGGTCACCGGCCTGCTCGGTGCCCCCGTCCTGCTCTGGATGCTCCGCTCCCGACCCACGACCCAGGAGGGCCGATGACCGTGACCGAGACGCCCGCGGCGACCGCACCGCTGACCACGCCGTACGCCGCCCCTCACGATGCGCCCGAGTCCGCGGCCGGCTCCCGGCTGCGCACCCGCGACCTCAGCCTCGGCTACGACGACCGCGTCGTCGTCGACGGCGTCACCCTCGAGGTGCCCACGGGCCGCACGACGGCCGTCGTCGGACCCAACGGCTGCGGCAAGTCGACCCTCCTGCGCGGCCTCGGCCGGCTGCTGCGGCCGCGCGGCGGGTCGGTGCTCCTCGACGGCGACGAGATCGGGAGCCTGCCCACCCGCGAGGTGGCCCGCCGGCTCGGCCTGCTGCCCCAGCAGCCCATCGTCCCGGAGGGTGTCAGCGTCCTCGAGCTCGTCGAGCGGGGGCGCCACCCGCACCACGGGCTCTTCCGCACCTGGAGCCGCACCGACGAGGAGGCGGTGGCCTCGGCGCTCGAGCGCACCGACCTCGTCCACCTCGCGCACGTGGGGGTCGACAGCCTGTCCGGCGGTCAGCGGCAACGGGTCTGGCTCGCGATGGTCCTCGCGCAGGCGACGCCGGTGCTGCTGCTCGACGAGCCGACCTCGTTCCTCGACGTCGCCCACCAGCTCGACGTCCTCGACCTCGTCCGGCGGATGTGCGACGACGACGGCACGACGGTCGTCATGGTGCTGCACGACCTCGCGATGGCCGCCCGCTACGCCGACCACCTCGTCGCGATGCGCGACGGCCGGGTCGTCGCGGAGGGCAGCCCGGCCGACGTCGTGACGCCCGCCGTCATCGAGGAGGTGTTCGGGGTGGCGGCCACCGTGCTCTCCGACCCCGAGACCGGCGCCCCCGTCGTCATCCCCCGCCGGAGGACGTCGTGACGGCGGCCCCGGTGCGCCCGGTGCGCCCGGTGCGCCCGGTCGACCTGCGCGCGGCCCTGCGCCCCGACCCGGCGACGGGCACCGCGCTCGTGCGCGCACGGACCCCGCAGTACGAGGCCACGGTCGTCGACGTCACCGACCTCGGCGGCGGCATGCGCCGGATCGCCTGCGAGGCAGCGGGGCTGCGCTCGTTCGTTCCCGTGGGACCGGACGAGTACGTCGGCCTGCTGATGCCTCCCGCCGGCCGTCCGCTCGTCATGCCCGACCCCGAGCCGGCGAACGTGCGGGCCGAGGTCGCGGCCCTCCCCGAGGCCGACCGACCCGCCCTGCGCTGGTACACGATCCGCGAGCACGACCCCGCGCGCGGTCGGGTCGACATCGACGTCGTCACGCACGGCGACAGCGGACCCGGGTCGGCCTGGGCCACGCGGGCCCGGCGCGGTGACCCGGTCGGCATCCGCACGAGCGGCGCCCTGTACCGAGGCTTCGAGGCCCGCGGCCGTCAGGTGCTCGTCGCCGACGAGACGGCCGTCCCCTCGGTCGCCGCCATCCTCGACGCCTGGGGCGGACCGGCCGACGCCGCCGACCACGGGGTCGAGGTGCACGTCGAGGTCGTCGACCCGGCCGTGCTCGACTCCTACGACCTCGGCGACGCCCGCGTCCACGTGCGCACCGGCCGGCCGGGGAGCGCCGTCGTCCCGGCGCTCGACCGCGCGCTGGCCGCCGCGACCGGACCGATCGCCTACGGCTGGGCCTGCGGTGAGGCCGATCTCGCGACCGGTGCCCGCCGCGTCCTCGTCCGGCACGGCGCCGACAAGCAGTCGGTGTTCTTCTGCGCCTACTGGAAGCTCGGCCGCCCGCGCCCGTGAGGCGTCCACCGTCCGTTCACCCGTCGTGGGTAGCGTGGCGCCCGATGACCACCCCACACCTGATCTGCCTCGACATCGACGGCACGACCGTCGACCACGACGGCCACCTCCACGAGCCCGTCCGCCTCGCGGTGCGCGCCGCCGTCGACGCCGGCCACCACGTCGTCCTCGCCACCGGCCGCGCCATCATCGGCACGCTGCCGGTGCTCGAGGCCCTGGGCCTGCTGCGCGGCTACGCCGTGTGCGCCAACGGGTCCATCACCCTCGGGCTCGACCCCGACCATCCCGACGGCTACGAGGTGCTCGAGGCCGTGACCTTCGACCCCGCCCCCGCCCTGCGCGTGCTGCGCGAGGAGTTCCCGACCGCCCTCGTCGCGGTCGAGGAGCTCGGGGTCGGCTTCAAGGTCTCCGCCCCGTTCCCCGACGGCGAGCTCGACGGCGAGCCGCGCGTCGTCTCCTTCGAGGAGCTGATGGCCGAGCCGGTGACCCGCCTGACCATCCGCGACCCCGACAGCACGAGCGAGGAGTTCGACGCCCGCACCGAGAAGATCGGGCTGCACGGCGTCGAGTACGCGGTCGGCTGGAGCGCCTGGCTCGACATCACGCCCGAGGGGGTCTCGAAGGCGGCGGCGCTCGAGGGCATCCGGCGGCGGTTGGACGTCGAGCCGCAGCACACCGTCGCCGTCGGCGACCAGCGCAACGACCTCGAGATGCTCCGTTGGGCCGCGCGCGGGGTCGCGATGGACAACGCCCCCGACGAGGTGAAGGCCGCCGCCGACGAGGTCACCGGCCACGTCGACGAGCACGGCCTCGTCGCGGTCCTGCGCTCGCTGACCTGAACCCGTCGGCACCGACCCCACCGCCGCCGCTCCGCCGGTGGCAGGGTGACCCTCCATGAGCAGTGACGTGAGCCGCGCGACCCGGGACGCCAACGAGAGCAAGGTCGTCGAGACCGGGGCCCGGGTGGGCTACGCCATCGTCGGCCTCCTCCACCTCCTCATCGCCTGGATCGCCGTCAAGGTGGCGTGGGGGATCGGCGGCGGGTCGAAGAGTGCCGACCAGTCCGGCGCGCTCGGCACCCTCTCGACCTCCGGGACGGGCAAGGCCCTGCTCTGGGTCGCCGTCGTCGGGTTCGCGCTGCTCGCCGTCTGGAACCTCACCGAGGCCGCGATCAGCCACGGGGAGGCCTCGGACCGCGGCAAGCTCGCCGCCAAGGGCGTCATGTACGCGTTCTTCGCGTGGACGGCCTTCAAGGTCGTCGCCCTCGGCGGCGGCGGGTCGAGCGAGAAGCAGACCGAGGACTTCACGGCCACCCTGATGGGCAGCCCCGCCGGGCAGGTGCTCGTCGGCGCCCTCGGGCTCGTCGTCCTCGGCATCGCGGGCTACCACGTCTACAAGGGCTGGAAGGAGAAGTTCCTCGAGGACCTCGTCGGCCACCCGGGCAGCTGGGCGGTGCAGGCCGGCCGTGCCGGCTACGTCGCCAAGGGGGTCGCGCTGGCCGTCGTCGGCGTCTTCTTCGTCATCGCCGCCGTCCAGCACGACGCCGACAAGGCGCAGGGCCTCGACGGGGCCCTCAAGACCCTCAAGGAGGCCAGCTTCGGGCCGGTGCTCCTCACCCTCGTCGCGCTGGGCATCGCCGCGTACGGCGTCTACTCCTTCGCGCGCGCCCGCTACGCGCGGCTCTGACCCTTCGCCGGGTCGCGGCGCAGGTAGCCCCAGGCCAGCAGGGCGCAGACGATGCCGTTGGCCAGCCCGACGAGCACGTCGGTGACGTGGTGGGCGCCCCGGTAGAGCCGGGCGAACGTCACGAGCAGCGGCGCCACGACGCAGAGCGTGATGACGACCCGGCGCACGACGGGGTTGGGCAGCCGGGTGGCCATGAGCACGAACGAGACGTAGAGCGCGGTCGAGGCGCCGACGTGGCCGCTGGGGTAGCTCGAGGTCGGCGGGGTCGGGTCGAGCCGCTCGACCGTCGGCCGGGGACGCCCGACGACGTACGCGGCGATGACGAAGATGGTGGCCTGCAACGAGATCGCCAGGATCGGCACGAGCGCGAACCACCAGGCCCGCGTGCGCCAGAGGACGACGAGCGCCACGAGCACCCCGACGGCGATGACGTACTCGGTGTTGCCGATCATCGACATGAACTTCGTGATGGTCTCGCCGGTGGGCGTGCGGCGGTCCTGGAACCAGCGGCTGACGTCGTTCTCGGACTCCAGCCCCCGCAGCGGCTCCATGATGACCCAGCCGATCGCGCAGACGACGGCGAAGACGAGCACCCCGGGCAGCACGGCGCGGACGGCGAGGTCGCGCAGGACCTCGCGCACCCCCGGACGGGACGGGTCGTCGTCCCAGCGGGTCAGGAAGGACATCAGGACTCCTCGGGATGGGGGCGGTGGGGTCCGGCCGGCCCGCCGGCGACGGCGAGGTCGTCGGAGGACTCGTGGACGTCGGGGTCGTCGGCCGGGGCCGGGTCGGCGGGGTTCCATCCGGCGTAGCCGGCGTACGAGGCGAGGACGAGACCGGTACCCGTGACGACGCCGACGAAGACGTCGCTCGGGTAGTGCACGCCGAGGAACATCCGGTCGGAGGCGGTGACAAGGACGACGGCGGCGCCGACCGTGACCAGCGCGGCCCGGGCGGCGCCGGCGCGCACGACCGGCCAGAGCAGGACGACGAGCACCGTCACCCAGGCCGCGGTGTTGACGGCGTGGCCGGAGGGGAAGGAGTACCCGGGCGCCTGCGACACGGGGTCCTCGACGACGGGGCGGGCCCGCTGGAACACGTACTTGGCCCCGAGCCCGACCGACCACGAGAGCATGAGCGTCGCGAACGCCCACCAGGCGCGGGTCCGCATCCCGGTGCGCCACCACACGAGCAGGCAGACGAGCGTGCCGACGACGTGGAGGTAGACCGGCCGGGTCACCTCCTGCCAGGTGAGGAGGGCGTCGCGGAAGGCCGGGTGGTCGCGGGTGATGTCGGTGAGCCGGGTGATGACGCCGTCGTCGAGGTCGATGAGCGGGTCCCACTTGCTGCGGACGAGGAACCCGACGCCGAAGAGCACGACCGCCGTCACGAGCGCGTAGACCGCCGCGCGGCCGAGCCGACGGGTGCGCGTCCGCGGAGGACGGGCCACGTCGGTGCTGGTCATCCGGCCTTTCTACCGCACCGCGGGGGTGGCGGACGGCGGTGGGTGCAGGGTTCCGCCGCAGGCCCGGTCGCCCCGTCCGTGCTCGCGGGCGACGTGGGATGCTGGCCCCGCCATGGCCGAGCTCCACGTCACCTCCGCGACCAACCCCCGCCTCAAGGCGGTCGCCGCGCTGCGCCGTCGCCGGGTCCGTGAGGAGGAGGGGATGACGGTCGTCGACGGCTACGACGAGCTCGAGCTCGCCGTCGACGCCGGGGTGGTGCCCGACCTGCTGCTGCACTGCCCCGAGCTGATGCTCGACCCCACCGCGCAGGGCCGGCTCGTCGAGCGGGTCCGGGCGCTCAGCGCCACGACGATCCGGTGCGGGCGCGCCGCCTTTGAGAAGGTCGCCTACCGCGAGGGACCCGACGGCTTCCTTGCCGTCGTCCCGGTCGCGGGGGTCGCGCTCGCCGACCTCCCCCTGCCGCCCGACCCGCTCGTCGTCGTCGTGGAGGGCCTCGAGAAGCCGGGCAACCTCGGGTCGGTGCTGCGCAGCGCCGATGCCGCGGGCGCCGCGGCCGTCGTCGCCGCCGACCCCGCCACCGACTGGGGCAACCCCAACGTCGTGCGGGCCAGCAAGGGCACCGTCTTCACCGTGCCGGTGGCCGCCGCGCCGCTGCCCGAGGTCCTCGGATGGCTGCGCGACCGGGGGCTGCGGCTCGTCGCGACGACCCCGGACACCGAGGTGCTGCACACGGCCGTCGACTGGCGGGGCGGGGTCGCCATCGCCGTCGGCACCGAGAAGACCGGGCTCACCGACGCCGCGCTCGCGGCCGCCGACGAGCGGGTGCGCATCCCGATGGCCGGTCGGGTCAACTCGCTCAACGCGGGGGTCTCCGCGGCGGTCGTGCTCTACGAGGCGGTCCGCCAGCGGTCCTGAGGTGGCCGCTGTGACGGGTGGTGCTGGAGAGCCCCATCCGACCCACCCGTGTCAGGAGCACCCCTCCCACTATGGGACCATGAACGGCATGCGAGTTGACCACGTCGTCTATGCGGCCGAGCACGATGGCGTGCACGCGACGGCCGAACGCCTCGCGAAGCTGATCGGCGTCGAGCCGGTCGACGGGGGAGTCCACCCGCGCTTCGGGACGCGCAACGTCATCCTTCCCCTGGCGCACGAGCGCTACGTCGAGGTCGTCGAGGTGCTCGACCACCCGGCGAGCGACAAGGCGCCGTTCGGGCAGGTCGTCCGGGCCCGCTCGGCCGCCGGTGGGGGCTGGCTCGGCTGGGTCGTCCAGGTCGACGACATCGCCGAGCAGGAGAAGCGCCTCGGCCGCGAGGCGGTCACGGGCAACCGGCACCGTCCCGACGGCGTCGAGCTGCGCTGGCAGCAGCTCGGGGTCAAGGGCCTGCAGGCCGACCCGCAGCTGCCGTTCTTCATCTGCTGGGAGGAGGGGACCCCGCACCCCTCCGAGGACGCCGACACCGAGGTGACCATCGAGTCGCTGACCATCGCCGGCGACCCCGACCGGGTCCGCGACTGGCTCGGCCTTCCCGCCGACTACACCTCCTCGGTCATCGAGTTCTCGTTCGTCTCCCCGCACGGGACGCCCGGCCTCATGGCCGTCACCTTCGAGACGCCCCAGGGCGAGGTCACCATCTGACCTCTCCGCGCGACGACACCGAGGGCCCCACCGCACGCGGTGGGGGCCCTCGTCGTCGTGCCGGGTCAGCTGCGCGGGGTCCAGCGGCGCAGGCGCAGGCTGTTGGTGACGACGAGGACGCTCGAGAGGGCCATCGCCGCCCCCGCCACCATCGGGTCGAGCACCCCGGCCACGGCCAGCGGGATGGCGGCGACGTTGTAGCCGAACGCCCAGACGAGGTTCTGCCGGATGGTGCGCAGCGTGGCCCGGGACAGGTCGATGGCGTCGGCGACCGCCGGCAGCTCCGAGCGGAGCAGGACGATGTCGGCCGCGTCGGCCGCGACGTCGGTGCCGCTGCCCATCGCGATGCCGAGGTCGGCCTGGGCCAGGGCGGCCGCGTCGTTGACCCCGTCGCCGACCATGGCCACGACCCGGCCGCGGCGCTGGAGGTCGGCGACCATCGCGTGCTTGTCCTCGGGGCGGACGTCGGCGACGACCCGGCCGACGGGGATGCCGACGTCGCGGGCCACCGTGAGGGCGGCCCGGTCGTGGTCGCCGGTCAGCAGGTAGCAGACCAGGCCGGTGTCGTCGAGGGCGCGCACCGCGCGGCCCGAGCTGCGGCGCACGGTGTCGGCGACGGTGAGCGAGGCGCGGGCGGTGCCGTCCCAGCCGACCCAGACGGTGGTGCCCTCGCTCGACGGCGTCGCGATGTCGGCCGGGACGGTGTCGAAGAGGTCGGCACGGCCCACGGTGACCCGGGCGCCCTTGATGGAGGCGACGGCGCCCGAGCCGGGCAGGGCCTCGAAGTCGGTGATGGCCGGCACGTCGAGCGCCCGCGAACGGGCTGCTGCGAGAACGGCCTTCGCGACCGGGTGCTCGCTGCCGGCCTCGACCGCAGCCGCCGCGCGGAGGGCCTGGTCCTTCGGCAGCCGGCCGTGGGTGGTCACCTCGACGAGGGTCATCTCGCCGGTCGTCACCGTGCCGGTCTTGTCGAGGACGACGGTGTCGATGCGGCGGGTGTCCTCGAGGACGTCGGCGCCCTTGATGAGGATGCCGAGCCGCGCGCCGCGGCCGGTGCCGACGAGCAGGGCCGTCGGGGTGGCGAGGCCGAGCGCGCACGGGCAGGCGATGACGAGCACGGAGACCGCGACCTCGAGGGCTCGCCCGGCGTCCCCGGTGCCGACCCACCAGCCGGCGAGGGTGAGGAGCGCGAGGCCGAGGACGACGGGGACGAAGACGGCCGAGACGCGGTCGGCGAGCCGCTGCACCGGGGCCTTGGAGGTCTGGGCCCGCTCGACGAGCCGGGCGATGCCGGCCAGCGTGGTCTCGGCGCCGACCCGGGTGGCCTCGACGACGAGCCGCCCGGTGGTGTTGACCGTGCCGCCCGTGACCTCGCTGCCGGGCGCGACCTCGACCGGCTGGGACTCACCGGTGACGAGCGAGGCGTCGAGAGCGCTGCGTCCGTCGCGGACGGTGCCGTCGGTGGCGACCTTCTCACCGGGGCGGACGACGAAGCGGTCGCCGACGGCGAGCTGCTCGACCGGGACGCGCTGCTCGACGGTGGCGCCGCTCGTCGCGTCGGTGCGCAGCACGGCGACGTCCTTGGCGGCGAGGTCGAGCAGGCCGCGCAGCGAGTCGCGGGTGCGGTCGGTGGCCCGGGCCTCCATCCAGCGCCCGGTGAGCAGGAAGGTCGTGACGACGGTGGCGGTCTCGAACCACAGGTGCGACGTGCCGCCCGCCATGCCGCCGCCCGCCCGGCCGGTGAGGACGACGACGAGCGAGGAGAGGTAGGCCGCGAGCACACCGAGCGAGACGAGGGTGTCCATCGTCGACGCGCCGTGCCGGGCGTTGAGTGCCGCGCTGCGGTGGAACGGCCAGCCGGCCCAGACCACGACCGGGGTGGCCAGGGCGAGCTGGACCCACGGCTCGGCCGGGACGTCGAGCGAGGGGACCATCGCCAGCGCGACGACGGGGACGGTGAGGACGGCGGCCACGAGCGCGCGGCGCCGCAGGTCGTCCTGGCGCGTCACCTGGTGGGCGGCGACCGGCGCGGCCACCCGCTCGGCGGCATCCGGGGCCCCCGCGGCCGTCGAGGAGGGGGCGGTGCCGTCAGGTCCGGCACGGTCGGCGGTCTGCGTCGTGACGCTCTCGTCGACCCGCGGACGCTGCGGGGCGGTGCTCGTGAGGGGCTCCGCGCCGTAGCCGGTGCGCTGCACGGTGGCGATGATGTCCTCGACGGTCAGCGGGCCGCTCCACGTGACGCGGGCCTTCTCGGTGGCGAGGTTGACGACGGCGTCGACGCCCTCGAGCCGCCCGAGCTTCTTCTCGATGCGCGCCGAGCACGAGGCGCAGGTCATCCCGGTGATCGCGAGGTCGACCTCGTGGACCTCGTCGGCGGGTCGGTCGGCGGTCTGGGTCACGTCAGCTCCTCACGAGCCGGGTGACGGCGGCGAGCACCTCGTCGACCTTGACGGCCGCGGCCTCGTCGGACTCGCGCGCCGCGTCGACGACGCAGTGCGTGACGTGCTCCTCGAGCAGCCCGAGGCTGACGGCCTGCAGGGCCCGGGTCGCGGCGCTGACCTGGGTGAGGACGTCGATGCAGTAGGTGTCCTCCTCGACCATCCGCGCGATGCCGCGCACCTGGCCCTCGATGCGACGCAGCCGCTTGAGGTGGGCCTCCTTGGTGTCGGAGTAGCCCGGGGTGGCCGGGGGTGCGGGGGTGCTCGCGCTCATGCCTCCACCATACCCCTGTGGGGTATGGGACGCGACTCGGGGAGCGGGCCGGCCGGTCAGCCCGTCGGGGCGTCCCCGTGGACCTCGCCGAGGGTCGTGACGACAGCGTCGGCGACGGCGTCCCGCGCCTCCCGAAGGTACCGCCTCGGGTCGGTCGCGGACGGGTCGGCGGCCAGGCGTTCCCGGACGGCCGCGGTGAACGCCTGCCCGAGGAGGGTGCCGACGTTGACCTTCGTCATGCCGGCGGCGACGGCCCGCCGCAGCTCGTCGGCGGGCACGCCGCTGGAGCCGTGGAGGACCAGCGGGACGGGGACGGCATCGTGCAGCCGGGCGACGAGGTCGTGGTCGAGGCGGGCGGTGCGCGTGGCCATCGCGTGGCTGCTGCCGACGGCCACGGCCAGCGCGTCGACACCGGTCGCGACGACGAACGCGGCCGCCTCACCGGGGTCGGTGCGGACCCCCGGCGCGTGCGCCCCGTCCTTGCCGCCGACCTCCCCGAGCTCGGCCTCGATGAACAGACCCTCCTCGTGCAGCGCGCGGGTCGCCCGGGCCGTCACGGCGACGTTCTCGTCGTGCGGCAACCGGCTGGCGTCGACCATCACCGACGAGAACCCGTGCGCCGCAGCGGAGGCCACGAGGTCGAGGTCCGTCGCGTGGTCGAGGTGGAGGGAGGCGCGGGCGCCCGAGTCCTCGGCCACGGCCCGGCAGGCGGCCGCGAGGGCGCCCACCCGTCCGCCGTGGAAGGCGACGGCGTTCTCGCTCACCTGGAGGATGACCGGATGCCCCGCCCGCTCGGCCCCGGCGAGCACCCCCTCGACCTGCTCGAGGGTGACGACGTTGAACGCGAGCACCGCGCGCCCGGCCGAGGCGGCGGACCCGACGAGGTCGGCGGTCGTGGTGAGCGGCATGGGCGTGGACCTCCGGGGAACGGGTCGGTGGGCGAGCGGGTCGTGGGGGACGAGTGGGTCGAGCGAAGGGGTCAGGCGGACCGGGACGACGCGGCGAGCAGCTCCTCGGCGGTCGGCTGGCCGGCCGTGCCACCGGTGTGGAGCGTCGAGAGGGCTCCCGCGGCGCAGGCCCGGAGCAGCGCCTCGGCCTCACCGCGACCTTCGAGCAGCGCGGCGACGAAGGCGGCGTCGAAGGTGTCGCCGGCGCCGGTGGTGTCGACGGGGACCACCGGCGTGCCGGGCTCGCGCAGGACCCGGTCCGGCCCCACGAGCAGGGCCCCCTCCGCCCCGTCCTTGACGACGACGGTCGGGCCGGCCGCGGCGAGGGTCCGGGCCGCCGACTCGAGGTCGGCACCGACCGACCCGCCGAGCGCCGCCGCCGAGGCCAGGCACTCCTGCGCGTTGGGCAGCAGGAGGTCGACGAACGGCAGCACCTCGGCCAGCCCCGGGTAGCGGCCGGACGGGTCGAGGTTGGTGTCGAGCGAGATTGTCGCCCCCGCGGCGCGCACGAGGGGCAGGAGCCGGGGCAGGGCGGCCGCCCGACGGCGCTGGAGGAAGAAGGACGAGACGTGCACGTGCCGGGCCGGCGGCACGTCCGCCGGTGAGTGCCACGACGGGGCCGGGGAGTCGATGGCGCCGACGAGGGTGAGGGTGGCGCGGGACGGGCCGTCCGAGAGCACGACCGACAGCCCGGTCGGTTCGGGCCCGACCTCGACGCGCGAGCAGTCGACGCCACCCTCGCGCAGCAGCCGGAGGGTCTCGGCGCCGAAGACGTCGTCACCGACCGCGGCGAGCAGGCCGACGCGCATCCCGAGCCGGGCCAGCGCGTGCGCGGTGATGGCCCCGGACCCCCGAGGACGAGCTCGGCGTGCTCGAGCAGCTGCTCGGACTGCCCGAAGCGGGGCACGACGTCGCCCCGCAGCACGAGGTCGGGGTTGGCCTCGCCGAGGACGAGGACGTCGAGCGGCTCGGTCATACGAGGTGGACCTCCACGCCCGCCGCCCGCAGCCGGGCGACCTCGTCGGCCGGTGCCCCGACCTCGGTGAACAGCATGGAGACGCGTGAGGCCGGCACGATCGGCGAGAAGACGACCCGCCCGATCTTGCTGGCGTCGGCGACGACGAAGAGCCGCTGCGAGCGCTCGGCCATCTTCTGGTCGGTGCGGGCCTCGACCGCGTCGTGCGTCGTCAGCCCGCCGGCGACCGAGATGCCGTCGACACCCATGACGGTGATGCCGAAGTTCAGCCCCTCGATGAACCGTTCGGTCCAGGCGCCGACGGCCTCGTAGCTCTCCGAACGCATCGTCCCGCCCGCGATGACCACCCGCAGCCGGGGGCTCGTCGCGAGCTCGGTGGCGATGTTCACCGCGTTGGTGACGACGGTCAGCTCGCTGCGGTCGTGCAGCCGGCGCGCGACCTCGGTGGTCGTCGTGCCCCCGGAGATGGCCAGGGCCATCGCGCGCCGGGGGATGGCCTCGACGCAGGCGGCGGCGATGCGCGCCTTGGCGTCGCGGCGCTGGCCGTCGCGGTAGCGCACCGGCAGCTCACCGGCCAGCACCCGGCAGGTGGCGCCGCCGTGGACGCGCTTGAGCAGGTCCTGGGCCTCGAGCACCGCGAGGTCGCGGCGCAGCGAGGCGTGGGACACCTCGAGCTCGTCGGCCAGCTCGACGACCGACACCGTGCCGCGCTCGGTGAGCAGCGCGAGGATCGCCGCGAGCCGGGAGGTCCGGCGGTCGGACACCTGGGCGCGCGGGGTGGCGGGGAGCGAGGTCATGACGTCCATGATCGGGCGTCAGTGCACCACGCGCTGCGCGGATGGTCGGGGAAACGCTCAACCGGGCTGCGCATCCGGTCAGGACGAGCGTGCGGATCGGTACCGCAACCCGCCGCGGCGGGAACCATCGCCCGCATGACCCGCATCGCGTTCGTCGGCGCCGGGAGCGTCGTCTTCACCCGTCAGCTGCTCCACGACCTCCTCCGCGTCCCCGAGCTCGCCGAGGTGGAGGTCTCCCTCCACGACGTCGACGACCAGCGCCTCGAGACGGCCCGGCGCACGGCCGAGCACCTCGCTTCCCGCACCGGCACCGCACCGACCGTCACCGCGTCGACCGACAGGGCAGCGGCCCTCGACGGGGCGGACTTCGTCGTCAACATGGTGCAGGTCGGCGGTATCGGGGCCACCCGCACCGACTTCGAGGTGCCGGCCCGGTTCGGGGTGCGCCAGACCATCGGCGACACGCTCGGGGTGGGCGGGGTGTTCCGCGCGCTGCGGACCTTCCCGGTGCTCAGCGTGATCGCCGAGGACATGACCCGAGTCTGCCCCGACGCCCACCTGCTCAACTACACGAACCCGATGGCCATGAACATGTGGTGGCTGTCCGAGACGGCACCCCAGGTGCGCTCGGTCGGGCTGTGCCACAGCGTGTACTGGACGGTGCACGACCTCTGCGAGCTGCTCGGTGTGCCGGTCGAGGAGGTGGACTACCGCGCCGCGGGCGTCAACCACCAGGCCTGGCTGCTGGAGTGGAGCCACCGCGGCGCCGACCTCTACCCGCGCCTGCGAGAGCGCGTGGCCGCCGACCCCGAGCTGCGTCGCCGGGTGCGCGTCGACATGTTCCGGAGGCTCGGCTGGTACCCCACCGAGACGAGCGAGCACTCCAGCGAGTACGTCCCCTGGTACCTCCACGACGACGCCGAGGTCGAGCGGCTGCGCATCCCCGTCGGCGACTACCTCGGCATCAGCGAGGACAACGTCCGCGAGTACGACCACACCCGCGAGGTCCTCGACGCCGGGGGCGACCTCGACCTGCCCGAGGAGGTCGCCGAGTACGCCCCGCAGGTGATCCGGGCGATGACGCTCGGCGACGAGGTCACCATCCACGGCAACGTGCCGAACCGCGGGCTGGTCGACAACCTCCCGGAGGGTGCGTGCGTCGAGGTGCCGTGCACCGTCGACGCCTCCGGCATCCACCCGCAGCCGATGGGTGCGCTGCCGCCCCAGTGCGCGGCGCTCAACCACGCGTTCCTCGACGTCGCGGGCCTGACCGTGCGGGCCGCCCTCGACGAGGACCCGCTGATGATCCGCCGGGCGGTCATGGTCGACCCGAACACCTCGGCCACGCTGGCCGTCGACGACGTCTTCGCGATGTGCGACGCCCTCGTCGAGGCCCACGGCGACCTGCTGCCCGAGTGGGCCCGCGCCCGGGTCACCGTCTGACCTGACCTGACCTGACCTGACCTGACCGGACCGGGACCGACGCCGCGGGTCAGAGGCCGAGGCGCAGCGCGTTGTCGCGGTAGATCGCCGGCAGGACCTCGGGCGGCAGGGCGGCGCCGGACACGCGCCAGCGTCCCTGGGACCCGGGCTCGGCCTCGTCGTCGGCGCCCTCGTACGGCCAGTGCTCGTCGTCGGTCTCGAGGAACCGGTAGAGGTTGCGGTAGGCCTGCGGCTCGGGCGGGTAGGCGTCGGTGCCGAAGAGGATGCGGTCGGGGTGCTCGGCCACGAGCCGGGCGAAGGCGCGCGGCTGGCGCCCGATCTCGGCGAGCCGTCCGCCGAGGTCGGCGTGGAAGGTCGGGTACGCGTCCATCATCCGGCCGACGGCGGCGAGGTCCTCGGCGTGGCAGCCGACGTGCGCGCCGATGACGGTCGTGCCCGGGCAGGCGGCCACCAGCGCCTCGAGGGAGGCCATCAGGTCCTCGAAGGACGGATGGCGGGTGCGGTCGCCGAACCACCAGTCCGGCTGGGCACCCAGCTCCTCGAGCCGCTCGTTCGACGCGTCGACGGGGTCGAAGAACGCGACGGGATCGGCGGTGTGCACGAGGACCGGGATGCCGTGCTCGCCGGCGCGCTCCACCACCCGGACCACCCGGTCGTCGTCGGGACGGACCAGGCGCCCCTGCGCGTCGCGGACCGCGAGCCCGAGGTCCTTCCAGATCTTCAGGCCCCGCGCCCCGGCCGCAACCGAGGCGTCGAGGTCGGCGACCAGTGCGCGCCCGTCGTCGTCGGCGGCCAGCGCGCGCCAGTCGACGTGGCAGAACGTCGCGAAGCGTCCGGGGTGGGCCCGGTCGTAGCGCTCGAGGTTGGCCTCGAGCTCGGCGCCCCAGCGGCCGTCGAGGTTGACGACCCGCTCGACGCCGACGTCGTCGAGGGTGGTCAGGAGGTCGGTCACCGAGGGGACGAGCCAGCCCCCGTCGTCCGACAGCCAGGTGCCCAGGTGGTTGTGCACGTCGACGGCCGGCACCGGGGGACGTCCGACCTCGGTGCGGGTCCGGGTCAGGCGGTCGCGGGGGCGGTAGTCCCGCAGCGGCAGGTCGCTCACCCGGCCAGCGTGCCGCCTGACGCCGGGGTGGCGCGGAAACGCGCAACCGGCCCGATCGAGCGCGCAGGTCGACTGATCGAACCGCGCCCGGGGCGCTCGGCGTCAGCACCATGGGTGCCCATGACGACGTCCCCCACCGCAGGTGCCCTCACCCGGGCCGAGATCGAGAGCCAGCCCGCCGTGTGGCAGGAGGTGCTGGAGCTCGGCGCCGACGTGCGGACCCCGCTCGCCGCGCCCGGCGACCGCGTCCTCTTCATCGGCTGCGGCACCTCGGCCTTCGTCGCGCACTCGCTCGCGGTCCTGCGCGAGGCCGCCGGTCTCGGCGAGAGCGACTGGGCCTACGCCTCCGAGCTGCCGCCCGCCACCCGCGGCTACGACCGGGTCGTCGCCGTGACCCGCTCGGGCACGACGACCGAGGTCCTCGAGGCGATGGAGGCCTTCCGCGGCCGCGCCCACCTCGTCGTCGTCACCGCCGTGCCGGGGATGCCCGCCGAACGCCTCGCCGACGAGGTGGTCGTGCTCGCCGGCGCCGACGAGCGCTCGGTCGTCCAGACCCGCTTCCCGACGAGCGTGCTGGTCCTCGGCCGCGCAGCCTTCGGCGAGGACGTGCGCCACCTCCCCGGGGCGTGCGGTGCGGCACTGGACGTCGACCGCCCGGACCCCCGGGGGCTCGAGCACTTCGTCTACCTCGGCCGCGGCTGGTGCCAGGGCCTGGCCGACGAGGCCGCCCTGAAGATCCGCGAGGCCGCGCAGGCCTGGGCCGAGAGCTACCCCGCCCTCGACTACCGGCACGGCCCCGTCGCGGTCGCCGGCCCCTCGAGCCACGTGTGGCTGCTCGGCCCGACCCGAGCGGTCTCGCCGACGACGTGCGCGCCGTGGGCGCCACCGTGCGCGAGTCGACCCACGACCCCCTCGTCGAGCTCGTCCTCGCCCAGCGCCTGGCCCTCGACCTCGCGACCCTGCGGGGCCTGGACCCCGACGCCCCGCGCCACCTGACCCGCAGCGTCGTGCTCGACGCCTCCCCACCGCCTGACCCGAGCCCGTCGCAGACCCGAGCACCCCGAGCATCCCCAGCATCCCGAGCAAGGAGCACGCCATGGCCGTCCCCCGCAGGAACCGACGCGTCGCCCTCGTCCTCGCGGCGGTCGCCTCCGTGGCCCTCGCCGGCTGCGCGGGGGTCGACCCCGAGCCGACGAAGACCGGTCCGGCGGGGACGGCCGCACCGATCACCGCCGAGGACCCGAAGGCCCCGGTCGAGCTGACGTGGTGGACCGGCCAGGAGGCGGACGCCCAGGCCATCCTCGACAAGAAGGTCGCCGCCTTCCACGCCCTGCACCCCAACGTGACCATCCGCTCCTCCTCCGGTGCCGCGACCACCGACGACCTGCTCCAGAAGCTCAGCGCGGGCTTCGCCGCCGGCACCTACCCCGACATCTCCTACGCCTTCGGGTCCTGGGCCAGCGAGCTCGGGGCCTCGGGCAAGACGCTGGACATCAGCGCCGAGGTCGCCGACCCGGCCGTGAAGTGGGACGAGATCTCCGAGGCGGCCCGCGAGACGGCGAGCCCCGGCGGGCGGACCATCGGCATCCCCGCCCTCGTCGACAACCTCGCGCTCTTCTACAACAAGACCCTCTTCGACCGGGCCGGGCTGCCCTACCCCACCGACACGATGACCTGGGACGAGTTCCGCACCACCGCGAAGAAGCTGAGCGACCCCTCGAAGAACGTCTTCGGCACCTCGTTCGACGTCACCGGAGGCGAGGGGACGACCTGGGCGCTGTGGCCCCAGCTGTGGCAGAACGGCGGCCAGATCCTGTCCGCCGACGAGAAGAGCGCCGAGTTCAACTCCGACGCCGGGGTCAAGGCCGTCCAGTTCTGGCGGGACATGACCGTCGAGGACAAGTCCGTCTACCTCGACCAGACCGCCGAGAAGGCCATCGGGCTGTTCGCCAGCGACAACATCGGCATGCTCGTCTCCGGCCCCTGGGCCCTCTACGACGTGGGCACCGCGAAGACCGACTACGACGTCACCCTCCTGCCCGGCACCGGCGACGACCACCAGACCGTGTCCGGCCCCGACCTCTGGGTGCTCTTCGACCACCAGGACCGCAACCGCGCGTACTGGTCCTACCAGTTCACCAAGTACCTGACCGACCCGGAGCAGGACGTCACCTGGAACGTCACGTTCGGCAACCTGCCGCTGCGCTCCTCCGAGATCGAGTCCCCGGAGTTCCAGGCCAAGGCCAAGGTCACCCCGGGCTACGAGCTGCTCGCGAAGAACCTCGACAACGCGAGGAACAAGCGCCCGACCGTGCAGGGCTACGTCGGGCTCTCGGCCGCCTACGGGAAGGCCGTCGCCCGCCTGCTCCAGGGACAGGGCGAGGTCAAGGCGTCGCTCGACGACGCGGCGAAGGCCGCCGACCGGGCCCTGGCCGACCAGTGACCGCCTCGGCCCCACCAGCGCGCGGCCCCTCGGGGCCCGCGTCAGGCGGCGGGCGGTGGGTGGCGCACGGCGGGCCGCCACCGGCTGGCTCTTCGTCGGGCCGTCGACCCTCGTCATCCTCGGGCTCTCGCTCTTCCCGGCGGGCTGGGCCTTCTACCTCTCGCAGCTGAAGTGGAACGGGTTCAGCGAGGCGCGGGCCGTCGGCTTCCAGAACTACACGCGGATGACCGACGACCCCGAGCTCGGGTCGGCGGCGCTGCACACGCTCTTCTTCACCGTGCTCTACGTCCCGACGTCGGTCCTCCTCGGGCTCGGGATCGCCCTGGCCCTCAACCGCCGCATCCGCTTCATCGGGCTCTACCGGACCGCGGTGTTCGTGCCGTTCGTGGCCTCGGCGGCGGCGACCGGCATCCTCTCGAACTACCTGTTCGACCCGCAGTTCGGCTTCGTGAACAGCGTGATCCGCCGGCTCGGCCTGCCTCCGCAGCGCTTCCTCGAGGACCCGAACCAGGCGATGACCGTCATCGCGCTGATGTCGCTCTGGGCCTCGCTCGGCTTCACCGTCGTCGTGTACCTCGCTGCGCTGCAGGACATCCCGCGCGACCTCGTGGAGGCGGCGATGATCGACGGCGCGAACCGCCGGCAGGTCTTCTGGCACGTCGTGCTGCCCCAGCTGACGCCGGTCACGGTCTTCACGACGATCTGGCAGCTCATCGGGGCCCTCCAGCTGTTCGACCTCGTCTACACGACGACCCGCGGCGGACCCGTCGAGTCGACGAAGACGATCGTGTACTACCTCTGGGAGCAGGCCTTCAAGCAGCTGAACTTCGGGTACGGCTCGGCCGTCGCGTACGTGCTGTTCGCGGCGACGATGGTCATCACCCTCGCGATGATCCTGTACTCCCGCTTCGCGAAGGTGCAGGCCTTCTGATGGCCCTCTCGACGGCGCCGACCCCGACGACCGACGACACCCCGGCGGGGCTGCATGACGGAGGGGACCGTCGACGACGGTGGCGGCTCCCGTTCAGTCCCTACCACCTGCTGCTCCTGCCGCTGGCCGTCGTCTTCGTCATGCCCCTGCTGCAGATGGTGCTCGCGTCGTTCAAGACCGACGCCGAGATCCGGCAGGTGCCGCCCACGTTCTTCCCCGCGCACCCGACCGTCGACGGCTACGTCCGGCTCTTCCACGAGTCCGACGTCCTGCGCTGGCTGGCCAACAGCGTGGTCGTGGCGACCTGCGCGATCCTCGCCCACCTGGTGCTCTGCTCGATGGCCGGCTACGGGTTCTCCCGGCTGCGCTTCGCCGGCCGCGGGGTGTCCTTCGTCCTGCTCGTCGGAACGATCATGATCCCGACCCAGCTGCTGATGATCCCGACCTACATCATGTTCACGAAGCTCGGCGTCGTGAACACCCTTCCGGCGGTGATCCTCCCGTGGCTGACGTCGGCCTTCGGGGTCTTCCTCATGCGCCAGTTCTTCCTGTCGCTGCCCCGCGAGCTCGAGGAGGCGGCCCGGCTCGACGGCTGCAGCCAGTTCGGGGTCTTCTGGCGGGTGGTGCTCCCCCTCGCGAAGCCGGCCCTCGCCACGCTCGCCATCTTCACGCTGCTCGGGTCGTGGAACGACCTCATCTGGCCGCTCATCGCGATCAACGACGACCGCTGGTACACGATCCAGCTCGGGCTGGCGAACTTCCAGGGGCAGCGGCGCACCGAGTGGTCGCTGCTCATGTCCGGCAACGTCGTCGCGACGATGCCGATGGTCGTGTTCTTCCTCGTGGCCCAGCGCCAGTTCGTCGCGACGATGACCTTCAGCGGGATGAAGGGCTGACCCCGGCCCGCCGCCCCCTCCTTCCCCTTCCCTTCCGCGAATGTGTGTGAACCCGCCGGGGATCCCCGGCGGGTTCACACACATTCGCGGGGTTGGGGGAAGGAGGGAGGGAGGCGTCAGCCGAGGTGCTCCTTGACGAGCTTCTTCGGTGCCCGGGTCGCCCACGCGTCGGTGATGATCTCCGCGAGCTCGAGGTAGTCGAGTCGCCCGAGGTCGCGCTCGCGCACGAGGACGGCGTCGTACCCGTCGAAGTGCGGTGTCGTGAACCAGGGTTCGCCGAGAGCGAGGATCGCGATCTTGTCCTCCTGCCCCGGGGTGACGATCGAGATGACGTCCGGCATCCGCTCGCCGGTGTCGGGCTCGAGGGCGTCCTTGCGGGGGCCACGCCACACGACGAAGGTCTTGCCGCGCACCGCGTACGCCGGGTGCTCGTCGGTGCCCTCGCGGGTCACCTCGGGCAGGGCCAGCGCGATGCCGTCGACGTCGTCGCGGTCGACGGGCTTCGGGTCCTGGGTCGCCATGCCGACACCATCCCACAGGGCCGCCCACCGCCCACCCTCCCGCGAACGTGTGTGAAGACCGTCGGGATGTCGACGGTCTTCACACACGTTCGCGGTGGGGAGCAGGGGCGGGGCGCGGTCAGCCGACCGGCGGCGCGACGATCTCGAGGGCGGCGCCCCAGGACCGGTACTCGATCTCGAGCTTCCCCTTGTCCAGTGCGGCACTCGCCTCGGTCGGCAGGCCGCGCTCGTCGAGGCGGACCAAGAGCCGGACCGTCGACGGGCCCTTCCGCGGGGCCTCGAGGCCGATGGCTCCGTAGGCCCGCTCGGCCGAGAGGACGACCGTGTAGGAGGTGATCCGGTGTCCCTCCACGGTCTCGGTGCTCCCGCGGGTCACCGAGCGTGCGCCGGCCCGCCACTCCCGGACCAGGTGGGCGGGGACCGCCTTCCGGATGTCGTCGGGCGCGTGCGTGACCTTCTTCCAGGGCGCGTCGGTCGCGTTCTCGTCGAGGGTCCAAGCGCGGTCACCGATGACGACGACCCGTAGCCATCGGTCGGCGTCCTGGTACTGGACGCGCATCGACGCGGTGGACGTCTGGATCTCGGCGTAGATGCCCTCGTACGGCGACTCGAGGTGCACGTCGGCGGTGTCCTGGCCGGCGACTGCGGCCTCGAGGTCGTCGAAGAACGCCCGGGTGTCGACGCGTCCGGGCTTCGGGGTCGGCGAGGGGCTCGCCGACGGGGAGGCGGAGGCCGACGAGCTGGTCGACGGGGCACTGCGGCGGGGCGCCGGGTCGCCGGACCCCCCGGAGCACGCGCCGAGCAGCAGCACCGCGCAGGCGGCGGCGACCGCCACGGCCCGCCCCGACCCCGTGTCCGACACCCGTCCCATGGCCTCCCCCTCCGACGACGACGCGGACAGTGTGGCACGGGCCCGAGGCGCCGCCGCGGCCGAGGACGTCAGAGGGCGAGGGTGAGGAAGGTGCTGTGGGGGTCGGGGCGGTAGTCGGCGAACGGCTCGCAGTCGACGAACCCGTGCGAGCGGTAGAGCGTGCGCGCCGGCTCGAACACGGCCCCCGACCCGGTCTCGAGGCTGACGCGCGTCGCCCCGACCGCCCGGGCCTCGGCGAGCGCGTGGAGCAGCAGCCGACGCCCCAGCCCGCTGCCACGCACCGACGGGCTGGTGCGCATCGTCTTCAGCTCGAGGTGGCCGCCGCCGAGGTCCTTGAGCGCCACCGACCCGACGAGGAGGGGGTCGGCCTCGGCCACCCACAACCGGACGACGGGGTCACGGAACTGCTCGACCGACAGCGCGTGCCGGCTGCACGCGGGCGCCGTCGGCTCCATCTCGGCGAGGTGCTCCGCGACGAGGGCCGCCACCCGGGGTCGGCGAGGTCGGCCGGCCGGATGACCGGCCCGTCCCCGACGCCGCTCACGGCAGGTGCTGGACCAGCTCGGGGGCGAGCCCGACGTACGACGCGGGCGTCAGCGCGGCGAGCCGCTCCTCGACCTCGGCGGGCAGCCCGAGGCCGCGGACGAACTCGACGAGGTCGGCCTGCCCGATGCGCCGGCCGCGGGTCAGCTCCTTGAGCCGCTCGTACGGCTCCTCCATCCCCGGCACGCCCTGGGCGCCGAGGGCCCGCATCGCCGACTGGACGGGCTCGCCGAGCACCTCCCAGTTGGCGTCGAGGTCGGCGGCCATCGTGGCGGGCACGGCGTCGAGGCCGTCGAGCCCGCGGTGCGCGTTGTCGATGGCCAGCAGCCCGTGCCCGAAGGCCGACCCGATGTTGCGCTGCATCGAGGAGTCGGTGAGGTCACGCTGCAGCCGGCTCTGGACGAGCGTCGAGGCGAGGACGTCGAGGAGGGCGTTGCTGACCTCGAGGTTGGCCTCGGCGTTCTCGAACCGGATCGGGTTGACCTTGTGCGGCATCGTGCTCGAGCCGACGGTGCCCTGACCGCGGACCTGGGCGAAGTAGCCGAGCGAGATGTAGGTCCACACGTCGGTGCACATGTTGTGCAGCACCCGGTTGAAGCGGGCGAGGTCGGCGTACAGCTCGGCCTGCCAGTCGTGGCTCTCGATCTGCGTGGTCAGCGGGTTCCACGTCAGCCCGAGGTGCTCGACGAAGGTGCGGCTGACCTCCTGCCAGTCCGCACCCGGGACGGCCGCGAGGTGCGCGCCGTAGGTGCCGGTGGCGCCGTTGAGCTTGCCGAGGAAGTCGGCGTCCTCGACGCGCCGCAGCTGCCGGCGCAGGCGCCACGCGAGGACCGCGAGCTCCTTGCCCATCGTCGTCGGGGTCGCCGGCTGGCCGTGGGTGTGCGCGAGCAGCGGGACGTCGGCGAGCTCGCGCGCCATCTCGGTGAGCTTCTCGACGAGGGCGGTGGCGCGGGGAGCCAGACGTCGTGCACGGCGCCCTTGACCATCACCGCGTACGAGAGGTTGTTGATGTCCTCGCTCGTGCAGCAGAAGTGGATGAGCTCGGCGAGGCCGGCGTCCTCCTCGGCGGGGGCGATGTCGCGCAGGCGGGCCTTGAGGAAGTACTCGACGGCCTTGACGTCGTGCTGGGTGACCCGCTCGGTGGCGGCCATCTCGTCGATCTCGTCGGCCCCGAAGCCGGCGACGACCTCGCGCAGTGCGGCCTGCTCGCGCTCGGTGAGGCGCCGCACGCCGGGCACGACCTCGCGCTCGGTGAGGTGCAGCAGCCACTCGACCTCGACGTGGATGCGGGCCCGGTTGAGCGCGGGCTCGGAGAGGTGGTCGACGAGCGGCGCGACGACGCCGCGGTACCGGCCGTCGAGGGCCCCGAGGGCGATCGGCGGGGCGAGGTCGGCCAGGCTCCGGGCGTGCGAGAGGCCGGTGGCGGCAGGGGTGGTGCTCGGCATGGGGCCCATCCTCCCAGAGCGGCGGCGTGGCGCGCCGGGGCGGTCCGCGGGTGTCAGCCGTCGAGGGCGGCCCGGACGTGCTCGACGATGCCCGGGACGGCGGCTCGGATCTCGTCGTAGGTCTGCTCGTACTCGGCGTCACCGCCGTACCAGGGGTCGTCCATCCCGAGCTCGCCGGCGGCCACGGCCTCGGGGTCGAAGGAGCGCACCAGGTGGACCTTCGCGGCGTCGTCCTCGTCGCGGGCCAGGCGCGACAACCGGTCGGCGTGCGGGTGGTCGGCGGCGAGCACGAGGTCGGTGTCGTCGAACCAGTCGGGGCGGAACTGCCGGGCACGGTGCTCGCCCCACCCGAGGTCCGGGTGGCCGTGCCGGCGCAGCACGCCGACGGTGCGCGGGTGGACCGTGTTGCCGAGCTCCTCGGCCGAGGTGCCGGCGGAGTCGACGACGACCCGCTCGCCCAGCCCGGCCTCGTCGAGGGCCTCGCGCAGGAGGAACTGGGCCATCGGCGAGCGGCAGATGTTGCCGTGACAGACGACGGTGACGCGGTACGGGCGGTCGGCAGCACTCATGCCCCCATCCTCCCCACACCGCCCGACTGATTGCCCATCACCCACCTCGGAGGCCCCTGATCCGGTCCCTGGAGGTGGGTTCTGGGCAATGAGTCGGATTGGGGGGGCGGTCAGGTGATGTCGAACCAGCCGGGGACCGCGGCGGCGAAGTCGGCGGCCGCGAGCGACCCCGCACCCTCGGGCACCCGACCCCACAGCGGCGCACCGGTGACGCGCGGCAGGTCGTGGAGGTTCTCCGTCTCGGCGAGCCCGGGGTCGGCGGGCCACGACCCGACGACGACTCCGAGCAGCGGGATGCCCCGCGCGGACAGTGCCTCGGCGGTCAGCGCAGCGGTGCTCAGCACACCGAGCCCGGCGGAGGCGACGAGCACCACCCCGCAGCTGATGCCCTTGTAGCGCAACGCCGTCCCGAGGTCGGCCAGCGTGCCGCCCCGTCCGTCGAGCCGGACGAGCAACCCGCCGGCACCCTCGACGATCGTGACGTCGGCGGCGGACGCCAGCTCACCGATCCGCCTGGCGTGCACCGCGACCGGCGGCAGGGCGACCCCCTCACGGCGGGCCGCGGCCTCGGGGGAGAGCGGGTCACGCAGCCGGACGAGCTCGTGGACGCTCAGGTCGTCGCCGACGAGCCGGCGCACCTCGTCGACGTCGCCCGGCTCGTCGGCGAGCACGCCGGTCTGGGTCGGCTTGACGACCGCCGCGACGCTGCCCCGCCCGCGCACCAGGGCCGCGAGGGCCGCGGTGACGACGGTCTTGCCGACGCCCGTGCCCGTCCCCGTGACGAGGACGACGGACGGCAGTGCGCGGGGTCGGACACCGGGTGGTCGATCAGCCGCGGGCCGGGACGAGCTGTGCGAGAACGGAGCACGCGCGGTCGAGGTCGTGCTCGGTGTGGTCGGCGTGGGCCGTGACGCGCAGGCGGGACGAGCTGTCGGGGTCGAGGGCGGCCGGAAGGCCCCCACGCGCACCCCGAGCGCCGCGGCTCGCTCGACGGCCTCGACCGTCTCGTGCGGCCCGGGCATCGGCACCGACATCACGGCGCCGTCGGGTACCGGGACCCCGAAGGTCTCGGCGAGCCGGGCGGCGTTGGCGTGCAGGCGGGCCGGCAGCTCGGGGTGGTCGCGCAGCACGCCGAGGGCGGCGAGCGCGGCCCCCGCGGACCCCGGCGCCAGCCCGGTGTCGTAGATGAACGGGCGCGCCGTGTTGACGAGGTGCTCGCGCACGACCGGCGAGCCCAGGACGACACCGCCCTGGGCGGCCATCGACTTCGAGAGGGTGGTCGTGACGACGACGTGCTCGGCCTCCGACGCGCCGGCGGCCGCGACGAGCCCGGCGCCGCCCGGCCCGACGACACCGAGCGCGTGCGCCTCGTCGACGACGAGGAGGGCCCCGGCCTCGGCCGTCAGGGCCACGAGGTCCTCGACGGGGGCGGCGTCGCCGAGCACCGAGTACACCGACTCGACGACGACCACCGCCCGGGGGGTCTCGCGGCGGGCCAGCAGCTCGGCGACGTGCTCGAGGTCGTTGTGCCGCGACACCGAGACCGCGGCCCGGGAGAGCCGGCAGCCGTCGATGAGCGAGGCGTGGGCGTGCTCGTCGCTGACGACGAGGGTGCCGGCGTCGGCGAGCGTGGTCAGGGCGGCGAGGTTGGCGGCGTACCCGCTCGAGAGGACGAGGGCCGACGGCGCGCCGGTGAGGGCGGTGAGCGCCGCCTCGAGCTCCTCGTGGACGTCGAGGGTGCCGGTGATTAGGCGCGACGCCCCCGCCCCGGTGCCGTAGGTCTCGACGGCGGCGACGGCGCCCGCGACGACCGCGGGGTGGTGGCGCAGGCCGAGGTAGTCGTTGCCGGCGAGGTCGACGACGTCGTGCGCCTTCGTGGCGACGAGCCGGCGGGTCAGGCCCGCGTCGGCCCGGGCCTCGGCGGCCTGCCTGATCCAGTCCAGCGGGCTCGTCACCCCCCCGATCCTGCCACGGGCGGCCGTGGGCCACCTGAGAGCCCCGGTCGAGGGCCCCGGTCCTCCGGGCCGTCCGCCGCACCGGCCCGGGGTCGCCGCGGACGACGGGGCCGGTGAGCCCGTCCGAGCCTATTTGTCACAAGTGCTTGACACAAACGACGACCGGCCGCCATCCTCGGACTTGTACCAGTCATTCGACACAAACAGGAGGAGCCATGGGCATCGGCATCTCGGTCCTGGCCCTGCCGGTCGCCGTCGTCGCGTTCGCCGTCGCGCTCGTGCGGCGGCGCACCGTCACGGTGGGCGTCAACGAGCACCCCGACCTCGTCCGGATCGCCGGGCGCACCCGGGCCTGGCGGGTGGTCGGCCTCCTCCTGGGCATCCTGGCCGGCGGGCTGCTGCTGGTCCTCGGCCAACGGGTCGATGCCCTGGGCCGGCTCACGGCCCTCGCGCCGGCCGCCGTCGGCGCCGGCGTCCTCCTCGGGACGATCGTCGGCGAGCTGACCGCGCGCCCCGCTGTCGGGGTCCGGCGCGCCGCCGTCGTCGAGACCCGCACGGTGCGCGGCCTGCTCCCGAGGACGGCCACCGGCCTGCTCGTCGTCGCGGCCGCCGTGCTCGCGGGGACGCTCGCCGTCGGCGCCGCGTGGGGTGCGCCGGACGACCTCGGGCGGGCCGGGCGGTCCTTCACCGAGTCCTGCCAGCGGGTCGTCGACGGCGTGTACGTCTCGACCGGCGCGTCGCAGGGCCCGTGGCCGGGGTCCTTCTACGCCGTGCCGCTCGGGGCGGCCCTCGGCGTCCTCGCCGTGCTGGTCCTCGCGGCGCTGCTCGCCGTCGCCCGGCGTCCCCGCCCCGCCCTGGAGAGCCTCGGTCTGGACTCGATGCTGCGCCGCTGGTCGGTGGGCAACATCCTCACCGCGGCCACCTTCACGGTGCTCGGCACCCTCGGCCCGGTGGCCACCCTCGTCGCCCTCACCCTCTCGGACCGGCAGTGCCCGGCGACGACGGCCGAGGTGGTGGTCCGCTGGGTCACCCTCGTCGCCGGACCGCTCGCGCTCGTCGGGGGTGCCGCCGCGCTCGGCGCCCTGCTCGTCACGCCGACCATCCGGGTCGACGACCTGCCGCGTCCGCTGCCCGGGGAGGCGGCCCCCGTCGGCGCGCCGGTCCGATGACGCTGCAGGCCGTCACGGTCGACGTCCTCGACCCCACGCCGCCGTACGAGCAGCTGCGCCGCCAGCTCGCCGACCTCGTCGGCAGCGGGGTCCTCGCTCCCGGCGACCGGCTCCCGCCCGTGCGCCAGCTGGCCGCCGACCTCGGGCTCGCCGCGGGCACGGTCGCCCGCACCTACCGCGAGCTCGAGCAGGCCGGGTACGTCCGCTCGCGACGCGGTGGTGGCACGCGCGTGGCCCCCGCGCCGCCCGCCACCGCGACCCCGCAGCAGGCCCTCGAGGACGCGGCCGCGGCCTACCTCGAGCGCGCGGCCGTGCTCGGCATCCCGGCCGACGAGGCCGTGGCGACCGTCCGCCGCGTCGCCGGCGCCTGACCCACCACCGGGCCGCCGGGACGGGCATGCTGGAGGACCCCGACGAAGGAGTCCCCGTGCCCCGCCCGCCCCTGCCCGACGACGTCGCCGAGCTGTTCCGCCGGCCCAACCCCGCGGTGGTGGCCGTCCTGCTGCCGAGCGGTGCGCCGATGTCCGTCGCCACCTGGTACCTCGTCGAGGACGACGGCACGGTGCTGCTCAACATGGATGCCGAGCGGGCCCGGGTGTCGTGGATGCGCGAGCACCCGGAGGTCGCGCTGACCGCCCTCGAGGAGGGGTCTTGGTACACGCACGTCAGCATCCGCGGGCGCGTCGTGCGGTGGGAGGAGGACCGCGAGAAGGCGCTCGCCGACATCGACCGGCTCTCGCGGCACTACGGCGGCCAGGACTACCCGACGCGTGACCGGGCCCGGATCAGCTGCTGGGTCGAGGTCACGCACTGGCACGGCTGGGGCGCCGCGAAGGCGGACTGAGGGCGCCGCCCGCTGCCCGGACGGCGGCAGTCCTAGCGTGGGGTCGAGCCAGATCCCACCGGAGGTCACCATGAGCGAACCGTCGTCCGTCCCCCTGACCAGCGCGCGCCGCGTGCCGCGGCAGACCTGGCACGAGCGCCACAAGTCCTCCCTCGACCCGGGGGAGCGGGCCGCCGACGTCATGCGGAACGGGATGGGCAGCTGGCGCTTCGTCTTCGCCTTCGTCGGCTTCATGGCGGTCTGGGCGCTGGTCAACTCCCTGACGCGCGGGTGGGACCCCTACCCGTTCATCCTGCTCAACCTGTTCCTGTCGATGCTCGCCGGCCTCCAGGGCGCCATCCTCCTCATCGCGGCGAAGCGCCAGGACGCCATCGCCGCCGACCTGGCGCAGCACGACTACGACACGAACGTCGCGGCCAAGAAGGACGTCGAGGTGCTGCTCGAGATCAACGCGACCCAGCTGGAGATCCTCCGGACGCTGCAGGACGACCTCCGCGTCCGCATCGAGGCCCTCGAGCGCCGTCAGCCGTGAACGTCGGCGACCGCTCCGACGAGGCCGGACGTGACGACGGCGAGGTCGTCCTCGTCCGTGACGTAGGGCGGCATCGTGTAGACGAGGTCACGGAAGGGGCGGACCCAGACCCCGCGCGCGAGGGCGGCGGCGGTGACCTCGGCGACCCGGACCGGCTCGCGCAGCTGGACGACGCCGACCGCACCGAGCACACGGACGTCGACGACCGACTCAAGATCGGCTGCGGGAGACAGCCCCTCGCGCAGGCCTGACTCGATGCGCGTGACCTCGGCCACGGTGTCCCGGGTGGCGAGGAGGTCGAGGTTGGCGTTCGCGACGGCGCAGGCCAGGGGGTTGGCCATGAACGTCGGGCCGTGCATCAGGCCGCCCGCCTCGCTCCGGCTGACACCCTCGGCGACCTCGCGCGTGCAGAGCATGGCGGCGAGCGTGAGGTAGCCGCCGGTGAGGGCCTTGCCGACGCAGAGGATGTCGGGGGCGCCCTGCGCGCGGTCGCCGGCCCAGAGCGGTCCGGTGCGGTGGAACCCGGTGGCGATCTCGTCGTGGATGACGAGCGCGCCGTGCTCGCGGGCCAGGTCGTGGAGGACGTCGAGGACGCGGGGTGGGTAGACGTGCATCCCCCCGGCGCCCTGCAGCACCGGTTCGACGATGACGGCGGCGATGTCGGAAGCGTTCTGCGAGAACAGGTCCCGTGTGGTGCGCTCCCAGTCGACGAGCTCGGGGTCGTCGTCGGGGAGATCGACCCCGGCCGGCGGCCTCGGCGCGAACACGTGCTCGGGCAGCACGCCGCGGAAGAGGGAGTGCATCCCGCCGACCGGGTCGGTGACCGACATCGGCGAGAAGGTGTCGCCGTGGTAGCCGCCGCGGACGGTCAGGAAGCGGGTGCGTCGCTCGCCCGCCGCGAGGTGGAGCTGCAGGGCGGCCTTCATCGCGACCTCGACCGACACCGAACCCGAGTCGGCGAGGAAGACGTGCTCGAGACCGGAGGGGGCCAGGGTGAGGAGACGTCGGCAGAGGTCGACGGCCGGCGCGTGGGTGAGGCCCCCGAACATCACGTGGGCCATGGCGCCCAGCTGGCCGCGGACGGCGGCGTCGAGCTCGGGCACCCGGTAGCCGTGCACGGCGCACCACCACGAGCTCATCGCGTCGACGACGTCGAGGGTGCGGCCGTCGCGGTCACGCAGGCGCAGCCGCACGCCCTCGGCCGACTCGACGACGTACGGGTCGCCGGGCGCCAGCGCCGAGGAGTACGGGTGCCACACGTGCGCACGGTCGAATGCGCGCAGGTCGGCGAGGGCGTCGGCATCCATCGCCGCCCATCATGCCGCCCTCGCCCCGACCTCCCGCGAACGTGTGTGAAGACCGTCGGCATGCCGACGGTCTTCACACACGTTCGGGGAAGGGCGGGGAAGGAGGGGTCAGGTCCAGATCCAGTGCCAGGTCGTCCACAGGCCGATGCCGACCATCGCGACCAGCACGAGGACGCCGGCCAGGAGCAGGGCCGGGGCGAGCATCTCCTCGGCCCGTGACTCCGGCTCGGGGATGTCCGGGGGCCGCCGCTCGCCACGCGGTCGGGCGGACAGCCGACGCCGCAGGTCCTCGAGGCCCGGAGAACCGTCCGTGGTCCGC
Source organism: Phycicoccus sp. HDW14 (assembly GCF_011383005.1). Classification (GTDB taxonomy): domain Bacteria; phylum Actinomycetota; class Actinomycetes; order Actinomycetales; family Dermatophilaceae; genus Phycicoccus. The sequence continues at coordinate 3,149,739 of NZ_CP049935.1, read as the reverse complement.
AGGGGGCGTGGGATGCTCGACCACCGCGCGTCGTCCGAGGGGAACCGGTCGGCCCAGACGGCGACCGCGTCACGGGCCACCTCGTCGTCCCGCCCGGTGGCGAACCACAGCGCGCCGGCGGCGGGGACGTCGAGCATCGTCAGGTACACCTCGGCCAGCAGGTCGACGAGCTCGTCGTCGGTCCGGTGCTGGATGACGCTGGTCAGGCGGTCACGGGCCATCCACGGACGGCCGGCCTCGAGGTCGGCCCGCGCTCGCTCGACGGCTCCGGACACGCCCGCCATCCTCGCAGCGGGAGCGAGAGATCACGACCTGTTTCGTGACGACGCCCCGACCGACCCGTTCCTCCCCTCTGGCCATCGCGAATGTGTGTGAACACGCCGGGAATGGCCGGCGTGTTCACACACATTCGCGGGAAGGGAGGGCGGGCGGCTCCCAGCGGGTCAGGCGGCGGAGCGGGTGCTCTCGACCTCGGCGGCCAGGCGGCGAACGAGGTCGCGCAGCTCGGTGTCGAGGGCGGCGTCGGAGAGCCGGCCCTCCTCGAAGGCCTGGAACGCCGAGCCGACCCCGACGGTGTCCTCGATGACCTGGGCGCCGGCGACCGTGAGCACCTTGACGCCCTCCTCGCGGGCCCACTGGGCGGCGCGGGGGAGCCGCTGGCGCCGATGACGGCGGCGGGCTTGTCGGCGATGGCGGCGGCGCCGCGCGGGCGCGACACCCAGTCGACGGCGTTCTTCAGCGCGCTCGGGAGCGAGCCGTTGTACTCGGGCGTGACGAGGAGGACGGCGTCGTGGTCGGCGACGGCCTCGCGCAGGTCGCGGGCGACCTGGGGCAGCGCGTCGTCGTGGTCCAGCTCCTCGGAGTAGTGCGGGAGGTCGGCCAGCTGCTCGAAGACGGTCGCCTGCACACCCTCGGGCAGGTGGGCGACGGCGGCGTCGGCGAGCTGGCGGTTCGTGGAGCCGGCGCGCAGGCTGCCGACGAGGACGAGGACGTTCACGGTGTCTCCCGGAGGTCGATGGGGTGCGGATCGGTGCGAGGGATCGACGCTGATCAACTGGTTGAACCGTCAACCACCGTGTCACATTCCGTGGAGCCCGTCACTCCCCCGCTTCGAGGTGATGCCGGTCCCTCTCGTGGTGCCCCTTCACCTCGAACGAGCTGGAGTGTTCGGCGGGTCGAGGTGATGCCGGGCCCTCTCGTGGGGCGCTTTCACCTCGAACCAGCCGAGGGTGCAGCCGCTCAGGCCCAGGTCGAGCGCTCCACCGACCCGTGCTCGATGCACGTCGCGGTCCACGCACCAGGCGTGACCTGGACCTTCATCCGGCGCCGGCAGTGGATGCAGTAGCGCGGCGGCTCCAGCTCGGCGCGGACGGCGCAGCGCGCGTGGTCCCCGTCGCCGACCCCCAGTCCGCACTGCCCGCACCAGGCCCCGGGGTCCTCGCCCCGGGCCACCGGCTCGTGCGCGCCCGCGTCCGCGAACACCATCGGGTCAGAACGTCTCGTTGAGGGCCTTGATCGGCATCTCGAGCTCGTCGAGCAGCGCGAGGTCCTCGCGCGGGTCGCGCCCGAGCGTCGTGAGGTAGTTGCCGACGATGACCGCGTTGATGCCGCCGAGCAGGCCGTCGCGGGTCCCGAGGTCGCCGAGGGTCAGCTCGCGCCCGCCGGCGTAGCGCAGGATCGTCCGCGGCAGCGCCAGCCGGAAGGCCGCGATGGTGCGCAGCGCGTCGTTCGTCGACATCGGCTCGAGGTCGCCGAACGGCGTGCCGGGCCGCGGGTTGAGGAAGTTCAACGGCACCTCGTGGGGCTCGAGCTCACCCAGCTGGGCGGCCAGCTCGGCGCGCTGCTCGAGGGTCTCGCCCATCCCGACGAGGCCGCCGCAGCAGAGCTCCATCCCGGACTCCTTGACCATCCGGCAGGTCTCGAGCCGCTCGTCGAACGAGTGCGTCGTCACGACCTGCGGGAAGTACGAGCGCCCCGCCTCGAGGTTGTGGTTGTACCGGTGCACCCCCATGTCGACCAGCTCGTCGACCTGCTCCTGCGTGAGCATCCCGAGCGACGCGGCGACCTGGATGTCGACCGCCGCCCGGATGGCCGCGACGCCCTCGCGCATCTGCTCCATGAGCCTGGCGTCCGGACCGCGCACGGCGGCGACGATGCAGAACTCGGACGCGCCGGTGGCCGCCGTCTGCTTCGCCGCGCGCACGAGCTCGGGGATGTTCAGCCACACCGAGCGCACCGGGGACGTGAACTGCCCACTCTGGGAACAGAAGTGACAGTCCTCGGGGCATCCGCCGGTCTTCAGCGACACGATGCCCTCGACCTCGACCGCCGGCCCCTGGTACGTCATCCGCACCTCGTGGGCGAGGGCCAGCAGGTCCTGCAGCCGGTCGTCGCCGGTGCGCAGGACCTCGAGCACCTGCTCCTCGGTCAGTGGGACCCCGCGCCCGAGCACCTGCTCGCGCGCGACGTCGAGGATGTCCGTGCCGGTCACCTGAGCCGTCATGCCCGCGATTGTCGCAGCCCTCCGGTCGGGCCGACAGGCGGCGTCCAGCGGGGCGGCTCAGTTGAGGAACTGGCCGAGCATCCCGCCGGGGCCCTGCTGGTTGCCACCGCTCTGGTGGCCGCCCTCGTTGACCGACTCGCTCGGCTGGACGAGGACGTAGCCCTGCCCGCCGAAGGCCATCTGGAGCAGCTCGCCGGTGCCGCCGCGGATCATCGAGCCGAAGCCGCCGGTGTCGACCCGCACGTCCATCGAGACCCCGGAGGTCCACAGCACGACCGCCTGGGCGTCGGCGAAGGTCGGGGCCGAGGCGACGTCGAGGGCGATGGGGTCGCCCTTGGTCGTCACCGCGACGTAGCCGGTGCCCCGCAGCGAGACGTTGTAGAGGCCCCCGGTCATCGCCGCGCCGCGGGCCTGGATGCGGTGGATGTCCCACTGGATCGAGCTCGAGAAGGCGAGGACGTTGTTGCCGTTGACCGAGATCGCGTCGTTCTCGAGGTACATGACCTGCACCTCGGAGGCGAGGTCGGCGAGGAAGAGCTCGCCGCTGCCCGAGCACTCCATCATCTTGACGCCCTCGCCGGTGACGGCGGCCTTGAACATCTTGCCCATGCCGCCCGAGCCCTTGTTCGCGAAGCGCACGTCGCCCTGGTACGCGACCATCGAGCCGGTCTTGGCCTGCACCGGCCCGTACTGCATCTCCACCTTGAGGAGCTTCTTGTTCTGGAGCGAGAACGGGTCCCGGCTCTCCTTCTCCTTGAAGTCGGTGAACAGCGAGCCGTGGATCGTCATCGGGGTGCCTTGCCTTCCGGTCGGTGGGGAGCGATCTCCCGTCGGGGACAACGCTAGAAGAGACGGGGGGTCCGGGGCTATGGTTCCGACGAGACCGCAGGGTCGACTCAGGGAGGACCCGGATGAGCTTCTTCGAGAAGGCCAAGGCGGCCGCGAGCGACCTCGCGGCCAAGGCCGACGTCGCGATGACGAACGCGGGCGTCAACGTGCCCGGCATGGGCGGTGACAAGGCGCTGCGCGACCTCGGCGTCATCGCCTGGCTCGACGCCACCGGCCGGCCGGTCGCCGACGCCGACCGCGAGCGGGTGATGGCCACGCTGCGCGACCTCGAGACCCAGGGCCGCCTCGGCGCCCTGACCGTGAGCCCGCCGGCCCCCGCGTACGGCACGCCGCCGCCGCCTCCCGGGGCCGCAGCCGCCGGTGCGGCGCCCGCCGCACCCCCGCCCCCGCCCCGGCCCCGCAGCGGGCCCGCCCCCGCCGCCGTCGGCGCCCCAGGCTCCTCCGGCACCGCCGGCCGCGCCGCCCGCCCCGGCGGCACCGCCGCAGGGCGAGGCACCGCCGCCGCCCCCGCCGCCCAGCTGGGCCTGAGTCCGGCGCCCCCGCGCCGGAAGACCCCCCGGTGACGCCGGGTCAGTCGCCGAGGTGCTCGCGCAGCACGGCGGCCTCGGCCCGCAGCCGCTGCACGTCGTCGTGCCGACCGTGCCCGGCCATGACCTCGGCCGCCGACTCGCGCTCGGTCACCTCGGCCCGCACGATGCGGCGCACGTCGTCCTCGCCCAGCTCGAGCCGCGGGGCGTCCGCGGCCCCGACGCCCACCCGCGCCTGCTCGATCGCCCCGGCCGCCGGCGCGTCCGGCACCGGCAGCGCCTCGGCGTTGGCCACGGCCGCGAGGGCCGAGCGCAGCGCCGCGACCGCTGTGCTGTCACGGGCGCGCATCGCCGGGCGCAGGGCCGCCGCGAGCGACTGACGCAGGTCCTGGCTCACCCGAGCACCAGGGAGAGCAGGCCGAGGGGGGCGAGCAGGGCCGCGACGGCGATGAGGTACGCGACCGCCGCCAGCTCGGGGCGCGGGCCGGCGACCAGAAGCTGCATCCGCACCGGCGCCGACGTGCCGGCGCCCATCGCCGCGTCGGGCGAGCGGCTCTCGGCGATGGCCACGAGCGCGCGGGCCGTGGCGACCTCGCCGCTGGTGCGCACGGCCGCCCGGTCGGCGAGGGCCTCGACGAGCAGCCGGACCTCGGCCAGGGCGCGGCGCGAGCGGAACGCCGAGGGCACCGACTCGTGGAGCACCGTGAAGAACTCGAGGAGCAGGTCGTGGCGGGCCCGCAGGTGCGCCTTCTCGTGCGCGATCACCGCCGCCAGCTCGGGCGGGGGCAGGGTGTCGAGGACCCCCTGGGAGAGGACGACGCGCGAGCTGCGCCCCGGGATGCAGTAGGCGGTCGCCGTCGGGTGCTGGAGGACCCGCAGGCCGTCGCGCTCGTGCTCGGCGACGATGTCGACGAGGTCGCGGTGGCGCGCCCGGGCCGCGCGGACGCGGGTGCCGACGAGGTGCCCCGACACGGCGACCCGCAGGAGCACCGCCCCGCTGACCACCGCGCCGACGGCCACGAGCCACGGGTGGCGGGCGATGCCGTCGCGGCCGGCGAGCACGACGACGGCGGCCGGCGCGACGAAGACGGCGGCGAGCATCCCCCCGAGGGACACCGACTGCCAGGCCACGAGGGCGGCCCGCGGGGCGTGCCGGAACGGCAGCTGGCGGGCGAGCACGGCGGGCGTCACCCAGACGAGGAGGACGGCCAGCACCCCGAGGGCGAGCGGGACCACGGGACCATGGTGACAGGCCCCGTGACTCCGGTCAGTAGGCCCTCAGCGGCGCAGCCGGTCACGCAGCCGCCGGGCGGTCTCCTCGCCGTTCCCGGCCCGGGCCTCGACCTCGGCGAGTGCGGCCTTGAGGTCGTCGATCTCGGCCGAGCTCGCGCCGTCGAGGAAGTGCAGGAGGGCGGCCCGGCGGTCGGTGAGGTCCATGTCGTCCATCGTCCGGCGCATCGACTGGGCGGTCATCGCCTCGCGGGTGTCGGCCGGGTAGTAGCGCCACGCCCGGCCCTCGCGCTCGCGGGTCACCAGCTCCTTCTTCGCGAGCCGGTCGAGGACGGTCATCACCGTCGTGTAGGCGATCTCGCGGTGCTTCTCGAGCGCCTCGTGCACCTCGCGGACGGTGGCGCCGTCGGTGGCGCCGGCCTCCCAGAGGCGCTCCATGACGACGCGCTCGAGGTCACCGAGGCGCGGGGCTGAGGTCGAGTGCGGCACGGGACTACTCCTTCGTGGTGGGCGACGCGGGACGGTCGCCGAGGTCGAGGACGGCATCGAGTCGGTGGAGGGCCTCCGCGCGGTGGGACACGAGGACGACCGACCGGTCGCGGGTCGCGTCCAGCACATCATCGAGCACGGCGGTGGCGGTCGGGTGGTCGAGGTGCGCGGCGGGTTCGTCGAGGAGCACGACCGGTCGGTCGGCGAGCACCGCGCGGGCCACCCCGAGCCGGGTCCGCTCGCCGCCGGACAGGCCCCGGCCGCCGGTGCCGAGGCGGGTGGCGAGCCCGTCGGGCAGCGCGTCGGCCCAGGTGCCGAGCCCGGCGAGCCCGAGCGCGTGCCGGACGGCCGCGTCGTCGGCGCCCGGGCGGGCCAGCCGGAGGTTCTCGGCGAGGGTCGTCGCGAAGACGTGCGGCTCGTCGTCGACGACGGCGACGTCGGAGCGCACCTCGGCAAGGGGGCGAGCCCGGACGTCGGTGCCGTCGACGGTGTGCCGTCCGCCGCTGACGTCGAGGGTGCGGGCCAGCAGGGCGAGCAGGGTCGACTTGCCCGAGCCGTTCGGCCCGACGACGGCGACGTGCCGTCCGGGCACGAGGTCGAGGTCGGTGGGGGCCAGCTGGTCGGCGGCACCGGTCCACGAGGCGCTGGCCCCCTCGAGGCGGACGTGCGGGCCGTGCTGGGGACCGACGCCGGGCCCGGGGTCCGGGTGGTCCGGGTCGTGGACGGCGGGCTCCTGGTCGAGGAGGGCGTCGAGCCGGGCGCTGCTGCCCTGGGCCCGCGCGAGGGCCCGCATCGTGTCGACGAGCGGCGCGAGGGCCTCACCGACCGCCACGGGCACGAGCACGAGGAGTGCCGCCACCGGGGCACCGACGGCCGACGGGTCGACGAGCACGGCCGCCGACACGGTCGCCGCCGCCGTGGCGAGGAGGATGAGCGCCGCGACGCCCGCCCGGCCCCGGCTCTGCCGCCGGACCGCGACCCGCAGGGCCGCGTGCGCGTCGTCGAGCCAGCCGAGGGCGGCGTCCTGCGCCCCGATGGCCCGCAGCTCGCCGGCCTGCCGGGCGACGAGGTCGCCGATGCGGGCGGTCTCGGCGCGGGCCGCGAGCAGCTCGTCGCGAGAACGGGACTCGACCCGCCAGGCGAGCAGGCAGCCGAGGGCGAGGACGAGCAGCAGGGCGGCGACGACGAGCCCGACCGCCGGCGCGAACCACGCCGTCAGGGCGGTGGCGAGCAGGCCGGCGACGGCGCTGGAGAGCACGGGAACCGTGACGCGCACCTGGGCCTCGACGACGTCGGTGAGGTCGTCGACGACCCCGGTGAGCACCTGCGAGCGAGAGCGCCGGCCGAGGCGCGCGGGGGTCAGCGGCACGAGGGCGGCGTAGACGCTGCTGCGCCGCTCGGCGAGGTCGGCGAGAGCGGCGTCGTGCGAGACGACGCGCTCGAGGTAGCGGAAGAACGGGCGGGCCATCCCGAAGGCCCGGACGGCGACGATGGCCGCGAGCAGGGTGAGGATGACGGGCCGCTCGCTCGCGCGGACGATGAGCCAGCCCGAGGTCGCGGTGAGGGCGATGCCGGCCGAGGTCGCGGCACCGCCGAGGAGCCCTCCGACCACGGTGGCGCGGGTCGGGCGGACGACGGGGCCGGCGCTCACGGGTGCACCTCCGCCCCGGCGCGGGTCAGGACGACGTGCTGGTCGGCGACCCGCACGAGCTCCGGCCGGTGGGTGACGGCGACGACCGTGCGCCGCTCGGCGAGGTCGCGCAGGAGGTCGGCCACGAGGGTGGAGGACTCGGCGTCGAGGTGCGCGGTCGGCTCGTCGACGAGCAGCACGGGCGTGCTCGAGAGGGTCGCCCGGGCCAGGGCGACCCGGGCCCGCTGGCCGGCGGAGAGGCCGACGCCGTCGTCCCCGAGGCGGGTCCCCAGGGCCTCGGGGAGACCGGCGACGAACCCCTCGAGCCCGACGCGACGCAGCGCCTCCCAGAGGGCGGCGTCGGGGGCGTCGGTGCCGAGGCGCAGGGCGTCGCGGAGGGTCCCGGCGGGCAGGAACGGCCGCTGGGTGACGAGGTGGGCCCGACCGGCAACGACCTCGCCGCTGCTCGGTGTCCGCAGGCCGGCGAGCAGCTCGAGCAGGGTCGACTTGCCGACCCCGGACGGGCCGGTGACGACGGTGAGCCCCGGGCCGGCCTCGAGGTCGACCCCGTGAAGCACCGGGTCGGGCGCACCGGGGTAGGCGTACGTGACGGCGCGCGCGGCGGCGCCCAGCTCGTCCGGCCCGGAGGGGGACGACGGACCCCGGGCAGGGGGTGCGGGGTCCGTCGTCACGTCGGCGAGGACGGCGGCGACGGCCTCCGCCCCGTCCGCGGCGTTGTGGAACTCGGCGCCCACCCGACGGATCGGCCAGTACGCCTCGGGAGCGAGCAGGATGGCGAGCAGCCCGGTCTGCAGCGTCACGGTGCCGTGCGTGAGCCGCAGCCCGACCGTGACGGCGACGATGGCCACCGAGATCGAGGCGAGCAGCTCGAGGGCCGCCGAGCTCATGAAGGCCAGCCGCAGGGTGCGCATCGTCGCGCGGCGGTGCCGGTGGCTCACGTCGGTGATCACCTCGACCTGGCGCTCGGCGCGGCCGTAGCCGACGAGGGTCGGCAGCCCGCGCATCACGTCGACGAAGTGCCCGGCGAGGGAGGACAGGGCCGCCCAGCGCTTCTCGGTCTCGTCGCGCGTGGCGGCGCCGATGAGGGCGGCGAAGAGGGGCAGGAGGGGGAGGGTGAGGACGACGACGAGGGCGCTCAGCCAGTCGACCCACACGAGCGCGGCCACGGCGAGCACCGGCACGACGGCGCCGGCCACGAGCGCGGGCAGGAAGCGGGCGGCGTAGGGCTCGATCGCCGCGACGCCCTGGGCGGAGAGGGTGGCGCCGCGGTCGGGGTCCGGGCGCTGCTCGGCGGGGGCGTCGAGCCAGCGCCGCAGGAGGACGGTGCGCAGGGCGGCGGTGACCTCGACCCCGGCCCAGGCGGCGACCCGCTCGGACATCCACCCGAGCCCGGCTCGCACCACGAGCAGGCCGGTGAGCCACGCGACGGGCCCCCCGAGCCCCGCGCCCTCGACCACCGCGACGACGAGCGCCGCGAGGGCGAACGCCGTCCCGATGGTGGCCGCGCCCTGGGCCACGCCGACCGCCGCCAGGAGGGCGACGGGTCGGCGGGCCGCGGGGGCGACCGCGAGGACGCGGGGGTCGAAGGGCCTCATCGGCGGTCCGTGCTCCCGGTCAGGAGACCGCGACCGGCTCGGGGATGTGCTGCGTCCCGATCCGCTTGCGGAAGGTGTAGTAGGTGTAGGCGGTGTAGAGCAGGACGATCGGCGTGAAGACCACGGCGGCCCACGTCATGATCGTCAGGGTCATCGGGCTGCTCGACGCGTTCTCGATCGTCAGCGACCGGCCACCCGAGAGGGTCGACGGCATGACGTCGGGGTAGAGGGCGAGGAAGTACGTCGCGACCGCCATCGCTGCGGTGACCGCCGTGCCGATGAACGCCCAGCCCTCACGGCCCCTGGTGTTGGCGAAGATCGCCGCGAGCAGCGACCCGGCCGCCACGACCGTGGTGACCCACGACCACACCGACCCGGTGGCGAAACCGAGCCACAGGAGCGTCACGACGGCCAGGCCGGCGGTGGCCAGGCCGAGCGTCGTGCCCATCCGGCGGGCGTCCTCACGGATCGTGCCGCTGGTCTTGAGCGCGAGGAAGAACGCGCCGTGGGTGAGCGAGAGGGCGAGCACGGTGAGCCCGCCGAGGAGGCTCAGCGGGTTGAGCAGCGTGAAGAAGTTGCCCGCGTACTCGCTCTTCGCGTCGAGCGGGACGCCCCGGACCACGTTGGTCAGGGCCACCCCGACGAGGAGCGGCGCGAGGACCGAGCCGCCGATGATCGCGGCGTCCCAGCGGGCGCGCCACGTGGCGTCGTCCCGCTTGCCGCGGTACTCGAAGCCCATGTTGCGCACGATGAGCGCGACGAGCACGAGGAGGAGCGGCAGGTAGAAGGCGGAGAACATCGTCGCGTACCACTCGGGGAAGGCGGCGAAGGTGGCGCCGCCGGCCGTGAGCAGCCAGACCTCGTTGCCGTCCCAGTGGGGGCCGATGGTCGTGAGCATCACGCGGCGGCGCTTCTCGGTGTCCTCGGCGTCCGTGCCCTTGCCGAGGACGGGGAGCAGGGCGCCGACACCGAAGTCGAAGCCCTCGAGGACGAGGTAACCGGCCCAGAGCAGGCCGATGAGTCCGAACCAGACGAGCTGAAGAGCATCCATTGTCGTTGTCCCTGAGGTCAGTAGGCGAACTGGAGGGGGGCGTCCTCGTCGACGTCCGCGTGGGTGGCCGGGTCCACGAAGGGCTCGGCACCGCGGCGGACGTACGAGAGGAAGAGCTTGAGCTCGACGACGGCGAGGGCGGCGTAGAGGAGCGTGTACACGACCATCGAGACCCACACCTCACCCACGCTCACCGAGGGCGAGACCCCGGTGGCCGTCGTCATCAGGCCGTAGACGAGCCAGGGCTGTCGACCCATCTCGGTGAAGATCCAGCCGAAGCTGTTGGCGAAGACGGGCAGGAACGGCGTCGCGATGGCGATGAGGCCCCACCACTTCGCTTGCGGCACAGCGTTCTTGCGGGTGGCCCACAGGGCCATCGCGGCGAACAGCATGGTCAGGAAGCCGGCGCCCATCATCAGGCGGAAGGTCCAGTAGGCGACGGGGACGATGGGCGTGTAGTCGTCGGCGGCGACGAGGGGTGCGACGTCGGGGCCGTACTGGGCCGCGACCTTCTGGGCCAGCTCGCGCTCGCTGACCTTGAGGTCGTTGATGCCCTCGACCGTGCCGTCGAAGCTGCCGGTGCCGAGGAAGGAGAGCAGGCCGGGGACCTCGATGATGCGGCTGGCCCGCGAGCCGTCGAGCGGGCCGACCGAGAGGACCGAGAACGGGGCGCTGCTCGTGGTGTCGTAGAGCGCCTCTGCCGCAGCCATCTTCATGGGCTGGACCTCGGTCATGATCTTGCCCTGCACGTCACCGGAGATGATCACGCCGAGCGAGGCGACGAGGGAGACGACGGCGCCGACGCGGACCGCCTTGCGGTACATCGGGGCGTCGCCGGTGGCGGCGTCACGACGGAGCAGCCAGAGCGCGACCCCCATGATCACGGCGCCGCCGACCATGTAGGCCGAGAGCACGACGTGCGGGAAGGTGACGAGCTGGACCTTGTTCGTGAGCACCGCGAGGAAGTCCGACATCTCGGCGCGACCCGTCTCGGGGTTGAACTTGAAACCGACCGGGTTCTGCATGAACGAGTTCGCCGCGAGGATGAAGTACGCGGAGAGGACCGTGCCGATGTGGGTGAGCCACATCGAGCCGGCGTGCAGCTTCTCGGGGATGCGACCCCAGCCGAAGATCCACACGCCGAGGAAGGTCGACTCGAGGAAGAAGGCCAGCAGGGCTTCGAAGGCGAGAGGGGCACCGAAGATGTCCCCGACGAAGCGCGAGTAGTCCGACCAGTTCATGCCGAACTGGAACTCCTGCACGATGCCCGTCACGAGACCGAGCGCGAAGTTGATGAGGAAGAGCTTCCCGAAGAACTTCGTGAGCCGGTAGTACTCCGGCTTGTGGGTGCGCACCCACTGGGTGTGGAAGTACGCCACGACGGCGGACATCCCGATCGTCACGGGGACGAAGAAGAAGTGGTAGACGGTCGTGATGGCGAACTGCCACCGGGCGACGTCGAGAGAGGATCCCATGCCTTGCTCCTGGGGACGGCGTTGTAGTACGACGTGACGTAGTACAAACTACAGTGCGTCGTAGACGGCTCGGGACCGGTTCCCGTGTGAGGCGGACCACGCAGGGTCACCTCACCTGCGGCCCGGCCGTGGCACAGTGACGAGGTGCAGCGCGAGGACCTCGTCCGGCTCCGCCGGGCCCGCGACCGGATGGACCGCGACTTCGCCGAGCCCCTCGACGTTCCCTCGCTGGCGGCCGAGGCCCTCATGTCGCCCGGCCACTTCCACCGGATGTTCCGCGAGGCCTACGGCGAGACGCCGTACCAGCACCTGATGACCCGCCGCATCGAGCGGGCGGCATCGCTCCTGCGCCACGGGGACGTCTCGGTCACCGACGCCTGCATGGCCGTGGGCTGTACCTCGCTCGGGTCGTTCAGCAGCCGGTTCACCGAGCTGATGGGCGTGACGCCGAGCCAGTTCCGCGCCTCCTCGCACGAGGGCGCGGCGAGCATCCCGTCGTGCGTCGCGAAGGAGGCCGAGCGGCCGCGGGGTCGGTCAGGTTCGGAGAAGCGGGTCGAGGACGCCCGGGCCTAGCCTCGGCGCATGGACACGACCCGCACCACGACCGCCACCGCGACCCTCGCCGTCGCGAACGTCTTCCTCGTCGTCGACGACCACGAGGCCGCCCTCGGCTTCTACCGCGACGTCCTCGGCTTCACGGTCGTCAGCGACTACGCGCAGGGCGAGTTCCGCTGGCTCAACCTCACCCCGCCCGCGCAGCCCGAGCTGACGATGACCATCCAGTCGGTCGGCGGCGGCCCGCACACGAGCGACGAGGACCGCGCCGCCATCGACACCCTGCTCGCCAAGGGGCTGCTGACGCCGGTCGTGCTCACCTGCGCCGACGTCGACGCGGTGTTCGAGCACGTGCGGGCCTCCGGGGCCGAGGTGCTCCAGGAGCCGATGGACCAGTTCTACGGCGTGCGCGACTGCGCGTTCCGCGACCCGGCCGGCAACCTCCTGCGCATCAACCAAAAGCTCCCCGGGGCGTCACCCGCCTGACCCGCCGGGCGGCGCTCAGGCGTCGGGGTACCCGTGCGGGTTCTTCGACTGCCAGCGCCAGGTGTCGGCGCACATGTCGTCGACCGTGCGCGTCGCCCGCCAGCCGAGCTCGGCCTCGGCGCGCGACGGGTCGGCGAAGGAGGCGGCGACGTCGCCGGGGCGCCGGTCGACCACCTCGTACGGCAGCTCGTGCCCGCACGCGCGCTCGAACGCGTGCAGGAGGTCGAGCACCGACGTGCCGTGGCCCGTCCCGAGGTTCCAGGTCGACACCGCGTCGTCGGTGGACCCCAGCCGGGCGAGCGCCGCGATGTGGCCGGCCGCGAGGTCGTCGACGTGGATGTAGTCGCGGACGCCGGTGCCGTCGGGGGTCGGGTAGTCGCCGCCGAACACCCGCAGCCGCTCGAGCCGTCCGACCGCCACCTGGGCGATGTACGGCATGAGGTTGTTCGGCACGTCGGACGGGTCCTCGCCGATGGTGCCGCTGGGGTGCGCACCGACCGGGTTGAAGTAGCGCAGCAGGGCGATCCGCCAGGTGGGGTCGGACACGGCGACGTCGCGCAGGATCTGCTCCTGCATCACCTTCGTCCAGCCGTACGGGTTGGTCGCCGAGGTCGGGAGGTCCTCGTGCATCGGCACGGGCGCGTCCGAGCCGTAGACGGTCGCCGACGACGAGAACACGAGCCGGCGCACCCCGTGCCGGCGCATCGCGCGCACGAGCGAGAACGTCGAGCCGATGTTGTTCTCGTAGTACTCCAGCGGCTTCGCGACGCTCTCGCCGACGGCCTTGAACCCCGCGAAGTGGATGACGGCGTCGAACGGCTCGTGGGCGAAGAGGTGCTCGGTCTTGTCGTGGTCGGTGAGGTCGAACGAGCGGACGTCGAGGGGCTGCCCGGTGAGGGCCTCGATGCGTCCGACGACGGTCGGCTTGGCGTTGGCGAAGGAGTCGACGACGACGACGTCGTGGCCCGCCGCGACGAGCTGGACGACCGTGTGGGACCCGATGTAGCCGGCACCGCCGGAGACGAGGACGCGCATGGCCCCGACCCTAGCGGCGCGGGTCAGTCCTCCTCGGGAAGGACGACGCTGAGCACCCAGGAGACGAGGGTGATGACGATGGCGGCCAGCACGGCGTCCCAGAAGAAGTGGTCGATGGTGAACGACAGGCCGACGGCGTCGCTGATCCACTCGGTGATCTGGAGCATGAAGGCGTTGACGACGAACGTGAAGAGGCCGAGCGTCAGGATGATGAACGGGAAGGAGAAGAACTTCGCGATCGGCTTGATGACCGCGTTGACGAGCCCGAAGACGAGCGCCACCAGCACGATCGTGAGGACCTTGCGGCCGGTCGAGACCTGGTCCTCGGCGAGGTTGACCCCCGAGACGACGAGCGCGGCGACCCAGAGCGCCACGGCGTTGATGCCCACGCGGATGAGGAAGTTGATCACCGCTCGATCATGACAGGTCCCGCTGGGGCCCTGCTGGACCCGCGCTGCTACATCTCCTCGTGGGTGTCGGGGTCGCCGCCGAAGAGCCGGCCGTCTTGGCGGCCCAGCGCACTGACCGCCGCGACCTCGTCGTCGGTCAGCTCGAAGCCGGTGACGTCGAGGTTCTCGCGCTGGCGGCTCGGGGTGGCGGACTTCGGCAGGGGCATCGAGCCGATCTGCACGTGCCAGCGGAGCACGACCTGGCCGGGCGTGACGTCGTGGGTCGCGGCGGCGCGGGCGACCGCCTCCTCCTCGAATGGAGCCTCGCGCTTGCCGAGCGGGCTCCACGCCTGGGTGAGGATGCCGAGCCGCTCGTGCACGGCGCGCATCCGCTCCTGCGGGAACCGGGGGTGCAGCTCCAGCTGGTTGAGCGCGGGCGTCACGCCGGTCTCGTCGACGACGCGGGCCAGGTGCTCCTCGGTGAAGTTGCTGACCCCGATGGTGCGCACGAGACCCTCGCGCTGCGCCTCGACGAGGGCCGCCCAGGCCTGCGGGTAGAGGCCGCGGCTCGGGTTCGGCCAGTGGATGAGGGCGACGTCGATCTGCTCGAGCCCGAGCCGCTGCGCGGAGTCGCGCAGGGACTGCAGGGCGAGGTCGTGGGCGTGGAAGCGTCCCGGGATCTTCGTCGCGACCCGGACCTCCTCGCGGGGGACCCCGCTGCGGCGCAGGGCCTCCCCGACCTCGACCTCGTTCTCGTAGTTGACGGCCGTGTCGAGCCAGCGATAGCCGCCCTCGAGCGCGGAGACCATCGCGGCGATGCCCTCCTCGCCGCGCAGCGGGTAGGTGCCGAAGCCGACGAGCGGGGCGTCGGTGCCGTCGGAGAGGTGGTGGGTGCTGCTGGGGGTCGTCATGCCCGCCACGCTAGCCCCGCGCCCCCGCCCCCGGGGCCCCACCCGTCGACGGTACGGAACACGCCGCGTGCCCCCACCGCCCGACGGCGTGTTCTGTACGTTCGACGGGATGGAGCGGGCGGATGGGGCCCCCGGCCGCGGACCTACAGTGGGGCCATGACCGACGACCTCGCCGCCGAGGCCGCCGCGCGCCCCACCCCGGTGCGCCTGCGTGCAGCCCTCGGCTCCCTCCCCGCGTACACCCCCGGCCGCCCCGCCGCCGTGCGCGAGGGTCTCACCGCGTACAAGATCAGCAGCAACGAGAACCCGTTCCCGCCGCTGCCGTCGGTGCTCGACGTGGTGCGCGACGCCGCGGGCGCGATGAACCGGTACCCGGACCTGGCCGTCACCGCCCTCACCGCGGCGCTGGCCGAGCGGCTCGGGGTGCCGGCGGCGCGCATCTCGACCGGGCCGGGGTCGGTGGGCGTCCTCGACCAGCTGATCCGCGCCACCTGCGACGACGGCGACGAGGTCGTCTTCGCCTGGCGCTCCTTCGAGGCCTACCCGATCCTCACGACGCTCGCCGGCGCCCGCCCGGTGCAGGTGCCGCTGGCGCCCGGGGCCCGCCACGACCTCGACGCGATGGCCGCCGCCGTCACCGACCGCACCCGGCTCGTGCTCGTCTGCACGCCGAACAACCCCACCGGTACGACGGTCGGCGCCGCCGAGCTCGACGCCTTCCTCGACCGCATCCCCACCGACGTGCTCGTCGTCCTCGACGAGGCCTACCTCGAGTTCGTCGACGCCCCGGACGCCCCCGACGCGCTCGCCGTCCACGAGGCCCGGCCCAACGTCGTCGTGCTGCGCACGTTCTCCAAGGCCTACGGGCTCGCCGGGCTGCGCGTCGGGTACGCCGTCGCCCACGAGCCGGTCGCCGCCGCCCTGCGCACGTCGGCCCTGCCGTTCGGGGTCAACTCGCTCGCCCAGGCCGCGGCCATCGCCTCGCTCGAGGCCGCCGACGAGCTCGACGTCCGGGTCAAGGAGCTCGTCGCCGAGCGCGAGCGGGTCGTCGCCGCGCTGCGCGAGCAGGGCTGGGACGTCCCCGACCAGCAGGCGAACTTCGTGTGGTTCGGCCTCGGCGACGACACCGCCGCCTTCGCCGCCGCGTGCGACGCCGAGGGCCTGACGGTCCGGCCGTACGGCACCGACGGCGTCCGCGCGACGATCGCCGAGACCGAGGCCAACGACCGGCTCGTCGAGGTCGCCGGCCGCTTCCTCGCCGCCCGCCGCCCTTAGCCCCGACTCATTGCCCGAAACCCACCTCGCAGCCCCCTCTCGGACGGTCGCGAGGTGGGTTGTGGGCAATCAGTCGGCGGTGGGAGAGCGCGGTGGCCGTCAGCCGTAGGGGTGCGGGCGCCGCGACAGCACCTCGCCGAGGTGGCGCAGGCCGGCCGCGTCCCACCCGGGGGGCTCGGTGATGCCGACCCAGGCCGCGATGTTGGCCGGCGCGGAGTAGAGGTGCCCGTAACCCATCGGCACGCTGCCGGAACCGGGCAGGTCGAGCAGCACCTGGACCATCGTCACGACGGGGAACCAGCCCATCCGGGGTGAGACGTCGGGCCCGCGCTGCCCGTCGCGCAGCCACTCCGGCGGTGCGAAGGCGAGGTCGCTGTCGAAGAAGACGACGGGGTCGGAGGCGTGCTGGAGGTAGGCGACCCGCGTCGGTCCCCACGGCCCGGGGGTGCGCGCGAAACCGTCGTCCTCCGACGCGAACCGCACCGTACGGCCCTCGCCGTACTCGGGCAGCCACGCCGGGCTGCCGGGGTCGCGGTCGGCGGTGAGCCGGGCGTGCACCGGGCTGACGAACGGCGGCCCGACGAGCAGCGCCCCGTCGATCGGCTCGTTGATGAGGTTGATCGACCCGAGGATGCTCTCGACGCCGTAGGACCCGAGCGACAGCCCGTAGAGGTACAGCCGGGGACGTTCGGCCTCCGGCAGCGTCGACCAGTAGCCGTG
This sequence comes from Phycicoccus sp. HDW14, assembly GCF_011383005.1. Classification (GTDB taxonomy): domain Bacteria; phylum Actinomycetota; class Actinomycetes; order Actinomycetales; family Dermatophilaceae; genus Phycicoccus. The sequence continues at coordinate 3,132,998 of NZ_CP049935.1, read as the reverse complement.
CACCGCGTCGAACACCGCCTGCGAGGTCTGCCGGGCGGCGTCCTGGTCGGCGAGCAGGGAGATCCAGCTCGGCAGGTACGAGTACTGCACGCCGGCGATCGCGGTGTCGCCGTTCCACAGGAACTCGAGCGGGTCGGTGCCGTTGCGGTCGAGGTACCCCGTGCCGGTGGTCGTCGCGAGCACGAGGACCTTCCGGTCGAAGGCCCCGGTGCGCTTCAGCTCCTCGAGCACGAGCGCCGCCCGCCCGCGGATGGTGTCGGCGCTGCGCAGCCCGACGTAGACCCGCACCGGCAGGCGGGCGCCCCCGCCCGTCACGGCGTCGATGCTCTCGAGGGTCGGGCCGCCGGAGACGAACCCGCGCCCCTCCGCGCCGAGGTCGCTCCAGCGGACCGCCGAGCCCGGGCCGGCCGAGCGCACGGGCGACGTCGGCTGGCGCGTGCCGGAGGAGATGACCTGGTCGGCCGGCGCGAACAGCGCGTTTGCCCCCGCGAAGAACCCGGTGACGAGGACACCGCTGAACACGGCCCACACGGTGACGACGACGACGACACCGCCGAGGAGGGAGGCGAGCCGCCGCGGCATCCGGCGCATGAGCCACCGACGCAGCCCTCCGAACGCGGCACCGAGGCTGCGGCCCAGCAGCAGCAGCAGCGCCCCGACGAGGAGGGTGACGGCGGCGACGAGCGGCCAGCCGTCGGGCCCGATGGGCGGCATCCCGTAGAGGAGGCGGATGTCGTTCTGCCAGCCGACCTGCTTCCACATCGACAGCACGAGCACGCCGATGCACAGGGCGACCGAGACGCCGACGAGCCCCCCGCGCCACCGGCCCCGAGGCGCCGGGATGCCGAGGTACCGGTACAGCGCGCCCAGGGCGGCGCCGACGCCGTAGCCCGCGACGAGGCTGACGCCGGAGATGACGCCCTGGACGACCGAGGGCCGCGGGAGCAGCGAGGGCAGCAGGGAGGCCGCGAGGAAGACGCCCCCGAGGACCAGCCCGGGACCGGAGAAGCGCAGCTCGGCGATGCGTGTCGGCCGGCCGAGCGGTGGCTCGAGGCGCTGCAGCAGGGCACCGGCCGCGGCTGCCCCACGGAGCACGGGCACGCGTCGGCGCCGCTCCTCCTCGGGGCGTGCGCGCGTGTGCAGTGTCGTCATCCCATGGCCTCCGGGCCCGCGAGAGGGTCCCCCGAAAGGGTACGCGGCGCGGCGGGTCGGGGCCGACGCGAACCCGGTCAGCCGATGGGCTCCACGGTGCTCACGAGGAAGGGCGTGCCGTCGGGGCACTCGGGGTAGCCGGTGTCGTCGGGGGCGCCGCTCACCGTGAGCCGGTCCCCGGTCGAGACCTTCGGGACCGTGCCGCGCAGGGCCCAGCGCTCGGCGTCCCCCACGGCGACGTACGTGCACCCGCCGCCGACCTCGACGACCTGGACCTCGGCCTCGGTCGGGCGCCCCCGCTGGGCACCCGGGGTGGAGGTCGGGGAGGAGGACGTGCTCGGCGTCGGGGTCGCGGCGGTGGCCGAGGGGGTGGTCGAGGGGGCGGGGTCATCGACCCGGTCCACGCCCTCGCACGCACCGAGGCCGAGGGCGGCGCAGGCGGCGAGGACGGTCAGGGCGCGGGTCGGGGTGGTCATCCGGCCACTCTGCCCCGTGGGGGACCGGCCCGCAGGTCGGGCGCCGGCGGTCCGGCGCCCGGCTCGGAGACCGGACCTGGTTCCCCTCCGGTTTCCGTGGGGGCTCGCTGCCCCCGCCGCCGAAACGTAGCGTCCCGGCCGGGAGGTGCGGGCCGATCGCGCAGGGGAGCACTCCCCGGTCGCCCCCGGGCGGGACCGCACGGTTCCCGTGGGCCACCGCGCGACGGGTACGGTGGCTCCCGACACCGGCCGTGACCGCCGCCACACCCAGCCCCGCGGTCGCGACGCCCCCCGAGATCGGCCCCTCACCCCGGGCCCGGAGAAGGAGTGCCCAGTGAGCGACAACGAGGTCGCCCCCCTCGAGACCGCCTTCGGCGTCGACCACCACGTGAGCGTCGCGGAGGCGCCCGAGCGCCCGGCGCACGAGGGTGGCCCCGAGATGGTCCAGCTGCTCAGCCCCGAGGGCGAGCGCGTCCCGAACGCCGAGCTCGACGCCATCGTCGACGACCTGTCCGACGAGGCGCTGCGCGGCTTCTACCGCGACCTCGTCCTCGTGCGCCGCTTCGACGCCGAGGCCACCGCGCTGCAGCGCCAGGGCGAGCTCGGCCTGTGGGCCAGCCTGCTCGGCCAGGAGGCCGCCCAGGTGGGCTCCGGCCGCGCGATGCGCCGCCAGGACTACGCCTTCCCGACCTACCGCGAGCACGGCGTCGCCTGGTGCCGCGGGGTCGACCCGGTCAACCTCCTCGGGATGTTCCGCGGCGTCAACCACGGCGGCTGGGACCCCAACGAGAAGAACTTCCACCTCTACACGATCATCATCGGCGCCCAGACCCTCCACGCCACCGGCTACGCGATGGGCGTGCAGCGCGACGGTGACGTCGGCACCGGCGACGAGCGCCGCGACACCGCCGTCATCGCCTACTTCGGCGACGGCGCGACCTCGCAGGGTGACGTCTCCGAGGCGCTGGTCTTCGCCGGCGTCAACAACAGCCCGGTCGTCTTCTTCTGCCAGAACAACCAGTGGGCCATCTCCGAGCCCAACGAGAAGCAGACCCGGGCCCCCTGTGGCACCGCGCCCGCGGCTTCGGCTTCCCGGGCATCCGCGTCGACGGCAACGACGTCCTCGCGGTCTACGCCGTCACCAAGCAGGCCCTCGACGCCGCCCGCTCCGGCCAGGGCCCGACCTTCGTCGAGGCCTTCACCTACCGGATGGGTGCGCACACGACCTCCGACGACCCGACGAAGTACCGCGTCAGTGCCGAGGTCGAGGTGTGGAAGCACCGCGACCCCATCGAGCGCTACAAGCGCTGGCTGACCACCACCGGCAAGGGCGACGTCGACTTCTTCGACGCCGTCGACGCCGAGGCCGACGAGCTCGGGGCCTCCGTGCGCGAGCGCTGCCTCTCGATGCCCGACCCCTCGCCGAGCGAGATGTTCGAGCACGTCTACGCCGAGGAGCACCCGGTGACGACGCGCGAGCGGGCGTGGTTCTCGGACTACCACGCGTCCTTCGAGGAGGAGGGGGCCCGATGAGCGCCACCACCATCGCCAAGGGCATCACCTCCGGCCTGCGGGCCGCCATGGAGCGGGACCCCAAGGTCGTCCTCATGGGCGAGGACATCGGCAAGCTGGGCGGCGTCTTCCGCGTCACCGAGGGCCTGCAGAAGGACTTCGGCGAGGACCGGGTCATCGACACCCCGCTCGCCGAGGCCGGCATCATGGGCACGGCCATCGGGATGGCGCTGCGCGGGTACCGACCGGTCGTCGAGATCCAGTTCGACGGGTTCGTCTACCCCGCCTTCGACCACATCGTCAGCCAGGTCGCCAAGCTGCGCGCCCGCTCGCTCGGGTTCGTGACGATGCCCATCGTCATCCGCATCCCCTTCGGCGGCGGCATCGGCGCGGTCGAGCACCACAGCGAGTCCAACGAGACGTACTTCGCGCACACGGCCGGCCTCAAGGTCGTCGCGGTGTCGAACGCGCACGACGCGCACTGGATGATCCAGCAGGCCGTCGAGACCGACGACCCGGTGGTCTTCTACGAGCCCAAGCGCCGGTACTGGGACAAGGGCGAGGTCGGCGACGCCCCCGACGGCGCGCTGGGCACGGCCCGCGTGCTGCGCGAGGGGTCCGACCTCACGCTGCTGGCCTACGGCCCGATGGTCAAGACCTGCCTCCAGGCCGCCCAGGCCGCCGCGGAGGAGGGGCGCTCGCTCGAGGTCGTCGACCTGCGCTCGCTCTCACCCCTCGACGACGCCACCATCCTCGCGTCGGCGCGCAAGACCGGCCGGGTGGTCGTCGTCCACGAGGCGTCGACCTTCCTCGGCATCGGCTCGGAGATCTCGGCGATGGTCACCGAGGAGGCGTTCCACTCGCTCGAGGCGCCCGTGCTCCGGGTCGGCGGCTACAACGTGCCGTACCCGCCGAGCCGCATCGAGGAGGAGTTCCTCCCTGACCTCGACCGCGTGCTCGACGCCGTCGACCGCTCGCTCGCGTACTGAAAGGCGCTGTCGCAGATGGCACTTCGTGACTTCAAGCTCCCCGACCCGGGCGAGGGTCTCACCGAGGCCGACATCGTCACCTGGCACGTCGCGGTCGGTGACACCGTCAAGGTCAACGACGTCGTCGTCGAGGTCGAGACGGCCAAGTCGCTCGTCGAGCTGCCCGTGCCGTTCGCCGGCACGGTGGCGGCGCTGCACGTCGCCGAGGGCGACACCGTCGAGGTCGGCACGCCGATCATCACCGTCGACGACGGGGTCGGGGGTGCCGCTGCGCCGGCCGCTCCCGCTGCCGAGCCGGCGGTGTCGTCGGCCGAGGCCCCGCCCCCTGCGGCGGAGCCGGAGATCGCCGAGGGGCTGATCGGCGGCACGACGTCGACCGGCCGCACCGCGGTGCTCGTCGGCTACGGCGTCAAGCAGACCGAGGCCGTCCGCCGTCCCCGCAAGGGCGCCGCCGCCGCCCCGGAGTCGACCACCGGGTCACCCGAGGCACCCCCTGCCGTCCCCGAGTCGACCGGCCGGCCGGTCGAGGGACACCCGGCGGCCGCGCGGGCGCTGGCCAAGCCGCCGGTGCGCAAGCTCGCCAAGGACCTCGGCGTGGACCTGCAGTCGGTCACCCCGACCGGCGACGGCGGCATCGTCACCCGCGCCGACGTCGAGGCCGCCGCCTCCGGCGCCTCGACGGCACCCGCCGCCGCACGTCCGGCTCCGGCGCAGGGCGAGCGAGAGACCCGGGTCCCGGTCAAGGGCGTCCGGAAGATGACCGCGCAGGCGATGGTCGGCTCGGCGTTCACCGCTCCGCACGTCACCGAGTGGGTCACCGTCGACGTCACCGCCACGATGGACCTCGTCGAGAAGCTCAAGCAGGACAGGGAGTTCCGCGACGTCAAGGTCACGCCGCTCCTCGTCCTGGCCAAGGCGATGTGCCTCGCGGTCCGGCGCAACCCCGACATCAACGCCAGCTGGGACGAGGCCGCCCAGGAGATCGTCCTCAAGCACTACGTCAACCTCGGCATCGCCGCGGCCACCCCGCGTGGCCTCGTCGTCCCGAACGTCAAGGACGCCGACCGGATGTCGATGCGCGAGCTCGCCGACGCCATCGCCGCCCTGACCGCCACCGCGCGCGAGGGTCGAACCCCGCCGGCAGACATGGCCGGCGGCACCATCACCATCACCAACGTCGGGGTCTTCGGCATCGACGCCGGCACCCCGATCCTCAACCCCGGTGAGGCGGCCATCCTCGCCTTCGGCACGGTCACCCGCCGACCGTGGGTCGTGGGCACCGGCGCCGACGAGCGCATCGAGCCGCGCTGGGTCACCACCCTCGCGCTGTCCTTCGACCACCGCCTCGTCGACGGCGAGCTCGGCTCCCGCTACCTCGCCGACGTCGCCGCGATCCTCGGCGACCCGTCGCGCGCGCTCGTCTGGGGCTGACCGCGTGACGGCGGGCGATCGCGGGGTCGTCTTCCCGCTCGACGACGGGCGGCGCTCGACCTCGGCCACCGGGCGCGGGGTCGTCGCCGACGCGCTGCGCCCCGTCGACCCCGTGGGCGCGGCCGCCGCCCAGCGCGAGACCAACTGGCGCAGTGGGTACCTCACGCACTTCCGCCGGCTCGTCGAGGCGGGCCTTCCGAGCTACGCCGACGCCCGCAGCATCGCGGAGGCCGGGCTCGCCTCGGTGCACGAGCGGATGCGGTGGAGCCCCGACGGCACCGACGACCAGCCGCTGACGGCCGCGGTCGGTGGGTCCGCCGGCGCGCCGACCGGCCTCGTCGGCACGGAGGTCCACACCGGCGAGGGCGAGCCCGACACCGCGCTGACCATCCCGTACAGGGGCACGCGGCTGGCTGGCGACGACCTGCGACGCCGGCTCGAGGCGTGGGTCGACGACGGTGTCGTCGAGCCCAGCCTGCGCGACGCCGTCACCGCCGTCCTCGAGAACCCCGAGTGGCTGCGCCTCGACGGCCGCACGGTCGTCGTCCTCGGCGCCGCCGCCGAGATGGGGCCGCTGCGCTCGCTGCTGCGCTGGGGCGCCACCGTCGCGGCGGTCGACCTGCCGCGCCCCGACCTGTGGACCCGCCTGCTCGCCGACACCCGCGGGCTGGCCGGTCGGCTGCTCGTCCCGGCGCGGGCCGGCCACGGCGACCTCGCCGAGCGGGCCGGGCTCGACCTCCTCCACGACCTGCCCGTCGCGACGGCATGGGTCACCGGGCTCGAGGACCACCTCGTGCTCGGCAACTACGTCTACGCCGACGGCGCCACGAACGTGCGGGTCAGCACCGCCGTCGACGCGCTCACCCGGGCCGTCACCACGACCCGGTCCGACACCGCGCTGTCGTTCCTCGCCACGCCCACCGACGTCTTCGCCGTGCCGCCGGACGCGGTGGCGGCCGCGACCGAGGCCTACGCGAGCCGGCGCACCTCGAAGGTGCTGCGGGTGCCGCTGCGCACGCTCTCGGGCGGGCGCCTGCTGAGGCGCAACTACGTGCCCGGCGAGGACCCCGGCCTCAACGACTCCGTGGTGCTGCAGCAGGGCCCGAACTACCTGCTGGCCAAGCGGATCCAGCGCTGGCGGGCCACCGCGGCCCGGGCCTCCGGCACCACCGTGTCGTTCAAGGTCGCCCCGCCGACGCGCACGCGCTCGGTCGTCAAGAACCGGGCCCTGGCGGCGGCGTACTCGGGCGCACACCGGTTCGGCGTCGAGGTCTTCGAGCCCGGCACGGCCAACACCCTGATGGCCGCGCTGCTCGTCCACGACCTCGTCGCCCGACCCGCAGCCCAGGACCACCCGTGGCAGGACGAGGCGTTCGCCGCGGCGCACGGCGGGCTCTGGCGCTCGGCGTACGACCCGCGCAGCGCGCTCGGGCTGGCCGCCCTCCTCGGCGCCGCCTCCGCCCGCTGACCTCCCGCACACCCGGCCTCCGCCTCACCTCGCGCCCGCTCCCTGCGCGAACGTGTGTGAACACGCCGGAGGTCTCCGGCGGGTTCACACACGTTCGCGGGTAGGGGGCCGAGGCGGAGGTCACACCCGGTGCCCCGCCGACCCCCGGGCATGATGGCCCCATGAGCTCGTCGACGATGCCGAAGCGCCCCTCCGACCCCCTCGACGTCGTCGACGTCGACTCGATGCTCACCGACGAGGAGCGCGCCATCCGGGCCACCGTCCGGCAGGTGTGCGACGACCTCGTCGAGCCGCACGTCGTCGAGTGGTACGAGAAGGGCGAGCTGCCCGTCGCCCGCGACCTCGCCCGCGAGTTCGGCAAGGTCGGTCTGCTCGGCATGCACCTCGAGGGCTACGGCTGCGCCGGGATGTCGTCGGTCGACTACGGCCTGGCCTGCCTCGAGCTCGAGGCGAGCGACTCCGGCATCCGCTCGCTCGTCTCGGTGCAGGGCAGCCTCGCGATGTACGCCATCCACGCGTTCGGGTCCGAGGAGCAGAAGCAGGAGTGGCTGCCCCGGATGGCCGCCGGCGAGGCGATCGGCTGCTTCGGCCTCACCGAGCCCGACCACGGGTCCGACCCCGCCTCGATGCGCACCCGTGCCCGACGCGACGGTGACGACTGGGTGCTCGACGGCTCGAAGATGTGGATCACCAACGGCTCGATCGCCGACGTCGCCGTCGTCTGGGCGAACGCCGGCGAGGAGCACGGCGGCATCCGCGGCTTCGTGGTCCCCACCGACACACCGGGGTTCGAGGCGCACGTCATCAAGAACAAGATGTCGCTGCGTGCGTCGGTCACCGCCGAGCTGACCTTCCGTGGGCTGCGGCTGCCCGCGGATGCCGTGCTCCCCGAGGTCTCCGGGCTCAAGGGTCCGTTGTCGTGCCTGTCCGAGGCCCGCTACGGCATCGTGTGGGGCTGCCTCGGCGCCGCCCGCAGCGCCCTCGAGGCGGCCCGCCGCTACTCGGTCGAGCGCACCCAGTTCGACCGGCCGCTCGCCGGGTTCCAGCTGACCCAGGCCAAGCTCGCGCACATGTCGACCGAGCTCCAGCTCGGGCGGCTGCTCGCCCTGCACCTCGGCCGTCGCAAGGACTCGGTCGGCCTGCGCCCCGAGCAGGTGTCGGTCGGCAAGTACAACAACGTCAGCAAGGCCATCGAGATCTGCCGCACCGCGCGGACCATCCTCGGCGGCAACGGGATCAGCGGCGAGTACCCGGTGATGCGGCACGCGAACAACCTCGAGTCGGTGCTCACGTACGAGGGCACCGTCGAGATGCACACGCTCGTCATCGGTCAGGCGCTCACGGGCGTGGCCGCCTTCCGCTGACGCCGGCGGGGTCGGCTCGGGTCAGTCCTGGGCGATGACCGACAGGACGTTGCCCGCCGGGTCCTTGAACCAGGCGATGAGCGGGCCCCCCTTGCGGAAGACGCCGATCTCGTCGGTCTCGCCCGGGGTGCCCTCGTAGCGCTCGAACCGCACCCCGCGGTCGGTCAGCGCCCGGACGGCGGCCTCGACGTCGGGCACCGGGAAGTTGAGCACCGTGAACGAGCCGGGCGTGTGGTTCGGGGTGCCGTACACGAGCACCGACCGGCCGCCGGCGAGCTCGAGGGTGAACCCCGGGCCGCCGTCGCGGACGGTCAGTCCGAGGACGTCGCGGTAGAAGGGGCGGGCGGCGTCGAGGTCGTCGACGGAGAAGCCGCTGAAGGCGGGGCTGTCGGTGAGCACGGTGGTTCCTTCCGGTGGGGACACCTGGACCGACCGTACGTCCCCGTGGAACTCATCGGTCGGCGGCCGACCCACCGCCACCATCTCGTTTGGCAGCCGGTGCCCCCCGGAGGATGATGGGTGGCGATCCACCGTCCTTCCACCGCCGGGCCCGTTCGGGTGCTGGCGGTTTCTTGATGAGAGAGCCACCCCCGTGCTGTCGGCCTACCTGCCCCTGTTCCGCGTCCCCGGCGCCCTGGCGTTCATCGCCGGCACCATGTTCTCCCGCGTGGGCGGGGCGATGTTCGGTGTCGCCGTCGTCGTCATGGTCAGCAGCCGGCAGGGCTCGTACGGGCTCGCCGGAGCCGTCTCCGCCGTGGGGCTGGCGGTCCTCGCGGTGGCCGGGCCGGTGCTGGGGCGGCTCATCGACCGGCACGGGCAGCGGCGGGTGGCCCTGCCGTTCGTCGTGCTCTCGGCCACGACCGGCCTCGGGGTGGCCCTCGCCTCGGGCTTCGGCGCGCCGGTCTGGACCCTCTTCGTGCTCTACGGCCTCAGCGCCTTCCTCCCCGAGCCGGGGCCGATGTCCCGCGCCCGGTGGGCCCACATCTTCCGCGACGACCCCGACCGCCTGCACACGGCGATGTCCTTCGAGCAGGTCGCCGACGAGGCCTCGTTCGTCGTCGGTCCGGTGCTCGCCGTGCTCGTCTCGACGCTCTGGTTCCCCGAGGCCGGCCTCGTCCTCGCCGAGGTGCTCTTCACGGTCGGCGTCGTCAGCTTCCTGTCGGCCCGGAGCACCGAGCCGCCGGTCGTGGCCCACGCCGACCGACCCGCAGGGCTGGCCATCCGCCGCCCGGGGCTGGCCGTCGTCGCCGGCGCCCTCGTGCTGACGGGCACGATCTTCGGCGCCAACGAGGTCATCGCCGTGGCCTACGCCGAGGCCGACGGGGCCAAGAGCCTGTCGAGCCTGGTCCTCGGGCTGTTCGCCGTGGGCTCGACGGTGGCCGGCATCGTCGTCGGGGCGCGGGTGGTCCGCTCCGCCCTGACCCGGCGGCTGCTGCTCGCCGCGACGGCCATGGTGGTCCTCGAGGTGCCGGCCCTGTTCGTGCAGAACACCTGGCAGCTGGCGGCCGTGATGCTCGTCGCCGGCTCGGCCACCGCCCCGATGCTCATCACCAGCCTCTCGCTGGCCCAGCGCCTCGTGCCGTCCGCGTTGCTCACCGAGGGCCTGGCCGTCGCCGTCACCGGCATCCTCATCGGCATCTCGCTGGGCTCGGTCGTGGGCGGCTGGGCCATCGAGGCGTGGGGACCCCAGCGGGCGTACCTGGTCCCCGTCGTCGCCGGGGCCCTGGCCGTCGCCATCGTGGCCGTGCGCTACCGCTCGCTGGGCCGTGCCGAGGCGGTGCGGCTCAGCTCGCCGGTGCCGTGACCGCGTCGTCGTCCGAGCGCGAGGCCTCGCCGGCCTTCGACCGCTCGGTGTAGGCCGACCCGCGACGCAGCTCGACCTGCGGCAGCAGCGCGAGCACGACGATGGCGATGACCATCACCCCGGAGCCGACGAGGAACACGACGTCCATCGCCTCGGAGAAGCCCACGAGGAACGGCTTGGCCAGCCGCGGGTCGAGCGAGGTGAGGAACGAGCTGTCCTGCAGCACACCGCTGGCCGCCGCCGTCGACCCTCCGGTCTGCGACTGCTGCAGCTGCTGGGCGAACGCGGCGTTCGCCGGGTCGCGCAGCGCGGCCTGGAAGTCGGGCGTCGGCGCGAACCGCTGGAAGGCCGAGGTGATCTTGTCGGGTGCCAGCGAGAACAGGATGGTCAGGAAGACCGCGGTGCCGATGGTGCCGCCGATCTGGCGGGTGAAGGTGGCCGTCGACGTCGCGACACCGATCTGCTGCGGCGGCACGGCGTTCTGCACCGCGAGGGTCAGCGGCTGGAAGTTGAAGCCGAGACCGAGGCCGAAGAAGACCATGACGATCATCGACTGCCACAGCGGGGTGTCGTAGGCGACGAAGTGGAAGGCGAACAGCGACAGGGTCAGCAGCGCCGCGCCGGTCACCGGGAAGATCCGGTAGCGGCCGGTGCGGGAGATGATCTGGCCGGAGGTGATCGAGCCGGTCATGATGCCGAGGGTCAGCGGCAGGAGCAGCAGGCCGGCCTGGGTGGGCGTCGCGCCCTTGACGATCTGCAGGTAGAGCGGGAGCGCGGCCAGGCCACCGAACATCGCGACGCCGATGACGATCGAGGCGATCGAGGAGATGCCGACGGTCTTGTTGCGGAACATCGCCAGCGGGAGGATGGCCTCGTCACCCATCCGCGACTCCTGCCAGAAGAACCCGACGGCGCCCAGGGCCCCGATGACGTAGCAGGCGATGGCGTTCGTCGAGGTCCAGCCCCACTCGCGGCCCTGCTCGGCGACGAGCAGGAGCGGCACGAGCGAGACCGAGAGCAGCGCGGCGCCGGCCCAGTCGATGCGGTGGTCGAGGCGCTGGTGGTGCAGGTGCAGGGTCTTGGTGACCAGGCCGAGCGCGAGGATGCCGACCGGCACGTTGACGAGGAAGACCCAGTGCCAGCCGGTGATGCCGAAGATGGTGTCGTGGCCGGCGAAGAACCCGCCGATGACCGGGCCGAGCACCGAGGAGGTGCCGAAGACGGCGAGGAAGTAGCCCTGGTACTTGGCCCGCTCACGGGGCGGCACGATGTCGCCGATGATGGCCAGCGCGAGGGAGAAGAGGCCGCCGGCGCCGAGGCCCTGCACGGCGCGGTAGAACGCGAGCTCGGTCATCGACGTCGACAGGGTGCAGAGCTCCGAGCCGACGAGGAAGATCGAGATGGCCGTGATGAACAGCTTCTTGCGGCCGTAGATGTCGCCGAGCTTCCCGTACAGCGGCGTGACGATCGTCGAGGTGATGAGGTAGGCCGTCGTCGCCCACGCCTGGTGGTCCAGGCCCTTGAGGTCGTCGGCGATGGTGCGGATGGCCGTCGCGACGATCGTCTGGTCGAGGGCCGCGAGGAACATCCCCGACATCAGGGCGATGAGGATGGTGACGATCTGCCGGTGGCTCAGGGCGCCGTCGGGCCCGTCGCCGGCGGCTCGGCCGGACGGGCCGGCGCTCGCGGCGTGGGCACCGGGGGCGTGGGCGCCGGGAGCGCTCGTGGTGCCGGCGACGTGCCGGCCGGGGCCGGCGGCCGAGGAGTGGCTCGTCGGCTGGTCGGGGTCGGCGTGGCGGGGGTCGGTCATGAGTCGGTCCTCGGGGTCGGGTCGGTCAGGGAGGTCTCGAGGTCCGCGGCGAGGCGGGCCAGCTGGGAGGTGAGGAGGCGGACGTCGTCGGCGGACCACTCGGCGAGCAGGCCCTGGAGCCAGCGGTCGCGGCCCTCGCGGATGGCGACGAGGAGGGCGGTGCCCTCGTCGGTGACGGCGAGCACGTGCGCGCGGCCGTCGGCGGGGTCGGGCTCGCGGACGACGAGACCGTGCTCGACGAGCGTGCTGACCTGCCGGCTCACCGTCGAGACGTCGGAGTGCACGGCGTCGGCGAGCTCGGAGACCCGCATCGGCGCGCGCTTGAGGTTGAAGAGCAGCGGGTAGGCCATCGGGTCGACCAGCTCGTGGTGGCGCGGGGCGCGGGCCCGCGCGACGTGCATCAGCTTGAGCACGCGCACCAGCTCGTCACCCAGCTCGGCCGTCGGCGTCGAGTCGGTGGTGCGGAACGGCATCGCGGCCTCCTTCCGGGACAAAGTTGTTTGCAGCATACAACCAGTTGGGGTCGTCGGGGACATCCCTCGACGAGCGGGGGTCCGGCGTCCGGGGTGGGCGGGCGCGGTCAGGCGGTGCGCGCGCCGAGGTGGTGGAGGAGGTTCTGCGAGAACCGCTGCCCCATGAGGGTGACGACCCCCTTCATCGCCGCCGTGACGGCCGGCCGCAGGACGCCCGGGAACGGCAGCTCGACGGTGATGGCCATCGAGGTCTCGAGGCGGGTGCCGGACGGGTGCGGCGCGAGGGCGTACCAGCCGTCGACGCCGGCCGACTCCTCGCCGTGGCCCGCCGCGGGGTCGTGGGTGAAGTCGATGCGGTCGGGCTCGGCGAAGGCCATCCGCTCGGTGAAGGTGAAGGAGAAGCTCTTGCCGAGCACCGGGATCCGGTTCAGCTCCCAGACCCAGTGCTCGCCGCGCTCGGTGACGCGGTGCAGGAAGGGGGTGAGCCGGGCGATGAGGTCGGGGTCGGTGAGGGTGGCCCAGACGGCCTCGGGGTCGGCGGTGACCGTGGCCGCCGAGCGGGTCGAGGTCGTGAACGACGCCATCAGGGCGTGATGGCCAGGGCCGTGAGGACGCTGCGGGCGACCTCGTCGTCACCCGTGACGGTGACGGGCAGGTCCTCGGGGCCCGCCGACCTCCGGCCAGGCGCATCGCGACGCGGGTGGACATCGACAGGGTGGTCGTCACGACGTCCGGGTGGTCGACGTCCTCGCCCGTGAAGAGCGGGATGCCACGCGCCGTCCCCTCGTGCTCCTCGACGCGGACGCCGGCCCGCCCGACGGTGGGCCCGGTGAGGTCGAGGACGACGGCGTTGCCCGGGCCGATGCCGGCGTCGCGGGCCACGAGGCGCGGGAGGGTGGCGAAGAACCAGGCGACGCTGACCGCCGCGGCCGGGGTGTCGAGGCCGCCGGGCCGCTCGAGGGCCTCGCGCAGGTCCTGCTCGTGCATCCAGACGTCGAAGGTGCGGACGGTGACGAGGTCGACGAGCCGGGTCGGCCCGAAGGGTCCGACGACCTCCTCCTCGCCCGTCGTGCCCTCGGCCCGGTAGACCCCGAGGCGCTCGGCCAGCCGCCACTCGAGCTCGTCGAGGAGGTCGTCGAGGGTGCGGCCGCGGCGGGACTCGACGAGCCGCTCCATCCGGGCGCCGAACTCGTGGCGGACGTGGGCATGGGCGCTGACGTCGAGGTCGGGCACCGGATCACCGGCGATGGCGGCCTCGGCGCTCGCGACGTGCGCGACCTGGTCGAACACCGTCCAGCCGGGGCAGTCGGTGGCGTGCTGGTGCTCGCCCGGGCGCAGGGTGCGACCGAGGTCGACGACGGTCTGCACGGTGTGCGCCCACGCGTCGACGGCGCCGGCGAAGTCCGTGGGGGCGGGCGGGTGCAGCGACATCCGGCCACAGTACCTACGCTGGAGGACATGGCCGACCCGGAGCGCCCCTCGCTGTGGCCGCCGCTCTCCGCGGTGGTCGGTGCGGCGTTGCTGGCCCTCGTCCCCGCCGCGCTGCTCACCGGGGCGGTGGCCCCGCTCGCGCTCGCGGACGCCGGCCCGTTCGTGCGCTGGATGGTCCCGGTCACCGACGCCGTCGCGACCCTGGCGTCGGTGACGACGGTCGGGCTGCTCGGGCTCGCGGCCTTCCTCGTCCCCGAGCGGGCCAGCACCGACCGCCGGGGGACGGCCGTCCGGTACGCGGCGACGGCGGCGACGGTGTGGCTGGTCGCGGCGCTCCTCGAGCTCGTCGTGACCTTCGCCGACCTCGCCGGCACGCCGATCGGTGCGCCCGGGCTGGTCGACCAGCTCGTCTCGTTCACCTGGTCGCTCGAGACGACGCGGGTGCTGCTGCTCAGCGCGCTGGCAGCCGTGGTCGTGGCCGTGTGTGCGCGGCTGACCCGACGTCGGGCGCCGACCGCCTGGCTGGCGCTGCTCGCCCTCGTCGGCATCCTCCTCAAGGCGCTCACCGGGCACGCCGCCGGGTCGGCCAGCCACGAGGACGCCGTCAACGGCCTGGCGGTGCACCTGCTCGGTGTCGTCGTGTGGGTCGGCGGGCTCGTGGCGCTGGTCGTGATGCGCTCGCGGCTGGGTCGCGACCTCGGGGCCACGGTCGCGCGCTACTCGACGCTGGCGCTCTGGTCGTTCGTGGCCGTCGCGGCGTCCGGGATGCTGCAGGCATGGATCCGGGTCGGTTCTCCCGCAGGGCTGCTCAGCGCGTACGGCACCGTGGTCCTGCTGAAGACGGCGGCCCTCGTCGCGCTCGGGGTGCTCGGCTGGCGGCACCGGCGCAACCTCGCCGGACGGCTGGCACAAGACCCGTCCGACGGTCGCGCCTTCGCCCGGCTCGCGGGGGCCGAGGTGCTGCTCATGGGGGTCGCGACCGGGCTGGCGGCCGTGCTGGCGCGCAGCATCCCGCCCGTGCCGGACGCGCTGCCCGACCCGGGCATCGTCCTCGACCTCACGGGGTACCCCGACCCCGGACCGGTCAGTGGTGCCGACTGGCTGCTCGCGTGGCGGATGGACTGGCTGTTCGTCGCTGTGGCCGTCCTCGCGGTGGGGCTGTACGTCGCGGGCTGGCTGCGGCTCCGGCGGCGGGGTGACGCGTGGCCGGTGCTGCGCGTCGTGCTGTGGGTGCTCGGGTGGGCGCTGTTCGTGTGGTCGACGTGCGGGGCGCCGGGCATCTGGGGGCGGGTGCTGTTCAGCGCGCACATGGTGATGCACATGACCTTGGCGATGGTCGTGCCGCTGCTCCTCGTGCCGGCGGCCCCGGTGACCCTCGCCCTGCGGACGCTGCCGGCCCGGACCGACCGTACGTGGGGGCCGCGCGAGGTGCTGCTCCAGGTCGTGCACTCGCGGGCCCTCAGGCTGCTGTCCAACCCCGTCGTGGCGTCGGCGCTGTTCTTCTTCAGCCTCGCGGCGTTCTACTACACCGGCCTGTTCGGGCTGGCCCTGACGACCCACACCGGGCACCTGCTGATGATGGGCCACTTCCTGCTCACCGGGTACCTGTTCGTGTGGGTGATGATCGGCATCGACCCGGGCGTGCCGCGGTGGTCGCCCCTCATGCTGCTCGTCATCCTCTTCGCGACGGTGTCGTTCCACGCCTTCTTCGGGGTGGCGCTCACGGGGTCGCAGACGCTGCTGGCGCCGGACTTCTTCTCGGCGATCAACCTGCCGTGGGGCCGGACCCGCTCGCCGACCAGCACCTGGCCGGCGAGATCGCCTGGGGCGTCGGGGAGGCGCCGACGCTCGTGCTCGCGGTCGTCGTGGCCGTCCAGTGGTTCCGGTCCGAGACGCGCGAGACGGTGCGCCTCGACCGGCAGGCCGACCGCGACGGCGACGCCGAGCTCACCGCCTACAACGCCCGGCTCGCGCAGCTGCGCGAGGAGGCCGAGCGCCTGGGGTGACCTCGGCCGGTGCCGCGGCGTCCGGGTCGCCCGGCCGGTGCGGGAGGATGGGGTCCATGCGCATCGCCGTCGTCCAGCTCGCCTACGGGGACGAGGAGTCGTTCGGGGCCCGGGTCGATCGGGTCGCCGGCATCGTCGCGGGCCTCGCCGGCCACGACCTCGTCCTCCTCCCCGAGCTCTGGGGCGCCACCGGCTTCGACTACACCCGCTGGGAGGGCGCCGCCCAGCCGCTCGACGGGCCGTGGGTCGCCGCGATGGCCGATGCCGCCCGCGGACTCGGCGCCACCCTCCACGCCGGCTCGTTCGTCGAGCGCCTGCCCGAGCCGGGCCCGGACGGCAACCTGCTCGCCAACACCTCGCTCGTCCTCTCGGCGACGGGCGAGCGCCTCGCCCTCTACCGCAAGGTCCACCGGTTCGGGTTCGGCGCCGGCGAGCCGAAGCTCATGGAGGCCGGCGAGGACGTCGTCGTCGTCGACCTGCCCGACGGCGCCGGCGGCAGCATCCGGACCGGCCTCTCCACCTGCTACGACCTGCGCTTCCCCGAGCTCTACCGCCGCCAGCAGGAGGACGGCGCCGAGCTGCTGCTCGTCCCGGCCGCCTGGCCGGCGGCCCGGGTCGCCCACTGGACCCTGCTCGGTCGCGCGCGGGCCGTCGAGAACCAGTGCGTCGTGGTGCAGGGCAACACCGGCGGCACCCACGCCGGGTACGAGATGGGCGGCCACAGCCAGGTCGTCGCGGCGACCGGCGAGGTGCTCGCCGAAGCCGCTCACACCGGAGCGGCCGTACTCTCGGTCGACGTCGACCTCACCGCCACCACCGCGTACCGGGAGGCGTTCCCCGTCCTCGCCGACCGTCGCCTCTGAGAGCCCCAGCCACCACGGGGTGCTTCGCACGTCCAGTCGCACCAACCGGGATCCCTCCCGCAGCGACCGGGATCCCTGACGCTCCGACTGCAGTTCGGGACAACACCCCTCGGTCCCGGGCGACCCTTGCACGCCCCGGCCGCGCCCAGGCCCCACCAACCCGCGTCTGAGAGGGTGGAGGCATGACCACCGACGTCGCCGCCGCCGTCACCGAGCTCACCGCGTCCCTCCCGACCGGCGTCGTCACCACCGACCCTGCCGCCCTCGAGAAGTACCGGCACGACTGGACCCACGACGCGAGCGCCGGCACCCCGCTGGCCGCCGTCCGCGCCGAGACCGCCGAGCAGGTGCAGCAGGCGGTCCGCTGGGCGGCCGCCCACGGCATCGGCGTGGTCCCCCGCGGCGCCGGCACCAGCCTCTCCGGCGGCTCGATGGGCGTCGACGGCACGATCGTCCTCAGCCTCGAGCGGATGCGGGCCGTCGAGATCGACACCGCCGCGCGCGTCGCCGTCGTCGAGCCCGGGGCCCTCAACGTCGACGTCAAGAACGCGGCTGTGGCAGAAGGCCTCTGGTACCCGCCGGACCCCAGCTCGTTCGAGATCTGCTCGATCGGCGGCAACATCGCCACCAACGCCGGCGGCCTCTGCTGCGTCAAGTACGGCGTCACCACCGACTACGTCCTCGGCCTCGATGTCGTCCTCGCCGACGGCACCCTCGTCACCCTCGGCGGCAAGCGCGTCAAGGACGTCGCCGGCCTCTCGCTGCTCAAGCTGTTCGTCGGCTCGGAGGGCACCCTCGGCATCGTCACCCGCGCGATCCTGCGCCTCGTGCCCGCCCAGGCGCCCCGCTCCACGGTCATCGCCTTCTTCCCCACCGTCGCCGACGCCGCGGCCGCCGTCATCGAGCTCGGCCGCACCGTGCGCGCCTCGATGGTCGAGCTGATGGACCGCGCCTCGATCAACGCCGTCGAGGACTTCCAGCCGATGGGCCTGGACCGCGACTCCGGCGCCCTGCTGCTCGTCCAGTCCGACGCCCCCGGCGCCTCGCGCGAGGACGAGGTCGCGGCCATCGTCACCGCGTGCGAGGTCTCCGGCGCCAAGGAGGTCGTCGCCACCGACGACCCCGACGAGGCCGAGATGTTCGTCCAGGCCCGGCGCGTGCACTTCACGGCCCTCGAGCCGCGCGGTGCCGTGCTGCCCGAGGACGTCGGCGTGCCGGTGCCCCAGCTGCCGGCACTGCTCGCCGAGGTCGAGGCCATCGCCCAGCGCCACGACGTCGAGATCCCCGTCGTCGCCCACGCCGGCGACGGCAACACCCATCCGGCGATCGTCTACGACGCGACCGATCCCGACTCCGAGCGCCGCGCCCGGCTGGCGTTCGACGACATCATGGCCGCGGCCATCGCCCTCGGCGGCACCATCACCGGCGAGCACGGGGTCGGCCGGCTCAAGAAGGGGTCGCTCGAGGCCCAGCTCGGGCCCGACGTCATGGACCTCAACCGCCGGGTCAAGGCCGCCCTCGACCCGCAGGGCATCCTCAACCCGGGGTCCTTCGTCTGACCGCCACACCGTCGAACGGTGGACGACGGTGCGACGGCGCGAGAGGATGGCCGTTCCACACGCGGCCCATCGGGCCGAGAAGGGGGAGGGGCCCGTGCCGACCACCATCGGACTGATCCTCATCATCGCCGTTGTCGTCCTGGCCGTGGTGGGGGTCGTCTGGACCGCCGTCAAGGGCGGCCGACGCCGCACGGAGCAGGCCCGCGGCAGCCACCCGGACGCGCCGCACGGCGCCGAGACCGCGGCGATGCAGGCCGACCGACAGGCCGACCGCGGCGGGATGCTCTGACCGCTGCTGCTGTACACCGTCCGGCGGCTCTGTCACGCTGACCGCACGGTCGCCGACCGCGCGTACCGGGAGGGGAGCCCGTCATGTGGTGGACCATCGGGGTGCTGGCCGTCATCGGGGTGCTCGGCGTGCTGCTCGAGCGCCGGCGCCGCGCGAGCGGCAGCACCGGGTCGTTCTCCGGTGAGGCGCCCTACGGCGCCGAGTCCGCGGCCGCCCGCAACCAGCGCAACATCGGACCCACCGGCGGCACCGGCATCTGAGCCGCGACGCACCCCGCGCGCGGCCGGATGACCGCGCCGCAGTGATCCGACCTGCACCGAAGCCCGGACGGCGACTCCTCCCGGGGCTAGGGTCGGCGCACCGGCCGGCCCAGCGGTCGGCGCACCAGCCGACCCCGTACCAAGAGGAGCCCCCCACATGTACATCGGCCTCGGCATCGTCCTGATCGTCATCGGCGCGATCCTGTCCTTCGCGCTCAACGTCGACATCCCCGGGATCGACGACGACACCCTCGGCTTCATCCTCATGGCGGCGGGCGTCGTCGCCATCCTCCTGTCCTTCGCGATGCGCGGACGCGGCAGCCGCGGCTACAGCGCGACCCGGCAGTCGACCGTGGACCCCGCGACGGGCACCCGCGTCGACCGGACGGACGTCGACCCCCGCTGACGCACCGGAACGCCGACGGCCCGCCCCCCGCGCAGGGGGACGGGCCGTCGTCGTGTGGGCCGGGTCGGGAGCGCGCTCCGGGCGGCGCCCCCGACCCGGGGTCGAGGTGGCTCAGAAGGCCGACTCGGGCAGCTCCATCAGCTCGTTGTCGGTGGCCTCGGCCATGGCACGCTCCGCGGTGAGGCGGGGCAGCACCTGCCGAGCATAGAACTGCGCAGCCGCCACCTTGCCCTCGTAGAAGTCCTTGTCGCGACCTTCGACACCGGCCGCGAGCGCGTCGAGCGCCACCGCGGCCTGGCGCAGCAGCAGCCACCCGACGACGAGGTCGCCGGCCCCGAGCAGCAGCCGCGAGGTGTTCTGGCCGATCTTGTAGAGGTTCGGCAGCTCGCCGCCCTGGCGCGGGTCGGACTTCATCAGCTCGCCGACCATGTAGCCGAGGATGCCCTGGACGTCCTCGACGCCCTGCCCGAGCAGCTCGCGCTCGCGGTCGATGCGGCCGCCGTGCGCCCCGAGGTCCTTGGCGAACTCCTGCATCTGCGTCGCGAGGTGGGTCAGCGCCTGGCCCTTGTCGCGGACGATCTTGCGGAAGAAGAAGTCCATGCCCTGGATGGCCGTCGTGCCCTCGTAGAGGGTGTCGATCTTGGCGTCGCGGACGTACTGCTCGATCGGGTAGTCCTGGAGGAACCCGGAGCCGCCGAAGGTCTGCAGGGACTCGGTGCCGAGCAGCACCCACGCGCGCTCGGAGCCGAGGCCCTTGACGATCGGCAGCAGCAGGTCGTTGACCCGGTTGGCGACGTCGGCCGGCGACCCGGTCTCGAAGGTCTCCTCGCCGGTGGTCAGGTGGTGCTGGTCGACGACGTCCTGCTGGCTCGCGGTGAAGAGCACGAGCGCGCGCAGCCCCTCGGCGTAGGCCTTCTGGAGCATCAGCGAGCGCCGCACGTCCGGGTGGTGCGTGATGGTGACGCGGGGCGCGGCCTTGTCGGTCATCTGGGTGAGGTCGGCGCCCTGCACGCGCTGCTTGGCGTAGTCGAGCGCGTTGAGGTAACCGGTCGACAGCGTGGCGATCGCCTTGGTGCCCACCATCATCCGCGCGTTCTCGATGACGTGGAACATCTGCGCGATGCCGTCGTGCACCTCGCCGAGGAGGGTTCCGGTGGCCGGGACCTCGCCGCCGAAGGTCAGCTCGCAGGTGGGGGAGACCTTGAGGCCCATCTTCTTCTCGACGTTCGTGACGTAGACGCCGTTGCGCTCGCCCAGCTCGCCGGTCTCGAGGTCGACCGCGTACTTGGTGAGGATGAAGAGCGAGAGGCCCTTGGTGCCCGGCGCGCCACCCTCGGGACGGGCGAGGACGAAGTGCACGACGTTGTCGACCATGTCGGACTCGGCGCTCGTGATGAAGCGCTTGACGCCGCTGATCGTCCACGTGCCGTCGCCGTTGTCGACCGCCTTGGTGCGGCCGGCCCCGACGTCGGAGCCGGCGTCGGGCTCGGTGAGCACCATCGTGCAGTGCCAGCCCTTCTCGACGATCCACTTCGCGAGCTTCTGCTGCTCGGGGGTGCCGAGGGTGTGCAGCAGCTTGGCGAAGGAGTACGAGGCGGCGAACATCGCCAGGGCCGGGTTGGCGCCGAGGAGCATCTCGTTGACCGCCCAGCGCAGGCTCGGCGGGGCCACGGTGCCGTCGAGCTCGGCCGGCAGGTCGATGTTCCAGAAGCCGCTGTCGCGGTAGGCCTCGAAGCTCTTCGCGAACGACGCGGGCATCGTCACGGCCTGGGTCTGCGGGTCGTAGACCGGCGGGTTGCGGTCCGCGTCGGCGAAGGACTCGGCGATCTCGTGCTCGGCGAGCCGGGAGACCTCCTTGAGCATCTCGCGGGCGGTGTCGGCGTCGAGCTCCGCGTAGGGGCCCGAGCCCAGGACGTCCTGGCGACCGAGCACCTCGAAGAGGGTGAACTCGATGTCGCGCAGGTTGCTCTTGTAGTGGCCCATGTCGGTCCTCCCGTGGCGTGGCAAGTGAGCGCTTGCTCACCAGTGTGCTACCGATGGGTAACAAGCGCAACCGCCTGCGGCTTCCCGGGTCGACGAGGCGGACGGGGGAGGCCGCCAGCGCGGTGCCGGGTGGGTCGCGCGCGACGACGGCATACTCGGCGGCGTGAGCATCATCCCCGTGCCGCTGCGCCGACCGGTCGTCGCGCGCGAGCGCACCGAGCACCACCGCGTGGCGACCCCGCTCGAGCTGCTCTTCGACCTCGTGTTCGTCGTGGCCATCGCGAGCAACGCGGCCGCGCTGCACCACGGGCTCTCGGACGCGGACTACGGCACCCTGCTCGGCTACTCGATGACGTGGTTCGCCATCTGGTGGGCGTGGATGAACTACACGTGGTTCGCCTCGGCCTACGACAACGACGACGTCGTGTTCCGGCTGCTGACCTTGGTCATCATGACCGGCGCCCTGTTCATCGCCGCCGGGGTGCCCGACATCTTCGCGGACGGCCAGTCCACGACCGTGGTCATCGGCTACGCGATCACGCGGTTCGCGATGGTGGGCCTGTGGCTGCGGGCCGGGGCCGGCCACCCGGAGGGCCGGCGGACGGCCCTCTGGTACGCCGGGGGCATCGCGGTCGTCCAGGTGCTGTGGATCGCCCGGCTCGCGGTGCCCGAGGGATGGTTCCTGCCCTCGTTCTTCGCACTCGTCGCCTGCGAGCTGCTCGTCCCGGTGCTCGCCGAGGGCCGGCACGGCTGGACGCCCTTCCACCCGCACCACATCGCCGAGCGCTACGGACTGCTGACGATCATCGTGCTCGGCGAGGTCATCCTCTCCTCGGTCCAGGCCATCCAGGGCGTCATGGCCGCACCGGCCGAGCCCACGGGGTCGGGCGGGCACACGGCGCCCTACTCCGCGGCCGAGGGCGGGGGCCTGGGCTGGGAGATGGCGCCGCTCGTCGCCGGCGGCCTGCTCATCGTCTTCTCGGTGTGGTGGAGCTACTTCGCGCGGGAGAACGCGAGCATCGTCGAGAACCCGCGGAGCGTGTGGATCTTCGGCTATGGGCACCTGCCGGTGTTCGCGTCGGTCGCCGCCGTGGGCGCGGGGCTCGCGGCGGCCGTGGACGTGGTCGAGGGCACCTCGAAGGCCGGCACCCGCCCCGTCGCGCTCGTGCTGGCCGTCGCCGTGTCCGTCGTCCTGCTCGCCGTCTCCGGTCTGCACGCGTTGTCCGAGAACGAGACCGCCCGGGTCGTCGTGCCCGGTGCGGTCGCCGGCGGCCTGTGCCTCCTCGTGGCCCTGTTCGTGCCGTCGATGGGGGTTGCCGTGCTGCTCATGGGGCTGGTCCTCGCCGGACTCGTCGCCCACAAGGTGTGGCTCGCCTCGGCGGGGGCCCCGGCGTGAGCGGCGCCGACGACGTGCTCGCCGAGGCCCGCGCGCACCTCGAGGCCGGGACCGCGTGGAAGGCGCGCGACCTGCTCGCGGCCCACGTCGAGTCGACCGACGACGCCGAGGCCCTGACCCTCCTCGGTCACGTGCTCCACGGGATGGGGGACCTGCCGCGGGCGGGCGCGATGTGGTTCGCGGCCGGGGCCAAGGGCCCGGAGGCCGACGCCGCCGTCGCCGCCTGGCGCGAGCAGTGCGGGGACGACTTCGCCGCCATGTGGCACTCGCTGCCGGCGCCGGTGCGCGAGGAGCCGTGGGCGGCGCGGGTCGACGCGCTGCACGCCAAGGCCCTCGACGCCGACCCCCGGCTGGACGCCGACCCCGAGCCGCTCGTGCGTCCCGGCGAGCTCGTCGCCGAACCGGACGAGGAGCCCGGCGGCGTCGACGGCGCGCAGGTCATCGCGTGGATCCTCGCGGCCCTGTTCGTCGTCGCCGCCGTCATCGGCGTCGTGACGGTCCTCGGCTGGCTGCTGCCGGGGTCCTGAGCGTCGCGCTCGAACCGGGCTGTGCTGCAGGTCAGTAACAGCCGTTGACCGTCGCCGCGAGCATGTCGACGTTCTTCTTCAGCGTCAGCGAGGACTGCTTGCCGTTGACGACGAACGCGAAGACCTTGACCCGTCCGTCCTTGGCGACCGTGTACCCGGCGACCGAGACGACGTCGCTCAGGGTCCCCGTCTTGGCCCACACCTTGCCGGCCGCGCACGACGACGGCGCGGTCGTGAAGCGGGAGTACCTCGCGGCGAGCGTGCCGGTGCGCCCCGCCGTCGGCATCGACGCCGCGGAACGCATCGGCGCCAGCCGGGAGAAGGCCGGGTTCAGGCCGCGGTCGACGAACCGGGCGAGCTGGAGGCTGGAGAGGCGGTCCGAGCGGGAGAGCCCCGACCCGTCGTAGAGGGCCGTGGCCGCGAGGCCCTGGCCGGTGAGCACCTTCGACTGCGCGGCACGGGCGCCGGTCCACGACGTGCTCGAGCCCTGCTTGCGGCTGACCATCTTGTGCAGGGCCTCGGCGATCTCGTTGTCGCTGGTGAGGAGCATGCGGCTGACGATGTCGGAGAGCGGCGCCCCGTACGAGGTGGCGAGGGCCGCGGCACCCGAGGCGACGTTGGCGCGCCCGACGTAGGTGACGGTCGCGATGCCCCGGGCCTTGAGCCGGTCGCGGAAGTAGCGCCCGACGTCGGCGCCGGTGTCCGAGACGTCGCGCTGGTCCCGCACGAGCCCGCGCACCGGGGTGATCGAGTCGGGGACGTAGCTGGCCTTCCATCCCGGCGCCAGGCTCGGCGTGGGGAAGACGTCGTCGTCGGCGTAGACCCGGGCCGAGGTGACCCCGGCGGTCCTGAGCGTGGCCGCGGTGGTGACCGCGAGGCGGTCGAGGTCGGCGCTCGTCAGGCTGGGGTCGCCCGAGCCGAGGACGATGACCTGGTCGGGCCGGGCGCCGGCGCGGACCTGGGTCGCGAAGCGGGTCGTGGGGCCGAAGACGGTCAGCGCGTTGTGCGCGGTGACGAGCTTGGCCGTGGAGGCCGGCATCAGGGCGGTGTTGCCGTTCTTGCTCCAGATCAGCTTGTTGGACACCGAGTCGTAGACGGTGCCCGAGAAGCGGCTCCCGAAGCGGGCGACGGTGGCCCGGCTGGTCAGCGCCTTGTTCATCCGGGTGTCCGCGCTCGTCAGCGTGTAGGCCGGGACGGCCGCTGCTGCGGCGGGGGACGAGGCGGGCGACGGGCCCGTGGCGAGGGCCGGCGCCGGGCCGAGCGCCGTCGCGGCGGCGACGGCGGAGACGAGGGCGATCCTGGCGGTGCGTGCGGGAAGGGGCATCGGGGGTCCTCGGAGACGGAACGACACGGACGTCCGCTGCCCCTGCACGCGGTGGCAGGAGGGTATCCCGCAGGAGGCGCGGACGTCCCGTCGACGCGCGAAATCCTGGCCGACCGGGCGAGGCGCCGGTGTCGGGCGAGGTGGGGCCGGGTCAGGTGACGGTCAGGGCCCAGCCGAGGCAGGCGAGGGCCAGCACGCTCGTGAGGACCCGGACGAGGTTCCAGCGCACCCAGGTCGCCTCGTCCAGGGCGGCGCGTGCGGCGGAGGCGTCGGGGCATCGGCGATCGCCGTGAGCCGGTCGTTGCGGGGGAGGTGCACGCCGGTCGTGACCACGGTGGTGACGAGGTGGAGGGCCATGGCGACGACGACCCACGGTGCGGGCGGGTCGCCCCAGGTGACGAGGAGGGCGGCGGCGGCGAGGAGCGGGGCCCCGAGGAAGGAGGTCGCGATGAACCACGGGTTGACGATGCGCCGGTCGAGGGCGGCGAAGGCCGCGACGAAGGTGCGGTCGTCGGCGGCGCGCAGGGCCGGCATCACGGTGTGCGCGTAGAAGACGTACACGCCGGCGACGAGGCCGGCCGAGAGGGTCGCCGCGAGGAGCAGCAGTCGGGCCGCCATGTCCCGAGGGTAGTGACGCCGGCGGTCGGCGGTTGTCGTCGAGAGGAGGCAACACGCAGGCCGGGCGCCCCGTCGCTCTGCGTGTTGCCTCCTCTCGAGGTCGCCGAGGACCGGATGGGCGGGCCCTCCCCGTCGTTCGAGGTGATACCGGGCCTTCTGGTGGTCCGGTATCACCTCGAATGGCTGGCGATGTGATGCGCCGTCACGCTCGCCGATGACGGGAAGCCGATGACGGGATCCGTCGCGAGGGGGCGCTTCGCGCCGTCGGCTCCTCCCGATTCCCGACCACCTCACCAGTGAACGACGAAGGACCGGACGGAAAAGCGTGTCCGGTCCTTCGTCGTTCAGAGCCGATGACGGGAATCGAACCCGCGTGTCCAGCTTGGGAAGCGAGCGGACGGGTCGTTTGGGCTCGCCATCACGCACGGCTGCAGTGGCTTTGGTGGTGCCTGTTTTCGTCGTTCTGGAGGGTGATTGGGCACGATTGGGCACGCGGGCAGGGAGAGCCACCGATCCGTAGCGGAGCAGGGGAGCCGGCCGGAGTGGTCGGGTCAAGGGTGGCCGTAGGTCATCGCGAAGCGACGTGTAGCGCCCTTGATGCGGCCCGGAGGCTGGCGGAGAGTGGAGCGAAGGGTCGGAGGCGCTTGGTGAGGTCAGCCTGGAATGTGGCACGTCCGCACGAGTCGACTCTTGCCGGTCAGGCGGTGTCGGAGCCTCTGGAGGGGTGTTCGCCATGCTTTGGCTACGGTTCCGTCCGGCAGGGTGAGGCTCCAGGAGATCTCGGTTCTGCCTCGTCTCTTCGTCACTTCTTCGCACTGGCCGTGCAGGTAGGCCAGGCCTCGATCGAGCTGCTTGGTGACAGCGTCGGGCTGCTCGTCCAGGTCGTACTCCGGTTCGGGGATCGAGTAGCGGCTTCCCAGCCCCAGTGGAAAGGCGTCGGTGCCGAGGTCCAGTGTGAACCAGCGGCTGGTGTCGGTGCTCAGGGTGACTTGAAGCACCCGGTCCCGGACCGTCCATGTGACGGCCGGGTCGGCGTCGAGGTGGTCGCCGGCTACTGCTTCCAGGTCTGAGGCCACGGTCGGAGGATAGATCCGGGGCGGTCCGCCGGGCTCACGATGCGCGGGGTGCGGTGGGGGTGCGCGGAGGGCGCGCAGCGCCCGGAGCGCGGGGGTCCCCATCGCGGGCCCCCGCGCCTTTGCGCGCCGGAGGCGCGCCTTGAGTCAGTAAGGAAAGTCCTCCCGGGGGTGGTGGACGGTATCGTGTCCTCCGTCGGGTGATGTGCGACAGGTATCCGTCAGCTGATGTGCGACAGGGGTCGTGTTCGGCACCTTGGGCGGTGACGTTCTCCGTGGGAGCGTCGCGACCTGAGGAGGCCGGGATTGGCTCTGGTTGTCTTGTCTGTCGTCGAGCAGCGGTTGGACGCGGTCCGGGAGGTGCTGGCCGGGGCGGACGTGATCGAGGTCGCGTTGCGGTACGGGGTGCATCGGTCGACGGTGCACCGGTGGGTGGGCCGGTATCTGGTGGGTCAGCTCGCGGGGTTGGCGGACCGGTCCCATCGCCCGAAGGGGTGCCCGCACCAGGTCCCGGCGGAGGTCGAGGCCGCGGTGGCTGAGATGCGCAGGAAGCATCCGCGGTGGGGCTCGCGCCGGATCCGGTTGGAGATGCTGCGGCGCCCGGTCGAGGGCGTGGCGGTGCCTTCGGAGCGCACGATCGACCGGGCCCTGATCCGGCAGGGTCTGCTGCGGGCGAGGCCGCGGAAGAAGCCGCGGAGCGCGTACATCCGTTTCGAGCGGCCGGGGCCGATGCAGCTGTGGGGCATCGACATCGTTGGCGGGATCGAGCTGGTCGACACGGTCACTGGGGAGGTGCGTGAGGCGAAGCTGGTCACCGGGGTGGATGACCACTCGCGGTACTGCGTGATCGCGCAGGTGGTGGAGCGGGCCACGGGGCGGGCGGTGTGCCTGGCCTTCGCCCAAGCCCTGGCCCGGTTCGGGGTGCCCGAGGAGGTGATCACCGACAACGGCAAGCAGTTCACCGACCGGTTCGGCAAGGGCGGGGAGGTGCTGTTCGACAAAATCTGCCGCCGCAACGGGATCCGGCACCGGTTGACCGCGCCGTCCTCACCGAACCAGAACGGCAAGGTCGAACGCTTCCACGGCACCTTCCGCCCCGACTTCCTCGACACCTGCGAGCCATTCGAGTCCCTGGAGGCCGCGCAGGCCGCGGTCGATGCGTGGGTCGCCGGGTACAACACCGACCGGCCCCACCAAGCCCTGGACG
The DNA here is from genome assembly GCF_011383005.1 of Phycicoccus sp. HDW14. Classification (GTDB taxonomy): domain Bacteria; phylum Actinomycetota; class Actinomycetes; order Actinomycetales; family Dermatophilaceae; genus Phycicoccus. The sequence goes on along the minus strand of NZ_CP049935.1, from coordinate 3,105,577 downwards.
TGAAGGTCCCGGTGACCCCGGCCGAGCGGTTCGCGCCCGTGCCCGGCGAGCAGCAGGCGCTGCTGCCGCTGTGGCTGCCGGCGACGCTGCACCCCATCCCGTCCGAGAAGTCCGATGACGCTGAGCCTGTGCCGGCCGCGGCGCCGGCCCCGGTCCCGGGTGGGCCGGTCGAGCTGGAGCGGGTCGTCGGGGCCTCGGGCAACCTCGCCATCCGCGGGCAGCAGTTCTGGCTCGGACCCGCCCGCGCCGGGCAGCGGGTGCGGTTCTGGATCGACTGCGACCTGGTCCACCTCACCGTCGGGGCACCCGCGTCAAGACCGTGCGCTCCCACCTGTCCGTGACCGACCTGGCCGCGCTGCTGGCTGAAGGCGCCGTCCCGGCCGGGACCAGCCCCCTCCCCGCCACTGCCGGGGTCGCGGCCGGAATCGTGGAGGTCGAACGGGCCGTGGCCCGCAGCGGCACCGTCAGCCTCGGCGGGCACGTCGTCCTCGCTGCGGAGATCCTCGCCGGCCGCCAGGTCGGGATCCGCCTCGAGGAGCACACCCTGATGTTCTTCGACCTCGAGACCCGCGAGCTGCTGCGCACCCGACCGAACCCGGTCCCGCGAGAGCAGTGGCTCCGGCTGCGGGCCGTGCGCCCCGCGGGCCCGCCGCTGCGGCCCTCCCGCGAGCCGGTCACCGTCCAGCGCCGCGCCTCCAACAGCGGCATCGTCATGGTCTGCGGACAGAAGATCGCCCTCGGCCGCACCCACGCCCACCAGACCGTCACGATCCACGTAGCCGAGACCACCCTGGCCATCGAGGTCGACGACGAGACCCGCGTCGTGGCCCGGACCACCACCACGCCCGTGCGTAACATCAAGGTCGACCGGCCACGGACGGTCCCCTCAGTTTCCTAGGCCACCTGTCGCACATCAGGTGGCGGAGAAACGTCGCGCATCACCTGTCGGATCACATGGTGGACGGTATCGTGCAGAGGGCATCGCAGGCCTAGTGGGAGGGACCGAGGTGGCTGACGCCGTGCAATCTGCTCACAGCGAGACGCCGGAATTGAGCGATCTCGGAGCACCTAGCGTGAAGGCGAGCATCCCGACACTCTCGGGCCCTCCGGTTCCGCCGCAGTTGCGGGTGTCGGCGTACGAAAGTGGCGAGTGGGAAGAATTCATTCGCGAATGGGCGACGGCCCTCCCAAGCGATTACGTTCAAATCAAGCGCATCGGGGGCGCCGGGGACCAAGGGGTGGACGTCGCCGCCTTCAAGACTGACCAGGGCTTCGAGGGCGCTTGGGACTGCTTCCAGGGCAAGCATTACTCAAAGGAACTGAGCCCATCTCTCGCCTACCCGGAAATGTTGAAGGTGTTCTTGGGGGTTGTGCGGGGGAGTTTCACACTACCGGATCAGTACGCATTTCTCGCGCCAAAGGGCTGCGGCACAACGCTCGATCGATTACTCAGTAAGCCCACGGAGCTTAGGGCGAAGTTCTTAGCCGACCTTGACAATGACAAGGGCTGCGCGACTGCCCTTAAGGCGGACGATCTCGACAGAGTTCGCGCGCTCGCTCAGTCCACCGACTTCTCCATGTTCCAATCAGTCCAGCTGCTGGATGCCCTGGAAGCCCACCGGACTACTCCCTACTACGTCGCCCGGTTCGGAGGGCCTCTCCCGCCTCGGCCGGCCATCCCTCTGCCCCCAGAACAGGTGGCCCCGCACGAAGCGCGGTATGTAGAGCAGCTGGTGGAGGTGTACCGAGAGCAGTCCACCGATGGGGCCCAGAGCCACGAAGAGTTGTGTGCTGATCCCAGCAATGCGGATCACTTCATGCAGCAGCGAATCTCCTTCTACTCAGCGGAGGCTCTGCGGCTGCACGCTCGTGACTCCGTGCCCGAGGGGACGTTTGAGGGGCTACAGGACGACGTCTTTTCTGGCGTGGTGGACGTTGCCGATCAGCCTCATGAGACTGGTCTGGACAGACTGCGCGAGGTGCTGATCGCCGTAACCAAAGTGCAACTGGACGGCCACTCCGCCTTGCTTTCGGTGTCGCGTATGAACGACCGGAAGGGCATCTGCCACCAGTTAGCAAACATTGATCGTCTGACTTGGGTTAGGGCCCAGTCATGATCAGTCCATTTAACGGCCCCCTCGAGGTCGCGGTCAGGGTCGTGAACCTCCTACTCGCCGCTTTCCCGGAGCGAATTGACATAAATCGACTTGTTCTTCTGGATCACGGCCTCCTACATAGTGCGGATCTTGGTGGTCCTGAAAGTCTGCACCCGCCCATTCCATTGAGATCAGGGGAGCTTGGCATGAAGCGCGACCGGATACAGAAAGGTCTTGAGGTGCTGCTACGTGCTGGGCTTGCCGAAGTCGAACCCACAGCTACCGGCATTAGCTTCCGAGCGAGTGAGCGTGCCGCCAGCTTTGTGCGCCTCATGGAGACGGACAACGCCAAGGCTCTAAGTGATCGCGCAGACTGGGTCGTCGATCATTTTGGGGCGCTTAGTGATTCCGAGTTGCGAGAGGCCATGCGTGCGGCGTCAGGTCATTGGGCTGAAGAGTTCGATAGCACGATGGCCCGCCCAAGTGAGGCGGATCTCTAAATGCTCCGCATTGCCCTCACTCACTTGACCTTCCTTGGCGCCGCTGTTCCACCGGCAAGCGTCGAGTTCGGCCCTCGGCTAACGCTGTTTAGGGGGCCGTCTGACACCGGTAAGTCGTTTATTGTAGACGCTATTGACTTCATGCTTGGCGCTAATGACTTGAAGGAGATCCCAGAACGCGACGGATATTCCACTGTCCTCTTGGGCCTGCGGCTAGCGGACGAACAGGAAGTCACGTTATCGCGCTCCACCTCTGGTGGCTCCTTCGGGCTGCACCTTTCCGACGTACGCAGCCTCCCCCTGCCGGCGCCTGACGAAGTACTCTCCCCGAAGCACAACCCCAAAAGCGTGCGGAATGTTTCCAGGTATCTTCTTAGTGAAGTCGGCCTCGACGGCAAGATGGTCCGGAAGAATGCGCGCAACTCGACTGATTCGCTTAGTTTTCGAAACTTGGCTCATCTTTGTCTTGTCGATGAGACTCAGATGCAGTCAGAAACGCCGCCGCCATTGACGGGACAGTACATCACCCGCACCAAAGAGATCTCGGTCCTAAAGTTGCTCTTACAGGCCGAAGACGATTCGAACTTGGTCGAAGAAGAGGAGAAGAAGAGCAAGTCTCGGCTGGATGGTGCGCAGGTTGAGGTCATCGACCGACTATTGGCGGAACTCGAAGCCGAACTCTCTGAGATTCCGGAGGAGTCTGAAGTTAGAGGGCAACTCGCGCGGCTCAACGGGACCCTGGAGGCGCAGGGCGGCAACGTCACTGACCTCATGACTGCCCGGAAGGAAGTGACGTTTCAACTTCGCGAGGTGCAGGATTCCACGCAGGTGATGCGCACTGAGCAGTCGGAGATTGTCGCACTACAGGCCCGTTTCGCGCTACTCATGCAACAGTACGATTCGGATCTACAGCGCTTGGCGACTATTCGGGAAGCGGGCGATCTTCTCGACTACTTCGCGCCTGGGAACTGTGCATTTTGTGGGGCTGAGCCTGAGCATCAGCACTTCAACCAGGAGTGCGAAGGGGACGAGACTGCCCTCCACGAATCTATTCGGGCTGAAACCGCTAAGACAGAAGCTTTGCGTGGGGATCTCTTATCTACACTGCAGGACTTGGACTCGCGCCGTGGATTGGTCGAGACTACCCTTGCCGAGCTGCGTGAAGCAGCCGCGACGCTGGACGCCGGAATCCGAAATCTGGACGAGGAGTTGGCGCCTCAGAATGAGGACTTGCGCGCTCTGTTCGGGGCTCGTGCAGAGTTGGAGAAGTCGATATCGCTTTATGTTCGTAGGGCTGATCTGCAGCGCATGAAGGCTGAGATCGAGGATGGCGTGACGTCGGACGCCAAGGTGGCGAGTGTTGGAATCAGTCTGGGGGCGATTCGCGAGTTCTCGTCTGAGTTGCAAGCACGACTAGGAGCATGGGGCTACCCAGACGCTGCAATGGTGCGCTATGACCGGAGTGAGCAAGACATCCAAGCTGGCGACCAGTTCCGGTCCTCGCACGGGAAGGGGGTTCGTGCCGTACTGCACGCGGCCTTCTCGCTTGGTCTGGCGCAGTACTGCTTTGATCGAGACATGGCGCATCCCGGCTTCGTCGTGTTGGATTCACCGCTCGTCACGTACCGGCCTCCAGACAGTGGTGAACTGGACCCTCCGCTTTTGGATGAATCGCTCCCAAAGGGTGTCGTGGAGGCCTTCTATAGGAACATTCAAACTGACTTCGATGGTCAAGTAATCGTTATGGAGAACCTTGACCCCACCGAGGCTCTAGATGGCAGTACAGTGGACGTTCCGTTTACGCATCGTCAAGATTTGGGCCGGTATGGATTCTTCCCGTACCGAGAGAAGCCCCAACAGGCGGCTCTCCCAGCGGCGTCGGCGGACTGATTCGTAACGGTTCTGTGCGTCAGGGCGGAATTGACAACCCTTATGAAGAGCTCGGTCCCTTATGTGTTTCTTGAGCGACCCAGGCTAGGTAGCGCGAGTTCCCAGCCATGACTGGCGAAATCAGGATGCAGGGCACTTCATAGGGGTGCTCTTCTTGGATGCGCCGCATGACGAGGTCGGAGCACTCCCTCGTAGTGTGCAGAATTGCGCGCACCTCGGTGGCGTTTTCGACCGCTCCTTGCCAGCGATAGGTGGACATTATCGGCGCCAGCTGACCGCACGCGATCAGGCGTTCGCCGATCAGGGTTTCCACCAGCTTCTGCATGAAGTCGGGTGGGCCAGTAACGATGACCTCGACGACGTCGTTCACCGGGTGCTGCTCCCTTCAATCAGGTCTCGCAGCTGCGAGGTGGCGGCGTCCTCGGACTTGGCGATGGACGCGGCCCCTGTCAAGAGCGGGCCGTCGTGCGACTGGCCAACCCAGCGGCCTGCCATGTGCTGGCCGTGCATGTGGACACGGAAGAACAGCGTTCCTAGAGAGCGGACGCCTTCGTCCTCGGCGGCGTACCAGCCCATGAGGACTTCGTTGTCCCAGAGGCGGAGTTCGCCGCGCCAGAGGTAGCCACCCTCGGCCACGGTGACGTTACCTCGGTTTTCGGCCTGGACCTGGATGAGGTCGCCCCGTTGGCGCAGCGCCACCGGCTGCGCCGTGAAGACCGGCTCGCCGTCCTTCCAGGTCTCCCACGCCGCGAACCACGCGCCCGACAGGCCGACCCGTCGTGAGTGCGCGCCCGCCAGCTCGTCGAGGGTGATCCCCAGGGCCTGGGCGATCTGCCGGCCGGCGGAAAGGGTCGGCTGGGCATCGCCCGCTTCGTACCGGCGAATCTGCCGCTTGTCGAGCCCGACCTGTGCGGCGAGGTCGGCCTGGCTCAGCCCGAGCGCCGCCCGCCGGGTCTTGATCACCTCTGGCATCTCCACTCCTTCATTGTGCAGGACTCCGGGGGCTGGTCAGTCCCCCGGGGGACCTTTCCGCCCTTTACGGGCGTAAGAGTCCTTGCAGGGGACGGATGAGTCCCCTATGGTGACAGATACAGCCGGTGAGGCAGTAAGAGTCCCACCGCTTCGAGAGTGGAGATGGTCATGGCGATGCAGCGGCGGATCAAGGTGGCGCACGGCGACGTCTTCCCCGCGGGAGCGTTCCTCAAGGGAGCGGTGGAGCCCGTGGCGGACTTCAACGCCTCACCGCGGGAGGACGGTTCGCGACCCCAGCAGGTGGACAAGGACACCGGGCTGCTGATGTGGCAGGCAACGGTGCTCGATGCGGACGAGGAGGCGTCGCGCAAGGAGACCGCGGTGTCGGTGAAGTTCGCTGCGAAGCAGCAGCCGGTGCCGCCGGAGAACAAGTCTGGGATGCCGTGGACGCCGGTGGAGTTCGTTGGGCTGACGGCGCTGGGGTGGATCGACGACAGCGGCCCGCGCCCGCGGCTGTCGTGGTCATTCCGGGCGGAGGGGATGGTCGCGCCGGGGCCACACTCAAGGCCGCGTCGTGACCGCGGTTGACCTCGACAGGCTGGCTCGCTCGTTCGGGGTCGGAACGGACGAGGCGCTGGCGGAGGAGCTGCTGGGGATCTACGCACGGACCGAGGACGCGGCCGAGCACATCCTGCGGTTGGGGCACTCGGGTCAGGACGTGCCGGGGTTCGCCGAGGCGATGGCAAGCGTCGCCGGGTGGCTGGACGTCGCCGCCTCGTGCGTGGACCGGGCCCTGGCGGCGTGCGAGGAGCACGAACGGGGCGGGCCGCGATGAGGTCCGTCGGCTGGCTGGGCCGGTGGCTGTGGGCCTGGATGATCGGCCACCGCCGGATGGTCGCGGCGTGGCTGGTGGTGTCGGTGCTCCTGTCGTGGGCGCGAGGGGAGCCCCTGCTGGCGTGGGTCTCGTCGGGGCTCGCCGCTCCGCTCGCACTGGCCGGCTGGGCGTGGTGGTTCCCGGCCGGATACGAGCGCGTGGTCGCGGGCCCGTCGAGGCGTCGCGGGTGGCGGCGGTACGTGCGTCGGAACTGGACCGGTCTGGCGGAGGTCTGCGGGTGGTCGCGGGTCCTGCGAGACCGCGTGGTGGCCGGGTCGCGCAAGCCCTCGGGGCAGTCGGTCCCGCGGCTGCGATCGGTCCGCGCGAAGGGCTCGACGGTCACGCTCGTCATCCGCGCCCGGGCGGGCCAGACGCTCGACCAGCTCGAAGCGGGCGTACCAGGGCTGGCCGCGACGCTGGATGCCCTGTCCTGGCGGTGCACCGCGCACAGCGGGTCGACCTCGACCCTGCTCGTCGAGCTCGTCATGCACGAGGCCCTCCTGCAGCCTCGCGACGGGACCGTCCCGCTCGGACCAACGTCCGCCGAGCCGGGGCAGCTGCTGCCGCTCGGTCGTCGTGACGTGGGCGGGGTCTGGGCCCTGACGGTCGCGGGGCGGCACACGCTGGTCGCCGGCTGCTCTGGGGCCGGGAAGGGCTCGGTGCTGTGGGGCCTGGTCGCCGGCCTCGCTCCGCTCGTGCCGTCCGACACCGTCCGGCTGTGGGGGATCGACCTCAAGCACGGGGTGGAGCTGCGGATGGGCCGCGCCCTGTTCGCCACGGTGGCCGACACCGGCCCTGACGCCCTCGCAGTCCTGACGGCTCTGCTCGACGTCGCGGAAAGGCGCGGGCAGGCGATGGCCGGTCAGGTCCGCGCTCACACGCCGCGGCCGGGCGACCCGCTGCACGTCCTGGTCATCGACGAGCTGGCCGACCTCATCGCGTACGCCGACCGGGAGACCCGCATGGAGGCAGCGCGGCTGCTGGCCCGGCTGCTGACCAAGGGCCGCGCCCTCGGAGTGGTGGTGGCCGCGTTCGTGCAGGACCCCCGTAAGGACGTGGTGACCATGCGGAACCTGTTCACGCAGCGGGTCGCGTTGCGGCTGCTGTCGGACCAAGAGACGGCGATGGTCCTCGGGGACGGGGCTGCTCGCACGGCCCCTGCGCACCGGATCTCCCCGACCGCTCCCGGCACGGCCTGGGTGGTCGACGACGAGGGCAACACCGACCGGGTCCGCGCCGACTACTGGCCCGACCCGGTGATCCGCGACCTCGCCGCCCGGTACCCCTGCCGCGCCTCGATGACTCCGGCCACGCCCGACCCGCCGGACGAGGGTGACGAGCGCGAGACGTCAGGTAGCGACGGGCCGCGGCTGCACTCGGTGGGCACGAACGAGCCCACCCCTCCGCCCCGGCGGCCGCGTTCGCCGCGAGCACCACGGGCCCGTGCCGCCGCCGCTGCGACGTCGGCCGAAGGGAGCGCGGCGCGATGACCGGCCCGCAGGCCCCGGACCGGGTCGCGCTGCGCCCGTGGGGTGTTCCGCTGCCGTACGTGACCACCAGCGCCGCGGTCCTCGACGAGCTCGACGGCATCCGCTGGCGAGAACGCGGCTCCTGCGCCGCCGACCCGGACGGTGGGTGGTTCGAGGACCTGCGCGCCCCGGCTGCTCACCGCGCCCGCTCGATCTGTTCCGGCTGCCCGATCCGGCGGAAGTGTCTGGCCGCGGCGTTGCTGTACGGCGAGGAGTTCGGCATCTGGGGTGGGCTCGACCCCGACCAGCGCCGACCCCTCGACGGCGCCCTCCGCCACGGCGAACCCCTGGGCAGGGTCGTCCTTGGCGCGCTCCACACCGACCGGGCCGCCTGACCGGAGCCGTCACCATGCCACCTAGTGCGTCGTCGACCATCACCCCGCCACTGGGTTCGGCGGGTTCGGTGAGGACTTCCCCCTCGACGTCCCCGCGCTGCACGGCGCGACCGGCGTGGGACTGCTGGGCCGGTTCGCGGACGGGTCGATGGACGCCTTCGCCGACACGCTGGCTGCGGTGCACAACTGCGCCCGCCCGGTCCGTCTCGCGGGGTCCTCGACGACCATCGACGCCCGGACCGGCGAGGTGCTCTCGACGTTCCGCTCGACCGACGCCCCGTTGGGGGTGCTGTTCCGGCCGTGCGGGAACCGGCGCGCCCACGTCTGCCCGGCGTGCTCGCGGACCTACGCCCGGGACACCTTCGCGCTCATCAGTGCGGGGGTCGCTGGCGGCAAGACGGTCCCGGAGCAGGTGGCGGGCAACCCGTTGCTGTTCGCGACGTTCACCGCGCCCTCGTTCGGGCTGGTGCACGGGCACCGCGGCGGGAGGCCCTGTCGGCCGCGACGTCGGGACGACCGCACCCGCTGCGTGCACGGACGGCCCCTGTGGTGCACCGCTATCCACGAGCCCGGGGACGAGCGCTCGGGTGCCCCCTTGTGCCCGGACTGCCACGACACCGCGTCGGCGGTCCTCTGGCAGTGGCACGCCCCGGAGCTGTGGCGGCGCACCACCATCGCCCTGCGCCGAGCTGTCGCCGCCCATCTGGGGGTGACGGAGTCCGGCCTGGGCGAGCACGCCTCGATCCAGTACGCCAAGGTCGCCGAGTACCAAGGCCGCGGCCTGGTCCACTTCCACGCCCTGATCCGCCTCGACGGACCCGCCGACGCCGGGATCGGCGCACCATCCCCGGACGCCCTCGACGGCCCGGCCCTGGCTGCCCTGGTCCGCGACACCGCGCCAGGCGTCACCGTCTTGGCCGAAGCGGTCGACGACCAAGACACTCCGCGCGTCCTGGCCTGGGGCGCGCAGCTCGACGTCCGGGTGGTCACGGCCGGCCACCGCGTCGATGACCCGACCGCCGCTCTGACGCCCGGTCAGGTGGCCGGCTACCTCGCGAAGTACGCCACCAAGGACGTCTCCGGCCTGCACGGCGAAGGCCAGCAGCGCCCGCACATCGCCGCCTTCCGTGCCGCATGCGCGGCCCTGGCCGACCGCGCCGCCCGGCACCACCACGAGGACCACGACTACCAGCGGATGGGCCGGTGGGTGCACATGCTCGGCTTCCGCGGCCACTTCGGCACGAAGTCACGCCGCTACTCCGTGACCCTCGGAGCGCTGCGCCGTGCCCGCGCCCGGTGGCAGGCGATGGCCGCCGAGTCCCGCCGGACCGGGGAACCGATCGACACCCGCGACCTCGAGCGCCGCCTCCTGGCCGACGACGACGAGGAGAGCACCGTCGTCGTCGGCTCGTGGACGTACCTGGGCACCGGCTGGCGTGATGCCGCGGAGGAAGCACTCGCGTTGGCGGCCGCGGCCCGAGCCCGCGAGTACGACCAGTGGCGAGCGGAGCGCAGGGACGGTCACCACACGGGGACACACCACAGCGGAGGAACGACGAGCACGAGGTGAGGGCGATGGAAGAGACGACGGAGATGCAGCGGCTTCTGACGGTGCACGAGGTGGCGGAGGTGCTGGGAACGGCGGACGGGTTCGTCCGTCAGCTGGTGGCGGCGCGGCGCATCCGGTTCCTGCGGGTGGGGAAGCACCTGCGGTTCCCGGTGTCGGCGGTGCCGGAGTACCTGGCGGCGGTGACGGTGGAGCCGCTGCCGTCGCGCGGGCGGAGTGCGTGATGGGCAAGCGGGTGCGCGGGTCGATCCGCCGGCTGCCGTCCGGGCGTTGGCAGGTCCGGTACACGGGTCTGGACGGCCTGCGCCGGACGTTGGAGCAGACGCACCGGACCAAGGCGGAGGCCGAGGCGGCGTACGCGATCGTGGCGGCGGACATGGCGACCGGTCGGTGGGTGGATCCGTCGCTGGCCGGGGTGACGTTCGGGACGTACGCCGCTCGGTGGGTGGCGGAGCGGGCGACGATCACGGGCCGGACGCGTGAGCTGTACGGGACACTGCTGCGGCTGCACCTCGCGCCGTACCTGGGCGAGGTCCAGCTGCGGTACCTCTCGCCCGCCCTGGTGCGGCGCTGGCGGCAGGGTCGTCAGGACGCGGGTGTCGGGGCCTCGACCATCGCGAAGGCGTACCGGCTGCTGCGCTCGATCATGGCGACGGCGGTCGATGACGAGGTGATCCTGCGGAACCCGTGCCGCATCCGGGGCGCGGGGAGCGAGGTCGCTTCCGAGCGGCCCATCCTCACCCCGGCCGAGGTCGCGCGGCTGGCCGAGGTGATCGAGCCCCGCTACCGACTCGTGGTGCTGCTGGCGGTGTACGGCTCGCTCCGGTGGGGTGAGCTGATGGGCCTGCAGCGGGGCGACCTCGACCTGGACCTGATGACCCTCACGGTGCGGCGCTCGGTCTCCGAAGTCGGCGGCCGGCTCGTGGTCAAGGGCCCGAAGTCGCGAGCGGGCCTGCGGACCATCGCGCTCCCGCTCGGGCTACGTGAGGACATCGAGCAGCACCTCGCCGCGTTCGCAGAGGACGGGCCCGAGGGCCGGCTGTTCGTGGGCCAGCGAGGCAACACCCTGCACCGGTCGAACTGGACCCCGGTGTGGTCCGCGGCCCGCTCGGCGGCCGACCTTGACCCGCGGGTGCATCTGCATGACCTGCGCCACACGGGCAACCACTTCGCCGCTGCGTCGGGGGCCAGCACCCGCGAGCTGATGCACCGGATGGGCCACGCAAGCATGCGTGCGGCGCTCATCTACCAGCACGCGACGGCCGAGCGTGATGCCCGGATCGCGGCGACCCTGGACCAAGTGTTCAGCCGGGGTGGCGGGCGGTGATTGGGCACGCGTTGGGCACGCGACGCACTGGCTGTGCCATCCGGGAGAGGGGGCCGGTCGGCTTCATCTGGCCTGACCTGCGGTGATGCGGTGGAGCCGATGACGGGAATCGAACCCGCGTGTCCAGCTTGGGAAGCTGGCGCTCTACCATTGAGCTACATCGGCATTCCGGGTCGAGCGACCTCCCCGGCGCCCGGAAGTCTAGCCGAACCGCACCGCGCCCCCGCACCGCCCCCGGCGGCCCACCGGTAGCCTGACCGCGTGCTCCTCTCCGACCGCGACATCCGCGCCGAGGTCGAGGCCGGACGGGTCGTCCTCGACCCGTGGGACCCCGACATGATCCAGCCCAGCAGCGTCGACGTGCGCCTCGACAAGTTCTTCCGGCTCTTCGACAACCACAAGTACCAGGTGATCGACCCGGCCCAGGACCAGGCCGACCTCACCCGGCTCGTCGAGGTCGAGCCGCACGAGGGGTTCGTCCTCCATCCGGGCGAGTTCGTCCTCGGCTCCACGCTCGAGACCGTCAGCCTCCCCGACGACCTCGCCGCCCGGGTCGAGGGCAAGTCCAGCCTCGGGCGCCTCGGCCTGCTGACCCACGCGACGGCCGGCTTCGTCGACCCCGGCTTCACCGGCCACGTCACGCTCGAGCTCTCCAACGTCGCGACCCTGCCGATCATGCTCTGGCCCGGGATGAAGATCGGCCAGCTCGCGTTCTTCCGCCTGAGCAGCCCGGCCGAGAGCCCCTACGGCTCCGAGGGCTACGGCTCGCACTACCAGGGCCAGCGCGGCCCCACCGCCAGCCGCAGCTTCCAGAACTTCCACCGCGCCGACGTCTGAGCCGGACCCCAGGGCATCCACCCACACCCCAGGCACCGAACCCCGCCACGACACCCGACCCTGGCACGACACGCCCGGAGTGCGGGCCGTCCCCGTCGTGGCTCCGTGCACGCGGTACCCATCGGGGTGCAGGGTTCGGTCCGCCCCGGACACCGACCGGCCTGCCCGACCCGGAGGACGCGATGCCCGACCGCCCCACCAGCACGCCCGAACCGGCGCTCGAGTCCCACCCCGCCCCGGGGCACACGCCCACCACGGACCTCGCCACGGCGCTGCTCTCCCCCGAGGGCGGCGGCGGCGCCGAGCTGCGCGGTCACGTGCCCGAGGCCCCCGTCGGTGTCGTCCTCGTCCTCCACGGCGGTGCCGAGCGCAGCCACGAACCGGTCCGCTGGCGGCGCCTGGCCGTCGTCCGGATGCTCCCCTTCGCCACCGCCCTCCAGCACGCCGCCGACGGCCGCCTCGCCGTCCTGCGCCTGAAGTACCGCGTCCGCGGCTGGAACGGCCTCGAGCAGGACCCCGTGCACGACGCGCGCTGGGCCCTCGAGCGCATCCGCCGCGTCCTGCCCGGCGTCCCGGTGGCCCTCGTCGGGCACTCGATGGGCGGCCGGGTGGCCCTCCAGCTCGCCGCCGAGCCCGACGTCGCGGCGGTCGCGGCGCTGGCCCCGTGGGTCGAGGACGACGCCCGCCAGCCGCGCTCCGACGTGCCGGTCCTCCTCATGCACGGCAGCGGCGACCGGATGACCGACCCGCGGCGCACCGCCGTCATCGCCCGCCGCTGGGAGGAGTCCGGCGCCGACGTCACCCACCTGCGGGTGCCCGGCGAGAAGCACGCGATGCTGCGCCACGCCTCCTACTGGCACCGCACGGTCACCGACTTCGTCACCGGCGCCCTCCTGGGGCGGTAGGCCAGGTCGTTAAAGGACGGACGGCAACCCGTCGCGTCCGCGCGCATCTTCGTTAGGGTCGTCGGATGATCCGCTTCGACGGCGTCACCAAGCAGTACCCCGACGGCACCGTCGCGGTCGACGACCTCAGCCTCACGGCACCCACCGGCAAGATCACCGTCCTCGTCGGGCCCTCGGGCTGCGGCAAGACGACGAGCCTGCGGATGGTCAACCGGATGATCGAGCCGACCCGCGGGTCGATCTCGCTCGACGGCCAGGACACCGGCCGGATGCCCCAGGCCGAGCTGCGACGGGGCATCGGCTACGTCATCCAGCACGCCGGCCTGTTCCCGCACCGCACGGTCCTCGACAACATCGGCACCGTGCCCCGGCTGCTCGGCTGGGACCGGAAGCGGACGGCCGAGCGCTCGCGCGAGCTGCTCGAGCGCGTCGGCCTCGAGCTGCACCTCGGCGACCGCTACCCGGCGCAGCTCTCGGGTGGGCAGCAGCAGCGGGTGGGCGTGGCCCGGGCCCTGGCCGCCGACCCGCCCGTGATGCTCATGGACGAGCCGTTCTCGGCGGTCGACCCCATCGTCCGCGACCAGCTGCAGGACGAGTTCCTCCGGCTCCAGGACGAGCTCGGCAAGACCATCGTCTTCGTCACCCACGACATCGACGAGGCCATCAAGCTCGGCGACCAGGTCGCGGTGCTCCGCGTCGGCGGCACGCTGGCCCAGGTGGCCGAGCCGTCGTACCTGCTCGCGCACCCGGCCGACGACTTCGTCGCCGACTTCGTCGGGCGCGACCGGGGCTACCGCGCCCTCCAGTTCCAGGCGACGCCCCGGCTGCCGCTGCGGTCCGAGCGCACCGTCGTGCTCGGCGAGCGACCCGAGGGGAGTGCGGCCTGGCTGCTCGTCGTCGACGACGACCGGCACCCGCTCGGATGGGTCGAGCCGGCGCGCATCGGCGGCCGGGCGGTCGAGGACTCCGACCTGCACCGCGGCGGCACCGTGGCCCGGGCCGGGGGCACCCTGCGCGGCGCCCTCGACGCCGCGCTCTCCTCGCCGTCGCGGCGCGGGGTCGTCGTCGACGACAGCGGCTCGCTCGTCGGCACCGTGCTGGCCCACGAGGTGCTCAGCGCCATCGAGGACACCGACCGACCCGAGCGCGACGAGGACGACCCGGTGCACGGGGGCGCGGTCGCGGTGGCGGCGGACGAGGCCTGACGTGGACTGGCTCGCCGACAACTGGCGCACGGTCCTCGACCTCAGCCTGTCCCACCTGTACCTGGCCGGGGTGCCGCTGGTCGTCGGCCTGGTGCTGTCGCTGCCGCTCGGCTGGGCCGCCAAGCGCTGGCGCGGCTCTTACCCGGCGGTCGTCACCACCACCGGTCTGCTCTACACGATCCCGTCGCTGGCGCTCTTCGTCATCATGCCGCTGGTCCTCGGCACGAAGATCCTCGACCCGGTCAACGTCGTCGTCGCGATGACCATCTACACGGTCGCCCTCCTCGCCCGCACGGTCGCCGACGGCCTGCTCTCGGTGCCCGACCACGTCGAGCAGGCCGCGACGGCGATGGGCTACCGCGGGCTGCGCCGGCTGTTCGGGGTCGAGCTGCCGCTCGCCGTCCCCGTCATCGCGGCCGGGCTGCGGGTGGCCGCCGTCTCCAACGTGTCGATCGTGTCCATCGCCTCGGTCGTCGGGGTCTCGCAGCTGGGGAACCTGCTCGTCGACGGCTACCGGCGGATCATCTGGGGCGAGCTGCTCACGGGCATCGTCGCGACGATGGTCCTCGCGCTCCTGCTCGACCTCGTCATCCAGACCCTGGCGCGGACCCTCACGCCGTGGCGTCGAGCGGCGGGAGCGCGCTCGTGATCGGCTCCCTCTTCTCCTGGCTCCTCGACCCCGCCCACTGGTCCGGGCCGGACGGCATCCTCACCCGGCTGCTCGAGCACCTCTGGTACAGCGTCCTCGCGATGGTCATCGCCCTCGCCATCGCGCTGCCCCTGGGGCTGTGGATCGGCCACACCGGTCGGATGCGCTGGCTCGTCACCGCGACCAACGCGGCCCGTGCGGTCCCGACCCTCGGCCTGCTCTTCGCGTTCGCCCTGTGGCTCGGGCCCGCGCTGCGCGGCAACCTCGCCTTCCTCCTGCCCAGCACCGTCGTCCTCGTGCTGCTGGCCGTCCCCCCGCTGCTCGCCGGCACCTACGCCGGCGTCGAGGCCGTCGACCCGGCGGCGCGCGACGCGGCCCGCGGCGTCGGGATGACCGGCTGGCAGGTACTGCGCCAGGTCGAGCTGCCGTGTGCCCTGCCGCTCGTGATGTCGGGCGTGCGCACCGCATCACTGCAGGTCGTGGCCACCGCGACCATCGCCGCGCTCATCGGGCTGGGCGGCCTCGGCCGGCTGCTCGTCGACGGCATCGCGTTCGGCGACTACCCGCAGGCCGCCGCCGGGGCGCTGCTCGTGGCCGTGCTCGCGGTGCTGCTCGAGGGGCTGCTCGCGCTGCTCCAGCGACGCCTCGTCTCGCCCGGCCTGGCGCGGACCCGGCGTCCTGTCGGTGGGTCACGAAACGATGACGATGCCGCCGCAGTGGAAGCAAACGCCCGCCTGCCTGTTGGTCAGGGTGGGATCCCGGGCGGCTCGTCCTGACCGGCCCGCCCGCCCGCACCACCGGGCGCCGTCCGTCGGCGTCCCCGTCCCCGCTCCTCCGACCGTTGCTCCACCGATCTGCACCCGGCCCCGCCGCACCGGCCCGGCCACCACGAAAGGGATCGACCCGATGAAGCGCAGAACCGTCCTCAGCACCGTCGCCGTCGTCGCCGCCCTCGGGCTGTCGGCCTGCGGTGGCGGCGGCAGCGACCCGCTCGCCTCCGACGCCCCCTCCGGCGGGTCCTCGGGTGCCTCCTCCGGCTCGATCGTCGTCGGCGGCGCCGACTTCTCCGAGTCCACCCTCCTCGCCGAGGTCTACGCCGGCGCCCTGCGCGCCAAGGGCATCGACGCCACGACGAAGACCAACATCGGCGCCCGAGAGATCTACCTGCGGGCCCTCGAGGACAACTCCGTCCAGGTCTTCCCCGAGTACACCGGCGCGCTCGCCGTCTTCTACGACAAGTCGTACTCCGGCACCGACGCCACCGAGGTCTACGACAAGGCCAAGTCGGTCATCCCGAAGACCCTCACGGTGCTCGACAAGTCTGCGGCCGAGGACGTCGACTCCCTCGCCGTCACCAAGAAGACCGCCGAGTCCAAGAACCTCAAGACCATCGAGGACCTCAAGGCGGTCTCCGGCGACATGACCCTCGCCGCCCAGCCCGAGTTCAAGCAGCGCCCGCAGGGTGTCGTCGGCCTCGAGAAGGTCTACGGCGTGACGTTCGGGACCTTCCGTCCGCTCACGGGCCAGGCCGTCCTCCAGGCCCTCGTCAACGGGCAGGCCGACGTCGCGAACGTCTTCTCCACCGACCCCGGCATCGCGGCGAACGACCTCGTCGTGCTCGAGGACACCAAGAAGGTGTTCGGGTCGCAGAACATCGTGCCGCTCGTGCGGGCCGACAAGGCCGACCAGGTCAAGGACGCCCTCAACGCGGTGTCCGCGAAGCTGACCACCGATGCCGTGACGCAGATGCTCAAGCAGACCGACATCGACAAGAAGGACCCCAAGGCCGTCGCCGAGGAGTTCCTCAAGGCCAACGGCCTGGGCTGACGCTCCCGGCTCGACGCCGCGACGCCCCGGTCCCCTGCGTGGGGGCCGGGGCGTCGTGCGTGTCGGCGAGGTCGTCGGTCGGAGGCAGCTCGATGGGAGGCTTATCCCCGTCAGGAGGCGGACGATCCTCCCATCGAACAGACTTGGCTGCCAGGGCTGCCAGCGCTGCCAGGGCTGCCGGGCAGTGCCAGGGGTGGGCGCGGGTCCGTCAGGCGCTGCGGGACGCCAGCCCGCGACCCCGATCGTGGCCTGCACTGCCGACTGATTGCCCAGAACCCACCTCGGGAAGCCCCTGGAGGGGCCTGCGAGGTGGGTTCTGGGCAATCAGTGCTCGGAGGTCAGTCCCAGGGGTCGGGCTCGTCGAGCAGGCTGGCGTCGCCACCGAACTCACCGGATGGCTTCGCTGCCGGCGTCGTGGTCTGCTCGGGCTTGTCCTTGGCCGGTTCGGGCTCCGGCTTCTCGTCAGCGACCGGCTCGGGCGCCGGCTCCTCGTCAGCGACCGGCTCGGACGACTCGGCCGGCTCGGGTTCCGGCTCGGCGGTCTTCGCCTCCGGCTCCGGCTCCGTGGACGGCTGAGCCTCCGCGTCGGGCTGGATGTCGGATGCTGATGGCGACGCAGCCTCGATGGTGTCGGCCGGCTCGTCCCAGGGGTCGGGCTCGTCGAGGAGCGAGGCGTCGCCGCTGAACGACCCGGCGTCCGTCGACCCGGTCTCGGTCTCGGCTGCCGGCGCGTCGGCGCGCTCGGGCTCCGGCTCGGCGTCCGTTGCCTCCGGCTCCGGCTCGGGGTCGGCGGTCTTCGCCTTCGAATCCGGTTCGGGCTCCGCGGTCTTCGCCTCGGGCTCTGGTGCCGGCACCTCGGCGTCGGGTGCGGGCTGCTCGGCCGCCTCCGCCTCCGCCTCGGGCTCGGTGGCAGGAGCCGAGGTCTGCGACGACGCCTCGACGGTGTCGGCGGGCTCGTCCCACGGGTCGACGTCGTCGTCTGCCGCCGGAGCGGATGTGGCCTCGGTCGTCGGGTTTGGCTCGACCTGCGGCTCCGTCTTCTCTGGCTCCGCCGAGGTCGCCGGGGCGGAGTCCGCGGGCTCGTCCCAGGGGTCGACGTCGTCTTCTGCGGCCGCGGCAGT
The DNA here is from genome assembly GCF_011383005.1 of Phycicoccus sp. HDW14. Classification (GTDB taxonomy): domain Bacteria; phylum Actinomycetota; class Actinomycetes; order Actinomycetales; family Dermatophilaceae; genus Phycicoccus. The sequence goes on along the minus strand of NZ_CP049935.1, from coordinate 3,087,943 downwards.
CGAGGCCTCGGCGGCCGGCTCCGGCTCCGTGGCGGGCTCGGGCTCGGAGGTCTCGACCGGGGCGTCGGATGCCGAGGTGGTCGAGGACTCCTCGACGGTGCCGGCGGGCTCGTCCCAGGGGTCGACGTCGTCGGTGGAGGCGGCGGCGTCGGCGACGGCCTTCTCCTCCGACGGCGCGCCCTGCGAGCGTCCCGGGGCGGGATCGGCCGTGGCGGCCGGCTCGTCCCAGGGGTCCGGCTCGGTGCCGTCGGCCAAGGCGGCTTTCTCGGACTCGGGCGCGGTGGCTGGCGCGGCCTCGGCCGGCGGCGCGGCCTTGCCGGTGTCCGAGACCGGGCTCGCGCTCGACGGCTCGTCCCAGGGGTCGTCCTCGTCGGCGGGTTCCGGCGTGGCCGGCGCCTCCTTGTCGGCAGCGGGGGCGATCGTTCCGGCGGGCTCGTCCCAGGGGTCGTCCTCGTCGGACGGCTCCGGAGCCTCCTCCTCGGCGGCCGGCGCGGTCTCGGCCGGGGCCTCCTCCGTCTCCGTGGTCGCGGCCGCAGCGGCGGCGGGCGCCGCCGCCTCGACCGGCGCAGCAGCCTCGTCCTCAACCGGCGCAGCCGCCTCGGCCGCGACCGGCGCAGCCGCCTCGGCCTCGACCGGCTCCTGACCCCGACGCACTGCCGCGAGGAGCATCTGCGCGACGTCGACGACCTCGACCTCCTCGCCGACGCCCTCGGCCTGCTTGGCCGTCAGTCCGTCGGAGATCATCACGCGGCAGAAGGGGCAGCCGATGGCGATCCGCTCGGCGCCGGTGGCCAGCGCCTCGTCGGTGCGGTTGGTGTTGATCCGCGTGCCGAGCTTCTCCTCCATCCACATGCGCGCACCGCCGGCGCCGCAGCAGAACGACTTCTCGCCCGAGCGGGGCATCTCGCGCAGCTCGACCCCGGGCAGCGCGCCGATGAGCTCGCGCGGCGGGGTGTAGACGCCGTTGTGCCGGCCGAGGTAGCAGGGGTCGTGGTACGTGACCGTCGCCGCCGTCGACGCGACGTTCTTCGCCGACGACATCCCCGGCGCCTCGTCCGGACGCGCGACCGGCGTCAGCCGCTTCTCGCGCACCAGCCGGTTGAGCAGCTGGGTGTGGTGGACGACCTCGTAGTTGCCGCCGAGCTGCGGGTACTCGTTCTTGATGGTGTTGAAGCAGTGGGCGCAGGTGACGACGACCTTCGTGACGCCGAACTCCCCGAACGTCGACACGTTCTGCGCGGCGAGGGTCTGGAAGAGCAGCTCGTTGCCCGCCCGGCGTGCGGAGTCGCCGGTGCACGTCTCGCCGTCACCGAGCACCGCGAACGACACCCCGGCGGTGTCGAGCAGCTCGGCGACCGCGCGCGACGTCTTCTTCGCCCGGTCCTCGTAGGCGCCGGCGCAGCCGACCCAGAACAGCCAGTCGACCTCGGACGCCTCCGAGACGTCCTGCCCGAGCACCTTGACGTCGAACGGGAGGTCCTTGGCCCAGTCGAGGCGCGCGCGGGCGCCCATCCCCCAGGGGTTGCCCTTGCCCTCGAGGTTCTTGAAGAGCCCGCCGAGCTCGTTCGGGAAGGCCGACTCGATGAGGGTCGCGTACCGGCGCATGTCGATGATGTGGTCGACGTGCTCGATGTCGACGGGGCACTGCTCGACGCACGCGCCGCAGGTGGTGCACGACCACAGGACGTCCTGGTCGATGACCGCGTCGGGGCCGTGCGGGTTGTAGGCCGACAGCGGCGCGGCGGCGTCGTACCCGGTGGCGCCGACGAGGGCCATCGAGGTCCAGTCGACGACGTCGACCGAACCCGCTGGCTCGATGCCGTCGGTCGGCACCGTCTGCGCGGCCGCCGTGACCGAGGCCATCGCCTTCTCCGCGTCGCCGTCGGCCTCCGAGAGCGCCCGCAGGTACGGTGCCTTGGCGTCCGCGTGGTCGCGCAGCGTCATCATCAAGAGCTTGGGGGACAACGGCTTCTCGGTGTTCCACGCCGGGCACTGCGACTGGCAACGGCCGCACTCGGTGCAGGTCGAGAAGTCGAGCAGGCCCTTCCACGTGAAGTCCTCGACCTTGCCCACCCCGAGGACGTCGCCCTCCTCCATCTCCTCCATGGCCTCCAGGTCGAACGGCTTGCCGCCCACCGTCATCGGCTTCGCGGCACCGAGGGCCGTGCGACCGGAGGACTCGCGCTTGAACCAGATGTTCGGGAAGGCGAGGAACCGGTGCCAGGCGACGCCCATCGTCGGCTGGAGGGCGATGGTGATCATCCAGGCGAAGGAGATCATGATCTTGACCGTGGCGACGACCTGCACCCACGCGGCGAGCCCGGCCGGCGACGTGCCCGCCCACCAGCCGGCCATCCAGCCGGTCAGCGGGAAGTGCGCGACGAGCGAGACGTCGGGCTCGAAGCGCTGCACCATCGCCGCCTCGAGGCCGCGGAGCAGGACGATGCAGATCGTCACGAAGAGGATGGTCAGCTCGACGTAGTAGGCCTGCCAGAAGGTCGACCCGAAGAAGCGCGAGTACCGCCCGCCCTCCCCTGCGGCCCGCCGCGGGTGCTGCTTCTGGCGGATCGCCATGAGCACGACGATGCCGACGAGCCCGCCCCACGCGAAGATCTCGACGACCCACTCGAACGGGGCGAAGTGCCCGATGAGCGGCAGCCGGTAGTCGGGCTGGACGAGCTGGAAGAAGGCGTTGACCAGCGTCGTGAAGAGGATGATGAACGCGAGCGCGGTGAACCAGTGCGCCGCCGCGACGACCTTGAGCCGCGACATCCGGGTGTGCCCGAGGAACTCCTTGGCCAGGGTCCAGGTGCGCGCCACCGGGGCGTCGGTGCGCGAGCCGTCCGGCTGCCCGAACCGGTAGAGCGTGACGAACCGGCCGACCTGCCGGAAGAGCAGCGCCCACCCGATGGTCGGGACGACGAGGCAGAGCACGACGGCGACCACCTGGAGGGCGGTCACGCCGCCGAAGCGGTCGTCGAACGACGGGAGGACGTCGCTGGCCAGGGCGGGTGCGAGGGCAGCAGGCATGCGGTGCAGCCTACTGCCCGGTAAGCGAGCGCTCACCGGTCTGTGACGACCGTCAACAGGGCCCCGGACCGGCGACGGCCGGGGTCCCGGAGCAGTCCGTGGGGTGGTGGTGTCCTTCTGCGCACCGGCCGTTCGTCTCTAGGGTGAGGCCGGACACCGGTGCGGCCCACTCACCCGAGACCCAGGAGCCACCATGACCCAGTACGCCGCCATGATCTACAGCCGCGATGTCGACTGGACCCTCCCCGAGTACGCCGCCGAGACCGCGGAGTACGGCGCGTTCGCCGAGGCGGCCGGCGCCGTCATCCGCGGGGGCGCGGCCCTCTACCCGACCTCAACCGCGACCACCGTGCGGGTCGAGGCCAAGGGCGGCACGCCGCTGACCACCGACGGCCCCTACGCCGAGACCAAGGAGGCCCTCACCGGCTTCTACCTGCTCGAGTGCGCCGACCTCGACGAGGCCGTCAAGGTCGCGGCGACCATCCCCGGCGCGTGGGACGGGGCCGTCGAGGTGCGCCCCGTCATCGAGTTCCCGATGTGAGCGCGGTCGCCCCGGGGGCGGGTCCGCCCGCCCCGAGGACGCCCGGGCCGGCGCCCGGCCGACCGACGCGCAGGAGGCGCTCGCGGAGATCGTGCGGGTCGCCGGCCGGGACGTCCTCGCCACCCTCGCCCGCTGGACGGGCAACCTCGCGCTCGCCGAGGACGCCGTGCAGGACGCGAGCGTGCGCGCGCTGCTGACCTGGCCGCGCGACGGCATCCCCGACACCCCGGTGGCGTGGCTGCGCACGACCGCCCGACGCTGCGCCGTCGACCAGATCCGCCGCGAGGCCGCCCGCGGCCCCAAGGAGCTGCTCGCGACCGGCCCGGCCGTCGACGTCGTGCTCGCCGAGGCGGACCCCGGGCCCGAGGTGGTCGAGGACGACCTGCTCCGTCTCGTGTTCACCTGCTGCCACCCGAGCCTCGGCCCGGGGACCCGGGTGGCGCTGGCCCTGCGCACCCTCTGCGGGCTGGGCACCGAGGAGGTCGCCCGCGCCCTGCTCGTCTCCGAACCGGCGATGGCCAAGCGCCTCACCCGTGCGCGCCAGAAGATCCGGCTGGCCGGCATCCCCTACCGCGTCCCGTCGGAGGACGACCTGCCCGAGCGGTGGGACACCGTGCTCGCGACGACCTACCTGATGTTCAACGAGGGGTACGCCGCGACGGCCGGCCCCGAGCTGACCCGCCCCGCGCTCGTGGCCGAGGCCCTGCGCCTGGCCCGGCTGCTGCGCCGGCTGCGCCCGGGCGACCCGGGGGCGACCGGGCTGCTCGCGCTGATCCTCCTCCAGGACTCGCGGCGGGCCGCCCGCACCGACGCCGACGGGGCCGCGGTCCTCCTCGCCGACCAGGACCGCTCGCGGTGGGACCGCGCCGCGATCGCCGAGGCGGTGCCGCTCGTCGGGGAGGGGCTGCGCCTGTCGCCGGCCCATCCCGACCCCTACGTCGTGCAGGCCGCCATCGCCGCCTGCCACGCGCTCGCGCCATCGTGGGCGGACACCGACTGGACGGCCATCGAGTCCTGGTACGAGGTGCTGCTGCGGGTCGACGACGGTCCGGTGGTGCGCCTCAACCACGCCGTCGCCGTCGCCGAGGCGCGTGGGCCGCAGGCCGGGCTCGCGCTCGTCGACGCGATCGAGGGGCTGGGCGACTACCCGCTCTGGCACGCGAGCCGGGCCGCGCTGCTGCGCCGGCTCGACCGACCCGAGGAGGCGGCCGCCGCCGACGACGAGGCGCGCCGGCTCCCGCTCAACGCCGTGCAGCGGGACCTGCTCGACCGCTGACGCCGCCCGCCCGAACGGGAGACGTCGTTGTGCGCACGGATAACCATCTGTTGGAATACACATAACGTGTCGGGGGTTGGCCCCGACAGCAGGACCGATGCAGCGCGCCGTCGCCCGGTAGGGGTCGCGGCGCCCCTCGACCGAAAGGCGACGCGATGCCCATCCTCGACGACGTGACCCAGGCGGTCGGCAACACCCCGCTCGTGCGGCTCAACCGGATCATCGAGGGCGAGGCCACCGTGGCCGCCAAGCTCGAGTTCTACAACCCGGCGAGCTCGGTCAAGGACCGCATCGGCGTCGCGATCATCGACGCCGCGGAGGCGTCCGGCCAGCTCAAGCCCGGCGGCACCGTCGTCGAGGCCACCTCGGGCAACACCGGTATCGCGCTGGCGATGGTCGGCGCGGCGCGCGGCTACAAGATCGTCCTCGCCATGCCCGAGACCATGTCGAAGGAGCGCCGCGCGCTGCTCCGCGCGTACGGCGCCGAGCTGGTCCTCACCCCCGGCTCCGAGGGCATGAAGGGGGCCGTCACCAAGGCCGACGAGATCGTCGCCGAGCGCGAGGGCGCCGTCCTCGCCCGTCAGTTCGCCAACGCCGCGAACCCCGAGGTCCACCGCCGCACGACGGCCGAGGAGATCTGGAAGGACACCGACGGCGGGGTCGACATCGTCGTCGCGGGCATCGGCACCGGTGGCACCATCACCGGGGTCGGCGAGGTCCTCAAGTCGCGCAAGCCCGGCGTGCAGATCGTCGCGGTCGAGCCCGAGGAGTCCCCGATCCTCAACGGCGGTGCCCCCGGCCCGCACAAGATCCAGGGCATCGGCGCCAACTTCGTGCCGGAGATCCTCAACACCGAGATCTACGACGAGGTCATCGACGTCAACGCCCAGACCTCCGTCGAGTGGGCCCGCCGGGCCGCCACCGAGGAGGGCCTGCTCGTCGGGATCTCGTCCGGTGCCGCGCTGGCCGCCGCGAACCAGGTCGCCTCGCGGCCCGAGAACGCCGGCAAGACGATCGTCGTCATCATCCCGAGCTTCGGCGAGCGCTACCTCTCGACGATCCTCTTCGAGGGCCTCGTCGACTGACCATGTCCCTCCTCCAGCAGGCGCGCGCCACGGTCCGTGAGGACCTCGACGCCGCGATGCGCCGCGACCCGGCCGCCGAGAGCCGTGCCGACGTGGCGTTCAACTCGCCCGGGCTGCACGCGATCTGGTCCTACCGGCTCGCACACCGCCTGTGGGACAAGGGTCCCCAGTGGCGTCCGGCCGCCCGCCTGCTGTCCACGTTCACCCGGGCGGTCACCGGGGTGGAGATCCACCCCGGTGCCCGCATCGGGCGGCGGTTCTTCATCGACCACGGGATGGGCGTCGTCATCGGCGCCACCGCGGTGGTCGGTGACGACGTGATGCTCTACCACGGGGTCACCCTGGGCGGCCGCTCGCTCGAGCGCGGCACGAAGCGGCACCCGACCCTGGGCGACCGCGTCACCGTCGGCACCGGCGCCCGCATCCTCGGCGACATCGAGGTCGGTGACGACGTGCAGATCGGCGCGAACTCGGTCGTCGTCAAGCCCGTCCCGTCCGGCGCGGTCGCGACGGGCATCCCGGCGGTCGTCCGCTTCCCGGCGACGTCCGAGCAGGACCCCTACGACGCGCTCTTCGCGGAGCCCGCCCTCTTCATCTGACCGGGCCGGCCGGGCGCACGGACCTCACCGACCCCGCGGACCAGTCCGCCCCGTAGACGGCGAACGAGCTCGCCACCGGGTGCTCGGCGATGGTGGCGGCCAGCGCGGCCGCCGCGGAGGCCCCCGTGGACAGGTGCCGGTGGTAGCCCACCATCGCGGTGCCGGTCTCCTCGTCGTCGACGGGGGCGACCGACGCGAGGACGCTGTGCGCGCCGAGGGACAGGAGGCCGGCGGACATCCCCAGCGCCTCCTCGCCGTGGCGCACGTGCGCCTGCCCGACGTCGCAGGCGGACAGGACCACGTGCTCGGCCCGGAGGGGGCTCGGCAGCTCGTGGAGGAAGAGCGGGCCGTCGGCCATCCGCAGCGTGGAGAACATCGGGTTCGCCGTCGAGTGCACGCCGTGGGCCGCGAGGTGGACGAGGGTCGCCGACGCGAGGGCGTGCACGGCGTCCGCGGCGCTCGACAGCCCGCCACCCTCCCCGGTGCCCCAGACCTCGCGGATGCGGCGGCCCTCCTCCAGCGCGTGGGAGAGACCGGGGCCCACCGCGACGGCGAGCGTGGGCGGCTCCGGCGACGCCTCGGTGGAGCGCACCCACCGGGTGACCGAGCGGGCCACGACCACCTCCCGACCCCGCAGCGACGGCAGGACGTTCCACGGCACGGACGCCAGCGCGCGCAGGGGCACGACGACGACCTGAGGCGCGAGCAGGCCCGCGAGACCGCTCCCCGGACCGAGCAGGAGGTCGTCGAGGCGTCGGGCCGCGTCGACCACGGCGGCCTCGAGGGCGACGGCCAGGGCCGGTACCCGGCGCGACACCGCGCGGGCCCGCAGGTCGCGCACGAGCACGGCGGCCGCGTCGAGGACGGGGGCGAGCGGTCCGACCCGGTGCTGGGTGAGGCGGCTGCCCAGCACGACGGCGTGCAGGTCGTCACCGGCCGCGAAGAGGCTGACCACCGTGCGGTGCGCTCCGGCGAGCGCCATCGCCCGGGCCGTGCTCACCGGTGTCGCGGCACCTCCCGCGTCGGCGTCCGTGCGTCGCTCCCACTCCCGCCGTTCCACCCGACGGGTCAGGTCGGCGATCCGGGCGTCGAGCGCCGAGCGGCTCGCGCGGGCGACGGACCCCCGAGCCTGCTGGGCGGCCCGCAGCTCGGTCATCAGCTCGTCGGTGCGGGCGTCGCCGGAGGGGAGGACCGGGGGGATGCGCTGCGAGGCCGCGCGCCAGCGCTCGATGCTCGCGAACACGGTGCTGGGCCGCCCGGACCGCAGCGCCTGGTCGACGTCGAACGCCGCCAGGCGTCGGGCGTGCACGGCCATCGCGGCGCGCACCTCGAGGCTCTGGCTGCGACCCTGCTGGCGGGCCAACCGCGTGCTCGCACTGCGGCACCGGGCGCGCGAGGAGCGGTGGTCCTCGAGGGCGGCGGCCGCCGCGGCGTGCAGGTAGTCCTCGTGCAGCCGGGCCTCGACCGACCGCGCGCCGGGGCCGAGCTCGCGCAGGAGGTCGAGGCAGTCGCGGGTGTGCCCGCGCCGCAACGCCACCTCGGCACGCAGGCGGGTGGCGGTGGCCGCATCGAGGTCCGCGGTCGGGGCGGATCCCCAGTCACCGAGCAGCGCGTCGACGTCGTCGAGCGCGTCGTCGTCACCGAGCAGGGTGACCTGGGCGAGGACGAGGCGGGCCCGGCGGCTGCGGTCGCGGGCGCCGAGGTCCTCGAAGGTGCGCAGGGCCGCCTCGGCGTGCTCCCGCGCCCCGGCCGTGTCGTCGAGGAGCACGGCGCAGCGCGCGAGGTCGAGCCGGATCGCCCCGGACTGGACGAGGTGGTGCGCACGGGCGGAGCCGGCCAGTGCGTCCTCGAGCACGCTGCGCGCCCGGTCGACCAGCCCGGCGTCGATGAGGACCTGGGCCTGGTCGAGGCGGTTGCGGTCGCGCGCCACCCCCACCGGCAGCTCGTCGGCCTCGCGCATGATGGTGAGGGCCCGCGGCAGGTCGCCGCGCACGTAGGCGAGGCATCCCCGGTTGTGGATCGCCTTGTAGCGCAGCTCCTCGACGCCCTCCCGGTCGGCGATGGCGAGGGCGGCGTCGAGGTCGCGCTCACACTCGTCCAGCTGGAGCACGCCCAGGTGCGCGAAGCCGCGGTTGAGGTGCAGGGCGTAGAGCTCCTCGGGCTCGAGGACGTCGGTGAAGCCGCTCGCGGCGGTGGCGGCCCGCAGCGCGGCCTGCCAGGCGGTCCCCCGGGCCCGCAGGTTCGCCTCCTGGACGTGGGTCAGGGCCTCGAGGCGCCGTGACCCGATCTGCTCAGCGAGCCGCCGGGCCTCGTCGAGCTGCACCGTGGCCGCGGCCTCCCCGCGCGTCTCGAAGGTCGCGTAGGACAGGGTGACGAGCAGGCGCGCACGCCAGAAGGCGCGGTCCGACTCCGGCATCGTGTCGGCGACCTCGAGTGCCTCGACGAGCAGGTGGGCAGCGCCGTCGAAGTCGCCGACACCGTTGCGGCGCACCGCCGCCCGGACGGCCCTCGACAGCTCCTGCGCAACCGCCGTGCCCGGCAAATGGCTCCTCAGATCTCGATGGCGGGGGTGATGACCGGCGCGACGCCGGCCGATCCGTGTCGGAAGACGAAGTGCACGAGCCCGCGCTGGACGTCGGTGAAGGAGAACCGGCCGTGGGAGTCACTCGTCGTCGTGCGGGTCCGCGAGCGCTCGCGCAGCTCGACCTCGACGCCGCCCTCGCTGGTCCAGCCGCTGATCGAGGCCGGGCGGGTGCCCTCCTCGTCGATGGTCACCATCGCGCTCAGTGCGCCGCTGGTGAAGGTGACGGACGTGGCCCGGTCGTACGAGGTGCCCCGGACGCCGGCGAGCTCCGAGGAGGTGGCGACGATCTCGGCGACGTCGGCCTCGAGCGCGGCGACGGTGAGCCGGAACTTCACGTCGTCGGTGAGCGTGGGCGGGACGGGGTCGATGGCCTCGAGCGCGGCGCGCAGGTCGGCCAGGACGGCCTCGTCGATCGCATCGATGCCACCCCGGGCAAGGTGGTCCTCACGGTCGTCGAACGCGTTCATGCTGTTCCCCTCCAGGCTGGATCTGAGTCGAGCAGCACCCGGAGCTTGGCCAGGCACCGCCCTCGGGTCGGGCCGATGCTCCCGATGGGCATCCCGAGGGCTTCTGCGACCGACGCGTAGTCGGGCTTGTCGGTGAAGGCGATGGCCCGCAGCAGGGTGCGGCACCGCTCGGGCAGCGCCTCGAAGTGGCGCCACACCAGGCCGCGCTCCTCGTCGGCGAGCAGGGCCTGCTCGGGACTCGGGGTCGGGTCGGTGCGCGGCGCCTCGGTGACCCGGTCGACCTCGTCGACCACGTCCTCGCGGCGGCTGGTGCGCGCGACCCGCCACGCCTCGCGCTTGGTCGTCGTGATGAGCCACTTGAGCACACCGAGCTCGTCGATGACGCGGGCCTGGTGCTCGACGAGACGCATCCACGCGGTCTGGACGACGTCCTCGGCGGCGGGCTGGCTGAGGCCCTGCTGGCGCGCGATGTGCCACAGCAGCGGTGTCACCTCGTCGACGAGGTCGGACATCCGCGCCGGGTCACCCGCGCGGTAACCGGCGAAGGCCTCCGCGGCGCGCACGGCCAGACCATCGGTCCCTGAGCCGGTCACGGTCATCTCGCCAACCTCTGCTTCAGCGCGGCCCCGACGGCGTCGCGGGCGCGCTCGACCCGGTCGGCGGCGGTGGCGCCCTTGGTCGCGAGGGCGCGGGCCAGCTCGCCGGCGAACGCCGGCGCCGAGAACGACGTGCCGCTCCAGATGCCGAAGCCGCCCGAGTAGTCGTCGAGGTCGATGGTGCCGCGGGCGGGGTAGCGGCTGCCCTCGCGGAAGACCGCACCGCGTTCGGCGGCGTTGAAGGTGACGGGCATCGTGCTGACGACGGCGGCGCCCGAGCGGTACGCGCTGACCCAGGACCCGGTGTTGGAGAACGACGACACCGTGACCGAGTCGGGGTTCAGCGAGCCGATGGCCGTGATCGGGACCTTGGGCTCCGGGCGTCCGGCGAGGGCCGCGGGCCAGAACTCGACGTCGGTGGACCCGTTGCCGGCGCCCGCGACGATGCAGACGCCGGTGTCGGCCAGGGCCGCGAGCACCGAGAACAGCGCCCCCTCACGCTCCACCGCGCCGGGCTGCTCGTGGTAGTAGCCGAGGGAGAGGTTGAGGACGTCGACGGGGTCGCCCTCGGGGCGCAGGTCCTCGGGGACGTCGTCGTCGAGCAGCAGCCGCTGGCGCACGAGGAGCAGCTCGAGGGCGCGGATGAGGTCGCGCTCGTCGGCTGCACCGTCGCCGTACATGACGGGGACCGGGAGGATGCGTGCGCTGGGGCACCGCTGGCGGATCAGCCCGGCGATGAAGGTGCCGTGCCCGGCGAGCGGGTCCATCACCCCGTTGATGAGGTCGAGGGTCATGCCGTAGACCTCGGGGTCCTCGGCAGCGCTGTGCTGCAACCCCATCGGGGTGTCGTAGAGGTTGCCGGACAGGACGCCGGCGCGGAACCACGGGTGGTCGCCGAGGCCGGTGTCGAGGACGGCGACGACGGGTCCGTCGTACGTCCCGCCGGCGGGGTCGTCGGCGGCCCAGACGACAGGCATCCGGCCGGTGAGGCTGAGCACCGCACCGACGCCGTGGGTCTCGCCCACGCCGTGGGTCTCGCCGACCCCGTGGGTCTCGCCGACGCCGTGGGTCTCGCCGACCCCGGTGACCCAGCCCGAGGGCTGGAGGACGTGGACCAGGCCGTACGTCCCGTCGGTGCCGATCCCCTGGCCCCGCAGGGTCTGCAGGACCGTCCACGCGTCGATCGGGGCGTGCGGGCCGGAGTCGGTGGAGGTGAGGCGGACCGCCGTGTGCGATGCGCTCCCGAGGTCGCTCGCGTACCGCTCGAGGGCAGCGGCGAGGCGCTCGTCGCTCATCTGCGACGGCGGCGGGATGCGCTCGTCGACCTCGGCGCGCACCCGCAGCTGCGCCTTCTCGAGAGCGGCGTTGATCGGCCCGAGCGCGTCGGCCAGGCCGGACTCGGGCTTGCCGGGGACGAGGACGAGGTCGGGGATGTAGACGGTCGCCTGGGGCGGGGGTTCGTCGCCCCGGGTCACGGCGGTCGTCGGGTCGAGGACGCGCGCGCCGAAGCGGCGGATCGCGGTGTCCGGGACCGAGTAGCTGGGGATGGGGCCGTGGGGGACCGTGTCGCGCACGGGCGGGTCGGGATGGCGCCGGCGGCGCTCGACCTCCTCCTCGCGGGCACGCAGGATCTCGGGCCGCAGTCCGCGGGGACCGAACGGAGGGGGGGTCGGCTCAGGCATCGCAGCTCCTCGGCAGGGTCGGCCGTGGCGGCCTCTCGTCCAGAGTAGTGAGGCTGTCCATAGCCCTCAGGAGTCACGCGGTGGGGTGGTGATACCTCGACGTCCGCCGGATCTCCACGACGTCGTCGCGGCCGGATGTATCAGGAGGCGACCGGACGGCTCCTCGTCCGTGAGACCCACTCGACAGGGACTCCGGGTGGTCGGCAACGGCCATCCGGAGCGGGACCGTCCGGGTCTCGGCCACCGGGTCGCCCGGACCTGCGACGCGGTGGTCGACACCGGTCCCGCCGGCGGGGAGCCGGTCACGCCGGGACGGCGCCCGCAGGGGGGCGCCACCGGGTCGTTCCCACGGGAGCGTCCCGGGCCGGCGTGGCCGGCGTCGTCGTGCCCGGGGTCAGTCGGCGCTGCTCGGCCGGGTGGCCGCGGCCCAGGCGTCCGCGGGCTCCGCGGACCCGGGGGCCGGGTGGGTGTCGTGGTGGATGGCCTCGGAGGCCACCGTGCGGCCCTGGCGCAACGTCGAGGCCGTAGCACGGGCGGCGTCGGCGACCATGTCGGCGACGACCGGGGCGGCCTTGGTGCGGGCCACCTCCTTGGCGTTGGCGACCTGGTTCTGCACCGGCGTCGAGTTCCAGACCTTGCCGGAGGTGCGGCGGATCTGCTCGTAGCGCTGGGTCCCCGCCTTGGCCCCGAGGACGTAGCCCGCCGCCATGCCGGCGAGGAAGGACAGCTTGCCCATGGGGGCTCCTTTCGTCGGCCTCCGACCTTACCCACTGGCGCTGCGGGTCGTGCCGGGCGTGACGGCCGGGCCGGTGGGCGTCCCGCGGGGTGGTCGGTCAGGCGGCGTGGGCCGGGGCGTCGAGCGCGGCGAGGAAGGCGTCGGGCTCGGCGAGGCTGACGCGCAGCGTGCGCACGCGGACCGGGATGCCCAGGCAGCGTCCGCGCTGGTCGGGGTGCAGGGCGAGGCGCACGAGGTCGTGGCCGCTGGTGTTGACCAGCCACGTGCCGCCCCACCCGTGGGCCCCGATGCTGATCCGGTGCCTGGGGTCGCGGCCCGCGGAGACGATGCTCGAGCGCGGCATCCGCGACTGCCAGCCGATGCCGAGGTGCACGGACAGGGTCTCGTCGGTGAGCTCGACCGTGCCCCGTCCGAGGGAGGTCACGGCGAGCAGGACGCGGACCAGGGGGTTGGGGGCGGTCATGGCGAACGTGCTCACGCCCCGATGCTGCCACCGGTGCCGGGTGTGCGTCGGCCGATGGTGACGAGCCCTACGCTGGGCGGGCGGACCGGGCCCGGGTGCGGGACGGGGTCCGTTGGAGGGCTCGCATAGTGGCCTAGTGCGGCGGTCTTGAAAACCGCTATGGCGGCAACGTCATCGTGGGTTCGAATCCCACGCCCTCCGCTCGCGAAGTTCGGAGGGGCCGAGGAACGAGGTCCTTCCGGTTCTCGCGAATCGAGTACGGGGATGACGGGGAGGCTCGAACGGAGTGAGAGCCGGAGTCCCACGCCCTCCGCTCCAGCCGACCTCGTGCGACTTCGGGGCGGTTCCGAGGGCCCATCCGTGCGTCGAGGTGCTCGCAACCCGCACGAGGTGGGGAACCCGGGAGGCCGACCCGTCCCGCTCCGCCCGCCGTCCTCCGCCGCTACCGTGGGCCGATGACCGAGCGTGAGCCCGTGCGCGTCGTGCGCGACGACGAGCTCGTCGAGGCCGACCCGACCTCGGGGATGCTCCGCCGGCGCGCGTTCGAGGTCCCCGGCCTGTGGGCCGGCCAGGTGGTCACCGACCCCGGCGCGGTCTCCGGGTGGCACCACCACGACTCCAACAGCAGCGTCCTCTACGTCGTGCGCGGCGTCCTGCGGCTCGAGTGCGAGGGCGTCGAGGGCTGGGTCGACGCCACCCCGGGCAGCTACGTGCAGGTCCCGGCCTTCACCGTGCACCGGGAGTCCAACCCCGGCCGGGAGCCGAGCCTCGCGGTCATCGCGCGCGCCGGTGTCGGCATCCCCACGGTCAACGTCGACGCCCCGCCGCCGCCGCACCGGTGAGCACGCACGACCTCCCGACGACCACCGACGACCCTCCGGACGACGGGGCGCTCGCCGCCGTCGTCCACGGCGTCGAGGAGGTCGCGGAGCCCGTCGTCGACGCCGTGCGCGAGGCGGCCGAGACCGTCGTCGAGGTGACCGGCCAGGCAGTCGAGACCACGGCCCGGGTCGCCGAGGTCGCGGAGACCCACGCCGTCGTGAGCACCGGTGCGCGGCTGGGGTTCCTGCTCGACGGGCTCCTGCACGTCGCGATGGGCTGGGCCGGCCTGCAGCTGGTCTGGATCGGGCACAGCCGCTCGACGGCGGACGAGTCCGGTGCACTGACCGCCATCGCCACCACGCTCGGCGGACGGGCGGTCCTCTGGGTCGGGTTCGTCGGCTTCACGGTCGTCACGGTCTGGAACCTCGCGCGCGCGGTGACCGGCCGGCACTGCCACACGGGCCTCAAGCGGCTCGAGCACGCGGCCGACGGCATCGCCTACGCGACCGTCGCGTGGGCCGCCGCCGCCTTCGCGATCGGGGCCGGCCAGACGAGCCGCGACTCGACCGTGGGCATCACCCGCACCCTGCTCGCGCTGCCCGGCGGCGTGCTGCTCGTCGCGGTCGCCGGCCTCGCGGTCGCGGCCGTGGGCGCCTTCAGCATCTGGTCGGGTGTCACCCGCGACTTCCTCCTCGACCTGGCCCGCACCCCGGGTCGGGTCCTCGTCGCGGTCGGGGTGGTCGGGTTCGTGGGGCGCGGGGTGGCCTTCGGCATCGTCGGGCTGCTCTTCGGCATCGCCGCCCGGACGCACGACGTCAGCGCCTCGACGGGCATCGACGGTGCGCTGCACTACCTCCAGGCGGCGCCGGCCGGACGGTGGGCGCTGGCCGTCGTCTCGCTCGGGCTCGTCGCCTTCGGGGTGTACCTGATGACCCGCGCGCGTCACCTCCGGCGCTGACCCTCAGGCCGGCGGGGGATCTCGCCGGACCCCCGCACGACGAGGGTCGGTTCGACGACGACGTGCCGCGGGGGTGCGCTCTCGCCGTCGATGCGCTCGAAGAGCATCCGCCCCACGGTGCGCCCGATGCGCGAGACGTCCTGGCGCACCACGGTGAGACCGGGGTCGAGCAGGTCGGCCATCGGGAAGTCGTCGAAGCTCACGAGGGCGACCGAGCGTCGCAGCCCGCGCTCGGCCAGCGCCCGCACGGCCCCGGACGCGAGGATGTTGCGGCCGGCGAAGATCGCGGACGGCGGGTCGGCGAGGTCGAGCAGCCGGTGCACCACCTCGGTCGCCTCGTCGGTGGAGCTGATGCCGTCGACGACCAGCCGCGGGTCGGGGCGGACCCCGCGGTCGGTGTGCGCTGCGGTGAACCCGGCGATGCGGTCGTGCGCGGTGGGGATCTGCGGCAGGTGGAACAGGCCGGCAATGCGGCGGTGGCCCAGGTCGAGCAGGTGCTCGATGGCCAGGCGGGCGCCGAGGAAGTTGTCGACGACCACCGAGTCGGCGTCGACCCCCCGCGGCGGCCGGTCGACGAAGACGGCCGGGGTGCCGGTGCGCAGCTCGGCGACGAGGTAGTCCTGGCGCTGGCTCGCCGGCATGATGACCAGCCCGTCGACCCGCCGAGTGACGAGGTCGTGGACCATCGACTGCTCGCGCTCGAGCTCCTCGTCGAGGCTGGCGGCGAGGACGGCGGTGCGGCGCGAGCGGGCGACGTCCTCGAGGGCGCGCAGCACCCCGGCCGAGAAGGAGTTGGAGAGGTCCTGGACGAGGACGCCGACGAGCCCGGTGCGCGCACCGGTGCGGCGCAGGTTGCTCGCGGCGAGGTTCGGGCGGTAGTCGAGGCGGCGGACGGCGGCGCCGACCCGCTCGCGCACGTCGGGGGAGACCCCGGCCTCCTCGTTGACGACCCGGGACACGGTCTTGAGGCTCACCCCGGCCAGCGCGGCGACGTCGCGCATCGTCGCGCGGGAACGCCCACTGTCTGACAACGATGTCACGGCCACATCACAATGTGTAACGGATGTCTTGACCTGAGCGCAAGCGAACGGTACAACTAGACCCTGACAACGTTGTCACACGGCAGCGTCGTCCGCCCAGCTCAGTACTCAAAGGAGAGTCACGGATCATGCACATCCGTCAGGTTTCCACGTCGCGCACGGCTCGCCGTGTCGTCGTCACGGTCGGCATCGTCGGCCTCGCGCTGTCGTCCGCCGCCTGCAACCGCGCCAGCGAGTCGGACTCCGGGAGTGGGGGGAAGAGCGCCGTCGGCGTCACCCTCATCACCAAGGACTCGTCGAACCCGTTCTTCGTCGCCATGCAGAACGGTGCGAAGGCCGACGCGTCCAAGAACAACGTCAAGCTCACCATCGCCTCCGGCAAGCAGGAGGGTGACGACCAGGGCCAGATCACGGCCATCGAGAACGCGATCGCCCGCCAGGACAAGGGCATCCTCATCACGCCGATGTCCACCGGCGTCAACGCCGCGATCAAGAAGGCCCGCGACGCCGGCCTCTACGTCATCGCGCTCGACACCCCGCCCGACCCCGCCGACACCGTCGACATCACCTTCGCCACCGACAACCGCTCGGCGGGCAAGCTCGACGGCCAGTGGGCCGCGGCGACGCTCGACGGCAAGGCGGCCACCATCGCGCTGCTCGACCTCTTCAACGACAAGATCGTCTCGGTCGACTACAACCGCGACCAGGGCTTCCTCGAGGGCATGGGCATCGACGTCGCCGACGGCAAGAAGAACGGCGACGAGGCCCCCACCGGCAAGTACACCGGCGGCAAGGGCGGCGACTACACGATCGTCTGCAACGAGGCCAGCAACGGCGCCGAGGACGGCGGCCGCTCCGCGATGGAGAAGTGCCTCGCGAAGAACCCGAACATCAACCTCGTCTACACGATCAACGAGCCCGCCGCGGTCGGCGCCAACGCCGCCCTCAAGGCGGCCGGCAAGACCGCGACGATCGTCTCCGTCGACGGTGGCTGCGCCGGCGTCAAGTCCGTCAAGGACGGCGTCATCGGGGCCACGGCCCAGCAGTACCCGCTGAAGATGGCGACCCTCGGCATGGAGGCCATCGCGAAGATCGCCGCCGGTGGTGAGAAGCCGAAGACCACCGAGGGCCTCGACTTCTTCGACACGGGCGTCGCGCTCGTCACCGACAAGCCCGTGGACGGCGTCGAGAGCATCGACTCCGCCAAGGGTGCCGACATCTGCTGGGGCAACTGAGCATGAGCTCCGCCACCGGTTCGTCCGCTGCTGCCGCCGAGTTCGCTCGGCGGCGGCAGTCGCCGGTCCAGCAGCTGCAGAACCTCCTGCACAAGCGGCCCTGGCTCAGTCCGCTCCTCCTGCTGTTCATCACCTTCCTCGCGTTCTTCATCGCGACGCCGAACTTCCTCACGGCGAACTCGATGGGGATCCTGTTCCAGCAGACGGCGATCGTCGCGGCGCTGGCCGTCGGACAGACGATCGTCATCCTCACGGCGGGCATCGACCTGTCGGTCGGCGCGATCATGGTCCTCTCGATGATGGTCATGGCCTCGCTGGCCAAGGACGGCGGGATGCCCGGCATCCTCGCGCTGGTCATCGGCATCGCGCTGGCCACGTTCGCCGGGATGCTCAACGGGTTGCTCGTCACGCGGATCAACCTGCCCCCGTTCATCGTCACGCTCGGCACACTGAGCATCTTCACGGCGATCGCGCTGCTCTACTCGGGCGGCTCGAGCATCCAGGCCGAGCACCTGCCGGGTCTGCTGAACTTCCTCGGTGACGGGTTCGCCATCGGCGACTTCCGCCTCACCTGGGGCATCGTCGTGGTCGTCCTCATCTACGCGGTGATGGCCTTCGTGCTGTCGCAGACCGCGTGGGGCCGGTACGTGTACGCGGTCGGTGACGACGCCGAGTCGGCGCGCCTCTCGGGTGTGCCGAGCAAGCGGATCCTCCTGGCCGTGTACACGGTCGCGGGGCTGATCTACGGCATCGCCGCCTGGGTGCTCATCGGTCGGGCCGGCTCGGCCACGCCGAACGCCATCCCGACGGCCAACCTCGACAGCATCACGGCGGTCGTCATCGGTGGCACGAGCCTCTTCGGTGGACGGGGCCGGCTCATCGGCACCCTCATCGGTGCGCTCATCGTCCAGACGTTCGACTTCGGGCTGTCGCTCATGGGCGTCAACCAGCAGTGGCGCGTCCTCGCGATCGGCGTGCTCATCGTCGTCGCCGTGGCCGTCGACCAGTGGATCCGGAAGGTGAAGGCGTGAGCACCATCGAGAAGCTCCCCCTGGCGGTGGACCACATCCCCGAGGGCAAGCGGCACATCTACGACGCGGAGCCGCTGCTGTCGGCGCGCGACCTCGTCATCACCTTCGGTCGCGTCGTCGGCCTCGACGGGGTCAACCTCGACCTCTACAGGGGTGAGGTGCTCGCGGTCATCGGTGACAACGGGGCCGGCAAGTCGACGCTCATCAAGTGCCTCACCGGCGCCTACCAGCCGAGCTCGGGCTCCATCCGGCTCGAGGGGTCACCGGTCTCCTTCCGGCGTCCCCAGGACGCCCGCGAGGCCGGCATCGAGACCGTGTACCAGCAGCTCGCGGTCATCCCGGCGCTCGACATCGCGAGCAACCTGTACCTCGGTCGCGAGGAACGCCGGAAGGGCCCGCTGGGCTCGGTGTTCCGGATGCTCGACAAGGGCGGCATGGAGAAGCGCGCCGGCGAGTCGGTGCAGGGCCTCGGCATCCAGACGATCCAGAACATGGGTCAGGCCGTCGAGACCCTCTCCGGTGGTCAGCGCCAGGCCGTGGCCGTCGCCCGTGCGGCGGCGTTCGGGTCCAAGGTCGTCGTCCTCGACGAGCCGACCGCGGCCCTGGGCGTCAAGGAGTCGGGGATGGTCCTCGACATGGTGAAGCAGCTGCGGGACAACGGTCTCGCGGTCATCCTCATCAGCCACAACATGCCGCACGTGTGGGACGTCGCCGACCGCATCCACATCCAGCGGCTCGGAGGCTGCGCGGGCGTGATCACCCCGCAGTCGCACGACATGGGCGAGGGCGTCGCCATCATGACCGGCGCCAAGACCCTCTCGTCCCCCTGAGCGCGGGACGCCGCACCCGCCGGACGAACGGGTGCGGCGTCCCGTCCCGCCCTCTCGCGTGGGACGGGTGATCCCCTGCGAGACACCGGAGTGCCCCATGACGATCGTCGTCGGCTACGTGCCGCGCCGGGACGGCCTCGCCGCCCTCGAGGCGGCCGTCGCGGAGGCGGCCCGGGCCGGCGAGGCGCTCGTCGTCGTCAACGCCGGCGACGACGCCGACCCGCGGGGACGAGGCCTCGCCGACCGCCGCGACATCGACGCGATGTGCACCCGGCTCGTCGAACTCGGTGTGCCGCACGAGGTCCGACAACCGGCACGAGGTCTCGTCCCGGCCGACGAGCTCATCCAGGCCGTCGAGTCGTGCGCGGCGCGGCTGCTCGTCGTCGGCGTCCGGCGGAGGCGTCCGCTCGGGGTCGGGAGCGGCGAGTCGACCCTCGGCCAGGTCCTGCGCGACACCGAGTGCGACGTGCTCGTCGTGCGCTTCCCGGGGTCGTGACCGACCGGTCCGTGGACGGTCGGCCGCGCAACCCGCGAGCGCGCGCGTTCTCCGTGCTAGGTTCGCTGGCGGTTGCAGCGTCAGCAGTACCTCGAAGGTCGAACTACCCTCGCGCCACAGGGGGCTGGAGTCGCATCCACGGCCGGTGCGAAGTGTGCCGGGCGAGCGTCGTACAGGAAAAGGAAGACCCCCCACATGGCACAGGGCACCGTGAAGTGGTTCAACGCCGAGAAGGGCTTTGGTTTCATCGCCCAGGACGGTGGCGGCCCGGATGTGTTCGTCCACTACTCCGCGATCGACACCCAGGGCTACCGCAGCCTGGACGAGGCGCAGCGGGTGGAGTTCGAGATCACCCAGGGTCCCAAGGGCCCGCAGGCCGAGCAGGTCCGGCCCGTCTGACCCGGGACCTCCCGAGTCCTCGCGACGACCCCCGTCCGGCACCGCCGGGCGGGGGTCGTCCGCGTCCCGTCCCCGCGGCGCCGCCGGGGGTCAGCGGGCGAGGTCGGTGAGGAACCGCTTGGCGACCGGTGCGGCGACCGTGCCGCCGCTCGCGCCCTGCTCGACGAGCACCGCGAACGCCACGCCGCCCTGGTAGCCGGTGAACCAGCAGTACGGCTTCTCGTCGACCCCGTGGTCGGCGGTCCCGGTCTTGCCGCGCACCGTGCCGCCGGGCGTCCCGCGCAGCACCGTCGCCGTCCCGGACGAGACGACGTCGGCCATCATCGAGCGCAGCTGCCCGACGGCGCGTCCGTCGAGCGCGGCCGGCCGCGGCGTCCCCGCGTCCCCGTGCACGAGGACGGGCGGCAGGTACGTCCCGCGGCCGATGCTCGCCGACATCACGGCCAGGGCCAGCGGTGAGACCTCGGTGCGGGCCTGCCCGATGACGGCCGCGGCCTGGTCGGTGCCCTTGCGGGTCTCGGGGATGCTGCCGTCGAAGGCGCCCGAGACCCCGAGCGAGTCCGCCCACCCGGCGCCGATGCCGAGCGCCTTCGCGGCCGTCGTGAGGTCGGTGGTCGCCAGCTTCTGCGAGAGCGAGATGAACGCGGTGTTGCACGAGTGCGCGAAGTCCTGCGAGAACGGCACCGCGCCGGGGATGGACTCGCCGGCGTAGTTGCGGAACGACCGGCCGTCGACCGTCACCGTCTTCGGGCACGGCACGGTGCTCGAGGGGGTCGTGACGTTCTTCGTCAGGTACGCGTACGTCGTCGCGATCTTGAAGGTCGAGCCGGGCGGGTACTTGCCGGTGATGGCCCGGTCGAAGCCATTGGCCGGCGAGTTCGCGGCCGCGAGGACCTCGCCCGTCTTGACGTCGACGGCGACGATCGCCCCCGGCACCGTGAGCGATGAGTCGGCGAGGGCCTTCTCGGCCGCGTCCTGCACCCGCGGCGCCAGCGTGGTCTCGACGTCGGACCCGTCGACGGCCTTCGTGGAGAACAGCGTGGCGTCGCGGTCGGTCGTCACCGCCAGCCCGGGGGTGCCGGCGAGCGCGGAGTCGTACTGCGCCTGCAGCCCGCTGCGCCCGGCCCGGTCACCCGTGACGTACCGGCCCCCGCTCCTGTCGACGATCTCGGCGGTCACCTCGCCCACCGTGCCGAGCAGCGGCTGCCCGAAGGTGCGCGTCGGCCCGAGCGGCTGGGTCGCGGTGGGGGCGATGACGCCCGTGATCGCCGCGAGCCTCGACTTCAGGGGCGCATAGTCGCGCTCGCGGTAGGTGATGACCGGGATGGGCGCCTGCGAGCCGGTGCGCCTGCGCTCGGCGAGGGCCTTGCTCACCGAGCCCTTCGTCACGCCGGTGACCTGCTCGACGGCCGCCGCACCCGCCGCGTCGGCCCGCACCGGGTCGAGCTGCACCTGGTAGACGGTGCCCTGCGGCATCAGCGCCTTGCCGTCGCGGTCGAGGAGGTCGCCGCGCTCCGGGGCCGTCCGCTCCAGCTGCAGCTTCCCGCCGGCCGGGAGGTCGGGGTGCCAGGGAGACCCGTCGCCCGGACCGGTGACCAGCCACGTCCCGTCGCGCTCGACGAGGCGGACCGGGGTCGAGTACCGCCACGCGACCTTGCCCGGCAGGGTCCAGGTGACGTCGAGCGACGACGTGGCGCTGGTGCCATCACGTCGGACCGCCCTGCCCTGCACCGCGACCGGGGCCGAGCCGAGGCCCTTGACGGCCCGGGTGAAGTCGGCCGCCGCCCCGGACTCGGCGAACCGGACCGTCGTCAGGTTCTTGGCGCGCCAGCCGTCGACGTAGCGGGTCAGGGCGGCGCGCGCGGCGTCGTCGCGCCCCGACTCCCGCTGCACCCACCACCACGCACCGCCTGCGCCCACCCCCACCACGAGGAGGACCCCCACCACCCACGCCACCCGTCGTCGCATGCGCCCCATCCTCCACGACGACCACTGCCGTCGCCGTGCAGCGTGCTCCCAGCAACACTCCGTACACTCGGAAGGTCGCCCACCCGCCTCGGCACGGCCCGTGCCCGTGGGCCCCCGGACCGCAAGGAGCACGCCCGTGTCGGAACCCACCCGGCGCACCCGGTCGCAGGAGCGGGCCACGGCCCCCGCTCGCACCGGCGCCGCCGCATCGTGGCCGGCATCACGGCCTTCGTCGTGGTGGTCGCGCTCGGGGCGGGCTACGTGTGGTGGCGGCTCGACGGCAACATCAGCCGCATCGACATCAGCCAGGCCCTCTCGACCGACCGTCCCACCGTCGCCAAGGGGCCGCTGAACATCCTGCTCATCGGGTCCGACACCCGGGTCGGGCAGGACGCCCCGGACTCCGGGAAGGTGTCGGGTGCCCGCTCCGACACCACCCTCATCGCGCACCTGTCCGCCGACCGCAAGCACGTGACGATGGTGTCGATCCCGCGCGACTCGATGGTGCCGATGCCCCCGAACTGCAACGCCAAGGTCCCGAAGAGCGAGTGGCCGGTGCAGCAGTTCAACGCCGCGTTCAGCATCGGGGGGCCGGCCTGCCTCATCAACACCGTCGAGGCCAACACCGACCTGTTCATCAACCACTTCGCCGTCGTCGACTTCCGCGGCTTCCGCGGGATGGTCGACGCGCTCGGGGGCGTCCCCGTGTGCACGCCGGTGGCGATCGACGACCCGAAGGCCCACCTCACGCTCGCCGCGGGCCGGCACGTGCTCAACGGGAAGCAGGCCCTCGGCTACGTCCGGGTCCGGTACACCGAGGGCGACGGCTCCGACCTCGGCCGGATCAAGCGCCAGCAGGCCTTCCTCTCCTCGATCGTCCAGGAGGCCACCCGCACCTCACTGCTCCTGCGCCCCGACAAGCTGTACGGCTTCCTCGACGCGGCGACCAAGTCGCTGACGACCGACGAGGACATGGGTCTCGGGACGATGAAGGACATCGCCGACTCGGTGAAGAACGTCGGCGTCGAGAACGTCGCCTTCATCACCGTGCCCGTCGAGACCTACCCCGAGGACCCCAACCGCGTGCAGTTCACCGACGCGGCCGACACCCTCTGGAAGGCCCTGCGCGCCGACCAGCCGCTCACCGGCAAGCCCAAGCCCTCCGCGTCCCCGTCGGTCAGCGCCACCCCGCTCACCGTCAGCCCGGCGAAGATCACCGTCCTCGTCGTCAACGCCACCGGCGCCGGCGGGCTGGCCGCCCAGGTGGCCACCGCGCTGCGCGTCCAGGGCTTCGCGCGGGTCACCACCTCCTCCACCGGCCAGCGGCCCGCCGGCGTCACGGTCGAGTACGCCCCCGGGAAGGAGAAGGCCGCCCGCACGGTCGCCGCCGCCTTCCCCGGCGCCAAGCTCGTGGAGGACCCCGCCCTCGACGCCACCGTCCGGGTCACCCTCGGTGCCGGTGCGCCGGCCGTCGTCGAGGTCCCGAACCGGCTCGGGTCCGACCCCATCCCGCGCCCGTCGGTCACCGCCCCGCGCCGACGACCTCGATCGAGACCCGCACCGCCGACCAGGACATCTGCTCCTGACCGGGGTCCGGGCTCGATGCAAAGCCGTCGGGTCGTGATGCTTTCGTTCCTCTGTGCGCCCGGGGTCTCGCCACGGGCCCGGGATGTTGGTTTCATGCCGACGGACCCGCGAGGCCGCGCGTGACGCGGCCGGGCCGCGCGCGAAAGGACCTCCCGTGACCACACTCACGACATCGACGGCACCCGACCAGGGCGTGCCGTCGCCCAGCTACGACCGCTCGACCGCCACCGTGGGCATCGTCCACTTCGGCTTCGGCAACTTCCACCGCTCGCACCAGGCGATGTACCTCGACCGGCTGATGGAGACCGGCGACGGCCTCGACTGGGGCATCTGCGGCGTCGGGGTGCTGCCGCAGGACGCCGCCATGCGCGACGCGATGCGCGCCCAGGACTGCCTCTTCACCCTCGTCGTGCGCCACCCGGACGGCTCCCTCGAGCCGCGGGTCGTCGGCTCGGTCCTCGAGTACCTGCACGGCCCCGAGGACGCCGCCACGGTCCAGGAGCGCCTGCTCGACCCCGCCGTGCGCATCGTCAGCCTCACGGTCACCGAGGGCGGCTACCTGAAGAACGCCGCCACCGGCCGGTTCGACCCCGACGACGAGTCGGTCGTGCACGACGTCGCCCACCCTGACGACCCCCGCACCGCCTTCGCCTACATCGTCGAGGGGCTGCGCCGGCGCCGCCAGGCCGGGATGGCGCCCTTCACGGTGCTCTCCTGCGACAACCTCCAGGGCAACGGCGACATCGCGCGGCAGACGATCACCGGGTTCGCCCGGCTCGTCGACCCCGAGCTCGCCGACTGGATCGAGGCCGAGGTCGCCTTCCCCAACTGCATGGTCGACCGGATCACCCCGGCCACCACCGACGCCGACCGCGAGAGCCTGCTGCACGACTTCGGCATCGAGGACCGCTGGCCGGTACCCGCCGAGCCGTTCACGCAGTGGATCGTCGAGGACGAGTTCCCCCTCGGGAGACCGCACCTCGAGGCCGTCGACGTCCAGTTCGTCGACGACGTCCGCCCCTACGAGCTGATGAAGCTGCGGCTGCTCAACGCGAGCCACCAGGCGCTGGCCTACCTCGGGGCGCCCCTCGGCTACGTCCTCGTCGACGAGACGGTGCGCGACGAGCGGGTGCGCACCTTCCTCGAGCGCTACATGGCCGACGAGGCCGCCCCGACCCTCGGCGAGCTGCCCGGCATCGACCTGCCCGGCTACATGGCGACCCTGCTCGAGCGGTTCGCCAACCCCGGCATCCGCGACACCCTCGTGCGGCTCGCGACCGACGGTGCGAACCGGATGGCGACCTTCACCCTGCCCGCGGTGCGCGACAACCTGGCGGCCGGCCGCCCGGTGACCCTCGGGGCCCTGATGGTCGCCGCGTGGGCCGAGTACTGGGCACTCATCGCGCGAGGTGGCCTGGCCGACACCGAGGTTCCCCCGGACGTGCACGCCGACACCCTCCGGGCCGCGGCCGTCGACGACGACCCGGCGACCTTCCTCGGCATCGAGGCGGTGTTCGGCGACCTCGGCACGGACGAGACCTTCCGCGCGGAGTTCCTCCGGCTGCGGGCCGCGCTGGCGTCCGAGGGGGTCGCCGCGACTCTCGACGAGGTCCTCGGCCTCCGAGCGGCCTCCTAGTCGTCGACGGGGGCGCGCAGGCCGAGGCTGAAGACCTCGGGCGGCGGCTTCTGCGACGACTCGAGCTTCCGGTAGGTCGTCGGGGTCGTGCCGACCTCGGAGAGGAACTGCCGGTTGAAGTTGGCCATGTTGTGGAACCCGCTCATCGCCGCGACCTGCGCGATGGCGTGGTCGGAGGTGTCGAGCAGCCGGCGGGCGTGGGCGATCCGCAGCTTCTTGACCATGTTGCTGAACGTCATGCCCGTCGCCGACTTGAAGTACTTCGAGAAGGTCGGCTCCGACATGTAGGCCATCCGCGCGGCGGTGGCCAGCCGGATGTCGCCGGTGAGGTTCTCGAAGATGTAGGCCAGGCCGGCCTCGACGGCGCCGAGCGAGTTCGCGTCGGTGGGGCGGCCGAGCCACTCACTGGCCACGACCTCGCGGTCCTCGGCGGGGGCGCGGGCGAAGAGGGCGAGCAGCTTGAAGAGGTGCGAGACCTGCTCGGCGCCCGGCTGCGCACGACCTCGAGGATGGTCTCGGCGGCCCGCCACGCGGTGGCCCCGGAGAAGACCAGCCCGCGCGTCGACTGGTCGAGGACGGGGCCGACCTCCTGGAGCTCGGGGATGAGCTCCATGCACTGCCGGAGCCACTCGTCGGTGAACTGGATGACGGCGTCGCGGTCAGCGGCCACCTGACCGGGCGGCAGGTCGCTGACCCAGTCGTGCGGCAGGTTCGGGCCCATCATGCTGACGTGCCCGGGGGAGAAGGTGCCGACGTGGTCGCCGGCGATGAAGCTGCCGTGCGACTTGGTGATGAGGTGGATCTCGTACTCGGGGTGCGCGCCCCAGCCGCAGATCTCGCTGGGGAAGTCGTGGGTCAGCGTGCGCACCGCGTGCTGGGGGTGCGGCGGGATGATCTCGCGCCGCGGAGCGCTGGGGTACGGGCCGCGGACGAGCGTGCGGTCGCCCTCGACCCCCTCGACGGTGAGTGACGGGAAGCCGGCGAGGTGGGCTCGGGGGTCCCGGTGGACTGATACGAAATCGTCACCACTCCTCGTTGACGTCGTCGTCATCGTGTGGTCCGTGACCGGGCCACTCTGCTGCGGTGCTCACCCGAGAACAGGCCCGCACGGGTGAGCGCTGGAAAAATAGTATCGAAACAGCGGGGCTCATGGTGCTTGTCGCCGTGTGGCCCGGCTTCCTACATTGCGGGTGTTCCAGGCGGCAAGGCGCATCGGAACGCCCCCGGAGGCATCCGGGCCCCCGTCTCCTCCCGTGGCAGGGAGGGGGCACACCTACCAAAGGAGTTAGGCATGCTCAGCTCGAAGCGCGCCCTGACCTTCGGCGCCGGTGCGCTGGCTTCGGCCCTCGCCCTCGCGGCCTGCTCGTCGGGGAACGTCTCCACCGACAGCGGGTCCGGCGGTGCGGCCGGCGGCAAGGTCACCCTCAACCTGGCCACCGTGAACAACGGCCAGATGAAGGACATGGAGAAGCTCAAGACCGAGTACGAGAAGGCGAACCCGGGCACGACCGTCAACTTCCAGGTCATGGAGGAGGGCGACCTGCGCGCCGCCGTGACCGCCGACGTCGCCAGCGGCGCCGGCCAGTACGACGTCGTGACCATCGGTGCCTACGAGACGCCCCAGTGGGGCGCCAACGGCTGGCTCGTCGACCTCACCCCCGACCTGAAGTCCGACTCGTCCTACGACGTCGACGACATCCTCCCGCCGGTGCGCGACGTCAACACCTACGACGGCAAGCTCTTCGCGGTGCCGTTCTACGGCGAGTCCTCGATCCTCATGTACAACAAGGACCTCCTGTCCAAGGCCGGCGTCACGCTCAGCGAGAACCCGACCTGGCAGCAGGTCGCCGACGCGGCCAAGAAGGTCAACAGCGCCGACACCTCCGGCATCTGCATGCGCGGCAAGCCCGGCTGGGGCGACCTCTTCGCGCCCCTGACGACGGTCGTGCAGACCTTCGGCGGCAACTGGTACGACGACAAGTGGAACGCCACGGTCAACACCCCGGAGTGGAAGCAGGCCGTCACCTTCTACAAGACGATGCTCGACCAGTCCGGCGAGAAGGACCCGGTGTCCTACAGCTTCAACGAGTGCCTCACCGCGCTCAAGGAGGGCAAGGCCGCGATGTGGGCCGACGCCTCCGTCGCCGCGTCGATGCTCGAGGCCGACGACTCGCCGGTCAAGGGCAAGATGGGCTACGCCCACATGCCGGTCGAGAAGACCAAGCAGTCCGGCTGGCTCTGGAGCTGGAACCTCGCCATCCCGTCCTCGACGAAGAACAAGGACGCCGCGCTGAAGTTCGTCAAGTGGGCGACCAGCAAGGACTACATCAAGCTCGTCGGGCAGAAGATCGGCTGGTCCAACGTTCCCCCGGGCTCGCGGACCTCGACCTACGAGATCCCCGAGTACAAGGAGGCCGCGGCCGCCTACGCCCCCATCACCCTCGACGTCATGAGCTCGGTCAACCCGAAGCAGCCGGGCGTCAACCCCCAGGGCTGGGTGGGCATCCAGTACGTCTCGATCCCCGAGTTCCAGGACGTCGGCAACCAGTGCGCACAGCTCGTCGCCGACTACATCGCCGGACGAGGCTCCGTGGACGACGCGCTGGCCAAGTGCCAGACGCTCGCCCAGGCCGCCGGGGACAAGCACAAGAGCTGATCCCCAGCACACCGTGAACGCGGGTGCCGGGGTCGGGTCCTCCGACCGACCCCGGCACCCGCAGCCACACCGTCGACCATCCGCTCGCACAAGGGAGTGCCCAGATGTCCGTGAGAGAGCTCGACGCGGTGGAGGCGAAGGTCGCCACCGAACCGAGGCGGGTGAACAAGAAGGAGCTGTGGTCCGCACGCGGCCTGCTGCTCCCGGCGGTCATCTTCCTCATCCTGCTGACGCAGGTGCCGTTCGTGGTGACGATCGTCTACTCGTCCCTGAAGTGGAACCTGCTCTACCCCAACGACCGTGGGTTCACCGGGTTCGACAACTACAAGTCGGCGCTCACCTCGGGGGACCTCTGGCCCTCGATCGTGGCCACCGTGCTCATCACGGCCTTCTCGGTCATCCTCTCGGTGCTCATCGGGATGCTCTTCGCGATCCTCCTCGACCGTGACTTCCGGGGCCGGGCCATCGCCCGCACGCTGATGATCACGCCGTTCCTCGTGATGCCGGCCGCGGCCTCGCTCATCTGGAAGTACTCGATGTTCGACACGAACATCGGCATCCTCAACTGGCTCTCGCGGGCGCTGCACCTGCCGGTGGTCTCGTGGTCGACCGAGCACCCGATGCTCAGCGTCGTCATCGTGCTGACCTGGCAGTTCACCCCCTTCATGATGCTCATCCTGCTGGCCGGTCTGCAGGGCCAGGACAAGGGCATCCTCGAGGCCGCGCAGGTCGACGGCGCCGGCACCTGGCGCACCTTCACGTGGATCACGCTGCCGCACCTGCGGATGTACATCGAGATCGGTGTGCTCCTCGGGGCGGTCATCATCCTCCAGGTCTTCGACCCGATCGCCATCCTCACCAAGGGCACCGGCGGCACCAAGACCCTCGCCTACCTGCTGTACGAGCGCGCGTTCATCGGCCTCGACGTCGGGCAGGCCGCGGCCTACGGCGTCGTCACGGTGATCCTCACGATCATCGTCGCCACCGTCGCGCTGCGCACGCTCTTCAAGGTCTTCATGGCAGGAGGAAGCCGATGAACCGCTCGGTCAAGGGGTCGCTCGTCACCCTGCTCACGTGGGTCCTCGTGCTCGCGTTCTTCTTCCCCGTCTTCTGGATGATCCTCAACGGGTTCAAGCCGGAGTCGGTCGCCTCCTCGGTGCACCCGAAGCTCTTCTTCAGCCCGTCCACCGAGGGCTACCAGCTCGCGATGGACCGGGGGATGAAGGGCTACCTGCTGAACTCGCTCACCGCCTCGGTGACCGCGACGATCATCGCCGTGGTGCTGGCCATCCCGGCCGCGTACGCCCTGTCGATCCGGCGGGTCAAGAACGTCGAGAACGCGCTGTCGTTCTTCATCTCGACGCGGTTCATGCCGCTCGCGGCGGTCGTGCTGCCGCTGTTCATGATCCTCAAGACCCTCGGCCTGCTCGACAACATCTACATGCTCGCCGTCGTCTACGGCGCGGTGAACCTGCCGGTGGCCGTGTGGATGATGCGCTCGTTCTTCCTCGAGGTGCCCTTCGAGATCATCGAGGCCTGCCGGGTCGACGGCGCCGGGCTCGGTCGGGAGATCTTCCGGGTCGCCCTGCCCCTCGTGCTGCCCGGGGTGGCCTCCGCCGCGCTCATCACGTTCATCTTCAGCTGGAACGAGTACTTCCTCGCGACGCTGCTCACCTCCTCCGCCGCCCGCACGACCCCGCCCTTCCTCGGGTCGTTCGTCGACGGTCGCGGGCAGTTCCTCGCGGTCCTCTCGGCCGCCGCCACCATCGCGGCGCTGCCGGTCATCATCGCGGGCTGGGTCGCCCAGAAGCAGCTCGTCCGCGGCCTCTCGATGGGAGCCATCAAGTGACCCGAGCGGTCCTCGTCCCCGGCGGGGCGGCCTGATGCCCGCCGCGTCCCGGGACCTCACCGACACCGTCGTCGTCGTCACCGGTGCCGGAGGTGGCATCGGTGGCGCCACGGTGGGCCTGGCCCTCGAGGCGGGCGCCCGGGTGGTCGCCGGCGACCTGCGCGCCGACGGGCTCGACCGGCTCGTCGACGAGTGGGGGCCCGACCGGCTCGTCACCGTCCTCGGCGACGTCCGCGACGAGGCCACCGCCACCGCGCTCGTCGCGGCCGGGGTCGAGGCCTTCGGGCGGGTCGACTCGGTCGTGGCCAACGCGGCGGTCGGCTTCTACGGCGGCATCCTCGACTACACCTCCGAGCAGGTCGAGCTGATGGTCGACGTCACCGTCAAGGGCACCGTGTGGCTCGCGCGAGCAGCGGTGCGGCAGTTCCGGGCCCAGGGCGACGGCGGCGACGTCGTCATCATCGGGTCGGTCGCCGGGCTGATGATCGGCGGCGGCAAGGAGGCCGTGTACTCGGCCACCAAGGGCGCCCAGATCAACCTCGGGTACGCACTCGACCGCGAGCTGCGGTCGGAGGGCATCCGCACCACCGTCATCGCACCGGCCGGCGTGAACACCGCGTTCGCCGCGGCCGACGGGCGCTTCGGCGAGGGCGACCCGTCGACGGGTCCGTTCATGGAGCCCACCGACATCGCCGGGCGGTGGTGCACACCCTCCAGCAGCCGCGGCGGATGCGCACCGAGCTGTGGACGATGTGGAGCCTGTCCGAGAACCACTAGACCGCCGTCGGGCCTCCCTGCCGGCCCGACGGTCCACCGCACGGAGCCCCCGGGTGAGACTGGGCCCCCGGGGGCTTCGTCAGGTCCCGGCGCACCTGTCGAGCGACGAGAACATGCCGCGTGCACTCGGGGTCCCGCGGCATGTTCTCGTCGGTCGACCGGGTGCGGAGCAGGCCGGCGGAGGGACCCCCTCCGCCTCCGGAACGAGCGAAGTCCCCCGGGGGCGCAAGCTTCCCCGGGGGACTTCTCTCGTGCGGAGGCGGAGGGATTTGAACCCTCGATGGGCTTGAGACCCAAACCGCATTAGCAGTGCGGCGCCATAGACCGGACTAGGCGACGCCTCCAACGCCTGCACAGGGTATCCGGCGCCGCACCGCCGGGCAAAAGCAGGTCACGGCCCGGGATCGCCCGATCGCCGGTGCCTGGTGGGCGCGTGGTGCCACACTCCCGGTGGGCGCCCGGACGAGACGCCGGAGCGAGGGGACCATGAGCGCCGACCCGTACCAGCACGTCCCGGCCGGTGCGATGGCCTTCCCGCCGCCGGCCCCGGCCCGCTCCGACTCCACGCGTGTCATCGCGATCATCGCCCTGGTCCTGTCGGCCCTCGCCCTCGTCGTGCCGCTGGGGATGTTCGTCGGGCCGATGCTCCTCTTCGGTGCGTTCGCGGGTGGGGACTCCTTCGACATGGGGTCACCGACGGACGCGGGCAGCTCGGGGAGCGGTTTCGGCGGGCAGGTCCGGGTGCGGGACGGGTTCGTCGCCGGCGCCGCCCTCCAGCAGGTCGTGCGCGCCACGGCGCTCGACGGTGAGCGGGTCTCCTGCCCGGACACCCGCGGCGTCCGTGAGGGCACCACCGTCCTCTGCACCGCCGGCGAGGACGACGAGACCTATGTCGTCGTGCGGTTCGAGGACGCCGCAGGTGACGTCCGGGTGGACTGGTTCACCCCGGACGACGCCGTCCTCGAGGATCCCCTGAGGGACGAACACCCACCAGCGCATCGCGACGTACTTGACGGCCGTCGCGGCGACGGTCGTCACCGCGACGACCCCCGTCTCCAGCCAGGTCGGTGACCCCGGCGCCAGGGCCCCGAGCAGGGCCAGCCCGCCCGAGGTCATCCCGAGGGTCAGCGCGAACACGAGCAGCCCCTGCACCTGGTGGCGGACGGCGCCCTCGCGGCCGGTGATGCCGAAGGTCCACCGCCGGTTCGCCCAGGTGTTGGCCACCGCCGCGACGAGCAGCGCCACCGAGTTCGCGACCTGGGGGGACCCGAGGGCCTGCCGCAGGAGGACGAACCCGCCGAGGTGGACCACGGTGGACGCGATCCCGACGGCACCGAAGGCGACCAGCTCGCGGACCAGGGCGCCCCGGGTCCGGGTGGCGGTGGCGGCACCGGTCACGGCAGGCCGCGCGAGGCTCGTCACTGCCCGGACCCGGTCGGCTGGGTGAGGTCGTAGTACGTCGAGCCGCCGAGGGTCACGGCGGTGAAGTGCTCCGTCACCCACGTGTTGATCTCGTCCGCGGCGTTCGACCCGCCCTGCTGCCCGCGGAACCCGCCCCCGGCGGCGAACCAGTGGATGCGGCCGTCGGCCACGTACGTCTGGAACTGCGCGAGGGTGGGGGAGGGGTCGGAACCGTTGAAGCCACCGATGGCCATCACCGGGAAGCCCGTACCCAGCTGGAGCGCGGCCGCGTTCTGCGACCCGACGGCCGCCGCGACCCAGGTGAAGGAGCCGGCGTCGGAGGTCAGGGCCGCGACGACCTCGGCGGACGGGGTGGAGGCGTCGAGCAGGCCGCCCATCCCACCCCGGGCCGCCGAGCCGCCACCGGTGGTGGTGCCGCCCTGCGTGGTGCCGCCCTGCGTGGTGCCGCCCTGAGCGGTGCCGCC
The DNA here is from genome assembly GCF_011383005.1 of Phycicoccus sp. HDW14. Classification (GTDB taxonomy): domain Bacteria; phylum Actinomycetota; class Actinomycetes; order Actinomycetales; family Dermatophilaceae; genus Phycicoccus. The sequence goes on along the minus strand of NZ_CP049935.1, from coordinate 3,055,714 downwards.
CTGCGTCGTGCCACCGAACGGCGTGGTCCCGCCGTTGGGGTTGGTCGCCGTCGTCCCACCCGGGGCGGTGCTACCGGGCGCGGTCCCACCGGGGCCGCCGCCGGGCATCCCACCGCCCATCCCCCGGGTCGGCCGCCGGGGCCGCCGGTGGACGGACCGGCCGACACGATGGAGCCGCTGTGACCGGTCGAGAGCGTGGTCGCGGCGTAGGCGGCCGGACCGGCGAGCCCGGCGACGACGGCCATCCCGACGACGGCCCCGAGGGCCCGCCGGTGCAGCCGGCCGACGACGAGGAAGAGCACGGTGGCCGCGAGACCCAGGGTCAGGACACCGAAGCGCAGCCAGCCGCCGTACGCCGTCGTGCGCGAGAGGAGGACGAACCCCCAGACCGAGCCCGCCGCCGTCCCCGCGGCGAGGGTGAGCGCACCGAGCGCCTCGTGCCGGCGCTGCCACGCCTCGCCGGCACCCATCCCGACGAGGGCGGCGATCGGCGGCGCGAGGGCGACGGTGTAGTACTCGTGGAAGATGCCCTGCATCAGCGAGAAGACGAGCGCGGTCGTCACGAGCCACAGGCCCATCACGACGTAGGCGGCCCGACGGCGGTCGGTACGGGGGGCTCGCCCGCGCAGGAGCAGGCCGCCGACGAGGAACACGAGCGCGGCCGGGATGAGCCACGAGATCTGGCCGCCCACCGAGGAGTCGAACATCCGGGTCAGGCCCGTGCCGCTGCTGAAGCCGCCGGCGCCGCCGCCTCCCCCGCCGCCGACCCTGCCGACCTCGGAGCCGTCGAGGCGACCGAAGCCGTTGTAGCCGAAGGTCAGCTCGAGGAACGAGTTGGTCTGGCTGCCACCGATGTACGGGCGCATCGAGGCCGGCACGAGCTCGACGACCGCGACCCACCACCCCGCCGACACGAGGAACGCGGCGACCGAGACGAGCCCACCGACGAGGCGCCGCCGCAGCGGGGTGTCGGCGAAGAGCACCCACGCGACGGCTATGGCCGGGACGACGAGCAGCACCTGGAGGGTCTTGGTGAGGAAGCCGACGCCGGTGAACACGCCGGCCAGGGCGATCCAGCGGTACGAGCCCGCCTCGAGGGCGCGCAGCGTCGCCCAGACCGCGAGGGCCATGAGGAGGGTCAGGAGGGCGTCCGGGTTGTTGAAGCGGAACATCAGGACCGCGACCGGCGTCAGGGCCATCGCCAGGCCCGCGAGCAGGGCCGCGCCGTGGCCGAACCAGCGGCGCACCGAGGCGTGCACGACCGCGACGGTGCCGACACCCATCAGCACCTGGGGCAGGAGCATCGCGAACGACGAGAGGCCGAGCAGCCGCACCGACAGGGCCATCACCCAGAGCGAGGCCGGCGGCTTGTCGACCGTGATGGCGTTGCCGCCGTCGAGGCTGCCGAAGAGGAACGCCTTCCACGACGTGCTGCCGGCCTGGACCGCGGCCGAGTAGAAGCTGTTCGCCCAGCCGCTGGCCGTGAGGTTCCACAGGTAGGCCCCGGCCGTGACGACGAGGAGGGCGACCAGGGCCGGCCTCGCCCAGGCGGGGTCGTCCTCGGGACCGCGCACGAGCCGGGTCAGCCGCTGCCGGCCGCGCCCCGGGGTGCTGGGCCCGGTCGCGCCGGGCGAGGTGTCCGGCCCGTGCTCGGGCGCCTGGTCGGGTGTGGTCGTCGACAGGGTGGCGGTGTCCATGGCTCCACGCTCGGGCGGCCGGCTGTGGGGCACCTGTGGCCGTCCTGTCGCGGCGGTCTGACTCCCGGCGACGGCGGGCGTCCGGGGCGGCGGCAGGGAAGGGTGCGAGGATTGCCCGGTGGTCGCCGTCGTCCGTCCCGCGCGCCCCGACGAGCTCGTCGCCGTCGGTGAGCTGACCCTCGCCGCCTACGCCGCCGACAACGGGATGCCGCGCAAGCATCCCTATGCCGCAGTGCTGCTCGACGCCGGTGCCCGGGCCCGGGACGCGGTCCTCCTCGTCGCCGACGACGGTGGAGAGCTGCTCGGGACGGTCACGTTCGTCCGGCCCGGCACCCCCTTCGCCGAGGTCGGGGGACCGGGCGAGGCCGAGGTCCGCACACTCGCCGTCGCCCCGGCGGCGCGCGGGCAGGGGGTCGGGCGGCTGCTCAGCGACGAGTGCGTGCGGCTGGCCCGGGCCGAGGGGTGCTCGGCCGTCGTCCTCTCGAGCGGTTCGTGGATGGCCGCGGCCCACCGCCTCTACGAGCGGATGGGCTTCGTGCGCACCCCGGCGCTCGACTGGAAGCCACGCCCCGACGTCGACCTCATCACCTACCGCCTCCCGCTCTGACCCCCGGTCCCGCCCGACTGATTGCCCAGAACCCACCTCGAGGACGCCCGAAAGCCCCCTCCGAGGTGGGTTCTGGGCAATCAGTCGGCAGGGGAGCGGCGGTCGGTGGGGGTCAGGTGGCGGGGAGGAGCACCGAGAACGTCGTGGCACCGGGCCGCGAGTCGACCTCGACCCGCCCGCCGTGCGCCTGCCCGACGGCCGCGACGATCGAGAGCCCGAGGCCGGTCGAGCCCTTCTCCCGGCTGCGCGAGTCGTCGCCGCGCGTGAAGCGCTCGAAGACCTTGGCCTGCAGCGCATCCGGGATGCCGGGGCCGTTGTCGGACACCGAGATCCGCACCATCCGGCCCTCGGGCCGTAGGCGCGTGACGACCTTCGTCCCGGACGGTGTGTGCGTCCGGGCGTTGGCGAGCAGGTTGGCCAGGATCTGGTGCAGCCGGGCCCCGTCGCCGGTGACCTCGACGGGCTCCTCGGGCAGGTCGAGCTCCCAGGCGTGGTCGGGCGAGGCGGCGTGGGCGTCGCTGACGGCGTTCATCGCCAGGAGCGTGAGGTCGACCGGCTCGCGCTCGAGCGGTCGCCCGGAGTCGAGCCGGGCGAGCAGCAGCAGGTCCTCGACGAGCTCCTGCATCCGCAGCGCCTCGGACTCGACCCGTCCGATGGCGTGGGTCACCGTGCCGGGCACGGGCTCGCTCTCGCGCCGGGTCAGCTCGGCGTAGCCGCGGATGGACGCGAGCGGTGTGCGCAGCTCGTGCGAGGCATCGGCGACGAACTGCCGCACCCGCATCTCGCTCTCCTGGCGCGAGCGCAGCGCCGACTCGACGTCGTCGAGCATCGTGTTGAGCGCGAGCCCGACCTGGCCGACCTCGGTGCGCCCGTCGGCGTCGGCCTCGGGCACGCGGACGGCGAGGGCGACGTCGCCGGAGGCGAGCTGGAGGTTCGAGACCTGCCGGGCCGTCGCGGCCACGCGGTCGAGGGGGGCGAGGCTGCGGCGGACGACGACCGCACCGCCGGCGCCGACGAGGAGCAGACCGACGACGGTGCCACCGAGCACGAGGACCAGCAGCTTGGACATCAGCCGGTCGACGGGTGCCGTGGACACCCCGACGATGAACGTCCCTCCGCCGGAGAGGTTCCGGGCCGTGACGAGGTACTCGCCCAGACCGTCGCCGAGGTCCACGCGGACGGCCTGGCTGCCCTCGACCTCCTGCGTCAGCTCCCTGATCTGCGCGGCGCTGAGCTCGCCGTCGCCGCCGGGCAGGCTCACCATGTTCAGGGTGTCGCCGCGGGGGTCGGTGGCGACCGCGCCGGACGCCGTCAGGCCGAGGATCAGGACGTCGTCCGAGCCGGGAGCCCCGGGAGGACCGCCGGAGCGGGGGGCCCGTCCGTCCCGTCATCGTCGAACACCCCGCCGCGGTCGCCGGCCCGACCGAGGGCGTTCTGCAGGTCCTGGGTCAGCTGGGAGTCGAGGTAGCGCCGCGTCTCGAGCACGGTCAGGGCGCTGGTCGCGAGCGTCACGACGGTGAAGAGGGCCAGCACGGCCGCGAGCAGCTTCGTGCGCAGCGTCCACCCCGACGGTCGGCGGGCCACCGCCGGCAGGTGGGGGCGAGGGGTCATCGGGTCACTCGGCCGGCTTGAGGACGTACCCGACGCCACGCATCGTGTGGATCATCGGGGTGCGGCCGGCATCGATCTTCTTGCGGAGGTAGGAGATGTAGAGCTCGACGACGTTGGCCTGGCCCCCGAAGTCGTAGTTCCAGACGCGGTCGAGGATCTGGGCCTTCGACAGCACCCGCCGGGGGTTGCGCATCAAATAGCGGAGCAGCTCGAACTCCGTTGCGGTCAGCTGGATCTCGCTGCCGCCGCGGGTCACCTCGTGGCTGTCCTCGTCCATCGTCAGGTCGCCGACGACGAGCATCGAGTCGCTCTCGTCGGCCGCCACGGCGGTGCGGCGCATCAGGGCGCGCAACCGGGCGACGACCTCCTCGAGGCTGAACGGCTTGGTCACGTAGTCGTCGCCGCCGGCGGTGAGGCCGGCGACGCGGTCCTCGACGGCGTCCTTCGCCGTGAGGAACAGGACCGGCACGTTGGGGTCGTCCGCGCGCATCCGCCGCAGCACCTCCATGCCGTCGAAGTCGGGAAGCATCATGTCGAGCACGACGGCGTCGGGGCCGAAGTCCTTGGCCGCGCGCACGGCCTGCATGCCGGAGGCGGCACTGCGCACCTCCCAGCCCTCGTACCGCAGCGCCATCGACAGGAGCTCGGTGAGGTTCGGCTCGTCGTCGACGACGAGGACCCGCACCGGGCTGCCGTCGAGTCGGGCGAGGGCAGGGGCGGGAGCGTTCTGCTGGCGGGTCGGCATGCGTCGAGTCTGTGTGCTCGGGCTGGGTCGACCCGATGCGTCGCCTGTGCGCTTCCTGTGTGCCACGCCCTCAGGCTGCCAGCGTCGTGCTGGCTCCGCCACAGGTGCGCCACAGGAGGCGCTGCCACCGTGCCGGGACCGACCACCGACCGGAGAGTGACCGATGACCGAGCGTGACCAGGGCCAGCAGCGCCCCACCCCCGACCAGGCGCCGGACTGGGCCACCGAGCCGGTTCCCGCCGTCCCCCGACCGCGACCCAGCCGCCGGTCCTCGCCTCCACGCCGGCTGCCGGCCCCGACGCCTTCTCGTGGCGACGGCCGTGGGCCGGCTGGGGCACCCCGTCCCGGTGGTCCGGGAGGCGCACCGTCGTGGCGCTCGTCGCCGCCCTCGGCATCGGGGCCCTCGGTGCCGCCGGCGCCACGGCGGCCATCGCCCAGACCGACGGCGGGGGTCGTGGGGACGTCGGGCGGGGTGGGCACGGCCAGTTCCAGGGTGGTCCGGGCAGGGTGCCCGGAGGTCAGGGCCAGCTGCCCGGGGGTGGCCAGGGTCAGCTGCCGGGCGGTGGCCAGGGTCAGCTGCCGGGCGGTGGCCAGGGTCAGCTGCCCGGTGGCGGCCGCAGCGGGTTCCCCGACCATGACGGCGACGGCGACCACGGTCCGGGTGACCGGGACGGCGACGGGCCGCGCGGCGGGCAGGGCACCGGCGGCACCGGGTCGACCGACCCGTCCGACGCGAACGGCACCGGCACGACCTGACACGCGACGCGAGCGGCCCCGCGGTGCGAGAGCCCCGCGGGCCTTCCGGGCCGGCGGCGAGGGACCGCCGGCCCGTCGTCGTCAGGCCTGCTCGACGTGCTCCTTCAGGACCGCGAGCTCGTCGGCCAGGCGAGCGGGGAGCCGGTCGCCGATCGTGGCGAACCAGTCCTCGATGAGCGGCAGCTCGGCCTTCCAGTCCTCGACGTCGACGCGCAGGGCCTTGGCGACCTGCTCGGGCGTCATGTCCAGGCCCGTGGTGTCGAGGGCGCCCGGCGCCGGCACGAGGCCGACCGGGGTCTCGACGGCCTCGGCGGTCCCGTCGAGCCGCTCGACGACCCACTTGAGGACGCGGGCGTTGTCGCCGAAGCCCGGCCACAGCCAGGAGCCGTCCTCGTCGTCCTTGCGGAACCAGTTGACCTGGAAGATCTTCGGCAGCTTGGCGGGGTCGGCCTTCACGCCGATGTCGAGCCAGTGCTGCATGTAGTCACCGGCGTGGTAGCCGATGAAGGGCAGCATCGCCATCGGGTCGCGGCGGACGACGCCGACGGCACCGGTCGCGGCGGCCGTGGTCTCGGACGACAGGGTCGCGCCGACGAACACGCCGTGGGCCCAGTCGCGCGACTCGTAGACCAGGGGCACGGTCGTCTTCCGGCGGCCGCCGAAGAGGATCGCGTCGATCGGCACGCCGTCCGGGTTGTCGTACTCGGCGGCGATCATCGGCGTCTGCTTGGCCGGGGTCGTGAAGCGGCTGTTCGGGTGGCTGCTCGGAACACCGGACTCGGGCGTCCAGTCGTTGCCCTTCCAGTCGGTGAGGTGCGACGGCGGGGCAGCCGTCAGGCCCTCCCACCACACGTCGCCGTCGTCGGTCAGGGCGACGTTGGTGAAGATCGAGTTGCCCTTCTCGATGGTCCGCACGGCCTGCGGGTTGGTGTGCATCCCGGTGCCGGGGGCGACGCCGAAGAGGCCGAACTCGGGGTTGACCGCGTACAGCCGGCCGTCGGGTCCGAAGCGCATCCAGGCGATGTCGTCGCCGACCATCTCGGCGCTCCAGCCCTCGAGGGCCGGCTCGATCATCGCGAGGTTGGTCTTGCCGCACTGGCTCGGGAAGGCGCCTGCCACGTAGTGCACCGAGCCCGACGGGGAGGTGAGCTTGAGGATGAGCATGTGCTCGGCCATCCAGCCCTCGTCGCGAGCCATGGCCGAGGCGATGCGCAGCGCGTAGCACTTCTTGCCGAGCAGGGCGTTGCCGCCGTAGCCGGAGCCGTAGGACCAGATCTCGCGGGTCTCGGGGAAGTGGGCGATGTACTTGGTGTCGCTGCACGGCCACGGGACGTCCGGGCGGCCGTCGACCAGCGGGTCGCCGACCGAGTGCAGACCCTTGACGAACGGGGCGGTCAGCTCCTCCATCTTTGCGAGCACCGGGGCGCCGATGCGGGCCATGATGCGCATGTTCGTCACGACGTAGGCCGAGTCGGTGATCTCGACGCCGAACATCGGGACGGTCGCGTCGAGGTGGCCCATGACGAACGGGATGACGTACATCGTCCGGCCGCGCATCGAGCCGCGGTAGAGCTCGGTCATCGTCGCCTTGAGGGTGGCGGGGTCGACCCAGTTGTTCGTCGGGCCGGCGTCCTCCTCGCGCTCGGAGGCGATGAAGGTGCGGTCCTCGACGCGGGCGACGTCGGTGGGGTCGGACTGGCAGAGGAAGGAGTTGGGCTTCTTCGCCGGGTCGAGCCGCACGAAGGTGCCGTTCTCGACGAGCTGCGTCGTGAGGCGGTCCCACTCCTGCTGGGAGCCGTCGCACCACACCACCTCGTCGGGCTGGGTGAGGGCGGCGACCTCGTCGACCCAGGACTGCAGGTCGGCGTGGGTCGTGCGCGGTGTCGTCGTCGCGATGGTGGTCATCAGGTGGTTCCTTCCGCCGGGTGCCGGTGTGGTCGGCCTCGGGCGACGGGCGTTCGGCGGAACCTCGGCCGCCCACCGCGGGGAGCCTCACCCCTCACGGTAGAACCGCCCGAGCGCGGCGTCACGCGCTTGTGAATGGGTTCACAAGAGGTTGCGAAAGGGCGTGTTGACGGGATGACAACGGGCTCGGCCGGGCCGATTTCTCGGGGCGGGCGGGGCTCCGGTAGTCTGCTCAGTCGTTGCGCTCAGCGCGCGACGAGCGCCCGTAGCTCAACGGATAGAGCATCTGACTACGGATCAGAAGGTTAGGGGTTCGAATCCCTTCGGGCGCGCACTGTGTTGAGACAGTAGTCGCAGGCCACGGCCTGTGTCCGAAGAGCGGGGCCCCTCCACGAGGGGCCCCGCTCTTCGTTGTGGTGGCAACAGGGTGGCAACCAGCACGTGGTCATCGGAATGCCCCCGTGTTCTGTGGTTGGTTGGCCGTCCTCCTCCGCCGACGTCCAGGTGAGGGCGCCACGGACGTGGCTACCCGGAAACAGGAGGACGGCATGGCGGGCAAGCGCGGCAACGGGGAGAACTCGATCTACCAGTCCGGTGGCCGGTGGCACGTCCAGGGCTTCGTGGCTGGGCGACGGCGACGGGTGTCTCGTAAGAAGCGAGCAGACGCGCTCGTCGCGTGGCAGTCCCTGGTCGCTGAGAGCCAGAGCCAGGGGGAGCTGCGCAAGGACGGGCCGGAGCTCGCCACGGTCGGTGACGCCCTGGAGCACTGGTTCAGCCTCCGCGCCCGCAACTGGCGCCCCACGACGAGCACTGGCTACCGGCATGCGATCTCGGCGCACATCGCTCCGCTGCTGGGGCACCACCCGGTCAACCGGCTGACCGTCGAGCACGTCGAGTCGTGGCAGGAGGGGATGCTCGCCCGAGGCCTGTCGCCCTCCACGACCCGGCAGGCACGGATCGTCCTGCGGCAGTGCATGGACATGATGGTGCGCTACGGCAACGTCGCGTCGAACCCTGTGCTGGTTGCGGCGCCGTTGCCCCGGAATGCCAAGAAGGCAAGTCCTCTCACGATGGACGAAGCGGCTCGGGTGCTCGCCGCAGCGCGCTCCGACAGCGAGCGCGCACGGTGGCTGATCGCCCTCACGCTGGGTCTGCGATGCGGGGAGGTCCTCGGGCTCCGCTGGTGCGACATCCTCTTCGCCGAGGAGAGTCCGCGCATCGTCCTGAGCGAGGCCCTCCAGTACCGGCCCGGGCAGGGACTGCAGCGAGTGCCGGTCAAGAGCGCGAACTCGCGCCGCACCGTGCTGCTGAACCGAGAGCACGTCGAGGTCCTCAAGCGAGTCCGCGAGGAGCACGTCAAGCGCCAGCTCATGGAGGCCGTTGAGTACAACCCGGAGGGCTACGTCTTCGTCACGAGTCGGGGGACCCCGTTCGACCCCAACAACGACGCCAAGCGCTGGGAGAGCCTTCTCGAGCGTGCCGGCGTGCGGAAGGTCCGGCGCCACGATGCTCGTCACTCCGCAGCGACCTTGCTGCTCGAGGGCGGAGCCCCGATGGCGCAGGTCCAGAAGCTCCTCGGCCACTCGAGCATCACGACGACGGTCGACGTCTACGGCCACGTCAAGGCCGCGGATGCTGCGGAGTACACGGCCGCCGTCACGTCCAGGCTCTTCGCCCCGGGGTCCTGAGAGGCCGGTCTGCGGGTCAGCTGGATCTGCGAAGGCTGGCGAGATAGGTGGCTAGGTCCTCGGAGTGGACCCGACGCATGGAACCGACCTTCACGGACTTCAGCTGGCCCGACTGCAGCAGGTCGTACACCTTGGTGCGGCCGCAGCCGAGGATGTCGGCGACTTCGGGGATCCGGTGCAGGCGCTCTGTCATGTCCGGTTGTCGTCCGCCGAGGTTCGGATCAAACCCTGGGCGCCTGCGCGCATCCGTGCCCGACGAGGCCTGCGCATGTCGTTGGCGCGTTGGATGATGAGCGACCGGGACTACACGCTCGACGAGGACACCGCTGCACGCCCGCGCAGTCCGGGTGCGGCCGGGTCAACCACCCGTGCCGACCCCGCCGCCGGATACCCCCGTGAAGAGGGAGAGAGCGAGGACGATCAGCACGGCGATGGCGCCGAGGGTGTAGGCCACGGGCTTGTCACGCCGGAACACGATGGCCGTGACCACCGTGAACACCAGCGCGAGCCAGAGGTTGGCCACCGTGAGCAGGGCGGCGACAGGGACCACCCACCAACGGCGGATGGCCCAGGGTGTGGTGCGGTTCTCGACATGTGCAGCCATGAGTCAACCTCTCTGAGGGGTCATCCGACGTTGTGACGGGCCGGGCTCGTGCCGCGCCTCTGAGCGCCGGTGCGCGGGGCGGCCACACGGAGCGAGGCCCGCACCGCCGACGGCCGCGTGGCGCGCTGTCCTCGTCGCTGCCATGTGGGGACGTCCTTGCTCCATAGGTGGGACGGGTATCGCCCGTTGTCGGAGGATGGCAGTCCTTGCCTTGAGGCGCGACTGCAGGGCCCGGCAACGCACGTTAGAGAGCCGAGCAGCCGGTAGCTGGGGCTAATGAACGTTGTTGCGTGGATTCCCGATCCACCGGCCGGTGCCTCGTCGAGCCCATCCGCTGGCCAGGTGGCGACAACCGACGACGGAAGGATCGGATGGCCGACCAACCGAGCGCAGCGTCGTGGAAGGCGAGGCGTGCCGCTAGTGGGCCAGGCAGCGGTCCGCGAGGAAGACCTGCTCGGCATTGCTCCAGGGTCGACGCGTAGGGAAGGAGTGAGCGGTGCTTCTGCCCTGCTGGACAGCGGCGCTGCGCAGTGATGCCGCTGAGGCAGCGACAGATTTGCTCGGGGACGGAGGCAGCCACCGCACCTGAAATCCTGACAACGATCGTTGTCAGGACCCGTCGCGGAAGTGGCGAATCCGTGGCCGGGCGACCTAGTCGATGAGTTCGAGGATGGCCTCCACGCGGGCACGGCGCTCAGCCGTCAAGGGGGCAGAGCTCGGACAGCGGCCTCAACCCACGCTTCGACGTCGGGGCACTGCTCGACGAGCCGGGCGTAGCGCGCGGCGTGACCGTCGGCGGGCGCGCTGACCTTGTTCTCGGCTGCAGACATCAGCCGCCCTCCTCATGAGGCGTGTCTCCGCGGCGAGCACGAAGCTGCTTCTGCCGTTGCGCGCTTGCGTGGGCTGTCAGGGCACGTCGCATGAGGTCCTCCATCCGTCGAACCTCCTCTGGGGTGCGTCGCGGCGCTCTGGCCACCGTCTCGCGAAGCCACGCTTCGACCTTGGGGTCACGAGTGTCCGGTCCACGACGTATGCGCTGGGTCGACTCGGGCTGCGTGTTCGTATCGCAACGATCAGTCATCTGCAGGCGCCCCGATCTTGGTAATGCCGATGGTTCGCTTCATGGCTGTCCTGAGCCTCGTCGTCGACGACTTCCTGCCGCGGCTCGCATGCTCCGCAGGTCGGAGGGCTCTGGGACCTTGCGGCCTTGGTCGGCCGGGACCACGGTGCTGGCGAGGAACGCCTCGATCTGGGCGAGCGTGAACCGGAGCTGTCGATCGATGCGATGGTGCTCGAGCCGGCCCGAGGCCGCGAGATTCCAGACCTTGCGCCGCTTGAGGCCAAGCATCTCTGCCGCCTCCTCGGCGGAGTAGAGCTTTGGTGTGCGCTCCATCCTCTGACCTCCTCCGCGAATGATACTTATAGTCTGTCGACTTATAAGCATCACACGCTGACGATCGTCGGGTGCCCGTTGACCGCTCCCGTGAGACGCGCCTCCGCGCGTTCGGAGCACGGGTGCGGAGCGCACGTCTGGAGCGCGGCGTGTCGCAGGAGGTGCTGGCGCATGAGAGCGGACTGCACAGGACCTACGTCGGCGGCGTGGAGCGCGGCGAGCGGAACATCTCGCTGGCGAGCCTCTGGGCCATCGCAGACGCCCTGGGCGTCGACGCTGCGGACCTGATCCCCAAGGGCTGAACGTCGGCCCTTCCTCCCGGGGGCGTGGTGGCCAGCAGCGGACTCTGCTGTCTCCGAGTGTCGCCGGCTGTGGGACCGGTAGCCCCCATGACTAATCGGTGTGACAACGTGCGTTAGCAGAACTTCCAGTTCGATTGTCCCAGTTTGGGATTGCGCCTCGCGCGCGCGTCCTGCTAGAACTCTCATTACACTTAGGAGAGAGCATGAGGTGCGCGCTCATCCACGCAAGGGAGGCCGTGGACGAAGTCCAAAGGCCGACCCCTCAACCGTCTCCTTCAGAACTCTTTTAGAGCACTAACGCGCGCGCGAGGTCGCGCGGCCCCTTCTCTGCTGGTCCTGCGGAACAAGAATGCTGCGCTCGCGGTCCGTCAGCTCACACGATCGCTTCGATCCGAGGCGTTCCGTCTGACAACGAACGTTACGAACCCGGTTAGTGCTCTTCGAGTCCCGAGGGGGCGTAGGAGGGCTCCGTACCGACGCAAGGGCTGCCTGACAGTGCTTGGCTGGCGGCTGGCGGCTGGCGGTGGCGCATGGACGAGAGCGGCCTGCAGGTGCGGGTGCTGGCGACAAGCAAGGATCGCTCGGAGTCCAGACCCACGCCCTCGCAGCGAGGGCCAGGTCGATGCGCTTCATGGTGAGTGGAACCATCGCCCCGCTGGTTGAGGATGCGGTCGGGCGCCCGCCGTCCGCAATCTGTTGGCGCTGTGGAGGTCGCGGGACTAGATGCCCCCCGGGTTACCGGCAGCGATCGCAACCCCAATCCGGACCGCCATATCGGGAGGTCGCCTCACACGATGAGCCCGTGAGGACGCATTTCCGGCCTGCTAACGAGCGTTACCGGGCCGGGTTCTGCTCTCGACTTCGAACCAGCTCTCTCCGAGCCGAAGCGGGTCACGAGTACCGGGCTGCACCGGGGCGGTGCGTCAAGCTCTGGGCAACCCTGCGAAACGCCCCCGAGGAGGGCGTGCTGGGCTGCGGCGAGGGCGAAGGGTTGACCTGTTCTTCCGTACGGACGTGAGCGACGTGGGCGACTTGTACGTCGGCTTCAACGGTGGGCACTCCTTGCACCTCCCGGACCCCGCTGCCGTCGAGCGCGCGACTAGCGTGTTCATCCCCGAGGCGGAGATCGTTCAGGTCGATGCGCACGACTGGCGCACGAACGAGTCCTAGAAGGACGCCTGGCTCGTCCCCCGGCAAGGCGATGCCAAGCACCAGTCCGCGCTGGCCGAGAGTGAGGGCCGGTTTGTGTCCGCCGAGTCCGACACCGCCTTCGGGTTCAACGGCTGGATGGAAGGTGCGCTCGAGGCCGGAAGCCGGGCGGGACTCGAGACCCTCGACCTCCTGGTTTCCTAGGGGCCGACCGGGTGCCTGCCCGGCCTAGAGAACTCGTGAGGTCGGCGGGACCGTGCCTGTGGTGGCCCCCTCCGTCGGACGGCTCCGGTAGCGTGCGTCGCAGCCAGGAGCACGTCTCTGGCGGATGAGATGGGGGGACGGCCTTGGGTTTCTTGGACAAGCTCTTCGGGACGAATCGAGGATCTGAAGCACGGTCATCCCGGCCGGACGCACCGCCTGCGCCAGCGGCTGGCCACACTAGAACAGGGAAGCAGCCTGCTGCTGCGTCCCCTGCCAGGGTGGCCGGGCGTGCGGGCGCGCATGCCCTGTCACGCACGGCCTCGTGGTATCCGGAAGGTGTTCCGGTCTCCGTGAGTGGCTTCAAGCTGCCCGGCATGGTCTATGTCGGCCGCGGACTCAGCTCTCCGAAAGTCAATCCCGAGCCGTCATTGATCGACCCCTCCCTGCGCGTCGATCAACGACGCCCGGACTCTGCGGGTCGAACGTTGGGCTACTGGCCCACCTACGCCGGGCTCAGTGCAGGCGCTCGTGCTGCTTACCTGGAGTGGCTGTCTAGTGGACGTAGCAACCCTCGTGCGGCCATCGGGTACGTGTTCCTCTACTTCTATGGCCTCGAGCGTCGGGCCCTCGTCGACATCGCCGCGGACAAGTCCCTCACGGGAGAAGTCGGGTCCATCCGACGTGAGGTGGATCGGCTTCTCGGCGTCTACGGCGAGAACGGGTCCTTCCGGGGGTACGCATCCCAGTTCCTGACGGTTCTCGACTTGCTCGGGGCTACGAGTGACGCGGCCATCTCGACACCGCCGCCCCTGCTTCGACAGACGTATCCGGTTCCGATGGTTTTGCGCGTCGCCTTGGGCGACTTCGCTGCGGATGGCAACCCCGTTCCCGCGAACTGGGCCTTGGCGTGGGCTTGGTATCACCCGGAGATCTACCCCAGGACACCGGCAAGCCGGTGCCCGGACGAGTTCGCCACCCTGTTCGCCCTCCGCTACCGAGAGAGGCACGGAGACGGACTGAAGGTGCGACCCACCGGTAGGCCCGTGAAGGCCAGCTACTACACGGCCAGTTCGGGGATCGGAGGCGCCGAACTCGAGATGTCTGGCGTCCCTGACGTGCTGGAGAGCCCTGCCGCAGGACGAGCTCTGCGCGAGCTGTTCGACAGGGTGACTGACGAGCTCGACCCCTTCAGCCGTTGGGTAGGGCGCAACCCGAACCCCACCTCCCGCGACGCGCTGGCCGGCGCCGCGCTCCTGCCAGCGGAGTTGCCCACCAGCAACGCAGCCGTGACGGAGTTCCGCTCGTGGGTCGAGCAGGCCTTGGCCGGGCAAGATGCGGCCGTCATCGATGGGGGCGAGCTCCTGAGGCGGTGGCCGGTGGCGAACTCGGCGAAGATGTCCAAGCCAGAGACCACAGCCCTGGCATCGCTGCTAGGGCAGTTCGGTGTCGGCGTCGAACCGGATGTCCGCTTGGGTGGGGCCCCCGTCACGTCGGGTCCTGCTGTTCTGTTCCGTACTGGGCCTGTCAGCCCTGCCGCGGCCACACCCATGTACTCCGCAGCCATGACGCTGCTACACCTGGCTGCAGTGGTCGCGGCTGCGGACGGCAACGTGAGCCCCGACGAGCAGTCCCACTTGGTCGAGCACCTCAATGCTGCACTGCACCTGACAGAGGGGGAGCGGACCCGTCTCAGGGCCCACCTCACGTGGCTGCTGAACGACGAACTGAAGACGACTGGTCTCAAGAGGCGCCTGGAGGCCCTGACATCCGCTCAGCGGGAAGGCATCGGTCAGCTGATCGTCACCGTTGCAGCAGCCGACGGCGTCATCTCGCCGGAAGAGGTGACGTCACTGGGGAAGATCTACCGGCTTCTCGGGCTGGATCCTGCCTCCGTCACGAGCCGGCTGCACGTGTCCATGACCGAGCCCGCACGGCCCTCAACGAGTCCCGTACGGGTGCGTGAGGCCACTCCAGAGGCCGCGGGCTTCGCCGTCCCGACGCAAGACGAACCTGACGCGCGCGGGGCCTCCGCTCCTGGTCTGGTTCTGGACGAGGATGTGATCGCCACCAAACTCGAGGAGACGGCTGAGGTGACGGCTCTGCTCCGGACGCTGTTCACCGAGGATGACCAAGAGCCAGTTTCCGCCACGACAGACCGTGGCGGATCCAGCGACATCGGCGATGGTGGGCTCGTCACCGCGACGATTCATGCAGCTGCTCCTCCGATGGTTGCGCCGCCCCCGGCCGGCGGAGTCATCTCCGGCCTCGATGCCTCGACCTCTGCCCTTCTCCGTGTACTCGCCGAGCGGAAGGCATGGACCCGCGTTGAGTTCGATGACCTTGCCGCGGCTTGCGGCGTGATGCCCGACGGCGCTATCGACATGCTGAACGAAGCCGCAATCGATGCCACCGGTGAACCGGTCATCGAGGGTGACGATGACCTCGAGATGAACCCTGAGGGTCTGGAAGGACTGCTCGCATGACCACTCCAACCAACGACAGCGCCGAGCGCATCAGGCCCCGAGAGCGCGACGCCGTCCTGCAGTCGTTGCGCGCCGGCGTCGTCCCTCGGACTGGGCAGCACCACATTCAAGTCGGGCGAGCAGCCGAGGTGACAGCGCTGCTCTCGGATATCAACCGGGTCGTCGATGGTGGGTCCGGCAGCCGGTTCGTCATCGGGGAGTACGGGTCCGGCAAGACCTTCTTCCTGCACCTGGTCCGGTCCATCGCTCTTCAGCGCAAGCTCGTCACCGTGCACGCTGACCTGTCTCCCGACCGACGGCTGCACGCCACCGGAGGGCAGGCCCGCAGCCTTTACGCCGAGTTGATGCGGAACATGGCCACCCGCGCCAAACCTGACGGTGGTGCGCTGGCCAACGTGGTTGAACGGTTCGTCACCCAGGCCCTGGCGGAGGCCAAGGCCACCGGGCAGACCCCGGAGGTCACGATCGCGACTCGGCTGGCGTCCCTGACCGAGCTCACAGGCGGATACGACTTCGCGGAGGTCGTCGGCAAGTACTGGCAAGGGCACGACACCGGAGACGAGACGCTCAAGCTGGATGCCGTCCGTTGGCTTCGTGGCGAGTTCGCCACCCGCACTGACGCCCGCGCCGCTCTCGGGGTGCGGACCATCATCGACGACGCCAACTTCTACGACCAGCTCAAGCTCATGTCCCGGTTCGTGCGACTGGCGGGTTTCGACGGTCTCCTCGTGTGCCTCGACGAGATGGTCAACCTGTACAAGCTGGCCAACACGCAAGCCAGGAACGCGAACTACGAGCAGATCCTGCGCATCCTCAATGACAGCCTCCAAGGGACAGCGCAGGGACTCGGGTTCGTCTTCGGCGGGACCCCTGACTTCCTGATGGACACCCGCCGCGGGTTGTACTCGTATGCCGCGCTGCAGTCGAGGCTGGCCGAGAACACGTTTGCGCGCGCCGGGATGGTCGACTACTCCGGCCCCGTTCTGCGGCTGGCGAACCTGAGCCCAGAGGACTTCTACCTGCTCTTGGCGAAGCTGCGGCACGTCCAAGCCAGCGGAGACCCAGGGCAGTACCTCGTGCCTGACCACGGACTGCGCTCGTACATGGAGCACTGCGCCAGCCGCGTCGGGGACGCGTACTTCCGCACCCCGCGCAACACCATCAAGGGCTTCCTGGACCTGCTGGCGATCCTCGAGCAGAACCCCCACTTGTCCTGGGACGAACTCGTCGCCAGCAGTACCCTCACGGCCGAAAGCGACCCGGACCTCGAACCGCTTGCCGAGAACACCGAGGACGCGGCTGCGAGCCTGGGCGCGTCCGGACTGGGTGGATCCAGTGACGGGACGACGGTTACCCTCAACGCCGTTGGTGCTCAACCGGTCCGGACGGAGCCGGACGATCGTGACGAGCTCTCCAGCTTCAGGCTCTGAGCGCAGCGGTCGGCGCGCGTGACAGGCTCCGGTGACGGCTCACCGCGATCTGCGCCTTCCAGCGCGTTCGGGCAGTTCCACCCCGCGGTTCAGCGGTGGGTATGGGACCAAGGGTGGTCGACGCTGCGCCCGGTCCAGGAGCGCGCCGCAGCTGCTATCGGCCCCGGAGACAGAGATGTCATCGTCGCGGCCGCCACCGCCAGCGGCAAGACCGAGGCAGCGTGGCTCCCTATCGTTTCTGCTCTGGCGGGTGGGATGGGTGAGGGCGCCGGTGGTGGGGTCAAGGCCCTGTACATCGGCCCTCTGAAGGCGCTGATCAACGACCAAGCTGCCCGGCTGGAGCAGCTGTGCGAGGGGCCGAGGTCCCGGTCCACCGGTGGCACGGTGATGTTGCGGCGTCCCATAAGGAACGGCTTCGCAAGACCCCGGACGGTATCCTGCTGATCACCCCGGAGTCGCTGGAGTCCTTGTTCGTCAACCACGGCAACGACGCCGCGCGCATCTTGGGTGGCTGCAGGTTTGTGGTCATCGACGAGTTGCACGCATTCATCGGCACCGAACGCGGCGCACAGCTCCAATCACTGCTGCACCGCACCGAGCTGGTCATCCGCCGCACAATTCCGCGCATTGCTCTGTCAGCCACTCTTGGCGACATGGCCGGCGCGGCGCGGTTCGTTCGCCCCGGCGGCGACACCGTGCTCGTCGTCACGGACGACGCGGCAGAGCGTGGAGAGCTCCTGCTGCAGGTCCGTGGCTACGTCGACGTAGACCCGCGAGCGGCGGACCAAGCCCAGCCGGCGAGCGCAGAGGACATCGCCGGTCACCTGTTCGAGGTGATGCGAGGACGCGACAACCTCGTCTTTGCCAATAGCCGTGCCGCCGTCGAGACGTACACCGACCTGTTGACTCAAGCGAGTGAGCAGTTGCGGGTCCCGAACGAGTTCTACGCCCACCACGGCAACCTGTCCAAGGACCTACGCGAGCACGTCGAAGAACGCCTGAAGGACCCTGCAGCACCCACGACCGCGGTGTGCACGTCAACTTTGGAGATGGGCATCGACATCGGGTCGGCTGACTCCATCGCCCAGGTCGGGGCACCGTTCAGCGTTTCGGCCTTACGCCAGCGCGTCGGCCGCGCCGGGCGGCGCGGTAAGCCGGCGATATTGCGGATGTACATCACCGAACCCGAAGCCACACCTGCGACCAGCGCTCCGGACCTTATTCGGACGCACCTGGTTCAGACGGTCGCCATGGTGGACCTCCTTTTGGACCGTTGGTACGAACCGCCGTCCACCAGTGCCCTGCACCTTTCGACACTCACCCAACAGGTGCTTTCCGTCATCGCCCAGCGAGGCGGCGCGCACGCCGGGCAGCTCTTCGACGCCCTATGCGCACGGGGCCCGTTCAGCCGCGTGGACCAGCTCACGTTCATGGCTCTTCTCCGCGACATGGGTGCGGCTGAGCTCATCGAGCAGGACGCATCGGGCCTGCTGCTCCACGGTCGGATCGGGGAGCGGCTTGTCAACCATTACTCCTTCTACAGCGCGTTCACGTCCGGCGAGGAGTACCGCCTCGTGGCGGACGGTCGGACTTTGGGCAGCCTCCCTGTGGAGCGCCCCCTGATGCCGGGCACCTTCGTCATCTTCGGCGGCCGGCGCTGGCAGGTCGTATCCGTCGACACCCGAGGCAAAGTCATCCAGCTGACTGCGGCGACCGGTGGTCGAGCGCCGGCGTTCACAGGTGGCAGTGGGCGCATCCACGACACCGTCCGTCGACGCATGCGCGAGGTCTACCAGAGTGCTGACGTGCCCGCGTACCTGGACGCCGCGGCGGCGCAGCTGCTCGACGAAGGCCGCCGGATGTTCCACCAGATGGGCTTGCATGCCCACTCCGTCCAACAGGACGGTCACGACAGCAGGTTGTTCGCTTGGCGAGGCGACAAGATCATGAACACACTTGCAGTCACCCTCGCATCGCGCGGGCTTCGCGTGGGGCAAGAAGGGGTGTCACTTTCGGTCTCGGGTGTCAGTGCTGGAGACCTGCACGCCCTCGTTGGCGAGCTGGCCGATGCCCCCCAGCCGTCGGCAGAGACGCTTGCGGCCACGGTGGCCAACGCTGCTGTCGAGAAGTACGACGAGTACCTCGGCCCAGTTTTGGCGGCTCGTGGATATGCCGCCGGCCAGCTCGACGTTGCGGGTGCATGGGATGCGTTGTCCGACATCGCCGCTGAGTCTGCACCCGGCACGCCCAGTCGCCTCCCGATGTGGACGATGACCGAGCGCGAACCCATCGAACCTCTGGGCGAGCTCCCAGTCTTGGGACACACGCATTTCAGCGTGGTGGACCTCGAGACGACGGGCTTTGCCGCCCACAAGGCGGACCGAATCGTCGAGATCGCAGTGGTCAGCGCAGCCCCCGACGGGACGGTCTCCGACACGTGGCACACCCTCGTCAACCCTGATCGAGACCCCGGCCCCAGCCATGTCCATGGCATCACCGCCGAGCAGTTCGCCGGAGCGCCCCGGTTCGCAGATCTGATGCCGTTCTTGGCCGGTCATCTCGCCGGTACAGTCGTCGTCGCGCACAACGCCCTCTTCGACCTGGGTTTCTTGTCCGCGGAGTTCCTGCGGGCGAGGCAGCAACCTCCCTTGTGGCCCACGCTGTGCACCATGAGCCTGGCTGGGCACTTCACAGACGCCCGCCGACTACCTGACTGTTGCGATGACGCAGGCATTCGCCTCGACGGCGCTCACAGCGCGCTCGGCGACGCCAAGGCAACAGCAGCGCTACTGGGCCACTTCCTGCGGCTCGCACCTCGACTTGGGGTGAACCCGTTCGACGAGCTTGCCGACAGCGCTCTGCCGCTGACGTCTGCGCCTTCGGTGTCAACGCCCGTGGTCAAGCCGCGCGCCCTCGACCCCGCAGGTAGCGAGCGTCGCGTCCAGCCTGTCCTCGCGGCTCGAGGTGCCCTGACCGGTCCGGCCGACCAAGGCGCAAGCGCCTATCTCGATCTTCTCAGCCGCGCACTGGCGGATCTTGAACTGAGCGATGCGGAGCGCGCCGACCTCGACGAGACCGCGAGCGTATGGGGTTTGGACCGTGAGCGTGTGAGACACCTGCAGGCCTTGTTCCTGCGTCAGATGTTCCCCCGCCTTCGAGCAGCCGACGTCGCGCGGCTGAGAACGGCCCTTCAGCTCGTGGGCGGTCGCTGATGACGTCCTCGTTGGCGCGCTCTGGCTGAGCCAAGATCAAACCCTTCGCACGGCTTGAGCGATCTCGTAGACCGAGGCGGCGCATCCGTCAGCAACCCGCCTCCACGCTTCTGCCCAGTCGCTGAGCGGCCAACTCAGCCCGAAGCGACCCAGTGCTTCGTCCCGCTTCCTTTGGGTGGCGCTCGAACCGTGCTGCGAGCCCTGACGGATTCGGCCGACAGCACGAATGGTTGCCATAGGTTCGCTCACTTCCGCCTCAACCTTGAGAACCTCGGCTAGCCAGATATGCATGTTGTTTAGCGATCCAGAGGCCTCGGCATCCCAGCCGCGACGTCGGTACGACTCCTCGGCCGCCTTGGGGCTTCGAAGGCGGCCGAGGATGTTCCACAGGACGCTGACGTTTCGATCGAACTCCCCTTGTGTCGTTGGGTCCTGCGTCAGTGCCCCCGCATCCGCGAGGCTTGTCAGTAGCAACGTTGGTCTTTGGGCGGTCCAGCGATGGTCACCGTCGAGGACGAGCCCGAGATAGTCCAGAGCAGCGGGTAGCCGGATCGGCGAGGGAGCAGGCCGCTGGGGGCCAGCCGTTGCGAGAGAGACTCAGCGACCGCAATGTAGTCCTCGACGGTCTGGACCCCTCTGAGGGGCGAGAGTCGGCCAGCGCCAAACTCGACGACATAGTTGAAATTCGTTGTCGGAGAAGCAAGTGGAATGAACTCTCTGCGGAGCGTCTGGCCCAACAACTCGACTGGTGCCCCGTCACGAGAGGCGAACCGTTGGGTGCGAAGGTCGTACTGACCTTTTCGAACTGTCGTCCAGTCAGCATTCTGTTCGAGCTCTTGCTCGAGATCCACCGCCGTGCGGATGATGTCGAGGCATACTTCAGCCCCATTGAATCTCTGTGTCGAGTCCCCTAGCAGCGGCCACAGATGGTGAAGGCCGACGATGGACAGGCCGACGCGTTCGTCTGGTTGCAGTCCAAGACCACTGAGTCCATTGCTGCGCCACCACAATCCGTAGGTGCGACCGCCCACGACGATTGCAGGCAGCGAAGCCAGGACGTCGACACATGACCCGCCGGGGTGGCGACCTCGGTACGTGCGGTCGACGAAGTCCCAAACCGGCCAACCCCTAGCGTCAGCGAACTCTCCGAGTGCCAGTGGGCGACCCATGAGCAGAATGAGTTCCGCTTGTTCATCGTCGAGGTTCGCCAAGAGAGAGTGCGAGGTCATCGTTCGACCGTACTGGGCGTACCGGACTCTGGGCCGGGCTTGCCGGAGGTGAGTTGAAGAGGGGTCCGGTCCAGACGTCGCATGACCGTGTCTTACTCATACGGGCGGAGGGTAGGCGAGGATGTGGCGCATGGTGGGAGCGAGCGCTAAGTGGGCTGACGAACCACTGACATCAGCCGCAGAGGACGACCTCGATCGTGGTGAATATGCAGATCGGGCGGCGGCCCTAGTGGCGTCGTTGCACAGTTTCGAGTCGAGCTCCGTAGTGGGGCTGAGTGGTCCGTGGGGTAGCGGCAAGACGTCGTTGGTCAACATGATCGTCGAATCGCTTCAGCGTGAGCATCCCGAGTGGATTGTTGCCCGCTTCACGCCATGGGCAACTAGTGACGTGCCGGGGCTTCTGTCGGAGTTCTACTCGTCAATCGCGCACTCTTTGCCAAGCAAGGCCAAGAATGTGCGGAAGGCTCTTGCCCTGACCGCCCTTGTGGCCGCCCCGGCAACAGCCCTCATCCCGGTTGCCGGCGGTTCGGTCGCTACTTTGCTCAAGCGCTTTGTAGAGGCGTCACAGGCGAAGCCACCATGGGACATCGCGTTTGCCAAGGCTTCGGCGCAACTACGAGAACTTGGTCGACCCATCCTGGTCGTGGTGGATGACATCGATCGGCTTCAGCCGGAGGAGTTGATGGCACTCCTGCGGGTGGTCCGACAGCTCGGAAGATTCGATGGCGTCGACTACCTGCTTGCCTACGATGACGAGACAGTCTTCCGCACGCTTGCGGCGGCCCAGATCGTGGATCGCACTGATGGGACGGCTGAGCGCTTCATGGAGAAGATCGTTCAGTACCCATTGTTCGTCCCGCCGTTGCTCCGGCATCAGCAGTTGGCTCGCATCAACAGGGGTTTGGCGCACGTTTCGCGCGATGACCCGAACGAGGACGGACGACTTGACACGATGCTTGACGTCTTCTTAGCGCTGTTGCGGACCCCAAGGTCCATCGATCGTTACCTCGCGCAGTTGGAGCACCATCTGCCCTTGGTTCCGCAAACCGAGATGGGACTGCTGAAGGTTCGGTTGACACCAGATCTGTGGGGCCGGGAGGTCCCGCTGGAAGGATGTCGACATGCCTGCACCCCATCCCAAGGAGTTCCGTGACGACGTGGTCGCGGTCGCCCGCAAGGGCGAGACTCCGATCGCGCAGCTGGCCAAGGACTTCGGGATCTCGGAGTCGTGTCTGAGGAACTGGCTCAACGCCGCTGACGTCGAGGACGGGATCCGTCCCGGCGCGACCAAGGCCGACTCGGAGGAGCTGAAGGAGCTCAAGCGGCGCAACCGGGCGCTGGAGCAGGAGAACGAGGTCCTGCGCCGCGCCGCGGCGTACCTGTCCCAGGCGAACCTGAAGCTGGGCCAGTCCCCAAAATGACGTACCCGCTGGTCCTGGACCTTGCCGCCGACGGGATCCCCGTCGCGGTGACCTGCGGGCTGCTCGGGTTCTCCCGGCAGGCGTTCTACTCCTGGCGAGCCGACCCGGTCAGTGAGCGGGACCTGGTCGACGCCTACGCGACCAACGCCGCCCTGGAGGTCCACCGCGACGACCCAGGGTTCGGGTACCGGTTCATCGCCGATGAGCTCGCCGAGGCCGGCCACGAGGTCTCGGAGCGGCGGGTGTGGAAGGTGTGCTCGCAGGCCGGGATCGTCTCGGCCCACGCGAGGAAGCGGGGCCGGTCCAAGAAGCCCGGTCCGCCGGTGCACGACGACCTCGTCGAGCGGGACTTCACCGCGCCCGGACCGAACATGGTGTGGCTGACCGACATCACCGAGCACCCCACCGCCGAAGGGAAGCTGTACCTGTGCGCGGTCAAGGACGTCTGGTCCCGCCGGATCGTCGGCTACTCGATCGACTCACGGATGACCAGCCACCTCGCGGTCGACGCCCTCGAGATGGCCATCGCCCGCCGAGGCCGCGACCAGGCGCTCGGGTGCGTGGTCCACGCCGACCGGGGCAGCCAGTTCCGCTCCCGGCCCTACGTCGCCGCCCTGCACCGACACGGCCTGCGCGGGTCGATGGGCAGGGTCGCCTCCTCGGCGGACAACGCCGCCATGGAGTCCTTCTTCTCCCTGCTCCAGAAGAACGTCCTCAACGCCCGCCGCTGGGACACCCGCGACCAGCTCCGCCTCGCCATCGTCACCTGGACCGAGCGCACCTACCACCGCCGGCGCCGGCAACGCGCCCTCGGCAAGCTCACCCCGATCGAGTTTGAGACCATCAACGCAGCCGCTCACGCGGCCTGAAACACCACACCGGAAGTGACAACCAGACCTTTAGCAGTCCCGTTGATGGTGGCTGGTTCGTCGATGTCGTGGGGTGCGCCTTGGAGGGTGACGTCGGTGGGTGGCAACCGTCAGTCGTGGGGTTGGCAGGTCTGTCGGTTGCGCAGGGGCTGCTCGATCGAGCGAGCAGGCGGATAGACGCGGGCATCCGCGTGGCGAACACTTCGCTCACGGTTGTGGGCTGTCGAACGACCACGGCAGGCCTGTCGCCGGCTGCCACTCGGGCCGGGCGCGCGGGGAGGAGGTGGAGATTCGCCTCGGGCCCAGCGTCGCGCGTTGCTGGAGCGCCTCGGAGGTGGGTGGTGACTCGAGACCTCGAACGTTCGCTCGGCGATGACGCGAGGCCTAGCCGGGTGGAGACGCTGCCCACGCGTTTCATCGTGCGATGCCGCGAACGGCTGGTCGAGACATGGTCGCCGCAGATGGTCTGCACAGGCGGGACACAGGTGGATTGTCAAGGCTGGGGCGGTCGACGTACGGAGGGAGGAGGATGAGTGATGCACAGGTGGAGTCGTGCCCTGGGCACCCTTTACCGGCGACCTGTCGTGTGGGTGGGCTCCCTTCTGCTCATCGTCAGTGTCGTTGCCACGGCCCAGCTCATCGACGGGGTCCTCGAGCACGGAGACCTAAGCATCTTCGACCCGGTGGTGGAGCGGCGCGTTCCCGGACTCCGGGACTCCGCGCTGACGGTCGTGGCCGACCTGCTGACCTACCTCGGCAGTGAGCTCAGCATCGCGGTCTTCGCGGCGGTGCTGGTGCTCTGGGTCGGGGTGCAGTGGCGTGACCGCCGGCTCGCATCCGTGCTCGTCGCGGCCATGGTGGCGACGGCGGGGCTCATCGTGGGGGTGAAGCACCTCGTCAACCGGCTGAGGCCGGAGGCGTGGGCGACGTACGGACCGCCGGACGGCTCGCCCGCCTTCCCTTCGGGGCACACCCTCGGCACGACGGTCTTCCTCGGGCTGCTCGCGGGAGTCGTCATCGTCCGGTTCCGGCAGCGGTGGGTGCGAGTGCTGGCCGTGGGTGCGTGGCTCATCGGCAGCGTGGGGGTGGGCGCGAGCCGGGTCTACCTGGGCTACCACTGGACGACGGACGTGCTCGCCGGGCTCGCCATGGGCATCGGGGTCCTCGCGGTGACCGCGATCGCGGTGGAGGCGCTTCGGCTCCGCTGGACCGGGTGGACCCCGGGCGCCCGTCGCGAGCCCGAACCGGCCTGAGCCGGAGCCGGAGCCGGAGCCGAGCCGGGCGGGTCAGGCGCGCGGCGCCGTCACCGTGCCGCGCGTCACCGGGAGACGGAGCTCGGCGCGCGTGCCGGTGGGGAATCTGACGGTCGGCCCGAGGTGCAGCGACCCCCCGACACGGCGCAGCTGTTCGGTGACGATGGCCAGGCCGAGCCCGGTGCCCGCGATGCCGGTGTCCGGCCCGCGCACGAACGGGCCAGGAGGGCCTCGACATCACCCATCCCGGGACCGGCGTCGTCCACGGTCACCACGAGGTCCTCGCCGTCCCGCCGCGTCGCGATGGCGACGACACCGCCGGACGCGCCGTACCGGACGGCATTATCGAGGACGTTCCGCAGCGCCGACGCCGTCGCGGCCACGGGGACGAGCGCGCGCTCGTCGGCGCCCGACTCGACGGCGATCTCGACCGCCGCGGCGTCGGCCTGCGGCAACACCTCGGCGACCACGGCACGCAGCAGACCGTCGAAGGCCTCGGCGCGGTGCCCTGCACCGTCGTCGACCTGCGCACGGGCGAGGTCGAGGAGCTGGTCGACCAGGTGGCGCGAGCGCGCCATCCCGGTGTGGAGGTCGGCCAGCCGGGCGTCGACGTCCGTGCTCGTGCGGGCGGCGCGGGCCCGCTCGAGCTGCACGGTCATGGCCGTGAGGGGTGTACGGAGCTCGTGGGCTGCCTGCGCGATGAACCGCCGCTCGTGCGCCACGGCGCCGGCGGCCCTGCCGGCCTGCTCGTTGAGGGCGGTGATGAAGCCCCGGAGCTCTCCGGGAGCCCGGGTCTCGTCGACGGGGCTGAGGTCCGAGGCGTCGCGGTGGCTGACCTCCTCGGCCAGCTCGCCCACGGGAGCGAGGACCGCGCGGACGACCAGGACGATCGCCCCGGTGAGCAGGGGGATGAGGACGAGCAGGGGCAGCACCGAGGAGAGCGCGGCGTCCCGGGCGAGCCGGTCCCGGACGGCGACCGTCTGGGTCGCCACCACGGCCGTGCCGTCGGGGCCGCGCGCGACGGCGGCCCGGAGGGTCGTGCCCCCAACGGTGATGGTGCGCAGGCCGTCCGGTGTGGTCGCGGTCAGCCCGGACCCGTCGAGCGGACCGACGTCGATGTCGGCCGCCGTGCTCGACAGGGGTGCGGTGTCGGTGCTGAGGCGACCGGGTCCGGCCGAGGCCGCGAGGCCCGCGACCTGGACGAGGACGTCGTCCTGGAGGTCGCGCGCGCGGGCGGAGGCCGACTGGTAGGACCACACCCCGGCGATGCCGGCCACGACCAGGGCGGTGGCCACCAGTACCCGGGAGAGCCGGGCCCCGAGCGAGCCGCTCGTCACGACCGAGGCGCGCCCGAGGAGCGAGGCGCGGTTCATGAGGGGGCCGGGTCGCGCGGCACGGTCCAGCCCACGCCGCGGATGTTGCGGATGGCGGTCGACCCGAGCTTGGCGCGCAGGCCGTGGATGGCGTACTCGACGGCGTTGGACTCGACCTCGCGACCCCAGCCGTAGACCCTGTGCTCGAGCTCCTCGCGCGACAGGATGGCCCCGGGCGGCTCATCAGCGCCCGGAGGACGGCGAACTCCCTTCTGGCGAGGGGAATCTCGACGCCGTCCTCGAGCACGACGAGGTGCCGGGACAGGTCGAGCGTGAGGTGGCCACCCCGCAGCACGGCCTCGGTGGCGTCGCTGCCGCGACGCAGCACGGCACGCATCCGGGCCAGCAGCTCGGCGGTCTCGAAGGGCTTGACGATGTAGTCGTCGGCTCCGCCGTCCAGGCTCGTGACCCGGGCGGCGGTTTCGTCGCGGGCGGTGACGACGATGACCGGTACTCGGTTGCCGGACCGGCGCAGGCGCCCGAGGAACTCGGTGCCGTCGAGGTCGGGGAGCCCGAGGTCCAGCAGGACGACGTCGTAGTCGTGGGACTGCGCGCTGACCAGGCCGCTCGCGGCGTCGCGGACCCAGTCGGCGGCGTACGCCTCGTCCTCCAGCCGGCCCACGAGGGCGGCGCCGACCATCGGGTCGTCCTCGACGAGCAGGACCCTCATGGCCGGCGCTCCCTCGGTGGTGGGGTTACTTCTTCTTCTCCAGTGTGGCGATGACACCCTGCAGGTGCTTCAGCGCCGCGCCGCTCGCCTGCGGGGTCGGCGCACTCGCGCGCAGGGCGGTCAGGGTCTCGTCGATGGCGGAGTCCATCGTGTGCCAGTCGCCGGGCGAGCTCGGCTTGATGGCGGCCTCGGCGTCGTCCCAGGCGACCTCGAGGTCCTTGACCCGGGTGGTGGCGGCCGGCTGGTCGCCCGCCGAGACCTTCGAGGAGACGTCGTCGACGATGACCGCGAAGTTGGTGAGGTCGCCGAGCGGGGAGGTCGTGTCCGCCTCGATGCCCGTGGCCGTCACCGCGGGGCGCGCCGTGCCCGAGGCGGCGGCGGCCGTGGGCGCGGAGGGGGTCAGCGCCACGGCCGCGAGCGCGACGGCCGCAGCGCCGCCGGCCGCCCAGGCGGAGTCGCGGACGGCGCTGACCGGGTGGGGCTCGCCCTTGGTGCGGATGCCGTGCCGGTTGACGTTGAGCTGCTCACGCGTCACGAGGGCGACGATCACCGCGAGGAAGAGCAGGCTCGTGGTGCTGGCGCCGAGGCCGAGCCCGCCGTAGCCGCGCTCCTGGGTGAGGAGGTCGCCGAGCGAGGCGCCCAGCGGCCGGGTGAGCACGTACGCCACCCAGAAGACCGCGACGGCGTCGGCTCCTGCCCTGCGGGCGGCCCAGGCGGCGAGGATGAGCCCGCCGAAGATCAGTGCACCGTTGCGGAAGCCGAGCGAGAGGGCCTCGGTCGCCAGGTCGCCGCCGGCGGTGCCGAGTGCGAAGGTCACGAGGATGGCGCCCCAGTAGAAGCGCTCCCGGCGGGGGGTGTCGATGGCCGTGATCGCGAGGGTGCGCTCCTCGGACCACCAGATCACGAAGACGACGGCCAGGACGACCGCGAAGACGCCGGTGCTCACGTAGAGGCTGACGCCGAGCTGGTCGGTGAAGAAGTCGGTGATCTGGGTGCCGACGATGCTCACGAGGACCACGGTCAGCCAGTACAGCCACGGGACGTAGCGGCGGGTGCGCAGCTGCGCGACGAGGGTGACCGCGAGGACGGTGAGCATCGCCCCGTCGGTCAGGGCGGTCCCGAGGCCGACCTGTACGGCGAGGAAGTCGGCGAACGTCTCCCCGATGGTCGTCGAGAGGATCTTGATCATCCAGAAGGTCGCCGTGATCGCCGGGACCTTGTTGAGGAAGGGCGCGAGCGTGCTCGGCCGGGTGGTCGTTGTCTCCATGACTACCAGTGGACCGTGGCCGACTTAGCCGGGACTTAGGGTGGCCGGTTCGTCCGGGTGGTGCTGCCGGCCCATGTAGACCGAGCCAGAAGGAGATGAGGGTGGCAGCCGACGATGGGCCCAAAATGGGCCCCAAAATTCGTCCGCAGTCTCGATCCCGTAACGATGCGGCTCAAGCCGAACGGAGGTGCCCCATGACCTCTGACCTGCGGAAACGCCGGAGAATGAGTCGCCATCGGTCGAGGCCGGTCGGGCCGTTTCAGGGTCGGATTGGGGCTACGGATCAGAAGGTTAGGGGTTCGAATCCCTTCGGGCGCGCACTGTGTTGAGACAGTAGGACGGGCCCCGGCCGGCGGAGACGCTGCCGGGGTCCTGCTCTGTCCGGACCTCGGAGCTGCTCGTGCGAACTCCCGCCCTGGGCGACAGCGGCCCGACCGGACGCGAGTCAGCGCCGCGCGCGGGTCTGCTTGTCGCCCTCCTTGACGATCCGGACCGCTGTCCGCGCGAAGTTCACGGCGGCGGCGGTGCTCCCGACGCGCCAGACGACCGCGACCTCGCACAGGGGCAGGGCGCCGATCGGGGTGAAGTGGATGCCCGGCCGGGCGAAGTACCTCGAGGCGCTCTCCGGCACGATCGACAGGCCGCGGCCCATCGCGACGGCCTGGAACTCGGCCTCGAAGGTGGCGGCCTCGTGGGCTTCACGACCTCGTCGCTCACCCGCCTCTACGACCGGCCCGGGATCCAGTTCGTCCCCATCGTCGACCGGCCCGTCAGCTACACGGCGTTGGCGTGGGTCGCCGGGACGCTCTCGGCGCCGGCGGGCGAGCTGCTCCAGCACATGCTCGCGCGTCTTCCCCTCCCGGACACCGACGGTGATAGCCGTTGATGACCAGCAGATCAGCGCCGCTGACTTCCCTCGGGCGCGTCCGCGCGGTTCACTGAGGCACGGCCCCGGTCGGCCGGTCCTCGTCGCTAGGAGTGGACGTATGTACGCGACCCTGGTTCTCGCGCAGCGCATCGCACGGCGCACCCTGGAACGACCGCGACCGAGCACCCTGCGTGCCGACGTCGCTTCCGCGGGGGCGCACCCCGCTCGGCCGCTCTCGCGGCGTCCGGCCTGACGGGTCAGCGGCCGAGGACGCGGCGGCCGGCGGGTGTCATCCGGCCGTCGGACTCCAGCCGCTCGGCGATGGCGAGGTTGCGGGCCGATGTGGTGCCCCTGGCCCTGCGCGGCGTGAACCGCTGGAGGTAGGAGCGCTCGTCGCCGGCCCGCCGGGTGCTCTCGCTCCAGCCGAAGGCGATGCCCGCCTCGAGCAGGTCGTGGAAGCCGACCGACGGCACGGGGCTCGACACCTTCTGCAGCCGCACCCGGACGCCCGGGTGGTCCGTGTGGTGCACCGCGAGCCAGGCCCAGAGCTCCTCGGTCGTCGCGAAGGACACGACCTCGAGCTCGTCCGGCATGCCGGCACGCTACCCGCGGCCACCGACGACGGCCCCGCGCTCAGCCGGCCGTCCAGGTGAGCAGGGTGCGGTCGGTACCCGTGACGACGACGTCGATGGCGGTGATGTCGGCGGGCGTCGCGTCGGTGCCGGCGTCGAGGACGGTCGTGCGCCCCGGCACGGCCCGCCAGGTCGACACCTGCTGGCGCGAGCCGTCGCGGGTGCGCACGACGAGGGCGTAGGACGGCGTCGTGCCCTCCTCGGCCCAGCCGCCGCCGGTGTAGGTGCACGCGACCCGCAGCCTCGTGCCCCACGCCACCTGCTGGAGCGAGACCGTGGCGGTGACCCGCTGCTGGTCCACCGGGGCCATCGTGCGCGTCGGGACGGGGGCGGCCGCGACGGACGGAGCCGGTGCGGGGTCCGACCCCGGCGCGAGCACCCTCCACCCGAGCACGGCCGCGACGACGGCCACCGCCGCCACCGCGGCCACCGCGGCGGCCACGACGAGCAGGCCCCGCCGGCGCCGGCCCCGGACCTCCCGCAGGAGGCCGGGCAGCAGGGTGTCGGGCACCGGCGGGGGATCCTGGGGCGTGACGAAGGCGGAGTCGTCGAGCCGGCCGAGCAGCCCCGGCAGCCCGGCGATGTCGCTGACCCGTCGGGTGCACTCGGCGCAGCCGGTCAGGTGCTCCTCGAAGGCCCGCCGCTCGGCCGGGCCGAGGGCACCGAGCACGTACGCCGCGTCGTCGTGGGCGAACCGGTCGGTGGAGCTCATCCGGTCACCCCCATCTCCTCCAGCGCGAGCCGCAGGGCCCGCATCGCGTAGTGCGTGCGTGACTTCACCGTGCCCTCGGGATGCCGAGCCGGCGCGCGGCGTCGGCGACCGAGCGGCCCTGGAGGTAGCACTCGCGCAGGACCTCGCGGTGGTCCTCGGAGAGCCGGGCCATCGCCTCGCCGACGACCCAGGTCTGGAGCAGGGTGTCGACCTGGTCCTGGTCGCCGCCGCGCTCGGGCAGCTCGTCGGTGAGCGTCTCGGGCCGGATCCGACGGTGGCGCCACTCGTCGATGACGATGTTGCGCGCGACGGTGAAGAGCCATCCCCGCACGTGGTCCGGGGTGCGGCCGAGCACCTCCGGGTGCTGCCACGCGCGCAGCAGCGTCTCCTGGGTGATGTCGTGGGCCCGGGCGTGGTCGTGCTCGACGAGGCGCAGGCAGTACCCCCAGAGCGCGCGGGCGTGCTCGTCGTGCAGCGCACGCATCAGCTCGTCCTGGTCGTGGGCCACGGCGCTCCCGTTCACGGCCTCGTGCGGGCGGGTCCGGTGTGCGTCGTCGTCACCCGGCCGACCCGGCCCGCTGTCCATGATGGACCCCTCCGCGCGGGAGGAAGCCCTCCCGCGACGCCGCCAGCAGCGCCGTGACGACGCAGGCGACCTCGGAGACCGTCGCCCCCCAGACCGCGACCCCGCTCCAGGTGGTGTGGATGCCGAACAGCCCCACGGTCGAGGCGATGACGAACGCACCGAGCGTGCTGGCGCCGAAGCCACCGAGCAGGAGGAGCGGCAGCCAGCTGCTCGAGCGCAGCAGCACGACCGCGATGGCGACCCCGGCGACGACGTTGACGAGGAACAGCGCGCCGACGACGCCCTGCTCCTTGACCCCGTCGACCCAGAGCCAGAGGTGGATGGCGGCGGACACCACCGCCGCCACGGCGCCGACCGTGCGTGCCGTCATGGTCCTCTCCCGTCCCCGGGGCGCCCGCCGGTCGGGTGCCTCACCCGGTGACACGGCGGGAGGGGCGCTGCGGTTCACCCGGTCGCCGGCGGACGGCCAGCGAACGCGTCGAGCAGCCGGTCGCGCACGGCATCCATCCGCCACGTCGGGGCGTCCGCGGCAGGGCGCAGCCCGGGGTCCAGCCCCACGGGGCGACGGCGGCGAGGACGGC
Organism: Phycicoccus sp. HDW14; assembly: GCF_011383005.1. Taxonomy (GTDB): domain Bacteria; phylum Actinomycetota; class Actinomycetes; order Actinomycetales; family Dermatophilaceae; genus Phycicoccus. The sequence goes on along the minus strand of NZ_CP049935.1, from coordinate 3,024,467 downwards.
GGGGTCGCGGGTCACGATGCTCACCGGGACGTCGCGGCCCGGGTCGGGGCCGCTGACGAGGTGGTGCGGCTGGTGGTCGCCGAGGACGAGGAGCACGAGGTCGTCGTCAGGCACGGTCGCCGGCCACGAGCCGACGGTGCGCAGGCTGTAGGCGACGGAGCGCGCGTACGCCTGGCGCGCGCTGGTCGCGTCGCCGAGGACGTCGTGAACCGTGGTGTCCTGCCCGGCGAACACCGAGCCGTCACCGACCTCGTCCCACGGAACCGTCTGCGGCACAGGGGTCCACGGGTGGTGGCTCGAGACGAGGTCGACCTCGGCCATGACGCGCGGACGGGGGCCGGCGGTCAGCTCGGTGCGCGCGAGGTGGGAGAGCGTTTACTGGTCGGGCGTGGTCGCGTACCCGAAGGACGGGCCGGCGTACCCGTTGGTGCGGCCGTCCTGGAGGTCGTCCACGCCGTAGAGGCCGCGACCCTCGGGCCAGTCGCGGGTCGTCGCCGGCGAGGCGATGACGGTGCGCCAGCCGGCCCGGCCGAACGCCCGGGTCAGGGTGAGCCGACCCGACGAGGTCAGCTGCTCGTAGCGGCGCTGGCCGTCGACCCAGGCGCCGGACTCGAGGGTCGAGTGGGCCAGCCAGCTGCCGCCCCGAAGGTCGGCGAGGTGAGCCACCCGCTGCGCACCGAGTACCCGGCCGCGGACAGGTCCCGCTCGCCGTCGACCAGGGCCGGGGCCACGACGCGGGACATCGAGGGGTCGTCGAGCGCGACCCGCCCGTAGCTCTCGACGAAGACGACGACGACGTCGTGGCCCCGGAGGCCGGCGAGGAGTCGGTCGGTCGGGGTGGCGGCCCGGGGGTCGTCGGCCAGGACCCTCCCGAAGGCCGCGGGGTCGGCGAGGGCGGCGCGCACGGCCTCGGCCCGGTCGGCGAGGTAGGTCGCGGTGGGGGCCGACACGAGGGGGCGGTGAGGGCCGGAGGTGGTGACGACCCCTCCGGAGACGAGGGCCACGCTGGTGACTGCCACGACGAGAGGGGTTGCGGCGGAACGGCGCCGGGCGACGTCGGACGCCAGGCGCCGGAACGCGAGGCCCACGGCGACGACGACCCCGACCGCGGCCAGCACCGACCCGGCGGCGACCAGCCCGGCGACGACGGACCCGTGCGTGTCGGCGACGACGCCGACCGCCGACCCGAGGTAGGACCAGTCCCCGAGCACGTCGAAGGGCCGGTCGAGCACCAGCGGGAAGCCGGTGTCGAGCGCGAGCAGGACGAGCAGGAGCCCGCAGCAGAGGCCCCCGACGAGGGCCACCGCCCGCCCGGCCCGGCGGGGCAGCGCGAGGGCGAGCAGGACGAGGAGCACGGCCTCCAGCGGGATGCCCGTCGCCGCCCACGACCAGCGCACGACGCTGCCGGAGGTCCCGAGTGCGGCCGGTGCGACGAGCGCGGCCCAGGTGACGGCGAGGGCCAGCACCGACCCCGCGACCGACGGCTCCCGGCGTCCGGCGCCCGGCGGGCCGGCACCGAGGCGCTCGAGAGCCTCCGTGCCGAAGGACGCGGCGAGCAGGGACAGGGCCGCGCCGAGCACCGCCACCGCGACGGCGTGGGGCACGACCCCGGCCACCGCCACGAGCAGGGCGAGCACCTGCACGACGGCGACCACCTTGCGCCAGTAGCGCGGCCGCACCGGCGCCCGGAGCCGGGGGACGAGCGCCTGCGCGCCGAGCAGGAAGTAACGGGCCAGGCCGATGAGCAGCACCCACGCGCCGACGTCCGCGGCGGCCAGGACCGCGAGGACCAGCACGAGCACCGCATCGGTCTCGGCGTCGAAGCGTGCGCCGAAGGCGCTGACGGTGCCGGTGCGCCGGGCCACGGCGCCGTCGACCCCGTCGAGCACGAGGGCCACGGCGGCCACGGTGACGAGGACCTGGCGCGGCGGAGGTGAGGCCGAGAGCAGGTCGAGCCCCACGAGCACCGCGACGACCCCGGTGAGCAGGGCGCGCACGGACGTCACGAGGTTCGCGGGGCCGAGGTGAACCGGACGCACCTTTCCTCCGTGGTGGTGGGTGAGGACATCGCTCCACCCGGTGACACGGTGGCGCCGCCCCCTCGGTTCACCGCCGGACCACGGCCGGCCACGTCGTCGAGAGGAGACCCGCGTGGGCGTCGAGGCGCGGGCCTTCTGGCTGACCGGCCGCGGCACCGGCGAGCTGCGGTGCGAGGTGCTGCCCGACCCCGGCCCCGACGAGGTCCGGGTGCGCACCCTCGTCTCCGCCCTGAGCCGCGGGACCGAGGCCCTCGTCGCCCGGGGGGCGGTACCGGCGTCGGAGCGCGAGCGGATGCGGGCCCCCTTCCAGGTCGGCGACTTCCCGTGGCCCGTCAAGTACGGGTACCTCGTCGTGGGGGTGGTCGAAGCCGGGCCTGATGACCTGCTCGGGCGCCGCGTCTTCGTCCTCCACCCGCACCAGGACGTTTTCGTCGTGCCCTCCGCGGCCGTCACGCCCGTTCCCGACGGGGTCCCGACCCGCCGGGCGGTGCTGGCGGGCACGGTCGAGACGGCCGTCACCGTGCTCTGGGATGCCGCCCCGATGGTCGGCGACCGCGTCACCGTGGTCGGCGGGGGATGGTCGGGTGCGCCGTCGTCGCCCTGCTCCGCGGCCTCGCCGGAGCGGACGTGACGCTCGTCGACGTCGACGCGCGCCGTGCGGAGGTGGCGGCGGCGCTCGGCGTGCGGTTCGCCCGGCCCGCCGACGCCCCGGCCGAGCAGGACCTCGTCATCCACACGAGCGGCACCGCCGACGGGCTGCGGCAGTGCCTCGAGCTGGCCGCGACCGACGCCACGGTCGTCGAGGCCAGCTGGCACGGCGACGCGCCGGTCGCCCTGCCGCTCGGCGGTGCGTTCCACTCGCGTCGGATCCGCCTGCGCGCCAGTCAGGTCGGCACCATCCCGCCGGCTGCCCGCCCGCGCTGGGACCACGCCGGCCGGATGGCCCTCGCGCTCGACCTGCTGCACGACGAGGCGTTCGACGTCCTGCTCACCGGGGAGTCGACGCTCGACGAGCTGCCCGCGCTGGTGGCCGCCCTCGCCGACGGCACGCTGGACGGCCTGTGCCACACCATCGACCACGCCGTCAGCCCGGCCGCCGGTCCTGCCGGCGGCGACGCCGCCCGCCACGACCCGAGGACGTGACGCCCGTGTTCACCCTGACCGTCTCCGACCACACGATGGTCGCCCACAGCCTCCCCGACCCGTTCTTCGGGCCGGCCCAGCGGGTGCACGGTGCGACCTACGCCGTGGACGCCTCGCTGATCGCCGACGACCTCGACGAGCACGGCGTGGTCGCCGACATCGGGGCACTGGCCCGCGCCCTGCGGGCGGTGCTCGGCGACCTCGACCACCGCAACCTCGACGACGACCCCGCGTTCGCCGGCGTGCTGACGACCACCGAGGTGCTGGCCCGCACCGTGGCCGACCGGCTGGCGGGGCGCATCCGGGCCGGTGCGCTCGGGTCGTCGACGGAGCACCTGCGCGAGCTCGACGTCACGCTCCGGGAGTCGCCGGTGGCGGCCGCGGGGTACCGGCGGACGCTCGGGGTCGGTCCGTGACCGCGATGTCGGCTGCCGTCCACCTCGTCGTGCCCGCCGAGGTCGACGACCCCGGCGAGCCGAGCGGGGGCAACGTCTACGACCTCGAGCTCGCGCACGCCCTGGCGCGGGCGGGGCACGAGGTGCACCGGCACCGGGTGGCCGCTCGGGGCCGTTCCGCCGGAGAGCAGGCCGAGGACCTCGCGGCCCTGCTCACCGCCCGGGCCGACGGCGAGGTCGTCGTCGTCGACGGGCTGCTCCTCGCCGACGCCGCAGGGGTCCTCGAGCGCGAGCACGACCGGCTGGCCGTCGTCCCGCTACTGCACCTCCCGACCTCGGTCGTCGACGACTCCCCGGAGGTCCTCGCCCGGGAGCGCCGGCTGCTCCGGGCCGCGGCCGGGGTCGTCACGACGAGCGAGTGGTCGCGACGGTGGCTCGAGCGGGTGCACCCGGGACTGGCGGTGGACGCCGCCCCACCGGCTGTCCGCACGGCGCCGGCCACCGCGCCCGGTGACGGCACGCGGCTCACCTGCGTCGCGGCGGTCGTCCCCGCGAAGGGCCAGGACGTCCTCGTGGCCGCCCTCGCGACGCTCACCGACCTCCCGTGGACCTGCCGGGTCGTCGGACCGCTGGGGCGCGACGCCGCGTTCGTCGCCGGCGTGCGGGAGGCGTTGCGGGAGAACGGCCTCGACGGGCGGGTGCGCCTCGCCGGGGCCCTCGACCGGACCGGGGTCGCCGCCGCCCTCGCGGCCACCGACCTCCTCGTCCTGCCGACGAGGCACGAGGTGTACGGGATGGCCCTCACGGAGGCGCTGGCCCGGGCCGTGCCGGTCGTGGCGAGCACGGTCGGCGGCGTGCCCGAGGCGGTCGGCCGGACCCCCGACGGCCGGGTGCCCGGAGCCCTCGTCCCGCCCGGCGACCCCGATGCCCTCGCCGCAACCCTCCGCGACTGGCTGACCGATGCCGGTCTGCGCGATCGGCTGCGCGCCGCCGCGGCCGTGCGGCGCGAGCACCTCGACGGCTGGGACGCCACGGCCCGGGCCGTCGCCGACGCCCTGGCCTCGGCCCGGGTGAACCGCGAGGCCCCCACCGCCGTGGTGTCCGGGTAGGACGACGAAAGGGCTGCGACGGTGGTGCTGCCTCCCGCGCTCGCGCGCACGCTCCGGCCCGCCCTGGCCGTGGGCGTGCTCGTCCTCGTCGTGTCCCGGGTCGGCACCGGCCCCTTCCGGGAGGCGCTGACCCACTCGACCGTCTCCGCCGTGGTCGTCGCGCTCGTCGTCGAGTCCGCCGTCACCGCCTGCTGCGCCCGGCGCTGGACGGTCGTCGCGCGGGCCCTCGACCTGCCGCTGGAACCGCGGACCGCGCTCGCGGCCTGCTTCCGCTCCCAGCTGCTCGACGTCACGCTGCCCGGCGGGGTGCTGGGCGACGTCGACCGCGCGTGGCGCCACGGCGAGGCCCTCGGCGCGCGTGGTCCGGCGGCCCGGGCCGTCCTGTGGGAGAGGTCGATCGGGTTCGCCGCGCTCGTCGCCGTCTCGGCCGCCGTCGTGCTGGTCGTCCCGGGTGCCCTGCCGGGGTCCGTCCGGGGGTGGACCGCGGTGTCGGTCGTGGCCCTCCTCGTCATCGGCACGCTGACGGCCGTGCTGCTCCGCCGTCGGACGGGACGAGGGGCGGGCGTGCTCGTCGAGGAGGCCCGCGCGCTGCGGCGGTCGGGTGCCCTCGTCACGGCCGGAGCCCTGTCGGTCCTCGCCGTCGCCGGCCACCTGCTGGTCCTGGCCACCGCCCTGGCCGCCGTCGCCGTCGACACCCCGCCGGCCACCGCGCTGCCCCTCCTCGCCGCCGTGCTCCTCGCCTCGACCGTGCCGGCCAACCTCGCGGGCTGGGGTCCACGCGAGGGTGCGGCCGCCGTGGTGTTCGGGGCGGCCGGCCTCGGGCGGGCACCGGGGTCACCGTGGCGACCACCTACGGCGTGCTGACCTTCGTCGCCGCGCTGCCCGGCCTCGTGGTGCTCGTGCGTCGGCCGGCGCCGGTGCGCGAGGAGGCGGTGACGTGAGCGGCCGCCCGTACGTCGTCCTCAGCGCCTGCGTGTCCCTCGACGGCTACCTCGACTCGGCCGGTGGCCCGCGGCTCGTGCTGTCCGGACCCGAGGACCTGGACCGCGTCGACGAGGTCCGCGCCCGCAGCGACGCCGTGCTCGTCGGCGCCGGCACGGTCCGCGCCGACCGACCCCGGCTCCTCGTCCGCAGTGCGCAGCGACGCGCGGCGCGCACGGCGGCGGGGCGGCCGGAGGCCCCGCTCAAGGTCACGGTCACCACCTCGGGCGACCTCGACCCCACCTCGCCCTTCTTCACGACCGGTGGTGAGAAGGTCGTCGTCTGCGCCACCGGCGCCCTGGCCCGGGCGCGCCGTCGCCTCGGCGGCCTGGGCACCCTCGTCGACGGCGGCGCCGAACCCACGATGGAGGGGGTCGCCCGGGCCCTCGACGAGCGCGGCGTCGCGCGCCTGCTCGTCGAGGGCGGCCGGGCGGTGCACACCCAGTTCCTGCTCGGGGGCCTCGCCGACGAGCTGCACCTCGCCATCGCCCCGGTCTTCGTGGGCGACTGCGCCGCACCGCGGTTCACCGACGACGGTTCCTTCCCGTGGCAGGGCGCCCACCGCGCCCGGCTGCTCGACGCGCGCCCGGTCGGCGACATCGTCCTCGCCCGCTACGCCCTGTCGGACCGCTGTGAGCAGCAGGAGGTGGTGTCGTGACGACCCAGGTGCCCCGGGCCCACGTCCGCGCGGAGGTGGCCCTGCCGCTCGCGCTCGACGACGGCTCGACGACGGTGGCCCGGATGGTGTCCTTCCACGGGCTCGTCGACGGCCGCGAGCACGTCGCCCTCGGGCTCGGTCCCGCGGGGTCGCACCCGCCGCTCGTCCGCCTGCACAGCGAGTGCCTCACCGGTGACGCCTTCGGCAGCCGGCGCTGCGACTGCGGGCCCCAGCTCGCCGAGTCCCTCCTGCGCATCACGGCGGAGGGTGGGTGGCTGCTCTACCTGCGCCAGGAGGGCCGGGGCATCGGGCTCTACAACAAGCTCGACGCCTACGTGCTGCAGGACCTCGGGCTCGACACCTACGACGCGAACACCGCGCTCGGGCACGGGGCCGACGAGCGCGACTACACCGTCGCGGTCCAGATGCTCGACGCCCTCGGCGTGCGCTCGCTCGCGCTGCTGGGCAACAACCCGGACAAGGCCGACCAGCTCGTGGCGGCCGGTGTCGAGGTGGTCCGGCGCGTGCCGACCGGGGTGCACCTCACCGAGGACAACGCGCGCTACCTCGCCGCCAAGGCCGGCCGGGGCGCGCACGCCCTCGCCCTCCCGGTCCTGGAGACCTGAGGCCGCGATGGGGCGGCACCCGCTTGGGTGCCGCCCCTCCGCCGTGCTGCGTCGCTCAGGCGCTGTGCTGCAGGGCCTTGACCTCGTCGCGCGCGGCCACGACGTCCGCGTGCTGCTGCTGGACGACGGCCCGGAAGCCGTCGCTCAGGTCGTCCTCCTCCAGGGCCTTCTCGTACTCGGAGACGGCGTGGTCCTCGCCGGTCGCGGCCGCCCCGAGCACCCCCGAGGCGTCGTCGCCGGTCAGGGCGTCCTTGAGGGCGATCCAGCCCCGGTGCAGGGCCGCGGTGGCCGTGCCGGACTCGTCGACGTCGTCGCCGTAGTCGTGCCCCAGCGCGACGATGTCGCGGGCGAAGCCGGCGCGCTGCTCGGAGAGGCGCTGGAAGACGGCGGCCGCGTCGGAGCGCTCGCCGTCCTGCAGCTTCTCCGCGGCGGAGGCGAAGCCCTTGCGGCCGTCCTTCAGCGTCTCCACGAGCTCCTTGGCGACCTTCTCGTCTGCGGACATGGTGGTGTTCTCCTTCGGTGGGGATCATCGGTCGACCACCCCTACCCACTTCCCCCTCCATCCGACACGTCGCTCCCTCTGGCCGCGTGGGGCGCGGTGGTGTAGGCAGGGGTCAGGGCGCGGCTCCCCGCGTTCGCCGGACGAGGAGGACCCATGGCCACGCTCGACACCACCCAGCTGCTCGCCGCCCTCGAGCCCGTCGTCGAGGAGAACCTCAACCGGCACATCGGCGTCGCGCAGGAGTGGATGCCGCACGAGTACGTGCCGTGGTCGCTCGGGCGCGACTTCAAGGAGCTCGGCGGCGAGCCCTGGTCGGTCGACCAGAGCCAGCTGTCACCGATCGCGCGCACCGCGCTCGAGGTCAACCTCCTCACCGAGGACAACCTCCCGAGCTACCACCGCGAGATCGACCGGGCCTTCGGCCGCGAGAGCGCCTGGGGCGAGTGGGTCAACCGCTGGACCGCCGAGGAGGGCCGGCACGCCTTCTGCATCCGCGACTACCTCCTCGTGACGCGTGGCGTCGACCCCGACGAGCTCGAGCGGGCCCGGATGGACACGATGACGACCGGCTACGACTCCGGCGACAAGTCGCTGCTCAGCGTCTGCGCGTACGTGACGTTCCAGGAGCTGGCCACGCGGGTGTCGCACCGCAACACGGGGCGCTACGCCGACGAGCCGATCGCGGAGAAGCTCCTGACCCGGGTGGCCAAGGACGAGAACCTCCACATGATCTTCTACCGCAACCTCATCCAGGCCGCCCTCGAGCTGTCGCCGAACCAGACGATGCGGGCGATCACCGACGAGGTCAAGGAGTTCCAGATGCCCGGGTCGATCATCCCGGGCTTCGGTCGTAAGGCCGTGCAGATGGCGATGGCCGGCATCTACGACCTGCGGATCCACCACGACGACATCGTCGCGCCGATCCTGCGGCAGTGGGGCATCTGGGACCTCGAGGGGCTCGACGCCGACGGCGAGCAGGCGCGCGACGAGCTGGCCACGGCCGTCGGGGCGCTGGACGCCGAGGCGACCCGGTTCGTCGAGAAGCGCGAGGCACGCGCCGCCAAGCTCGCCGCCCGGCAGAACGCCTGAGCACCGCCGCGCTGCTGCTGCGACGATGGGCCGGTGATCGGCGACCGCTGGGGCGTGACCGATGCCGAGGTGGCGCTGCGCTTCGGGTGTGACGCGCTGCTCGAGGCGCCGGTGCTGTCGGCCTGGCGCGGGGTGACCGTGGCCGCACCGCCGGAGCGGGTGTGGCCGTGGGTGGGGCAGATCCGGGTGGCGCCGTACTCCTACGACTGGGTCGACAACCTCGGACGCCGTTCTCCCCGGACGCTGCTCGGCCTCGACCCACCGCAGGTCGGCGAGCCGTTCACCCGCACGGCCGGCCGTCCGGTGGGCGAGGTCCTCGCCGTCGACCCCGGGCGCGAGCTGACCGGACGCATCCTCGGGGCGCTGATGTCCTACCGGCTCGAGCCCCACGGTGACTCGACCCGCCTGCTGCTCAAGGTCGTCATGGGGCGCGGGCGGGTGCTCGCCCCCCTTGTGTCGGTCGGCGACCTCGTCATGGCCCGCCGCCAGCTGCTGACCTTCAAGGAGCTCGCCGAGCGCGGCTGACGCCGACGTCCTCCGTCCCCATCGGTCCCGATCCGTCCCCATCGGTCCGGAGAGGTCCGACGGGGCTCCCGCCCGCCTACCCTGAGGTCCCCCCAGGACAGAGAGGTCCACCATGAGCGAGCTGCACGTCGTCGCCACCATCCCCGCCGCCCCGAGCACGTCGACGCCATCCGCGCCGCGCTCGAGACGCTCGTCGACGCGACCCGGCAGGAGGACGGCTGCCTCGCCTACGACCTGTACGAGTCCGCCTCCGCGCCAGGGGTCTTCGTCACGGTCGAGCGCTGGACCGACCAGGCCGCACTCGACGCCCACATGGGGACGCCGCACATCGCCGCCGCGATGGCCGCCGCCGACGGAGCGCTCGCGGGGGACATCGCCATCCACCCGCTCGTCCCCGTGGTCGAGGGCTGAGCACCCGCCGGACGCCGGCGCCCCTCAGTTGAGCGGCCGGGTGCCCTCGGGCAGCCCGTGGCCCTCGTGGACGCCCTCGACGAGCTGCTGCAGCGCGGTGAGCGCCACCCGCTGCGACCACGGCCCGTACGACACCCGGGCGACCCCCAGCGCCTCGAGGTCGGCCAGCGGGAGCGTGCCCGGGACGCCGATGAGCGTCAGCCGCTGGGGCCCGAAGGCCTCGACGAGCGCCTCGACGTGGGAGCGCTCCGACGCGCGCGGGACGAAGACCATCGGCGCGCCCGCCTCGAGGTAGGCCCGGCCCCGCTCGACGGCGACCTCGAGGCACTCCTCGGGCGAGCGCCCCTCGTCCCGGACGAAGGCGTCGGTGCGCGCGTTGAGGCAGAAGTCGGGCACGCCGGCGTCGCGGGCGGCCTCCATCACGGCCTCGACGGCGCGCACCGAGTCGGCGAGCGGGCGCATCCCGTCCTCGATGTTGGCGCCGACCACGCCGAGGTCGATGGCCCGGCGGACCGTGCCGCCCGGGTCGCCGTAGCCGGACTCGAGGTCGGCGGTGACGGGCAGGTCGGTGGCCCGCACGATCCGCCCGACGGCGGCGAGCATCTCGTCGACGGGGATGTTCTCGCCGTCCTCGTAGCCGGCGGAGGCCGCGATGGAGTGCGAGGCCGTGGCCAGCGCGGTGGTGCCCGGCACGTCGGCGACGACGCGGGCGCTCACGACGTCCCAGACGTTGACGACGGTGAGCAGCTCGGGGGCGCGGTGCAGCGCGAGGAGCCCGGAGGCGAGGGTGGCGGTGTCCTGGGTCATCCGGTCATCGTCACCCGGGCCGCCTCCCACGACAACCCCCTGACCTGCGACGTCCGACGCGGCGGGAAGACGGCGCTCATCGCCGGTGTTGCCCCGGAGTCAGTGCGGACACCACGTGAGGAGCAGACATGAAGGCCATCTGGAACGGCGTCGTCGTCGCCGAGAGCGACGACACGGTCGTCGTCGAGGGCAACCACTACTTCCCCGCGGACTCGGTCCGCGAGGACCTGCTCCGCCCGTCCGACACCCACACGGTGTGCCCGTGGAAGGGAACGGCGAGCTACAACGGCATCGAGGTCGACGGTCAGGTCAACGCCGACGCCGCCTGGTACTACCCGGAGCCCAAGGACGCCGCCCGCGAGATCACCGGGCGCTACGCCTTCTGGAAGGGCGTCGAGGTCACCGCCTGACGCCTCCGCGCCCGGTCAGTCCGGCAGCAGCGAGATCTTCTGCCAGATCTTGCTCGACATCTCCGTGGTCAACCGCTCGACGGTCGCGACGGTGGCCAGCACCACGTCGTCGCGCGACTCCTCGGCGCACAGCGCGGCGGTCTTGCCGACGAGGCTGAGCAGCTCGGAGCAGTAGTCGAGGTAGTGCTCCATCGCCGCGCGCCCGAGGCCGGGGTCGACCGACTGCGCGGTGCTCTCGTAGCCCTCGCGCAGCCGCTCGGGGTCCTTGGTCAGCTGGTGCATGTCGATGATGTGCGCCAGCGACCGGAGGCGGTGCAGCAGCCCCAGCAGCCGCCCGCGCTCGAGCCGCGAGGGCAGGGCGACGAGGAACCAGACGGCGATGGCCGTGAAGACGAGGTCGTTGACGGCGCTCTCGATGAGCGGCAGCCACTCGAAGCCGCGGTCCGGGCCCCCGGACACCGCGTCCCGCAGCGCGACCCAGAGCGTGACGACCGCCGCGACCACGACGGCCCCGACGAGCACCCGCGACAGCAGCCGGGTGACCCGCAGTCGGCCGCGGATGGCGCCCGAGCCCTCGGCGACGTCACGGGCCAGCACGGTGAGCTCGGCGGCGACGTCGCTCAGCCCGCGGGTCGCGAACCGGGCGTCGATGCGGCGGTGCAGCCGCTCGACGGTGTCGATGACGGGGCCGGCCTGGAGCCGGTCGAGCGTGCGGCCCGGGGCGCGCTCCGCCCGGGGTGCTCGCGCCGCGTCCATGGGTTCACGCTAGCGCTGTCGAGGGTGCGGCCCCGTGGGGAACGGACCGCGCACGGGGCCACCTAGAGTTGGGGATGGACCTCGACCTCGGGATGCTCGTGCTGCGCCTGGCGCTGGGGCCGATGCTCGTGCTGCACGGCGCGAACAAGGTCTGGGGCGGAGGGGGCCTCACCGGCACGGCGGGCTGGTTCGAGTCGCTCGGGCTGCGACCGGGCCGGCTGCACGCGCGCCTCGCGGCCGGCACCGAGCTGGTCGCCGGCGCGCTCGTCACCCTCGGCCTGCTCACCGGCCTCGCGTCGGCGGCGTTCGTCGGGCTGATGGCGGTCGCCGCGCTCACCGACCACCGGGGCAAGGGCTACTTCGTCTTCAAGGGCGGCTGGGAGTACGTCCTGCTCGTCGCGATGGCCGCCGTCGCGCTGGCCGTCACGGGCCCGGGCGCCTGGTCGCTCGACGAGGTCCTCGGTCTTCCGCTGTCGGGTCCGGTCTGGGGCCTGGTCGCGGCCGTCGGCGGGCTGCTGGCCGCCGGGGGCTGCTCGCCGTGTTCCGCCGACCCGTGCCCGACGAGGCCTGATGCCGGTCCGCGCCGTCGCCGGCCGTACGCCGGCGCCCGAGGAGCTCCTCGCGGCCAAGGGCGGCACGACGGTCACCGTCGTCGTCCCGGCGCGCGACGAGGAGGCCACGGTCGGTGACGTCGTGGCCGGTGTGCGACGGGCCTGGGTCGAGGAGGTGCCGCTCGTCGACGAGCTCGTCGTCATCGACTCCGACTCCACCGACCGCACCGCCGAGGTGGCGCGGGCCGCCGGGGCCACGGTGCACGCCGCCGCGTCGGTGCTGCCGGGGCTGGGCCCGGCCAGGGGCAAGGGCGAGGCGCTCTGGAAGGCCCTGCACGTGAGCACCGGGGACGTGCTCGTCTTCCTCGACGCCGACCTCATCGAGTGGGGTCCGCACTTCGTCACCGGCCTGCTCGGACCGCTGCTCACCGACCCGGACGTCGCGCTCGTCAAGGCCGTGTACGACCGGCCGCTGCTCGACGCCGACGGGCACGAGGCCGAGACCGGCGGGCGGGTCACCGAGCTCGTGGCCCGGCCGCTCCTGGCGCTGCACCGCCCCGACCTCGCGGGCCTCGTGCAGCCCCTCGCAGGGGAGTGGGCCGTGCGACGCTCCGCCTTCGAGCGCTTCTCGGTGCCGGTCGGCTACGGGGTCGAGATCGCCGCGCTCGTCGACACCGCCGACCTGCTCGGCCCGGAGGCCATCGCCCAGGTCGACCTCGGCCGGCGCACGCACCGTCACCACCGCCACGACACCCTCGGGCCGATGGCCGTGCAGGTGCTCGCCGCCGTCGAGGCCCGCCTTCACCGGGGGCCGGTCCGCGCCGGGAGGGTGCCGTCCTCACGCAGTACGACCGCGGGCCGGAGGGGTTCGTGCCCCGACCCCGGCGGGTCGACCTCGCCGAGCGCCCGCCGGCCCTGTCGGTCGAGGGCTACGCCGATCGCGCGGGAGCGCGGCGATGAGCCGGGGCGGTGTGCTGCGCCTCGGGCGCCGGGAGTTCGCGCCGAGCGCCCGGCTCGTGATGGCCATCGTCAACCGCACCCCGGACTCGTTCTACGACAAGGGAGTCAGCTGGGCGGAGGACGCCGCGCTGGAGCGGGTCCGGATGGTCGTCGAGCAGGGCGCCGACCTCGTCGACATCGGCGGCATCAAGGCCGCACCCGGTGCCGAGATCGACGCCGAGGAGGAGAAGCGGCGGGTCGTCGGGTTCGTCGAGCGCGTCCGGTCCGAGCACCCCGACCTCGTCATCAGCGTCGACACCTGGCGCAGCGAGGTCGCGCGGGCCGTCTGCGCGGTCGGTGCCGACCTCATCAACGATGCCTGGGGCGGCGCAGACCCCGAGCTGCCCACCGTCGCAGCCGAGTTCGGCGCCTCACTGGTCTGCACCCACACCGGCGGGGTCACGCCCCGCACCCGACCGCACCGCATCGAGTACGACGACGTCGTCGACGACGTGCGGACCTCGCTGCTGCGCCAGGCCGAACGAGCCGTGGCGATGGGCGTCGAGCGCGAGCGGGTGGTCATCGACCCCGCACACGACTTCGGCAAGAACACCTGGCACTCCCTCGAGGTCACGCGACGGCTCGACGAGCTGACCTCGTTGGGCTGGCCGGTGCTGGTCTCGTTGTCCAACAAGGACTTCGTCGGCGAGTCCCTCGACCTGCCCGTCGGCGAGCGTCTGACGGGGACCCTGGCCGCGACCGCCCTGTGCGCGTGGCACGGGGCGCAGGTCTACCGGGTGCACGAGGTCGTCGAGACCCGGCAGGTGCTCGACCTCGTGTCCGTCGTCGCCGGTGACCTGCCGCCGGCCCGCACCGTCCGGGGGCTCGCGTGAGCCGGTCGGTCGTCGTCGTGCCCAGCGCCCCGTTCCTGCTGCCCGAGTACACCGGGCGCACCGACGCCGCCGCCGACCTGCGCGCTCGGGCGGTGGCCGCTGTCCGCGACGCCGCCGCGGCGGACGGCACGCGCGGGGTCGTCCTCGTCGTCGCCACCGACCGCGAGCAGCGGGGGACTCGTCCGCCCCTGGGGCAGCGGGTGGGTGCGCACCTTGCGGGGCTGGCCGGGGTGTCGGTCGACGCGGTCGTGGCCGTCGCGTGGGACGCACCGACCGCCGACTGCCGGGCGCTCGGCGAGCAGCTCGCGCGCAGCTCCGCCGGCTCCATGCTCGTGGTCGTCGCCGACGGCAGCGCGCGCCGGGGCGAGAAGGCGCCCGGGCACCTCGACGAGCGGGCCTTCGCGGTCGACGACGCGCTGCTGGCGGCGCTGCGGACGGCCGACCCGGACGCGCTGCTCGCCCTCGACCCGCAGCTGTGTGCCGACCTGCTCGTCCACGGCCGGGCGCCGCTGCAGGTCGCGGCCGCGGCGCTTCGGGGCCGTCCCGGGCTCGAGGCGGTTGACGTCCACGCCGAGGACCCGTTCGGCGTCCTCCACGTCGTCGCCACCCTCACCTCCTCCTGAGCCCCCCGCCCCGCCCAGCCCCCCGCATCTCCCGCGAATGTGTGTGAACACGCCGGGAGACCCCGGCGCGTTCACACACATTCGCGAAGAACACCTCTGTATTCATCTTGACGGTTGATCAACCGTATGGTTGAGTTCAGCCATGGACGACGAGCTGGTGGACCGGGGCTTCACGGCCCTGGCGGACCCCGTGCGCCGGGCGATCATCGCCCGGCTCAGCCGCGGGCCGGCCACCGTCAACGAGCTCGCCGAGCCCTTCGCGATCAGCCTCCAGGCGGTCTCGAAGCACATCCAGGTCCTCGAGCACGCGGGCCTGGTCACCAAGGGACGGGAGGCCCAGCGCCGCCCCGTCCACCTGGCGCCGGAGGCCCTCGAGCGGCTCACGGCGTGGATCGACGGCTACCGGCTCGCCCACGAGCAGTCGTTCCGTCGCCTCGACGCGCTGCTCGCCGAGCCGCGTGATGACACCGGAGGAGCAGCACGATGAGCAACGCCCTCAGCCTCGACGTCCCGGCCGGCGTGCCGTGGATCGACTTCACCCGCGACTTCGACGCCCCGGTCTCGGCGGTGTTCGACGCCCACCGCGACCCCGACAAGGTCAAGCGCTGGCTGGGGCCCAGCGGCTACGAGATGGACGTCCCGCACTGGGACTTCTCCGACGGCGGCGGGTACCGGTACGTCCACCGCAACGCGGCCGGTGAGGAGTTCGGCTTCCGCGGGGTCTACCACACCGTGCGCGAGGACGAGCTGATCCTCCAGACCTTCGAGTTCGTCGGGATGCCCGACGAGGTGGCGCTCGAGTTCCTCCACTTCGAGGACCTCGGCGACGGCCGCACCCGCCTGCACGGTCGCAGCATCGGCCGCACCGTCGAGGGGCGCGACGCGATGGTCGAGGCCGGCATGGAGCACGGCATGGTCGAGGGCTACGACAAGCTCGAGGCCCTCCTCGCGGGCGCGGAGGTGCGCTGATGGACTGGACCCTCGAGGTCGTCGTCGTGCCGGTCTCCGACCTGGCCCGCTCGATCGCCTTCTACCGCGACCAGGTCGGCTTCCACCTCGACCACGACACCGAGAACGAGCACATGCACGTCGCCCAGCTGACGCCGCCGGGCTCGGGCTGCTCGGTCGTCATGGGGAGCCTCCCGGCGCAGAACGCGATGGCACCGGGCAGCCTCCACGGGGTGCAGCTCGTCGTGGCGGACGCCGCGGCCGCCCGCGCCGAGCTCGTCGGCCGAGGGGTCGACTGCGACGAGGTGCAGGTCATCGACCCCCGCGACGGCGGCACCTTCTTCGGGTTCCGCGACCCCGACGGCAACTCGTGGGCCGTCCAGGAGATCCGGACCCGCGCCGAGCACCCGCTCCTCGGGCGAGCGGACGGGGCCAGGGACTGGGCCGACCAGGCGTGAGCCGCCCCACCGCGAACGTGTGTGAACCCGCCGGAGGACACCGGCGGGTTCACACACGTTCGCGGGAGGGGCGGGGGTTACCTGTCGTCGGAGGCAGACCGCTCGGCCTCGTCGAGCCGCTGCTGGAGCCGGTCGCGGACCTCGTCCGGCGAGTACGCCCGCCGGGTACGCTCGTCCCGCGCGACGAGCACCCCGGTGGCGACGACCCCGGCCAGCCCGGCCAGGCCGAGCACCTTCCACCTGCGGTTGCGGTCCACGCCGCCACCCTAGCGAGCGGCACCCGGCAGACTGGCCCCATGGCGCGCCCGGCACCCACCACCGTCCCGTTCGACGACGCCGTGGCCGCGGCCCGCACCGGCGACCTGTGGATCTTCCGCGGCGGCACCGTCGCCGACCGGCTCATCCAGACCGCGAGCAACGCGCCGGTCAACCACGTCGGGATGTCCCTCGTGCTCGACGACCTCCCGCCGCTCATGTGGCACGCCGAGCTCGGCCGCTCGATGCGCGACCACTGGACCGGCGACCACCACCGCGGGGTGCAGCTGCACGACCTCGCCGAGGCCGTCAGCACCTGGCAGGTGAGGTACGGCCAGCGCGCCTGGGTGCGCCAGCTCGAGCCCGGCGTCGGGCGCGAGCAGGAGGACGCCGCCCTGCGCACCGTCGCCCGACTCGACGGCGTCTCCTTCCCCTCGACCGTCCGGCTCGGCTGGCGCTGGCTGCGCGGACGTGATGCCCACCTGTCCCGGAAGGCCCTGGCCCGCAAGGGGCTGCGGCCCGAGGACGCCTACTGCGCCGAGGTCGTGGCCGCCACGCTCGAGGACATGGGCGTCCTGCGTCCCGACGTCCCGACCAACTGGTACGACCCCGGCCGCTTCTGGAGCGGCGACTCCCTCCCCCTCGCCGACGGATGGTCCTACGGGCCCGAGGTCGAGGTCGCGCCACCCACGGCCTGACGGCACGCCCCACGACCGGTCGTCGCGGAGGCGGTCACGAAACCCCCGTCGCAGGGGGTCCGGCCCTACGGTTCGGGTCGGGCGCACCGCCGCGCCCGACCCCGACGGAGGAGACACCCCAATGCGACGATCTCGCATGGTCGCCGTGACCGGAGCCGTGGCCCTGGCCGCGAGCGCCCTCACGGCGACGACGGCGACCGCATCCGGCG
Organism: Phycicoccus sp. HDW14; assembly: GCF_011383005.1. GTDB lineage: Bacteria > Actinomycetota > Actinomycetes > Actinomycetales > Dermatophilaceae > Phycicoccus. The sequence continues at coordinate 3,007,442 of NZ_CP049935.1, read as the reverse complement.
CCGCGACCACGACCGCCGCCACGACGGCGCGCACGGGCTACGCGGTCCTGGCTGCCGACGGCACCGACGCCCGCGCCCTCGCCCAGCGGCTCACGAAGGCCGGCGCCACCGTGACCTCGGTGAACACCGCCATCGGCCTGGTCTCGGTCGAGTCGACCAAGGGCGGGTTCGCCGCCACCGCCCGCTCGCTGCCCGGTGTCGCCGCGGCCGCCCGCGACGGTGTCGTCGGGCACTCCCCGGACGCCGCCCCGCGCAGGACGCGGTGGCCCGCGAGAACCGGACGACCACCCGCCACGGTGACGACAAGGGTCACGGGCCGAAGGGCCACGGGCCCAAGGGCGCCAAGGCCGACCCCCTCGACTCCTACCTCTGGGGCATGAAGCTGATCGGGGCCGACAAGGCCCACCGGACCGAGCTCGGCGACAAGCGCGTCAAGGTCGGCGTCATGGACACCGGCGTCGACGGCTCGCACCCCGACCTCGCGGCCAACTTCGACCGGAAGCTGTCGCGCAACTTCACCACGGACATGGTCGACATCGACGGTCCCTGCGAGTACGCGGGCTGCGTCGACCCGGCCGACCACGACGACGACGGCCACGGCACGCACGTCGCGGGCACGATCGCCGCGGCGCTCAACGGCATCGGCGTCTCCGGTGTCGCCCCTCACGTCGACCTCGTCAACGTCCGCGCCGGCCAGGACAGCGGCTACTTCTTCCTCACGCCCACCGTCAACGCCCTCACCTACTCCGGTGACGTGGGCATCGACGTCGTCAACATGTCGTTCTACGTCGACCCGTGGGCCTACAACTGCATCGGTGGTGCCCCGGAGGACACCCCGGAGCAGGCCGCCGAGCAGGACCTCATCATCAAGTCGATGACCAAGGCGCTCAACTACGCGCACCAGAAGGGCGTCACGCTCGTCGCGGCCCTCGGCAACGACAACGACAACATCTCGAACCCGCGGAACGACACCTCGAGCCCCGACTACCCCGGCGGCACCGAGCACGAGCGCACCATCGACAACGCGACCTGCTTCGACCTGCCCGTCGAGGGCCCGCACGTCCTCGGCGTCTCGTCGGTCGGTCCGTCGCAGCGCAAGGCCGACTACTCCAACTGGGCCTCCGACCTGCGCTCCGGCGAGCTCGAGGTCGCGGCCCCGGGCGGCTGGTTCCGTGACGGCCTGGGCACCGACACCTACCGCACCAACGGCAACCTCATCCTCTCCACCGCCCCGCTCAACGTCATGCAGGCCGAGGGCCAGGTCGACGCGGCCGGCAACATCACGCCCGCGGGCGAGGCGGCCGGAACGATGAAGGACTGCCGCACGGTCAAGGGCAAGCAGGTCTGCGGGTACTACCAGTACCTCCAGGGCACCTCGATGGCCTCGCCGCACGCCGCCGGCGTCGCCGCGCTGGCCGTCTCCGCGCACGGTCGGTCCGAGCGGCACGGCGGCTTCGGCCTCGCGCCCGACACCGTCCGTCGCCTCGTCATGGGCACCGCCACCGACCACGCCTGCCCGGCGGGTGGGGTGCAGTCCTACACCGACGTGGGCCGCGGCCCGGAGTACACGGCGACCTGCACCGGCACGACGCAGTTCAACTCCTTCTACGGCGCGGGCATCGTCAGCGCCGCCGGAGTCGTGGCGAAGGGCCACCACCACGGCCACGGCCACTGACCGACCCGGCCTCCCGGCCTGCGCCGCCCGTCCCGCTCTCGTGGGGCGGGCGGCGCACCCGTACCGGAGCGCGCGCCGCGGGCATGTCCCTAGGATCGGCCGGTGGTCGGCGGTGCGGCACCCGGGATGACGGTGGCCCGCGCCCGCGACTGGACCGCCGGCGCCGACGCCCGGTGGCGCCGTGGGCTCCTGGTCCTGGCCGGTGTCTGCGCCTTCGGCGTCTCGGTCCTCGGTGACGACGCCGGGCGGTGCTCGCCGCGGGACCCGACCGTCTGCGGTCCCGACCCGCTGTTCTCGGCGGCGGTCGTCCTCGCCGTCGCGGCCGTCGTCCTCGTCTGGTGGTGGCCGACGGACGCCGCGGTCTGTGCGGTGGTGTTCGCCGTGCTGGACATCCGCTTCGACGACGTCCTCGCGGCCAACCTGGCGTGGACGGCGCTGGCCCTCCTCCACGTGGGCCACGTGGTCCTGGTCCGGCGCGAGGTCGCCGACCGGCGCCGTGCCCTGGCCCGGGCGCACGCTCCCGTACCGCGGCCGGCGTCGTGGGGCTCGCCCGTCCTGGAGCGCGATCCCGGCCTGCCCCTCGGCCCCCGCCAGCTGGCCGTGGTGGCCCTCGTCACGGTGGCCGTGGCCTGCCTCGGCGTCCTCGCGCAGCAGCTCGCGGCGCAGGGCGCCCACGAGGCGAGGGCACGGACGGTCCCGGCCGTCGTCGTGGCGGACGTCGGCGTGGACGCCCCGGCGTACCGCGTCCGCCTGGCGGTCCCGCAGCCCGACCTGCCGTCCGAGTACGTCGTCGAGACGATCGACGAGTACGAGGTGGGCGAGCCCGCGCCGCTCGTCCTCGACCCGCTCGACCCGGGGTGGGCCCACCTCGCCGCCGAGCCGCCGGACGTCACGTGGTGGCTGTCCCTCGCGGTGGCCGCACTCCTGCTCGCCGTGGTCCTCGGCCGTCGGCTCGTCCAGGGCCGGGTGCATCGGGCGGCACTGGCTCACGCCGTGCCGGAGTCCGGCGTCCCCGTCCGGTGGGTCGAGGTCGACGACGACGTCGTGCCCCTGCTCGCGACCGACCAGGACGTGGTCGTCGCCGAGCTGGTCACCGTGCCGCGACCCCGGCTGGCCGGTGCCGACGCCCCGCGCCTCGAGCAGCTGGTCCGTCCGGGCTGGCTCGTCGGGGACGTGCGCGACGGCGGGTGGTGCGGCCTGGTCCACGCCGGTGGCCTGGAGCTGCCGGCCGAGCCCCTCGTCGCCCTGCCGGAGCTCCCACGCGTCGACGACACCTCCCTCGACCCGGAGCTCGCAGAGGACGTGGCGACGTGGAGCGAGCCGGTGCCCCCGGACACGGTGCGGGCCGCCCTCCCCGCGGTCCTCGCCCCGACCCTCCTCGAGCGTCTCGTGGGGATCGTCGCCGTCCTCGGCGCCCCGGCGGTCGCCGGGTGGATGCTGGGCTGGCCGGAGACGTCGTGGTGGCAGGGCCTCGGGCTCTGCTCGGTCGCGCTGACCGTCACGCACTGGGGGCTGGAGCGCGCCGCGGCCTCGGCGCGGGTGACGCCGGAGGCCATCGAGCTGACCGATCCGCTCTGGTGCCACCGGGTCCCCCTGTCGGCGGTGTCGGACGTGCGCGTGGCCGGCGACGACCTCGTGGTGCTCGTCGGTGACGACGACGAGGACGACGGCCTCGTGGTCGGGCCGTGGGTCGCCGGACCCGGGGCCCGTCGGGCCGTGGTCCCGACGGCCGCCTCGGTCGCCGCGGCCGTGGACGACCGCAGACCCGTCGTCCGTCCGTCGCCGCGGACCGCACCGCCGGTGGAGCGTCGCCTCTCGCCCACCGCACCGGTCCTCGCGCTCGTGGTCGCCGCGCTCGTGGTGCGCTACGTCGCCGTGCTCGTCCTCTGACCGGCCGCTCGCTGGGCCCCGCGTCAGGCGGCGAGGGCGTAGCCGAGGGCGGCGGCCCCGATGCCGAGGACCAGCGAGAGGCCGAGGGTGACCGCGGCCGCGACCGGGCGGTCGTCGTCGAGGGCGTCCCACAGCTCGAGGGCGAGGGTCGAGAAGGTCGTCAGGGCGCCGCAGAAGCCGGTGCCGACGAGCGCGAGGGTCGACCCGCCGACGGCGTCCCCCACGAGGACCCCGAGCACGAGGGACCCGACGACGTTGACGACCAGCGTGCCGACCGTCGGTGCCGCTCCGAGCCGCTCGCGCGTCCAGTGCGCGACGACGAGCCGCAGCGGCGCCCCGACGGCGGCACCGAGGGCGACGAGGAGTGCGTGGGTGAGGGTCACGGGCCGGGCCATGCCTTCCGGCCCCCGAGGATGCCCGCCGCGACGGCCAGCGTGCCGACGAGGAAGGTCGCCGCGACGTAGAGGACGGCGAGCTGGACGTCGTGGCCGGCGCCCAGCTGCACGGCGTCGACGGCCAACGCGGAGAACGTGGTCCAGCCCCCGAGCACCCCGACGCCGACGAACGGCCGGGCCAGTCGGTGCACCCCCGGCCGGTCGACGAGGTAGGCGACGAGCAGGCCCATCGCGAAGGCCCCGCTCACGTTGACGACGAACGTCGACCACGGGAAGGCCCCGACCGCGTGCGGCAGCGCGAGCCCGACGCCCCACCGCCCCAACGACCCCAGTACGCCGCCGACCGCGACGGCTCCGAGCATCCGGGCGTCGGGAAGCGCTGCGGCAGAAGCCATCCGCTCAGGCTCGGAGGGTTGCGAGGTGCTCCGCGATGCGACCGATGGCCTCGGTGAGCACCTCCTCGTCGGGCAGCGTGACGAGGCGGAAGTGGTCGGGGGCGAACCAGTTGAAGCCGGTGCCGTGCGTGACGAGGATCTTCTTGGCCCGCAGCAGGTCGATGACGAAGGCCTCGTCGGACTCGATCGGGTAGACCTCCGGGTCGAGGCGCGGGAAGCAGTAGAGCGCCCCCTGCGGCTCGACGCACGAGACGCCGGGGATGTCGTTGAGCAGCCGCCAGGCCAGCTTCGACTGCTCGCGGAATCGCCCGCCCGGCCCGATGAGCTCGGACACCGACTGGTAGCCGCCGAGCGCGGTCTGGATGGCGTGCTGCGCAGGCACGTTCGCGCACATCCGCATGTTCGACAGGAGGGTCAGGCCCTCGAGGAAGTCCTCGGCGAGGTGCTTCGGGCCGGAGATCATCACCCAGCCGGCGCGGTACCCGCACACCCGGTAGGCCTTGGACAGGCCGCTGAAGGTGAGGCAGAGGACGTCGTCGGCGGCGAAGGTGGCCGCGTGGTGGTGGACGGCGTCGTCGAAGAGGATCTTCTCGTAGATCTCGTCGGCCATGACGACGAGGTCGTGGCGGCGGGCGATGTCGACGAGCGCCCGGACCGTCTCCTCCGAGTACACGGCCCCCGTGGGGTTGTTCGGGTTGATGACGACGATGGCGTGGGTGTTCGGGGTGATCTTGGCCTCGATGTCCTCGAGGTCGGGGTTCCACCCGTTCGACTCGTCGCACCGGTAGTGCACCGGGGTGCCACCGGACAGGGACACCGCGCCGGTCCACAGGGGGTAGTCGGGCGCCGGCACGAGCACCTCGTTGCCGTCGTCGACGAAGGCCTGGAGGACCATCGTGATGAGCTCGGAGACCCCGTTGCCGATGAAGACGTCCTCGACGCCGGTGTCGCGCAACCCCCGCGACTGGTAGTACTGCGCGACCGCGGTGCGTGCCGAGTAGATGCCGCGGGAGTCGGCGTAGCCCTGGCTCTCGGGGAGGTTGTGCACCATGTCGGCGACGATGGCCTCGGGCGCCTCGAAGCCGAACGGGGCGGTGTTGCCGATGTTCAGCTTGAGGATCTTGTGGCCCTCGGCCTCGAGCCGCTGGGCCTCGACGAGGATGGGTCCCCGCACGTCGTACCGCACGTTCTGGAGCTTCTGGCTCTGGACGATCCGACGCATGGGGCCAGTGTGTCAGGGCCACCCGGGGGCCGCTCGGGCGTTTCGCGGCCCGGCGTCCGGCAGACTCGGCGCCGTGGACGACCTCGTCGTGGAGCGGGTGCTGCGGGCCGTGGAGCAGGTGCCCCGCGGCCGCGTCGTGTCGTACGGCGACGTCGCCGCGCTCGTCGGCATCGGGCCCCGGCAGGTCGGGTCGATCATGAAGGCCTACGGCGGCAACGTCACCTGGTGGCGGGTCACGAACAGCTACGGCGACCTGCCGCAGGGGCTCCTCGACCGGGCCCGCGAGGCCTGGGCGGAGGAGGGCATCCTCGTCAAGAAGAACGGGCTGGGGTGCCGGATCGTCGACTACCGCGCGGACCTCGGGGCGATGGCCGCCGCCTACGAGCGGGCCGTCCGCGACCTGCCGGCGTGACGGCCGCGGCCCCGTCGAACGGACGCTCGTCCCCGGGCCCCGTCGGCGTCCGGGTGTGAGACTGGGGCATGCGCCCCCTGCCCGTCCGCCGTCCCGCCGCCCTCGTCGCCGTGGGCGCCCTCGCCCTCGCGGGCTGCTCGTCGCCGGACGACGAGGGCTACGGCGAGGTGCCGGCCCGGCCGAGCACCACCGCCTCCTCCGGGCCCACCGGGTCCGGTGCCCCGCCCTCCACGACCGCTCCGGCCTCGCCGACGCCGGCCCCGCGCGGCACGAAGGTGCCCGCGCTGGCCGTCGAGGAGGTCGCCGGTGGTCTGAGCAACGGCTGGGACATCGGCTTCCTGCCCGACGGCTCGGCGCTGGTCACCGAGCGCGCGGGCCGCATCACCCGGGTCTCGTCGCTGCGCAAGGGGGCGAAGGTCACCCGCGTCGGCGCCGCCCTCGGCGACCTGTACGTCAACTCCGAGGGCGGCCTCATGGGGATGGTGATCCACCCCGACTTCGCGACCTCCCGCGAGTTCACGACCTGCCAGACGCACGCGCGCGGCGGGGCGCCCGACGACATCCGGCTGGTCACCTGGCGGCTGGCCGCGAACGGGCGCTCGGCCGAGCGGGTGCGGACCCTGCTCGACGGCCTGCCCCTGTCGACCGGCCGGCACTCCGGCTGCCGGCCCGAGCTCGACGCCACCGGGGCCCTCGTCGTGGGCACGGGCGACACGGCGGTCGGCAGCATCCCGCAGAAGCTGAGCAGCCTCGGTGGCAAGACCCTGCGGCTCGACCTCGACACCGGGAAACCGTTGCCGGACAACCCTTTCGCGAAGGCCAAGAACGAGAAGCAGCGGTACGTCACGAGCTACGGGCACCGCAACATCCAGGGCGTCGCGCTGCAGCCCGGCACCGGCCGGATCTTCACCGCCGAGCACGGGCCGTCGTTCAACGACGAGGTGAACATCATCGAGCCGGGGGCCAACTACGGCTGGGACCCGGCCCAGGGCGGCACGGTGGGCGGCTACGACGAGTCCGTCCCGATGACCGACACCGACCGCTACCCCAAGGCCGTGCGGGCCATCTGGCAGTCGGGGAAGACGACCCAGGCCGTCTGCGCCGCGGAGTTCCTCGAGGGGCGGGAGTGGGGCGCCTGGGACGGGGCCCTGGTCGTGACCGCCCTCAAGGGCGCCAAGCTGCTCGTGCTGACGCTCCGGGAGGACGGCTCCGTCGCCGACGTCGCCATCCCCAAGGCCACGAACGGGCCCTACGGACGGCTGCGGGCGGCCCGCCTCGGCCCCGACGGCGCCCTCTACGTGACGACGACCAACGGCCAGGACGACAAGCTCCTGCGCATCACGCCGCGCACCTGAGCCCCCGCTGCATCTCGGCCCCACCCGGAACGTGTGTGGACGCGCCGGCTTTCCCCGGTGTCATGTGACAGGACGTTTCGGACGGGGTGTGTCAGGACCTTTCGGACAGTGTGGGTTTCCAGGTGCTGCGGTTTTGGTAGCGGTGGCGGGGGTCGATCCGTATCCGCGCGATGACGAGGGTGTCGTGGGTGATGACGGCGTCGTGGCCGTCCCGGACGATGGTGACGGTGGCTGCGGCCCAGGCGCTGCCGATGCTGGTGACCGCGTCGCCGCCGAGGTTGACGTGCCCGTTGGCAGCCACGACGCGCCGGGTGACGGTGGCCCTTCCGGGCAGTGGGGTCGGGGCGGGAGTGGCCTTGGGGCTGGCGGTGTACCGCTCGTGGGGGGTTTGGTCGGGGTCCAGGCCTTGGTGAGGGCGGTCGGTGTTGAAGAGCAGGTCGTAGGCGTCGACGAGCCGTTGCAGCGCCTCGATGGTGGTGGCCGGGTCCCGCGCGGTCAGCCACCGGCTCAGTGGTTGCCAGTCGCGTTCCTTCTTGCCCAGGGTTTGCGGGTGGCCCGCAGTGGAGCTGACGGTGTGAGTGCCCACGGCGTGGACCTGGGCCTCGAACGTGCCCATCGCCCCGGTGATCCGGCGGGCATTGAACGCCAGCGAGTTGTCGGTGAGCAGCATCGCCGGTGGGCCGTGGCGGGTGGCGCACCTGCTGAACAAGGTCCAGGCGTCGGCGCTGTTCTCTGACCTGGCGACCCGGGTGCCCAGGATGAACCGGGAGTGGTCGTCGATGATCCGCAGCAGGCACACCGTCCTACCGTCGGCCAGGAGCCACTGCTTGCCGTCCAGCTGCCAGCACGCGTTCGGGCGTGGATGCTCAAAGCGGCGGAAGGACGCCCGGGGCCGCTTCGCCGGTTGGGGATCGACCAGCCCGGCGCGGACCAGGACCCGGTGGATGGTCCGAGCGTCGGGGACGGCGGGGACCTCACGGCGCCTGAGCCGCGAGCCGATGCTGCGTGCCCCATCGTCCCAGCCGGCCCTCCTGAGCGCGTCACGCTCGGCGACGATCAGGTCCACCATCGGTTGGGGTGTCGCTGTCGGAGAGAAATGAGGCCGGCTGGAGTCATCGAGCAACCCCTCCAGGCCGCGTTCCCTGAAACGGCGCCGATACCGGTAGTACGAGTCCCGGCTCAGGCCCAGCTCGGCGCACTTCGCGCTCACCGTGCCTCCCGCCTCCACGGCGTTCAAGAACGCCACCGCCAAGCGTGCATCCATCGCCACCGACTTCCCGGCCATGAGCAATGCTCGGCCAACTCGGTGTCCGAAAGGTCCTGTCACATACCTGTCCGAAAGGTCCTGTCACTCAATACCGGCTTTCCCCGGCGCGTCCACACACGTTCGCGGGCGGCCACTCCTCACGGGGCTCAGGCGCGGGTGTCGACGATGGTCGTCGTCACCTCGGTGACCGATGGACGCCGCGGCGTCGAGGAGAAGCCGAACCGGCACGGCGGGTCGACCGGGGCCAGGGCCCCGAGGTCGACCCCGTCGAACGAGCCGGTCATCCCCTCGACGGCCCGGACGTCGGTCGCGCCGTAGTACTCGCGTCGTCCGGCGCGGGCCACGCCGCGGGTCCGGACCCCGCGCAGGGCGATCCGGGCGAACGGGTCGGCGAGGGTCGCGAACGCGGGGCTGGTCGCCAGCGCCGGAGGGACCGTCCGCAGCAGCCGGCCGAGCCCGGTCCGCGCGCCGACGTCGAGGGCCATCGACAGGGACGGTGACGAGGGGCCCCACGAGCGCACCCACTCGTCGCCGTCGGCCCACCCGGCGAACACCTCGACGGGCTCGATGCGCACCTCGTCGAAGGTGTACGTCGTCGCGACGAGGTCGGCGACCTCCTCGCTCGGTGCGAGCAGCACCCGGTGCCCGTCGGCCCGCTCGACCATCGCGTCGGCGAAGCCCCCGAACGGCGACTCCTGCCACCAGCCGACGACGACCCGGACCCCGGACGTCGACCCGACCCCCGCGATCCGCCCCCGGAACCTCCGACGTGCGCTCACCCGGCCATCTTCCCCGTTAGGGTCCGGGCATGGCACCGACGCCACCCCCGCCTCCGGCGGCGCGCACCGCGCTCCCGGCCTCCGCGCGTCGGGGCTACGGCCTCGGCTCGGTCGCCACGGGCTCCTTCGGCACCGTCCCCGGCCTGCTGCTCCTGCCGTACCTCACCGACCGTCTCGGCGTGACGGCCGGGCTCGCCGGGCTCGTCGTCTTCCTCCCCAAGGCGTGGGACGTGCTGCTCAACCCCGTGGCGGGGAGGGTCAGCGACCGGTCCGAGCACCCGGCCGGCCGGCGCCGCCCCTTCCTCCTGCGCGCCGGCCTGGCCCTGGCGGTCGCCTTCGTCCTCCTCTTCGCCGGGCCGACCTCCCCCACCGGGCTGGCCACGGCGTGGGTCGTCGTGCTGTTCCTCGCCTGCGCCACGGCGTACGCGTTCTTCCAGGTGCCGTACGTCGCGATGCCCGCCGAGATGACCGACGACTACGACGAGCGCACCCGCCTGATGACCTGGCGCGTCGCCGTCCTGGCCCTGGCCATCCTCGTGAGCGGCGGTCTCTCCCCGGCGGTCCGCGACGCGCTCGGTCCGACGTGGGGGTACCGGGGCGTCGGGCTCTTCGTCGGCGTGCTCATCGTCGTCGGCACGGTCGGGGCGTGGTGGGGCACGCGCGACGCCCCGATGAGCCGGGCCGCCACCGCCGGGGGCAGCCTGCGCGACCAGCTACGCGTCGTCGCCGCGTCCGACGGCTTCCGCACCCTGCTCGCGGTCTTCGTGCTCCAGGCGCTCGCGACCGGCGCGATGCTCGCCGGCGTCGACTACGTCGCCCGCGTGCTGCTCGACAGCCCGGGTGCCTCGACCGTCCTCTTCGTCTGCTTCGTCGGGCCGGCGCTCCTCGTCACCCCCGTGTGGCAGCGGGTCGGCGAGCGCCGCGGCAAGCGCACCGGCTACGTCTGGGGGTCGGTGCTGCTCGGCGCCGGCGCCCTGGCCACCCTGCTGGCCACCCGGGTCGGGACGGGCGCCACGGCGGTGACCGTGGGGGTCGTCGGCATCGGCTACGCGGCCTGCCAGATGTTCCCGCTCGCGATGCTCCCCGATGTCGCCGCCGCCGACACCGCCCGCACCGGTGAGGACCGCGCCGGGACCTACACGGGCGTCTGGACGGCGGGCGAGACGCTGGGGCTCGCCCTCGGGCCGTTCCTGTACGCCGGGGTCCTCGCCCTCGGTGGCTACGTCTCCTCGACGGATGCCGCTGCGGCCCAGCCCGACTCGGCACGCGCGGCCATCGCCCTCGGCTTCACGGTGCTGCCCGCACTCCTCGTCGGCGCCTCCCTCCTGGTGCTGCGCCGCTACCGCCTCGACCCGGAGGTCCGCCGATGACCCACGACCGCACCGAACCCGGACACGGAGCCAGCGCCGGCAGCGTGCTCGCCGAGCTGCGCGCCCTCCAGGCCGGTGACCTGCCGACCCACGGCGGCCGCACCCTCGCCTACGTCTACGACTCCGGGCTCGCCGAGGCCGACGCCCTCGGTCGCGAGGCGCTGTCGATGTTCGCCTCGTCGAACGGGTTGGACCCCACCGCGTTCCCGTCGTTGCAGCGGATGGAGAACGACCTCGTCGCCGAGGCCGGGGCCCTGCTCGACGCCCCGTCCGGGTTCGTCGGCGCGGTCACCTCGGGGGGCACCGAGTCGATCCTGCTCGCGGTCCTCGCCGCCCGGGAGGGGGCGCCCCACGTCGACCGTCCGAGCATGGTGCTGCCGAGCTCGGCCCACGCGGCGTTCCTCAAGGCCGCCAAGTACCTCGGCGTCCGGGCCGTGGTCGTCGACGTCGACCCCGACACCCTCCGGGCCGACCCCGGCGCGATGGCCGCCGCCCTCGGCGACACGACGGTGCTCGTCGTCGCCTCCGCCCCGTCCTACGCGCACGGCGTCGTCGACCCGGTCGCCGAGGTCGCGGCGGTGGCCGCGGCCCGGGGCGTCCGCTGCCACGTCGACGCCTGCATCGGTGGCTGGGTGCTGCCCCACCTCGACGACGTCGCGCCGTGGACCTTCGCGGTGGAGGGCGTGACGAGCCTGAGCGTCGACCTCCACAAGTACGCGTACACCCCGAAGGGCGTCTCCCTCCTCCTGCACCGCGATCCCGCCCTGCGGCGCGGGCACCTCTTCGCGTCCGCCGACTGGCCCGGCTACACGATGCTCAACAGCACGATGCAGTCGACGAAGTCCGGTGGGCCGCTCGCCGCGGCCTGGGCGGTCACCCGGCACATCGGCCGCGACGGCTACGCCCGGCTGGCCCGCGAGGCCCGGGACGCCACGCTCGAGCTGGCCGCGGCCGCGTCCGCCACCGACGGGCTGCGCGTCGTCATCGCCCCCGACTCGACGCTGCTCGCGCTGGCCACCGACGGCTCGTGCGACGTCTTCACCATCGCCGACGAGATGCTGGCGCGGGGCTGGTTCGTCCAGCCGCAGATGGCTTTCGGTCACCTGCCGCCGACGCTGCACCTGACGCTCTCGGCGGCGACCGCGCCGTCGGTGCCCGACTTCGTCACGGCGCTGCGGGAGGCCGTGGAGGCCGCCCGCGCCGCCGGCCCGGTCGGTGTCGACCCGTCCCTCGGCGGGATGCTCGCCGCCCTCGACCCGGCCGGCCTCGACGACGCCGCGTTCGCCGGCCTGCTCGCTGCGGCCGGGCTGGCCGGCGACGGCGGCGCCCTCGAGCTGCCCACCCGGATGGCCCCGGTCAACGCCCTCCTCGACGCCTGCCCGCCGCGGCTGCGGGAGGCGCTGCTCCTCGGGGTCCTCGACCGCCTCTCCCGCCCCACCGGAACGCCCGCCGGGCCGTCACCCTCCGAACCCTGAGCGACGGACGCGCGAGGGGCCCCGGCACCAGGCGGTGCCGGGGCCCCTCGCGCGTGCGGGTCGGGTCAGCCGACGGTGACGAACACCGACGTCGCCGGACCCCAGTTGCCGGCGCTGTCGCGGGTCTGGACCCACAGCTGGTGGCGTCCGGCGGCCAGGCCGGTCGTGGGGACCGTCGCCTTCGCGACCTCCGACGTGGAGTTCCACGACCCGTCGTTGGCGGTCATCGCGACGGCCGTGCCACCGGCCCACGGCGCCGTGTCGACGAAGTACCGGCCGGCGTTGACGGTCTGGGCGGCGGGCTTGCCGACGCCCGAGGTGCCGTAGGCGTTGTCGTTGCCGGTGGCCGTCAGGCTGAACGTGGCCCCGGCGGTCACCGTCGTCGTCGGCGCGGTGACCGAGCTCGTCGTCGGGCCGAGCGAGAGCTGGTAGGGCGCGCGGGCGGCCTTGGCGAGGTACATGATCGCCGGCTTGTTGGCCGTCCAGAACGTCGTCTGGCACGAGTAGGCCGGGGTGAAGCCGCTGCACGTGCCGGAACTCGGGCCGACCTCCATCGTCGAGGCCGCGACACCGCGCTCGCCGTAGAGGTAGTCGTCGGTCGAGCCGGTCACCGTGTAGAGGATCTCGCCGGGCTGGCCGGTCTGGTAGCCGTTGTAGTAGCTGGCGCGGAAGGCGGCCGAGCGCATCCCGGCGTCGTTCGGGGCCTTGGTCGTCGTGTCGCCCCAGGGGATGACGTGCATGTTCGCGTAGCTGTGCAGCGTGAGCATGTAGCCCGGCGTGGTGAGCGGGGCAGCGTCGGTGAGCAGCGGGCCGCGCTGGTCCGGGTAGAGCGTCGTCATCAGCTGCGAGAGGGCCACGGTCTCGGGCTCGCTGCCGGCGGCCGACCCGCGGAAGGTCTGGTCGCACGGGTTGGTCGAGGTGCCGGTGCCGCCCCACTTCCACGTGAAGTTCCGGTTGAGGTCGACGCCGTGCTGGTTGCTCGAGGTCGGCGGCACGGCGCAGGCGCCGAGCGAGTTGTTCGCGTTCTTGCGCTGCAGGTACGGGGAGGTGGTGCCCTGCTCGACGATCTCGCGGCCGTCGGGGTTGCCCACCGGGATGACCCACACCTCGGTGGAGTCGAGCAGCGAGGTCACCTCGGCGTCGGTGCCGTAGCCGTCGGCGAGCAGGTCGACGAAGCGGCTCGAGAGCTCGGAGGCCGACAGCTCGCGGGCGTGGACGGCGCCGATCAGCAGGAAGCGCGGCTTGGTCGAGGTGGGGGAGAGCTGGCAGTCGCCGGGCTGCTGCTTCGTGAGGCAGATCGCGACGAGGTCGTTGCCGGTGGACAGGCCCTGCGTCTTGCGCCAGGAGTCGCCGACGTCCTGGGTCACGGCGAGGTCCGGGTGCGCGGTCGCGACGTCGGACAGGTGCTGCACGTACTCGTCCGCCGTGCGGTACCCGCCGTAGAACGTCGTCGCCCCGGCGGCGAGGCCGGTCGTGCGCGACGTGCTCGCCGTCCGCACCGGACGCTCGGTGCGGGGCGCGGTCTGGTGCAGCGTGACCCGGTAACCCATCCGCGCCAGGCGGGTCCGGACGGTCGTGTCGCCGACGACGAGCAGGTCGGTGCCGATACGCGACTCGACGAGGTCGAAGCCGGCGGCCTGGAGGCGGGCTGCGGTGCTCAGGGGGGTGGTCGTGGAGACGCGCAGGACGCCGAGGCCGTCGCCCCGGGGGCGGCCGGAGCGGAGACGGCCGTGGCCGCCGTGGTGGCGAGGAGGGTGGCCGTCAGGATCGCGGTGACGGCTCCGGTGCGGAAGCTCATGGCGGGACCGTAGGGGTGCGCAGACCGCGCCGCCGGGCACTTCGTCGACCCCATGCGAAGTCTTTACGTTCGATCGACCTGCCGTTGACCAAGCGGGTACTCACGGTCCGCGTGGGGGCCGGTGGTTGCCCGGACCCGCGCGGGCGTGTTGGCTGGGGTGGACCCGTACCGCCGCGAAGGGATGACGATGACGACGACCTCGGACCCGCAGGAGCGGCAGGCCTCGCACGCGGTCGGAGCGCTCGAGCCGGCCCTGCTCGAGCAGACGATCGGGGACAACCTCGACGCCACCGTCGCCGCCCACGCGGAGCGGGACGCGCTGGTCGACCGGGCGCAGGGCGTGCGGATGACGTGGGCCGAGCTGGGGGCCGAGGTCGACCGGCTGGCCCGGGGGCTCGCCGCCACCGGGCTCGTGAAGGGCGACCGGGTCGGCATCTGGGCCCCGAACTGCTCGCAGTGGGTGCTCACCCAGTTCGCGACGGCCAAGATCGGCGCCGTGCTCGTGAACATCAACCCGGCCTACCGCACCCACGAGCTGACCTACGTGCTGCGCCAGGCGGGCATCCGGATGCTCGTGACGGCCGAGTCGTTCAAGACGTCCGACTACGTGGCGATGGTCGAGGCCGCGCGCCCCGAGTGCCCCGACCTCGAGCAGGTCGTCGTCATCGGCCGCGAGTCGTGGACCGCGCTGCTCGACCGGGCCGGCGAGGTCAGCCCCGAGCGGCTCACCCTGCTCCAGCGCGAGCTCGACCCGTACGACCCCATCAACATCCAGTACACCTCGGGCACAACGGGTTTCCCGAAGGGCGCGACGCTCTCGCACCACAACATCCTCAACAACGGATACCTCGTCGGCGAGACCTGCGGGTACACCGAGGTCGACCGGATCTGCATCCCGGTGCCCTTCTACCACTGCTTCGGGATGGTCATGGGCAACCTCGCGGCGCTCACCCACGGCGCCTGCATGGTCATCCCGGCGCCCGGCTTCGACCCCGCCACGACGCTGGCCGCCGTCGCCGAGGAGCGCTGCACCTCCCTCTACGGCGTGCCGACGATGTTCATCGCCGAGTGGGCCCTGCCGGACTTCGGCTCCTACGACCTGTCGTCCGTACGCACCGGCATCATGGCCGGCTCGCCGTGCCCGGCCTCGATGATGACCAAGCTCATCGAGTCGGGCATCGAGGAGATGACCATCTGCTACGGCATGACCGAGACCTCGCCGGTGTCGACGCAGAACCACACCGACGACACCTTCGAGCAGAAGGTCAACACGGTGGGGTCGGTGCACCCGCACCTGGAGATCAAGGTCGTCGACCCGCTCTCCGGCGAGACGCTGCCGCGGGGGGTGCCGGGCGAGTTCTGCACCAAGGGCTACTCGGTGATGCTCGGGTACTGGGAGGAGCCGGAGAAGACCGCCGAGGTGCTCGTCGACGGCTGGATGCACACGGGCGACATCGCCGTCATGGACGACGAGGGCTTCGTGCAGATCACCGGACGGATCAAGGACATGGTCATCCGCGGTGGCGAGAACGTGTACCCCCGCGAGGTCGAGGAGTTCCTCTACACCCACCCCGACGTGCTCGACGCCCAGGTCATCGGCGTCCCGGACGCGCGCTACGGCGAGGAGCTGTGCGCCTGGATCCGGATGAGGGAGGGCGCCGAGCCGCTGACCGCCGAGGCCGTGCGGGCCTTCTGCGACGGGCAGCTCGCTCACTACAAGGTGCCGCGCTACGTCAAGGTGGTGGAGGAGTTCCCGATGACCGTCACCGGCAAGGTCCGCAAGGTCGAGATGCGTGAGGAGACCGTCGCCGAGCTCGGCCTCTGACCAGCGACGACACCGCGTGGGAGGACCCGTCCCACCCCTGTGCGCGGGGGTGGCGCGGCGGCACGGCAGGGCCTAGGTTTCCCAGCGCAGGGGAAGCGATGACGGCGTCACCCGCCGGGGTCCGGCCACGGTCCCGACGGTAGGTTGTCCGCCGATGCCGACACCTCGGTGTCCCGACGACAGGAAGTCCGCATGACCACCCCCCAGCTCCTCGTCCTCCTCGCCGTCGTCGTCGTGGCGGTCGTCCTCGTCTGGCTGCTCGTGCGACGCTCGGCGGCCCGCAAGGACGGCGCGCGCGCCGAGGCGGCGGGGCTGCGGGCCCAGGCCGAGGGGGTCGCGGGGACGCTCGCCGGCCAGCAGGCCTTCGCCGAGCAGGCCGAGGACCGGGCGCACGTCGCGCAGGCCGAGGCCGACCGGCTCGCCGCGGAGGCCTCGGGCTACCGCGAGACCGTCGAGGTGACCCGCGACGACCACCGCTCGCTGCTCGCCCGCGCCGACGAGGTCGACCCCGACGTCGACGCGTCGGACGAGGCCGGGCGTCGTCCGATGACCCGGGCCGAGGCCCGCCAGATGCGCGAGGAGGCCGAGCGCGCGGCGTGGGCCGGCAGCCCGGCCGCGCCCGTGCCCGGTGCGGCGGGGGCCGCCGTCATGGGCCGCGACGAGGGCGTCGCCGTCCGGGGGCCGGCCGTCGAGGAGCCCGAGCCCGCGCAGCCGTGGTCCGAGGAGTCCCCCGCGGTCGAGGAGCCCGTGGGCGGGGCGAGCCGGTGGCCGAGGAGCCCGTGTCCGAGGAGTCCCCCGCGGTCGAGGAGCCGGTGGCCGAGGATGTGGTCGTCGAGGAGCCGGGGGCCGACGAGTCCACCCCCGTCGAGGCGCCCGAGCAGGAGCCGGCCGCGCAGGACCCCCAGTCCGAGGAGCGCAGCGCCCGGATCGCCGCCGCCACCGACTTCCGCGACGGCGACACCGGCGACGACGCCGAGGAGGAGCCGTACGTGTGGGGGGCCTCCCGGGCGGGTACCGGGGAGCACATGGACGAGCAGCCCGAGGTCGACGACACCACCCCCACGGCCGCGACCGACGCCGCGGCACCCCCCGGCGAGTGGGGTGGCCCGCACGCCTCCGACGAGGGGTCGCCGTCCGACGACACCCCGTCCGACGACGCCGCTGACGAGTCGCCGGCCGACGCCGCCGCAGCCGACGAGGCCGCGACCGACGAGGCCGCGACCGACGAGGTGGCCGAGGGTTCGGAGGTCGCCGAGGACCCGGGCCCCGGTGCCTTCACCGAGCCCGAGGAGCCGGCGGCGCACGAGGCCGAGGCGTATGACCCGACCCCCGAGCGGGACTGGTCGGCCGACGAGGGCGAGCTGCTCGCCGAGACCGGCGACCGGGCCGACGAGCTGGCCGCCGAGCGCGAGCAGATGGACCGCGACGCGGCCGCCGTCGGCATGGAGCCGGTGCACCCCGAGGTCGTCGAGCGGGCCGAGGAGCAGGAGACGGCCGATGAGCCGGTCGAGGTGCAGGAGCCGGCCGACGAGCCGGTCGAGGAGCAGGCGCCGGCCGAGCCCGAGACCTCCTCCACCGACGAGGGCGACGCGCCCGCCGACCACACCGACGAGGAGCCGGCCGCCACCAGCCCGCGGCGCGTCTCCGAGTTCCACGAGATCCGCGACGGCGGCTACGGCATGGGCTCGGCGGCGGCCATCGACGACGGCGCCCAGCCGATGGACCACCCGGTGCAGGCCTACCGCGACACGATGACCTACCGCCTGCCCGGCGACGCGGGCTACGACGAGGCCACCGCCGACGTCTGGTTCTACGACCAGGGCGCGGCCGAGCGCAGCGGGTTCCACCGCTCCGAGGGCTGATCGGCCCGCCCACCCGAGCGACGACGGACGCGCCGGACCCGACCACGGGTCCGGCGCGTCCGGCATGTGGTGCGGGTGACACCCTCCGTGCCCCGTCGGGCCCGACAGGCTAGGTTCGTGCGGGACCGTCCCCGCCGGAGAGGAAGCCCAGTGCGCATCGGTGTGCCCCGTGAGTCCCGACCCGGGGAGACCCGCGTCGCCGCGACCCCGAAGACCGTCGAGCAGCTGCTCTCCCTCGGCTACACCGTGTTCGTCGAGTCGGGGGCCGGCGCGGCCGCGAGCTTCGACGACGACGCGTACCGGGCGGCCGGGGCCGACGTCATCGACGACGCGGTGTGGAACGCCGACGTGGTCCTCAAGGTCACCGCGCCCACCGACGCCGAGATCGAGCGGCTGCGCTCCGGCCAGCTCGTCGCCTCGCTGATGGCCCCCGCCCTGTCCCCCGAGCTCGTCGAGGCGCTCGCCGCCCGTGGCGTCACGGCGATGGCGATGGACGCCGTGCCGCGCATCAGCCGGGCGCAGTCGCTCGACGTGCTGTCGTCGATGGCCAACATCGGCGGGTACCGTGCGGTCATCGAGGCCGCGCACGAGTTCGGGTCGTTCTTCACCGGTCAGGTCACCGCGGCCGGCAAGGTCCCCCCGGCCAAGGTGCTCGTCGTCGGCGCGGGGGTCGCCGGGCTGGCGGCCATCGGCACGGCGAACAGCCTCGGCGCGGTGGTGCGCGCCTTCGACGCCCGGCCCGAGGTCGCCGAGCAGGTCGAGTCGATGGGTGCCGAGTTCCTGCGCATCGAGGTCGAGGACGGCGGCCCGAGCGCCGACGGCTACGCCAAGGAGACCAGCGCCGACTTCGACGCCAAGGCCGCCGCGCTCTACGCCGCGCAGGCCGCCGACGTCGACATCGTCATCACCACGGCCCTCATCCCGGGCCGGCCGGCGCCGCGGCTGCTCACCGAGGAGATGGTCGCCTCGATGAAGCCGGGCTCGGTCATCGTCGACATGGCCGCGGCCAACGGCGGCAACGTCGCCGGCAGCGTCGCGGGCGAGAAGGTCGTCACGGCGAACGGCGTCACGATCCTCGGCTACACCGACCTGCCGGGGCGGCTGCCGACCCAGGCCAGCCAGCTGTTCGGCACCAACCTCGTCAACCTCCTCAAGCTGCTGACGCCCGCCAAGGACGGCGAGGTGCACCTCGACCTCGACGACGTCGTCCAGCGCGGGATGACCGTCGCCCACGAGGGCACCGTGCTCTGGCCCCCGCCGCCCGTCCAGGTGAGCGCGGCGCCCACCGGCACCGACGTCGCGACCATTGCGGCGCCCGCGAAGCCGGTCAAGGAGCCGATGCCGCGGAGCACGAAGCTGGCGCTGGCCGGCGCCGGCGCGGTCCTGTTCCTGCTCGTCTCGGCGTTCTCCCCGCAGCCGTTCCTCGGCCACTTCATGGTCTTCATGCTGTCGGTCGTCATCGGGTTCTACGTCATCGGCAACGTGCACCACGCGCTGCACACCCCGCTCATGAGCGTCACCAACGCGATCAGCGGCATCATCGTCGTCGGTGCGCTGCTCCAGGTGGGCCACGACAGCGTCGCGGTCTCCGTGCTGGCCTTCGTCGGCATCCTCGTCGCGAGCATCAACGTGTTCGGCGGGTTCCGGGTGACGGCCCGAATGCTCGAGATGTTCAAGCGCGAGGAGCCGGTCCGATGAGCGCCACCCTGGTCCAGGGCGCGTACATCGTCGCCGGCCTGCTGTTCATCCTCGCCCTCGCCGGCCTCTCCCGGCACGAGTCCGCCCGCAACGGCAACCGCTTCGGCGTCGTGGGGATGACCGTCGCGCTCGTCGCCACGGTGCTCGCGGCCACGGCCGGCAGCGGCGGGTCGGGGTGGCTGGGGCTGCTGCTCATCGTCGTCGCGATGGGCATCGGCGCCGCCATCGGCCTCGACCGCGCCCGCAAGGTCGAGATGACCGGGATGCCCGAGCTCATCGCGATGCTGCACAGCTTCGTCGGGCTCGCGGCCGTGCTCGTGGGCTGGAACTCCTCCTACGAGCTCGTGGCCTACCCGACCATCCACGACGTCGAGGTCTTCGTCGGCGTCTTCATCGGCGCGGTGACCTTCACCGGCTCGATCGTCGCCTACCTCAAGCTGTCGGCGCGCATCTCGTCGCGCCCGCTGATGCTGCCCGGGCGCAACTGGATCAACCTCGGGGCGCTCGCCGGGTTCGTCGTGCTCACCGTCGTCTACGTCGCCGTGCCCGACCACGCGGTGTTCGTCCGGCACCTGCTGCTCGGGCTCGTCACGCTGCTCGCCCTCGGGCTGGGCTGGCACCTCGTGGCCTCGATCGGCGGCGGCGACATGCCGGTCGTCGTCTCGATGCTCAACAGCTACTCCGGATGGGCGGCCGCGGCGGCGGGCTTCCTCCTGAGCAACGACCTGCTGATCATCACCGGCGCCCTGGTCGGCTCGTCCGGTGCGTACCTGTCGTACATCATGTGCCGCGCCATGAACCGCTCGTTCATCTCGGTCATCGCGGGCGGCTTCGGGGTCGAGGCCGGCACGGCGGCCTCCGACGACACCGACTACGGCGAGCACCGCGAGGTCACCGCCGAGGGGGCCGCCGCGCTGCTGTCCTCCGCACGCTCGGTCGTCATCACGCCCGGCTACGGGATGGCCACCGCCCAGGCCCAGCACGCCGTCGCCGACCTCACCAAGCGGCTGCGCGCCGACGGGGTCGAGGTGCGCTTCGGCATCCACCCTGTCGCGGGCCGGCTGCCCGGGCACATGAACGTGCTGCTCGCCGAGGCCAAGGTGCCCTACGACATCGTCCTCGAGATGGACGAGGTCAACGACGACCTCGTCGACACCGACGTCGTCCTCGTCATCGGCGCCAACGACACGGTCAACCCCGCCGCCGCCGAGGACCCCACCTCCCCGATCGCCGGCATGCCCGTCCTGCGCGTCTGGGAGGCCAAGGACGTCATCGTCTTCAAGCGCTCGATGGCCACTGGGTACGCAGGCGTGCAGAACCCGCTGTTCTTCCGCGACAACACCCAGATGCTCTTCGGCGACGCCAAGGAGCGGGTCGAGGACATCCTCAAGGCCCTCTGACCCGCGGTCGCCCGCGGTCCGGGTCGGGCCCGACGCGGGTCAGGGGGTGCGGCCCTCGCGCCAGACCCGCTGGGCGACGACGACGGGCAGCACCGTCAGGGCCGCGCAGGCGACGATGGCGACGACCGCGCTCAGCACGTCGGGCTCGCGCCAGAACATGAAGACCCACGAGCCCAGGAACGCGACCGGACCGATCGCGAGCAGCAGGCCCCAGGTGCGCGGGGCACGTCGTCGGGCCACGAAGGCGCAGGCCATCCCGCCGATCCAGAGGGGCCACGTGAGCACCATGAGCGGCGCGGTGGGCAGGAGGGGCGAGAGCCCGAACATCGACTCCGGGGCATCGCGCGACGCCAGCTCGACCACCCGCTGCACCGCCGTCCCGAGGGTGAACGGTGCACTCGTGACGAGCAGCAGGACCAGGGCCGCGACCAGCCAGCCCCGGGCCGGCGGCGGGGGCGAGGACGACACCTCGGGGGTGAGCTCGGCCCTGGCCTGGGCGGCGACCTGCTCGGGCGGGCCCAGGCGCAGCAGCGCGGCGTCGACGGCGGCCGGGTCGTCGGGGTGCTCGGACAGGGTGGCGTCGAGGTGCTCGCGGACGCCGGCCAGCACCTCGTCGCGGTCGGCGGGGTCGAGGTCGGCGAGCATCCGGGCGAGGTCGTCGAGGTAGGAGCCGACGCGGGTGTCGGAGCTGTTCACGGGTGTCCTCCGCGGAGTGTGGTGTCGACCGCGTCCCGGAAGGTCTTCCAGGTGCGCCGGAAGGTGGCGAGGGCGACCTGCCCCTGCGCGGTGAGGGCGTAGTAGCGGCGGGGCGGCCCGGCGCTCGACTCGGCCCAGGTGGTCTCGACGAGCCCCTGCTTCCGCAGCCGGGACAGCAACGGGTAGAGCGTGCCCTCGCCGGCGAGCAGCACGCCGTCGTCCCCGAGGCGTCGGGCGATGTCGAGGCCGTACATCGGCTCGGCGTCGAGCAGCGCGAGGACGCAGTGCTCGAGGGCGCCACGACGCAGGTGCGTCAGGATGGCGCTGTCGCCGGGTTCCATGCGTCACAAGGTACCGGATCGGAGTCGAGTGCGGAAGCGGTCGTCCGGGCGACCGCGTCAGCACTCGACTCGACGCCGGGCGGGCCGCTCCGCCTCGGTAGGCTTCCGGGCGTGAGCGACACCGAGCGGCCGACGTCCATCACCTACGCCGCGGCGGGTGTCGACGTCGAGGCCGGCGACCAGGCCGTCGAGCTGATGAAGGAGTCGGTGCGCCGCGCCACCCGCCCCGAGGTGCTCGGCGGCCTCGGCGGCTTCGCCGGGATGTTCGACGCCAGCGCGCTCGCGTCCTACCGCCGGCCGGTGCTCGCGACCTCGACCGACGGCGTCGGCACCAAGGTCGCCATCGCCCAGGCCCTCGACCGGCACGACACCATCGGGTTCGACCTCGTCGGGATGGTCGTCGACGACATCGTGGTCTGCGGCGCCGAGGCGCTGTTCATGACCGACTACATCGCCTGCGGCAAGGTGGTTCCCGAGCGGATCGCGGCCATCGTCGGTGGCATCGCCCGAGCGTGCGAGCAGGCCCGGGTCGCCCTCGTCGGGGGCGAGACCGCCGAGCACCCCGGCCTCCTCGACCCGGACGAGTACGACGTCGCGGGGGCGGCCACGGGTGTCGTCGAGCACGACGAGGTCCTCGGGCCGCAGCGGGTCGAGGTCGGCGACGTCGTGCTCGGGCTGGCCAGCAGCGGGCTGCACTCCAACGGCTACTCGCTCGTGCGGCGGGTCGTGGCCCATGCCGGATGGGCCCTCGACCGCCACGTCGACGAGTTCGGGCGCACCCTCGGCGAGGAGCTGCTCGAGCCGACCCGCGTCTACGCCGCCGACCTGCTCGACCTCGTCCGGTTCGACGGGGTCGACATCCACGCGCTCTCGCACGTCACCGGCGGTGGCCTGGCGGCGAACCTGGCGCGCGTGCTGCCGTCGCACGTGCACGCCCGGCTCGACCGCGCCTCCTGGACGCCGCCCGCCGTGTTCTCCACGGTCGGGACCCTCGGCAACGTGCCGCGCGCCGACCTCGAGCGCACGCTGAACATGGGGGTCGGGTTCGTCGCGGTGCTGCCGGCCGGTTCGGTCGACGCGGCGACCGCGCACCTGACGGCGCGGGGCATCGGCACGTGGGTCATGGGCGAGGTGTCCGACGGCTCGGCCGCCGACGTCGCCGCCGGTGAGGTCGTGCGCGGCGCCAAGGGCGTCGACGGCGGCTCCGTCGAGCTCGTCGGCGACCACCCCACCCCCTGACCTGCTCCCCACTTATTGCCCAGAACCCACCGCGGGAGGCCGTTTTCGGCCCTCTCGAGGTGGGTTCTGGGCAATGAGTCGAGTGGGGAGGGGCGGGGAGGAGAGGGCCGGCCGCCCACCGCGGGTCGGAGGACAGGTCTCCCGCGGTGGACGGCCGGCGGCTCGGTGAGGGGTCAGCCCCGGATGACGGACGCCCACTCGGGGTGGGTCGGCCCCGGATGGCGGGCGCCCACTCGGGGTGGGGTCAGCCCCAGATGGCGGCCGCCCACTCGGGGTGGTCGACGAACGGGTTGCGGTTGTGCTGCCACGCTTCGAAGATGCGGTCGTTGCGGCGCATCTCGAAGGCGTCGACCGGGTCCTGGGCGTTCCACTGGAGCAGCACCGACAGCTTGCCGATGGACGGGGCGCTGCCGTTGCCGACCGAGTTGTTCATCTCGAGGTTCGCCCACCCGTCGTCCCCCTCGTAGCGGACGGCCATGTAGAAGATCATCCGGGCGACGTCGCCCTTGACGGCGTCGCGCGGCGCGAACGAGTCGGCATCCGAGAGGCACCCGGTGCACTGGCTCACGGCGCTGCCGCCGTCGTCGAAGTCGAGGTTGCCGCGCGTGGAGTTGACGGTGACGTCCTCGGGCCGCAGGTGGTGGACGTCGGTGCCCGGCCCGGTGGCGGTGCCGAAGTCACCGTGCGACTTGGCCCAGACGTGCTCGCGGTTCCACTGGTCGACGCCACCACCGTTGTCGGACTTGGCGATCGAGCGTCCCGAGTAGATCTCGATGACGTTGTTCGTGTTGTTCGGGTCCTGGTCGGTGTCCTTGAGCGCGGTCCAGACCTGGTCGTAGGTGAGCTTCGTCTGGTCGTCGATGATGCCGTGCAGCGTCGACTTCAGTGCCGTCCCGGTCTTGCCGATGGCCGGTGCGTAGTACGTGCCGTCCCACGGGCTCGTGCCGGTGCCACCACCCGTGCCTCCGCCGGTGCCGCCACCCGTCCCGCCGGTGCCGGCGGCGGCGATCGTCGAGGTCCCCGTCATCCCGGGGTGCGAGAAGTACGCGGCGAGGGCGCCGGTGACGTCGACCTGCTTCCCCAGCAGCGTCGGGTTGGTCTTGAGGCCCCACTGCGAGCGCAGGGCCGTCGGCAGCTGCACGTAGAGCATCCGCGACGTGCCGGTCTCCGACGCGGTGTCGGCGATGGCCAGGGCGTAGTCGCTGGGGAAGCCCGAGCGCACGACGGTGCTCGTCGCGGTCGGCTGGCCGACGACGTAGCCGCGGACGGACCGGCTCGTGCCGTCCTGGCTCGCGACGGCCTGCGCGACGGTCAGCGGGGTGGCCGCCTCCGACGCCGGGACCGAGAGGCCGAGGAGGACGACGAGGGCGGAGGCCAGCGCGAGCCACGAGGTGGTGCGGCGGCGCCCGGTCGGGGCGGTGGGGGTCATCTGTCGGGTCACGGTCCCCGACCCTGCCGGAGCACTCGTCGGGCGGGGGTCTGCTGGGGTCAAGGATTCGGTCAGGACTCGACCACGGCCCGGTCAACAGCGGCGGCCCGGATGAGTACGACGCCCCATGACGGACTCGCCTCCGCGCGGCCACGCTCGGGGGATGGTCGACCCGCCGCCCTCCGTCCCCGCCCGCCGTCCGTCGGCGCCCCCGGCGCGCCGCGTCCCCATGGTCTTCGACGCCCCGCGCCACGGCGCGACGCCCGACTCGCGCATCACGACGGCACGGCGCTGGGCCGCCGGCGGCCTCGCCGTGCCGACCCTCGGTCTGCTCGTCGTCGTGGTGTGGTTCCTCGACGCGATCGGCGGGGTCGACCCGCGTGGCCTGCTCGGTGTCTCCGCCCTCGTCCTCCCCGGCGTCCTCGTCGGCTGGTGCACCGGCTTCGCGGCCCTGGCCCTGCTCGTGCGGGACCAGTTGTTCCACCCGCGGCTCGTGGGGCTGGTGGCCGCCCTCGTCGGCACCGTGTTCGGCGCGCTCCTCCTCCCGCTCGCCGGCATCGGCTGAGCGGTCAGCGCACCGTCACCTGCGGGGCGAACAGCGCCATCGCGGCGAGGGCCCGCTCGTGGTTCTCCGGCGTCGAGCCGGCACAGGCCGCACCGTCGACGACCACCGTGACGCCCGCGTCGGCCATCGGCAGCACGGTCGAGACGACGCAGCAGTCGGTGGCCACCCCGGCGACCGTCACGTGGGCGTCGGTGCCGAGGAGGCCGCGCAGCACCGGCCACTTCCCGAAGGTCCCTGCCGTGACGACGTGCCCCGCCGCGCCGGCGAGCTCGGGGACCACTGCGTACAGCGGGTCGTCGTCGGGGACCAGCGCGAACGGCCACTCGTCGTAGTACGGACCCCACGAGCCGCCGAGGGACGGGTCGGCGACGAACCGCGTGACGACGGTGCGCTCCCGCCCGAAGTCGTCGGCCAGCTCGCGCATCCGCGGCACGGCACCGGCGAACATCGGCGAGCCCCACGGGGAGGCGCCGGGGTCGGCGAAGACCACCTGCGGGTCGACGACCACCAGCCAGCCGTCGCGCCGCGGCATCAGGCCGCCGGCTCCGTGACGCGCAGCCCGGCGTCCTGCTCCTGGCGCCGCACGGTGCCGCGCCGGGCGACGAACGTGACGCCGAAGCCGATGACGAGCGCGAGCAGCACGCCGAGGTTGGCGAAGGCCCACGCGCCCTCCTTGCCGCCGAGCCCGAAGCGGAGCAGGTAGCCCTGCCAGTTGTTCCACGACGCGTCGGCGGCGAAGAGGTTGACGACCAGCCCCCAGCCGACGAGCGAGGCCACGACCATCGTCCCGATCGAGACCCAGTCGAAGGCGCCGTAGCGCCCGCGGGGGTCGAAGAGGTCGTCGTCGTCGTAGTCGCGCCGGCGCAGGGCGATGTCGGCGATCATGATCCCCGCCCACGCGGCGAGCGGGACGCCGAGGGTGATGAGGAAGGACTGGAACGGGCCGATGAAGCTCTGGGCGAAGAAGACGACCCAGATGGTGCCGAGGGTGAGGATGACACCGTCGACCCCGGCGGCGGCCGGCCGGGGGATGCGGACGCCGAGCGAGAGCAGCGTCAGCCCCGAGGAGTAGATGCCGAGGACCGCACCGGACACCAGCGACAGGATGACGGCCAGCAGGAACGGCACGAGCAGCCACGTGGGCAGCAGCGTGGCGAGGGTGCCGATGGGGTCGGCGCCGATGCCGTCGGCGAGCGTCTTGTCCGAGCCGGCGAGCAGCAGCCCGTAGACGACGAGCACGACGGGGGCGACGGCCCCGCCGAAGGTGTTCCAGCCGACGATCGCGGCGCCCGAGGCGTCCCGCCGCTGGTAGCGCGACCAGTCGGCGGCGATGTTGATCCACCCGAGCCCGAAGCCGGTCATCACGAGGACGAGGGCTCCGACCACGGCCTGGGCCGACCCGCCGGGCAGGGCGGTGACCTTCGACCACTCGACGTCCTTGAGCGTCAGCAGGATGAACCCGACGGTGACGATGCCGGTGACCCAGGTGAGCACCGACTGCAGCCGCATGATGACGTGGTAGCCGGCCACCGAGGCCGCGACGATGAGGGCGGCGACGACCGCCGCGGCCACGACCTTGGTGGCCGTGCCGCCGCCCCAGCCCAGCCGGGTGAAGATCGTCGAGGTGGCGAGCACCGCGAGGATGGCGAGGAAGGTCTCCCAGCCGATCGAGGTCAGCCAGGAGATGACACCGGGGACCTTCTGGCCGGTGACGCCGAAGGCCGCCCGCGACAGGACCATCGTCGGCGCGGAGCCGCGCTTGCCGGCGATCGCGATGACTCCGCAGAGGGCGAACGAGACGACGACGCCGAGCACCGTGACGAGCACGGACTGCCAGAAGGAGATGCCGAAGCCGAGGACGAACGCGGCGTAGGAGATGCCGAAGACCGACACGTTGGCCGCGAACCACGGCCAGAAGAGGTCACGGGGCCGGGCGGTGCGCTCGGCCTCGTCGATGATCTCGATACCGGTCGTCTCGATGCCCGGGCGCGTGGCCGCGGGAGCGGTGGACGTGCTCATGGGGCGAGCATGTCAGACGACGCGGACGTGCGGCAGCCACCACACGCACGGAGCACGGGCACCGCGGGGATGCCGGGCCTCTACGAGGTCAGGGCGGGGTCAACGTCGCCCGCCGGCCCAGCGACCGTCGTCGTCGTCCTCCCAGCTGCGCTCGTCGGCGGTGTCGCCCGAGTGCGTCTGGGTGTGCAGTTCTCGCTCAAGCGCGGAGAGGTCGGTGTCGGGGCTGAAGTACTTCAGCTCGCGGGCGACCTTCGTCTGCTTGGCCTTGGCTCGGCCGCGCCCCATGGCGTGACCCCCTCGTGCGTCTGCCGGGGCGGCATCGCTGGTCGGACGGCCCCGGTGTCGGGGTCATCCCACGTCGCGGAGCGGCTCCGGGAATGGTGTGCATATCGTGCCGGTAACGATACATGGGTCCGCGACCCTTCGGCGACGCCTGGGCCGGGTCAGGGTCCTTCCTCGGTCGCCGTCCCGTCCTGTGGGACGGCGTCGGCCCGCCCGGGCAGCCACGGGGTGCTCCCGCCGGCCGCGATGCGGCGCTCGGCGAGCCGGTCGGCGGCCACGGCGGGCGTCAGCCCCTCGGCGTCGGCGGTGCGCAGGACCTCGAGCGTGCTCTCGAAGATCGCCCGGGTGCGGCCGGCCGCGCGCTCCATGTCGAAGCCGTGCAGCTCGTCGCTCACCTGGATGACCCCGCCGGCGTTGACGAGGAAGTCCGGGGCGTAGACGACCCCGCGCTCGGCGAGCCGGTCGGGCGTGTCCGGCGCGGCGAGCTGGTTGTTGGCGCCGCCGCAGACCACCCGGGCCCGCAGGGCCGCCACGGTGTCGTCGTCGAGGGCCCCGCCGAGCGCGTTGGGGCTGAAGACGTCGAGCTCGAGGTGGGCCAGCGTGGTGGCGTCGGCGACGGCCTCCACCTGCGGGTGGCGCTCGAGCAGCCGGGCCACCGCGGCGTCGTCGACGTCGGTGACGACGACCTCGGCGCCGTCCTCGAGGAGGTGCTCGGTGAGCTTCGCGCCGACCTTGCCGACCCCGGCGACCCCGACCCGCCGGCCGGCCAGCGTCGGCTCGCCCCAGACGTGCTGCGCGACGGCCCGCATCCCCTGGAAGACCCCGAGGGCGGTGAGCACCGAGGAGTCGCCGGCGCCTCCGCGCTCGGGGGAGCGGCCGGTGGCCCAGCGGGTCTCCTCGGCGACGACGTCCATGTCGGCGACGTACGTGCCGACGTCGCAGGCGGTGACGTACCGGCCGCCGAGCGACTCGACGAACCGGCCGTAGGCCCGCAGCAGCTCGGGCGTCTTGTCGCGGTGCGGGTCGCCGATGATCACCGCCTTGCCGCCGCCGTGGGCGAGGCCGGCCAGCGCGTTCTTGCTCGACATGGCCCGCGAGAGGCGCAGGACGTCGGCGAGCGCGGCGTCGAGGCTCGGGTAGGGGTGGAAGCGGGTGCCGCCGAGACCCGGGCCGAGGGCGGTGGAGTGCAGGGCGATGATCGCGCGCAGCCCGGTGTCGGGGTCGGAGCAGAAGACGACCTGCTCGTGGCCGGCGAGGTCGATGAGGTCGGTGGCCATGGCCGCCACGGTAGTCCGGTGGAGGCGGCCCGGCACCGGGCGCCTCAGCGCGAGGCGAGCCCCACGACGAGGTTGATGGTCGCCGCCACGACGACCGTGCCGAGGAGGTAGGCCAGCAGCGTGTGGCGCAGGACGAGCCGGCGCACCGCGGGCGTCCGCAGGTCGGTGTCGGAGACCTGGTAGGTCATGCCGAGGGTGAAGGACAGGTAGACGAAGTCGGACAACCGGGGTGGGCCGTCGCCGGGGAAGTCGACGCACCCGGGCTCGTTGACGAACCAGTGCCGGGCGTAGCGCAGCGCGTAGACGGTGTGGACCGCGAGCCACCCGGCCGCGACCGCGAGCACGGCGAGCACCGACTCCAGGGTGCCCCGTTGCTCCCGAGGAGCATGACGCCGACCGCGCCGAGGCTGGCCAGGGTCGCGACGACGACGATGACGTCGGTCTCGGTGGGCCCGCCCTCCGCGCCGTCGAGGTGGCGCTCGGTGGCGTCGGCGTCGGCCCGGTGGCACAGGACGAGCACGGGGATGCTGAAGGCGAGGGAGCCGACGACCCAGCCGAGGAGCAGGTGCGCCGGCCACCCGAGGCCGTGCGGCAGGGGGACGAGCGCCCCGACGAGGGCGGCGAGCACCCCCGCGAAGAGGAGATGCCGACGGGTGGGCCGCACGCGCACACCGTAGCCGGGCGCGGGTCTCGCGGGACCGGACCCGGGCGCGCAGCGGATTCGCAGCGACCGCGTAGCGGCCCCCGGGACAGTGGTGCCAACGCACCGCCGGGGGAGACGGAGGTGCGGGGCCCGCGCCACCGGGGGTTGGTGGCGCGGGGCGCACCACCACCACGGGTGCGGACCGGTCGAGGGGGTCGGTCCGCACCCGAAGTGCGTCCCTCCCGGTCGGCGGCACAGGGGTCGGGCGAAAGGTGAGCCGGCGCCCCCACACCCGCGGGACCGGGTGTAGCAGGATGGCGCCATGACCGGAGCACGCGGGATCAGGGTCGGGTACAAGGCGTCGGCGGAGCAGTTCGCCCCGGGTGAGCTCGCGGGTTACGCGGTGCTCGCCGAGGAGCTGGGCTTCGACTCGGCGACCATCTCCGACCACTTCCAGCCCTGGCGCCTCGAGGGTGGCCACGCGCCGAACTCCATCGCCTGGATGTCGTGGGTCGCCGCGCGCACCGAGCGGATCATGCTCGGCACCTCGGTGATGACGCCGACCTTCCGGTACAACCCGCCGGTCATCGCCCAGACCTTCGCGACGATGGCCTGCCTCGCACCGGGCCGGATCATGCTCGGCGTCGGTACGGGCGAGGCGCTCAACGAGATCGCCGTCGGGTCGGTCGGCGAGGGCGAGTGGCCCGAGTTCAAGGAGCGCTTCGGCCGGCTGCGCGAGGCGGTCACCCTCATGCGCCGGCTGTGGACCGAGGACCGCGTCACCTTCGAGGGCGAGTACTACCGCACCGAGGACGCCGCGATCTACGACCGGCCGGACCAGCCCGTGCCGGTGTACGTGGCGGCCGGCGGGCCGATGGTCGCCCGCTACGCCGGCCGGTACGCCGACGGCTTCATCTGCACCTCGGGCAAGGGCGAGGAGCTCTACCGCGACCAGCTCGTGCCGGCCGTCGACGAGGGGCTCGACAAGGTCGGGCGCGCCCACGACGACATCGACCGGATGATCGAGGTCAAGGTGTCGTGGGACCCCGACCCCGAGCAGGCGCTCGAGAACACCCGCTTCTGGGCGCCGCTGTCGCTCAGCGCGGAGCAGAAGCACTCCATCCACTCCCCGGAGGAGATGGAGAAGGCGGCCGACGAGCTGCCCATCGAGCAGGTCGCCAAGCGGTGGGTCGTGGCCTCCCGCCCCGAGGACGTCGTCGAGGCACTGCGGTTCTACACCGACCTCGGGTTCGACCACCTCGTCGTGCACGGGCCGGGCCACGACCAGGAACGGTTCCTGCGCACCTTCGCCGAGCAGGTCGTCCCCGGGATCCGCGAGCTCGTCCCCGCGGCGCGGTGACCGAGCCGGGGGCGCCCGGCCCGCTCGACGGCGTGCGCGTCGTCGAGCTCGGCGGCATCGGCCCGGCGCCGTTCGCGGCGATGCACCTCGCCGAGCTCGGGGCCGAGGTCGTGCGCGTCGACCGGCCGGGGGAGTCGAACCGGCTGGCCCTGTCCGGCGGCCTGCGGCGCTCGCGCCCGAGCATCGCCGTCGACCTCAAGCGCCCGGACGGGGTGGGCGTGGTCCGGCGCCTGCTGGCCGACGCCGACGTGCTCCTCGAGGGCTACCGGCCCGGGGTGCTCGAGCGGCTGGGCCTGGCCCCGGGCGACCTCCTGGCCGCCAACCCGCGGCTGGTCGTCGCCCGGATGACCGGCTGGGGGCAGGACGGTCCGTGGGCGCAACGGGCCGGGCACGACATCACCTACGCGGCGGTGTCCGGCACGCTGCACGCGCTCGGGCCACGGGAGCGGCCCATCGCCCCGGTCCCGGCCCTCGGCGACTTCGCCGGCGGGTCGCTCTACCTCGTCACCGGGGTGCTGGCGGCGCTCGTCGCGCGGGGCACCACCGGTCGGGGGCAGGTCGTCGACGCGGCGATGGCCGAGGGGTCCGCGCACCTGCTGACGATGGTGCACACGATGCTGGGCGAGGGTGTCTGGCGGGACGAGCGGGAGGCGAACCTGCTCGACGGTGGCGCGCCCTTCTACGACGTGTACGCCTGTGCCGACGGCCGGTTCGTGGCGGTGGGCGCGCTGGAGCCGCAGTTCTGGGCCGAGCTCGTCGAGCGGCTGGGCATCGGCATCGAGGGCGAGCAGTACGACACCTCGACGTGGCCGGCGCAGCGCGAGGCGTTCACCGCGGCCTTCGCGGCCCGCACCCGCGACGAGTGGGCCGCTCTGTTCGAGGGCACCGACGCGTGCGTCGCGCCCGTGCTGTCGCTGGCCGAGGCCGCGCACCACCCGCAGGCCGTGGCGCGGGGGTCGTTCGTCGACGACGGGTCCGGGCACCTGGTGCCCCGCACGCCACCACGGCTGTCCGAGAACCCGACCCGGCTGCCCGGACCCGAGCCCGTACCGGGTGCGGACACGACGTCGTGGCTGGTGGCGCACGGGTTCGGGGAGGACGAGGTCGCGGCGCTCGTCGCGTCCGGCGCCGTCGTCCAGGGCTGACCGGTCGCAGGCGTCAGCGGCTGGGGACCAGCCCCCTGCGCCGAAGACGGTGCGCGCGAACCGTTCCCCGATCCACTCGTGCGTGGCGGCGTCGGGGTGCAGTGCGTCGGGCAGCGGTAGCTCGACCGCATCGGCCTCGCCGTAGAGGGCCAGCCCGTCGACGAGGTGCAGGTTCGGGTCGACGGTGCGCCGGTGCTCGACGACGCGCACCAGCTCCTCGCGCACCGCGCGCAGGCTGAGCCTGCCGAGGGCGACCTCGGCGGGGTCGCCGGTGGCGGTGAACACCAGTCGTCCGTCGGCGAGGGCGGCGGGGTCGATGGCGCCCGGGCCGGGGGTGTCCTCGTGGATGGGGCAGAGGATCGGCGTCACGACGAGCAGCGGCGTGTGGGGATGGCCGTCGCGGATCGTGTCGAGGAAGCCGTGCACCGCCGGCCCGAGGACGCGCCGGCGCATCAGGTCGCCACCGACGATGTTGATGCCGACCTTGACGCTCAGCACGTCGGCGACGGTGTCGCGCATCGTGCGGGCGACGAACGGGTCGAGGACCGCCGAGCCGCCGAACCCGAGGTTGACGAGGTCGAGCCCGGCCCGGCGCGCGGCGACGGCCGGCCAGGTGCCGGTGGGCCGCACGGCGTTGGAGCCGTGGCTGATCGAGCTGCCGTGGTGCACCCAGCGGGCGCGCTCGCCGGCGGGCACGGGCTCGAGCGGGGCGTCGGCGCGCAGGGCGAGCAGCTCGACGCCCTCCTGGTGGGGGAGCCACAGCTCGACGCGCTGGCGGCCCCTCGGCAGGGCGAACCGCACCGTGCCGGGCCCACCCCGGGTCAGCTCGGTGACACCGGTCGAGACGTCGGTGGTGAGCAGGTCGCCGTTCGGCACCTCGACGCCGTCGACGACCTCACCGTCGACGACGAGGTCGACGGTGCCGAGCGCCCTGAGCGGGGCGCCGGTCAGGGCGCGCCGGGTGACGACGAGGTCGAGCTCGACGACGCGGGCCGTGGTCAGGGCCACGATGCGCACGCCGGACGGCTGGGCCTCGCTCATCGCCAGCAGGGGGTCGGCGTTCTGCGCGCGGGCCCACGCGGGCAGGCGGTGCGGACGGAGCCCGCCGGACTCGGTGCGCTCGAGCTCGGCGTCGCCGTGGACGAGCTCCGGGGTCAGCGGGACGGACGACGGGCTGGTGGGCATCCACCCAGTCCAGCACGAGGCACCGGCCCGCCGCACGCGAGGGTGCGGTTGGATGGCCCGATGAGCAGCGCACGGGTCCGCGTGGAGGCGGACGGAGCCATCGGCCGGATCACCCTCGACGCCCCGGAGCGGCTCAACGCCGTGGACCCGGAGATGTGCGACGCCGTGACCGCCGCCGTCCGGTCCCTCGACGAGGACCCGTCGGTGCGCGTCATCGCGCTCACGGGGCAGGGTCGCGGGTTCTGCTCGGGGGCGCCGCTCACCGCAGAGGGCGCGTCGATGGGGGTGCTCGAGGCCGGTGCCGAGCTGGTGCGGGCGCTGCTGGCGTCGCGGACCCCGGTCGTCGCGCTGGTGCACGGGGTCGCGGCGGGCATCGGGGTGCCGATGGCCCTCGCCTGCGACTACGTGCTCGCCGCCGAGGAGGCACCGTTCGTCCTCGCGTTCTCCCGCATCGGCCTGATGCCCGACGGCGGCTCGACGGCGCTGGTGGCCGCCGCGGTCGGGCGGGCCCGGGCGATGCGGCTCGCGCTGACCGGGGAGGCGCTCGACGGGCGGACGGCGGCCGCGTGGGGCCTGGTGGCCGAGGCGGTCCCCGGCGAGGGGTTCGAGGCCCGGGCCGAGGAGCTGCTCGCGGCGTTCGCGACCGGGCCGACGCTGGCCTACGCCGAGACGAAGGCGGCGGTCAACGCGGCCTCGGTGGACGTCGAGGCGGCGCTGGCGCTCGAGGACGCCGGGCAGCGCGCGCTGGCCGTCACCGAGGACCACCGCGAGGGCGCTGCGGCCTTCGTCGGGAAGCGCCGCCCGGAGTTCCGCGCCCGCTGAGGAGCAGCCGCCCGGGCGTCAGGAACGCGTCAAGACGGCGTCAGCGGGGCATCACCGCACCGCTCGCCGGCCCGTCCCGCTGGTGTCGTGGGCGGCATGTGGGAAGACCTGATCGCGGGCGTCATCGGCCTGCTCCTCCTCGGCTACCTCCTCGACGCCCTCGTGCGCCCGGACCGGTACTGAGGAGGGCCGCCGATGTCCACCGCCCTCCAGACGGCTGCGGCCGTCCTCCTCGTCGCGGCCGTCGTCGCGGCCGTCCACGTGCCCCTCGGCACGTGGATGCACCGCGTCTTCACCGACGACTCCGACTGGCGCATCGAGCGCGTCGTCTACCGGCTGGTCGGCGTCGACCCGCGCACCGAGCAGCGCTGGACCGGGTACGCCGGCTCGGTGCTCGCGTTCGCCGTCGCCTCCGTCGCCCTCCTCTTCGTGCTCATCACGGTCCAGGGGTGGATGCCGTGGAGCCTCGGCCGGAGCATGGACTGGCACACCGCGCTCGACACCGCGGTGTCCTTCACGACGAACACGAACTGGCAGGCCTACGCCGGTGAGGCCGGCGCCGGCCACGCCGTTCAGATGCTCGGCCTGACCACCCAGAACTTCGTCTCCGCCGCGACGGGGCTGGCCGTCGCCGTCGCGGTCGTCCGCGGCCTGGCCCGGGTGCACGCCGACCGGATCGGCAACTTCTGGGTCGACCTGACCCGCGCCACCCTCCGCGTCCTGCTGCCGCTGGCCGCCGTCGCGGCCGTCCTGCTCCTGCTCGGCGGGGTGGTCCAGAACCTCGCGTCCCCGCACACCGTCGAGACCCTCACCGGCGTGCAGCAGACGATCCAGGGCGGGCCGGTCGCCTCGCAGGAGGCGATCAAGGAGCTCGGCACCAACGGCGGCGGCTTCTTCAACGCCAACTCGGCCCACCCGTTCGAGAACCCCGGGCCGTGGACCAACCTCCTCGAGATCGTCCTCATCCTCGTCATCCCGTTCTCCCTGCCGTACACCTACGGCCTGATGGTCGGCGACCGCCGCCAGGGCGCCGTGGCCACCGGGGTCATGGGCTTCCTGCTCGTCGGCAGCATCGCCCTGACGACCTGGGCCGAGGCGCACGCCGCCGCCGGGCCGCTCGCGTCGATGGAGGGCAAGGAGCAGCGCTTCGGTGTCGTCTGGTCGAGCCTGTTCGCGTCGGTGACGACCGGCACCTCGACCGGCGCGGTCAACGCGATGCACGACAGCCTCAGCCCGCTGGGCGGCGGGGTGCCGATGGTCAACATGCTGCTCGGCGAGCTCTCGCCCGGTGGCGTCGGCACCGGCCTGTACTCCTACCTCGTCGTCGTCGTGCTCGCGGTGTTCATCGCCGGCCTCATGGTCGGCCGCACCCCCGAGCTGCTCGGGAAGACCATCGGCCGCACCGAGGTCACGAGCGCCGCGCTCGTCACCCTGACGATGCCCGCGCTCGTCCTCCTCGGCACCGGCCTCTCGGTCGTCCTGCCGGTCGCGCTCGACGCGCGGCTCAACGACGGACCGCACGGGCTGAGCGAGCTGATGTACGCGGTCGCCTCGGCGTCGAACAACAACGGGTCGGCCTTCGCCGGGCTGTCGGCGGACCAGCCCTACCTCAACCTGTTGCTCGCGGGATGCATGTTCGTCGGTCGGTTCGTGCCGATCGTCCTCGTGCTGCGGCTCGCCGGATCCCTTGCGGCACAGGGCAAGCGCCCGGTCACCGCCGGAACCATGCCCACGCACACCCCCCTGTTCACCACGCTCGTGGTCGGCACCGTCGTCATCGTCGCCGGCCTGACGTTCTTCCCGTCCCTCGCCCTGGGACCCATCGCGGAGGCCCTGTCATGACGTCGTCCCTCGCGCTCACCGCCTGGCAGAACCTGCCCGCGGCGTTCGCCAAGCTCGACCCCCGCCACCTGTGGCGCAGCCCGGTCATCATGGTCGTCTGGGTCGGCTCGGTCCTCACGACGGTGCTGTCGGTCATCCAGCCGTCGGTCTTCTCGGTCGGGGTCACCGTGTGGCTCTGGGCGACCGTGCTCTTCGCCAACCTCGCGGAGGCGGTCGCCGAGGGCCGCGGCAAGGCCCAGGCCGACACCCTGCGCCGCACGCGCACCGAGACCACGGCCCGCCGGCTGCTCGCCGACGGCACGGAGGAGGAGGTACCCGGCACCGCCCTCGCGCTCGGCGACCGCGTCGTCGTCGAGGCCGGCCAGGTGATCCCGGGCGACGGGGACGTCGTCGAGGGCGTCGCGACGGTCGACGAGTCGGCCATCACCGGCGAGTCGGCGCCCGTGGTGCGCGAGTCCGGGGGCGACCGCTGCGCCGTCACCGGCGGCACGACGGTGCTCTCCGACCGCGTCGTCGTGCGGATCACGAGCAAGCCCGGCGAGACCTTCATCGACCGGATGATCGCCCTCGTCGAGGGGGCCTCGCGACAGAAGACCCCGAACGAGATCGCCCTGTCGATCCTCCTGACGACCCTGACCATCATCTTCGTGCTCGCCGTCGGGGCCATCCAGCCGATGGCGGTCTACTCGGGCCAGCGGCTCTCGATGGTCGTCCTCGTCGCCCTCCTCGTCTGCCTCATCCCGACGACGATCGGCGCCCTGCTCTCGGCCATCGGCATCGCCGGGATGGACCGCCTCGTGCAGCGCAACGTCCTCGCGATGTCCGGGCGGGCCGTCGAGGCGGCGGGTGACGTCAGCACCCTGCTCCTCGACAAGACCGGCACGATCACCTTCGGCAACCGACGGGCGAGCGAGCTGGTGCCCGTGCACTCGGTCCAGCGGGAGGAGCTGGCGCGCGCCGCGTACCTCTCCTCGCTCGCCGACGAGACGCCCGAGGGCCGCTCGATCGTCGAGTACACGGTGGCCGACGGGGTCGACGCCGCCGCCCTCGGCGACGTGACCGCCCTGCGCCGCGCGGGGGCGGAGGTCGTCGAGTTCAGCGCCACGACACGGATGTCCGGCGTCGACCTCATCGACGGCACCCGCGTCCGCAAGGGTGCCGGCAGCGCGGTCTCGGCGTGGGTGCGCGAGAACGGCGGCACGGTCGGCAGCGACCTCGAGGTGCACGTCGACGGCATCAGCGCCTCGGGCGGCACCCCGCTCGTCGTCGCCGAGGCCGCACCCGGTCGGGCCCCGCGCGCGCTCGGCGTCGTCCACCTCAAGGACGTCGTCAAGCCCGGGATGGCCGAGCGCTTTGCCCAGCTGCGCGAGATGGGCATCCGCACGGTGATGATCACCGGCGACAACCCGTTGACCGCCAGGGCGATCGCCGAGGAGGCGGGGGTCGACGACTACCTCGCCGAGGCCACCCCCGAGGACAAGATGGCCCTCATCCGGAAGGAGCAGGAGGGCGGCCGGCTCGTGGCGATGACCGGCGACGGGACCAACGACGCACCGGCGCTCGCCCAGGCCGACGTCGGCGTCGCGATGAACACCGGGACGTCGGCCGCGAAGGAGGCCGGCAACATGGTCGACCTCGACTCCGACCCGACCAAGCTCATCGACATCGTCGCCATCGGCAAGCAGCTGCTCATCACCCGCGGCGCCCTGACGACGTTCTCGATCGCCAACGACGTCGCGAAGTACTTCGCGATCATCCCCGCGATGTTCGTCGGGGTCTTCCCGGGCCTGCAGACGCTCAACGTCATGCGGCTGTCGACCCCCGAGTCGGCGATGCTCTCCGCCGTCATCTTCAACGCCCTCGTCATCGTGGCGCTGATCCCGCTGGCGCTCAGGGGTGTTCGCTACCGACCCCTGTCCGCCCACGCGTTGCTCCGCCGCAACCTGCTCGTCTACGGGCTCGGGGGGATGGTCGTGCCGTTCGTCGGCATCAAGGCCATCGACCTCGTCGTGTCCCTCATCCCCGGTCTCTGAGGTGGCCGCCATGACCCGTCAGCTCTCCGCCGCGCTCAAGGCGCTGCTCGTCCTCACCGTCCTCTGCGGCGTCCTCTACCCCGCCGCGGTCCTCGCGGTCGGCCTGCTCGTGCCCGACCGCGCGGCCGGCCAGCCGGTCGTCGTCGGCGGTCGCGAGGTCGGGTCCGCCCTCATCGGCCAACCCCCGAGCGGCCCCGAGTGGTTCCAGGGGCGCCCGTCGGCGTCCGACGCGGCCGGTGACACCAGCGGCGGCTCGAACTACGGGCCGTCCAACCCCGACCTCGCCACCGACGTGGCCGCGCGCCGGAAGGCCCTGCTCGCGGCGAACCCCGATGCGCCGCAGCCCGTCCCGGCGGACGCGCTGACGACCTCGGCCAGCGGCCTCGACCCGGACGTGTCGCCGGCGTACGCCCGCTGGCAGGTCGCCCGGGTCGCCGACGCCCGGGGGCTCGACCGCGCGCGGGTGCTGCGGCTGGTCGACGAGCACGTGCAGCACGCGGCGCTCGGCGTCGTCGGGCAGGACCGCGTGAACGTGCTCCGGCTCAACGTGGCGCTCGCCGAGCTCGGACGGGGGTGAGAATGGCGCCATGGCACGCGGACGGCTGCGGATCTACCTCGGGGCGGCCCCGGGCGTCGGCAAGACCGTTGCCATGCTCGACGAGGGTCACCGCCGCCTCGACCGCGGCACCGACGTCGTCGTCGGCCTCGTCGAGACGCACGAGCGGCCGCACACGCTCGCGCTCGTCGAGGGCCTCGAGTCGGTGCCCCGTGCGCGGCTGACCCACCGCGGCACCACGCTCGAGGAGATGGACCTCGACGCCCTCCTGCGCCGCCGCCCCCAGGTCGCCCTCGTCGACGAGCTCGCCCACACGAACGCCCCCGGCTGCCGGCACGAGAAGCGCTGGCAGGACGTCGACGAGCTGCTCGACGCCGGCATCGACGTCATCTCGACGGTCAACATCCAGCACCTGGAGTCGCTCAACGACGTCGTCACCTCGATCACCGGTGTCGTGCAGCGCGAGACGGTGCCGGACGCCGTGGTCCGCGCCGCCGACCAGGTCGAGCTCGTCGACATGTCACCCGAGGCCCTGCGCCGGCGGATGGCGCACGGCAACGTCTACGCCGCCGAGAAGGTCGACGCCGCGCTGGCCAACTACTTCCGGGTCGGCAACCTGTCGGCGCTGCGCGAGCTGGCCCTGCTCTGGCTCGCCGACCGGGTCGACGAGGGCCTCGGCAGGTACCGCGCCGACCACGGCATCGACGCCAGCTGGCCGACGCGCGAGCGGGTCGTCGTCGCCGTCTCCGGTGCGGCGGAGGGCGAGACGTTGCTGCGCCGCGGCGCGCGCATCGCGGCCCGCGGCGCCGGTGGCGAGCTGCTCGCGGTGCACGTCGTCCGGTCCGACGGGCTGACCGGGCCGACGCTGCCCGACCTCGTCGCCC
The DNA here is from genome assembly GCF_011383005.1 of Phycicoccus sp. HDW14. GTDB lineage: Bacteria > Actinomycetota > Actinomycetes > Actinomycetales > Dermatophilaceae > Phycicoccus. The sequence goes on along the minus strand of NZ_CP049935.1, from coordinate 2,968,306 downwards.
AGCGCCGGCTCACCGACGAGCTCGGCGGGACCTTCCACACCGTCACCGGCGACGACCTCGCCGAGGCGGTCCTCGACTTCGCCCGGGGCGTCAACGCCAGCCAGGTGGTCATCGGGTCCTCGCGCCGCCCGCGCTGGCGGACCCTGCTGTCCCCCAGCACGACCGAGGAGGTCATCACCGAGTCCGGCGACATCGACGTGCACGTCGTGACCCACCGGTTCGCCGCGGGTCGCGGCTGGCGTGCCCCGCGCGCCGGCCTGCCGAGACGACGCCGGCGGCTGGGGTACGCGCTGGCGGTGCTCGGGCCGTTCCTGCTCACCGAGGCCCTCGCCGGCCTCCCGGAGGACCCCGACCTGCCGCTCACGGTCCCGCTCTTCCTCCTGCTCAGCGTGCTCACGGCGCTGCTCGGCGGGATGGGCCCGGCCCTGCTCGGCGCCCTCGCCTCGTCGCTGTTCCTCAACTGGTTCTTCACCCCGCCGACGGGCGGCCTGACCATCTCCGAGCCCGAGAACGCCGCCGCGCTCGTCGTCTTCCTCCTCGTCGCCGCGGCCGTCGCGTGGGTCGTCGACCGCAGCGCCCGCCGGGCCGACCAGGCCGTGCGCGCCCAGGGCGAGGCCGCCTCGCTCGCCGGGCTGAGCCACATGCTGCTCGGCTCCACCGACCAGATGACCCTGCTGCTCGACACCGCGCTCGACATGTTCGGTGCCGACGCGGCGGCCGTCGTCCGGCGCCCCGACCGGCACCGGCCCGCCGCGGTGGTCGCCACGACCGACCCCGCCCTGGGCACCGAGGACCTGGGCGCCCCGGGCCTGCCCCGCGAGGAGGCCGACCCCGAGCACGACCTCGTCCTCGTCGGCGCCACCGTGTCGGCCGGCCGCCAGCGCCTGTTCGCCGCGTTCGCCGCGCACGCGGGCGCCATCCTCCAGCGCCGGTCGCTGCAGGCCTCGGCCGGCGAGGCAGCGGCGCTCGCGCGGGACAACTCGGCGCGCACCGCCCTGCTGTCGGCCGTCTCGCACGACCTGCGGACCCCGCTCGCCGGCATCAAGGCCGCCATCGGCAGCCTGCGCTCGACCGAGGTCACCTTCAGCCCCGAGGACGAGGCCGAGCTCGAGGCGGCCATCGAGGACTCCGCCGACCGGCTCGACGCCCTCATCGGCAACCTCCTCGACATGTCGCGCCTGCAGGCCGGTGCCCTCGTCGCCCATCCGCGGCGGGTCGACCTCGGCGAGGTCGTGCCCGGCGTCGTCGCCGCCGTCGCCGAGCCCGAGCGGGTCGACTGGGCCCTCGACCCCGACGCCCGGGTCGTCGTCGCCGATGCCGGGCTGCTCGACCGGGTCCTCGGCAACGTCGTCGAGAACGCCCTGCGCCACCAGCCGTCGCCGGGCCGGGTGCGGGTGTGCACCAGCGCCCTGGCCGACCGGGTGCAGGTGCGGGTCGTCGACACCGGACCCGGTGTGCCGGAACCCGACCGCGACCGCATCTTCCTCCCGTTCCAGCGCCACGGCGACGCGCCGGACGGCGACGGCGTCGGTCTCGGGCTCGCGGTCGCCCGTGGCCTCGCGGAGGCGATGGGTGGCAGGGTGAGCGCCGAGGACACCCCGGCGGCGGCCTGACGATGGTCGTCGACCTTCCGACGACGGAGGAGGCCGGATGAACCAGCGCGTGCTCGTCGTCGACGACGACCCGACCCTGCGCCGCACCCTGCGCATCAACCTGCGGGCCCGCGGCTACGAGGTCGAGGAGGTCGGCTCCGGCCTCGACGCCCTGGCCACCGTGCACGACGCCCCGCCCGACCTCGTCGTCCTCGACCTGGGCCTGCCCGACCTCGACGGCGTCGAGGTGCTGCGCCGCATCCGGACCCGCTCGCGCGTCCCCGTCGTCGTGCTGTCGGCGCGCCACCAGTCCGACGACAAGGTCGAGGCCCTCGACGAGGGGGCCGACGACTACGTCACCAAGCCCTTCGGGATGGACGAGCTGATGGCGCGCGTGCGCTCGGCCCTGCGCCGGGGTGCCGAGGACGACGGGCTGGCCGCGGTCGCCCCGGTGACGACCGAGGCGTTCACCCTCGACTTCGCGACCCTGGCCGCCACCCACCGCGGTGAGCCGGTGCACCTCACCCCGACCGAGTGGCGGCTCGTCGCCGAGCTGGCCCGCCACCGGGGTCGGGTGGTCACCCAGGCCGACCTGCTGCGGGCGGTGTGGGGTCCCGGGTACGGCCGCGAGTCGAACTACCTGCGGGTGTACGGCAACCAGCTGCGGCGCAAGCTCGAGGACGACCCGTCGGCGCCGCGGCACATCCTCACCGAGCCGGGGATCGGGTACCGCCTCAGCGTGTGAGGCGGGCCGCGAGGTCGGTGAACGAGGCGACCGTCAGCTCGGGCGCGCGCATCGTCGGCGGGTAGGGCGCCCCGGTGCGGGCGACGTAGGCGCTGCGCAGGCCGGCCGACGCGGCGCCGTGGGTGTCCCACGGGTGGACCGCGACGAGCATCGCCTCGCCGCCCTCGACGCCACAGGTGTCGAGGGCGTACCGGTAGGCCGAGGCGTCCGGCTTCCACCGGGGTGCGTCGGCGACCGAGAGCACGCGCTCGACCACGTCGTCGAGCCCGGCTCGCTCGAGGAGCCCCTCGGCGACCGCGGCCGAGCCGTTGCTCAGGGTCGCCAGCCGGATGCCCCGGCCGGCCAGCGCGCGCAGGCCCGGGACGACGTCGGGGTGCAGCGGGAGACGCATGAACGTCCCGAGGACCTCCGAGGCGGCGGCGTCGAGGTCGGCCGGGGCGTCCGGCCGGCCGTGCACCACGGCGTGGAAGGACGCACGGGCGAGGTCGGCGAAGGCAGGGTTGTCGCCCGTGACCGTGAGCGCCATCCCGTCCCGGAGGATGCCGGCGAACCAGGGCGAGGCGAGGTGCTCGGGCAGGCCGAGGGCGGCGAAGCGCTCGCCGACCGGCGCCATGTCGGAGAGCGTCTCGTTGACGTCGAGCAGGAGCAGGGACGGGGCGGGGACGGGGGCGTCATCCATCGCTCCATCCTCGCCGCCCGGGCCGGTCGTAGGGTGACGCGGTGACCGTCATCCGCTCCTCACCGCTCTCCGGGATGGGTGCCGCGACGCTCTACGCCGTGCTGCGGCTGCGGCAGGACGTCTTCGTGCTCGAGCAGGAGTGCCTCTTCGCCGACCTCGACGGCCGCGACCTCGAGCCCGGCACGGTGCAGTGGTGGACCGAGGGGCCGGACGGTGCCGTGCTGGCGACCCTGCGGGCCCTCGACGACGGCAGCGTCGTGCGGATCGGCCGGGTGGCGACGGCCCGGGAGGCGCGCGGGGCCGGGATCGCCCGAGAGCTGGTGCTCGCGGTGCTCTCGGCGACGCGCGGGCCGGTCGTGCTCGACGCACAGTCCCACCTCGAGGGCTGGTACGAGCGGCTGGGCTTCGTCCGCGACGGCGACGGCTTCCTCGACGACGGCATCCCGCACCTGCCGATGCGCCTCGCGCGCTGAGCACCGCGTGTCGGTGGGGGTCGCTAGCGTGCGGGGATGAGCCACACCCACCACGCCATCGACTACGTCGAGCTCGGTGCGCCCGACCTCGCACCGACCCGGGCGTTCTACGAGCAGGCCTTCGGTTGGACCTTCACCGAGTACGGCCCCGACTACCTCGGCTACCGGGTCCCGGGCCGCGACGACGAGGCCGGCGGCATCGACGCCGGCAGGGAGCCCGGCACCGGCGGCCCGCTCGTGCTCCTCTTCTCCGACGACCTCGACGCCACCGTGCAGGCGGTCCTCGACGCCGGCGGCACCGTGAGCACGGAGCCCTACGCGTTCCCGGGCGGTCGACGCTTCTACTTCCGCGACCCCGCCGGCAACGAGCTCGGGGCCTGGCAGCCGGCCGAGTGACCGTCGCGCTCGCCGACCTCGTCGCGGTCTCGGCCGAGGTCGCGGCCACCCGGTCGCGCACGGCGAAGACCGCGGCGCTCGCCGGGCTGCTCGCGCGCGCCGACGCCGACGAGGTCGGCACGGTCGTGGCGTTCCTCTCCGGGGTGCTGCCCCAGCGGCGCCTCGGCATCGGGTACCGGTCGCTGACCTCGCTGCCCGACCCCGCCGTCGAACCCTCGCTCACCGTCGCCGAGGTCGACGCGGCCTTCGACCGGCTGGCCGGCTCGGCCGGTGCCGGCTCCACCGCGTCCCGGCGCGCCGAGCTCGCCGGGCTGATGGGCCGGGCCACCGCCGACGAGCAGGCGTTCCTGCGCGCGCTGATGACCGGCAACCTCCGGCAGGGCGCGCTCGACGGCGTGGTGCTCGGGGCCGTGGCCGCCGCGTTCGAGGTGCCCGACGCCGTCGTCCGCCGGGCCGTGATGCTCGCCGGCTCGACCCACGTCGTCGCCGGTCTCGCGGCCAGCGGCGGGCAACCGGCCCTCGAGGAGGTCGGGCTCGTCGTCGGCCGCCCGCTGCGCCCGATGCTCGCCGCCTCCGCGAAGACCACCGACGAGGCGGTCGAGGGGTTCGCGGGCGCCGACATGCTCGTCGACGGCAAGCTCGACGGCATCCGCGTGCAGGTGCACCGCCGCGACGGCGAGGTCACGGTCTTCACCCGCAGCCTCGACGAGATCACCGAGCGCGTGCCCGAGGTCGTCGAGGCCGTCGACGCGCTGCCGGGCGGTGACCTCGTGCTCGACGGTGAGGCCATCGTCCTGCGTGAGGGTGGGCGGCCGGCGCCGTTCCAGGTCACCGGGGCCCGCACCGCGAGCTCGGCCGACGTCGAGCGGCTCCGGGCCGAGGTGCCGCTCACGACGTTCCTCTTCGACGTCCTCCACGCCGACGGCCGCGACCTCGTCGACGCCTCGGCGCTCGAGCGGCACGAGGTGCTCACCGCGCTGGCGCCGCACCTCGTCGTCCCGCGGCTCCTCACCGCCGACCCCGCGGAGGCGGCCGCGTTCTTCGACGCGCTCGTCGCGGCCGGTCACGAGGGCGTCGTCGTCAAGGACGCGGCCTCCCCCTACGCCGCCGGCCGGAGGGGCAGCGGCTGGGTCAAGGTCAAGCCGACGCACACCCTCGACCTCGTCGTGCTCGCCGTCGAGCGCGGGTCGGGCCGCCGCCGCGGCTGGCTCTCGAACATCCACCTCGGGGCCCGCGACCCCGACGGCGACGGGTACGTGATGGTCGGCAAGACCTTCAAGGGGATGACCGACGAGATGCTGCGCTGGCAGACCGAGCGGTTCACCGAGCTCGCCGACGGGCCCACTGACGGCTACGTCGTCACGGTGCGGCCGGAGCAGGTCGTCGAGATCGCGCTCGACGGCGTGCAGCGCTCGTCGCGCTACCCGGGGGCGTGGCGCTGCGGTTCGCGCGGGTCCTGCGCTACCGCGACGACAAGCCGCTCGACGAGGTCGACACCATCGACACGGTCCGCGCGCTCGGCGGTTCCTGACCAGCGCCGAGCCGAGCCGACGGGCGGACGACACGCACGGCACCGGGTGGGCGGCCTCGAGCACGACGGCGGGCGCGTGAGCCGTCATCGTGTCGTCGGTCGGTCGGCGGCCCGCTGGGGAGCGCCCCGCCCCGGCCCTACTCGTCCGGGCGCCAGAGGGCGCCGAGCAGCCGCACGAGCGCGGCGACGATGCCGATGAGGCTGCCCACGACGGCGACGACCAGCAGGACGCGCACCGTGAGGTGCCAGCCCGAGGTGAGGTCGAACGGGAAGACGTCCCAGACCCGCAGCGTCGCCGCCAGCCCGACGACCGTCGTCACGAGGTCGCCGAGGCTCCGGATGCCGACGCCGTGCAGCAGGGTGAGGACGAGGCCGACGCCCACGCCGGTCCACAGCGCGGCGTTGACCAGGGGTACGACGTCCGCGGCCTCCGGGGTGAGGAACGGCGCTGCCTCCCACCCGGGCCGGACGTTGACGACGTAGAGCAGCACGAGGTCGACGAGCGCAGTGCCGAGGCCGGCGCTCCCGGCGGCCGTCCGCTGCGCGGCGCGCGGGCGGGGAACGGGGTGGTGTGTCGACGTGGTGGCCATGACCGCCTCCAGCGGCGAGGGCGTCCGGCGCCGTGCCACGGTCGGCAGGGCGTGCGCCTCCGCCGCTCCCATCGTCCCACCGGGCCACCGGCACGGACGGCCGGCGAGAGCCGCGTCACCCACCCGCGGTCGCTGGCACGATGGCCGGATGGAGACCTCCCGCGGCATCTGGACGAGCACCGCCGACGCCGACCTCCTGCTGCGGCTGGCGGGGTCGGGGTTCGACTGGCTCGCCCTCGACGCCCAGCACGGGCCGGTCGACCGGGCGGCCCTGCACCGGCTCGGGCGGGCCCTGGCCGCGACGCACACGGCCTTCCTCGTCCGGGTCCCGTCGGTCGACCCGGCGTGGATCGGGGCCGCCCTCGACGCCGGCGCGTCCGGGGTCGTCGTGCCGTCCGTCACGAGCGCCGCCGATGCCGAGCGAGCTGCCCTGGCCTCCCGCTACCCGCCTCTGGGAGAACGCAGCTGGGGGCCGTTCCCGCCGTTGTGGGGCGGGGCAGCCCCGGACCCCGAGGTCGCGAACGAGCTCGTCCGCTGCTGGGTCATGGTCGAGACGCCGGGCGCCCTCGACGAGGTCGACGCCATCGCCGCGACCCCGGGCGTCGACGGCCTCTTCGTCGGTCCGCTCGACCTCGCCCTCTCGCTCGGCACCTCGGTCGAGGCCCTCCTCGACGACGACAGCCCCGACGGTCCCCTCGCGCGCATCGTCCGCGCCGCCGAGCGGCAGGGCATCCTCGTCGGCGCCTTCGCCGGCCGCCCGGACGCGGCACGTCGGCTGCGGGACCACGGCATCGGGTTCCTCGCCGTGACGACCGACGTCGCCGTCGTCGCGGCCGGCGTCCGCGCCGTGCTCGACGCCGACGCCGACGCCGACTCCGGCACGGAGGCCGGCCCGGCTGACGGCGCCTGACCCCGCCGGCCCGACACCCCATCCGGCCCCGGCCCGGCCACGAACCACCGGGCGTGACCCTCCTCGACGACGCCCGGGCGTGGGTGCTGCAGAAGTCGGCGCCCTTCACGGTCCGGTACGGCGAGCCGCTGCGCTTCGCCGGTCAGGACCTCCCGCGCCCTGAGCGGCACCGGGTGCCGACGCGCCACGGCGACGTCCGGGTCGACCTCTACCGCCCGGCCCCGGCCCGCGGCCCCCAGGACCCACCGCCGGTCGTCGTCCACTTCCACGGCGGCGCCTTCGTCATGCGCTACCCCGAGATGGACGACTGGTGGTGCCGGTACCTCGCGGCCACGGCCGGCGTGGCGGTCGCCAACGTCGACTGGTCGGTGGCGCCCCAGGCCCGCTACCCGGTGGGCCAGGAGGAGGGTGACGACGTCGCGGCCGAGCTGGCCGCGCACGGGGGCGAGTACGGCGTCGACGGTCGGCGGATGGTCGTCAGCGGCTTCAGCGCCGGCGGCCAGGTCGCGGCCGCCGTCTGCCTCATGGCGCGCGACCACGGGTCGTTCAGCCCGGTGCTTCAGGTGCTCGGCGTCCCTGCGCTCGACATGGCCTCCGAGGTCGAGGACGGCCATGGGATGGTCGATGCCGGCCTGCGCCGGCTGGTGCGCCGGACCTACTTCCCGGACGTCGAGCGCCGCCCGCTGAGCCGTACGCCTCACCCCTGCTGGCCGCCGACCTCTCGGGCCTGCCGCCGACCATCGTCCTGACGGGCGGCCGTGACTCCCTGCGCCCGGACGGGGACCGGTACGCGCAGCGGCTGCGGGACGCCGGGGTGGAGGTCCTGCACGACGTGACGCCGGGGGTCGACCACTACTTCCTCACCGACGACCCCGTCCGCGCCCGCTGGACGATGTCCATGGTCGCCGAGCAGGTGCGGCACGCGTGCGGCACCGGGGTCCCCGGCCGGTGACGGGGTCTACGCTCCGGGGATGACGCCTCGGCAGGATGTCGCGCTGGTCACCGGAACCTCGAGCGGGATCGGCCTGGCCACCGCGGTGGCGCTGGCCGGTGCCGGGCTGACGGTCGTCGCGACGATGCGCGACACCAGCCGCGACGCCCTGCTGCGCGAGGCCGCCGAGCAGGCCGGCGTCGAGCTCGACGTCCGCACCCTCGACGTGACGGACGCGGACGCCTCGCGCACGGTGGTCGACGGCGTCCTCGCCGACCACGGCTCCCTCGACGTGCTCGTCAACAACGCGGGCCGTGGCGCGGTGGCCACCCTCGAGCAGCTGAGCGACGCCCAGCTCCAGGAGCAGCTCGACGTCAACTACCTCGCCGTCGCCCGGATGACCCGCCTCGTCCTCCCGGCGATGCGTGCCGCGGGCCGTGGCCGGGTGGTCACCGTGACGAGCGTCGGTGGCGCCGTGGGCCAGCCGTTCGCCGACGCCTACTGTGGCGCCAAGTTCGCCGTCGAGGGGCTGATGCAGTCGCTCGCGCCGGTCGTCGCGCGCTTCGGGGTCACGGTGAGCATCGTCGAGCCGGGGGCGGTGGCCAGCGAGTTCACGGGCAACGTCCACCGAGCCGACGGGGCCGACGGGGCGGACGGCGCCGGTGCCACCACCGACGACCCGTACGCCGGGCTGCTCGCCGCGTACCTGCGCCGTACGGCCGCCGCCTTCGACGCCGCGCAGAGCCCGCAGGCCGCGGCCGCGGTCATCGTCGAGGCGGTCACGACGACGCAGCCCCGCTTCCGTTGGCAGACCTCGCCCCAGGCCGAGGGCTTCGTCGGGCTCTCGCTGCGCGACCTCGACGGTGCCGGCGTGCTCGGCGCCACGTCGACGTGGCTGACGTGACCGGGCGGCGTCAGGCCTGAGTCCCCTCGCCACCGCTCAGAAGCCGCTGGGGCGACGCGGGGTGTAGGCCGACTCCAGGGCCGAGACCTCGTCGTCGGTCAGCACGAGGTCGAGCGCGGCGACGGCGTCCGGGAGGTGGTGCTCCTTGGTCGCCCCGACGATCGGCGCGTCGACCACGGGGTTGCGCAGCACCCAGGCGAGCGCGACGGTCGACATCGCGACGCCGCGGTCGCGGGCCACCCGCTCGACGGCGCCGACGATCTCGGCGTCGCCCTCCTGGTACAGCCGCTTGCCGAACTCGTCGGTGCCGGAGCGCTCGGTCTGCTCGCCCCACGGGCGGGCCAGGCGCCCGCGCGCCAGCGGGCTCCACGGCACGGCCCCCACGCCCTGGTCGGCCAGCAGCGGGAACATCTCCTGCTCCTCCTCGCGCATGAGGAGGCTGTACTGGTCCTGCATCGACACGAACCGGGTCCAGCCGCCGAGGTCGGCCGCGTGCTGCATCGTCGCGAACTGCCAGGCCCACATCGAGGAGGCCCCGACGTACCGCGCGCGTCCGGACCGGACGACGTCGTGCAGCGCCTCCATCGTCTCCTCGACCGGCGTCTCCGGGTCGAACCGGTGGATCTGGTAGAGGTCGACGTAGTCGGTGCCGAGACGCTTCAGCGAGGCGTCGACCTGCTCGAGGATCGCCTTGCGGGACAGGCCGCTCCCGCCCGGGCCGCCGTGCATCCGGCCGTGGACCTTGGTGGCCAGCACGACGTCCTCGCGCCGGCTGTACTTCCGGACGGCCCGACCCACGAACTCCTCGGAGGTTCCGGCGCTGTACACGTTCGCGGTGTCCCAGAAGGTGATCCCGAGCTCGACGGCCTGCCGGAAGAAGGCGCCCGAGGTCTCCTCGTCGAGGGCCCAGGGGGTGCGCACCCCGGGTCCCGTCCGCGTAGCTCATGCAGCCGAGGGCGACCCGGCTGACGGTGAGCCCGGTGCTGCCGAGACGGGTGTACTCCATCGTGCTGCTCCTTCGGTCGGGTGCGTCCCCGCATCATGCGCCCCGTGACCGGCGAGCGGGCGGCTGGGGTGCCCGCGGTCCACGGATCGGCCACCCGCACCCTCCCGACGACGCCCGGCCCACCAGCCGAGGAGGGCCAGGCCGCCGACCGGCACCTCCATCCCGACCACGAGCCCGCGGTAGAGCAGCACCCCCGCGGCCGCGGCCGCCGGTGCGGTCCCGAGCGCGCCGAGCACGCCGGCCATCCCGACCTCGACGACGCCCGTCGCCCCCGGCGTGAGGACGACCATCGACAGGACCCGCTCGACGACGAAGGCCGAGGCCACGACGACCGGGGCGACGGGTCCGCCGACCACGCGCAGGCAGCCCCAGAGCAACAGCGCCTGAAGGGCCGCGTAGCCGAGCTTGCCGCCGAGCATCCGGCCCCAGCCGTCACGGACCAGCCGGGCGGAGTCGTGGCGGAACCGGGCGGCGCGCTCGCCCCATCCCTCGGGGGCGCCCGGCACCACGCGGACCCGGAGGGCCAGCCGGTCGGCCCAGCGCCCGGCGGCCCGCAGCGGCCGGTCGTCGCGGACGACGAGGGTCACGACGACGAGGGTCACGGCGAGCAGGACCAGGCCGACGACGGCCGTCGTGCCGACCGTGCCCGGGGGTGCCTTCGTGCCGATCGCGAACCAGCACAGCACGACTCCCGGCAGGGCCAGCTTGACGAGGGTGTCGGCCAGGTTGGTCACCACCGCCCAGCGGGCGAACGCCGGGGCGCTGAACCCCCACCCGCGGGCCATCCGCCAGTTGACGACCGTGCCGGCCGCGCCGCCGAGCGGCAGGAGGTTGGAGACGAACGAGCCGGTGAGGTTGAGCAGCAGCGCCCGGCGGTGCGACAGCCCGGGCAGCGCGGCGGTCAGCGACGGCGTGTGCACCCACAGCCCGGTGAGCCAGATGACCCCGAGGAGGGCCAGCTGGGACCAGGTCGGCCGGGCCAGGGCGGCACCGATCTCGTGCCACGGCGTCCCCGTGACCCGGGGAGGGCGAGGGCCACGACGGCCACCGCCGCCCCGCCCGAGAGGACGAGACGGACGACGGCGGCGGTGCGGGTGCTCACCCGGCCACCGTGGCGGACGGGGAGCCGGGGCCGCATCAGGGGAGACCCCGACATCGACCCCGGCCCGTCCCGGACGCCCTCGGGGTCAGCCCCGGCGCGGTCGGGCGTAGAGCCGGCGGGCGAGCAGCCACCCGGCCACCGCGAGCACGGCGCACCACCCCGCGCCGACCCACACCGTGGAGGCCTGGACGGGTGTGCCGAGCAGCAACCCGCGGACCGCGTCCATGACCGGCGTGAACGGCTGGTACTCGGCGAACGAGCGCAGGCCGGCCGGCATCGAGTCGGTGGGGACGAAGCCGCTGCCGAGGAACGGCAGGAGCACCAGCGGCATCGGGTAGTTGCTCGCGCTCTCGACGGTGCGGGAGGCCAGCCCGAGTGCGACCGACAGCCACGAGACGGCGAAGGACAGGCCGGTGAGCAGGCCGACGACGAGGAGCCAGTCGACAGCGGAGGCGTGCGGCCGGAAGCCCACGGCGAGACCGACACCCGTGACGACGACCATCGACAGCAGCGACTGGATCGTCGCCGCGAGCACGTGCCCGGAGAGCACCGCGCCGGGGGCGATCGACAGGGTGCGGAACCGGTCGATGATGCCCTGGGTCGTGTCCATGGCCATCGTCGTCGAGGTGCCCTGGGCGATCGAGGTGATGGTCATGACGAGGATGGCGGGCAGCACGTAGTCGGCGTAGGCGCCGCGGCTCGCAGGAGCCCCGGGGGCGAGCCCGGCGCCGAGCGTGCTGCCGAAGACGAGGACGAAGAGAACGAGCAGGACGACCGGCACGAGCAGGACGATGACCGTCAGCTCGGGGTAGCGCCGGGCGTGCCGCAGCTGGCGCCCGAGCATCGTCATCGCGTCGGCGAGCGGACGGGGGCGGGGGAGGTCGACCGGGCGGGGGACGGTGGCGGTGCTCATCGGAGGGCCTCCTGCGGCTGGTCGGTGGGGCGGGTCCCGCCGGTGAGGGCGAGGAAGACGTCGTCGAGGTCGGGGGTGCGGATGCTCAGGTCGACGACCGTGACCCCCTCGGCGTCGAGCCGGTCGAGGAGGCGGCGCAGGGTGGCGACGTCGCCGCTGCCGGGGACGTCGAGGGCCAGGGCCTCGGGGTCGGGCTCGCCGCCGAGGGCCCGTCGAGCCTCGCCGAGGGCGGCGTCGTCGGAGAAGGTGAGCCGCACGTGGCCGCCGGGGACCAGGCGCTTCAGCTCGGCCGGCGTGCCGTCGGCGACCACCCGTCCGCCGTCGAGGAGCGAGATGTGGTCGGCCAGCTGGTCGGCCTCCTCGAGGTACTGCGTCGTGAGCAGGACCGTGACGCCGTCGGCGACGAGGTCGCGCACGACGTCCCAGGTGGCGCGGCGGCTGCGCGGGTCGAGCCCGGTCGTCGGCTCGTCGAGGACGAGGACGCTCGGCCGCCCGAGCAGCCCCATCGCGAGGTCGAGCCGGCGGCGCATCCCTCCGGAGAACGTCGACGGGCGGTCACCCGCGACGCTCGTGAGCTCGAAGCGCTCGAGCAGCTCGGCTGTGCGCGAACGGATCTCGGCGGCCGGCAGGTGGTGCAGCCGGGCGACGAGCACGAGGTTCTCCTCGGCGGTCAGGAGGTCGTCGAGGGCGGCGAACTGGCCGGTGAGGCCGATGCACGCCCGCACGAGCCGTGGCTCGCGGACGACGTCGTGCCCGAGGACCCGGGCCGTGCCGCCGTCCGGGGCGAGCAGGGTCGTGAGGATGTTGACGGCCGTCGTCTTGCCGGCGCCGTTCGGGCCGAGCAGTGCGTGGACCGTGCCGGGCTCGACGGTGAGGTCGACGCCGTCGAGGACGACGTGCTCGCCGTAGGACTTGTGCAGTCCGCGGACCTCGACGGCGGGGGTGCTGGTGGTCATGGTCGTGTCCCTTCGGGTGGTGGTGGGCGTCAGGCGCGACGCAGGTGCACGTCGCCGTAGCCGGCGCGGATGCGCAGCTCGACCGTCGGCTCCCCGTCGGCGGGGGCGCCGGTGTCCTCGAGCTCGCTGCGGACGGTGCCGTGCCGGGCCTCGACGTCGAGCCAGGCGGCCACGCCGTCGGCGACCCCGACGTCGACCCGCCCGTAGGAGCTGTCGACGTCGACGACCCCGGCGTGCGCGGCCCCGACCCGGACGTCGCCCGCCGAGGCCTTCGCGCTGACGCCCGCGTGGGCGCTGCCGACCCGGACGTCGCCCGCCGTCGTCGACAGGCGCATCGGGCCGTGCCCGGTGCCCACCGTGACGTCACCGGCGGAGGTGCGGGCGCTCACCTCGTCGGCGGCCTCCTGCACGTGGATGGCGCCGGCCGAGGTGCGCAGCTCGACGCGACCGCCGGCGTGCTCGACGCGGATGTCGCCCATCGAGGTGCGACCGTGCACCGCCCCCGCGTCCTCGACGGTGATGTCGCCCATCGAGGTGTCGACGTCGACGGTCCCGAGCCGGCCCGAGGTGCGTGACTCGCCCCAGCCCCGCACCTCGAGGCTCGAGCCCTCGGGGAGCTCGACCTCGATGTCGGCGCGGTCACCGTTGCCGATCATGGCGCGCAGGCGGCCGGCGACCGAGCGCGTCGAGCGCACGGTGACGCGGTCACCGACGTGCTCGACGGTCAGGGCCGCCGCGTGGTCGACGTCGCCCTGCCGCGCGGGGTTGTGCGGACGGACGTCGACGACCGTGTCGGGGGTGGCGGCGGCGCGGACGGTCAGGTCGCAGCCGGCGACGTCGACCGTGAGCCGGACGGGCTGGGGGGTGCTGAAGGTGGGCATGACGGATCCTCCCGTGACGGGTCGGGGTGTGGCGGTGGGGTTCTGGTGGGTGCCGGGTTCGCGCCGCGGCCGGGCGGTGGGCGGGCCTAGCGGACCCAGCCGGTCTGGCGCTGACCCGTGCGGATCGGCGCCGTGATCGTGGGGGCGGACGGGGTGGTGGCGTGGGTGCGGGGGTCGGCGACGGCGGCGGCGACGGTCCGCACGAGCCAGGCGTTGACCGACAGCCCGGAGGCCTCGGCGGCCTCCTCGAGGCGCGGCTTGAGCCGCTCGGGCAACCGCAGGCTGAGCCGGGCCGTGCCGCCGGTCTCATCGTCGTCGGCGTCGGGCCCGGCGTCGGCGGTCGGCGGGGCGATGGGTGCCTCGAGGGCGGGGGAGGTGACGACGAGGTCGAGCTCGCGGCCGCGGAGCCGGACGTCGACCGTGCCGGGGGTCAGCCGCTCGGTGACCTCGGCGGCGGCCTCGACGACGGCGTCGAGGAGCAGCATCCGGGCGGAGGGCTCGACACCGCCGGCCAGCAGCTCGGCGAGCTCGACGGCCTCGGGGCCACCGGTGCGGGCCGTCGTGACGAGGTCGCGCTGGAGGCGGGCGACGTAGGGCGTGAGGTCCATGACGCCAGAGTGACATCACGGTGACGTCACTGTCAACCCTCGTGGCGTCATGACGACGTCACGCCGGCGCGGCACGTCCCCGACCTGCAGGAACGTGCCGCGCGCGCGGGCGTCGAGCGGGCGTCAGCCGACGGGAACCGCGACCGGCGGTGCGGCCAGCGGGGCCTGCCCCGGCGTCAGCTCGGTCTCCCGGAAGCCCTTGACGACGAGGTACACGCCGAGCGAGAACTCCCACACCGCGATGGGCAGGGCGGCCACCAGGGCCACCGTCCCGACGCGGTCGACGACGCCGAACATCGTGAGCACGACGGCGGTCAGGTGGATCGGGGCACCGACCAGCCCGATGAGCGGGAGGGCCCGGGGCACGAGGTGGGAGCGGTACAGGAGCGTCCCGAGCAGGAGGGCGTTGAGCCCCGGCATGAGGCTCTGGCCGAGGGTGAAGGCCCAGTCGTACGTCGCGACGTGGGAGGCGCCGATCGCGAGCAGTGCGGACCGGTCGGCACCTGCACCCGCGGTGGCGCCCAGGTCGTGACGCAGCGCGACGAGCGCCAGCAGGCTCGCCACCCCGGTGAAGATCATGGCCGCCTCGAGGCTGCGGGTGGCCACGAAGCCGAGCGCGAGGCCCTCCTGCTGGCGGCGCACGACCGGGTACAGGGCGATGGCGGTCCCGATGCCGGCCAGCCCCACGAGGACCTCGAGGAAGGCGCCCCACAGGACGCCGGTGGTCCCACCGGCACCGAGGACGAAGTCGGTGGCCCGGGCGGGTTCGTAGAGGACGAGGGTCGGGATCGAGACGAAGGTCAGCAGGTAGAACAGGCCCGCGACGAGCGCGGTCCGTCGGGTGGTGCTCATGAGGACTCCCTGACATCGAGGTGTACGGCGTACACCTTCGGTGGCCACCACGGTAGGCCCCCGGGCCGTCGGGGTCAATGGCCCGGTCGAGGGGGCGGCGCCTGCCAGGGGCTCGCGGACCACGCCGGCGCGCACGAAGGGCCCGGCCGTCACCGACGACCGGGCCCTTCGGGTGGGCGGCTCAGGCCCCCGACGGGGTGAAGCGGTCCCAGGCCCGGTGGGTCCCCAGGGCCTCGAGCACCCCGGCGGCGACGGCGGCGGCGTCGCCGACCACGACGCCGGCGTCCTCAGGCAGCAGGCCGACCGCGGCGGCCGTGTCGGCGTCACCGACCACCCCGATGGCCTTGCCGTGCCGGTACGCCTCGTCGAGCAGCAGGTCCAGGCGGGGGTCGAGTGCGGTGACGTCGGAGTGCCCGGCCTTGGCGTCCCGGGTCTGCCGGGCGTCGTCGGCCGGTGTGAGCAGGGCGGCGACGACGACGGCGTCGAACTCCACCGACCGGCTGGTCAGGAGCGTGCGGTGGGCGACCGGCGCGCGGTCCGGCCAGACCGGCCCGCCGGTGGCGGCGAGCAGCAGCGGCACGACCTGCTCGTCCGTCAGCGCCTCGGTGAGGGCCGCGACGGCGTCCGGGTCGGCACCGGCGTCGACGACCACGGCGACCGTCCGTCCCTCGACCGGCCAGGTGCCTCCGAGCTGCGAGAGCGCGGGGCTCGGGTCCACGTCGGGGGTCTCGGGGGTGTCGGACCCGCCGGCCTCCGGGGCGGGCAGCCCCAGCCCGGCCGCGACGGCCGCGGCCAGCCCGGCGTCGATCCGGACGAGCGCGAGCAGCTGACGGCGCCGGATGGTCTCGTCGTAGCACTTGCCGAGCTCGAAGGTGTAGGCCTGCACGATGTGGTCCTGCTCGACCGGGGTCATGCTGCGCCAGAACAGCCGGGCCTGGCTGAAGTGGTCGTCGAAGGACGCCGACAGGGCACGGACCTTGCTGCCGGCCGCGACGGCCTGCGGGACGTCGAGGAACGCACCCTCGGCGTCACCGGCGACGAACGGGCACCCGCCGTCGAGCGAGTTCGGGCGGTACGGCGCCACCCCCGCGTGCACCGCGCTCTGGTGCATGCCGTCGCGCAGCATGTCGTTGACCGGGGCGTGCGGGCGGTTGACCGGCAGCTGGTTGTAGTTCGGGCCGCCGAGCCGGCTCAGCTGCGTGTCGACGTAGGAGAACAGCCGCACCTGCATCAGTGGGTCGTCGGTGACGTCGATGCCCGCCACGAGGTTGCCGACGTGGAAGGCGACCTGCTCGGCCTCGGCGAAGAAGTTCGTCGGGGTGCCCGTGAGGGTCATCAGGCCGAGCGGCTGCACCGGGGCGAGCTCCTCGGGCACGAGCTTCGTCGGGTCGAGCAGGTCGATTCCCTGGAAGGTCTGGTCCGGGGTGTCCTCGAAGGCCTGGACCCCGAGCTCCCACTGCGGGAACGCGCCGGCCTCGATGGCGTCGTAGAGGTCGCGGCGGTGGACGTCGGGGTCGATGCCGCCGAGCAGCTGGGCCTCCTCCCACGTCACGGAGTGCACCCCCAGCTTCGGCTTCCAGTGGAACTTGACGAGGGTGGTGCCGCCCTCGGCGTCGACGAGCCGGAAGGTGTGGACCCCGAAGCCCTCCATGTGCCGGTACGAGCGGGGGATGCCGCGGTCGGACATGTTCCAGAGGGTGTGGTGCTGGGCCTCGGTGTGGAGCGAGACGAAGTCCCAGAAGGTGTCGTGCGCCGACTGGGCCTGCGGGATCTCGCGGTCCGGGTGCGGCTTCACCGCGTGGACGATGTCGGGGAACTTGATTCCGTCCTGGATGAAGAAGACCGGGATGTTGTTGCCGACCAGGTCGAAGTTGCCCTGCTCGGTGTAGAACTTGACGGCGAAGCCACGGGTGTCGCGCACCGAGTCGGCCGAGCCCCGCGAGCCGGCGACGGTCGAGAACCGCACGAACACCGGTGTCTCGACGTCCTTCTCGAGGAACGCGGCCGAGCTGAGGCCGGCCGCTGCGCCGTAGCCGACGAAGGTGCCGTGGGCACCGGCCCCGCGGGCGTGGACCACCCGCTCGGGGATGCGCTCGTGGTCGAAGTGCGTGATCTTCTCGCGCAGGTGGTGGTCCTGCAGCAGCGTGGGGCCGCGCTCGCCGGCGCGCAGCGAGTGGTCGGTGTCGCGCAGGCGGGCGCCGGTGGAGGTCGTGAGGAAGGCGCCCTGCTGGCCCATGTCGGTGGGGGCGGCTCCGAGGTCCGCGCCGGTCGGGGAGACCGTGGCGGGGGAGGCCTGCTCGGGCGTGGGGGGCAGCGGCTCGCGTGGCTCGGTGGGCTCCTCGAGCGGGACGGCGGCCGCCGTCGGTGCGCCGGGGGGCGGGGGAGGCGTCTGGTCCTTCGCTGGTGTCGTCATGGGCCGGGACTACCCGCCCGCGGTCGGCCCATGCGCCCCGAGGGCCCCGGGTCAGGAGGCCGTGACCGCGACGGGCAGGTGGTCGGCCCCAGCCGGGCGATGAGCCGGAGGGCATCGTGCGGTGCGTGGCCCCGGGCGTCGTTGTCGAAGTACGCGACGACGTCGTGGCCGGACGCGGCCCAGTGCCGACAGCGTTCCGCCCATCCGTCGAGGGCGGCGTCGCCGTAGCCGCTCGCGTAGAGCTCGGTGTCGCCGTGCAGCCGGACGTACACGAGGTCGCTCGTCACCGCCTCGGCCATCGGCCAGCGCCCGGCGGTGTCGGCGACGACCGTGGCCACGTCGTGGGCGCGCAGCAGGGCGGCGGCCTCCTCGCTGCAGAAGGAGGGGTGACGGAACTCGAGGGCGTGGCGGATGCGCCGGCCCGCCGTCCCTCGGAGCGCGCGGGTCAGGGCGCGGTCGTCGGCCAGCTTCGCGTCGTGGCGGCGGGCGAGGGCCGCCGCCTCGCCGAGGGTCCGCGGCAGGAGGTCGAGGAACGCGGCCACCAGGTCGGTGTCGAAGACCTGGCGCTCCGGCAGCTGCCAGAGCACCGGCCCGAGCTTCGCGCCGAGGGCCAGCACGCCGGAGGCGAAGAAGTTGGCGAGTGGCGTCTCGACGTCGTGCAGCCGCTTGAGGTGGGTGATGAAGCGGCCGCCCTTGACGGCGATGACGAAGTCGTCGGGCGTCTGGTCGTGCCACAGGCGGTAGGAGGTGGGCCGCTGCAGGGAGTAGAAGGAGCCGTTGACCTCGACCGAGCCCATCCGCTCTGCGGCGTACGCCAGCTCGCAGCGGTGCACGAGCCCGCGCGGGTAGAAGTCGCCACGCCACGACGGGTAGCTCCAGCCCGAGATGCCGACGCGGATCGTGCCCGGGCCGGTGGCGGTACCGGCGTTCGGGGACCAGGTCATGGTCCGTTCCTACCCTCTGCGGGGACCCGGACACCCGGAGCAGACGCAGCGAACCGCAGGTCAGCGGGGCTGCCTGCGGCTCGTGGGTGGTGGTGGCCAGGGGCGGGGTCGAACCGCCGACCTTCCGATTTTCAGTTCGAGACGGGCTGTCCCAGAACATTTTTGGGGGGTCCGTTTCGTGCTCACGGCCTCCTCGAATCGTGCGCGCACATCGGGTTCTGTGCGGTGTGCGGTTAGCAAAGTGTTAGCAGGACCGTGGTCTGGGCTGTCGTGTCGCCCAGGCACGGATCCGTGGGGTGGTCACGGAAACCACGGAAGGTCAGGTGTCCACAAGAGCGCCGTCGGACGCTTTCGGATGACAGCGGGCCCGCACCCGACGACGGCATGGCGGGCCATCCCAGGGAAGGGGAACACCATGCAGGACAGGATGCTCTACACGCTGACCGAGGTGGCGGCCGCGTTGAGCGTGGGCCGCAGCAAGGTCTACGAGCTGGTCCGGAGCGGCGCGTTGCCCTCGGTGCGGATCGGCGGCTCTCGCCGGGTCCGCGGTGAGGACCTCGCGACCTTTCTCGACTCCCTGGAGCGCGGGTCCGCTGCTCCGCTGGCAGGTATCCGATGAGCAGCGCCCGCCAGGGCAGTGCGGCGCCGAGGCTGCGCAACGGGGTGATCCGGCGCGGGAACAGCTGGTCGTATGTGATCCGGGTGACCGACAGCGCCGGGGTGAGCAAGCCGCGGTGGGTGGGTGGGTTCCCGACCGAGGCTGCGGCCAAGCGGGCCCGGGACGAGGCGAGGATCGCCGCCGGTCGGGGCGAGTTCGTCGACCGCAGCGCGCTGACTGTGGGGGACTACCTGGACCGGTGGTTGTTGGCGCATGCGTTGGAGGTCAAGCCCCGCACCCGGGCCGGGTACGCGCACCTCATCACCACATACGTGGCGCCCCGGATCGGGCGGATCCGTTTGCAGGCGCTGCGCCCGGCGGACCTGAGCGCCCTGTACCGCGAGCTCATGGAGTCTGGTGGGCGGGGTGGCAAGCCGTTGTCGGCGCGGTCGGTGGAGTACGTGCACGCGGTGCTGCGCAAGGCGTTGGCGGACGCGGTACGGAACGACCAGGTCCTCACGGTCAACCCGGCCGAGCGGGCCAAGCGGCCCCGCAAGGAGCAGGCTGCAGCAGTGGTCATGTGGACCGCCGACGACTTGGCCTCCTTCCTCACCACGACGCAGGGGCACCGGTTGCACGGCTACTTCCGCCTCGCCGCGTACACCGGTGCCCGGCGTGGGGAGCTGATGAACCTGCGCTGGGCCGACGTCCACCTAGGCGACGACCGCGGGCAGGGTGCGTTCGTGCGGCTGCGCGGGACCGTGTCGGTCATCGACGGGGTGCGGGTTGAGGGCAGCACCAAGGGCGGGCGCGAACGCACCGTCAGCATCGACCCCGGCACCGCCGCGGTCCTCACGCAGCATCGCCAACGCCAGGAGGCCGAACGGGCCCAGGCCGGGACGTTGTGGGTGGGCGGGGACCACGTCTTCCGCCGCGAGCTCGGCGAACCCCTGTTTCCGGACACCCCGACCGCGCTGATGGCCAAGCTGCAACGCCAGCACAACACCACCGCCGCCCTGACGGGCCAGCCCCAGCTGCCGATGATCCGCCTGCACGACCTGCGCCACCTGCACGCCACCCTCCTGCTCAAGGCCGGCGTGCCAGTCCACGTCGTCGCCGCCCGGCTCGGGCACGCCGACCCCGCGATCACCCTGCGCGTCTACGCCCACGTCTTGGACGACCAAGCCAGCGGCGCCGCCACCACTTTCGAACAACTCCTCAACCGCAACACCGGCCAGCCCGACGACGCCATGTAGATCCATGCACTCCACCGGGGTGTTGCGTCGAGTCGTCGAACCCGAGGTCAATCAGGGGTCAGTTTTCCACCCGTCGCTGACAATGGGGCGCGACGGCTGGAAGGATAGGCCTAGGGTCACGTCCCCACACCCGGGGAATGTGGTCCGCGCGCCCCGGGTTGGAGGAAGTCCACCCTCCCCCGGGGCGCGCCACGCTCTCCCGGAGCGTTTGCAAAATCCCCGTCAGGCCTTCGTGAGCGGTGCAAGAGGGGGTGGGCCCCGCCCGCTTGCCCTTGGGGATGGGCGGTTCAAGTGGAAGACCAGCGCGAACAAGGGGCTGTCGCGCTGCTGCCAATCGACGACGAGGCGCGGGTGCGTCCGGGTAGTTCGGCTCCCCGCGGACCGGCGGTTCGCGTCCCAGAGTGGTCCTACCCGCCCATCTGCACAGTGCCGTCAGACATCGTCGGCGAGATGAGGCCGAAGTCGTTGCCGTCGGGGTCCGGCAGGTACGCCACCCGACCGACGCCCTGCATGTCCGCCGGTGGTAGCGCCTCAGCGGCGCCGAGATCGAGCCCCTTGCGGAACAGCTCGTCGACGCTGCCGTCGACATCGACCACGAGGTTGCACCGGTGGACCGGCGCCCTCGGCTCGGGGGCGGTCCCTGCCGCTGGGTGAGGCCGCCGTTGATGCCGCGTCCGGACTCGTTCATGCCAGTGGCTCCCTCGCTGGTGTCCACGGACCAGTACGTCGCGTCACCGAACTGTGTGAACCTCCATCCGAGCAGGCCACCGTAGAAGTCGATCAGCAGCTGAGGCTGGACGCGTGATCTCAAAACGGACGACGAGGTTCGCCATATTGCCTCCCTCGGCCAGACCACTTCACGCTACGCCCGGCGAAACGACACCGGCTCGAATGCGGGGGCGCGCGGAGCGTTCAGGGACCGGCCGGCTCACATGGCTCTTGCTACGCGAGGAGGTGAGCGCGAGCGTATGGGGCGCACTCGATCATCAGCGCCTCGTCCTCACTCCGTCGGCCAGCTCAGTCGTGCGTGCCCGCAACGCGTCGCCGCGGTCGGGGAGTTCCCCGGGCCGGACAGGGTCCGGACCAGGGCGGACCCGACGATCACACCGTCGGCGAAGGCGGCCAGTGCTCGCGGTCGTCGGTCGCTCTACCCGCCGTACATGGAGTCAAGGAGCGAGGAGTACCTGGTCTCGAGCACCTTGCGCTTGAGCTTCAGGCTGGGTGTCAGCTCGTCGGCCTCGACGGTGAGGTCGTGGTCGAGGATGCGGAAGTCCTTGATGGTCTCCCACCGGTTCAGCTGGCTGTTGAGCTCCTGCATGCAGGTGTCCACGTAGGCGCGCACTGCCGGGTCCGCGGCCAGTCGGGCGAAGTCGTTGACCTCGAGCCCCGGGCGCGGCCCCACTGGGCCAGGGCGTCGGCATCCAGCGCGACCAGCGCACAGGCGTAGTTGCGCCGCTCGGCGTGCACGAGGACCTGGCTGGCCAGCGGGCAGAGGGCCTTGAACTGGGCCTCGATCGGCTGCGGGGCGATGTACTTGCCGCCGGAGGTCTTGATCAGGTCCTTCTTGCGGTCCGTGACCCGCAACCGCCCCTGCGCGTCGAGCTCGCCGATGTCACCGGTGGAGAACCAGCCGTCGGGGCTGAGCACCTGAGCGGTCTCCTCGGGCAGGCCGTGGTACCCGCGCATCACGTTCGGGCCGCGGAGCAGGATCTCCCCGTCGCCGGCGATGCCGAGCTCGGAACCCACCAGCGGGGAGCCGACGACTCCGGCAACCGGGTGGGCCGGGTCCCCGATGCAGGCGCCCCCGCCGGTCTCGGTCAGCCCGTACCCCTCGATCAGCGTCAGGCCGGCCGTCTGGAACCAGGTGGCGATGGCGGGCGAGAGAGCAGCGCTGCCCGAGATCATGAAGCGCATCCGCCCGCCGAGGCGGTCGCGGACCTTGGCGAGCACCAGCCGGTCGGCGACCGCGAACTGCAGCGCGAGCAGCCGGCCCATCTGCAGGTCCTCGGCGCGGGCCGTGGCGGCCCGCGCGCCCACGTCGAAGCCCCAGCTGAACAGCCGCGACCGGATGCCGCCCGTCTCCGCCATCGTCTGGACGATCCGGCCGTGCACCTTCTCGAAGATCCGTGGCGGGCCGGCCATGATCGTGGGGCGCACCACCGCGAGGTTCTCGACGATCTTGTCGACGCGTCCGTCGACGGCCGTGGGGAAGCCGATCTGGAGCTGGACGGCTGCGAGCATCTTGCCGAAGGAGTGCGACAGGGGCAGCCAGAGGTAGTGCAGGTCGTCCGGGTGCAGGATGTCGATGGCCTCGGCGCCCGCGCCGAGGTAGGTCCAGCAGCGGTGGGTCAGCTCCACACCCTTGGGACGCCCGGTGGTTCCTGACGTGTAGATCAACGTGGCCAGGTGGTCGGGCCGCACGGCCGCCACGGCGTCGTCCACCGCGGACGGGTGCTCTGCCAGGTGACGGGCCCCGAGTGCCTCGAGGTCAGCCATCCCGAGCACCCAGTCACCGTCGGTCTCACCGTCGAAGGTGATCACCCGGACCAGGTCGGGCAGGTGCTCGCGCTGAGCGCGCAGCTTGGCGATCTGCGCGTCGTCCTCGGCGAACACGATGCGGGCGTCGCTGTCGAACAGGATGAACGCCACGTCGTCGACCGCGGTCGTCGGGTAGACCGCTGTGGTGGCCGCGCCGGCGCACATGACCGCCAGGTCGGCGTACAACCACTCGATGCGAGTGGTGGAGGCGATCGCCACGCGCTGCTCGGGCTGGATCCCCAGCGCCAGCAGACCAGCCGACAAGGTCTTGACGGTCTCCAGGGTCTGGGCCCACGTCACCGAGGCCCAACCGTCCCCGGCCGGGAACCGGAACGCCTCGCCCTCCGGGGTCGCCGCGACCCTGTCGCAGAACATCCTTGCCACCGACGACGCCGGTTCAGGGTAGGTGCTCGTGTCGGATGAACCCATCGTCGTCATGGCCATGACGCTTCGCCTCTTCCAGGGCGCTGGTCGGCCCTTGTTGGTTCACCTCCACCGTATGACTGCCCCGTTGGCGTTCCAATGCCGCCTCCGCCATGGATGCGTGACGCTTGCCACAGCACCGCGCGCTCTTCAGCCTCCCGGTCTCTCAGGACGTCGTCGGGACGAACGCGCACGGCTGCTGTGGCGCGCAGACCCCAGGGTTGCCGGCCGCCCACCCGGATCCTTCGGCGTCAACCGGGCCCGCGGCGACGGGCCTGGAAGGAGTGCCGGGCCAGGCCGGTAGGCCGCGCGTAGGGACGCGAATCCGCGAGGCTGCGTGCAGGCGCGCGTGCGCATGCCTCCTGCGTCCCTGTCTGCGGATCCTGAGAGCCGACTGAACCCCACCGCGACGGCGGGCGGCATTCACCCGCCCCAGGCGAGGGACACCGGCCCCCGGGGTTGTGAGTCTGTCAGCAGGTCATTGGGCGGTCCGTCATCCTGGATGGAGGTTGCCGTGCGTTATGAGTTCATCATCACCGGGGCGGTCTCGGAGGCGGTGCAGGCAGAACTGCCCGAGGTGGCCTCTACGACGTACCCCACCGGCGGGACCGCACTGTTCGGGCCCGTAGAGGACGAGGCCGACGTCTTGACGCTGCTTGCTCGAATCACTGGCCTCGGCCTATCGGTCGTGGAAATGCGGCAACTTCCCGACTAGGGAGCCAAGTGGGACGAAGGGCAGGCCAATTTCGCCCGGTTTCGGAAGGAGGCTGGTCGGCCAGTCCTTACCTCTCAGACGCAAAAGGTCCGGAATTGCCTTTCTCGCCCATTTTGCTATGGTCGGTGGCATGAAGAGCCAGCAGCCAGGGTACGGGACGGCGTGCCCCGACGGTGGCTACCTGCCGGCTCACGTGCCCTCCGGCGCTGCCCTTCTCGCCCTTGCTCTGGGTGAGCAGGCCCGTGGCATCAAGGGCCTTGACGTACTGCGCCGCAGCGTCGACCGCGCTCCTCCCGTTCGTCCTTGATTCGAAGCCCAATGGTCCTTCCCGCAATAGTACGGGGAGTGCCTTTCTCCTATTGCGCGCTGCGCAATTTTGGCTGTCAAGGACAAGAACATGACCCTACCTGTGGTTTCGCCACGTCGAGAAACAACTACCGCGCTGGCCGATCAATTGAGCGCATTGGAAAACACCCTTCAGGTCCAGCTCGACACGCTTCCCTTTGCCAGCGAGGACGGCGTCGCCGTGGCGCACCGCGCGAACGTTGAAAACAACCTCCAAGAGGTGCGCCTGGCGCTGCGCCTGCACGCTGAGGGGCGCTACGGCACCTGTATCCGGTGCGCGGACCCGATCGCCGGTGTGCGTCTGGAAGTGCGTCCGTGGGCGACACGGTGCGTACGTTGTGCGGACCGCTTCGGATGGTGAGCCGAACCGCGGGGGTGCGGCACCCGCAGCGAGTGGCTGTGGTCGGTGCCGGAATGGTCGGATTGTCGGTGGCGTGGTTCCTCCAAGAGCACGGTGTGGACGTGACGGTCTTGGAGCGCGACCACATCGCGGCCGGTTCCTCCTGGGGTAACGCTGGCTGGCTGACCCCGGGCATCACCGCGCCCCTGCCGGAACCGGCCGTGCTGGCCTACGGCCTGCGCGCGGTGCTCAGCCCATCCTCACCGGTCTACGTCCCGCTGCGCCCGCAGGCCGAACTGCTTCGCTTCCTCGGCGGGTTCGCACGCAACAGCACCGAGCTGCGGTGGAGGAGGGGCATGCGTGCCTACGCCCCCCTGAACGCGTTGGCCCTGGGTGCATTCGATCGCCTTGCGCTGGGCGGAGTCGACGCCACCACTGAACGGGCAGACCCGTTCCTTGCGTGCTTCCGCACTGCCGAGGAGCGGGCGCTCCTGCTCAACGAGCTCAAGCACATCGGGGACGCCGGGCAGGAGGTCAAGTACGAGGCCATCAGCGGGGCCGAGGCACGACGTGCCGAACCTTCGCTGTCTGCCGAAGTGGGTGCTGCGGTGCGGATCCACGAGCAGCGGTACATCCACCCTCCCCGGTTCATGGACGCCCTCGCCGCCTCCGTACGCGCCCGGGGAGGTGAGATTCGCACCGGCGTCACCGTCAAGCGGCTTCGTGACGACGGCAACGCGGTGAGCATTCTCGACGCCACCGGCGCGGTCCAACGCTTCGACGCGGTCGTGGTGGCCAGCGGCGCCTGGTTGAGCGAACTGGCCAGATCCTTCGGGGTGCGACGCGTCGTGCAGGCTGGCCGTGGCTACAGCTTCACGGTGGCCGCACGCCACCTGCCGAGCGGACCGGTCTACTTCCCGGCACAGAGGATCGCGTGCACCCCCCTAACATTCTCCGGCGGCGACCGTTTGAGGATCGCCGGAATGATGGAGTTCCGATCCCCCTGTGCGCCCCTGGACCAGCGCCGCATCCAAGCCATGGTGACCGCCGTAGGGCCACTGATGGAGGGGCTGGACCTGCAGACGCGCCGAGATGAGTGGGTGGGTTCGCGCCCCTGCACGGCCGACGGTTTGCCGATGATCGGAGGTACCACCTCCGGTCGGGTCTTCGTGGCCGGCGGGCACGGGATGTGGGGCGTCTCGTTGGGTCCGATCACCGGCGAACTGCTCGCACGTCGAATCATGACGGACCGGGACGACCCTTTGCTTGCCCCCTTCGACCCGACGCGCTGACTGGCCAACGGTCGCCGAGCCGACTCGCCATGACACCCGCGGCTCCGTCCAGGCCGACGCCCTCGACCAGCGCAGTGCGACCGGTGCCATCAACTACTCAAGGAGGTGCCCTCATGGCTCCGGGGTCGCCCTACCTACCTCACGAGACGGAGTCGTAATGTCGGACGTGGGACATTCCGCAGCCATCACCCAGTCCACGGAACCACGCCGACGGGTCCTGGAATCGGGGCGAAGGGCGGTCGTGTCGCGCAGCTCCACCCACGGCCGAGCCGTTGCGCTTCAGCTGGCAGCCCAGATGGCCGCGCACTCACGGAAGCCGCTGGTCATCGTGGACAGTCCTGCGGTCCACGATCACCTGCGAAGGGAGGTGCCTCGGCATTGCGGCAGCACGACGTGGCGCATCCTCGAGCCGGACGAGCTGTCCGTCACGGTCCTGTCGCTCCGCGGCTGCCTGGTTCTGGCGAACTATGCCGTCGCCTCAGCCTGGACCCCGGATGGCCGAGCGCTGTCACGGCTGATCGGCAGCCCTCAGGCTGTGCTGCTGACGCTGCACCCCCGCGACCTCGCCCTCGACCCGGAGCTGCGCACCTCGTTGGGCCGCAACGTGATTGACACAGACGCGCCGGTGTTGAACCGATCCCATGGGTAGTCGTCGCCACACACAGGACAGCGGCTCTGAAGCGGCGCTACGAGCAGGCTCGTCTACCATGTCGCACTCCTGCTGGGGGCTGTTGGTCGCCGTCGAGCCATCGCGAACGTCGGGAATCGGACTGTACCCCTGCAGTTTTCGGCCCCGCGATGGGCAGGGCTGTGTCCATCGTCAGCCGGTTGCCCAGTCATGCGTGGTCGAGCTTTCAGGAGTGGTCAGGAGGTGAACGAGTACGGCGGCGTGACTGATGTCGCTTCGCCTGGTGGCGGTGAGAAGGGTCAGTCCCGCCTGGGCGCGGGTGTGGGCGAGCTCGCCCAGGTGGGAGAGTGCGGCCGCTGGCTGGGCGGCGGAGAGTTCCGCACGGTATCGCCGCTCGAACTCCTCGAATCGCGCTGGATCGTGTCCGTACCAGGTGCGCAGCTGCGTTGAGGGGGCGACCTGACTGACCCACTCGTCAATTCGAGCGCGGTCATGCGAAAGTCCCCGCGGCCAGATGCGGTCGACGAGCACGCGGTACCCGTCCTCCGGTGCGGGCTCGTCATAGATTCGCTTCAGACTCACTGGATGCGGTGTTGGCACGACGTCAACTCCTCGCTCACTCCTGGAGTCAGGACCGTTCGATGTGTCGGCGTTTGTGGGCCGAAGTGCTGCGGCGCTCCCGCCGCGCCCTTTGGCCAACGCTGTGCACGCCGAGGTGACCTCATTCGCGAGCACCCAGGCGGACCATGCAGAGCTCAGGTTCGACGAAGGGCGTCAACTGGGGCGTGGTGGTGGCGCCCAGTCGCGCGAGGGTGCCCCGCAGCAGGCCCAGGTGCACGGCGCAGACGACCTCAGGGTGCTCGCGCGCGACAGGGCGGAACGGGCAGGCGTGCAGCGCGATCTGGCGTCCCGCTTCCGAAGTGCGGAGCTCAGGTGCGAACCCGAGACGCTCGAAGAGTCCGCTCACGTGAACGGCGACCTCCTCGTCGGCCGCGCCGTCGAGCGTCGGGACGCCGCTCAGCTGCGCGGCCCACTGCTCCCCGATCTGCTCGGCTCTGGCCGCCCTCTCGTCGGCGGTGTCGGCCAGCCCGGCGGCGAGCAGGGCTGCCAGTCCCTCGTAGTGGCCCCTGCCGTGCTGCGACTCGACCGCGGCATAGACCGTGCGGGGCCGCCCGCGTCCGTCGTGGCGATGGGTCCGGCGCACCACCAGTCCCGCGCGACGCAGGATCTCGAG
Source organism: Phycicoccus sp. HDW14 (assembly GCF_011383005.1). Taxonomy (GTDB): domain Bacteria; phylum Actinomycetota; class Actinomycetes; order Actinomycetales; family Dermatophilaceae; genus Phycicoccus. The sequence continues at coordinate 2,940,511 of NZ_CP049935.1, read as the reverse complement.
GTGGGACCGGGCGGTCGAGGGGTGCAGCCCCACAGTCGCGCCCAGGTCGTGGACGTCGCGGGCGGTGGAGTCGGACTGCAGCAGCTCCAAGAGGCGGCGCCGGGTGGGCGAGGCCAGGGCGGCATGGCGCCCACCGGCCGACGCGGAGACCGGGCGGGGGCTCACGTGCCCGCCCTGGGCCACCCAGCCACCAGCGGGGTGTCCGTTCCCAGTACGCCCAGCTTTCCGGCGCCGCCGGGGGATCCAAGCGGCTCGCTCATCCCGGGGAGGACCTCGGTGAAGAAGTCGGCGTTGTCGGTCGTGAACCCCGCCCACCGCACCGGAACGTCGTCCTCGTAGTAGATGGCCTCGACGGGGCAGACGGGCTCACAGGCGCCACAGTCCACGCACTCGTCAGGGTGGATGTACAGCGCCCGCCGACCTTCGTAGATGCAGTCCACCGGACACTCCTCCACGCACGCGCGGTCCACCACGTCGATGCACGGCTGCGCGATCACGTACGTCACAACGAGACCTCCGTCGCTGCCTCGGGGACCTGAGTTCGCGGTACCGACTGCCAGGTTCGGCCCCGGCCCCACATGGATATTTTGGAGTACAGTCCTCCTCAGAAATGGTACCGCAGACCGCGCAGAAGTCGGGCAGGTGAAGGCGCATGAGGGCTCTTCGGGAACGGGCCGACAGGCGGCATCGCGCTGAGTCGTGGGCTGCTGCACGGCCCCGGTGGGGGACGCCGTCGTGCTCGTGAACTCCGAGACCGCCCTGGTGTGGGTACCCGTGGGTCCACAGAGCCAGCTGGGCGAGGAGAGTGCGGTGCACCTCGACCTCGCCGGACACCCGATTTGCCTGGCCCGCAGCCGGGGACGGATCTACGCGCTGCTCGATGTCTGCAGCCACGGGCAGGTCGCCCTGTCCGAGGGAGAGATCGACGACGGCTACGTCGAGTGCTGGCTGCACGGCTCGCGCTTCGACCTGGCCACCGGACGACCCGCCGGGCCCCCGCGACACAACCCGTTCCGGTTCACCCCGTCCGCGTCGTCGACGGCATTATCGAGGTAGGTGTTCCGGAGCGATGACCACCACCGAACGACAGGTCGCCCCCGCTCCGGTGCTCGACCGTGCCACCTCGGTGGCCGCCAGGCCGAAAGGTCGCACGGTTCTCAAGTGGGTCACCTCCACCGACCACAAGGTGATCGGCAACCTGTACCTGATCACCTCGTTCGCCTGGTTCCTCCTTGGGGGAATGTTCGCGATGCTCATCCGCGCCGAGCTCATGGCCCCGGGCCTGCAGGTCGTGGACACCCCCGAGCAGTACAACCAGCTGTTCACCATGCACGGCACGATCATGCTGCTGCTGTTCGCCACCCCGTTGTTCGCCGGCTTCGCCAACGCGATCATGCCGCTTCAGATCGGCGCACCGGATGTCGCTTTCCCGCGGCTGAACATGTTCGCCTACTGGCTCTACCTCTTCGGTGGCCTGATCGCAGCAGCAGGCTTCCTCACCCCGGGTGGCGCAGCCGCCTTCGGGTGGACCGCCTACGCACCACTGTCCGACGTCGCCAACAGTCCAGGACTCGGCGGGAACCTGTGGGTGTTCGGGCTCGCCCTGGCCGGGTTCGGCACCATCCTCGGCTCGGTCAACTTCATCACCACCATCATCTGCATGCGCGCCCCCGGGATGACCATGTTCCGGATGCCCATCTTCACCTGGAACGTGCTGATCACCTCGATCTTGGTCCTCATCGCCTTCCCGGCCCTGGCCGCCGCGCTGCTGGCGCTCGGGGCCGACCGGCGGTTCGGAGCGCACATCTTCGACCCGGCCAACGGCGGCCCGATGCTGTGGCAGCACATCTTCTGGTTCTTCGGCCACCCCGAGGTCTACATCATCGCGCTGCCGTTCTTCGGGATCGTCACCGAGGTCATCCCCACCTTCTCGCGCAAGCCAGTGTTCGGCTACAAGACGATGGTGTTCGCGACGATCTCCATCGCGGCCCTGTCGGTCAGCGTCTGGGCGCACCACATGTACGGGACCGGCCAGGTGCTGCTGCCCTTCTTCGCCATCATGTCGATGCTCATCGCCGTACCCACCGGCATCAAGTTCTTCAACTGGATCGGCACCATGTGGGCCGGAAAGCTGACCTTCGAGACGCCCATGATCTGGTCCATGGGGTTTCTCGTCACCTTCTTGTTCGGGGGCCTGACCGGGATCATCATCGCCAGCCCGGCCCTGGACTTCCACGTCACCGACACCTACTTCATCGTCGCCCACTTCCACTACACGGTGTTCGGCACCGTGGTCTTCGCCATGTTCGCCGGGTTCTACTTCTGGTGGCCCAAGCTCACCGGCCGGATGCTCGACGAACGCCTGGGCAAGATCCACTTCTGGATGCTCTTCGTCGGCTTCCAGACCACCTTCCTCATCCAGCACCTCCTGGGCATGCAGGGAATGCCGCGTCGCTACGCCGACTACCTGCCCGAGGACGGCTTCCAGACGGCCAACGTGATCTCGTCGCTGGGCGCCTTCCTGCTCGGGGCCTCGACCTTGCCGTTCCTCTACAACGTCTGGAGGACCTGGCGCCGCGCACCGATAGTGCTTGTCGACGACCCATGGGGTCACGCCGGGTCGCTGGAATGGGCGACCTCCTGCCCCCACCACGACACAACTTCGACACCATCCCCCGGATCCGATCCGAACGACCGGCGTTCGACCTGCACCATCCCACTGTCACACCCGGGGGCCGCCCTCGACGTCGGGCCGAACCTCAACCGCCGAACGCAGCAGCCGGTGAGCGCTCCTGGCTGCCCGCCGCGGGTTGTCTCAACGAGCATCGCGCAGGTCGCGTCTCGGCGTTGGCCAGTAGCAACAAAAGGGGCGCACCTGCACCAGGGACCCCATGATCGATACCGGGCGGGTGACCCTGGAGGTCAGTATCCGACACACGCTCCGCACAAGAGGCAACCCTGTTGTGACCAACATCGGGCAACAGCCATGCCCCACAGCAGCATCGGACGGTGGCCCTTCCGCAGGCGCCACCGTCGGGCACCTGCCAGCGAAACCGGGACGCGATGAGTGAGAACCCCACCGTTGAAGCAGTCGGCGACCACAACTACGTGCTGCACCTACAAGCAGCTGACGGAGACGCGGTGGAGGTCACCATCTACGCCAGCCCCGACGTGATCGCGGCACTCACCGGCACCATCGACGCTGATGAGGGCAAAGTCGTTGAGGCGACCCTTGCGTACTTGCTCGCACGGCAGGGTGTTGACGACCTGCCCGCATTCCTCGAACTGGATGATGTTGCGGGCGCCTACCAGGGCTATGTCGAAGACCTGCGAGGCCAGCTCGGACCCAGCAGCCGGCCAGGTCCAGATCGATGACGTCCACCAGCCCCTTTGGCGCGAGCGCCGTCGATCCGTCGACGGAAGACGGCAACCGCTCTTGATGCGCCGGGAGTGGCGAGTCATGGCACCCCCTGCTCGTGCCCACGAACGCGCACCCGTCAGTTGGGTCAGGAAGGCCCGCTCAGCACAAGGGGGCTCACCTGGACCCGACCCCAGCCGCGCCATGGAGCGCGACCGGTCCAGGCACCACCACCGACAGAAAGCGGGCCCGCAGCAGCACTCAGACGTGCTGAGTACCGCGAATTGTCCTACGGCACAGCGTGTTCCGCTGAGAAGGTGGCACTAAGTGGCCCTCCCCGGCATTGTTGGCTAAGGTCAGCCTCATGAGAGGGCAACAGTCGGATGACGGGCCGCGCCGCCTCGACGCCGCGTGCCTTCCGAGCCACCTGCCCTCCGGCGCAGCCCTTCTCGCCATCGCGTTGAGCGAGGAGGCTCGAGGCATCAGGGGCCTCGACGTCCTGCGCCGCAGCGTCGATCGCGCACCGCCTGTCTGCCCTTGACCCAACCTCGGGGGCCGTTGCGCCGCTGAAGCGGAACCACCGTTCCCCGCTTGCGCCGCACCGCACGACGTTGGCCGTCAGGGCAACGCCATCACCGGCCCCCGGCGTGAAGGTGTCTCCGCGGACCCGCAGCACGGGTGTTCCAGCAACGGGCAGTGAACTGCACGCTGAAACGACCAGCTCTGCCCTCGCCGAGCGGCCACAGCCGACGCGGCTGCCGCGCCTGAAACGCAGCTGCCTTCGACGGATCGCCACTGATGGTGCTGGTCAACGGTCGCACCCACCCAGCCCCAACGCCCTCCCGTCCGACCCTGAGTTCACCCGTCGGGCCGGCAGTCCCCACCGCGGGACCAACACACAAGAGGAAGTCCTCATGAAGTCAACAGCCCCACAGCTGGTCTTCGGCGACGACGGCTCCGCGGCCGCCGACGTCGTCTGGCTCTGGATCAACAACCACCAGTGGCCCGGATGGCGCATCTCCGTCGTGACCGCGTCCAAGCCACCGCTGGCGCCCTCGGTAGGACGTGAGCGGTCCACACCACACCCCTGGGAGCCACCCACCCCTCGGCGGCTGCTCGCCGGTGGCGACGATGTGCAGCTGGAGCACCTGATGGCAGAGGCGGACCCACGCCTCGTGCTGGACTCGTTCACCGATGCGGCACTGCTGGCCATCGGGCCACGAGGAGCGGGCCTGCTCAAGCAGCTGGGCCTGGGCAGCACCGCCGAGTGGCTGATCTCGGCGCACCGCCCCCTGGCACCGCTGGCCGTCATCCGGTCTGCCCGCCCCACCCGCACGGTGCTGCTATGTGTCGACGGCTCACTCCACGCGCGGCGCGCCACCAAGATCTTGGCCCGGATGCCGTGGATCGCAGGCACCGCGGTCACCGTCTTGGGCGTGGCCGATGGAAACCCTGGCATCGAGCGCGGCGTGGACGACGCGGCCAGGCTGCTCACGTCCCAGGGCATGGTCGAGGTCGACACCCACGTCGTCAGGGCCATGCCACAGGTGCCTACCTTCGACGTGCGGTCGACCATCCTGAAGACCATTGACGCCCGCGCCCCGGACCTGGTCGTGATGGGACCCCGCGGCCTTGGCGGTCTCCGCCGAGCCGTCCTGGGCTCCACCGCGAGTGCGGTACTGCGCCACGCCGCCTGCTCGGTGCTGATATCGCCGGCGAACCAGGTCGAGGCGATTGACGCCGGCCGACTGAATGCCCGTGCCCCCGCGGCCAGTACCCGACGCAACCGGGTCGGGTAGAGATGGTATCGACAGGGCCAACGCGAGAACAACTGCGTCTCTCGATGGGTCATGACGTGCGATACGAATTCATCATCAAGGGACCTGTCGGCCCATCCGTCGCGTCAGTGCCGCCGCAGCTGCGGTCTACGCCGTACCCGACCGGTGGGACGTCGCTCTTCGGTCCGGTGCAGGACGAGGCGGACGTCCCGACGGTGCTCCAGACAATCGCGGCCTTGGGGCTCACCGTCGTGGAGTTCCGACGGCTTCGGGGGTCCATTTTCAGCCGCCGTTGACAGACAGGTCGAAGAGCGCGATGGATGGGGAGAACCGCCGGTCAACGAACGCGAGGGCGCAACCCACGAACTGCGGCGGGGTGACACCTCTCCCGAGTCACCGGGCAGAAATCAACCAACACCCATAGGGAGACAACGGGACCGTGATCGGGCAGCATCTGCGACATGGACCGGCAACGCCCGCGGCACCTTCGGTCGGTCTCGGATGCGATGGCCGTCCCGGGCTTGCCGGCGCCGGCGAGCTCATCTCCACCGGCCGAAAGGCGCGACGTGCTGTCGGCACCCCCTGACCAACCCGGTCCGGGCGGCGCGGCTAGATGTCCCCACTGGGATCGACTGGAAACGGCCGCCCCTTCGGTGCCAGAGTGCCCATGGTGCCTGACCCAGTTGGCCGCTGCGAGCTTGCACAACGGCGAGTTCCTACGGGCCCGAGTGCTCTACCGGCGCGCCTCCGAGGGTTTCTTGAGCCTATGGCACCCCGAGGCCGACCCGCTCCAATAGGTGCCTCGTAGCGCTGAACGCATGACCATCGACGGCGACAGCATGACGCGGAGCCTGAAGGGCGGCACAGCACCTGGCCCGACTTTGGGACGCTCAAGCGACCGCAATCCAGCTGGCTCATCCCTGCTGCAGTCTTTTCGGACCTGCCGGTCGCCATCATGACCTGGCCGAGCCGTCCGTGACGCCGACAGACGCGCCGGACCGGGGACTGTCAGTGCACGACGATGACCACGTGCTGGGCGCGCTCGACGACCTGACGGCTCACCGAGCCAAGCACACGGCCACGCAACCCGCCAAGCCCTCTGCTTCCGACGACCACCAGGTCCGCGTCCATTTCGGCTGCCGCCTCCACGACCGCCCGGGCGGGTGACCCGTACCGGGTCGCGATGTTTATGCGAATGCCGGGGTAGCGGGCTGCGACCGGGGCGACGGTGCGGTGGCCGAGCGCGGCCAGTCGCCGCGCCACCGCAGTCCAAGGCTCGGTGGAGGGTTCGGTGATGACCGACCCCCCGACGCCTCCGAGGTTCCAGCCGAGCACGCAGGTGACCCGGGCACCCTTGGCACCCTTGGCGATCGTGAGCGCCATCTCGACGGCGCGCACGCTGGCCTGGCTGCCGTCCACCCCGACGATGAGGTGCCGCAGCGGGGTCGCGACAGCGTCGGCCGGCACCACCACGACCGGGCAGGACGCGCCAGCCACCACCGCGAACGCCACCGAGCCCAGCAGGGTCCGCCCCAGGCGCCCGCGAGCCGGGGCACCGACAACCACCCGGGCGGCGCTCTTGGACAGTCGCACGAGCGCGCCGACCGGCGACCCCGACCACGAGACGGCGGCGATGTCGATGCTGTCGTTCCGCGACCTCGCCCGCGCAAGGGCCCGGCTCAGAACCTGGCGCCCCGGGTCACAGCCCACGACCTGATCCACCACCGCAGCGCCTGACACGTCCCCATCAGGGGTGCGTCGCGGCTTCGCCTCCACGACCGTGACCAGCCGCAGCGGTGCCCGAAGTCGAGCGGCCGCGTCCACCGACCAGTCCACCACCGGCCCGTCCGCAGCCGAACCATTGACGGCGGCCACCACGGCGCCCCGACTGCTCACTGGCTCCCCGCCGCGCGAGCCCGACGCCCAGCCGGACGCGAGGCTACGACCAGCGCTTTCGGCCACACCCCCATGATCCACCCCAGCCAGCCAGCCACGTCACCGACCCTGTCACGCGCGCTTCGCCAACCACAGACACCGTAGGAGTCCCGGCGGAGTGGGGGCTTTGCTGCCTTGAACGGCGGTGGCCGTGTCCGTATCGCCTTCGTCGACGAGCCCCTCGCCGCGGGTGACGGCCAAGACGACCCGCCAGAGGCTACGCAGGCCCGCCCCAAGATGCCGCGGCGCGCCACGCCGCTCGCCGCCCAGCCCGGCGCATCCCCGGCCGCACCCACAGCTGCCGCGCCGTCAACCGAGGACACGCTCACCAGGCTCAGCAAGCTCGGTGAACTGCGCATGGCCGGCGTCCCTCGCCGAGGCCGAGCTCGAGACCCCAGACGGGCAACAATCCTCGCGCAATGACTGGCCTACCGGCGGGGACCTCGCGGTCCGATCGGGTACACCATAGCGCTGTCAGGACACTGGCCCACGCCAGACGTAGGCTCACGACATGGCGAAGCATTCCCCGGTATCCGAGTCATCCGCCCACCTGAACCTGTCCGACGCCCTGCCGGTCGTGGCGGAGTCGACGACCTCGCGGGTCCTGGTCACCAACGACGTGATGCGGGTCGTGCAGTTCACCTTCGATGCCGGGGAGATGCTCACCGAGCATGCCTCGCCGCGGGCTGTGGCAGTGCAGCTGGTGAGCGGCCGGATGCGGTTCACCGTCGAGGGCGCCGAGCACGCCATGGCAGACGGTGACATCATCTACCTCGCACCGGGCGCAACACACTCACTGGTCGCCGTCACCGCGTGCCGAATGACCCTGGTGATGGTCGACCTCTCCGACTGATCTGCCCCGGAGGGCACCTGCCGTCCCAAGGGCCGCTGAGGGCCGGCTTACAGCACGACCACGGCGACGACGTGCGCGTCGAGCGCATCGGTCTTGTGGTCGCCCGTATCCAGGCCCCGGGACCGCGCGCTGAGCGTCGCCGGGACGTCCACGACGTGCTCACCGTAAGCCAACAGCCGTTGCGCCAAGAGGCGGCCGGCGCCGTTGGTGCCCCCACCATTGATGAGCGACATCAATCGCGGGTGGGCAGCCGCGAGGAGAGCGTCCGCCGATCACCTGGACCAAGTCTTGCCGCACACCGGTCCAACCGACAATCGTCAAGTACCCGTGAGGCGACCATCGCCTCGAGGCGGAAGCCTTGGGGACCGGGCGACGCGTGCTGCAGCGACGACGTGTACGGGTGCCTGGTTGAGCGAAGCCGGCTCGGATGGAGCGCACTGGCCGACCCGTCATGCCATGAACGCTCGGGTTCGCGTCCCGACGCCGAGGCCGTGATGACGTCGTTGGCTGCAGGCCACGGCGGCGGGCTGAGGGGACACTGTGTGGTCGGGCACGATCCGGCCCCGGCAGAACTGCGCCGTCGTAGCGTGGCTGTCGCCGGGGTCGTGCGCGACGATGACGGGTTCGTGCCCCCGGCCGGGAAGGGACCGGCCTGTGGGCCGGGTTGCGGCATGTCACAACCAACGTCCACGTTCACCTCCTCCACAGCGCGGTCGCGAACGGCTGCCAGGTTGCCAGAGGTAGCCGGGTCGGCCGTGGTGCGCCGCGGCTGGGTCACTGCCGTCGTCTTCGCCTCAGGCTGGGGCGCCCTGGCTGGCGTGCTGACCCCTAGAACCCCCAAACCACGGCCTCAGCGCTGACCTCGATCATCGTCAGCCTCGCCGTGGGGGTCGCGGCGGGCCTGCTCACCCGGTCCCGCTGGGCCATCCTCGTGGTTCCGGTCGTGTTCGCGGTGAGCTTCGAGATCGCCCGAATCCCGGTGGACGGCCCGACCGTGGACACGGCGCACTTCAGCACGTATGGAGTGTTTGCCCTGGTCGTCGGGCGCGGCTTCCACGCCCTGCTGTCCCTGTTGCCGATGGCCATGGGTGCCGCCTGGGGCGCGTTGGCCCAGGCCCGTCGCCACGGGCATCTCCACGCCGGGCGCGGGCGCTCGGTCCTACGGTGGACGGCGGTCACGGCATCCGTGGTCCTGCTCCTCGGTCTCACGATCGCGGTCGCCCGATCGTCGTCAACGGCCCAGATCACCGGCGCGGACGGCCGGCCGGTGCCCGCCAGCATCGCGGAACTGACGTCCATCGACGTCAACGGCCACGAGCTGGGGCTGATGATCCGGGGCCACGACACCGCCAACCCGGTGCTGCTCTTCCTCGCGGGAGGCCCGGGCGGCTCCGAGCTGGGGGCCATGCGCAACCACCTGCCCGCGCTCGAAGAGCACTTCACCGTGGCCACGCTCGACCAGCGCGGCACGGGAACCTCCTACCCGGCGCTCGACCCGACCGACACCTACACGCTCCAGGCGGCGATCGCCGACGCGGTCGCGACGACCAACTACCTCAGGAGTCGCTTCGGCGTCGACCGGGTGCTGCTGGTGGGCCAGTCGTGGGGGACGATCCTCGGCGTGCTCACCGTCCGCCACGAACCCACCCTCTACTCGGCGTTCGTGGGTGCAGGCCAGATGGTCAGCCCCCTGCAGACCGACCGCATCTTCTACACCGACACCCTCGCGTGGGCCCGGACACGCGGGCAGGCGGGGTTGGCCACCGAGCTCGAGGAGATCGGGCCACCGCCGTACACCTCGATGCTCGACTACGAGACCGCGCTGTCCTACGAACACGAGGTCTACCCCTACGACCACACGGGCAACAGCGAAGGAGAAGGCGGCTTCTCGGAGAACTTCCTCGTCCCGGAGTACACCCTGGTCGACCAGGTGCACCTGTTGGCCGGCTTCATGGACACCTTCGCAGCCCTGTACCCGCGGATCCAGGACGTCGACCTTCGGCGGGACGCTCCCACTCTGGAGGTCCCGGTGTTCTTCGTGCAGGGTGCTCATGAGGCTCCAGGGCGCGCGGAGCCGTTCTCGCAGTGGTACGCCGGGCTGACCGCTCCGACGAAGGAGCTGGTCGTGCTCGACCGCTCCGGCCACCGGCCCCTCTTCGAGCAGCCCGACGAGTTCGTCGAGTTCATGACCACACACGTGCAGCCTGCCATCCGCTGAAGACTCCGCGAGCGTGGCCCAGCCGCCATGGAAGGCACCGCCTCCTACCCGAGGTCATGCGACCACCTACGCCCCACCCTGCTCGTCAGCCGCACCAGGAGTTGCGTCACCGCGCCGCGGCGTGGTCTCACCTGAGTGGCTGCGGCTGACGTGCCGCTCACCAGGTCGCGAGCTGGCGGCTCCTCCCGTCCACGATTTCGGTGACGTGGTCAGCACCTGCCAAGTGGTCTTGGTTGTGGGTGACCATGACGGTGGTGAGGTCGCGGTCGAGGGTCAGTTGACGCAGCAGGGCCAGGATGGCTTCGCCGCGCTGACTGTCCAGGGCGCTGGTTGGTTCATCGACCAGGAGCAGTGACGGCTGGTTCATCAGGCCACGCGCGATGGTGACGCGTTGCCGCTGGCCACCGGAGAGCTGGTGCGGGCGCTTGTCGGCTTGGGCGGCCAGACCGACCGCGTCAAGCAGGTCCATGGCCCGGCCCCGCGCAGAGTCCACGTCGGTGCCGTTCATGTGTGCGATGACCAGCAGCTGGTCGAGCGCGGTGAGGGAGGCGAGCAGGTTCGAGCTCTGGAAGATGATGCCGATCTGCTCGCGCCGGGCTTGCGCGGTCTCGGCGGGGCTGAGCCGGGACAGGTCGAGGCCGTCGAGCAGGACACGCCCGGAGTCGGGGGTGATCAGGGTGGCTGCGACGGCGAGCAGGCTGGACTTGCCTGAGCCGGACGGTCCGACGATTGCGGTCAGGGTGCCGGGTTCGGCGGTGAGGCTGACCCGGTCGAGCGCGGTCAGGCGCTGGTCGCCGTCGGGGTAGGTGAGGGTGACGTCGTCCAGGTGCAGGGTCATCGGGCACTTCCTAGCGCTGTGAGGGGGTCGACGGTGGTGACGGTGCGCAGTGAGACGGCCGCACCCGCAAGGCCCAGGACGACCATGACGATGGCGGGGAACAGCAGGGTGGGTGGGTTCAGCACGAACGGCACGGCGGTGCCGGCCATGGTGATGCCGGCCCCGATGCCGGCCGCGATGGCGGTCCCGAGGGCGGTGCCCAGGGTGAGCAGTGCCAGCGCCTGGCCGAGAGCGTCCTTCAGCAGGTACCGGGTGGAGGCGCCGAGTGCTTTCAGGATGGCGATTTCGCCGCTGCGTTGCACGGTCCAGACGGTGAAGAACGCGCCGATGACCAGGGCGGAGATGGCGAACAGCAGGACCCGCATCAGTTGCAGCGAACCGCTCTCGGACGTGTAGGACCCGATGGCTGACAGCGACTTCCCCGGGGTGAGGGTCAGTGTGCCCAGCTGCTGGTCGGCGGCCGCGAGGTCGGCGCTGTCGTCTGTGTTCAGCGCGAGGAACGTCGCTGCACCGGTCTGCTGGCTGGACGCTGGGGCGTTCGCGGTGGCTGTCCAGATCACCGGGGCGTGGGAGAACTCACCGTTGCCGGAGACGCGTGCGACGGTGACCGGCTGGCCGGCCACGTCGATGCGGTCTCCGGCGGTGACCTGCAGTGACGAGGCCGCCTTGGTCGACAGCACCACCTCGCCGGCGCCGACTTGGGGTGCCAGCATTGAGCCGGGCGTGACCGCGAAGACCGCAACGCCGGTGCTGCGGTCACCGACGCTCGCGCGGGTCATGGCGACGGTGACTGGCTCAGCTCGGCGCACACCGGGCACCCGCGCCCACTGGTCTTGCACCGACGGGCCGATGGCGGAGTCGGTGAAAGCCAGCTTCTGGCCCGCGGCGGGTGCGGAGAACACCAGGTGGTCCGCGGGCAGGTCGGTGATGGCGGAGGTGTTGCCGCGCCCGAGGCCGGCGGTGAGGCCGGAGAGCAGGACGACCAGCAGGGTGATGAGGGTGACCACGGAGCCCATCAGGGCGAACCGTCCCTTGGCGAAGCGGAGATCTCGGATGGCGACGAACACGCCGATGGTTTCCTTCCCTAGGTGACCCGGCTGTTGACGGTGCGCGCTTGTGGAGCACCGTGCTGGCCGGGACCGGTCGCGTCGCGGTTGCGGCGCCATCACCTACGGTCCTGGTTCGGGCGGTTTCGGGCATCGAGCCCAGGGCGGGTTCGCCGGCGCCGAAGGATGCACCCCATCGTCGAACTTTCGATGGATGCCCACCCCTGGTGGTCCGCCGTAGGGTGGCCCGGACATGTCCCATCCAGCGCCGAGCCAGCCAGCCACCGCTGCACCCCTTCAGGCACCGGTCCCGTTGCGGTGGGGGATCCACCTGCTCGTCGCGGTCCTGCTCGCCGTTGGCGCCGGGCGCAGCGCCCTGTCCACCCCTGCTGACTGGGCGGCCGTGGCCTGCTCCGGTCTGGTCGCAGCCGTCTACGCCGCCGGGCTGCGGTGGACAGCGGTGGCCACCTCGGCGCGGGCCGCCGGCGCGTGGCTCGCGGTGCTGCTGACCGCCTGGGCCGGGCTGCTCGTGCTGACCCCGGACGCCATCTACCTGGCGTTTCCATGGTTCTTCCTGCTGCTGTACCTGCTGCCCCGTCCCGTCGGGCTCGCAGCCGTGTTCGTGACGACCGTCGCGGCGGTGGCCGGGTTCGCCTGGCATCAGGACATCCTGACTGCCGCCATGGTCATCGGGCCGGTGCTCGGCGCCGCTGCCGCCGTCGCCACCGTGTTCGGGTACCAGGCGGTGCAGGCCGAGTCCGAGCAGCGCCGACGCCTCATCATCGAGCTGGACCGCACCCGGGGCGAGCTTGCCCAGGCCCAGCACCGGGCCGGGGTGCTGGACGAGCGGGAACGGTTGGCTCGCGAGATCCACGACACGCTCGCGCAGGGCCTGATCAGCATTCAGCTGCTGTTGACCGCCGCCCACAGGTCCCTGGCTCCGGCGCAGACGGCCGAGCAGCAGAGGGCGTCTGAGCTGGTCGAGCAGGCCCGCCTCACCGCGCAGGAGAACCTGGACGAAGCCCGCCGGTTCGTTCGCGCGCTGGCGCCCGCCGACCTGGTGCAGTCCACCCTGCCGGCGGCCCTCGAGCGTCTGTGTGCCTCGACGGCCACCCGCACCGGCATCCCGGTGTCCTTCCACGAAATCGGACAGGTGGCGGCGCTACCCACCCAGGTCGAGGTCGCGCTGCTGCGCATCGCCCAGACCGCCCTCGGCAACGTCACCCAGCACGCGGAAGCCGACCGTGCCGATGTCACCTTGACCGGCATGGACGAGGCGGTAACGCTGGACGTCGTCGACGACGGCACCGGGTTCGACACCGACGCCCAGGTGCCGGCGACTCCGGCGCCGGCCGGGCAGGGCGGTTTCGGCCTGCGCTCCATGCGCGCCAGGGCCGCTGAGCTTGGTGGCGTTCTGCGCGTGGAGTCCCAACCCGGGCGGGGTACCGCCGTGTCGGTTCACTTCGACCGGCCCGCTCAGGCCCCGCCCGCTCAGGCCCCGCCCGCAGCAGGCCGCACGGCAGCACCAGCCACGAGGCTGCTCCGGTGACCGCCATCCGACTGCTCCTGGCCGACGACCACCCCGTGGTGCGCGCGGGGCTGCGGGCCGTCCTCGAGTCCGAGCTCGACATCGCGGTGGTCGACGAGGCCGCCACCGCCGAAGCCGCCATCGCCCGGGCCGAGACCGGCGACATCGACGTCGTCCTGATGGACCTGCAGTTCGGGACGGGCCTGGATGGCATCGCAGCCACCGCGCAGATCGCCAGCATGGCCGCACCGCCACTAGTTGTCGTGCTGACCACCTACGACACCGAAGCTGACATCATCGCCGCCGTCGAGGCCGGCGCCGCCGGATACCTGCTCAAGGACGCTCCACCCGAAGAGCTCATCGCGGCGGTACGCGCCGCGGCGGCCGGGCAGACTGCTCTGGCCCCAACCGTCACCAGCCGGCTCATGGACCGGATGCGGGCCCCGTCAACATCCCTCAGCCCGCGCGAGTCGCAAGTCTTGACGCTGGTAGCCGACGGCCTGTCGAACGAGGAGATCGCCAACGCGTTGTTCGTCTCCCAAGCCACCATCAAGTCCCACCTGGTGCACATCTTCGCCAAGCTCGACGCCGACTCCCGCACTGCCGCTGTGGCCACCGCGGTCCGACGAGGGCTCATCCGGCGAACCGGTCCATGAGGAACGTGCCCACCTGGCGCTCAGGAGCGCATTGCGGCGGGTACGGATATCTCAGCTCCGCAGCCGACACACGCATCCGGCGTGGCCGCAACCACAAGCGCTGCAAGCCCCCTCATTGACGACGCTTGTTCGGTAGGGCAGCGGCACCTGGCTGTTGGCCGGCGTCGAACTCAGCGACCAAGGCAGTCGTGACAGAGCGAACCCCTCCGGGAATCCTGTTGCCCGCAGGGACTACCAGCGGTTCACTGCGACGGCCGAACATGAGCCTGCGCGGCGACTATCGCGAGGTCCTCCGAAAGTTGGCGGTGCCATCCATGCCGACCAGCCAGACGGTACTCAGGGACCGGAGAGAACCGACTGCCCATTGTGACCCGTGACGACGAGCCACGCGGCCGGCCAGAGCACCTCGCCATGGCGGTGGGCTCAGCACTGGGTGTCGGCGGCTGATCCGGGCTCAACCGATGCCCACCACGACGAGGCCGATTCCGCGATACCAGTAGCCTGCGACGCGTGGCCACCGAACTGCGCGGACGCGTGCACCAGGCATTGGAGGGCTTGACGCCCGGCTACTTCGCCTTGGTCATGGCCACCGGCATCATCTCCGTCGGTCTGAGGCTCGAGGGCTTCTTCGCGATCTCCGGGATGTTGCTGGTGGTTTCAGTCGTCGCGTTCGTCGTCCTCGTGACCCTGACGGTCTGGCGCTTCGCCGCCCACCGACAGGCGACCAATGACGACTTCAACGACCCACGACGCGGCTTCGGCTTCTTCACGTTCGTCGCCGCGACCAACGTGCTTGGTGTACGGATCGGCGCCGAGGGATACCACTGGGTGACGGCGTCCCTACTTGTCGTTTCCGGCACTGTCTGGGTCGTGCTCGGCTATGTCGTGCCGTGGACCGCAGCGCTGGGGCGGGAGGAGCGGCCGATTGTGGCAGCCGCGAACGGAACCTGGTTCATCTGGGTCGTCGCGAGCCAGTCCGTGGCCATCGCCGCCGCCACCCTCGAGCCTGTACTGGCACCCGGACGCCGGGAACTGGCTCTTCTTGCCGTGATGTCCTGGTCGGTCGGGGTATTCCTGTACGCGGCCGCCGGCGTATTCGTGTCGTTGCGGTTGATGCTCTACCCGTTCGGACCGGAGGATCTCACCCCGCCCTACTGGGTCGCCATGGGTGCTCTGGCGATCACCGTCCTCGCGGGAGCGCGCATCGTTGAGATGGCAGACGCACCGATGGTGCACGCCACTCGCGAGCTCATCGCGGGCCTGGCCGTGGTGTTCTGGGCATTCGCGACATGGCTGATCCCTGTCCTGGTCGCCGCCGGATGGTGGCGCCACAGGGTGCGGCAAGTGCCGCTGCGTTACGAGGCAACGCTGTGGAGCATCATCTTTCCGCTCGGAATGTACGCCGTGGCCGGGATCTATCTCGGCCAAGCAGACCGGCTGCCGGTGGTCAGCATGATCGGCAGGGCTGAGCTCTGGGTGGCCATCGCAGCCTGGGCAACCGTGTTCGTCGCCATGACCAGGCACGTGTGGCGCACCGTCTTCATCCAACCCAGGTGAATCGCCCCCTTCTGGCACACGCTTCTCTTTCCCCGGATGGAATGGGGCCCGGAGCAGCACCAAAGGTCGGCGAGAGGCTCGTGAGCGCCGCCCCCGTGTGGCCGTCGAGGCGATGAAGGCCCTGAGAAGCTGCGGACCTGGGCACTGAGGGCTACTCCTGATGTTCCCTGTCGAATCGCTGACCCACTTCAGCGACAAGCGACCACCGCTGGTCCACGCCCGTGCGCAACGCCGCACACGCGCCCGACCCGTACCGGCCCGACCGTCAGCGGTGCCCGCTCTGATGGGAACGAGCCTCTGATGACAGCCGATGTGAGACCTCCGCCGGCCGTTGCTCAGTGGGGCCGGACAGCGGCGCGCAGCAGCGCGGCCAAGCCTGCGAGGTCGCCCGCCGTGGCGTGGACGGCATCGAGGTCGAGCCGGGCCTTGGCCGCGATGACCGGCCCGGCCGCCCGCACCGCCCGGGCGATGCCCGGCCCGTGGGTGGCACCGCACGCCGCCACAAGCCGGTCACCGATCATGGAGAGCACGATGAGGCCGCTCGGCACGTCGAGCGCCTCCTGGAGAGCGCCGGCCGGGGCGGTACCCATCGCCTGCACGGTCGCGTCGTACTGGTCGGACCACCACCACGGCACGTCGGTGAAGGCGTCGTCCTCGCCGAGCACCGTGTGGGCGGCGACCTCACCCTGGCGCCCAGCCGCCGTGAACGACTCGAGCCGGATGCCGGGTGTCTCACCCGGGTCCCGCGTACGCACCGCGTCGCCGGCGGCGAACACGTTCGGCTGCGACGTGCGCCCGGACGGGTCGATGAGGATGCCGTCGTCGACGGCCAGGCCGGCGGCCCGGGCCAACCCGTCACGCGGGACGATGCCGACACCGACCACCACAGCGTCGGCCGGCGCGACGGTACCGTCGGCCAGTTGTACGCCGGTCACGGCGCCGCCCTCCGAGCGCAGCACGGCGGCCGGCCCGATGCTCGTGCACACCACCACCCCGTGCGACTCGTGAAGCCTCTGGATCCACCGGCTCACCGCCGCGGGTACCCCTCGCGAGAGCACCCGGGGCGCGGCCTCGAGGACCACGACCTCCACCCCGCGAGTCGCCGCAGCGGCCGCCACCTCCAACCCGATCACGCCACCACCGACCACGACCAGGCGCCTCGCGTCCTCCAGCGCCGCACAGAGCGCGGCCGCGTCCGTCGCGTCCCGCAGGTAGTACACGCCCGCGCCGTCGGCCCCGGGGACGACCAGCCGCCGGGGCTCCGCCCCGTCGCGAGGATCACCGACTCGAAGACGACCTCGTCACCCGAGGCCGTGACGAGCCGCCGGGCGCCGGGGTCCAGGCTGACGACCTTCGCCCCGGTGCGCACCTCGATGCGCTCGCGCCACGGCGCCCCGGCGGGCCACACCTCGGACGCCTCGGCGCCCGGTCGCAGCAGGACATCCTTGGACAGCACCGTGCGGTCGTACGGGGCTCGCTCTTCCGCGGTGAGCAGAACGACGTGCCGTCCGGCGGACGCCAACGCGCGCGCCGCGGCACCAGCCGCAGGGCCGCCGCCGACCACGGCATCCGGTCGGCGGGAGGTCACCGGAAGGGGCACGCGGCGGCGGCGGAGGTCGAGGGCATGCCTGCCACGCTAGTCCGGCGGGTCCGCCACACGGGACCTCGCTCCGCGACCGTTGCGTGCCCTCCGAGGCTCACCCCTCTCCGGGCATGAGTGAGCGTGCGTCTCCGGTCGACGTCAGCGGACGCCAGCGGGTCCAGGCCACCGGGAAGTCCCCATCGTCGAAGCCGACGGGCACTCAATCGATCGAAAGGGTGTCCCGGGGTCGAAGCGCGATGACGGGAGCTGTCACGTGACTCAGAGCCTGTAGGTAGTCGCTGTCAGGAAACGCCGCGGGCTGCCGAACGCGCATGAACCGACCAGCCGGCCACCAGGAGTAGTCAGTTGCCCACTCTGCGGTGCTGTCGGTGGCATCGAAGGCGGGTACCTGCCACGTACAGTTGCCCCGCGACCCCGGGCTCATCCGCCAAGTAGGTGATGCCAAACCACAGCCCGGCGACTCCCACGCGCCCTCGTTGACGGCGACTCCCAGCACTGAACCACGACGGCTAGATCGTGCACG
The DNA here is from genome assembly GCF_011383005.1 of Phycicoccus sp. HDW14. Lineage (GTDB taxonomy): Bacteria > Actinomycetota > Actinomycetes > Actinomycetales > Dermatophilaceae > Phycicoccus. Next base: position 2,922,618 of record NZ_CP049935.1, on the reverse strand, counting down.
TGTCTCGTACCTGCCGGTCCTGGCTCCTCTGCAGGCGCGCCCAGAGCGGTCAAAATCACCGACTAAAGACCCCCGCGTTAGCAGGCGTTAGCACGCCTTGACTCTCGCTGGAGCGTCGCAAGCCTCTGACCTGCGGTTTTCTGTGGCCAGGGGCGGGGTCGAACCGCCGACCTTCCGATTTTCAGTCGGACGCTCGTACCAACTGAGCTACCTGGCCGGACCTTGCACGAAAGGGCCGGACGAACCGGCCCCTTCGAGAAAGGAGCGACCCCGACGGGACTCGAACCCGCGACCTCCGCCGTGACAGGGCGGCGCGCTAACCAACTGCGCTACGGGGCCTTGGCAAACGCAAGACCGTATCCCCAACGGGATTCGAACCCGTGCTACCGCCGTGAAAGGGCGGGGTCCTGGGCCGCTAGACGATGGGGACCCGACTCTCGTCGGACCCACTCGTCAGCAACCCGGCGCTCGGATCCGTCGAGGACTCGGAAAGCATAGGGGACGGCGCCCCAGCCACCAAAACGGGGGCCGGGGCGCCGGGACGTCAGCCCGGGATGTAGTCGAACTCGTCCGGGTTCGGGCCCGTGCGGCCGCTCTCGCCGCGGTCGAGCGCCGAGATCCGGGTGACCTCGTCGGGGGTCAGCGAGAAGCCGAACAGGTCGAAGTTCTCGCGGATGCGGGACTCGGTGACCGACTTCGGGAAGACGATGTCGCCCCGCTCGATGTGCCAGCGCAGCGTCGCCTGGGCCGGCGTCACGCCGTGCGCCTCGGCGACCTCGACGATCACCGGGTCGTCGAGCACACCACCCTGCGCGATGGGCGACCACGCCTCCGTGGCGATGCCGTGCCCGGCGTCGGCCGCGCGCACGGCCTCGTTCGTCAGGTAGGGGTGCACCTCGACCTGGTTGACGGCCGGGATGACGCCGGTCTCGTCGATGATCCGGGCGAGGTGGGCGGGCTGGAAGTTCGAGACCCCGACGGAGGCGGCGCGGCCGTCGTCGGCGAACGAGGCCATCGTGCGCCACGTGGCGACGAAGTCGCCGTCGTAGCGGGTCGGCAGCGGCCAGTGGATGAGGAAGAGGTCGATCTGCTCGAGCCCGAGCGCGTCGAGGGTGTCGGCGAACGCGCGCTCGGCGTCCTCGGGCGGTGGAAGCCGTTGTTGAGCTTGGAGGTCACGAAGATCTCCTCGCGCGGGATGCCGGAGCGGCGGATGGCCTCGCCGACCTCGCGCTCGTTGCCGTACATCTCGGCGGTGTCGATGTGCCGGTAGCCGATCTCGAGGGCGGTGGTCACGGCGGCGACGGTGTCGGCGGGGTCGATCTGGAAGACGCCGAAGCCGAGCTGGGGGATGGTGCGGCCGGTGTTCAGGGTGATCGTGGGGACGCTCATGTCCGGGCCAGCGTCCTCGCGCCGCCGGGTATTCCGATGACGGCGACCCGGATGCTCAGGGAGCCGCCCACTCCCGCACCCGGTCGACGTCCCACGTCGTGACGATCCGCTCTGCGGGGATGCCCAGCCGCTCGGCCCGCTCGCAGCCGTAGGCCTTCATGTCGAGCTGGCCCGGGGCGTGCGCGTCGGAGTCGATGCTGAAGAGGCAGCCGATGTCGAGGGCGAGCCGGACGAGGTCGTCCGGCGGGTCACAGCGCTCGGGGCGGCTGTTCACCTCGACGGCCGTGTCGTGCTCGGCGCAGGCCTCGAACACGGCGCGGGCGTCGAACTCGGACTGCGGGCGGGTGCCGCGCGAGCCCTCGACGAGCCGGCCCGTGCAGTGCCCGAGCACGTTGACGCGCGGGTTGGAGACGGCGGCGACCATCCGCTTCGTCATCGGGTCGGCGTTCATCCGCAGCTTGGAGTGCACCGAGGCGGTGACGAGGTCGAGCCGGCCGAGCATCTCGTCGGTCTGGTCGAGCGATCCGTCGTCGAGGATGTCGACCTCGATGCCCTTGAGCAGCGTGAAGTGCCCTGCGAGGGAACGGTTCACGCCGTCGACGATCTTCAGCTGCTGACGCAGCCGCTCGACCGTGAGCCCGTTGGCGACGCGCAGCTGCGGGCTGTGGTCGGTGAGGACCATCCACTCGTGGCCGAGCTCGACGCCGGTGAGCACCATCTCGTCGATGGGCGAGCCGCCGTCGCTCCAGTCGGAGTGCAGGTGGCAGTCGCCGCGCAGCCTCGCGTAGAGGTCCTCGCCGCCCTCGACCAGTGGCCCGCCGGCCTTCTCCTGCAACGAGGCGAGGTACGCGGGGACCTCGCCGGCCAGCGCCTCGGCGATGACGCCGGACGTCGACTTCCCGATGCCCGGGATGTCCTGGAGCGTGCCGGCCTCGGCGCGCTCGGCCAGCTCGCCGGCGTCCACGCCCCGCAGCGTCTTCACCGCGTTGCGGAACGCCTCGACGCGGTAGGTGCCGGCCCGGGTCCGCTCGAGGAGGAAGGCGATGCGGCGCAGCGCGTCGACCGGCTCGACCGGCGCCTCGAGGGGCTCGAGCAGGGCGACCACCGGTCAGCCCCGGGTCCCGAGGACGTCCTCGAGGCCGGCGAGGAGGCGCTCGACGTCGTCCTGGCTCGTGTACGGGGCGAGGCCGACGCGCACCCCACCGGTGTCGCCGAGGCCGAGGTGGCGCGAGCACTCGAGGGCGTAGAAGCTGCTCGCCGGGGCGTTGACCCCGTGCTCGGCGAGGCCGCGGTAGACCTCCTGACCGTCGAGGCCGTCGACGGTGAACAGCAGCGTGGGAGTACGGCTCTCGGCGTTGGAGTACACCGTGACGCCCGGCATCCCTCGCAGCCCGGGCTCGAGCACGGCCAGCAGCTTCTCCTCGTGCTCCTCGAGAGCGCGCATCGAGGCCAGCAGCCGCTCGCGCCGGTCGTCGTCGGTGACAGGCGTGTCGAGGTCGTCGAGGGCGGCGAGGAAGTCGACGGCCGCGCTCGTGCCGGCGAGGAGCTCGTAGGGGAGGGTCCCGAGCTCGAAGCGCTCGGGGACGGCGTCGGTGGACGGCGCGAGCTTGTCGTTGCGGACCGTCTCGAGCCAGGCGGGGTCGGCAGCGAGGACCCCGCAGTGCGGGCCGAGGAACTTGTAGGGCGAGCAGGTCCACACGTCGGCACCGAGGGCGGCGACGTCGACGGATGCGTGCGCGGTGGCGTGCACGCCGTCGACCCAGTGCACGGCCCCGACGCGGTGGACGGCCTCGGAGATCTGCCGCACGGGCGGCCGCGTGCCGAGGAGGTTGCTGGCCGCCGTCGTGGCGACGAGCCGGGTGCGCTCGGAGAGCACGGCCTCGACGTCGTCGACGGTCAGCTCGCCGCTCGTGGGGTCGAAGTCGACCCAGCGCACGGTGGCGCCGGCCGCCTCGGCCGCCTGCACCCACGGGCGGATGTTCGAGTCGTGGTCGAGCCGGGTGACGACGACCTCGTCGCCGGGGCCCCAGTCCTTGGCCAGCGCCCGGGCGAGGTCGTACGTGAGCGCGGTGGCGCTGCGGCCCATGACGATGCCGCGCGGGTCGGCCCCGAGCAGGTCGGCGGCCGTGCGCCGGAAGCGCGTCACGACCGCGTCGGCCCGGCGCTCGGAGGCGGTGACCGTGCCGCGGTTGGAGATCGACGCGGTGAGGGTGTCGGCGACCGCGGCCCCGACGACGTCCGGCACCTGGCTCCCGCCGGGACCGTCGAAGTGGGCCAGCCCGGCCGTCAGCGAGGGGAAGTGGGACCGGATGCGCTCGACGTCGTAGGCCATGCCGCCATCCTGCCCCAGCGGGTCACCAGGACGAGTGCAGCGGGCGGCCCTCGGCGAAGCCCGCCGTGCTCTGCAGGCCGACCGTGGCCCGCTCGTGGAACTCCTCGAGCGTGCGCGCGCCGGCGTACGTGCACGACGAGCGCAGCCCGGCGACGATCTCGTCGATGACGTCCTCGACGCTGGGCCGGGCCGGGTCGACGTACATCCGCGCGCTGCTGATGCCCTCCTCGAACATCGCCTTGCGGGCCCGCTCGTAGGCGCTGTCGGTGGCCGTGCGGTGGCGCACCGCGCGGGCCGAGGCCATCCCGAAGGACTCCTTGTACTGGCGGCCCTGCTCGTCGGTGTAGAGGTCGCCGGGGGACTCGAGCGTGCCGGCGAACCACGAGCCGACCATGACGTTCGACGCGCCCGCGGCCAGGGCGAGGGCCACGTCGCGGGGATGACGCACGCCGCCGTCGGCCCACACGTTCTTGCCGAGCTCGCGTGCGGCGGAGGCGCACTCGAGCACCGCCGAGAACTGCGGGCGGCCGACGGCGGTCATCATCCGGGTGGTGCACATGGCGCCCGGGCCGACCCCGACCTTGACGATGTCCGCCCCGGCCTCGAGGAGGTCGCGGGTGCCGGCGGCGGAGACCACGTTGCCGGCGACGAGCGGCACCCCGAGGTCGAGCGCGCGGACGGCCCGCAGGGTCTCGAGCATCTTCTCCTGGTGGCCGTGGGCGGTGTCCATGACGAGCACGTCGGCGCCGGCCTCCACCAGCGCCGCCGCCTTGCCCGCGACGTCGCCGTTGATGCCGACCGCTGCGGCGATGCGCAGCCGGCCCGAGGCGTCGACGGCCGGGCTGTACAGGTGCGCGCGCAGCGCCCCGGCCCGGGTCAGCAGTCCGACGAGCCGGCCGTCGACGTCGACCACGGGTGCCAGCCGACGCCGCGCGTGCGACAGGGTGTCGAAGGCCTTCTCGACGTCGACACCGTCGTCGAGGGTGACCATCTCGCGCACCATGACGTCGGCGAGCTGGGTGTAGCGGTCGACGCCGGTGAGGTCGGTCTCGGTGACGATGCCCACCGGCCGCTCGCCCTGCACGACCACCGCGGCACCGTGGGCCCGCTTGTGCAGCAGCACGAGCGCCTCGCCGGTGGTCGTCGACGGGTCGAGGCTGATCGGGGTGTCGTAGACGAGGTGCCGGCTCTTCTGCCACGCGATGACCTCGGCGACGACCTCGGTCGGGATGTCCTGCGGGATGACGGTCAGCGCGCCGCGGCGGGCGGTCGTCTCGGCCATCCGGCGCCCCGCGATGGCCGTCATGTTGGCGACGACGAGCGGGATGGTCGTGCCCGTGCCGTCGGAGCTGCGCAGGTCGACGTCGAGCCGGCTGGTGACCGACGAGCGGTTCGGCACCATGAAGACGTCGTCGTACGTCAGGTCGTGCTGGGGCAGGAGGTCGTTGAGGAAACGCACGGCACCAGCGTAGGTGCGTCCGGGCCGGGTCGATGGGGCAGGATCGGGCGGGTGAGCCTCATGGCAGTGACCCCGGCCGACGAGCGGCGCCGGGTCGGGCTGCGCCGGATGCGCCTGCTGGCCCTCTCGCTGCTGCTCCTGGCCGCGGTCGCCTTCCTCGCGACGCTGCGCCTCGACGACCACGGCGTCTGGGGCTACGTCAACACCGGGGCCGAGGCGGCCATGGTCGGTGCGCTCGCCGACTGGTTCGCCGTCACCGCGCTGTTCCGGCACCCGATGGGGTTGCCGGTGCCGCACACGGCGATCATCCCCAAGCGCAAGAACGAGATCGGCCGCAACCTCCAGGAGTTCGTCACCGAGAACTTCCTCACCGAGGAGATCGCGCGCGAGCGGCTGGCCGCCGCCCACGTCAGCCGGCGGATCGGTCTGTGGCTCGGCGTCGCGCAGCACCGGCGACGCGTGCTCACCGAGGTGGTGCGGGTGGCCCGCGCCGGGCTCGGGCGGCTCGACGAGGACGAGGTGCGCCGCCTCGTCGAGGACTTCCTCGTGCCGCGGCTGGTCCGCGAGCCCGTGAGCCCCATCGCCGGGGCGCTGCTCGAGGGCGTCGTCGAGGAGAGCACCCACCACGGGCTCGTCGACCTCGGGCTCGAGCAGCTGCACGACTGGCTGCGCGAGAACCCCGGCACGTACTCGGAGGTGCTCACCACCCGGGCGCCGTGGTGGACCCCGCCCTGGCTCGACGAGCGCGTCATCGGCTGGACCTACGATCAGGTCCTCACCTGGCTGCGCGAGATCCGCCGCGACCCGCGCCACCCCGCCCGGCTGGCCCTCGACGACCTGCTGCGCACCCTCGCCCACGACCTGCAGCACGACCCCGCCGTGATGGAGCGGGCCGAGTCGCTCAAGGAGCGGCTGCTCACCCACCCCCAGGCCGCCGAGACCGCGGTCGGGCTGTGGCGGTCGTTCCGGGCTTCGCTCGAGACGGCGATGGACGACGGCGACTCGTACTTCCACCGCCGGGGGACGAGCTGCTCGAGCACCTCGGCGAGCACCTGGTCGACGACCCGGAGTGGTCGGGGATCCTGGAAGCCCGTCTCGGGGAGGCGGTCTCGTTCGTCGTCAACACCTACGGCAGCGAGCTGGCCGAGGTCATCTCGGTGACCGTCGACCGCTGGGACGGGAAGGAGGCCGCCGAGCGGATCGAGCTGCACGTCGGCCGCGACCTGCAGTTCATCCGGATCAACGGCACCGTCGTCGGCGCACTCGCCGGCCTGGTCATCCACGCCGTCGGGCAGACCCTGTCCTGACCGCCGCGTCACGGTCGTCGGCTCGGGCCACCAGGACCGTTGGCAGGATGCCGCGCCACCGCTAGCGTTGAGCCGCCCACCGCGAGCGTGGGCCCCGGCGAAGGGATCTGTCATGGCAGGCAAGTTCGAGGTCTACAAGGACGCCGGCGGCAAGTTCCGCTTCCGGCTCAAGGCGAGCAACGGGCAGATCATCGCCTCGGGCGAGGCCTACGAGACCAAGGCCAGCGCGATGAACGGCGTCGCCTCGGTGCAGAAGAACGCGCCCGGCGCCACCATCGACGACCAGACCTGAGGCCACCCGCAGCCACCTAGGCTCGGTGGATGACCACCGAGCCCGTCGACCGTGCCCGCCTGCTGCGCGCCCTCCTGCTGGCTGCCGTCGTCTTCGGCGCCCTCGACGCCTTCTGGCTGACGGTCGGCTCCGGCACGCTCTACGACGAGCGCATCGGGCACCTGCTGGCGGACAGGCCGAACACCGGTGCAGCCGTGGCGTTCTACGTCGTCTACCTGCTCGGTTTCGTCCACTTCGTGCTGCGGCCGGCGCTGGCGAGCGGGTCGCTCGGCCGCGGGCTGCGCGATGCGGCCGCGTTCGGAGTGGTCACCTACGCGACCTTCGACCTCACGTCGATGGCGGTGTTCCGCGACTTCCCGCTCGTCGTCGTGCTCGTCGACATCGCCTGGGGTGCCGTCCTGTGCACCGTGACCGCGGCCGTCGTGCTCGGCGTGCTGCGACGCACGGCCCGCCCCTGACAGCGGGAGGGCCTCTGCCGCGTCCGGTCAGCGCTTCTTCGGCGGGAGGGGGAAGAACATGCTCGTCCGCTGCTGGTACTCGGGGTACCCGGGACGCTTGGCCATCTCCGACTCCAGCAGCTTCGCGCCGGTCGCGAAGGCCAGGAAGTACGTCATGACCACGGGCGACAGGATGGTCAGCACGCCCGGCCAGGCCTCGGCCGCCACGACGAACAGGCTCCACCAGACGGCGGAGTCGCCGAAGTAGTTCGGGTGGCGCGTCCAGCCCCAGAGGCCGCGGTCCATGACCTTGCCCTTGTTCGACGGGTCGGCCTTGAACGCCTTGAGCTGGGCGTCGCCCACGGACTCGAAGGTCACGCCGACGAGCCAGACGACCACACCGACCGCCGCGACCCAGCCGAGCGCCGTGTCGGTGGAGGCCGCGACCTGCAGCGGCAGCGACACGAACCACGCCGCCAGCCCCTGGACGACGAAGACCCGCTTGACCGCGAACGCGAAGCGCTTCTCCGGCGGCTGCGAGGACAGCATCTTCTCGTAGCGGGGGTCCTCACCCGCACCGAGCGCCCGCCCGCGGATGTGCCACGCCAGGCGCCCGCCCCACAGGGTGACGAGCACGGCGAGGACCAGCGATCGCGCCGAGTGCTGCCCCAGCGCGTACGCCACCCAGCCGATGGCCACGAAGACCAGGCCCCACGTGATGTCGACGACCGCGACCTTGCCGAGACGCTTGGACACCACAGCGGTGACGCCCATCGCGAGCGCCGAGGTCAGGAGCGACCCGAGGAGGACGACGACGAGGGTGCCGCCGGAGAACGCGTCGCCCATCAGCGCGCCGGGTCGGAGACGACGGCGGGGCCGCCGGGGCGGCGCAGCAGCAGCTGGTCGACGCCCATCCGGTTGTCCCGGAAGGCCTGCGAACCACCGACGAGGTAGAGCCGCCAGACGCGGGCTCCCTCCTCGCCGATCAGCTCGACGGCGCGGTCCCAGTTCTCCTCGAGCGTGCGCGCCCACGCGTCGACCGTCCACACGTAGTGCTCGCGCAGGGCGTGCACCCCGCGGACCTCGAACCCGGCGCCCTGGAGGAAGTTCAGGGTGTCGCCGACGGGGCGCATCGTCATGTCGGGGGCGATGAACTGCTCGATGAACGGCCCACCGCCCGGGTGGTGCCCCGCGATGCGCGACATCTGCTGCACGAGCACGTACCCGCCCGGCCGCACCGAGCGGTGCAGCACCGACGCGTAGGTGTCGTAGTTCTTCTCGCCGACGTGCTCACCCATCTCGAGGGACGCGACGGCGTCGAACGGCTCGTCGCGCACCTCGCGGTAGTCCTGGAGGCGGATCTCGACCCGGTCCTGCAGCCCACGCTCGCGGATGCGCTGGTCGATGAACGCCTTCTGCTCGGCCGCGATGGTGACGCCGGTGACCTGCGCCCCGAAGTGCTCGGCGGCGTACAGCGACAGCGACCCCCACCCGCAGCCGACGTCGAGGAAGCGCATCCCCTCGGAGAGACCGACCTTCCGGCACACCATGTCGAGCTTGGCGGCCTGGGCGGCCTCGAGCGGCATCTCCGGCCCGTCGGCGTAGAAGCCGCACGAGTAGGCCATGTGCGGGTCGAGGAGGAACTCGTAGAACTCGTTCGACAGGTCGTAGTGGTGGCTGATGGACGCGCGGTCGCGGGCCAGCGAGTGCAGCCGGCCCTTGACGACCGCCTGGGTGGCCGGCGGGGCCGGGGGACGGGCCAGCGCCCCGGTGTCGCGGCCGAGCCGGACGAGGTCGGGCAGCAGCCGGGCGACGCGCGCCGGGGTCAGCGGCGGAAGCGAGCGGGCGGCGACCGTCTCGCGGACGAGGTCGAGGGCGTCGCCGACGTCACCGTGCACCTCGAGCTCGCCGGTGACGTAGGCCTGCGCGGCCCCGAGCTCGCCCGGGTGCCAGAGCAGCCGGGTCAGGGCCTGCGGGGTCCGCAGCTCGACGAGCATCCCGTCGACCGGGCCGGCCTCGGACCCGTCCCAGGTGCGCAGCCGCACGGGCAGCGGCCCGCCGAGCAGGGGCCGCAGGGCCGCCTCGATGCGGGTGGCCGCACCGCCCCTCGTCGTCGTGGTCCGGCCGGGCTCGGTCATCGTCACGTGCTGCTCCTGGGATCGGGTGAGGCGGTCGGGTCGGACGGGCCGGCGCACAACCGGCGCCGGGCGTCACGACCGTCGTTCGGAGTCCGCGGTCGCAGCGGATGCCTCGCGCGCCCGGCGACGCTCGCGGGCGGCGGTGGTGAGCAACCCCACGTCGGCGACGAGGTCGGGGCCGAGGTGCATGGCGCCGATCTCCTCGAGGACGCGCGGGGTGGTGCCCCGGCCGGCGAGCCACAGCGGGTGGACCTCGGCGAGCCGGCGCAGGGCCGGCGCGTGGGCCCGGAACCCGGAGGGCCGGCGCGAGGCGAGGACCACGGCGTCCGGGCGGGTGAGGTCGGCGGCGGAGGCCAGCGACCCGACCGGGGTGTCGGGACCGAGGTAGCGGATGCGCCAGCCGGCCCGCCCGAGCAGCACCCCGAAGCCGAGCAGGATGATGTCGTGGAACTCGCCCGGGGGCAGGCGAGCACGGCGACCGGGCCGGTGCCGATGCCCCAGGTGAGCGACAGCGCACCGAGGCGGCGACGGACGAGGCTGCTCGCGAAGTGCTCCTGGGCGATGCCGATGCGCCCGAGCTCCCACATCTCGCCGACGCGCACGAAGAAGGGCACGAGGACGTCGACGATGGCGCTCTCGACGGACCGGTCGAGGAAGGCGGTGTCGAGGACGGCGTGGGCGCGGTCCTCGTCGAGGGCGGTGACGGCGTCGAGCAGCTGGGCCACGAGCACGGGCGGGTCGGCACGCATCGTGTCGCGGGCGGGCTCGGCGCCGTCGAGCATCCCGTCGCCGTCGGCGAGCGCACCCATCGCGGCGGCGGCCCCGGCCCGCTCGGCGGCGAGCACCTGGCGGGCGGCCTCCATCGCGCTGACGCCCTGCTCGCGCAGGGCCAGCACCTCACGGACGCGGCGCTCGTCGTCGGTGCCGTAGAGCCGGTAGCCACCGGGCGAGCGGACGGGGTCGAGGAGGTTGTACCGCGCCTCCCACGCACGCAGGACGTGCGTGCTGACTCCCACTCGGGATGCCAGCTCGCCAATCCGCATCGACGGGGGAACCGAACGCCTCACACGGCCACGGTAAGCGCTGGTCGGAGATTTGACAAACCTTTGACGAAGGTCGACGAAAGGTTCTACGGTGCTGCCCATGCCGCCCACCCCTGCGGAGCGACACCCTGCTCCCGAGCGCATCGCCGTCGTCGGGGCCGGAGTCTCCGGGCTCACCGCGGCGCACGTGCTCTCCACCCGCCACGACGTGACGCTCTACGAGGGCGACTCGCGCCTCGGCGGGCACGCGCACACCCACACCGTGCCGACCGCCCACGGCGACCTGCGGGTCGACAGCGGGTTCATCGTCCACAACGACCGCACGTACCCGTACCTGCGCCGGCTCTTCCGCGAGCTGGGCGTCGAGGCCCGCGACACCGAGATGTCGATGAGCATCCGCGACGAGTCGACCGGCCTCGAGTACGCCGGCGGCCGCGGGGTCAAGGGCTTCGTGGCCCGCCCCCGCCAGCTGCTCGACCGCGAGTACGTCGGGATGCTCCGGGCCGTCAAGCGCTTCCACGCGCTCGCCACGGCCTTCCTCGAGCAGACCGACGACGAGGACACGACCACCTACGGCGAGTTCATCCGCGACGCCGGGTTCCCCGAGTCCTTCACCCGGCTCTACGCCATCCCGGTCGTCGCCTGCGTCTGGTCGAGCGGCGAGGGCCAGGCCCTCGACTACCCGGCGCGCTACCTCTTCCGGTTCCTCCAGCACCACGGGATGCTCTCGGTCGGCGACTCCCCGCAGTGGATGACCGTCGTCGGCGGCTCGCGCACCTACGTCGACCTGCTGGCCGCCCGGCTGCCCGCGGTGCACGTCGGCGACCCGGTCACGTCCGTCGCGCGCACGCCCGACGGCGTCGAGATCCGCACTGCCGGAGGGCGGCTCGACCGTCACGACCGGGTCGTCGTGGCCACCCACGCCGACGACGCGCTGCGCCTGCTCGCCGACGCCACACCGTCCGAGAAGGAGGTGCTCGGCGCCTTCCGGTACTCGCAGAACGAGACCGTGCTGCACCGCGACGGCTCGCTCATGCCCCGTGCCCGGCTGGCCCGCTCGTCGTGGAACTACCTCGTCGGCGACGACCCGTCGCAGGGCGCCGTCGTCACGTACTGGATGAACCGCCTCCAGGGCCTGCCCGCCGACGAGCCGTTCTACGTGACGCTCAACGCGTCCGACCGGATCGACCCCGGTAGCGTCGTCGCCACCATGCAGTACTCGCACCCCCTCTACGACCTCGACGCCGTGCGGGCCCAGCGCCGCATCCCCGAGATCACCACCGAGCGCACCGCCTTCGCGGGTGCCTGGCAGGGCTGGGGCTTCCACGAGGACGGCTGCCGGTCCGGTGTCGAGGCGGCCCGGGCCCTCGGGGTCGAGTGGTGACCCGATGACCACTGCCACCGACCTCCCCGTCCTGCCCTCGCTCGTCGTCGGCCGGGTCCACCACACCCGGCACCGCCCGGTGCGCCACTCGTTCACGCACAAGCACACCCAGTGGCTCGTCGACCTCGACGCGATGCCCCGCCTGCCCCGCTGGTTGCGCCCGGTCGCGACCTTCCGCGGCGAGGACCACCTGTCGGGCAACCCCGGCATCGCCGCGCTCAAGGCCAACGTCCTGCGGGTGCTCGAGCGCGACGGCGTCGGCACCACGCCGCGCGACCGCGTCGTGATGCTCGCCCACGCGCGCACCCTCGGCCACGTCTTCGACCCGATGAGCGCCTTCTGGGTGTTCGCCCCCGACGGCGGCCTGCGGGCCGTGCTCGTCGAGGTCCACAACACCTACGGGGCCGGCACGCGTACGTGCTGCGGCCCGACGAGGGCGGCCGGGCCTCGATGGACAAGGACTTCTACGTCTCCCCGTTCAACGACGTCGAGGGCGAGTACGCCATCCGCCTCACCATGACGCCCGACACGGTCGGTGTGGCCATCCGCCTGCGCCTGCACGACGAACCACTGGTGACCGCGACCGTGACGGGCACCCCGAGGCCGGCGACGACCTCGACGGTGGCCCGCAGCGCGCTGCGACACCCGTTGATGCCCCAGCGGGTGAGCGGGCTCATCCGCCTCCACGGCATCTGGCTGTGGCTGCGGAGACTGCCCGTCCGCCCCCGCCCCGAGACCTCCCTGGAGAGCGTGCGATGACCACCGCCGACACCCACCGCCTCGAGCTCACCGCCCCGCGGCTGACCTCCCACCGCGCCCTGACCCGGGGTGCCGTCGCCAAGGCGATCACCGAGGTCGCCGTGCGGCCCATGCCGATCCGGATGCGCTACCCCGACGGCTCCGTCGTCGGCGCGGGTGGCCCGGACAGCCCGGTGCTCGAGGTCGTGCGTCCCCGCGCGCTCTTCCGCCGGCTCGAGGCGCACCCGAAGATCGGCCTCGGCGAGGCGTACATGGCCGGCGACTGGCGCGCCGGCGACGGCACCGACCTCGCACAGGCCCTCATGCCCTTCGCCGCCCGGATGGGCGAGCTCGTCCCGAAGCCGCTGCTCTCGCTGCGCGGCCTCGTCGACCGGGCCATCCCGCGCCACCAGCGCAACACCCTCGAGGGCTCGCGCAGCAACATCAGCGCGCACTACGACCTGTCGAACGACCTGTTCGCCGCGTTCCTCGACCCCTCCCTGTCCTACAGCTCGGCGCTCTTCGACCCGACCCGCCCGGTCGCCGGTCAGGACCTGCACGGCGCCCAGCTGCGCAAGATCGAGGCCATCCTCGACGCCGCCGACGTGCACGAGGGCTCGCGGGTCCTCGAGATCGGCACCGGCTGGGGCGAGCTGTCCATCCGCGCCGCGGCCCGCGGGGCCACCGTCACCTCCGTCACGCTCTCGGCCGAGCAGCGCGACCTGGCCCGGGAGCGCATCGCTGCCGCCGGCCACACCGACCGCATCGAGGTGCTCCTCCAGGACTACCGCGAGACGACCGGGCAGTTCGACGCGATCGTCAGCGTCGAGATGATCGAGGCCGTCGGCGAGGAGTACTGGGAGACCTACTTCCAGCAGATCGACACGCTGCTGGCGCCCGGTGGCGCCGTCGCCATCCAGGCCATCCTCATGGAGCACCACCGGCTGCTGGCCACCAAGGGCTCGTTCGGCTGGATCCAGAAGTACATCTTCCCGGGCGGCCTCATCCCCTCCCTCCAGGCCATCCGCGACGTCACGCGTGAGTCGACGTCGCTGCGGGTAGAGAGGGTGCAGGCGTTCGGGGCCGACTACGCGGAGACCCTGCGTCGCTGGCGCGAGACCTTCATCGCCCGGTGGGACGAGATCGAGCACCATGGCTTCGACGAGACCTTCCGGCGCATGTGGGAGTTCTACCTCGCGTACTGCGAGGCCGGCTTCGCCACCGGCTACCTCGACGTCGCCCAGATCCGCTTCACCCGCCAGGAGGACCGATGACCACGACCGTCGAACGCACCATCCGCACGAGCACGAGCGCCGAGGAGGTGTTCCCCTACCTCGCCGACTTCCGGAACGCGACGGAGTGGGACGCCGGGACGGTCTCGTGCGAGCGGGTGTCCGGTGACGGCGGCCCGGGCACGACCTACAGGAACGTGTCGAAGTTCGCCGGCAACACCGTCGAGCTCGAGTACACGACCGAGGAGGTCCAGGCCCCGCGCTTCGTCATCGTCGGCCGCAACGCGACGACCACGAGCCACGACACCATCACCGTGCGCCCCGACGGCACCGGCGCCGAGGTCACCTACCGGGCGGACTTCGAGTTCACCGGGCTGGCCCGCTTCCTCGGACCGGTGATGACCCCGCTGCTCGGACGCCTGGGTGACCGCACGGCCGCGCAGCTCAAGGAGACGTTGGACCGCCGGTGAGCGACACGGGACACCACTCCGACGGGACCGGGCGCCGGGCGCTCGTCACGGGCGCGACCGGCTACATCGGGTCGCGCCTGGTCCCGATGCTGCTCGACCGGGGCTGGACCGTGCGCGTGCTCACCCGGGACGCGTCGAAGATCTCCGACCGCGCGTGGGCCGGGCGCGCCGAGGTCGTCGAGGGCGACGCGACGTCGCGCTCGACCCTCGCCGAGGCGCTCGCCGACGTCGACGTCGCCTACTACCTGCTGCACTCGATGGACAGCGCCGGCGGCTTCGTCGAGCGCGACCGCGAGATGGCGCAGACGTTCGGCCGGGCGGCGTACGAGGCCGAGGTCGGCCGGATCGTCTACCTCTCCGGCCTGCACCCGCAGGAGGGCCCGCTGAGCGACCACCTCGCCTCGCGCGTCGAGGTCGGTGACCTGCTGCTGTCGAGCGGCGTGCCGACCGCGGTGCTGCAGGCGGCGATCATCCTCGGGTCGGGGTCGGCGTCCTTCGAGATGCTGCGCCACCTCACCTCGCGGCTGCCGGTGATGATCACGCCGAAGTGGCTCGACAACCGCATCCAGCCCATCGCCGCGCGCGACGTGCTGCACTACCTCGTCGGCGCCGCCGACCTGCCCCCGACGTCAACCGCACCTTCGACGTCGGCGGCCCGGACGTGCTGACCTACCGCGAGATGATCACCCGCTTCGCCCGGCTCGCCGGCATGTTCCCGCGCACGATCGTCACCGTGCCGGTGCTCACCCCCGGCTGGCCAGCCAGTGGGTCGGCTTCGTCACGCCCGTGCCCACCGGGCTCGCGAAACCGTTGGTGGAGAGCCTGCTCCACGAGGTCGTGTGCGAGGAGTCCGACATCGACGACCTCGTCGGCGCCCCCGCCGGCGGGGCCCTCGGCTACGACCGCGCCGTCACCGACGCGATCGCCGGCGATGACGCCGACCCGCGCCCCGAGCCGGGCACCGTCGACCCCGCCCGGGTCACCGCCGCCGACCCGGAGTGGGCCGGGGGCGGTCGCGGTTCGGGGTCGTGAGGGTCGGGCCGTGAACCCCGTCGCCGAGCTGCGCGCCTTCGTGCGGGCGGCCCTCGTCGACCCGGTTCCGCGCGACCACACCGAGTCCGACGCGGCCTTCCACCGACGCCGCCGGGTCGCCGTCGTCACCCTCCTCGTCGGCGCCGGGGTGCTGGCGTGGGCGCTGCGCATCGAGCCGGGTGACCCGACGTTCTACGTCGCGACGCTCGCCCTGGCCGCCGTCTGGGCCGTCGGGGCGTTCTCGTCGGGTCCGCTGCACCTCGGCCGGGCGCACCGCCGCGTCGGTGGGGGCGAGAGCCGGGCGGTCGTGCAGTCGCTGGCCCTCGGGGCGCTGCTGCTCCTCGTCTTCCTCGCCGGGTCGCTCGTCGTGGCCCGGGTGCCGCTGCTGCGCGACCCGGTGCAGGACCTGCTCGACCACGCGCGCTTCGGGTCGCTGTGGGTCGTCGCCCTCATCACGATGGTCAACGGCGTCGCCGAGGAGCTGTACTTCCGCGGTGCGCTGTACGCCGGGGTGGGCCGCAAGCACGCGGTCGCCGTGACCACCGTGGTCTACGCGCTGGTGACGGCCACCTCGGGCATCCCCCTGCTCGTCCTCGCCGGGCTCCTCGTCGGGCTCGTCGTCGGCCTGCAGCGGCGCGTGACCGGAGGCATCCTCGGCCCGGTCGTCACGCACCTCACGTGGTCGCTCGGGATGCTCTTCCTCCTGCCCGCCGTCCTCGACCGCTTCTCGTGAGGAGCCACCCCCGATGACCGCCGTCCTCTGGCTGCGCCGCGACCTGCGACGCCGCGACCACCCCGCCCTGCTCGCCGCGCGCGAGGCCGCCGGCGACGGCGACCTCGTCGTGGCCTTCGTCGTCGACCCGCGGCTCTGGGACAGCGGCGGCCCGGTGCGCCGGGCGTGGCTGGCCGCGAACCTCCGGGCCCTCGACGAGTCGCTCGACGGTGGCCTGACGCTGTTGCACGGCGACCCGCGCCAGGTGGTCCCGGCTCTCGCACAACGGGTCTCCGCGACCTCGGTGCACCTGTCCCGTGAGAGCACACCGGCCGGGGTGCGACGCGACGAGGTCGTGCGCGACGCCCTCGGCGACGGGGTCGAGTGGGTCGAGACGGGCACGCCCTACGCCGTCGGACCGGGGCTGGTGACCAACGGCTCGGGGACCCGTACAAGGTGTTCACCCCCTTCGCGAAGGCCTGGCGGCAGCACGGATGGCCGTCGCCGGCCCCGACGCCCCGGTCGCTGGACGTCCGGCACGTGCGCAACGACGCCGACGCGACGGCCGCCCTCGACGCCGCCCTGTCGGCCCCCGACCTCCCCGAGCTGCCCCCGGCCGGCGAGGAGGCGGCCCTGCGCCGCTGGCGCTCCTTCCGCGACGACGACCTCGGCGACTACGCCGACGGGCGCAACCTGCCCGCCGTCGATGCGACGTCGCGGATGTCGCCCTACCTCAAGCTCGGGGTGGTGCACCCGCGGACGCTGCTGGCCGAGGTCGCCGACCTCCGCGGCACCGGGGTCGAGACCTTCCGCGACGAGCTGGCCTGGCGCGAGTTCTACGCGGACGTGCTGTGGCACAACCCGAAGAGCGCCTGGGCGGACCTGCGGCCGGCGCTCTCGGGCATGCGCTACGACGAGCCGGAGGACGCCATCGAGGCGTGGCGGTCCGGGCACACCGGCTACCCCGTGGTCGACGCCGGGATGCGCCAGCTGCTCGCCGAGGGCTGGATGCACAACCGGGTCCGGATGATCACCGCGAGCTTTCTCACCAAGGACCTGCACGTCTGGTGGCCGGTGGGGGCGCGCCACTTCCTCGACCGGCTGGCCGACGGGGACGTGGCGTCGAACAACCACGGCTGGCAGTGGGTGGCCGGCACCGGCACGGACGCCTCCCCGTACTTCCGCGTCTTCAACCCGGTGACGCAGGGCGAGAAGTTCGACCCGTCCGGCGACTACGTCCGGCGCTGGGTGCCCGAGCTGCGCCACCTCGACGGCAAGGCCGCGCACCGGCCGTGGGAGCACGATGCGGGCTACGCCCACGGCTACCCCGAGCGGATCGTCGACCACGCGGCCGAGCGCCAGGAGGCCCTCGACCGGCTGGCCGCCACCAAGCGCTGACCGGAGCTGTCGAAGGTCGGGTTCTTTTCCACACACGGAGTTGGGGAAATACCTTCTGCGCCGGTAGACTCGCCGCCAGACGAGGGGAGTACTTCCCAAGTCCGTTCCGGTCAGTACGAGCGCCCCACGGCGCTCCCGGTGCGGCACCGCCTCGGCGGTGAAGGAGACCTCGGGCCTGCGTCATCCATGCCCGAAGGAGTCCCATGTCATCCCTCCACACCCTCCTGGCCGCGGCCGAGCCCGCCGCTACCCAGGAGTCCGTCGGCACGCCCCTGCTCTGGGGCGTCACCATCACCGCCGTGCTCGTCCTCTTCGCCCTCGACTTCGTCATCACCCGCAAGCCGCACGAGGTGTCGATGAAGGAGGCCGTCGGCTGGTCCTCGTTCTACATCGCCCTGCCGCTCGCGTTCGGTGTCTACATCTGGACGCAGTACGGCGGTGACCGGGGCTCGAGTACTACACCGGCTACCTCGTCGAGAAGTCGCTGTCGGTCGACAACCTCTTCGTCTTCATGCTCCTGCTCACCGCCTTCGCGGTGCCCAAGGAGCTGCGCCAGCGGGTGCTCCTCATCGGCGTGGCCGGCGCACTCGTCCTGCGGGGCATCTTCATCGCCCTCGGCGCCCAGATGATCTCGATGTTCTCCTGGACCTTCCTGCTCTTCGGCGCGATCCTCCTCGTCACGGCCGTCAAGGTCCTCAACGACGCGATGTCGCACGACGAGGCGGCCGTCGACATCGGCTCCCTGCGCTCGGTCAAGCTGCTGCGCCGGTTCTTCCCGGTCGTCGAGGACTACCGCGGCCCCAACCTCACCGTCCGTGAGGCCGGCAAGCGCGCGCTGACCCCCCTCGGCCTCGTCGCCGTGGCCATCCTCGGCACCGACATCGTCTTCGCCGTCGACTCCGTGCCGGCCGTCTTCGGCATCACCGGCGACGCCTACCTCGTCTTCGCGACGAACGCCTTCGCCCTCCTCGGCCTGCGGGCGCTGTACTTCGTCCTCGAGGGCGCGCTCGGCTCGCTGGTCCACCTCGGGCACGGGCTCGCCGCGATCCTCGCCTTCATCGGCGTCAAGCTCGTCCTGCACTGGGCGCACGGTGTCTGGCCCTCGACGCCCGAGGTGCCCACGCTCGCCTCGCTGGGGGTCATCGTCGGCATCCTCGCCACGGTGACGGCCACCAGCCTGGTCGCCAAGCGGCGGGCCGAGGCGCGCGGCGAGACCGTCGACGAGGAGCCGCTCGAGCAGGTCGGGTCCGACCGGTCCTGACGCCACCGGGGCCGGGTCGTGGGCGCCGCTGGTGCGCCCCCGCCCCGGTCAATACGGTGGGGTCGTGAGCCCACCCGTCGCCCCGGCCCGCGCGGTCGCCACCAGCACGTGCACCGCCGAGGTCCTCGACGAGGGCGCGCTCGTCCTCCGGTGGTCGCCCACCGGGTCGGCGCCCGCCTTGTTCGCGCACCCGTACGTGCCGGTGCGGGCCGGCACCCCGCCGCACGCGGGGATCCCGGTGTGCTGGCCGTGGTTCGGCCCCGGACGCGACGGCGGGATGTCCCCGGCGCACGGGTTCGCCCGCTCGGCGACGTGGTCCTTCCTCGGGGAGGAGCGCGAGGGTGACGCCACGGTCCTGCAGCACCGGCTGACCTCCGACGACGCCACCGACCCCGCGTGGCCGCACGCCTACCGGCTCGACCTCGCGGCCCGGTGCGGCGCCACCCTCGACGTGACGCTGACGACGACGAACACCGGGGAGCAGGCCTTCGTCGTCGAGGAGGCGCTGCACGCCTACCTCGCGGTCGGTGACGTGCGGCGGGTCTCGCTGGCCGGGCTCGACGGCGCGGCCTTCCACGACAAGGTCGCCGACGAGGACCGCACGCAGGAGGGTGACCTCGTCCTCACCGGCGAGACCGACCGGGTCTACCGCAGCACGGCCGACGTGGTCCTCACCGACCCGGTCCTCGGCCGCCGGCTGGTCGTCTCGACCGAGGGTGCCGCCGACCGCGTCGTCTGGAACCCGTGGTCGCAGAAGGGGCCCGGCATCCCCGACGTCGGCGACCAGTGGCGGCGCTTCGTGTGCGTCGAGGCCGCCAACGTCCTCGACGACGTCGTGACCGTCGCCCCGGGTGAGACCCGCTCGATGACGTACCGCCTGACCGTGGAGGACCTGTGACCAGCTGGCTCGACACCCCGGCCCACCGCGAGTGGCTCGGTCGCGGGCTGTCCGACGTCTTGGGGTTCGCGCTGGGCTCGATCCGTCCGGACGGTGGCTTCCACCACCTCGACGCCGACGGCGTGCCGCTCCCCGGTCGGACGCCCCAGCTCTTCCTCACCGCGCGGGTCGCGTACACCGCGGCCGCCGGTGTGTGGCACGGCGTCCCGGGGTCCGGCGAGCTGCTCGACCACGCGATGTCCTCGCTCACCGGGCTGCACGCCGACCGCGTCCACGGCGGCTGGCTCAGCGAGCCCGGCACCGAGACGCGGAAGATGACCTACGACCACGTGCACGTCGGGCTGGCGGCGTCGGCGGCCCTGGGCGTCGGGCACCCCTCTGCCACAGCGTTGCTCGAGCAGGTCGTGGAGGTCGTCGACGCCCACCTGTGGGACCCGGGCAGTGGGGCGCTCCTCGAGTCGTTCGCGCCGGACTGGTCCGACTCCGAGGACTACCGCGGCGCCAACGCGAACATGCACGGCCTCGAGGCCTTCCTCGCGATGGGCACGGCCACGGGTGACGCGGTGTGGCACCGGCGGGGCCTGGCCATCGCCGAGCGGCTCGTCGACGGGGCCGCGCGGAACCAGGGGTGGCTGCTGCCCGAGCACTACACCGCCGACTGGCAGGTCCTCCCCGAGTACAACCGCGACGAGCCGAACCACCCGTTCCGTCCCTACGGTGCGACCTTCGGGCACTCGCTGGAGTGGGCGCGCTTCCTCCTCCAGCTCGACGAGTCGCCGCTCGTCGAGTCCCCCGCATGGCTCGTCGAGGCGGCGGAGGCCCTCGCGCGCCGGGCGCTCGACGGCGGCTGGGCCCTCGACGGCCGACCCGGGCTGGTCTACACGGTCGGCTGGGACGGCCGCCCGGTGTCCGACGTGCGCCTGCACTGGCCGGTGTGCGAAGGCATCCAGCTCACCGCCTCCCTGGTCCGCCGCACCGGCGACGCGCACTGGGAGGGCTGGTACCGGCGGCTCTGGGACCACGCGGCGCGGTACTTCGTCGACGACCGCGGCACCTGGCGCAACGAGCTCGACGACGCGATGCACGAGGCGGGCACCATCTGGCCGGGCCGCCCCGACGTCTACCACTGCGGTGGCGCGCTGGCCGGCCCGCTGGAGGCCTGAGCGCGACGGACCGCCCTGCGGCTCAGCCGAGGACGACGAGCGCGTCGGCGTCGTCGGTCGGCAGGTCCGGCCACGCGGTGGCCGTCACCTCGAACCGCGTCGGCCCGCTCGCACCGCCGAGCCCGGTGAGGATGGCGACGTCGGCGGCGTCCCGTCCGGTGCCGATCCGCACCATCGAGGCGCGGGGGGCCAGCCGCGTGGCGTCGAAGACCTGCCACACGCCGTCGACGGCGATCTCGGTGACGGCGTGCGCGTCCATCGGCGAGAGGCCCGGCGCGTAGACCGAGACGTAACGGGCGGGCATCCCCACGGCCCGGGCCAGGGCGACGACGAGGTGGGCGTAGTCGCGGCAGACGCCGCGCCCGCCGAGCATCGGGGTGAGGGCGTCGTCGGTGGCGGTCGTCGAGCCGCTCTCGTAGGTGAGCCGGTCGTGGACCCAGGCGACGATGCGATGGGCGCGCTCGGCATCGCCCTCGACGGCGCCGAACTCGGTGCCGGCGAACCCCTCGAGCCGGTCGCTCGGGCAGTAGCGGCTGGGCAGCACGTACTGGAAGGCGCCGGCCTCCGAGACCGGTTCCGCTGCAACCGGACCCAGGGTGACGCGAGCCTGGTACGTCAGGGTGACGGTGCCCTCCGGGGCGTCGAGCACGTGGAGCCGGGTCCCGCGGTCGAGCTCGACGACGTGGTGGTCGACCTCGGCACCGTCCGGCCCGGTGACCGCGAGCGTCTCGTCCCGCTCGAGGTGGGCGGCGACGGCGGCCGACACCGCGAGCCGGCCGGCCTGCTCGACGGGGATCTCGAGCAGCGTCGTGACGACGGCCGTGGGGACGGTGGTGGATTCGGGCATGGTGGCCTCCGGTGAGCGGGAGCCCGACGGTCCGTCGGGCTGCGGGCCACGCGCGCGACGTCGGGGCGCAACCGCTGCGTGGACGGTAGCAGCGCGGCGCCGGACCGACCTACCCTGAGGCATGGGACTCGTGGACCTCGTCGCCGGCCGCCCGCAGGCCACCCCGCACGCCGAAGCGCTGGCGCACGCCGAGCAGGGCGTCACCGTGTACTGGCGCCCGGGCTGCGTCTTCTGCGCCCGGCTGCGGATGGCCGTGCGTCGCGAGCGGCAGCACGCCCGCTGGGTGAACATCTGGGAGGACGACGACGCCCGGGCCTACGTCGCCAGTGTCAACGACGGCAACGAGACCGTGCCCACGGTGGTCATCCACGGTGTGCCGCACACGAACCCGGACCCGTCCGTCGTGAAGCAGGCGCTGCGCCGCTGAGCGTCGACCCGGCTCAGAGCCAGCCGAAGCCCTCGGCGAGGAGCAGCAGGCCGAAGATCGCGAACAGCGCGGCGGCGCCGTACTTGATGGCCTTCTCCGGCAGCTTGCGGCCGAGCACGGCGCCGACCCCGATGGCCAGCGCGTCGGCGGCGACCATCCCGACCGTCGAGCCGACCCAGGTGCCGAACCAGCCCTCCTGCGTGGCGAGGGTGATCGTCGCGAGCATCGTCTTGTCGCCGAGCTCGGCGAGGAAGAACGCGGCGCCGACGGCGACGATGGCGGCGCCGGTGCTGCGGCGGGCCTTGTCGGCCTCGTCCTCGGTCAGCTCGTCACCGCGCAGGGTCCAGGCGGCGAAGGCGAGGAAGGCCAGCCCGCGACGATCGAGATGGCCCCTGGTACTGCTCGAAGGCCGTGCCGACGGCGGCCCCGATGCCGACCGAGACGAGGTGGACGACGGCCGTCGCGACGGTGATGCCGATGAGGACGTCGCGGACGCGGTAGCGGGTGGCGAAGGTCATCGCCATGAGCTGGCTCTTGTCGCCGAGCTCCGCGACGAAGATGACGGCGGTGCTGAGCAGGAAGGCGTACATGTGGTCTCCTCGCGCTCCCGGCCGAGGAGCGTCTGGACGCGCCTTCGGCCAGGCGCGCCCGTGGTGGTGGGTGCTTCGACTGGCCGAAAGTCTCGTCCGCCACCCGAGGTGGCCCACCGCACCGGACCCGGGGGTCAGTGTGTCGACGCGGCGATTGGGGACTACTCCCTTTCGGGGGACAACGGTACCGGGGACGCGGACCGCCGCGAAATCGTGCCCACGGTCCGGATCGCCCCCGGGGCTCCCGACCGGCCCCCGATCCCGGCGCCCGGCTCAGCCCGTGCGGCGGGTCGCCGCGATGAGGGTGCTCAGCCGGTCGCGGATGTCCTCGAGCTCGGAGACCTCCATCCCCAGCCGGTCGATGACGGCCGGGGGATGCGCTCGGCCCGGCGGCGCAGGCGGCGACCGGTGGGGGTCAGCTCCGCCGTCACCGCCCGCTCGTCGTCGGGGTCGCGGCGGCGGGCGACGAGCCCTGCGGTCTCCAGGCGCTTGAGCAGCGGCGACAGGGTGGCGGGCTCGAGGCTCAGGCGCCGGGCGATCTCCGAGACGCGCAGGGGCGAGTCCTCCCAGAGCGCGAGCATCACGAGGTACTGCGGGTGGGTCAGGCCGAGGGGCTCGAGCAGCGGCCGGTAGAGGCCGATCACCTGCCGGCTCGCCACGGCGAGCGCGAAGCACACCTGGCGGTCGAGGGCGAGGAGGTCCACGGCGTCGCCGGGGCCGGGGTCGGGGGAGGGCTGCACGGACCGGATCCTACGGGTCGGCGCCATCAGTTAGGGTACTAACCATCCGTGCACTCACCAATGTCAGGAGATCCGATGGCCCGCCGACCCTCCGGCCGCCTCCCGCTCGGCTACCGCATCGGGTGGCGCTTCCGGTACGTGACGACCGGCGTCTTCGGTCCGGCCCAGCTCGGCAGCGACGACCCCCAGCTGCGACTGCGCCGGGAACGTGAGCAGCGCCTCGAGGCGGCCCGCGCGGCGGCGGAGGCCGAGGGCTGAGGACGCACCACCGGGCAGCGGGTGCGGAGCGTGGGGATCGTCACGGCATATCCGTGGGCCCGGGCGTCGTTGGACCGTGACGTGACCACGACCGTCCCCACCCCGGAGGTACCCATGTCCGACACCCCGACCGCCCCCGCGAGGTCCGCCTCGTCTCCCGCCCCGTCGGGTGGCCCGAGCCGTCCGACTTCGAGCTCGTCGAGAGCGACGTCCCCGAGCTCGCCGACGGCCAGCTGCGCGTGCGCAACGTCGTCATGTCGGTCGACCCGTACATGCGCGGCCGGATGAGCGACGCCAAGTCCTACGCCGCCCCGTTCGAGCTCGGGAAGGCGATGGAGGGCGGCGCCGTCGGCGTCGTCGAGGAGTCCCGGGCCGACGGCTTCGCCCCCGGCGACCACGTCCTGCACGGGCTCGGCTGGCGCGAGGTCGCCGTCCTCGACGCGAAGGCCGCTCGGGTCGTGGACGTCGACGCCGCCCCCGCCTCGGCCTACGTCGGCATCCTCGGGATGACCGGCCTCACCGCGTACGCCGGCCTCACCCGAATCGCCGGGCTGAAGGAGGGTGACGTCGTCTTCGTCTCCGGTGCCGCCGGAGCCGTCGGCGGTGCGGTCGGCCAGATCGCCAAGGCCCTCGGCGCCTCGCGCGTCATCGGCAGCGCCGGCTCGCCCGAGAAGGTCCGCCACCTCACCGAGGACCTCGGGTTCGACGAGGCGTTCTCCTACAAGGACGGTCGCGTCTCCGACCACCTGCGCGAGCTCGCACCCGAGGGCATCGACGTGTACTTCGACAACGTCGGCGGCGAGCACCTCGAGGCGGCCATCGGGTCGCTGCGCCTCGGCGGGCGGATCGCCGTCTGCGGGATGATCTCGGTCTACAACGACACCGAGCCCGCCCCCGGCCCGCGCAACCTCGCGCGCCTCATCCAGACCCGCGGCAAGATCCAGGGCTTCCTCGTCGGTGACCACTACGACCTCGCCGGCGAGTACTTCGGCCGCGCGGCGGGCTGGCTGGCCGACGGCACCCTCTCGTCCCGCGAGACGTCCGTCGACGGCATCGACCACGCGGTCGACGGCTTCCTCGGCGTCCTGCGCGGCGAGAACACCGGGAAGATGGTCGTCCGCCTCTGACCGCCCGTCCGCGGCAGGCGAACGCCTCCGGCCCCGGGGTCCTCGTGACCCCGGGGCCGTTCGCTGCCCCGGCTGGGACGATGGCCGGCATGACCGTCGCGCGCTCGATCGCCCTGTTCGTCCTCGCCGCGCTCGCGGAGATCGGTGGGGCGTGGCTCGTCTGGCAGGGCGTGCGCGAGCACCGCGGCTGGGTGTGGGTCGGCGCGGGCGTCATCGCCCTCGGGCTCTACGGCTTCGTCGCGACCTTCCAGCCCGATGCGAACTTCGGGCGCATCCTCGCCGCGTACGGCGGTGTCTTCGTGGCCGGTTCGCTCGCGTGGGGGATGGTCGTCGACGGCTTCCGCCCCGACCGCTACGACGTGGCCGGCGCGCTCGTGTGCCTCGTCGGCGTAGCGATCGTCATGTACGGCCCGCGCAGCGCCTGACCGTCGAGTGTCTGCTCCGGTGCGTCATCGTCGGTGTCGCACGGTGGTGGGCCCCGTGGGGCTCGAACCCACAACCTACGGAGTGCTGAGTGACCGTACGTGCTTGAAGTCCGAATCCGCGCTGAACTGGGGTGACGCACGCGGGTGGTCGTGGTTGGCCACGGTCCTTCTGGACTCAATGTGACCTCTCATGTGACCACAGACGCCCTCCTAGGAGCACCCTAGCAACTCTACGACTAAGACAGGCGAGGCTACTCGCTCGCCGGCCGCGGTGTCTGGCCTATTCATGTCCACGATCCATCAGATCGGACCCAGGACCTCTCTCCGCCGCCAATCAAGGGAACGCGCAGCAAGCGCGTTGCCTGAGATGGAAGTAGGTCACGCTAGTGTGAAGGAGGCGCGAGCGAACTTTGCTGACATTTATGTGCGGGAGGTGGGAGGGATATGCTGCGGTCGCTGAAGCTTAGGAACTTCAGGTCATTTGGAAACTTCACTGTGACGTTCGGTGACAGTGCGTACTTAGTCGGCCCAAATAATGCCGGGAAGTCTACGGTGCTTATGGGATTGCGAACAGCAGACATCGCACTACGATTTGCCCGCCAGCGAAGTGCCACGGTGAAGGCGATTGACCTGGGTAAGGGAGTCCCCGCATATCCGGTCTTTCTGAGGGATCTACCCAGCCTCCAGCAGAGCATTCGTCACGAGTTCAGGAACTTGGAGGCGCGCCTCGAGCTGACTTGGAAAAGTGGCGCCAAACTCACGATGGTTTGGCCAGCGGAGGGCGATGACGGCGAGAGCCCGTTCTTCTATCTCGAGCGCCTGCCAGGAATGTACGTCTCGAACCCGAAGTCTGTCCGAGACAACTTACCGCTCCTTGGTGTAGTTCCAATCCTTTCTCCCGTCGACACAACGGAACTCCTGCTGGATGAGAAGTACGTTAAGCAAAACATTGCCGGCCGGCTCAGCAGTCGTCATTTCCGGAATCAATTGCGCATATTGAAGGCCGAAGGGAAGCTCGAGGACTTCCTCGAGTGGAGTTCTGAGTGGCTCGATGACATTCACATTGAGGGCCTCGATACGCATATGGGCGAGAAGGCGGCTGAGCTCGACGTCTACTACACCGAAGCAGGCGGACGAACTGAGAAGGAACTCGCGTGGGCCGGCGATGGAATTCAGATATGGCTACAACTGCTCTATCACCTGTGGCGTACCAGCGACAGAAGCACGATTATCCTCGACGAACCGGAGGTATACCTTCATCCTGACCTCCAGCGCAGGCTTGTGAGGCTACTGGAGGCTTCGGATCGTCAAGTGATCTTGGCAACGCATTCGGCGGAATTAATATCGGAGGTTGACGCCCGCTCTATTGCTATCGTGGATAAGAAGTCTCCAAATGCGAGAAGGGTGCGGAAGGAGACAGATCTGCAGACCCTTTCCGATACTCTTGGTACGGCATTCAATGTCAGGTTGGCCAAGGCCTTGCGTGCGAATGTCGCATTCTTCGTTGAAGGAAAGGACATGTCAGTTCTGCGACAGTTCGCAACCATTCTTGGCCTCCAACGCATCTCTCACGAGCGTCGTGTGGCAGTGATAAAACTCGAGGGGTATACGCACTGGGGATCCGTGGACCCTTTCCGCTGGCTTTGCGATCAGTTGTTGCCCGACGCGATCAAGATCGCCGTGCTGCTGGATCGTGACTACCGAACGCTGTCGACGATTGAGTCGGTTGAGAAATCCTTCGCAAGGGAGGGAATTGCAAGTCACGTCTGGCGACGGAAAGAACTTGAAAGTTATGTCCTAAACGTGGACGTGATCTCTAGAGTTACTGGACTTGACGTGCCCAGTGTCCGTTCCGTGCTCGTCGAGGCAACGGAAGAGTATGAAAATGAAGTGTTTGGCCAGCTGTTGGGCGAGCTTGCGACGACTGGTCGATCCTCGGGACTGGACCCGTCCACTATCACAGCGACCTTCAAGGCAGACTTTGACACCAAGTGGAAGAGCATAGATTACCGTCTAGGGGTCTGCCCACCAAAAGGACTCATCGCTGCGTTGAACCGCCACCTGCAAGATCGAAAGAAGCGAGCTGTCACGGCCCGATCCTTGGCTGCTGCTCATGAGCTGAGTGAAATTCCGAGGGAAGTGGTCGACTTCCTGAGGGTGGTCGAAGATTTGAACTAGGGGCCCGCAGCACCTAGGGCGAGAACAACTCATGCCTGCCTGTGACCGAGTATATGTTCCGTGCGTCCAGATGAGTTGACCTGAGGAGCGCCGCGCAAGTCGCTGACCTACGGCTTTGTCGGCCCTGGGGGGCTCGAAGCCACAACCCAGTCCTGCTGGTCTGCTGTCTTGAGCGCAAACTGGCTGCCGACCTGCGGCTAGGCCTGCCGCCATCGGTCGTTGTCGGTCATCCTTCGACAGGCGCACTCCCCGTATGCAATTCCCACCGCCTAGGACGAAGCCCCCTTCAGCGGGCAGAGCAAGTCACTCGTACGGACCGAGGAACCGCTCGCCGTCGAAGTGAATCAAGTGTGTTGGGTCATCGGCACACCAAACATCGGTCTCCCAGGCGATCCGGTGGAGGTACTTCCGCATCTCCCTGCGATCCGGGAAGCAGGAGATGTAGACCAAGCCGGGTGAGGCGTCCTCGAACAGAACGGACAGTTCGCCATGGCGCTTGGCGTCCACCGGGCCGTGAGATGAGGCAGCTTCCATCAGGACGAGCCAGTCCCGGTCAGGCAAATAGACCACGAGATCGGGCATCTTCCCGTGCTGATTAACTGTCACGGCAAGCTCGGCGAGCCGCTCTCGCTCAAAGTGGGCCCACTTCTTGTCTGCATCTCCGACGTACAGAACTTCTCCGCCTGGGGTGAACTGGGGGCAGAATTCATCAATTATCTGCTTGATTAGAACGTTCTGTCCACCAGGGGAGAGGCTAAAGGGTTTCCCCCGGGCAAACTGATTGGGATGCGGTTTACTTGTCGCGCAGCCGCGTACTGCCTTCTAAGCCCAGGAGCAGCTGTCAGGTACTCGGCCAACATTTTGGCGTATGCGGTCGTTCCGTATGCTCGGATCACGACCAACGCCTCGCTCGTGACTTGGTAGTTCCATTTTGGTGAGTTGACAGGCCGGTCGGGTTGGTCCGGGTTTTGCACCACGAGAAGCGCTTCGGCGAATTGGTGAAGTGTGAAGCGTCGGATAGTTTCGCGAGTGTTCGCGGCGTAGTCCACGTCATGCTCGTCGCGGATCCAGTCCATGATGGCGCGCGTTCCAAGCATCGGGTTGGAGGCGTCCGCCCACGAGTCCATGGGCTTGAGGTGCAATAGGGCCAACAATGTGAGGGCGGATCGTTCATTGCATTGCTCGTAATCAAAGCCCATGTCGTGAAGGAGACTCTTGGCCTCGCTGAGTGGGATCACGCTGCCGCGTCCGTACCTGCCAGCGCGGCATCCACGAGAGCGTCAATCTCGGTCTGCTCGGGCAACGGGGTGCTCGCTTGGGAGCCGAGAGTGCGCAGAGTACTCATGCTCGGGAACCTCATGGTTCTCAAGTCTGTCGCATTGACCTGCGTGTGTCCGGAGAACGTCCGAAAAAACTGGTCGACAAACGTCGAGTTGAGCCATAGGGAGAACCCGTGAGCCAGGTCGCGGTCGAGCCCAGCGCCTCCAAGATGTAGATAGTTCAAGTGGTTCTCGAAGGCCACAGCTCCCGACTGAACCTCTGGCGACCAAACCGCTGCGACAATGCGGCGCCGCTCCTCCTTTGCCGAAAAGCGCTTGATAACGGTGTACCAGCCCTCGGGTACCAGCAACTTCTCAGCGCCTGCGTCCTCGACGCGATACCACTGCGCCTTCCGAATCGCCAGCGGCCATTCGACCCGACCGTTGCGGATGTTGCCGGGGTAAATCAAGGGCCGGCCACCGTCGATCGGCTCGGTGTGCAGAAGATCGCGGCTACGGAAGTCGACCACCGGGCCCGTTGAGACCCTGACCCCCAAGTCCGCCAGCGTGCAGGGGAGAGCAACCATCCGCTGAGCGACCTGAGTGTCGCTATCGTTGGCGGCCATCCGAATGAAGCGGTGAGGGTCCTTGGGATCGACGATGTCGGCATACGGAACGGTCCGGATCGTTTGGTCCTCACGATGATCGACGCTTACGGAAATACTCACGGGGCAGGGTTGGGCGCCCTTCGTACCGGCAATAATTACGTTCTCTTGCAGGACGCCAGTGTCGGCAAAAACCTTCGATCGAGACTCAAAGACGTGCACCCGGTTTAGCGTGACTTGGGAAAGCAGATAGCTCCGAAAGGTACCGAAATATGGTCCGTTCGCAAACGAGCGGGGAGTGATTGCCACCAGCTGCCCCCTTCGACGAGGCTGGCAGCGCCAAGAGCCAGGAATGCCGCGTACAGGTTTGGCGCATCCGCTCCAAACGCTCTTATGGCCGCGCGAACAGGGGACTTCGACGGCAACTTCGCGTATGGGGGATTCTGGATGCATAGGTCAAAACCATCGAGCCGGACATCAGCGCTCAATCCGGTCGATGCGAAGATGTAGTCCGCCTCGACCATCTCATAGGTGACGCGGCCTCGCCCAGCGGTCTCGCATGCGTCCAGCGTCTTTAACAGGTGAGGCAACACTGCCGGGTCAGCCTCAACGGCGACCACGTGAGCAGTGACATCGCTTGTCTCATCGAGTATTCGAGCGATGATCGCGGCGCTGAGCACACCGGACCCAGCGCCAGGGTCGATGATTCGGAGCGAGCCTGCCTGTGGCAGTCGGGGCATCGACGCGATGAGTGCCGCAGCGCGCGTGGGGGTGAAGAACTGGCCCATGGAGCTCTGGGTCCTTGGGTCCAGACCAGCAAGGGCTGCCTCACGGTAGATCCCAGCCAGTTCGAGAAGATCGCTGTGCATGTCGGACATGTTCCCTCAGCGGGGCCGTTGCTTGCGAGATGGGGTAGGCGGCCGCTGTGGAAAACTTCAAGTCGTTCGGTTCGAGGCACACGGCTGTCGAGGACGGCGCGCCAGCGCCGCCCGCAGGCCCTGGCCGAGCGCAGCGAGGCCCTTGACCTACTAGAGGTCTATTCGGCAGCCGACGATGGCTCTCGCTGTCCTCCGTCGGGTGATGTGCGACAGGTATCCGTCAGCTGATGTGCGACAGGGGTCGTGTTCGGCACCTTGGGCGGTGACGTTCTCCGTGGGAGCGTCGCGACCTGAGGAGGCCGGGATTGGCTCTGGTTGTCTTGTCTGTCGTCGAGCAGCGGTTGGACGCGGTCCGGGAGGTGCTGGCCGGGGCGGACGTGATCGAGGTCGCGTTGCGGTACGGGGTGCATCGGTCGACGGTGCACCGGTGGGTGGGCCGGTATCTGGTGGGTCAGCTCGCGGGGTTGGCGGACCGGTCCCATCGCCCGAAGGGGTGCCCGCACCAGGTCCCGGCGGAGGTCGAGGCCGCGGTGGCTGAGATGCGCAGGAAGCATCCGCGGTGGGGCTCGCGCCGGATCCGGTTGGAGATGCTGCGGCGCCCGGTCGAGGGCGTGGCGGTGCCTTCGGAGCGCACGATCGACCGGGCCCTGATCCGGCAGGGTCTGCTGCGGGCGAGGCCGCGGAAGAAGCCGCGGAGCGCGTACATCCGTTTCGAGCGGCCGGGGCCGATGCAGCTGTGGGGCATCGACATCGTTGGCGGGATCGAGCTGGTCGACACGGTCACTGGGGAGGTGCGTGAGGCGAAGCTGGTCACCGGGGTGGATGACCACTCGCGGTACTGCGTGATCGCGCAGGTGGTGGAGCGGGCCACGGGGCGGGCGGTGTGCCTGGCCTTCGCCCAAGCCCTGGCCCGGTTCGGGGTGCCCGAGGAGGTGATCACCGACAACGGCAAGCAGTTCACCGACCGGTTCGGCAAGGGCGGGGAGGTGCTGTTCGACAAAATCTGCCGCCGCAACGGGATCCGGCACCGGTTGACCGCGCCGTCCTCACCGAACCAGAACGGCAAGGTCGAACGCTTCCACGGCACCTTCCGCCCCGACTTCCTCGACACCTGCGAGCCATTCGAGTCCCTGGAGGCCGCGCAGGCCGCGGTCGATGCGTGGGTCGCCGGGTACAACACCGACCGGCCCCACCAAGCCCTGGACGTGAAGGTCCCGGTGACCCCGGCCGAGCGGTTCGCGCCCGTGCCCGGCGAGCAGCAGGCGCTGCTGCCGCTGTGGCTGCCGGCGACGCTGCACCCCATCCCGTCCGAGAAGTCCGATGACGCTGAGCCTGTGCCGGCCGCGGCGCCGGCCCCGGTCCCGGGTGGGCCGGTCGAGCTGGAGCGGGTCGTCGGGGCCTCGGGCAACCTCGCCATCCGCGGGCAGCAGTTCTGGCTCGGACCCGCCCGCGCCGGGCAGCGGGTGCGGTTCTGGATCGACTGCGACCTGGTCCACCTCACCGTCGGGGGCACCCGCGTCAAGACCGTGCGCTCCCACCTGTCCGTGACCGACCTGGCCGCGCTGCTGGCTGAAGGCGCCGTCCCGGCCGGGACCAGCCCCCTCCCCGCCACTGCCGGGGTCGCGGCCGGAATCGTGGAGGTCGAACGGGCCGTGGCCCGCAGCGGCACCGTCAGCCTCGGCGGGCACGTCGTCCTCGCTGCGGAGATCCTCGCCGGCCGCCAGGTCGGGATCCGCCTCGAGGAGCACACCCTGATGTTCTTCGACCTCGAGACCCGCGAGCTGCTGCGCACCCGACCGAACCCGGTCCCGCGAGAGCAGTGGCTCCGGCTGCGGGCCGTGCGCCCCGCGGGCCCGCCGCTGCGGCCCTCCCGCGAGCCGGTCACCGTCCAGCGCCGCGCCTCCAACAGCGGCATCGTCATGGTCTGCGGACAGAAGATCGCCCTCGGCCGCACCCACGCCCACCAGACCGTCACGATCCACGTAGCCGAGACCACCCTGGCCATCGAGGTCGACGACGAGACCCGCGTCGTGGCCCGGACCACCACCACGCCCGTGCGTAACATCAAGGTCGACCGGCCACGGACGGTCCCCTCAGTTTCCTAGGCCACCTGTCGCACATCAGGTGGCGGAGAAACGTCGCGCATCACCTGTCGGATCACAACGATGGCTCTCGCTGTCCTGTCGCGGGTGATGCTTGACGGTGCGGTATCACCTGATGCTTGACACCGGGCGTGGTGCGGCGCCTTGCTCGACGATGTTCCGCGGATGTCGTCGATGCCGGGAGGCCGAGATCGGTGCTGGTTGTCTTGTCGGTCGTCGAGCAGCGGTTGGAGGCGGTCCGGGAGGTGCTGGCGGGTGCGTCGGTGACGGAGGTCGCGGCCTCGTTCGGGGTGTCGCGTCAGTCCGTTCACACATGGCTGGGGCGGTACCTCGTGGACGGGGTGGCTGGCCTGGCGGATCGTTCGCACCGTCCGAAGGGGTGCCCGCACCAGGCGCCGGAGTCGGTGGAGGTGTCGGTGTGCGAGATGCGCCGGGAGCATCCTCGCTGGGGCGCGAGACGGATCCGGCTGGAGCTGCTGCGCGCTCGGGACAACGGGGACAGCGAGAGCGGTGAGGCGCTGCCGCCGGTGCCGTCGGTGGCCACGATCAACCGGATCCTGCGCCGGCACGACCTGGTGAAGCCGCGTCCGCGGAAGAAGCCGCGAAGTGCCTACATCCGTTTCGAGCGGCCGGGGCCGATGCAGCTGTGGGGCATCGACATCGTCGGTGGGGTCGAGTTGGTCGACACCGTCACCGGCGAGGTGCGCGAGGCCAAGGTCGTCACCGGGGTGGATGACCACTCGCGGTACTGCGTGATGGCGGTGGTGGTGGAGCGGGCGACCGCGCGGGCGGTGTGCCTGGCGTTCGCCCAGGCCTTGGCCCGGTTCGGGGTGCCCGAGGAGGTGATTACCGACAACGGCAAGCAGTTCACCGACCGGTTCAGCCGGTATGCGGGTAGCCGCGGGGAGGTGCTGTTCGACAAGATCTGCCGGAAGAACGGGATCAGGCACCGGCTGACCGCGCCGGCCTCGCCGAACCAGAACGGGAAGGTCGAACGCTTCCACGGCACGTTCCGCCCGGAGATCACCGCGGCCGGGCCGTTCACCTCGCTGCAGGCGGCTCAGGCCCGGGTCGACGTCATCGTCGAGGCCTACAACCGGGACCGTCCGCACCAGGGGCTGGACGAGCAGGTGCCGGTGGTGCCCGCGGACCGGTTCACTCCCGCGGCCAGCACCGAGATCGAGCTGTGGCTGCCGCCCGCGTTGGAGGTCACCGCAACCGTTCAGGCTCCCGACGTCGCCGCCCCACCGGCTGTCGCACCGATGCCGGCGGTCGAGACGATGCTGTCGCCGGTGGCTCTGGAGCTGGAGCGGACCGTCCCGGCGTCAGGGAACCTGGCGATCCGGGGGCAGCAGTTCTGGCTCGGCCCGGCCCGCGCCGGGCAGGTCGTCACCTTCTGGGTCGACTGCGACTGGGTACACCTGTCCACCGGCGCGGCCCGGATCAAGACGCTGCGCTCCCGCTTCAGTGCTGCCGACCTGGCCTGGCTCCTGCTCCACGGCGGCGCCGTCCCGGCCGGGCCTGCCGCGCTGAGCTCACGACCCGGGCCGGGAAGCCGCACCGGGCGCACCGTGGTCGAGGTGGAGCGGACCGTGGCAAAGTCCGGGACCATCTCCTTGGGCAGCCACGTCGTGCTCGCCGCGGAGATCCTCGCCGGCCGGCGAGTCGGGGTCTACATCGAGGACGGGGCGCCGCTGCTGTTCTTCGACCCCGCCACCCGCGAGCTGCTGCGCACCCGGCCCAACCCGCTCGCCCCCGGTGAGGCCGTCCGGCTGCAACGCTCCCGCCCGCCCGGGACCCCGCCGCGGCCCTCCAGCGAACCGGTCACCGTGCAACGCCGCGCCTCCAACTCCGGCATCATCGTCGTCGCCGGTCAGAAGGTCGCCCTCGGCCGCGAGCACGCCGGAACCACCGTGACCGTCCACGTCGCCGAGACCACCCTGGCGATCGAGCTGCCCGAGAACGACACCCGCGTCGTACGCCGCACCACCGACCAACCCGTGCGTAGCATCAAAGGACAGCGGCCGCGGACCGCTGCCACCTCAGTGTCCTAGCCGAGAGTGTCAAGCATCAGGTGACACGAATCCGTCAAGGATCTACTGCGTCAAGACAACGATGGCTCTCGCGCTTCGAGGCCTTGTCTGATGCTGAGCTACGCGGACGTCGAATGGTCGAGTTCGACCGTGGGGACGGCTCACCTTCCTACCGACTTGGCGGCCCTGTGCGATGTAGCGTCGGTGGTGTGCAGATCACTGAGATTCGTGTTGAGGGGGTGCGGGGTTTCCCCCCGGCCGAGTCTGGTGTGGAACTCGTCCTCGCTCGAAAAGACGTAACCCCGCCCGCTTGGGTGGTCGTTGCCGGGCGTAACGGCGCGGGAAAGTCGACCTTCCTGCAAGCCTTGGCCTTGTCCATCGCTGGTCCCTCAGTAGCTCGCCTCCTTGCAGAGACCTTCGACGGCTGGATCCGCGACGGCGAGGATAGGGCCCTGGCAGGGGTCCGTGTTCGCTTCTCGGAAGAAGACGGCTTCGCAGCGGGCCGCAAGCCAGAGTTTGATCCTTGGACTGCGATCGAGTGGACTCGGGCTGATGGCCCAGAACCAATCATGGAAAAGGCAGCAGTGGGGGGAAACTGGACTCCGTCGCGCGGTCCGTGGGCGGAGAACCCAAGGGGTTGGTTCACGGCTGGCTATGGTCCATTTCGACGACTGTCGCCGGCGCCGACCGAGGCACAGCGTCTTATGATGCTTCCGGGACGTCCGTCGGGTCTCGCTAGTTTGTTTCGTGAGGACGCTTCACTTTCCGAATCCGTTCGGTGGCTGCAGCAGGTCTATCTGCGCCGTTTGGAGGGCCGCGGTGACGCCGAAGAATTGGAGCAACTAGTCCTCGACCTTCTGGATGATGGACTTCTTCCTGAGGGAATGCGCGTGCAGCGGGTCGACTCTGAAGGCCTCTGGGTAGATACTCCGGACGGACGCTCGATTGCTCTAAAGGCCTTGAGTGACGGCTATAGGACTGTAGCGGGGCTAGTGCTCGACTTGATCAAGCAGCTGGACTCGGCCTTCGGTGCGGTGATTCATCAGACAACCAATGAGGGCCGTCCACAAGTTCTGCATGAGGGTGTTGTCTTCATCGATGAGATCGATGTTCACCTGCACGTGGAGTGGCAGAAGAGGATCGGCTTCTGGCTCAAGGAGCATTTTCCAAGGATCCAGTTTATCGTGACGACGCACAGTCCTTTCATTTGTCAGGCTGCTGACGTTGGCGGCCTGGTTAGGCTTGCGCCCGCCTGGGCGGATGGACCCGCTGCGGAGATCCTCAGTGGAGAGGCGTTCAACCGAGTTGTCAATGGTTCAGCTGACGACGCTATTCTGTCAGACCTGTTCGGCCTCGACGCTACAATCTCC
Source organism: Phycicoccus sp. HDW14 (assembly GCF_011383005.1). Lineage (GTDB taxonomy): Bacteria > Actinomycetota > Actinomycetes > Actinomycetales > Dermatophilaceae > Phycicoccus. The sequence continues at coordinate 2,887,094 of NZ_CP049935.1, read as the reverse complement.
GATGCTTCCTTGCTAGCCCGTTCGGAGTTGGCTCAATTGGAAGGAGCTTCCCTACTCCGGGACCTCTCTGATCAGGAGCAGAGGACACTGAGGGCTCTTCGAAAGCAAATGCCTACAAGTCAGCGCGATCGCGTAGTGCAAGCCTTTTCCAGGTTGCACGAAGGTCCAGTAGCTTGATCCCCTTAGCCCGCCCTGAGTTAAGTGTCCGGACTTACGGCACCTTGGCTCGTAGGCAGCAGAAGGTTGACGACGCGAACGATCCAAGGGCCGCCGCGCTCTCTTCGTGGCGAAGTTTTCGGGGCTGGCTCGCGATGAAGTTGTAGGTACCTTGCAGGCTATGTGCTCGGGAGTCGAACGGTGCATGTATTGCGAGGACAGCGCAGGAACTGCCGTTGAGCACTTCCGTCCCAAATCTCGGTTCCCACATGCCTGCTACATTTGGAGCAATCATCTCTGGGCGTGTTCGTTTTGCAATAGCAATCTAAAACGTGACGAGTTTCCTATGAACGACGATGGAGACCCCCTACTGATCGATCCGACAGTTGACGACCCCTCCGCGCACATCTTGCTATCCGTTTCGACAGGCGAGTATGTGGCGATAGATGATAAGGGTGAGCAGTCGATCAGGGTCTTCGGGCTGAATCGGCAGGTCTGTATTCTCGGTCGGCGGGCCGCCTGGGTTTCGATGCTGGCCTTAATTCGTGACTATTCCCGCTCCGACGAGCGTTCCAAGCGCCTAATCCTTCAGAGTCTTCGGCGCTTCCCCTTCCAGGGGGTGCGCCGGTGGATGAGGTACATCCATATGACAGGAGATCGCGCCGGTGTCCTGCCCCCGGATATTCGAGAGATTCTGGAAGGTCACAAAGAGCTTCTCAATGGGACGGCGTCGGCGGAGGCGAGTGTTTAGTTATTGAGCTGTTGTGATCGGTACTGTATTGCTTTAAGTGCTGCGAATTTCAGGACTTGGACCTGCTCCGAGGGCGACTCTCCTGCCCGTGCCCAGCCTCCAGCTGGTTCCTCGTAGCGGAGCATCTGTAGGGCCCGATGGGTTGGGTCAAGGGTGGCCGAAGGCCATCACGAAGTGACGCCGTAGGCGCCCTTGACGCGTTCCGGCGGGCCCGGATGATGGGTAGCGGGGGAGCCAGCCCCACCCAAGCGATCACGTCCCTGCGCGGCTGTTCAAAGTCTTGGTAAGAGTTTTGGCTTCTTGTTGAACGAAGCACCCCGAGCGGAGCCGACTGGTTCTCGGAGGACCACTCCGGGCCCTCCGAGGCTCGACGTTAGGGGACACCGTGAACGAGTTCGTCGCGCTCGCCAGCGCCACCGGCGACACCGCCAACCTGCAGTCCTGGATCAAGGACAACATCATCCCGCTGCTCCTGCTGCTCATCGCCGTCATGCTCTTCGTCTTCGCCCAGCGCGGGGACAACGCCAAGGCCATGCGTGTCGTCGCCGGGGTGGTCATCGCCCTCGGCGTGCTGGGCATCGCCACCACCGGCCGGGCCGACGATGTCGGCACCTGGCTGGCCGGGCTCGTCACGGGCTGAGCCATGCGCCTTCCCGTGGACGACGAGATCTACACCGTCAACGCGGTCTGGCTCGGCCCTCCGGGCAAGACCCTCCCCTTCCGCGCCCGCTACGTCGCCTACGGCGTCGGCGCCGCGGTCTTCGTCCTGGTCCAGATGATCGAGCGCCGCCTCGGCATCGGGTTCGGCTTCTTCGCCTTGGCCTACTCGCTGCTCGTGACCGTCGCGGTCACCAAGTTGATCCTGCGAGTCGTCGATCACGACCGGCCGGTCAGCGCGGTCCTCAAGGCACTGGCCAACGAGGTCAGCGCACCTCGCGCGACCACGCGGATGACGACGGCCACCATCCGTCCGGCCCGGATCCGCGCAGTCCCCGCGCGTCCGGGCCGGACCCGGCCTCGGGGAAGCACTCCCCCGAAGCCACATCCACGCCCGGGGACAAGTCGTGAACAGCCGCGGACTGTCGCTGCGCCGGATCACTGGCCACTGCACCGTGGCCGGCGACCGGGTCACCGCCTGGTACCGACTCGGCCCGCAGGGCTGGGCCTTCCGGCCCGACACCGTGCGCGAGCAGCTCATCGTCGACACCGCTGACGCGCTGGCGCAGCTGTCGCGCCGGAACCTCCACCTGCGCGTCACGACGAGGCCGTACCCGGTGTCGCGATGGGCCGAGGCGCATGACGTCAATGCTCCGGCCCCGCTCCCGGGATGGCCTGACCACCTCATCCGCGACCAGCTGCACCTCGCCGGCCGGAGCATGGCCGACAAGGAGGTCTACCTCGGCGTCGACCTCGGCACCTCGAGGCGGTTGCTCCACGCGTTGAGCGGACTCGCGCCGCGTGTGGCCGACCGCGAGGTCAGCGCACTCGCCAAGCCGGTCCGCGAGATCGATGATCTCCTGCGCCACCCCGGGCTCGCCGGAACTCCGGCGACCCCGCGCGAGCTCGAATGGCTGCTCCACCGCTCCTGCTCGCTTGGGCTCCCTGCTCCCCTAACGCTCGGAACCGCCGAGCACCCCGACTGGGAGCAGGACGACCTCCACGAGTTCACCGACCACGTCACCTGGTCGGCCGTGCCGTACGGACGCATCCTCTCGATTCGAGGCGAGGCCAACGGAACCGTCGCCGAGCGGCACGTCTGCGTGCTCTCGGTGGGGCGGATGACCGACCTCGAGATCCCGCCCGGCGTGCCATGGATCCAGCGCACCGACCAGCTGCCGTTCCCCATCGAGTGGTCCGCCCGGATCACCATCGAGGACGCCGGCCGCGTCGGAACGGCAATGCGCCGGAACATCCAGCGCATCCGGTCCCAGAAGGAGCACTACGAAGTCGAGCACGCCGAACCCGCTCCCGGGGCGCTCGACCGGCAGGCCTCAAAGGCACTCGTCGTCGAGGACGAGCTCTCGAGCGGACTGTCCGGGCTCAGTACGCGGACCGCTGGGTGGTACCGCGTCGCGGTCTCTGGCCAGACCGAGGAGGAGGTGCTCGAGCGGGCGGCAGCCGTGCGACAGCTGTTCGCCCCTCAGATCACGATCTCGCGACCGGCCGACCAGTACGCCGTCGCCCGCGAGTTCATCCCCGGCGAGAAGCTCGGCACCACGGCCTACCGGCGACGCATGCCCGTGACCACTCTCGCAGCGGCGGTCCCGACCGCGACGGCCAAGGTCGGCGACCGCATCGGCATCCACCTCGGCGAGACCTCTGGGACCTCTGCGCGAGTGGTCACCTGGGAACCCTGGCTAGCCACCGAGCAGGCCGAGGAGTCCGGGCTGGCCGTCATCTGCGCAGGCCTCGGCGGTGGCAAGTCCACCGCGGGCGGGAACATCATCTACCGCACGGTGATGCAGGGCGTGTCGTGGACGGTCCTCGACCCGTCGGGCCGACTGACCGCGCTCTGTCGGCTGCCGCAGCTGGCCGCCGTCTCCCAGGCCGTGGACCTCCTTGACGCTCCACCCGGTGCGCTGTGCACGTACCGCGTCATCGCAGAACCTCGGCGCGAGCACTACGACAGCGATGGGGAGTGGCGCGCCGCCCAGGAGAACGCAGCGGACACTCGGCGGCTGCTCACCAGCAGCGTGCTGCGGTCCATCCTGCCCCGGCAGATGCAGGATCACGTCCTCACCGAGGTCGCGCTGATGCGAGCCGTAGGAGCGGTGTCCGCGACCAGCACTTCGAGCCTGAGCGACGTCGTCGCCGCCCTCGGGCACATCTCAGGTGACGACGAGCTGCGACGGCACGCCGGCTACATGCGCGATTTCCTCACCGAGGCGGCCCGCACCGGCCACGGCCGGCTGCTCTTCCCGTCCGGTTACCGCAACGACTACGGCACCGACGACGCGCTGCTCACCGTGTACTCGCTTCGGGGCCTTGCGTTCCCCGACGAGCACAGCAAGGGGACGGAAGACCTCGACGAGCGGCTGAGCATGTGCGTGCTCTACCTCGCTGCGTGGCTGGCCCAGCGAGGCATGTACCTCGGCGATGCCCACGCCCGGAAGGGCATCTTCATCGACGAGGCGTGGGCCCTGTCGACGTTTACCACCGGCCGGCGCTTCATCGAGCGTGCCGGCCGGGACAGCCGCAAGCACAACACCCGAGTGCTGATGGCCAGCCAGAACCCGTCGGACCTGCTTCGACTGGACCTGGCGAACCTCGTGTCTGCCGCGTTCATCGGCCGTCTCACGGACGAGCAGGCACAGACGGATGCACTGCGCTTCATCCCCGGAATCCAGCCGGGCCAGGGGTACGAGGCAATCTTCGAGTCCCTATCCCGGCCGAGCGCCACGGGCCGGCGGGGTGCGCGCGAGTTCGTCTTCAGCGACGGAGCCGGAGGAGTCGAACGGATCCGGATGGACCTTTCGGCTCACCCCGAGGTGCTCGAGGCGCTGGACACCACCGCTGACCCGACGAAGACCCGAGCTCGCCGCGCTGCCGCGACCGCACCAGCCGTGGACGAGGCTGCGGGCGAAGCGTTGCAGGAGAGCGCCTGACATGAAACCGATGCGCAGGTTCCTCGCCATCCTCGGGACAGCCGCCGCCTTGGGCGGGCTGGCGATCGTCGGGGCACCCAACGGTTCCGCAACGCCGACAGCGGCGGCACCCCAGGTCGAGCTGCCGCGCATCCCGGGAATCCCAGACTGCAAGGACGCTCCTCTCCCGGGGCGACCTGGCACCGGCCTCGCTGGAGCTCTGGATCCCAAGCCCGATTCCCTCCCCGCCCAAGCAGATCCCTTCGTCGACAACCCGACGACGAGCATCTACGACCAGTACGGCTACGCCGGGCTCACCTGGAACACCTACGACCTCGGCTGCGGCGGCTCGGTGCGCGACCCATCGGCCGCCACCGACACGATGATCGGGAACGTCATGCTGTCGACAGCCGTGTGGCTGACGGCGGCGACCAACGGCCTGCACAACAAGGTGGCCGACCCGGCGTCGTACATGGGCCCCCTCGACCGAGTCGTCGGCACAGTCACCCAGCGACTGCGCGACGCGATCTGGAGCCCGTGGGGTGGTGTCGCACTCCTTGGTGTGGCCGCGATGCTGCTCCTCCAGGCGTTGCGCGGCCACTTCCCGGGCGTCCTAAGCGGAGTCGTTTGGGCGGTACTGATCCTCGGAGTCGTCGCGATCATCACGCAGTACCCGTCGCGAGCCAGCGGGTTCTTCGACGACACGATCACCTCAACCATCGGGTCCCTCCAAGCGCGAACGGCCGGGGTCGAGGCACCGACTGCGCCGGGCCAAGGGGCTGCCCGAGGCCAAGGCGCCCTGACCGTGGACCGGGTGCTCTACGACGCGTGGCTGCGCGGCCAGCTCGGATCCTCGGACTCGGCGGCCGCGAAGCGCTGGGGCCCAACGCTCTTCCAGGCCAGCGCGGTGTCATGGTCCGAAGAGGCTTCGGCGACGACCCCCGAAGCGAGCAAGCAGCTGACCGAGGACAAGGCCGCCCAATGGAAGGAGACCGCCGACAAGATCGCCGAAGAGGACCCCGCCACCTATGCCGTCCTCCAAGGGAAGGCCGGCGGTCGCATGGGCACCGGCGCCTTCGCGCTCCTGGGTGCAGTCTTCGTCGACCTGTTCCGGCTCGTGGCAGACGTCTTCCTGCTCGCCGGCCTCGTCATGCTCCGCCTGCTCGTGATGTTCCTCCCGGCGGCGGCAGTCGTCGGGGTGTTCGCTCCCATGTCCGGAGTGGTCAAGCAGATGGCCAACATCGGAGGAGCAGCGGTCATCAACGTCGTGGCGTTCTCGGCCGGCTCCGTCATCTACACCGCGGCGATCACCGCCGTCCTCAGCACTGCGGATGACACCGGCATGGGGATCATGGCCCTCGTCCTGTGCTTGGTCATCACGCTGGCAGCGTTCGTGCTCACTGCGCCCCTGCTGTCGTTCACGCGCATCTTCGGGCATGCCGGCCGGCGTAGTCGAGGCCGCCGGCTTGGCCGTCAGGTGACGCGCTACCTCGTCACGCGCCAGGGCGTGAACGACGGCACGAAGCATGCGATCGAGGAGACCCCTGATACCGCGCCCGAGCCGACGATCCCCGGCGACTGGGCGAGGCCACGAGCAGGGTCCCGGCCACCACGCAGCGAGACCTTCGGGCGGGATCGAGTGGTCTGGGACATCACGAGTGATGGTGGCCTCAGCCGCGCGACCGTCGTGCCTGCGCAGCGCATCGGCGGGAGTCCGAGTGCAGCCGCCGGCCAGCCGGCACCGGACGCGCCAACACCCTTTGCGCCGAGGGCTACGAACCTCCATCGCGTCGACAAAGCGCGGACGCAGCCCAAGGCGCCGCCAGAGGCACGGTCCGACGTAGTCGCGGGCGAGCTCGTCACTCCGGTGGCGACTCCACGGCTCCAGCCGGTCCGCGCGGCTTCGGGTCACGACGCGAACGAGCACGTCGACTCTGACGGAGTTGGGCACTTCGTGTACGACCCACGAACGGGAGCGATGCTGCGCCACGATGACGCGTCTCTCGCAGAACAGGCGGAGGCATCATGACCGGCGGACGGATCGAGTGGTGGCGGTGGCCGCTGTGGTCTTGGCGACACCTGGCGGTGACGCTCCTGGTTGCGGCGACCCTGCTGGCCGCACTCGGTCGCGTGTCGACACTCGGTGACCCGGCGCCCAAGGGCGCGCCGGATCCCGTGATGTCGACCGCTTCGCCTGAGGCGCAACCCGGCTCGAGCAGCGCTCCTTATGCACCGACTGCCTCCACCGCCGCTGGCGAAACAGGCCCAGACGACGTGGCGCTCGCATTCGTCAGAACTTGGGCTCGCCCGAACGCCGACATCACGACGTGGCGCTCCGAGTGCGCTTCGTTCGCGACCGGCCGGCTGGCCAAGGTGCTTGAGTCGTCCTCTTCGGCCAGCGTCCCTTCGTCGCGTGCGCTGGGGAGCGCCGACATCGTCGAGCGGTCCGAGGCCGCCGCGAGAGTGCGGGTGCCCACCGACGGGGGCGCGGTGCTCGTCAGCCTCGAACGTGTCCGCACCGAGTGGCGGGTCGACGACATCGGGCCGGAGCCGCCACCCGCCCTGACCGGCTCACCGTTGGACTGAGCCATGGATCCGGTCACTGCTCTCGCGGCGGCGGAGCTGAAGCGGCGCCTGTGGCGGCTGGTCGCCCGGGTGGTGGCCATCGTCATGCCGTTGGCCATCGTGGCGTTCCTCGCTCTCACCGTCTTCACGACGTCGCTGATCGCGGGTGATCCTTCTGACTCCGACCCGGCTGTGACGGGCTGCGGAACCGTGAACCGCCCAGCGGCTGTGAGCGTCGCCTCCTTCGACTCTGAGCAACTGGCCAACGCTCAGACCATCGTGGCGGTTGGCCGGAAGCTCGGAGTGCCACGAGAGGGCTGGGTCATCGCGATCAGCACTGCTCTCCAGGAATCAGGTCTGCGTAACCTCCCCTTCGGCGATCGCGACTCCATCGGGATGTTCCAGCAACGGGACGCCTGGGGCAGCCGCGCTGAGCGACTCGATCCGATCCAGTCCACGTCCATGTTCTTCCGTGGGGGCCGCGGTGGACAACGAGGCTTGCTCAGCGTTCCGGGGTATCTCGACCTGCCAGTGGCCCAGGCGGCGCAGGCCGTTCAGGTCAGCGCGTTCCCTGATGCGTATGCGCGATGGGAGTCGATCGCACGTCAGCTCTTGGGCGCTCCGAGCATTTCGATGGCCTCCTGCGTCTCTGCCCCCGAAGCCGAACAGGACGGCAAGGTCATCGACGTGGCAATGAGCCAGCTGGGCGTTCCGTACTCGTGGGGCGGTGGGACGCTGACCGGACCTGGTCCGGGATTCGGTAGCGGAGCGGGGGTCGTTGGCTTCGACTGCTCGAGCTTCACCCGCTACGTCTGGTTCCAGGCAGCAGGCATTACCCTCCCGCGAGTGGCCACTGACCAGGCTGCAGCGGTGACTCATGTCCCTCTCTCGGAGGTTCGGGCCGGTGACCTGCTCTTCTTCCACGACCCTCGGGACGCAGCCGGCGTCTATCACCATGTCGGGTTGTACGCCGGCCGGGGTCAGATCATCCACGCGCCGACGACAGGGAGAAGCGTCGAGGTGAAAACAATCGACCTGTCCACCGACAAACCATGGGGCGAAGACGTCTTCGCGGGCAGACCGTTCGCGACGACTTGGTTGCGGTCTTCTCGATCAGGCCGCTCGCTGGGACCTGAACCAGCCTGGCTCCTGGGCAGTGCGAGTTCCTGAATGTGACCGGCGGGCACACGTCCCGGCCCGACTTCCCTGTCGCTCGTTTGGGGTCTCCGGTCCGTCGCCCTCTTGGGAGTGTTTGTGCAGGTGACGTAGACCGGATCGACTATGACCGGTAGGTGACTCTAACGGGAATCCAGTTGTAAACAGCAGCAGTGGGTTCCGCGCAGGCCAAGAAGACAACGGGCAGGGCTGGATTCGCGCTGCCGTACAGTTCCGTCAGCTCGTCTGCGCTCAATGAAGCGCCGGGAGCTAGACGCACGACCGCGTCTGGGTTGTTGCACTCGCTCGTGGCTCTGCCGGGTTTCACAAAGAGTAGAGCAGGCCAGGCAGCGTTGAGTGAGACTCCACGAAGTGCCCCCCCGGGAATGTCACCCCACGTAGGGAACCTGCCAAGATAAGGGATTGGCCCGCTGGTCGCGTCCTGCCGAGCCAGATTCAGGTCGAACGTTCGATCGGTAGGAGCGTCGGCGGGCGCCTGCACCGTCTGGAACAGTTTCGAGTCGTTGTCTGAAGTGCCGAAATAGTCCCAGGCCTCGACTGCGACGCCATACTCTAATCCCGGAGAGAGGCCTGTAACCATCAAATTGCCGCGGTCTGGCCCGTTCACTATTTGGGTCTGGATGTACCCCATGCCCGACGCGTAAATGCGAACCCTGAAACCCATCGCCAGTTTCGACTTGTTATCCCAATGTACCCGCATAGAATTATGACTGATCTCACTGATATCAGTGATACGCGGGGAGTTGAGTCCCGTATGCGGGTGCTGAGTGACGGCGATCGAGCTGTTCTCCCTGCCCCGGACATCTCTACTTTGTATGAGTAGAGCGACCCGAGAGCACGTCGTCCAGCCCTCGGAAGAGCCTCATCTACTGGTGGGATGTCACTGTCCATGTAACTGTTAGGACCAATGGCGCGCTCGACAAGGACCTTCCAGCCGATTGGCGTCTCGAGGTCATCTGGAAGGGACGTGCGCTCAAAACCCAATGGCCCGGTGAACGACGCGAGGGGGTCGACTCTACGAAGAACCCTGGCTACGCCGGTGACGCCAGGCGGGTTGCTCCAACCAACCTGAATGTGCGACTCCCGTGACTCCGGACTGTTCACTCCACCTGAGTAGAACCGGAATTGTTCAATCCGGAGCGGAGAAACCGGCAACTCGAACTCGCCATGGAGGTTCCCAGGGAACATCTCGTTGAACGGCGTACCCACGCTTGGCGGCCCAAAGCTCGACTGATTACTGCCTCCTGGGGTCCGCGCGGCACTGGGCATTTCAATCTCCTAGCCGAAGTGCTCCGCCAACCTCTCGCAGATGCTGGTTCGGGCGGTGGACCGAACAGTCTGAGGGACTAGAGGGAGCGCTATCGACCGTCCCACATTGCTAGGAGGCCGTCAATAGGGACATCGCTCAGAATTACGGGACGCATGCGCCGAGGTGGAGCGAGAGATCGCACAACCGCAGTTCGTCGGCCGCGCTCGAATCCGCAGTCGACGGCGAAATCACCGGTAGGGGCGGCCTGACCACCCACTACGGCCACCGGGCGCATGCCTTGAAGTCAGTCGAGCTTCGAAAACCCGCAAGAGCGGATGGCCCCTAGGGGTGAAGACGCCAGCCCCCGACCAGGCACGCGGTGTCGAGAGTCGCACCACGTGCCCTGAGGTTCTGGAGCCACTAGCTCAGTGTCTTCCTTCGCGCACACCGGTGGCCTGCAGGGTGAGCTGCCTTGTTGAGCCATCTAGTAGCACCGAAGCCTCCAAATCGGCCAGAGTCTTCGTGGAGATCAAGCCGATTCTAAGTCCGCAGTGTCTAACCCCTGAAGGTTGATTGCAGAGAGATTGAGCGCAACCGGAAGAAAACGCTGAGGTCCCCCAGTTGTCGACCACTTGCATCTGGGTGTTGCCGGAGACACTGGTGGTGCCGTCGTGCAACGCAATCGAAATCGACTGGGGGTACGTGATTAGGGGCAAGCCATTCAGTTCCCTTACGTGCATCACGCCGTCAACCCCGAGCCCTTCAACCTCTAAGATTCGAGCATCAATGTATGTTTCGTCTGAGCCGGAGTCAAAGAGAATTCGATGCACCTCAGCGACCTGACCTGAGGACAGTTGTACGCCCACAACCGGGTAGTTCTCATGAGTCCTGCAGTCTTCCCACTGGTACCCCACGTCATACCTCTCGACTTTGAGGGCGAAAGAACGTTAATGGGAGGCTGGCTCCCTTAACGGCACGCTGGCTGAGCTTTACGATCTCAGCCACAGATCTCGGCGCGGACTCTCCGGCTTCTCCCCATTCCAAGATCTCCCCGGTCGGGATCCCGACCGTTGCCCATTCAACGTCCTTTCGCGCCCGAAACACTGTATGCAAATAGTCGCGCAGCGCACCGTTCGCCTTTAGGGCGATCTCTGACCGATCTGCGCGAGAAAGCCCGTAGAAGGCTGCAGCATCGATCGGGCCATCATATTCCACCACGGGAGGAGTGGCCGGAATCTTCGAGAGCAGTTCCGACTGTCGGTCCAGTTCTTCGATGATGGCTCTAACAGTCGCTCGCGCCTGCCGTGCTCCTTCCTTTGAACTACTTCCTTGGAGGCGAGCAGCCAGGGCGAGCTGGGTCTTAGACACTCTCTTAACCGCGGCGATCGGACTTAGCGTCTTCTCAAAATCTCTGTACCTGTCTAGTTCAAAGAACCGTGATGCCACGATCAGTCGTGGGCGCGTTGCCGCCGCAATGTACTTCCTAGCGTAGACGAGCCCCTGGGGGCTTCCGGCAGGAGTGCTTAGGTCGAACACGCCATAATCTGACCTGCTTGCCTTATCTGCAGAGAACTCCTCGGGTGTGATTATTCGAAGGTCGAGCCGGTGATCGGCGAAGAGGTCGGCGAAGCCGTTCACAGTGTCGGGTTCATCATCTAACCAGAAGCCATGTCGTGCGGGCAGCCTACGCATAGTGACGTTCACTGTGTATACTTCCTAGCCGCTAAATCAGGTAGATCAATGGACACCGTGGTCCCTACCCCTAAGGTTGATTCAATTTTCACCATGCCCCCGAGCTCTCGTGATAAGTGGTCAACAACAAACAACCCAAGCCCTGTCCCCCCTTGACGGTCCGTTGCAAAGGGTTCCAGGCAATTGCGGCGTTGCTCATCTGACATTCCGGATCCATTGTCTTGCACGGACAGGCGGACGAAGCCGGTGGTTCGCGTCTTGGAGGTGCTGACAGTGATCTTGGTGGCGTGCCATTGAATAGCGTTTCCCACCAAATTGAGAAGCAATCTCGCGATGTCGTTGTCGCTTGCTCTCACGACCGACCGCCCTCGAAGCTCGTACTCTAGCTGGCAAGTCCGATGGGATATTGCCTCCAGTAGTGGTCGGGCACCTACTATAGACTCGTGAAGAGGATTCTTACCCCGGCGCACCGTCCCTGACTTCGACAGCTTGTTCACTACTTCAATTGTCTCACCAAGGAATGTTGAGTCGGCTTCGACCTGGCGAAGCGAACTCTCAAAGGAGTCAATACGTTGAGGGGATAGACCCATCTTCAGTAGTTGCGATCGCATTTGCTGCTTCGCTTCGGGAATGTCTTGATCAGGCAGTGCGTCGATAAGCGCGTTCGCGACGACGGCCAGGCGGGCAGTCCTCGCGGAGAGGTCATGCGCCAGGCCTAAGACTATAAGGCCCACGCTCAATCGGTTTGCGCGCTCTGCAAGTGTCCTTTTCCACATGGACATCTCGGCTCGTGCCGACTCCGCCCGCAGAATGCCCGTCAGGGTTGCTCGGCACAGAAACGTCGCTTCAGTGTCTCGCGCTACAGAATTGCGTCCCGATACGCCCTTGGGTAGGCCTGAGTAGTAAAAGCAGAGAACGCCCACCAGGCCCTCCTCGTCTACCAAGGCGTGCGGTTGGCACCAGCGCCATTTGTTCGCGGCCACTACATTCTGATGGTAAACATCGTCGTTCCCGTCAAGTCGAATCAATTCGACGGGGCTGGACGCGGTAACCTTTCCGACGATTCCGCGCCCATCGGGTATGTCAACGGCATCCGGCCCTGCAACGCCAAATGACGCGTATCTCTGCATTCCTCCATGACGATCAGCGCGCCAACAGATCACTGCGACGGCCTGAGAGGCCACCATCGCCCCGGCCAGTAACGGCCTGACTGCCCCATGGCGCACGGAGCAGTCGCTGACCAGAGGGTACTCAAACGCCAAGAGAGCTGGGAGCCACGCCATCAGGTAGCGATAGTCGGGCAGATCCTTTACACCGTCAAGGTTGCCATCACCGATGAGTATTCCGAGCCGTCCAAGTATTGGGTCGTTTAGTTCTTGGATGGACGAATCGATGCCGGATGGGTCTTCGCCCTCCATTACGATTTCGCCAGTGGGGATGCCTTGGGACCGTTTTTCGGTTTTGAGGCACAGCGTCGTTGAGAGAGTTGCGAGTCGTAATTCTTCCAGATGGCTGCGAACGTAATCGAGGGCGAGCACAGAAAGTGTTGGCGATCGCATTAGGCAGTTAGGTACTTGAAGAGAGACGTTGCTCGCCGGTATCGGTTCGCGCGGACCTGCACAACCAAAGGCCCTGGCGTTGTGGAAGTATCGTCTACACCGGGTTGGTCAGGGCTGTAAGGCTTCGATGCTTCGATCGCGCCGGGTATGAAGCGTTCGCCAGCGATAATCACCTGACCAGTGAACTTTGGTAGGGCGAGGCCAACGTACAGATACATGAAGATGTGTGTACCAGCGGGAAGGGCGGAGCTCAATAGACCTGCGGCAAAGGCGTAGGCGAGCAGGGAGAAGCTATAGTGTCGAGGGTATCGAAGCCGTCGATGGTCAACGCCGGGGGTTCCCGCCAGTACGCGCTTTTGCATGGCTTTAGCGAGTTCTTGATTTGCCTGATGGTGTCGTACTGCTTCGGCAGCAAGCGCTGCAAGTGCGGCTGCGATCGCACCTACTACCGGGTCCGGTGAGGGATCCACTCTGTACCTCCACACGTGGGCACGAATCCGCGTAGGACGTCGACCTGTGTCCTGATGCTAGATCCTAGAGCTAGGCACACCCCGCAACGTTAAGGATCTAGTAGATGGTCCGAGGTAGAGCGTGGGCGCCACGGTCGAACTGGGCCGGCGCACGCTCCCGGCAGCACCGATTCAGTAGTTCTTCTTCTCCGACGCGCGGCATGGAATCGACTTGTGGCTGGGGCCCCTCGCCGTAGGTCCGCGAAGAACTCGGAGAACGTTGAGCGTCCCACGTACCTTGGAACTGTGGAGACGAGAGACGCTCGGAAGCTGGCGCGGCAGTGCTTGGCCGAATCACATCCGGTGCGTTGGCGTCACGTGCAGAAGGTAGCGGCGCGGGCGCAGGGTCTGAGGGGTCGATGGGCAGGCGACCCGGTTGTGGAATCTGCATGGCTCCACGACATCGGTTACTGCTTGGCTGCGGCGCACACACGCCTCCACGCTCTCGATGGGGCGATCTTCCTCGCACGGAGGGGGATTGATCCGCTGGTCGTGTCCTTAGTTGCGTTCCACACCGGTGCGGAGTTCGAAGCGGAGGAGCGGGGCTTGAGCTCCGAGTTGCACACGTTCAAGCGGCCCCCCAAGACCTCTTGGATGCGCTCATCCTCTGTGATCTCACGGTGGCGCCGTCAGGAGACGACACGGTCGTTGCGGCGCGGATCGCGGAGATCTTCAGGCGCTATGGCGAAGCTGACCCGGTGCACCGCGCCGTTCGCCGCTCGTCCGGCTACTTGCGATCCTGCTGCGCCCGTGCCGCGAACCAAGCCTCAGCCGAGGAACGGGGTATCGCGGTCTTCTAGTGCATGCGCGATGCGCAGTCGCATAGACGGGTGCACGTCGAGGGAGGCCAAGTCGTCCGGATGCACCCATTCCACTGCGCTGCTCTCGCTACTGGTCCGCGCCCGTCCCCCAATCAGTCTGGCACGGAAGGCGATCGAGAACTGTTGTCGTACCTCCCCATCGTCGTAGGCCATCACGTGGTGGGGATTGGTATAGGTGCCGGTGATGGTCTCGACGTCGACGTCGAAGCCAGTTTCTTCCTTCACCTCGCGCACGACTGTGTCGACAATCGACTCGCCGATCTCATGTCCCCCGCCGGGTAGGGCCCAGAGGTCGTTGTCTGTCTTGTGGATGAGAAGGACCCGTCCTCGGTCATCCCGGACGACCGCAACAACGGAGGGCACCACGCTGTTAGCGGCCGGGGCGTCCGGGTCATCGACATAGTCGATTCTGGCCATGGTCAGGACGATAGCGCCATCACACTGCGGTGGCGGTGTTAGTCCTCTGGGGGCGACCCTCGCCACGGCAGCCAGGTGGTTACTTGTCCCCGCCCATCGGCGTGATTGAGGACCGCGACAGTCCCGAGGGCCCCCGTCTACCTCGGTCAAGCAGTCTCACGACCCCTCCGACCTTAAAGATCTCTACAAGATTCCCGAAAAGATGCACCAGATTCCGGCGGTGTGTCCAAGGATCCTCCCGTCTGGCGCCTCGTCGGTTCGAGGTGGGGACCTGGGGGCGAAGGCCCGAGGGAGGCAGGGGCCGTGCGGGGTGTTCGTTTGGTGCCGACGGTGGTTGTGTTCGCGGTGTTGGTTTGCGGCGTGCTGGCTTCAGCCACACCAGTTCCCGCGGACGCTGCCTGTGAACGCTGGGACGAGTAGCTGTGCTCGCACGTTGACGATGGGCATCAGGCGAGGTGGGTCGCGCTACGTCGCGTAGGTAGCTGCCGAGGCCCAGATCCGCTCGAACGACCTCATATGGTGATCGAAGAGGCGGCCTCCGACGACCCGTCGGAGGTGAAGAACGGGCGAGTGGTTGGCGGGCGCGCCGTAGAGGTGGTGGTTCGCCAGGAGATCGCCATCGAACCGGAACATCGAGCAGTAGAGCGTCGTGGCGTGCATGCGTGCCTCAATCTCTGGCACGGCCAAGAGCGGCTCTATGTACTTCCAGGTGAGCCGGCAGCGTTCGCTTAGCGAAGGCCCGATCCGTTCGTCGTCACCTCGCAATGCAACTGCGGCGCAACTGGGGTCGCCGAAGGCCAAGCGGATCCTCACTCCTGCGCGCGCTCTCTCCGTAAGCTGTTCGTCAACGTCGGGCATCGTGTCGTGAAGGAAGCTTGCGGCGAACGCCACGATCTCAATCGACTCGACTGCACTATTGAAAAGACTCTGCCACAGGGTAATCGGGATCGAGCCTCGATTGGGGTACACGCCAACGACCTCCGCTTGACTCGCGCGAGAGGTGCTGGCCTCGTTGAATGCTTCCGGCCATAAGTAGGCCTCGTCCTGACGTAGCTCCGCGGCAACCCGCTGGCGGTTGGAGCGGTGGGGCATCCGGCCGTTGCTGACCCAACGATTGACTGTCTTTGGATCAACCTCGATGCGTTCGCCCAGCTGATCCGCGGTCATCCCCGCCGAAGCAAGTGCGCTCCTGAGCCGATCGTTGGGCATGAGCCCTCCCGAGGGACGTTTGCGGTCTTTCGCTCAACGGTAGGACGTCCCGAGACGTCCCGCGAGGTGGTACCGGCGTCCTGTGGATAACGGTCTTCTGGTGTGAGCCGAATCGGCTATCCAGTACTCGGGAAGGAATGTCATGGCCATCGCACGGCGCTTCAAGATCTCGCACTACGAGGTGTTTCCGCACGGGGCGTACATCGTGTCGCCTGTCACCGCGGTCCTCGACTTCGAGCAGTCGACTCGCGAGGTAAAGGTCCAGCAGGCCGACAAGGCGACCGGTGAGCTCATCTGGTCGATGGACGTGCTCGACGCAGACCCCGAGGCGCCCAAGAAGTCCAAGACCGTCAGCATCAAGTTCCTCGCGAAGGTGCAACCGGTGCCGCCGGCGAATGACAGCGCTTCCCCGTTCACTCCCGTCGAGTTCGAGGGACTGACGGCCCTCGCGTACATCGACGACAGCGGAAACCGCTCACGGATCGCCTGGTCGTTCAGGGCGGAGGCCATGCACTCCCCCGGCAAGACGGCCGCCAAGGCGGCAACCTCCAGCGAGGGGCGGGCGGCGTGACATGCGTGCCGTCGACACGGTCGCCTGGACGGAGACCCTCGGGGTGGGGCGCAAGGAGCTGCCCTGGGCACTGCGGAACAAGGCCCGGCAGATCGCCGAGGTTCACGACGACGTGACCCGCCTGCGGGCGACTCTCGCAGCTGGTCCCGACGAGGAGCTGGTCATCATGCTCTCGGCTGCGTCCCGCTCTCTGGCCGAAGCCGGAGTTCGGGTGAGCGAGACCCTCTCCGACCTCAACCGGAGCGCCTGATGCGTCACGGCACGCCGCTGGAGTGGTCCGAGCTGCTCGGTGTCGGCCCTGACGACCTCCCGGCAGCGACCGGTCGACTCGTCCAAGGGGCGGAGGTTCTCGACGACACAGCTGTCCGGCTTCGGACCATCCTGCACGACAGTCCTGACCGCGGGCTCGACGAGGCGCTGATGCACCTCGAGCATCGCGCCCGCGAGGTGGTGGAGCTCATGCGCGATCTGCATCACCAGGCCCTCCAGGAGCTGGCGTGAAGCCCGGGCGGAGTGAGGTCTTCGTTGTCTGTGACGACCCGGTGTCGATGGTTGTCGAGGCCGTCCTTCGGGGGGCGTGGTTGCTTGCGAAGATCCTGTGGGCCCTGATCGTCAGCACACTGCGTCACCCTGTGGTGGCCGTCGCGCTCTTTGGCGGCGCGACCCTGACGTGGTTCTGGGGGCGAGGACAGGAGTGGTGGTCGGGATCGTCGTCGTTACTGGGCTGATGCTCTGGTGCCAGGTGGCTCCCGCGTCATACGGCCGGCTCGCTGCCCCGCGGCTCGCCCTCCTATGGAAGTCGCCGATGTACCGGCTGCGGTGGTCTCGTGTGGCCTCGCGGTGCGGACTCGTCGTCCACCCGCACGGCGTCGTGCTCCACGACGAGCCGACACGCGTACGCATCCCCACCATCCTTCGGGTCACGGTCAGTCCCACCGGACTGGAGCGACTTCTCCTACGCCTCCCTGTCGGACTCACTCCGGACGACGTCGCGTCGCGGGCCGAGGCTGTCGGGCACGCCTTCCATGTGGCCGACGCGCGAGTGGTGCTTGCTCGCCCCGGGCGTGTGTGGCTCGAGCTCCGACGCCGCGACCCCCTCGAGGGAGTGCTGCACCCCATTACGCCCGGCCCGGTGGCGCTCCGGGGAGTGCCCCTGGGGATGGGGGACGACGGGAAGCCGTGGCGATTCCGGGTCGAAGGCACGCACGCCCTCGTCGCCGGGGCCACCGGGGCCGGAAAGGGTTCCGTCCTGTGGAGCCTCGTCCACGGCCTGTCGCCTGCGATCAGGGAGGGCTGGGTCCAGGTCTGGGCCATCGACCCCAAGGGAGGCATGGAGCTCGGTCTCGGGCGGGGCGCTTTCGCCCGGTTCGAGGGCGGTCATCCCGACGCGATGTGTGTCCTCCTCGAGGAAGCCGTGGATCTCAAGACCCGGCGCAGTCTCGAGCTGTCGACGCACGGCTTGCGCGTCCATCGCCCCTCGGTCGACAGCCCCCACCTCGTGGTGGTCATCGACGAGCTTGCCACCCTCAGCGCCTTCGCCGAGAGGACCGTCGTCCGGCGAATCGAGCACGCGCTCGGGCTGTTGTTGACGCAAGGGCGAGCGGTCGGCATCACAGTCATCGCCGCCGTGCAGGATCCCGGCAAGGACGTCGTCAGCTGGCGCGACCTCTTCCCGACGCGAATCGCGATGCGACTGGACAACCCGATCCAGGTCGACATGGTTCTGGGCGACGGAGCCAGGGAACGCGGTGCGCGGGCCGACCACATCTCCGAGCTCACACCCGGCGTGGCCTACGTGCGCACGGAAGGGACTCGCGACGTTCGACGCGTCCGCTCGACGTACCTCACGGACGCCGACATCCTGAACCTGTCGACCTCACTGGCGCCCCGGCCAACCTCCGAGCACTCCCGTGACGAGCACGACGAGGGTGAAGCAGCATGACGTTCACCGACAACCCACACCGCGTCGCCTTCCGCACCTTCGGGCAGCCGCTGCCCCACGTGAGGGCGACACCACTGGTCGTGAAGGAGCTGGACGGGATCCGGTGGCGGCTCAAGGGGCGATGCGCCGGTGACCAGTCCGGCGCCTGGTTCGCCGACCTCCGTACGCCAGCTGCCCGGATGGCACGGCAGGCCTGCGCGTCCTGCCCCGTGAAGCGCCGCTGCCTGGCCGCGGCCCTGCTCTACGGCGAGGCGTACGGGATCTGGGGCGGATTCGCACCCGAGGAGAGAGCAGTCCTCGATGCCCGCCTCCATCGAGGGGAGTCGCTCAACGCGGTTGTCCGAGAGGCCGTGACGATGACGGTGACGAGGGATCTCGATGAGGCCGTCTGACGTTCCGCTCGACGCGGTGCAGGAGTACGCGGTCAAGGAACGGGTCTGCATCCGCCCGCTGTTGCGCAGGGTGATCGACCGGGAGACCGGGGAGGCTGCGGTCGTCGCTCTTCCCTGTCAGTCGACCCGCGAGTCACGGTGCCCCTCGTGTGCTGCGCGCGCTCGGACGCTCCGGATGACCCAATGCCTCGCCGGCTGGCACCTGGACGAGGAACCAGAGTGGCAGCGATCGTCAACCGAGGCGGACAACGACCCGGAGACGGAGACGCAGGAGGCGACGACTCGTTCACGCTCCACACGGCGTCGAAGGGATGTTCCCGACCTGCCCCGTGTTCCGCAGGAGGACCGCACGGTGGGCCGAGTCTTCGAGGCGCCGGACGGTCGCACGTACCGCCCCTCGATGTTCATCACCCTGACCCTGCCCGGTTATGGCCGGATCGTCGCCGGCGCCGGGACACCCCGGGACGCGGATGGCTACGACTACCGACGGGCAGCGCTCGATGCCCTTCACTTCCCGAGGCTTCTCGACCGGTGGTTCCAAAACCTCCGCCGCTGCGCCGGGTACAAGGTGCAGTACTTCGGCGCCGTCGAGGGGCAGCGCCGGCTCGCGCCGCACTTCCATGTCGCCGTGCGAGGGGCCATTCCCCGGTCCGTCATCAAGGAGGTGACGCGGGCGACCTACCACCAGCTGTGGTGGCCGGCGTTCGACACTCCAGTGTTCGTCGAGGAGCTGCCGGTGTGGGATGGCCGGGACTACCTCGACCCCGTCACCGAGCAGCCCCTTCAGACCTGGGACGCGGCCTTGGACGAGCTCAGCGCCGACGACGACGCAAGGCCAGCTCACGTGCTGCGTTTCGGGTCGCAGCTCGACGTCCAGGGGTTGCTCGCCGGCTCTTCCGACGCCGACCGGTCGGTCCGCTACCTCACGAAGTATTTGACGAAGGCGGTAGGAGAGACGTACTCCGGCGACTCGAATGCGGCCTACGAGGCCCACATCGACCGACTCCACGCAGAGGTTCGCTGGCTGCCCTGTTCGCCCGACTGCGCCAACTGGCTGCGGTTCGGCGTGCAGCCACGCACCGTGGGTCCGGGCCTCGAGCCGGGCCGGTGTCCCAGCAAGGCCCACGACCGCGAGCACCTCGGTGTCGGCGGCCGGCGAGTGCTGGTCTCGCGTGGGTGGTCGGGCAAGACCCTCGCCGACCACAGGGTCGACCGCGCTGCCGTTGTCCGGCAGGCATTGGAGGAGGCAGGCATCGAGGTCGACTCGGCCCGACGCATGGCCGCTGATGTCGTTGCCTCCGATGGCGATGCGCGCTTCCTGTGGTCAGCAGTCGTGAGCCACGGGGGAACCTCGTCCTCCATCCTCATGGAGACCGTCATCCAACGTCGACGGTGGCGCGAACAGTACGAGGTCGCCAAGACGATGACTGGCGCCGATCCACCTGTGGATGGTCGTTCGGCAACCGCGCAGTCGACCTCGTTGAGGGCAGTGGGATGAACGGCCAGGCGCTCGCCGAGGATCGCCTGTGGAGCGTCGAAGACGCCAGTTACTACCTCGGAGTGCCAATTCAGACCCTCTACTCGTGGCGAGGGCAGGGCATAGGCCCTCCAGCGCGGCGTGTGGGACGGCGGCTCCGCTACCGTCCGGAGGACGTCAAAGCATGGGTGGCCGCACTGTCGACGGATGTCGCCTCATGAGGCGACTGGGCATCGGTGAGTACGGCGAGGTGACCTACTCGACGCGGGGGCGCAGCACGGTGGCCACGGTCTTCTACCGGGACTTCGCTGGGCGGCGCCGGCGAATCCGTCGTGATGCCCCACGCGAGCGGGGGCTCGTCGAGCAGTGCTGCAGGCCCTCGAACATTCACTGAGGGTGGGGGAGCAGGTCGAGGCCACCGCGAGCATGTCCTTGACCGCGGCCGTGCACACCTGGCTCGGGACGATGGAGGATCGGGTAGAGCGTGGGACGCGAAGCCCCACCACGCTGGACCTCTACAGGCACGCGGCCGAGCGGCACGTCATCCCTCAGCTCGGACAGCTGCGCTTGGGAGAGGTGACGACAGCACGAGTCGACCACTTCCTGCAGGCCACCCTCCGATCCAAGGGCTACGCCACGGCGAAGCTCTGTCGCACCGTCGTGTCGGGGACATGCGGCTGGGCCGTTCGCCAGGGCGGCATGGTGTTCAACCCCGTGCGAGACGTCACCCCGCTCGAGCTCGACCGGGATCGGACCGCCCGGGCCATGACGGCCCCGGAGGTGCGGCAATGGCTGGAGCACCTGGACGGAGACGACTTCGCCCGTCGGCACGACCTGCCGGAGCTTGCCCGCTTCGTCTTGGCGACCGGGCTTCGCCTCGGGGAGGCGCTGGGAGTTCGCTGGTCCGATGTCGACCTAGACCGAGGCATCCTCAGCGTCGAGAGAACCGTCATCCGCGTCAAGGGCAAAGGGCTCGTCGCGTCCAGGCTCAAGTCGCGGTCGTCCTACCGCGTCCTGGTACTTCCGGGTTGGTGTCTGACCATGCTGCGAGCACGGCTCGCACGTTTAGGCGATTTAGATGGCCCCGTGTTCGCCGACACCATTGGCGGGTACCGCGACGGAAACAATGTCGGGGCGGCATTCCGCCGGGTCCGGGCGGGAACACAGTTCGAATGGGTCACCCCACACACCTATAGGAAGACCGTCGCGACCCTTCTCGACAGTAGTGGAGCAAGCGCTCGGATGATCGCGGATCAGCTGGGACATTCGCGTATCTCGATGACCCAGGACGTCTATCTGGGGCGGCGCGCCGTATCGCCGGCGATGGCTGCTGCCCTTGAGTCCCTAGAGAACGACGGAAGCCCGGAGGCCCCCTCCGATGAGTAAGGTCGCATCGCGCTGCACGGCGACTATCCGCCGTGCGGGATCAACGCTTCTTCAACGCGTCCGTGGCATCCTTCGAGAGCCGCCCGCGGTCCTTGATGTCAGGGAAGCCGTTCTTGCGCAGCCAGTCTCGGTCATCCGAGGAGACAGCGGACCGTCGGCTCGCAGCCGCGGGACGACTGCGTGTGCCAGCCGCCTTGCGCGCGACGTTGAGGTAGGGGGTGAGCGCCTTCTCCAGGGCATCGCGGTTCTTCTTCGACAGGTCGATCTCGTAAGTGGCGCCGTCGAATCCGAAAGTCACGGTCTCGATGTCCGAGCTCTCTTTCCCGTCGAGGTCGTCGGACAGGACCGTGATCGTTCGCTGAGCCATGTGCTTCCCTTCATCGAAATGGGTTCGAAGAAGTCAACCACAGGAAGTCGCACTGTTCGGACGGGAGCCGGCCGTCACGTCGTCGAACTGACGCTCTCCGGCGTGGAGTGCACGGACGCGGTGATGAAGCCAGCGACGACATGTGACCGCACATGTAGCCGCATCGGGCGGTACGCCGGAGAATCCGCTTGTCGGCTACCACCCCTGACCTGCGGTGATGGTGGGCCCCGTGGGGCTCGAACCCACAACCTACGGATTAAAAGTCCGCAGCTCTGACCAATTGAGCTAGAGGCCCTCGGCGAGGCTGGGCCGGGGTCTCCCGGCCCGTCGCCGATGGCCCGAGGGTAGTGCGTCACTCGTCAGACGACGGCTCCGGCCAGGCATCCGGCCGATCTCGGCAGCCCGCGGCATCGCGCCGTGGAGCGACCGAGACGGCGGCGCCGGCTTCAGGCCGCATCGTCCTGCGGGATGCGGGCCACCGGGCGGCCCCGGTACGTTCTGCACACGAGGTCCGCGGGGATCGGCCTCTCGAGGGAGGGAGCTGCGATGTGCGCCGGATCCGCATTGCCTTGGTAGTGGCCGTGATCGGTCTGTCCGTCGTCGGCGCGCTGCCCGCCGGTGCGGCGGGGACGTCGTCGGTCACCGTGTGGACGTGGAACGTCGCGGGATGGACGATGCACCGCGGGTCGACCACCGACGGCCTGGTCGGCCAGATCACGAGCTCGGTGACCAATCGCGGGGCGGACCTCGTCGCCCTCAACGAGCTGTGCCAGGGGCAGTACGACGCGGTCGTCAGCAGTCTGCGGGCGGCGGGGTGGCCCCGGGACGCGTCGAACTTCGCCCGGTTCGAGGCGCACAGCACGACCGCGTGCGGGGGCAAGCCCTTCGGCCTGGCGATCTTCAGCAAGGAGCCGCTCGGAGGCGCGAACCGCTACACCCTGTCCTCGGACGGCTCGACCGAGGCCCGCAAGCTGCTCTGCGCCCCGCTGCAGAGCTCGCCGCACCTCCGGTTCTGCACGACGCACATCACGCCGCTGAACCAGGACCTCGGCGGGGAGAAGATCAACGTCATCCAGCTCACTGAGGTGCGGAACCGGGTCGAGGCCTTCGACGCCGCGGGTGACACGGTGCTCGTCGCGGGAGACTTCAACGCCCAGCCCAGCTACGGCCGGCTCGACGCCTGGTACTCGCCGACCGTCGACACCGCCGTGAACTCGCACAACACGGGCGCCTACCGGGAGCTCGACGACACCGATGCCCGCTGCCCCGGCTACGGGGAGGCGACGACGGAGTCTGCCCCCGGCATCGAATCCTGCGGGCAGACGTCGAAGATCGACCTCATCTTCGTCCGGGCCACTCGGGTCGTCGGGTCCTACTCGGCGGACTCCCTGGCGATCCCGCCCTGCGGCTCGGCACCGTGCTCCGACCACCGCGTCCTCTACGGGTCGGTGCAGGTCTCGGTGACCCCCGGCGGCTGAATTCGCCTCGCGCAGATCAGCCGTCGAGGAGGCGGTCGAGGGCTCTCTGGGCCTTCTGTGCGGCCTCGACGGCGGAGCGCTCGTCACGGGTTGCCGTGTGCTGGGCGCGCCGCGCGTCCTCGTCGGCCGACACGGCGGCCGACAGCCTCTCCTCCAGCGCCTCGACCGCCTGCCGGGCCTTCTCCAGGTCGGCCCCGACCTCGTCCCGCCGGCGGCGGGCCGCGACACCCGCCTGCCGCGCGGCCTCGGCCTGCGACTGCGCCGACCGCAGCGCCGCCTCCGCGGCCTCGACCGCCCTGCGCGCTGCGGCGACGGCTGCCGGGTCCGGCCCCGACGGTGTGGCCGAACCCGACCGCGACCTCCCGGCACGCGGCGTGGCACCACCGACGGCCACCACGCGGGAGAGGTCGACGGGCTCGAGCCCCGACGCGCTGAACGTGTCGACGAGCAGCCCGGACGACAGCGCAGTGCCGGCCTCGGTGTCGACCATCGCCGAGCGCAGCGTCTCCTCGACCGCCGCCGTCACGGACGCCGACACCGACCGCCCTGCCGACTGCCCGATGGCCACGGCCTGTCCGGCGACGGCCCGGGTCAGTGCCCGACGCTGCGTGTCGAGGGCCCGGAGGCCGGCGGCCCCCAGCGTCCCCTGCGCGGCCCGTAGCCGGGCGCCCAGCTCGAGCACCTGCCCGACCTCGTCCTCGTGCTGCCGCACCAGCTGGTTGAGCAGCCAGGCGCCGACCGACGGCTTGCGCAGCACCTTGACCGCGGCGGCCAGCTCGGCGTCACCCGACGACTTCGCCTCCGCCGCAGCGGCGTTGCGCGCCGCTGTGAACTCCTCCGGCGGCAGGCCGTACAGCTCGGAGGCGACCTCCTGGATGCCCATCCCCCGATCCTCGCAGGCAGGAGAGCCCGACGCGTCCTGTCGGCCGCGCCGGGCTCCGCCCGCTCAGTAGGTGATGTCGAAGAACGCGCGGTAGACGTGGTGGTCGGAGCCGTACGTGTCGAGCACGAGGCCGCTGACCCGTCCGCCGTGGGTCACGTTGCGCGAGATGAACAGGTAGTCGTACTTCGACGCGGCACCGAAGGTGCGCTCCCCGGTGCGACAGACCGTCTCCCGGCATGTGACGGAGGGCCCGTGCGTGGAGAACCACTGCGGGTCGGTCTGCTCGGCCTCGTGGAAGTCCCCGGCGCCACCGAACGTGCTGTTGCGGTTGAGGTAGTACATGCTGTCCATCGCGTTGAAGTTCGGCAGGGCGTTGAAGTCGCCGCCGACGGTCACGGCCTGCCCCTGCGTCCAGATGCGGTCGTGCAGCAGGGTGCGGATGCGGGCGGTCTGCCGCTCGCGCGCCGCCTGGTCGTCGGCCTCCTGGTGGGCGCGCAGGTGCGTCACGCAGGCCCGCAGGCTGTCGGGCGCTCGGGTGCCGATCTTCACGTCGGCGCAGAGGAGCTTGAACTGCTTGACCCGGTTGGGGTCGGCGGCGTCGGCGTCCCCGAGGTTGTCGTTCGACACGTTGCTCAGGGGGTGCGGGGAGGCGAGCAGCTGACCCTGACGGAGGTTCGGGTTGGTGCTCATGTTCCCGCAGCTGGCCTGGACCTCGACCATGACCGAGAAGTAGACCGTCCACCCCGGGTGCTGCTTGACGAACTCGTCGCGCTGGTTGGCGCACACCTCGGTGAGCATGACGACGTCGGGGTCGAACGCGGTGATCTGCGCGTTGACGCCGGCGAGGGCCCCGGGGGCCCCGCCGAAGCCCGGCCCGCCCTCGATGTTGTGCTCCACCACCTTGAGCCGGTACGGCTCCGGGGCGGTGGCCGCAGCCTGTGCCGGGAGTGCCGGAGCGCTGGCCACGGCGGCGGCGAGCGCCACCACCGGCACCAGCCGTGCGGCAATCGTCCTGAGTCCCATGGGAATCCCCTCTGTCCGCGCGCCCTCCAGCAGGGCGCTCGACGCCGATCCTGAGCCCGCGGGTCTTCTCGACGCAAGCGCACTGCGAGAACTCGCAATGGTGCTCGACCGCTCGGCGCCGCGCGCCGTCGCTCTGTATCGCGGATGAACCCGTCGGACCCTGCGCCTACTGTGGCGGCATGCCACGGAACGACGTGCCGACCGCCTGGGACGAGCGCAGCACACTGCTCACCATGCTCCAGTACACCCGCGACACCGCGGCCGAGAAGTGCCGCGACCTCGCGGAGGGACGGTCCGGCGAGGCGCTGCTGGGCACCTCCCCGCTCATGAGCATCGGCGGGGTGGTCAACCACATGCGGTGGGTCGAGCACTCGTGGGTCGAGAACCGCTTCGTCGGCGGACCCGACCGCGGGCCGTGGACCGACGAGTCGCCCGACCAGGAGTTCATCGACGGCGCCGAGCAGCCCCTCGCCGAGATCCTCGCCGGCTACGAGGAACAGGCCCGCGTCACCGACGCGATCGTCGCCGACCTCGACCTCGACGCCCGCTCGGCGACCCCGATCAGCACCGGTGAGCACCCCACCCTGCGCTGGGTGATTCTCCACCTCATCGAGGAGAACGCGCGGCACAACGGCCACCTCGACATCCTCCGCGAGATGGCCGACGGCGTCACCGGCGACTGAACCCCGGCGACGCCCCCGCCTTCACCCGCGGCGAGCCGTCAGGAGTCCTCCTTGCGGAAGGTCGAGGTGCCCCACCACATGGCGACGACGAACAGGCCCACCGCCCACAGGGTGCCGTAGAGGACCTTGTCGTTGCCGAAGTCGCCGAGGAAGGTCGAGCGGACGGCGTCGGTGATCCACTTGATCGGCATGAAGTCGCTGGCGGTCTGGAGCCACTTCTTGCCGAGCGTCATCGGCAGGAGGATGCCCGAGAGCAGTAGCACCGGCATCATCACGACGTTGATGACCGGTGCCATGACGTCCTCGCTCTTCGTCGTGAGCGCGAGCGCGTTGGAGGCCGCGGCGCACGCGCCACCGACGAGCAGGGTGATGACGACGCCCATCGCCGCCCCGCCACCAGCCGCGTCCATCCCGAGGGCGTAGCCGAGCCCGATGAGGACACCGGCCTGGACGAGCAGCTGCAGCTCGTCGCGCATCAGGCGCCCGGTGAGCAGCGCGACGCGGCTGGCCGGGGTGACCCGCTCGGCCTCGACGACGCCGTCGCGCCACTCGGAGATCAGCCCGAAGCCGGCGAAGAAGGCCCCGAAGAGGCTCAGCTGCACGAGCATCCCGGGCACGAAGAACGTCCAGTGGTTGGCGTAGCCGAACTGCCTGGCGATGGGCTCGAGCAGCGGCCCGAAGAGGAACAGGTAGAGCACGGGCTGCATCAGGCCGATGAGCACCCACGCGGGGTTGCGCAGGTTCATCCGCAGCTGGCGGCGGAAGACGATGAATGACTCGCGGAAGAAGCTCATGCGGGGACTCCTGCCTCGACGGGGTCGGTTGTGCCGGAACTGGACTCGGCGTCGCGCAGCGAGCGGCCGGTGAGGGTGAGGAAGACGTCGTCGAGCGTCGGACGCTTGACCTCGATGGACGCCAGCTCGAGGCCGGCGGCGCCGAGGTCGGCCATCAGCCCCGGCACGACCTTGGCGGCGCGGGGCACCCGGCCGCGCGCGTGCGAGCCGTCGACCTCGACGCTCTCGGCCACCGCCTCGAGCCGGGCGGCCGCCTCGCCGACCCGGGAGGCGTCGGTGACCTCGAGGTCGACGAGGTCGCCCGCGACCTGGGCCTTGAGGTTGTCGCTGGTGTCGGCGGCGACGATCCGGCCGTGGTCGATGATGACGATCCGGTCGGAGAGCGCGTCGGCCTCGTCGAGGTAGTGGGTCGTGAGGAACACCGTGGCGCCGCGCCGTGACCGGAGGCCGTCGATGTGCTCCCAGAGGTTGGCGCGGGCCTGCGGGTCGAGGCCGGTGGTCGGTTCGTCGAGGAAGACCAGGGTCGGGTCGTGGACCAGGCCCATCGCGATGTCGAGCCGGCGCCGCTGGCCGCCGGACATCGACTTCGGCTGGCGGGTCCAGAGGCCGGGCAGGTCGAGCTGGTCGAAGAGCTCCTGGCCGCGGCGGGTGGCCTCCTTCTGGGACAAGCCATAGAGCATCCCGTGGTCGACGACCTCGTCGCCGGCCCGGGCGAAGCTGCCCGTCGAACCGCTCTGCGAGACGTACCCGATGCGCCGCCGGACCTCGGTGGAGTCCTTGACGACGTCGTAGCCGGCGACCGTCGCGGTGCCGGCCGTGGGCGTGAGCAGCGTCGTGAGCATCCGCAGCGTCGTGGTCTTCCCGGCGCCGTTGGGGCCGAGGAAGCCGACGACCTCACCCTCGGCGACGTCGAGGTCGACACCGTCGACGGCACGGACCTCCTTCTTCTGGCGGCCCTCACGGGTCGTGAAGGTCTGCACGAGCCCTCGTGCGTGGATCATGGTGGTCCTCCCGGTGGTCAAACTTGAACATGCCGAGTGTTCAACATTGAACATGAGACGTCAAGGGGGTTGCGGTGACGCCTCACCGAGAGGATGGACCGGGGGACCGACGGGAACTCATCGGTCGGACCGCGTTCAGCCGCGGGCGGCGATCATCTGGAGGTAGCGAGCCCGGTCGCGCGCCATCTCCCACCCCGGGTCGTCGCTGCGCGGCGCCCAGCTCGGCTGCTCGCCGAGCAGGTCGAGCTCGCCGGCCCGCACGCGGCGCAGCGTGGTGACGAGCCACTCGCGCTCGGTCTGGGCCAGGCCCATCCAGAGGTCGGCCATCGCCCGGACGTGGGGCGGCGAGTGCTCGACCGCGGTGGGCCCGCCGACCTGGCGGTGGACGCCGGCGTCGATGGCGGACAGCCGGGCGGTGAAGGCGTCGGCCACCACCTCGCGCGGCACGAGGCCCATCAGTGCGAGGGCGGTGTGGAAGCCCAGCGGGGACAGGAGGTCGACGGTCTCGACGGCCGTGCGCCACATCCGCGCGAAGGCGTCATGGCCGGCGGGGGTCGCCGTGTAGACCGCGACCGAGCGCGTGCCGTCGAGCAGGTCGTGCCGCTCGAGCTCGCCGCGCGCGGTGAGCGTGGCCAGCCCGGAGTAGATCGAGCCGGGGTTGACGTGCGCCCACTCCTGGACGTTCCAGGACAGCAGCTCGCGCCGGATCTGGTAGCCGTTGACCGGCTCGAAGATCATGACGGACCCGAGCAGGAGCAGACGCGTCTCGGTGGCCGCCATGCCCGCAGTGTAGGAGTCGCCGGCCCGGGAGCCCGAGCAGCCCGACCGGCCAGGCCGGTCGGGCGGTCAGTGGCTCAGGCGCAGTCGAGGCAGATGTTCGTGCCGGGCTTGGACTCCTGCGAGCGGTGGACGAGCAGGAAGCAGCTCATGCAGGAGAACTCGTCGGCCTGGCGGGGCAGGACGTGGACCTCGAGGGAGAGGTTGGACAGGTCGGCGCCGGGCAGCGTGTGCCCGTCGACGGCCTCGGTGTCCTCCTCGAGGAGGTCGGTCGCGGACCGGGAGCGGGTGGCGCCGAGCTCGACGAGGTTGTCGGGCTTGTCCTCCTCGCCCTCGCGGATCCGGGGAGCGTCGTAGTCGGTAGCCATGGGTGCACCCCTTCCGGGTGTCGAGTGTGGACGCGCGAGGCCGGCTTGCGGTCGGTCGCGGCGGTCCCCGGGTCGAAGCTTCGTCGAGAGGGTAACGACGGGGCCGGGGTGGGTGTTCCCCGGGGTCAGCCCGCGGGACGCCGGCCGCGCGCGACCTCCGACGGCAGGGGCTCCAGCGCGGCGTCGGAGCCGCCGCCGGCGCCGTCGGTGGAGGCGTCCGACGAGCCCGCCCCACGACGGATGCGGCGCCCCTCGCGCACCCGCTCGTCGAACTTCTCGCGGGCCTTGTCCGACTCCCGGGTGTCGCGCGGGGGCAGCCGCACACCGCGCTCGGCCTTGATGCCGGCCTCGAGCTCGCGGACCCGCTCGAGCTCGGCATCGGTCTCGGCCCCGAGCAGGAGCGCGATGTTCGTGATCCAGAGCCAGAGGAGGAAGACGATGATGCCGCCGAGCGAGCCGTAGGTGGACTGGTACTTGCCGAAGTTCGCGACGTAGAAGCCGAACCCGACCGAGGCGAGCACCCAGACGAGGATCGCGACGACGGCGCCGGGGGAGACCCAGCGCATCCGCGGCTGCCGGACGTTGGGGGTCGCCCAGTAGAGGACGGCGACCATCCCCATGACGATGGCGAGCATCACCGGCCACTTCGCGATGCTCCAGACGGTGACGCTCTGCTCGCCGAGGCCGATGAGGTTGCCGAGCGCCTCGGCCACCGACCCGCTGACGACGAACCCGACGAGCACGAGGGCGGCTCCGAGCACCAGCCCGAGGGTGATGGCGAAGGTGGCCGGGCGCAGCTTCCAGATCGGCCGGCCCTCGTCGACGCCGTAGATGCGGTTCATCGTCCGGCCGAAGGCGCCGACGTAGCCCGAGGCCGAGGACAGCGCGGTGACGAGGCCGATGACGAGGGTGAAGCCGGCGGCCTGGCTCTTCACCATGTTCTCGATGGGTCCGCGCAGCTGCTCGGCGACGTCGCCCTGGCCGAGCTGGCGGACGAGGTCGAGCATCGCGTCGACGGTGGACTGGCCCTGGCCGAAGACCCCGAGGAGGGAGACGAGGGCGAGCAGGGCCGGCGCCACGGACAGCACCGAGTAGTACGTCAGGGCCGCGGCGAGGTCGGTGCACTGGTCGCGTTGGAACTCGGCGACGGCCGACTTCATCGTGGTCACCCACGAGCGGCGGGGCAGGTCCGTCGGTGAGTCGGCCTTGGCGGCCGCGTCGGGGGTGGTGCCGTGCGCTCGCGCTCGAGCGCGGCTCCCTCGGTGGCCATCGTCGTCCTCACGCGGTCGGTGTGCGGCGCGGCTGCGCCCGGGCCTGCCCCAACCTAACCGCGAAGGGCGAGGTTCATGCGGGTGAGGGACCTCGGGTGGCGACCGGGCCGTGCGCGTCGGGTCGGGGTGACAGACTCGGAGGATGAGTGACGAGGGACGCCGGCCGCCGCCGCGCCGCCCCGTGCGCTTCGGGCCGGATGCGCTCGAGGCCCACGGCGGGCTGCTGCCGGGGCCGGCGGAGACGACGGAGGTCGCGCACCAGACCGCGGCCATCCTCGTCGGCACCGGCCGCTCGGCGCACGACCCGAAGGTGACGACCCGGCTCGTCGGGCTCGTCGACGACCTCGGGCTCTCGACAGTCGCCGACCTCTGGGCCTCACGTCCGGCCCGCTCGCTGCCGGGTGCCCTGTGGCGGCTGTACGCGCTGCGCGAGTGGGTGCGCCGCAGCCCGGAGCAGGCCAGCCGCGAGTACGCGTCCGGCATCCGGTTCACCGACGTCGCGCACGCCGTGGCCGGCATCGCCGAACCGCCCGGGCCCGAGGAGCTGCAACGGGTCGCCGACCAGATCCTCGCCGGGGTGTTCGCCGGCGACTTCGCCGTGGCCCTCGAGCGGGCGGCGGCGTTCTGCGCGGTCATCGCCGCCGGGCGCGCCGAGCTGGCCCACGACCGCGACGACCTCGACCCGGTGTCGGCCAGCGACCTCACCCGCACCGGCGCGGCGCTGCTGGCCACCGGCGAGGACCTGCGTGCCTGCGCCAACCTCTGGCGGGCCGGGGACCTCGACTGACCCCTCGGTGGGCCGGATCGGGTCCGGGCCGCTGACCTGCGGCGACGCGCCCGGGGCGCCGGAACATCGGTCATCGGGAACACCCTCGGGTGGGGGAGGCGTTAGGGTCTCTCGTGGGTGCCGGGCCGCGGCAGCCCCGGGTCCCAACATCAGCCGCTACGAGCGGCCACGCGCCGTGAGGCGCTCCCGGCCCGGCACCCGCCACCGCTCCCGGACGTTGTGCCGGTGTGGAGCGAACTTCCCCTGTGGACCATCGGCGACACGCCGCAGCGAGCCCGTACGGTGGGCGGATGACCAGCGGGGACCCCTCCCTCACCGACGACGATCTCCAGGGTGAGATCGACCTCGTCGGTGCCCTCGTCATCGAGGCGTCGCAGTCCGAGGGGCCGATGACCCAGGAGCGCATCGACGAGATCCTCGGCGTCGCCGACGAGGAGCCGGCCGAGGCGGACGCGGAGGAGCCGGCCGAGGCGACCGGCGGGTCCGAGGGCGCGGACGGGTCGGACGACGACGGCGCCGCGGGCTGACCGCACCGGTTCCCGGGTCGGCTGCCGGGGCGTGGTGCAGTGGCCCTAGCCTGTACCCAGCACCAGGCCGCCTCCCGGGAGACACGCATCGTGGGCTTTCGCCTCACCCCCAGGACCCCACCTTCTACGAGCTGTTCGCCGCGTCCGCCCGGCAGCTGGTCGAGGGTGCGGGTGAGCTGACCGCGCTCCTGGGGGCCGACGCCGACGAGCGCGAGGTCATCCTCGGTCGGATGCACGAGATCGAGGCCGCCGCCGACGAGGCGACGCACGCCATCATCCGCAAGGTCGGGGGCTCGTTCGTCACGCCGTTCGACCGCGCCGACATCCACGCCCTCGCCGTCGCGCTCGACCAGTGCGTCGACCTCATGGAGGCGGCGGTCGACCTCATCGTGCTCTACCAGGTCGACGAGGTGCTGCCGCGCGTCGCCAAGCAGGTCGAGGTCATCGCCCGGATGGCCGACCTGACGCACGACGCGATGCCGCAGCTGCGCTCGATGAAGGAGATGGGCGCCTACTGGGTGGAGATCAACCGGCTCGAGAACCGCGCGAACAAGCAGTACCGCCGGATGCTCGCCGAGCTGTTCAACGCCAAGAAGGCCGATGCCATCACGGTGATGAAGCACAAGGACATCATCGACGCGCTCGAGGCGACCGCGAACGGCTTCGAGCACGTCGCGCTGACCGTCGAGGCGATCGCCGTCCGGGAGTCCTGACCGCGCCGTGGACTGGCTGCCCGCTGCCCTCGTCGTCGTCCTGGCGATGGGGTTCACGTACACCAACGGCTTCCACGACGCGGCGAACGCCATCGCGACCTCGGTCTCGACGCGGGCGCTGACACCGCGGATCGCGTTGGGGCTCGCCGCCGTGATGAACCTGCTCGGCGGGTTCGTCGGGGTGCGGGTCGCCGAGACGATCGGGGGCGACATCGTCACGGTTCCCGTGGGTCCGACCGGCATCCTCCTGTGCGTCGGGGCGCTGGTGGGGGCGACGGGCTGGAACCTGCTGACGTGGTGGCGGGGGCTGCCGTCGTCGTCGACGCACGCGCTGATCGGGGGCTCGGCGGGGCGGCGCTCGCGGCCGGGGCGTCGGTGAAGTGGGACAGCATCCGCGACAAGGTCGCCATCCCGATGATCGTGTCGCCGGTGGTCGGGCTGGTCGGCGGCTTCGTCGTGATGACCCTCATCCTCTGGCTCTTCCGTCGGGCGCGGCCGGGGCCTGCGGTGCGCGGCTTCCGGTACGCGCAGACGGTGTCCGCGGCGGCGATGGCCTTCGGGCACGGGATGCAGGACGCGTCGAAGACCGCCGGTGTCGTGGCGCTGGCCCTCGTGGCCGGGGGCACCGGTCGGTGGTCGAGGGGTCGATCCCGTGGTGGGTCATCGCGCTGTCGGCGGTCGTCCTGTCGCTCGGGACGTACGCCGGCGGCTGGCGGATCATGCGGACACTGGGGCGCGGCATCATCCACCTCGACCCGCCGCAGGGCTTCGCGGCCGAGGCGACGGCGGCGTCGGTGCTGTGGGTCGCGACGATGACCGGCGCGCCGATCTCGACGACGCACGCGATCACGGCGGCCATCACCGGGGTGGGGTCGACCCGGTCGGCGAAGGCGGTGCGGTGGGGCGTGGCCCGCTCGATCGTCGTGGCGTGGGTGCTGACCTTCCCCGGAGCCGGCCTGGCCGCCGCCCTCGTCTACCTGATCCTGTCCCCCCTCACCTGACCCCCGCCCCGCCCCGACTTATTGCCCAGAACCCACGTCGGAGGACGGGAATCGGGGTCGCCCGGGTGGGTTCTGGGCAATAAGTCGGGAGCTGGGGCGTGTGTCCACAGGTGGGTCGGGGTGGCACGACCGTCCACAGGTCGAGTCCGACACCTCGACGGACCGCCCCGCGCCCCGGACGGTGGGGCGATGCGCGACACGCCACCCCCGCCCTTCACGCGGACCGAGGCCCTGGTGGCCGGATGGACCGAGCGCCGCCTCGACGGCGCCGTCGGTCGGGGCGAGCTGACCCGCATCGCGGCGGGGCTCTACGCGCCGACGGCCGACTGGGAGCCGCTGCGGCCGTGGGAACGACACCTCGCCCTCGCCCGGACGGCTGCGCGGGTCACCCCGGACGCGATCATCAGCCACACCAGCCATGCCGCGATCCTCGGGCTGCCCATGCCGCCGACCCCGCCGCAGCGCGCGACGATGACCCTCCTCGACGACTCCCGGACCTCGCGGGACGACGCGTGGCGCCGCTTCCACAGGGGCCGGACGCCACCGTCGCACGTCTGGATCCGCGGCGGCACGCCGTACCTCCTTCCGGTCCGGACCGTCGTCGACTGCCTGCGCGACCTCCCGCCCGGCGACGCGCTGGCGGTGGTCGACGGTGCCCTGCGCAGGGGAACCGTGACGGCATCCGTCCTCCGGACCATGCGCGAGCACCAACGCCGTTGGCCGGGCATCGCGGCGGCCGACGCGATCCTGTCCCTGGCCGACGGGCGGCGCGAGTCGTGGCTCGAGTCCGTGAGCGCCTGGCGGTTCCACCGGCTCGGCCTGCCGCGGGGAGTCCCCCAGGTCGTCGTCCTCGACGAGCGGGGTCGCTTCGTCGCCCGAACGGACGTGGGATGGGCCGAACACGGCGTGGTGGGCGAGGCCGACGGGCGTGGCAAGTACCTGGCCGATGCCCCACCGGGCCAACCGACCGACGAGGTGGCCGCCCGGCGAGTCATCGCCCAGGGTGTGCGGGAGACCCGGATGCGCGACCTCGGGCTCGAGGTGGTGCGGTGGGACACCGGCGATGCCCTCGCATCGGACGACCGCCTCGACGTGCGCTGGAGGGCGGCCGTCGAGCGGGCCCGTCCACACCTGTTCCGCGGGCGACTCGTGTGCTCCTGCTGCCACCGCGACCTGACTGATTGCCCAGAACCCACCTGGCAGGGGCGTCGGAGCGCCTCCTGAGGTGGGTTCTGGGCAATAAGTCGGGGAGGGAGGAGGGGGGTCAGCCGAAGCGGCCGCTGATGTAGTCCTCGGTCGCCTTCTCGGTGGGGTTGCTGAAGATGCGCGGGGTGTCGCCCACCTCGACGAGACGCCCGGGCTCGCCGGTGGCCTTGAGGTTGAAGAACGCCGTCTGGTCCGAGACCCGCGCCGCCTGCTGCATGTTGTGCGTGACGATGACGATCGTGTACTCGGCCTTGAGGTCGTTGATGAGGTCCTCGATGGCCAGCGTCGAGATCGGGTCGAGCGCCGAGCACGGCTCGTCCATGAGCAGCACCTGCGGGTTGACCGCGATGGCCCGGGCGATGCACAGCCGCTGCTGCTGGCCACCTGAGAGCCCGGCACCCGGCTTGTCGAGCCGGTCCTTGACCTCGGTCCAGAGGTTCGCACCACGCAGCGACTTCTCGACGACCTCGTCGAGCGTCGACTTCTTCTTGATCCCGTTGAGCCGCAGGCCGGCAGCGACGTTGTCGCGGATCGACATCGTCGGGAACGGGTTGGGCCGCTGGAACACCATGCCGACCGTCCGGCGCACCGCGACGGGGTCCATCGACGAGGCGTAGAGGTCCTGGTCGTCGAGCATGACCGACCCGTGCACCCGACCGCCGGGGATGACCTCGTGCATGCGGTTGAGGGTCCGCAGCACGGTCGACTTGCCGCAGCCGGAGGGGCCGATGAACGCCGTGACGGAGCGCGGCTCCACGGTCATCGTCACGCCCTCGACGGCCTTGAAGTCGCCGTAGTAGATGTCGAGGTCCTTGACGTCGATGCGCTTGGCCATGGTGTCGGTGTCTCTTTCGTCCCGGGGCGGGGTGGTCGGAAGTCGTTCGGGGAGAGGGCGGTCAGCTCTTGACCTTGCTGAACCGGCCGACGAACCGGCCGAGCAGGTTGAGCAGGAAGATCAGGAGGATGAGGGTGAGCGCCGCGCCCCAGACCCGGTCGAGCGCCGGTTGGAGGTTCTCGCTGCGGCTCTGGTTGATCATCGTCGGCAGGGTCGCCATGTTCGTGGCGAACAGGTCGGTGACGATGACGGGCGTGTACGGCCCCAGCACGAGCAGCGGCGCCGTCTCGCCCATCACCCGCGCGACGCCGAGCAGCACGCCGGTGACGATGCCCGAGAACGCCGTCGGGAGGACGACCTTGAAGATGGTCTTCCACTTCGGAACGCCCAGCGCGTACGACGCCTCGCGCAGCTCGTTCGGCACGAGCTTGAGCATCTCCTCCGTCGAGCGGACGATCGTCGGGATCATCAGCAGGACGAGTGCGAGGCACACCGCGAAGGCCACGCGCTGGAACCCGAAGGTCGTGACCCACAGCGCGTAGACGAAGAGCGCGGCGACGATCGACGGGATGCCGGTGAGGATGTCGACCATGAACGACACGGCCCGGGCCAGCCGGCCCCGTCCGTACTCGACGAGGTAGACGGCGGTCATCACCCCGACCGGCACCGAGATGACGGTCGTCACGGCGGCCTGGATGAGCGTGCCCTGGATGGCGTGCACCGCGCCGCCGCCGACCCGTCGGTCGGTGATGCCGGCCTGCGAGTTGGTCCACCACTGCGACTCGAGCAGCATCGAGCCGCCCTTGAGGATCGTCGACACGAGGATCCACACGAGCGGGATCACACCGAGGACGAACGCACCCCACATCACGATCCGGGCGAGGTTGTCGCGCAACGCCCTCGGACCGGACTTCGGGGCGAAGGACGGCGGGGCCGCGGGCGCTGGGGCGCCGCCGCGCGGACCCGCCTCGAGCTCGATGGTGCTCATTCGGAGAAGGCCTTCCTGCGCTCGATGACGACGCGGGCGATCGCGTTGACGACGAAGGTGAGGACGAAGAGGACGAGGCCGGCGGCGATGAGCGCGCCGGTGCTCGTCGCGGTGTTCGCCTCCTGGATGCCGAGGGCGATCTTCGAGGCGAAGGTGGCCCCGCCGCTGAAGATCGAGGACGAGAAGGCCGCCCCGTCGTTGAGCGAGGACAGGAGGATGGTCACCGCGAGCGTCTCGCCGAGCGCGCGCCCGAGGCCGAGCATCGCGGCGCTGATGACGCCGGGCTTGCCGAACGGCAGGACCGCGGTGCGGATCATCTCCCACTGCGTCGCGCCGAGGGCCAGCGCGCCCTCCTTGTGCGCGGTCGGCACCTGGGCGAAGACCTCGCGCGAGATGGCCGTGACGATCGGCAGCACCATGATCGCGAGGATGACGCCGGCGAAGGCCAGCGTGCTCTTGGCGCTCGGGCCGTCCTCCGGCTGCGCGAAGAACGGGATCCAGCCGAGCGCCCTGTCGATGACCGTGGCGACCGGCTCGAAGTACTGGCCGGCGATGGTCAGGCCCCAGAAGCCGAAGACGATCGAGGGGACGGCGGCGAGCAGGTCGATGGTCGCCGCGGCCGGCCGGGAGAGCCAGGCCGGTGCGTACTGGGTGATGAACAGGGCGATGGCCACCCCGAGCGGGACGGCGATGGCCATCGCGATGACGGCGGTGACCACCGTGGCCCACAGCAGGTCGACGATGCCGAAGCGCGGCTCGGCCCCCGCGGTGGCCCACTCGCGGGAGGTCAGGAAGCTCGCCTGGTCGGCCTGCAGGGCCGGGATGGCCTGCGCGACGAGGAAGACCCCCACGAGCGTCACGAGGGCGATGACGAAGATGCCGGACGCGGTGGCGGCGCCGCCGAACAGGCGGTCACCGAGACGTCCGGTGCCGGCTCCGTCCCCGTGCAGCGGCCCGCGGCCGTCGGGCCCGGGCAGCTCGTCGACGGCCGAGCGGCCGGTGATGGAGGTCGACACGGTCTCCTCGCTGTTCTCTCGTCGGGGTGGTCGGGGTGCGGTGGTCGTGCCGGAGGGGCGGGCCGGTGGCCGGCCCGCCCCCTCGCGGTCAGGTCGGCGGCCGCAGCCGCCGGGCCGAGACGGTCAGGACAGGGCCTCGATGGCGGCCTCGACCTTGGTCTGCACCGACGAGGGGAGCGGGGCGTACCCGATCTCCTCGAGGCTCTTCTGCACGTCCGAGGAGGCGAAGTGCTTGAGGAAGGACTTGATGTCCTTGCCCTTCTGCGCGTCCTTGTTCTTCGAGCAGACGACCTCGTAGGTGACGAGGAGGATCGGGTAGGCGTCGGCCTCCTTCGTCGCGTAGTCGAGCTTGAGCCGCAGGTCGTTGCCCTCGCCGTCGGGCTTGGCGGCCTCGACGGCCTTGCCGACGGTCTCGCCGGTCAGCTCGACCGCGCCCCCGCCGTTGTCGATCTTCGCGACGCCCAGGTCGTTGTCCTTGGCGTAGCTCCACTCGACGTACGTGATGCCGCCGTCGGTGGACTTCACGCCCTCGGCGACACCGGCCGACTTCTCCTTGCCCTCGCCCTTGCCGGTCCACTTCTTCGCGGGCTCGGCCGTCCAGCCACCGTCGGAGGCGGCGGCGAGGTACTTCGTGAAGTTCTCGGTGGTGCCCGACTCGTCGGAGCGGAAGAAGACCTTGATGGCCGTGGACGGCAGCGAGACACCGGAGTTGACCGCCGCGATCTTCGGGTCGTTCCAGGTGGTGATCTTGCCGGTGAAGATGTCGGCGGCGACGGCCGGCGTCAGGGTGAGCGAGTCGACGCCCTTGACGTTGAAGGCGATCGCGATCGGGCCGGTGACCATCGGGATGTTCCAGGCGGGCGAGCCGCAGAAGGCCGCGGCGGCGTCGGTCTCGACGACCCCGTCCTTCTCCTCGGTCTTCAGGGCCGAGTCGGACCCGGCGAAGTCGACCTGGCCGGCGATGAACTGCTTGATGCCGGCGCCCGACCCGGTCGGGTTGTAGTTCACCTGGGCACCGGTGCACGCGGCCTTGTAGGACGCGGCGGCCTCCTCGAACGCGTTCTTCTGTGCGGACGAGCCCTCGGCGTTCAGCGTGCCGGTGAAGCAGTCGGACGCCGCGGAGGAGCTGCCGGCGCCGGCCGTCGTGCCGCTGCCCGAGTTGTTGTCCGAACCGCAGCCCGCGAGGGCGATGGAGCCGACCAGGGCGATGCTCGCCAGCTGGCCGAAACGGAGGGTCTTCACGTGTGTACCTCTCGGAGGTCATGGGGGTCGATGGCGTCGGGCATCGGTGGCCGACGCTCCGGACGGTAGGGACGCCGGATGACCGGGTGGCCCGTCACGGGTGAACGTCGCGTGAACGGCACCCGAGCACTTGCCGACGGGAGGGTCAGCCCCCGGTGCCGGGGGGCGCCGAGGGGTCAGGGGAGGTGGCGCTCGACGGCGACGACCCGCGCCGACGGTCCGGCGCCCGCCACGTGGCAGACCAGCGCCTCGCCCTTGACGAGCTTGTCGCCGGTGGCCGCCTCGAGCCGCGCGACCTGCTCGGCGTCGGCGTCACCGGCGAGCCCGTGCAGCACCTCGAGGAGCGCGGGCAGCACCGGCCCGTGGGAGCACACGACGGTGGGCCGGCCGGCCGCCACGACCTTCTGGAGCCGCCGCACCGCCTTCGACGGGTCGTCGGCGAAACCCTCCTCGGACAGGCCGTTCCGCGTGCGGATCTTCATGCCCGCCGCGGCCGCGAAGGGGACGACGGTGTCGACGCAGCGCAGCGAGGGGGAGGACACGACCCGCTCGGGCACGTAGGCGGCGAGGACGTCGACGAGCGCCGTCGCGCGGGTCCGGCCGGCCCCGTCGAGGGGTCGCAGCGTGTCGAGCTCGCCGCCCCACGCCCCGCGCGCCACGGCCCGGGCGTGCCGGACGAGCACGAGCGGCCAGGTGTCGAGCATCCCGGCCTGGTGGTGGCGCACGAGCGCGCGCAGCTGCTCGCGGTCGCGCGCGTAGTCGAGCCGGTCGTGGGCCACCCGGGGGTCGAGCCACGCGACGTCGTCGATCTCGTTGACCAGCCGCCCGTCACCGCCGACCACCGTCGCCGCCCAGTAGCGCACGACCTTGTCGCCGGGGCGGCCGTCCTTGTCGAGCAGCGTGTAGCGGGCCTCGGGCAGCGGCACCCCGAGGCGGACCCGCAGCCCGGTCTCCTCGTGCGTCTCGCGGACGGCGGCCGGTGCCCACTCCTCGGCCGGGTCGAGCTTGCCCTTGGCCCACGACCAGTCGTCGTAGCGCGGACGGTGCACCAGCGCGACCTCGAGGGCGTGGTCGCGCACCCGCCACGGGAGGGTCCCGGCGGCCGGGATCGTCGTCGGCACGCGGGCGGCCTCAGCGCCGCCGGGCCTTGCGGCGCCGCTTGGCGTGCATGTCGACGAGGGCGGTCTGCAGGTCCTCGAGCGGCTGCCCCTCCTCGTCGAGGTGGTGGCGCGTCCAGCGTCCGTCACCGGCGAGGGCCCAGTGCGAGTACCGGTCGGACCGTCCGCGCTCGAGCAGCGACTGGAGGTCCTCGAGGTGGCGCGGCTCGGTGAGCCGGACGAGCGCCTCGACGCGCCGGTCGAGGTTGCGGTGCATCATGTCGGCGCTGCCGATGTAGGCCACCGGCTCCCCGCCGCCACCGAACCAGAAGACGCGCGAGTGCTCGAGGAAGCGGCCGAGGACGCTGCGGACCTCGATGGTCTCGGACAGCCCCGGCACCCCCGGACGCAGCGCGCAGATGCCCCGGACCCACAGCTGGACGGTGACCCCGGCCTGCGAGGCGCGGTACAGGGCGTCGATGAGCTGCTCGTCGACGATCGAGTTGACCTTCCAGGCGATGAACCCCGACCCCGGTTCCGCGCGCTCGTGGGCGATCTCGGCCTCGATGTGCGCGTTGAGGCCGGAGCGCACCGAGCGCGGCGCGACGAGGAGGCGCTTGAACTTGCTGCGCGGGGCGATGCCGGAGAGCTGGTTGAACAGCTTCGAGAGGTCCTCGCCGACCTGCTCGTCGTCGGTGAGCAGCCCGAGGTCCTCGTAGAGCCGGGCGGTCTTGGGGTTGTAGTTGCCGGTGCCGACGTGGCAGTACCGGCGCATCCCCTCGGCCTCCTGCCGGATGACGAGGCAGAGCTTGGCGTGGGTCTTGAGCCCGACGATGCCGTAGACGACGTGGACGCCGGCGTGCTCGAGCTTGCGGGCCCAGGAGATGTTGTTCTCCTCGTCGAAGCGGGCCTTGATCTCGACGACGGCGAGCACCTGCTTGCCGGCCTCGGCGGCGTCGATGAGGGCGTCGATGATCGGGCTGTCGCCGCTCGTGCGGTAGAGCGTCTGCTTGATGGCCAGGACGTGCGGGTCGGACGCGGCCTGCTCGAGGAGGGCCTGCACCGAGGTCGAGAACGAGTCGTACGGGTGCTGGAGCAGGACGTCCTGCTTGCGGATCGAGGCGAAGATGTCGCGGGCCTTGGCCGACTCGGTGGGCGCGAGGTCGGCGTTGGTGCGCGCGACGAACGGCTCGAAGTGCAGCTCGGAGCGCTCGAGGTCGGCGATGAGGTTGAGGCCGCGCAGGTCGAGGGGCGCGGGCAGCCGGTAGACCTCGGAGGAGGCCACCCCGAGCTCGCGGACGATGAGGTCGAGGACGTGGTCGTCCATCGCCTCCTCGACCTCGAGGCGCACCGGCGGGCCGAAGCGCCGGCGGGTCAGCTCGCGCTCGAGGGCGGTGAGGAGGTTCTCGTTGTCGTCCTCCTCGACCTCGAGGTCCTCGTTGCGGGTGACCCGGAAGGTGAAGTGCTCGCGGATCTCCATCCCGGGGAAGAGCTGGTCGAGGTGGGCGGCGATGACGTCCTCGAGCGGCACGAACCGGGTGTCGTACATGTCGGCGAGCGGCGACTCGTCGGGGCCGGGCTCGATGCGCACGAGGCGCGGCAGCATCGGGGGCACCTTGACGCGCGCGAAGTGCTCCTTGCCCGAGCGCGGGTTGACGAGGATGACCGCGAGGTTGAGCGAGAGCCCGGAGATGTACGGGAACGGGTGCGCGGGGTCGACGGCCAGCGGGGTGAGCACCGGGAAGAGCCGGTCGGTGAAGACGCGGGCGAGGCGGTCGCGCTCCTCGTCGGACAGGGCGTCCCAGCGGACGATGCTCACGCCCTCGTCCTCGAGCGCCGGCCGCACCTGCTCGGCGTAGACCCGCGCCTGCATCGTCATCAGCTCGTGGGCCACGAGGGAGATCTGCTCGAGGACCTCGCGCGGCTCGAGCCCGGACGCCGAGCGCACGGCGATGCCGGTGGCGATGCGGCGCTTGAGCCCGGCCACCCGGACCATGAAGAACTCGTCGAGGTTCGAGGCGAAGATCGCGAGGTAGCGGGCCCGCTCGAGGAGGGGGACGTTCTCGTCGCCCGCCATCTGGAGCACGCGCTCGTTGAACTGCAGCCAGGAGATCTCGCGGTCGAGGAAGCGGTCGGAGGGCAGGCCCTCGGCCTCCTCCTCGGCGCCGGGGTGCTGGCCGCGCACGAACCTCCCGTTGGTGCCGCGCGGCTGGTGGCGTGTCTCGGTGGCCGAGGCGCTCGCGATGGAGACCTCGCTGACGATGACTCCCTCGGCCGACGCGTCCGCGGCGGCGTCGCGAGCGGTGGTGTCGTGCACGCCCACACCCGACTCGTCCGTCATGGTCTCCATCCTGTCAGGTCGGTGCAGGACGGTCGCGGTCAGACGGGCGCGGAGTGCCGGAGGGCGGGGCGGGGGTCGACGGTTGGAGGTGGAAGCGGCCCCGGACGTGGTGCGGCATCACCTCGAACCGGGGTGGGGCGACGGGTCAGGCCGGAGTCGGGACCGAGTACTGGACGTGGACGGCGGCGTCCTCGAAGCCGAGGCGCGCGTACGTGCGCCGGGCGGCGGTGTTGTCGCCGTCGACGTAGAGCTCGACCTCGGCCAGGTCCTGCCGGGCGAGGTGCGCCAGCCCGAGGGCGGCCAGCGGCCCCCGAGGCCGTGGCCCTGCTCGGCCGGGTCGACCCCGACGACGTACACCTCACCGGAGCCCCCCTCGACCTTGGTCCAGTGGAAGGCGACGACCCGGCCCTCGCGCTCGACGAGCAGGAATCCGGCCGGGTCGAACCACGGCTGGCCCATCCGCTCGTGGAGGTCCTCGACCGTCAGCCGGCCCTGCTCGGGGTGGTGCGCGAAGGCCGCGGCGTTGAGCCGGACCCAGTCCTCGTCGTCACGTCCCGGCTCGAACGCCCGCACGGAGTAGCCCTCCGGCAGAACGGGATCGGTGGCATCGCTTGCTGTCAGCGGGCGGGTCATCAGGAACAGCTCGCGGGTCCGGTCCAGCCCCGACGCCCCGGCCAGCGCGCGGGCCGCGTCGAGGTCGCCGTGCGCCCAGACGCTGCGGACGCCCTCGGCGAGCGCCGCATCGAGCAGCGTCCGGCCGTGGCCCGAGCGGCGGGCGGCCGGGTCGACCACGAGCTCGGCGACGGCGTCGTCGGTGCCCGCGGAGGCCACCTGCGCGTACCCGACCAGCTGCCCGGAGTCGTCGCGCCGCAGCAGGTGCAGCACCCCGGGCCGCGCCGCGCCGAGGGCGAGCCGGAAGGCCTCGGACACGGCGCCGACACCGTCGGCGGCCTCCGCCCGGTCCCACAGCTCGCGGGCCTCGTGCGCGGTGGCGTCGTCGACGGCCTCG
The DNA here is from genome assembly GCF_011383005.1 of Phycicoccus sp. HDW14. Lineage (GTDB taxonomy): Bacteria > Actinomycetota > Actinomycetes > Actinomycetales > Dermatophilaceae > Phycicoccus. The sequence continues at coordinate 2,844,231 of NZ_CP049935.1, read as the reverse complement.
AGCCGCTCGGTGACCGGCACGTCAGCCGTCGACCTCCTCGAGCTGGTCCAGCTCGGCGGCGACCTCGGGGACGAAGCGGTAGCCGACGTTGCGGACGGTGCCGATGAGCAGCTCGTGCTCGATGCCGAGCTTGGCGCGCAGGCGGCGGACGTGGACGTCGACGGTGCGCGTGCCGCCGAAGTAGTCGTAGCCCCAGACCTCCTGGAGCAGCTGGGAGCGGGTGAAGACCCGGCCCGGGTGCTGCGCGAGGTACTTGAGCAGCTCGAACTCCTTGTACGTGAGGTCGAGCAGCTTCCCGCGCAGCCGCACGGAGTAGGTCGTCTCGTCGATGACCAGCGCGCCGGCGGTGATGGGCCCGGCCTCCTCCTCGACGGCGTCGGCGCGTCGCCCGACGGCCAGCCGCAGCCGGGCCTCGACCTCGGCCGGCCCGGCGGTGTCGAGGAGCACGTCGTCGACACCCCACTCGGCGGTGAGCCCCGCGAGCCCGCCCTCGGTGACGACGACGAGCAGCGGGGCCGAGACCCCCGTGGTGGTCAGCACGCGGCACAGCGACTTGGCCATCGCCAGCTCGCGCCGGGCGTCGACGAGCACGGCATCCGCGTCCGGGGCGTCGACCAGCGCGGACGCCTCGGCGGGGAGGATGCGAACATGGTGGCTGAGGAGCCCGAGCGCCGGAAGGACCTCGGCGCTGGGCGCCAAGGTGTTCGTCAACAGCAACAGGTGGGCCATCGCCCCACAGGATAGGCGGTCATGGACACGCGTCACGGGGCTTCGACCACCGGTGGGACGGCCGCGCCCGAGGCCGCCACCCCCACGGGGGTCACGGTGCGCTACTGGGCCGGTGCCCGTGCGGCTGCCGGGGTCGACACCGAGGTGGTGCCCGCCCCGGCGTCGGTGGCCGAGCTCGTCGCAGCGCTCACCGGTGCCCGTCCCGGTCTCGCCGAGGTGCTGCCCGTCTGCTCGGTGCTCGTCGACGGGCTCGCCGCCTCCGCGGCCGACCCCGTGCCGCCGGGGGCGCTCGTCGAGGTGCTGCCGCCGTTCGCCGGCGGGTGATGCGAGGATGCCGGGCGTGGAGGAGCAGGAGACGGCCGCCGAGGGGGCGCGCGTGACGGACGCCGAGCCGTCGGCCGACGCCACGGAGGGCGTCGCTGCCGACCCCGGCGCGGCCGACCCCGACCTCGCCGACCCTGTCGCTGACCCCGCCGTCCCCGACCCGGCCTCCGTCGACGCCCCCGCGCCGGCCGGTGAGACCCGCGCCCAGCGCCGGGCCCGCCTCGAGGCCGCCCTGCGCAACCCCGTGCTGCCCGAGATGGCCACGGTGCCGCGCCCCGTCGTCGTCGTGGCCACCGCCGTGCTCGCCGCCCTGCTCGTCCTCGCGCTGCGCACCGACCCCCTCGTGCTCGCCGCCGGTCTCGCCTGGACCGGCCTGGTGCTCGCCTGGGGCTGGCCGCGCCTGCTCGGCAGCTCGAGCCGCTTCGGGTCGGCGCTGGCCGTCGGCGTCACCGCGGTGCTCGCGCCCGCCGCCGCCGTCGTCCCCACCGACGACCTCTACCTGCGCCTCGTGCCCGTGGCGCTGGCCGTCGGGCTCGGGCTGATGTTCGTCCACCAGATCGTCCGGCGCGACGGGCGCCCGCGCCTCACCGAGTCGATCGGGGTCACCGCCTTCGGGCTCGCCCTGCTCGCCGTCGGCACGACGTGGCTGCCGCTGGCCCGCTCGGCCCGGCCCACCGACCTCGCCACCGTGGCCCTGGTCGCCGTCGCCGTCGGGGCGGTGGCCGACCTCGGCGCCGGCATCGCGGCCGTCCGGGCCTGGCTGCTGCCGATCTCGATGGTCCTCGGGCCTCCGGCGCGCTCGTCGCCGGCGCCGTCATCGGGTCACCCCGCCCGGCCACCTCGGCGCTCGCCGGGTTGCTCGCCGCGGCCGTGTCGCACGCGATGCGCCGGGTCCTCGTCGTCCTGCCGCCGGTCACGGCCGTGCGCTGCCAGCTGGCGACCGCCGCGGCCGGGCTGCTCGTGGCCGGGGTCGTCGCCTACGGCGTCTCGCTCGCCCTCGTCGGCTGACCGGTACCGGACGCGGCCGCCCGCGCGTACGGACAGACGCACATCCAGCAGCCATCCGCACACCCCGGAGGGAGTGCGGCTGACCGTGCGGTGTGCGGCTGCCCGGAGGGCCCGGGCGCTGTTCGGCTACCGGCGCCACGGCCCGCCCTCAGTAGACGAGGGCGCGGGCCCCGGGGGCCACGACCTCCTCGACGAACGCCGCCGCCCCGCGGATGACGACGCCGGGCAGCAGGTCGTCCTCGCCGAGGTCGCGCCGCGCCGCGCACTGCCCGCAGACCGTCACCCGGCCGCCCTCGAGCACGGCGTCGCGCAGCTCGGCGAGCGGGGGCGAGTGCGGCAGCCCGAGCTCCTCGGCCCGCCCGGGCACCGCCGTCCACGTCGCGTCGCCGGTGAGCCAGACGCTGACGTCGAGCCCGGAGGCCAGCGCCGTCGCCGCCACCGTCCAGCCCTGCGTGAGCCGTTCGAGGGCCTCGGCACCGCAGGTGAGCTTGACGACGAGGGCGGTGGCCGGGGCATCCATAGACTGGAGCGTATGGTCTTCACGCTCGACACCTCCCTCCACGAGGATCTCGCCCCCCTCGCCTGGCTCGTCGGCACCTGGGCGGGGGCCGGCCTCGTCGGCTACCCGACCATCGAGGGCCGGCGCTTCGGGCAGGAGATCACCTGCAGCCACGACGGCCGGCGCTTCCTGCGCTGGGAGTCCAGGACGTGGCTGCTCGACGACGACGGCACCCAGGTCCGCCCGCTCGCCACCGAGCTGGGCTTCTGGCGCCCGGTCAGCGGCACGAGCGACGGCACGAACTGCGAGCTGCTCCTCGCCCACCCGACCGGCTTCGTCGAGATGTACGCCGGGGTCGCCGAGCCGGCCAAGGTCGAGCTGCGCACCGACGGCGTGATGCGCAGCCCCGACGCCAAGGAGTACACCGCAGCGCACCGGCTCTACGGGTACGTCAACTCCCACCTCATGTGGGTCATGGACATGGCGGCCGTCGGGCAGCCGCTGCAGTCGCACGTCTCCGCGGAGCTCAAGCGCCTCGAGTGACAGCGCGTCGGGTGACGCCGCGCCGCCGCACCCTCGCGGCGGACCTCAGGGCGTGACGAACACGTCGAGGTAGTCGTCCATCCGGTCCTTGCGCAGCGCCTCGCCGAGCAGCTTCATGCCCTTGGTGTCGACGATGTCGATGCTGCCCGCGTTCGGGTCGGTGCCGAAGCCGGTGAACGGGGCGGTGGCGAAGACGACGTCGGAGGCGCGGATGTGCCGCAGGGCCAGCGCGTAGTCCTTCATCGCCCCGATCGAGAGGTCCTTGTCGACGACGAGGTTCTTCGTGGCGGCGTCGGTGAACCGGGCGATGGCCAGGGGGTTGGTGACGGTCTGCTTGCTCGTCGCCTTGAGGAGCAGCGCCTTGACGAAGGCCAGCTGCCGTCGGCCGCGGGAGATGTCGCCCTGGCTCAGCTCGTAGCGCTCGCGGACGAAGGCCAGCGCCTGCTCGCCGTCGAGGGTGTTCCAGCCCTTCCTGATGGCCTTGCCGCCGTTGCCGTTGGCGTCGTTGCCCTCCTCGGCGAAGACCCGGACCCCCCCGACCGCGTCGGTCATCCCCTTGAAGCCGTCGAAGTCGGTGCGCGCGACATGGTCGATCTTGATGCCGACGAGGTTCTGGATCGTCTCGACGAGCAGCGGCTCGCCGCCGAACGCGTACGCGGCGTTGATCTTGTTCTTGCCGTGCCCGGGGATGGCGACGAAGAGGTCGCGGGGGAAGTGGACCATCTGGATGGCCGTGGGGTCGGCCGGCACGTGGACGAGGACGATGACGTCGGCGCGGCCGCGGTCGTTGGGGCCGCGGCTGTCGGCGCCGACGAGCAGGAAGTTCGTGCCGTTGCCGGACGCCGGCACCTGGATCGGGTCGCCCTCCGCGTCGACGGTCGGCGGGGCGACGGTGGGCAGGAGGTCGGCCTGGGTGACGTTGTCGCCGACCCGCCAGCCGAGGTAGCCGATGAAGCCGCCGACGCCCACGAGGGCGACGAGCACGAGGGTGAGCAGCACGAGGAGCACCCGTCGCAGCCGCCGGCGACGCGGGCGGGTGGGCATGTCCTCCCCGGGGTCGTCCGGGCCACCGTCGGCGTCGTCCCGGCCGAGGCCGAGGAGGTCGAGGTCCTGGTCCGTCACCACGTCAGTCTAAGGAGCCGTGGCCGAGCCCGCCCGGCGTCCGGCATACATTGGAGGGGTGAGCGACCTCGGCGCCCGGCTGCGGGCACAGGGCAAGCGCCTCACGACCCAGCGCGAACGCGTGCTGGCCGCCGTGGGGCGGCTGGCGCACGCCACCCCGGACGAGATCGCCGAGGAGGTGGCCGCCGACGGCGGCAGTCCGCTGCCCGTCTCGACCGTCTACCGCTCGCTCGACGCGCTCCAGGAGCTCGGGCTCATCGGCCACACGCACGTCGACCACCGGGCCCCCAGCTACCACCTCGCCGAGCACGCCACCCACGTCCACGTCGTGTGCCGGGGCTGCGGGTACGTCGGGGAGGTGCCGCTCGAGGCCGCCGACGAGCTCGTCGCCCGCATCGAGCACCGCCTCGGCTTCGCCGCCGACGTCAGCCACGCCGCCGTCCACGGCCTCTGCGCCACCTGCCGGGAGGCACCATGACCACGCCCGCCGTCCCCCTCACCCCCGCCGAGCCCTCGCTCCTGCCGCGGTCGGTCCTGCTCGGGCGCCACGGCGCCGTCGAGGGCGAGGGAGGCGACGCCGGCGTCGCCTCCCACTACGGCGATCCGATGCGCGAGCAGCGCCTCCTCGCCGAGGGACTGGCCGTCGTCGACCTGTCGCACCGCGGGGTCGTCACCGTGTCGGGTCCGGACCGGCTGACGTGGCTGCACTCGATGACCACCCAGGAGCTGACGGGCCTGGCGCCCCGCACCTCCCGCGAGACGCTCGTCCTCTCCCCGAAGGGGCACGTCGAGCACGCGCTGCACCTCGTCGACGACGGCGAGGCCACGTGGGTCACGGTCGAGCCCGGCACGGCGCCGGCGCTCGTCGCGTGGCTGGAGTCGATGCGCTTCATGCTGCGCGTCGAGGTCGCCGACGTCACGGCGCAGTGGGCGGTCCTCGGGGAGCCGCTCGGGTCTGAGTCGCTCGACGGCGAGCCGCTCGCGTGGGTCGACCCGTGGCCGGGGCTGGTCGGCGACACGGTCGCCTACGGGCCGCTCGAGGGGCACCCGGCGCAGGGGCGGGCCTGGCGCGAGCTCATCGTGCCGCGCGACGCGCTGGAGTCGTCCGTCGGCGACCGGCCGCTCGCCGGCACCTGGGCGGCCGAGGCGCTGCGCGTGGCGGCCTGGCGTCCGCGGCTCGGGGCCGAGACCGACCACCGCACCATCCCGCACGAGGTCGACTGGTTGCGGACCGCGGTGCACCTGCACAAGGGCTGCTACCGCGGGCAGGAGACGGTCGCCCGCGTGCACAACCTCGGGCGGCCGCCGCGCCGGCTCGTGTTCCTCCACCTCGACGGCTCCGGGCACGTGCTGCCCGAGACGGGGACGCCGGTGCTCGTCGACGGCCGCGAGGTGGGGCGGCTGACCAGCGTCGCGCGTCACCACGAGGACGGGCCGGTGGCGCTGGCCGTCGTCAAGCGGTCGGTGGCCGAGGACGTCGAGTTCCTCGTCGACGGCATCGCTGCCGCACAGACGGTCGTCGTCAGCGGCTGACGCCGAAGATCCTCCGGTGCGGGCGGGGTCGGCCGGGTGTCGTCGGGTGGGGTCGGGCTGACAGGATGGGCGCCATGACGACGTCGTCCGCCGGGGCCACCGGCACCCTCATCACCGTCGCGCCCACCGGGGCCGAGCACGCCAAGGCCGACCTCCCGCAGCTGCCGACGACGCTCGAGGAGGTCGTCTCGACGGCGGTGCGCTGCCAGGCCGCCGGCGCCTCCCTCATCCACCTGCACATCCGCGACGCCGAGCACCGCCCGACCCTCGACGGCGGGTACCTGCGGGCGGCCGTCGACGCCGTGCGCGAGGCCACCGACCTCGTCGTCCAGCTGTCGACGGGTGGGTCCGTGCACGACCCGCTCGAGCAGCGGCTCACCGTGCTCGACGCCGAGCCCGACTCGTGCTCGCTCACCTGCGGCACGACGAACTTCGGCGACGACGTGTTCCTCAACCCGTGGGGGTTCATGAGCGACCTCTACGTGCAGGCCCAGGAGCGCGAGGTCGTGCCGGAGTTCGAGCTCTTCGACCTCGGGCACGTGCACGCCCTGGCGCGCCTGCTCGACACCCACGGGCTGCCGTTCGGTGGGCGCGTGCACGTCGACTTCGTGACCGGCGTGCCCGGCGGGATGCCGGCGACGACCGCCGCGCTGATGGCCGGGGTCTCGATGCTGCCGCCCGAGGTGACGTCGTGGTCGGCCACCGGCATCGGCCGCGGGCACCTGCCGGTGATGGCCGCGGCCCTGTCCGCCGGTGGGCACCTGCGGGTCGGGATGGAGGACAACGTCGTGTTCCGGCGCGGTCAGGTCGTCGAGCACAACGACGAGCTCGTGGCCCGGGCGGCGGAGCTGGCGACGGTGATGCAGCGGCCGCCGCTGTCGTGCGACGAGACGCGGGCGCTGCTGGGCGTCAAGGACCGTCGCGCCGGGCGCTGATCCGGGCGCCGCCGCCGCCATCGCCCTCTCGCCGCCGCCCCTCCCCTCGGCCCCCTTCCCGGCCCCCTCTCGCGAACGTGTGTGAACCCGCCGGGGATCACCGGCGTGTTCACACACGTTCGCGCTGTGGACGGCGGCGGACGGGTCCGAGGTGTGGACGGGGTTCGGTGGTCGGGGAATGCCGGTCGCATAATCCGGGGTTATGGCAACCATGCGTTCGCTGATCGGGTTCCCGGCCGTCGTCAACGAGAAGGCCGCGCGCGCCGTCGCCGGCCAGGTCGTGCTCGTCACGGCGCTCGCGCTGGTCACCGGATGGCTGTGGCTGGCCGCCGTGCTCGCCGTCGGCTTCGCCCTCCGCGTGGCGTCCGGCCCCCGGTTCGACCCCTTCGGCCAGCTGGCGACCAGGGTCATCGCACCCCGTCTCGGTGAGCCCGTGCTCGTGGCGGGGCCGCCGAAGCGCTTCGCGCAGGCCGTCGGGTTCGTGTTCACGCTCGCCGCGTCGGTGGCGCTGGCGCTCGGGTCCTCCGTGGTGAGCGTCGGGCTGCTCGTCGTCCTCCTCGTCTTCGCGACGCTCGAGTCGGTCGTCGGCTTCTGTGCCGGCTGCTTCGTCTTCGGGTACCTGATGCGCTGGGGCGTCGTGCCCGAGGAGACCTGCGCCGCCTGCAACGACATCTCCCTGCGCCGCCGCGAGGTCCAGCCCGTCTGACGGCCGCGTGCCCGGCCCCCAGCCGAGGTGCGCCGGCCCCACCGCGACCCGGAACGACCGTGGTCCACGGGGTGTCTGATGACCCCCCTCCGAGCCCCGGCGGCCCGCGGCGGCTGGCCCCCGATCACCGTGTGGCCGGGCTCACGCTTGCCTCAGTTTGCATTTTGCTAACTGGAGCAAGCACAATGGATCCGTGAGCAAGAACCCGCTGAACGACCTGGGCGAGAGCCTCGGCGAGTACCTGCGCGAGCAGCGCCGGTCCGCCCGCCTCTCCCTGCGTCAGCTGTCCGAGCTCGCCGGGGTCTCCAACCCCTACCTGTCCCAGATCGAGCGGGGCCTGAAGCGTCCCAGCGCCGAGATCCTCCAACAGCTGGCGAAGGGCCTCGAGGTCTCGGCCGAGTCGCTCTACGTGCGCGCCGGCATCCTCGACGCCGAGCACGCCACCGCCAGCACGGACGGCCCCGACGTCCGCCGGGCCATCGCCGAGGACACGCTCCTCACCGCCCGCCAGAAGAAGACCCTCCTCGACATCTACGAGTCCTACGTCGAGGACGACGCCCGGCACTGACGCCGCCTCGCCCCCGGCAGCGTCGCCGACCGGGCCACCGACCACCGAACGCACCATCCGCACCAGCACGCCCACCGAAGGAGCACACCATGGCCGTCATCGACGACATCCGCACCACCATCGACCCCACCCCGCTCTACGCCATCGCCGGCGCCACCGACCTGGCCGTCGAGAAGGTCCGCGAGGCCCAGAAGCGCGCCGAGGTCCGCCGCGCCGAGCTCACCAAGCGCGCCGAGGCCGCCCGCGCCGACCTCACCCCCGCCGCCCTCCAGGCCCGCGTCGAGGCCGTCACCGAGCAGGTCAAGGAGCTCCCGGCGCTCGCCCTCAACCAGGGCCTCGTCGTCGGTGGCAAGGTCACCGAGGGCTACGCCGACCTGGCGACCCGCGGCAAGAGCATCGTCAACCGCCTCCGCACCCAGCAGGCGACCAAGGACCTCGTCGCCCAGGCCGAGACCACCGTCGCCCAGGCCAAGGGTGCGGTGACCACCGCCCGCAAGGCCGCCGCCGACATCGAGCGCTCCGCCAAGGCCACCATCACCACGGGCCGCAAGGAGGCCGTCAAGGTCGCCACCGTCCTCACCGACTCGGTCGCCGAGGAGGCCAAGGAGGCCCAGGTCGAGGTCGCGGCCGCCGCCAAGCGCACCCGCACCGCCGCCAAGCGCACCAGCACCACGACGAAGAAGGCCGCCAAGAAGACGACCGCCTCCGCCAAGGGCGCCACCACGAGCGCGCGCAAGACCGCCAAGGCCGCGCCGAAGGCCACGAAGAAGGCCGCCGAGAAGATCGGCGACTGACCCGGGACCACCCGGACGAACGACGAGGACATGCCGTGCACCCGGAGGGGTGCACGGCATGTCCTCGTCTCTCGACGGGTGGGGATGCCGTGGGCCGGGTCGAGGCGGCCGAGGGAGGCCCGCCCGGCCGGCGCTAGGGTCGCTGACGTGCCGCACCCCACCGAGCTGCCCACCCCGCCCGCGCTCGCCGACGCCCCGGTGCTCGCCCACGTCGTGCGCGGCGGGTTCGTCGAGTCCGCCCACCGCGCGAGCGTCGCCGTCACCGACCCCGACGGCGCCGTGCTCCACTCCTGGGGCGCCCCGCACGACCCGGTCTTCCCGCGCTCGTCGAACAAGCCCCTCCAGGCCGTGGCGATGCTCCGGGCCGGCCTGCACCTCCCCCGGAGCACCTCGCCCTGGCCTGCGCCAGCCACAGCGCCGAGCCGTTCCACCTCGACGGCGTGCGCGCGATGCTCGCCGACGCCGGCCTCACCGAGGCCGACCTGCTCAACACCCCCGACCTGCCCTACGACGAGGTCGAGCGCGACACCTGGGTCGCGGCCGGCCGCAGCGCCCGTTCCCTCGCCCAGAACTGCTCCGGCAAGCACGCGGCGATGCTCGCCACCTGCCGGGTCAACGGCTGGGACACCGCCACCTACCTCGACCCGCAGCACCCGCTGCAGCGCGCCATGGTCGCGACCCTCGAGGACCTCGCCGGTGAGCCGGTCGCCGCGACGGCCGTCGACGGCTGCGGCGCACCTGTGATGGCCGTCTCGCTCGGCGGGCTGTCCCGCGCGTTCGGGCGCGTCGCGAGCGCGGCCGACGGCACCCCCGAGGCCGAGGTCGCCGCCGCGATGCGCGCCCACCCCGAGCTCGTCGGCGGCACCCGTCGCGACGTCACGGCCCTGATGCGGGGCACCGACGGCCTCGTCGCGAAGGACGGCGCCGAGTCGGTGTACGCCGTCGGGCTGGCCGACGGCCGGGGCCTCGCCCTCAAGGTCGCCGACGGCGGGCAGCGGGCCCGGCCGGTCGTGCTCGCCGCCGTGCTGCGCCGGCTGGGCGTGGCCTCCGACGCCTACGGACGCCTCGAGGACGCCCCGGTGCTCGGTCACGGCGACCCGGTCGGTGCCGTGGTCGCGGTCGGCCTCGATGCGGGCACCGCCGGGTGAGGACCGTCCTGCAGCGCGTCCACCGGGCGAGCGTCACCGTCGACGGCGAGGTCGTCGGCGAGATCACCCGGCCCGGCCTGCTCGCGCTCGTCGGGGCCACCCACGACGACGGCCCAGAGCAGGTGGAGACGACGGCCCGCAAGATCGCCGACCTGCGCATCCTCCACGGCGAGCGCTCGGTGCTCGACGAGGGTGCCCCGGTGCTCGTCGTCAGCCAGTTCACCCTCTACGCCGACACCCGCAAGGGCCGCCGCTCGTCGTGGAACGCCGCCGCCCCCGGGCCGGTGGCCGAGCCGCTCGTCGACGCCGTCGTCGCGGCCCTGCGCGCCAGGGGTCTCGAGGTCGCGACGGGCCGGTTCGGGGCGCACATGGACGTCGAGCTGGTCGGGGACGGACCGGTCACCATCCTGCTCGAGGTCTGACGCCTACGCTGTGCCCATGCTGTTCCTCGACAACCTCCAGTACTGGATCGTCCTCCTGCTCACGGTGGCGGCCCTCGGTGTCGAGGTCTTCGCCCTCGTCGACTGCGTGCGCCGGCGCCCCGACGCCTTCACCGCGGCGGGCAAGCGGACCAAGAACTTCTGGTTGCTCGTCACCGGCGTCGCGGTGCTGCTCGGCATCGTGGCCATCGGCGGGCTGGGGTTCATCGCCATCATCGGCATCGTCGCGGCCGGGGTCTACCTCGCCGACGTCAAGCCCGCCCTCGACCAGGTGATGGGTCGCGGCAGCGGCGGGCGGCAGGGCCCCTACGGCCCCTGGTGACCCTCGAGCGCCGACCACGCGAGGGTCAGCTCCCCGAGCCGCCAGCGTGACGGCCCGTCGAGCACGGGCCAGCCGGCGTCCCGCAGCGCCGCCGCCGTGCCGATGAAGCGCTGCCGCACGCCGTAGGACGCCAGCGGCGCCTGCCGCTCCCACGCCTCGTCGAGGGCGCCGAGCAGGGTGTGCACCGGCTCGCCCGGCACATTGCGGTGGATGAGCGACTTCGGCAGCCGCTCGGCGACCACGCCCGGCCGCTCCAGCCCCCGCAGCCGCCACGCGAGGGTCAGCGACTCCGGACCATCGGCCCCGACGGCCACCCACGAGGCCAGCCGGCCGAGCTCGTCGCAGGTCCCGTCGACGAGCAGCCCGCCGGGAGCCAGCCGCGCCACCGTCGTCGCCCAGGCCGCGGCGACCTGCGACTCGTCGTACTGGCGCAGGACGTTGAAGGCCCTCACGAGCACCGGCCGGGCACCACCGGGTACCGGCACCTCGAAGCCGCCGCGCACGAAGCGCAGCCCGGGCCGCTCGAGGGGCCGGGCGGCCTCCACCCGGTCGGGGTCGATCTCCACCCCCACGACCTCGACGTCGGGGCGCACCCCCCGCAGCCGGTCGTGGAGCTCGACGGCCGTGACGGGGGAGGCGCCGTAGCCGAGGTCGACGACGACCGGGGGTCCGGCGTGCCGTCGCAGCCGCCACGCCTGCGGTCCGGCGAGCCACCGGTCGCAGCGGCGGAGGCGGTTGGGGTTCGTCGTCCCGCGGGTGACGACGCCGACCGGGCGCTGGGCGGGCACGGGCCCAGCCTAGGTGGCCCCCCGCCGGCACCCAGCCGCTCGGACTACCCTGAGACGGTGCTGGAGCGGTTGCGGACGGAGCGTCGCGAGGGGTCGGTGAGCCTCTCGATGGTCGCCCTCGTCGTCTCGCTCGCCGCGGCCCTGGTGCTCGGCCTCACGTCCTGGGTGCCCAAGGTGCTGGCCCGCGACATCGGCATCACCGACGTCGAACCCGGTCTGCTGCAGGTCTCCCAGAACGCGTTCGGGGTGCAGTCGCTCGGGGCCGGGCTCACCGTCACGCTCTACGACCGCGGCTTCCGGCTCTCGCGGGGGAGCACCGTGCTCGCCGACACCGTCACCAAGGGAGCCCCCGTCACCGCCGTCGTCGGCACGGTCGACACCTCGGGCGAGCACCCGCGCGAGCAGGTCACCTCCTCGCTCACGGCCGTGACCATCGACGCCGTCACCCGCGACGACGAGGCCGTCACCTACAGCGGGGTCGTCCACGACGCGACGCACTCGCTGCCGCTGCGGATCACCTTCGAGCCGACCGACGGCCGGATCCGGATGGACGTCGCAGTCCCCGGCGCCTCCGGCGTCGCCGTCAACCTCGACTGGCGCCCGGCGACGACCGGCATCGAGCCGGCCCTGCCCGCACGCAACCTCAAGGCCCGGGCCTACTGGATGGAGGCCGCCGTCGTGGAGCAGCCGGCCTTCACGTGGGTGCTCGGCACCGACGTCTCCATCGCCCCGGTCGGGGTCCCTCGCGCAGTCGACCTGCGCCAGGACGGGCGCATCGCCATCCACGTCTGGTCGCCCCGGGCCGTGGTGACGGTCACGGACACGCCCCGTCCGGCCGTGGAAGACTCGCAGCCATGACCGATGCCGCCGCTGCGCCCCGCCCGCGGCGCGTCGCGATGGTCACGGTGCACACCTCGCCGCTCGCCCAGCCCGGCACCGGTGACGCCGGCGGCATGAACGTCTACGTCCTCGAGGTGGCCCGCCAGCTGGCCCGGCTCGGCACCGAGGTCGACCTCTTCACGCGCACCACCAGCGCCGCGCAGCCCGAGGTCGTCGAGGTCGAGCCCGGCGTCGTCGTCCGGCACGTGGCCGCCGGGCCGTACGAGGGCCTCTCGAAGGAGGAGCTGCCCGGCCAGCTCTGCGCCTTCGCGGCCGGGATGATGCGGGTCGCCGCGCACGCACCGCCGGGGCACTACGACCTCGTCCACTCCCACTACTGGCTCTCCGGGCAGGTCGGCTGGCTGGCCGCCGACCGGTGGGGCGTCCCGCTCGTCCACACGATGCACACGATGGCGCGGGTCAAGAACCTCCACCTCGCCGACGGTGACGAGCCCGAGCCGCGCGGTCGCGAGATCGGCGAGGCCCAGGTCGTCGAGGCCGCCGACCGGCTGGTGGCCAACACCGAGCGGGAGGCCGCCGAGCTGGTCGATCTCTACGGCGCCGACCCCGCCCGGGTCGCCGTCGCCGAGCCCGGCGTCGACCTCGTCACGTTCTCGCCCGGGTCGCAGGTCGAGGCCCGCGCTGCGCTCGGGCTGCCCGCCGACGCGGTCGTGCTGCTCTTCGTCGGCCGCATCCAGCCGCTCAAGGGCCCGGACGTCCTCGTGCGGGCCGCCGCAGAGCTCGTGCGGCGCCGGCCGGACCTGCGCGAGCGGCTCGTCGTCGCGGTCCTCGGGGGCGCCAGCGGCACGGGCGTCCGCAACCCGATGGGCCTCGAGGACCTCGGCGAGCGGCTCGGCATCGCCGACCGTCTGCGGCTCGTGCCGCCCGTCGACCGCCCGACGCTCGCCGACTGGTACCGCGCGGCCGACGTCGTCGCCGTCCCGTCGCACAGCGAGTCCTTCGGGCTCGTCGCCGTCGAGGCCCAGGCGTGCGGCACACCGGTCGTCGCCGCCAACGTCGGCGGGCTGCCCACCGCGGTCGGGCCCGGCGGGCTGCTCGTCGACGGCCACGACACCGCCGCGTGGGCCACCGCGCTGGGCGAGGTCGCCCTCGACCCCGCGACCCGGGCGACGTTGTCGCGCAAGGCTGCCGAGCACGCGCAGGGCTTCGGATGGACCCGCACCGCCGAGCGCCTGCTCGAGGTCTACCGCGAGGCGCTGACCCGCCCCAAGGACGTGTCCATCGACGACGCCGAGCGGATCGCCGACGTGCCGCGGGCGGTCATCCCGTGAGCTCTGCCGACCTCGTCGCGCTGGTCCGCGACGTCCTCGACGAGACCGGGCTCGAGTGGGAGGCCGGTGCGCGCGACGACGAGCTCGTCGTCTCGCTGCCCGGGGAGAAGAAGCTGCGCACGGTCGTCTCGCTCGTCTGCGGCGACACCGCGCTGTCGGTGTCCGCGTTCGTCATCCGCAACCCCGACGAGAACCACGGCGAGGTCTACCGCTTCCTCCTCAGCCGCAACCTGCGCCTGCCGGGGCTCGCCTACGCCGTCGACCGCTCGGGCGACGTGTTCGTCACCGGGCGCGTGCCGGCGACCGGCGTCGACGCGCGGTACCTCGACCAGCTGCTCGGGGTCGTGCTGACCGCCGTCGACGAGCCGTTCAACGAGCTGCTCGTCATGGGCTTCCTCACCTCGATGCGCAAGGAGTGGGAGTGGCGGGTCTCGCGCGGCGAGAGCCTGCGCAACCTCGAGGCCTTCCGGCACATCCTCGAGCGCCCCGGCGACCCGCCCCGCGACACCTGACCCCTCCCGACCTCGTGGGGGAGGGTCCGCCGGACGCCCCGCCCGGACGGCGTGTTCGGCGGACGGATGCCCACAGGGTCGGGGTGCGGGGTGGCTAGGCTGGCGACATGACCGAGCACACCCTGATCCTCCTGCGGCACGGCGAGTCGGACTGGAACCAGAAGAACCTCTTCACCGGCTGGGTCGACGTCGACCTCACCGAGAAGGGCCGGGCCGAGGCGGTCCGTGGCGGCCGGCTGATGGCCGAGGCCGGGCTGCTCCCCGACGTCGTGCACACCTCGGTGCTGCGCCGCGCGATCACGACCGCGAACCTCGCCCTCGACGCGGCCGACCGGCACTGGATCCCGGTGCGCCGCAGCTGGCGGCTCAACGAGCGGCACTACGGCGCCCTCCAGGGGCTCGACAAGGCCGCCACCCGCGACAAGTACGGCGACGAGCAGTTCATGCTGTGGCGCCGGTCGTTCGACACCCCGCCGCCGCCGATCGAGCAGGGCAGCGAGTTCGACCAGACCGACGACCCGCGCTACGCCGGCGTCGACGTCCCGCTCACCGAGTGCCTCGCCGACGTCATCCCGCGGATGATGCCTTACTGGGAGAACGACATCCAGGCCGACCTGACGGCCGGTCACACGGTCCTCGTCACCGCGCACGGCAACTCGCTGCGGGCCCTCGTCAAGCACCTCGACGGCATCAGCGACGACGACATCGCCGGGCTGAACATCCCCACCGGGATGCCGCTGGTCTACCGGCTCGGTGACGACTTCATGCCCACCGGCCCCGGCGAGTACCTCGACCCCGAGGCGGCAGCAGCGGCAGCGGCGGCCGTGGCGAACCAGGGGCGCTGAGCCGCAACCGTTCCGGGTCGTCGCGCGGGACGGACCAGGACGGCTAGTACGGCAGGGGCAGGCCCAGCCACCCCGTGCCGTCGTCGTACCCCGCGAGGTCGCGGCCGTCCGGCGGCACGTCGTCGTACGTCGTGCGCCCCGCCGCGTCCTGCACGACGAGGCGCAGGCCGTCGGAGGTGCGCTCGACGTCCGGGACGCTGACGACGGCCGTGCGGCGCTTCATCCGGGCGGCCTCGGAGGCGGGTGAGCGACCCCGCCCGGTCGCGACCAGTCGGCAGGTGGCGCCGCCCCCGGGCACGACGACGAGGAAGCGCCCCGTGCCCTCGGGGGAGTCGTCGAGGCGCAGCACCGCCGGCTCTCCGGCGAGCTCGGCCGGGACGACGGCCGTCGAGCTGACGAGGAAGGTCGAGGCGCCCGACCGGCCGTCGTCCCGGACGTCGAGCCTCCGCACCACCGCCCCGGCCGGGGTGCGCACCCTGGTCAGGACCGCGCGCCCGTCACCGCCGGTCGCAGAGACCGCCGTGGGGTCGAGCACGCTGCCGTCCGTGGGGGAGTCGACGAGCACGTCGCCGCGCAGGTCCCCGACGCGGATGCCCGTCGAGGACGCGACGGTGGCCATGAGGTCGGCCAGCGGGTCACCGGTCCCGAGCTCGACGCCGCCGGGCTCCCACGTCCGCGCCGCCAGGGGTGCACCGTCGTAGTCGGCGCACCGGAGCCGGGCCGCGGCACCCCAGCGAGCGGGCAGCAGCATCGTCCCGACGCCGTTCGCGAGCCCGAGCGTCGTGAACTCGCGCTCGACGGAACCCGCGGGGGTGGGGCGCACGACGGGCGAGAACGACGCCGAGCCCTCGGTGGGCCGGGTCAGGACGACGAGGACCGCGCCGCCCGGGCGGTCGAGCCCGACGGCCACGACGTCCTCGACCCCGAGCACCGCGTCGTACGCGAGCCCCGCCTCGACGAGCCGCTCGCCGGGCGTGCCCGGTGGGCCGGTCCAGGCCCGCACGACCGTGCTGTCGGGCCGGTCGTCGCCGAGCGTGGCGGCGAGCACGACGCGCAGGTCGGCGAGGTCGTCGGCCCAGAGCAGCCGGGCCCCGGTGCGGGCGATGAGGGCCTGGATCCCGAGGTCGCGCGCGAGACCCCCGCGGGGCGCCCAGCGCGAGGACCGCGCCCACGCCGGGTCGTCCGGCCCCGGGGTCGTCGGCCCGGCGGAGGGTCGGGGGGCGGTCACGGCCGGTCCACCGGCACGCTCGAGGACCGCCCAGCCCACCGCCCCGGCGGCGAGCACGGCCCCACCACCGAGCACGAGGGTGCGCCGCCGCAGCCGCCGCACCCGCTCGACGACGAGGCCGGCGGGGTCCGGTGGCTCGGGCGACACCGTGGCCAGCCGGTGCACGAGGTCGGCGAGGTCGTGCTCGAGGAGGTGGTCGGCGACCGCGAGCCCGTCCGCTGCCCGCGCCCCGCGATGGGCGTGGAGGAGCCGCGAACGCCCGTCGTCGAGCTCGGCGGGCGAGGGTCCGTCCGGGCCGACGAGGCCGAGCAGCTCGCCGTCGGTGGCCTCCCAGAGCGGGCCGGCCGCGAGCAGCCCGCGGACCGGGACCGGCAGCCCGGCGAGGGCGTCGAGGAGGGCGCCCGGGACGCTCGAGCCCGGGTCGGCGACGAGGTCGTGCAGGACGGCCGGTGCGACCGGCTCCGCCGGGGTGTCCGACGAGCCGTCCGACGAGCGGTCCGACGACCGGTCCGACGTGCCGTCCGGACCCGACCGCCTCGGGCGCGACCGGGGCCGCACCGCCTCGAGCAGCGCCCGGCGCGCGGAGGCCGTCGGGCTGCCCTCCTCCAGGGTGGCGGCCCACCGGGTCCGCAGCGACGCCAGCGCCGTGGCCGTGGCCTCCCGGGCGGCCGGGGCGTCGAGGGTCGCGACGACGGCGACGGCCTCGAGGTCGGGCCACCGGGCCGCGACGAACCCGTCGAAGTCCTCCTCGACCGTGAGCGTCACGGGGTCCATCCTCCCTCGCGCGGGGCGTCCCCGGGCCGGACGGTCGGGGCGGACCGCTGCTCAGCCGGCCGTCACGGGGTCGGTGTCGTAGGCGAACCGGCCCTCGACCGGGGCGTCGTTCCAGAGGACGCGGCCGCGCCCGTCCCGCACGAGGACCCGGGCGGAGTTCAGGTCGGTGGTGCCGACCACCACGGCGTGCCCGGTGACCGGGACCGGACGGGCCAGGGGTCGGTCGGACCCGTCGTCGGTGCGCAGCTGGACGGTCGCCGCACCCGGGGGCGCCGTGACCACCCAGGTGGCCCGTCCCGAGCTGTAGTCGTCGACGCGGACGGCGTACGGCGCCTCGGCCCGGTCCGCCGGGACGACGAACGGGCCGAACGAGGTGTACCCACTCCCGGCGGCGTCGCCGGTGGCCAGCCTGAGGGAGCGCACCACGCCGCCGTCGGGCGTGTGGACGACGGCCAGGGTGACGGTGACCCGTCCCGCTCCGAGCTGGGGCAGCGTCACCCGGGCCGGCATCCGCGAGACGACCCGACGCTCCCGCAGCTGGTCGGCGCGGTAACCGGTGATGTCCGCGACCGTCGGCGCGAGGAGGTCGTCGTCGGTGCCGTCGAAGACGTTCCACGATTCAGGGACGGGCAGCGGGCCGTCGTAGTCGCCGCAGCGCACGCGGGCGGCCGGACCGGTCGGGGCGGCGAGCAGCGCCGAGCCGACGCCGTCGGTGAGCCGGACGTCTCGCCAGGTGCGCGACACCAGCCCACCGCGCGTCGGCCGGGCGAGCAGCGAGTACTGCGCGACCTCGACGGTCGGCTGCGAGAGGACGAGCAGTGCCGCCTCCGTCGGGTGGGGGACCCCGACGGCGACGACGTCCGGGACGGTGTAGATGCCGAACCCGACGACCACCTCGGTGAGCTGCTCGGCGGGAGCGCCGACCGAGCCCGCCCACATCCGCAGCTGGGTGCCGTCACCGACGTCGTCCGGCGTGAGGGTCTTGGCGAGGACGCAGCGCACGTCGTGCACGTCGTCGGCGTAGAGCAGCCGGGCGCCGGGGGCGGCCCGGGCCACGAGCGCCTGGATGCCGAGGTCGGTGGCCAGCGCCCCCCGGGCCGGCCACCGGCTGGTGCTGCGCCACGCCGCGTCGTCCGGTCCCGCGGTGGTCGGGACGGCGACCGGCCGGCGAGCAGGAGGAGCCTCCTCGCGCGCGGCCAGGCCCCACCAGGTGGCGACCCCGGCGGCGGCCAGCACCCCGCCGCCGGTGACGAGGGCCCGTCGACGCACCGAGCGCGCCCGCTGCCCGACGAGCGAGCCGGCATCGGGCGGCTCGGGCTGGAGGGCCACGAGCCGGTGGACCAGGTCCTCGAGGTCGCCCTCGAGGCGGTGGTCGGCGGGGGAGAGGTCGTCCTCGGCCCGCGCCGCGCGGTGGGCGGTGACGAGGCGCTCGCGGGCGGCGGCCACGGCCGGCTCCACGGCCCGCTCCGAGCCGGCCCCCGCGAGCAACCGTCCGGTCTCCGCGGGCGGGCACTCCCAGACGACCTCGGCGGCCAGGGCGCACCGCACGAGCGGCTCCTCGGCGGCGAGGGCGCGGAGCAGGGCCGCCGGGACGGCGTCGTGGGGGTCGGTGACGGCGGACTCGAGCGCCGCGGCGGCGGGGGCGGCGGGAACCTCGCGGTCCGTCCGGTCCGTCCGGTCCGTGCCGCGGGACCGGCGGGCGGGGAGGAGCCGGGCCAGCAGGGCCACCCGCGCGGCCGTCGTCGGTGCACCCTCCTCGAGCGTGGAGGCCCACCGCGGGTGCAACGTGGCGAGGGCGGCGGTCGTCGCCTCCCGGGCCGCCGCGGGGTCGAGGGTCGTGACGAGCGCGACGGCCTCGAGGTCGGGCCAGCGGGCGGCCACGAAGCCGCCGAAGTCCTCCTGCGCCGAGACCGTCACCGGGACAGTGTCACCCGGCGAGCGCACCGGCGCGAGGACCTCGGCCGACAGGGAGCGACGACCGGGTCGGGGCGTGTCCCCCACGAGGTCGTCGGCCGAGCGGCCGGTCAGAGGCGGGGCAGCACCCTGTCGGTGTGCTCGCCCTGCTCGAAGATGCGCGACGCCGGGCCGACGATGAGCGGGTCGGGGGTGCCGACGACGTCGAGGTCCTTGCTGCGGTACTCGATCCCGTTGAGCAGCAACCGCATCGCCTCGAGCCGCGCGCGCTTCTTGTCGTTGCTCTTGACGACGGTCCACGGGGCGTCACCGGTGTCGGTGTAGAAGAACATCGCCTCCTTGGCCTCGGTGTAGGCGTCCCACTTGTCGAGGCTCGCGAGGTCGGTGGGCGAGAGCTTCCACTGGCGCACCGGGTCGTTCTGGCGGGAGGCGAACCGCGCGGCCTGCTCCTCCTGGCTCACCGAGAACCACAGCTTGACGAGGTGGATGCCGGAGTTGACGAGCATCCGCTCGAACTCGGGGCACTCGCGCATGAACTCGAGGTACTGCGTCGGGGTGCAGTAGCCCATGACCCGCTCGACGCCGGCGCGGTTGTACCAGGAGCGGTCCATGAAGACGATCTCGCCACCGCTCGGCAGGTGCTGCACGTAGCGCTGGAAGTACCACTGGGTGCGCTCGACCTCGGTGGGCTTCTCGAGGGCGACGACCCGGGCGCCGCGGGGGTTGAGGTGCTCCATGAAGCGCTTGATGGCCCCGCCCTTGCCCGCGGCGTCGCGTCCCTCGCAGAGCACGACGACCTTGGCGCCGGTGTCCTTGACGTGCAGCTGGAGCTTGAGCAGCTCGACCTGGAGACGGCGCTTGGTGCGCTCGTACTCCTCGCGGGGGAGCTTCTTGGAGTAGGGGTACCCGTACTGCCAGGCCTTGCCGACCTTGACGTCGACGTCGGCGCCACCGGCCTCCTCGAGGTCGTGCAGCTCCTCGAGCTCCTCGGCGTAGTCCTCGGTCACCGACCGGCGCTCCTCGTCCACGTCGCGAGCGTAGCGCCGCGCGCCGGGACGGGCACGGGGTCACCGGCGTGACGTCGGTGACCCCGTGGGTGGCGGCGACCTCCCGCCGCAGGGGCGTCAGGAGCCGTTGAGGGCGGCGCGAGCGTCCCGGGCGGCTGCCTCGAGCGAGGTGGCGTCGGCGGTCAGGGACTCGGCGGAGACGAGGTCGGCGAGGTCCTGCGACGTGACGGTGCCGGTGGCCGACACGGTGTCGACGACGCGGGTCGCGAGCGCCTCGGCGTCCACGGCCTTCGGCAGGCCGGCGCGCACCGGGCCGGCCCAGGTGCTGACGTCGAAGCCGTTGGCCTCGCCGACGGAGGCCCGGAAGTCCAGGTCCTCGAGGTCGGGCCGCACGACGGCGAGGGTGTCGAGCGCGGCGCGTCCGCGGGCGAGCACCTCGGTCGAGGTCGGCAGCAGCTCGGGGGCGACCCGCTCGGCGAGGGTGGCGGCACCGCTCAGCTGGGTCATCGTGCGCGCCGACCGGGCGCGCAGGGCGGCCGCCGTCAGGGTCGACTGCGCGGTCCGCAGCCGGTGGGCCCTGACCCGCTTCTCGGTGGCCGGCAGCCCGGAGCCGGCCAGGGCCGCCGTGGCGCGGGTGACGTCGGAGCGCAGGGCGCCGATCCGCTGGAGCACGACCGGCCGCTGGCTCGCGACCGCCGCGGCGGCCTTCGCCGTCGCCGTGGCCGCGACGGGCACGGGCCGGATGCCGGCCGCGTCGGCGGCGGCGGGGGCGGTCAGGCCCAGGCCGGCGACGAGGGCGAGAGCGGCGGCGGCCCGACGGAGGGCGGGGCGGCGGGCGGTGTGACGTGCGGCTGCGGGGGTGTCCACGGCGGGCTCCTGGACGGCGAGAGGGTGGCTGGTCCTCCATCGTCGGCGGGCCCGTCGACGGCCGCAGGCGTTAAGTTCCGGGGGCGGTAAGAGTCAGGTCAAGATTTGACAAGACACCGATGTCATCGCAGGTCAGGGGCCTGTTCGGTCCCCCGGACGTCGGCCGTTCGGCCGACCCCGGCGCGTGGTCCGGGCCGCCGGAGTCAGGCCCCGGCCGACGCGGTGTCGGCGACCTCGTCGTGCCCGCCACCGGCCTCGTCGCCCCACTCGCCCGTGACGATCCAGACGACCCGCTCGGCGACCGACACCGCGTGGTCGGCGAAGCGCTCGTAGTAGCGGCCGAGGAGGGTGATGTCGACGGCGGTCTCGGTGTCGTGCGGCCAGTCGGGCCCGGTGACCTGGGCGAACAGGTCGCGGTGGAGGCGGTCCATCGCGTCGTCGTCGCGGGCCACCTCGAGGGCGCCGGCGACGTCGCGCCGGGCGATGACCGACCCGACCTTCTCGACGATCAGCTCGGCGACCGACCCCATCTCCCGGAAGGTCCCGCGCAGCTCCGGGGGACGGCCGAGGCGGGGTAGCGCAGCCGGGCGACCTTGGCCACGTGCCGCGCGAGGTCGCCCATCCGCTCGATGTCGCTGCTCATCCGCATGCTCGTGACGACGACGCGCAGGTCGGTGGCGACCGGCTGCTGGAGGGCGAGCAGGTCGAAGGAGAGCAGGTCGATCTGCTCGCGGCGGGCGTCGATGTCGGCGTCGGCGGTGATCACCGAGTCGGCGAGGTGGACGTCGGCGTCGAGGAGGGCCGTCGTGGCCCGGCTCATCGCCGACGCCGCGAGGTGGGTCATCTCGACGAGGCTCTCGGCGATCCGGTCGAGCTCCTCGTGGTAGGCCTTGCGCATCACGGGTGGTGGTCCTTCGTCTCCGGGGCTCGGTGGGCGCGACGGTGGCCGGCGGTCCGCGCCGTCGCCCGGGAACCATCGCACCCGGGGATGAACCGCAGACGATGCCGAGGTGAACTTCGGGAGTCCGCGTGCGTGGCACGGGTCCGGGGCGAACGGAGGGGCCGGAACGCGGCCGTACGCTGGATCTCGTGGATGCGACGATCGCGGCGACGCTCGGCGGGGCCGCCGGCCTCGTCGTCGGGGCCGTCGGCGTCCTCGCCGGCCGCTGGTCCGAGCGCAGCCTCAGCCAGGCGCCCGCGGTCGAGGAGCCGCCGCTGGCCCGTGGGGTCGGCGACGTCCTGTCGGTGCTCCGCTCGATCGCCGTCGTCGTCGACACCTCGGACGCCGTCGTCAAGGCCTCCGCCCCCGCCCTCACCTACGGCCTCGTGCGCCACGGCGAGCTCGTGCACACCGAGCTGCGCCACCTCGCCCGGCTCGTGCGCCGCGACGGCGTGATCCGCGAGGCCGAGCTCGACCTGGCCCGCGGCCCCTCGCCCGACGCCAGCGTCGTGATGCGCGTGCGCGTGGCCACCCTCGGCCTGCACCACGTGCTCATCCTCGCCGAGGACCACACGCACGCCCGGCGGGTCGAGGAGGTGCGCCGTGACTTCGTCGCCAACGTCTCGCACGAGCTGAAGACCCCCGTCGGCGGCATCTCGCTGCTCGCCGAGGCCGTGCTCGACGGCAAGGACGACCCCGAGGCGGTCGCCCGCTTCGCCTCGCGCATCCGGGTGGAGGCCACCCGGCTCGGGCGGCTCGTCCAGGAGATCGTCGACCTCTCCCGCCTCCAGGTCGCCGACACCCTCCACGAGCCCGAGCTCGTCGACATCGGCACCGTGCTCGTCGAGGCGCTCGACCGGGTGCGGGTGGCGGCCGAGGCCAAGGACATCGACCTCGGGCTGGCCACCGAGCGGGGCCTGAAGGTCTTCGGCGACGCCGAGCTGCTGACCACCGCCGTGGCGAACCTGCTGACCAACGCCGTCAACTACAGCGACGACCGCACCCGCGTCGGCATCGGCGCCCGGCTCGTCGACGACGCCGTCGAGATCGCCGTCACCGACCAGGGCCAGGGCATCCCCGCGGCCGAGCAGGAGCGCATCTTCGAGCGCTTCTACCGGGTCGACGCCGCCCGCTCGCGGGCCACCGGCGGCACCGGCCTCGGGCTGGCCATCGTCAAGCACGTCTGCGCCAACCACGGTGGTGAGGTCACCGTGTGGAGCCAGGAGGGGCGCGGCTCGACGTTCACGATGAGACTGCCGGTCGCGGCCCCCCAGGCCGTCGACCCCGATGACGCGGACGACCCCGGACCCGGTGTCGCCGTCGCCTCCCGAGGAGAGAGCACCGCATGACGCGCATCCTGATCGTCGAGGACGAGGAGTCCTTCTCCGACCCGCTGTCGTACCTGCTGAGCAAGGAGGGGTACGAGGTGTCGGTGGCCGACGACGGGCACGAGGCGCTCAGCCAGTTCGACGCCGCGGGGGCCGACCTCGTGCTGCTCGACCTCATGCTGCCGGGCCTGTCCGGGGTCGACGTCTGCCGCGCCCTGCGCCAGCGCTCGAACGTGCCGGTCATCATGCTCACGGCCAAGGACAGCGAGATCGACAAGGTCGTGGGCCTCGAGCTCGGCGCCGACGACTACGTCACCAAGCCCTACTCCTCGCGCGAGCTGCTGGCCCGCATCAAGGCCGTGCTGCGCCGCGGCGCAGAGCCCGAGGAGCTGCTGCCGACCACCCTCGAGGCCGGCCCCGTGCGGATGGACGTCGAGCGCCACGTGGTCACGGTCCGCGGCGAGCAGATGCCCTTCCCGCTCAAGGAGTTCGAGCTGCTCGAGATGCTGCTGCGCAACACCGGCCGGGTGCTGACCCGGATGCAGCTCATCGACCGGGTCTGGGGCAGCGACTACGTCGGCGACACCAAGACCCTCGACGTGCACGTCAAGCGCCTGCGGGCCAAGGTCGAGGCCGACCCGGGGAACCCGGCGCACATCCTCACGGTGCGCGGCCTGGGCTACAAGTTCGAGGCCTGAAAGCCTCAGGGCCGGGCGGCGGGCGTCAGCTCGAGGTGGGCGACGGCGTCGGCGACGCCGAGGGGCTGACCGCGAGGTCGGAGTAGTACCGGTCGGGCGCCAGGACGGGCACGAGGACGACGTTCTGGCCGGCCTCCCGGGTCGTGACGGTCAGCTGCACCATCGCACCCGGGGCCACCGGCACGTTCCCGACCTCGAGCTTCGTCGTGGCGGTCGAGAGGGTGGTGCCGGAGTAGGCCGGCACCGAGGTCGTGGCCCCCTGCGTGCCCTCGAGGGCGAAGGCGACGTCGACGGCGTCGGAGGCGTCGTTGACGGCCTGCCCGACGATGACCCCGGGCGACCCCTGGGCGCCGGCGACGATCGCGACGTTGCGCAGCGTCAGGCCGGGCACCGTCAGGTCGACGCCGTCGGCCGGCAGGTACGGGTAGTCGGTCTGGGTGGGGGAGAAGACCGCGCACCCGGAGGCGAGCAGCGCGGCGGCGGCGAGGCCGGCGAACCGGAGGGCGGAGGCGGCGCGGGTGCTCACGCGGGCAAGGATAGCCGGGGCCGCACCGGGGACGCGCGCAGGTCCGGCCGGGGGCGCGCGCAGGTCCGGCCGGCGCCGCCGGACGGTCCGTCCCGTCCCGCGCGACGCCCGCGCCCGGCGCGCGCGCAAAGCACGGGAACTGCCGTCCTGTCAACCCCCGAAAATCTCTCCGGGACACCCTGCGCAGGCCTCTGACCTGCACGAACGCCGGCACTCTGCATTCGGTGCACCCGGCGTGTCGTGGTATCCTGAGACCCGCGAAAGGGGCCAACAACACATGGTTTTCAAGGTCGGCGAGACGGTCGTGTACCCCCACCACGGGGCTGCGCGCATCGAGGAGATCAAGACCCGCACGATCCGCGGAGAGGAGAAGCTCTACCTCAAGCTCAAGGTCGCCCAGGGCGACCTCGTCATCGAGGTTCCCGCCGAGAACTGTGACCTCGTCGGCGTGCGCGACGTCGTCGACAAGGCCGGTCTCGACAAGGTCTTCGAGGTCCTGCGCACGCCGTACGCCGAGGAGCCGACCAACTGGTCGCGCCGCTTCAAGGCCAATCTCGAGAAGCTCGCCTCCGGCGACGTCATCAAGGTCGCCGAGGTCGTCCGCGACCTGTGGCGCCGCGACAAGGACCGCGGCCTCTCCGCCGGCGAGAAGCGCATGCTCGCCAAGGCCCGCCAGATCCTCGTCTCCGAGCTCGCGCTCGCCGAGAAGACCGACGAGGAGAAGGCCGAGACCATCCTCGACGAGGTCCTCGCGTCCTGACCCCGTGCGTCGCCCCGGCGACGACACCATCTGACGTGACCGACGCCCACGCCGCACCTCGCGGCGTGGGCGTCGTCGTCGTCGCGGCCGGGTCGGGGTCCCGGCTCGGGGCGGGGGTGCCCAAGGCGTTCGTGCCCCTGGCCGGGCGCCCGCTGCTCGCCTGGGCGCTCGAGGCGGTGGTGCGGGTCGAGGGGCTCGGGTCGCTCGTCGTCGTCGCACCCCCCGCACTGTCCGACCCCGAGGCCGCCGCGTGGGCCGGCGTCGCGCTGCCCCGCGGTGCGCGCGTGGTGGCCGGAGGGGCCGAGCGCTCCGCATCGGTCGCCGCCGGCCTGGCCGCCCTCGACCCCACGTGCGACCTCATCCTCGTCCACGACGCCGCCCGGTGCCTGACGCCCGTCGCCGTGTTCGACCGGGTCGTGGAGGCCGTGCGGGCCGGGCACGTCGGGGTCGTCCCGGGCGTGCCGGTCGTCGACACCGTCAAGGCGGTCGACGACCGGGGCCTGGTCACCTCGACCCCCGACCGGTCCTCGCTGCGCGCCGTCCAGACGCCGCAGGGCTTCCGCCGCGACGTGCTCGAGGCGGCGCACGCCGGGGGTGCCGGGGCCACCGACGACGCGGCGCTCGTCGAGGCGCTCGGGCACCGGGTGCTCGTCGTCGACGGGGACTCCCGGGCGTTCAAGGTGACGACGGTCGACGACCTCGCGCACGCCGAGCGCCTCGTCGGCGGGCCCGGGTACACCTAGCATCGGGGCATGAGCGTCCTGCCCCGCGTCGGTGTCGGCGTCGACGTGCACGCCCTGGCCGCCGAGGGGTCCGGGCGCGAGCTGTGGGTGGCCGGGCTGCTCTGGCCGGGCGAGCCCGGGCTCGACGGGCACTCCGACGCCGACGTCGCCGCCCACGCGGCCTGCGACGCCCTCTTCTCCGCCGCCGGGATCGGCGACCTCGGGGCGCACTTCGGCACGGGCCGCCCCGAGCTGGCCGGTGCGTCCGGGGTGACGCTGCTCGCCGAGGCCGCGCGGCTGGTGCGCGAGGCCGGCTACGACATCGGCAACGTCGCGGTCCAGGTCGTCGGCAACGCCCCGAAGGTGGGCCGCCGCCGGGCCGAGGCCGAGGCCGCATTGTCGGAGGCCGCCGGGGCTCCGGTGTCGGTCAGCGGCACGACGACCGACGGTCTCGGGCTCACCGGGCGCGGTGAGGGCGTCGCCGCCGTCGCGACCGCCCTCGTCGTCCCCCGCGCCTGAGCACTCCGCGCTCGGGCGGGGTCAGGCGGGGTCAGGAGCCGCGCAGGCCGGTGCGGCGGTCGGCCCCGACGATGCGGGCCATCCGCTGGAGCTCGGCGACGTGGCCGCACAGGGCCTCCCGCCCGGCCGAGGTCAGCGCCACCCGGGTGACCTGCCGACCGTCGCGCGCGCTGCGGTCGAGCCGCGCGTACCCCTGGGCGGTCAGCGCCTTGAGGTGCTTGGACAGCGCCGAGTCCGAGAGGCCCATCGCGTCGCGCACCTCGCCGAAGTCACGCCCGGCGGCCGGCACGAGGAAGGCGCAGATGCGCAGCCGGTGCGGCTCGTGGATGACCTCGTCGAACACCGGGTGCGGCATGCGGTCAGGATACGTCGGCTTTCCCCGCGGGAAAGGGGAGAGCGCCCACCCCGCAGCGGCCGGCGCCGGCCCGCGACGACCGGCACCGGCCCGCGGACGCCCCGGCGGGCTCCCGGCGCGCGCCCGCTCCGCACTAGCGTGGGTCGCGGACCAGCAGAGCCGCTCGACCGAGGAGGAACCATGCCGCAGACCGTCAAGGGTGTCATCGCGCGATCGAAGGGGGCTCCCGTCGAGCTCGTCGACGTCGTCGTCCCGGACCCGGGGCCCGGAGAGGCCGTCGTGGCCGTCGAGGCCTGCGGCGTCTGCCACACCGACCTGCACTACCGCGAGGGCGGCATCAACGACGACTTCCCCTTCCTGCTCGGCCACGAGGCCGCCGGCCGGGTCGAGGCGGTCGGCGAGGGGGTCACCGACGTGGCGCCCGGCGACTTCGTCATCCTCAACTGGCGTGCCGTCTGCGGGCAGTGCCGCGCCTGCCTCAAGGGCAAGCCCTGGTACTGCTTCGCCACCCACAACGCGACGCAGAAGATGACCCTCACCGACGGCACCGAGCTCTCGCCGGCGCTCGGCATCGGCGCGTTCATCGAGAAGACGCTCGTCGCCGCCGGCCAGTGCACGAAGGTCGACGAGGCCGATGCCGCCGCGGTCGGGCTGCTCGGCTGCGGCGTGATGGCCGGCTTCGGGGCCGCCGTCAACACCGGTCAGGTCGGGCGCGGCGACTCGGTGGCGGTCATCGGGTGCGGTGGCGTCGGCAACGCCGCCATCGCCGGCGCCCACATCGCCGGGGCCACGACCGTCGTCGCCGTCGACGTCGACGCCCGCAAGCTCGAGGCCGCCAAGGGCTTCGGCGCCACGCACACCGTCGACGCCTCCACCGAGGACGCGGTCGAGGCGGTGCGCGCGCTCACCGGTGGACACGGGGCCGACGTCGTCGTCGAGGCCGTCGGGCGTCCCGAGACCTACGAGCAGGCCTTCTACATGCGCGACCTCGCCGGCACGGTGGTGCTCGTCGGCGTCCCGACCCCCGACCAGCAGGTGACCCTGCCGATGATCGACATCTTCGGGCGCGGTGGGTCGCTGAAGTCCAGCTGGTACGGCGACTGCCTGCCCTCGCGCGACTTCCCGATGCTCGTCGAGCTCTACCGGCAGGGTCGCTTCGACCTCGACGCCTTCGTCAGCGAGAGGATCGGGATCGACGACATCGAGTCCGCCTTCGACAAGATGCACAAGGGCGAGGTGCTGCGCTCGGTCGTCGTCCTGGAGGGTCCGGCGTGAGCGCGACGCCGGTCGGCCGTGACGTCCCGACCTCGGCCGGCGGCGTGCGCGTCGAGCGGGTCGTCACCTCGGGGCTGTTCGAGCTCGACGGCGGCTCGTGGGAGGTCGACAACAACGTCTGGCTGCTCGGCGACGAGCGCGAGGTGCTCGTGGTCGACGCGGCGCACGACGCGGGTGCCATCCTCGAGGCCGTGGGCGGGCGGCACGTCGTCGCCGTCGTGTGCACCCACGGCCACAACGACCACGTCAACGCCGTCGCCGACCTGGTCGCCGAGACCGGGGCCACGGCGTGGCTGCACCCCGACGACCGCGTGCTGTGGGACCAGAGCCAGGACGCGGCGCCGGGCGGCGAGCTCGCCGACGGCCAGGTGTTCACCGTCGGCGACGTCGAGGCCACCGTGCTGCACACCCCCGGTCACGCGCCGGGCGCCTGCTGCCTGCACGTGCCGGCGCTCGGGGTGCTGTTCAGCGGCGACACCCTCTTCAACGGCGGGCCGGGCGCCACCGGTCGCTCGTACAGCGACTTCCCGACCATCGTCGAGTCCATCCGCACGCGCCTGCTCACCCTGCCGCCCGAGACCGTGGTCCTCACCGGCCACGGCGACCCGACGGGCATCGGCGACGAGGCCCCGCACCTCCACGAGTGGCTCGACCGCGGCCACTGACCGCGAACGTGTGTGGACCCGCCGGGGTCGCCCGGCGTGTTCACACACGTCCGGGATGGAGGCGTCAGGCCCCCAGCGGCTCGCGCGTCGCCGGGGCCGGGCGGACCGCGAGGGCGATGCCGGCGCCGACGACGGCCACCGTGCCGACGGCGATCAGCAGCATCATGAAGAGCCCCCGAAGGCCGCCATCCAGCCCTCGATCGCCCCGACGGAGGCCCGCCCGCCGGCGAACGCCGCGACCGGGCCCGCGAGGAGCAGCAGCACGCCGACCTTCAGCACCCGCTCCGCGGGGCGGCGGCACGCCGGGGGTACCCAGAACCCGAGCGTCAGCACCGCGAGCGGTGCCCAGAACAGGGCGGGCTCGACGCCGCCGCGCACGAGCATCGGCACCGTCCAGGCCCACGCGCCCACCGACACGGCCAGTCCCACCCCACGTCCCCCCGGTCATGCCGGCAGGGTAGGGCGACGGGCGGTGCCGCCGGGCGGGGTCGCGGCGCGCCGCATCCGAACCGTGACCTGTCGGGTCGAGGTGGTACCGCACCACGAGAGGGCCCGGTACCACCTCGACCCGGCGCAGCACCGGGGGCGGTCGGGGCGGCCCGACGGATGCGGGAGGGTCCCGGACCCACCGGTAGCCTGTCGCGGGTGACCCTCAGGTTGTTCGACTCCCTCACGCGCGAGCTGCGTGACTTCGTCCCCGTCGTGCCCGGCAAGGCGGGGATCTACATCTGTGGGCTCACGACGCAGGCGCCGCCGCACATCGGCCACGTCCGGTTCGCCGTCGCGTTCGACGTGCTCCGGCGCTGGCTCGAGCGCGGCCACGGCTACGACGTCACGCTCATCCGCAACGTCACCGACATCGACGACAAGATCCTCGCGAAGTCGGCGGAGGCCGGGGAACCCTGGTACGCCCTGAGCTACCGCAACGAGCTCGAGACCGCCGGCGCCCTCGAGGCCCTCGGCGTCCTCCCGCCCACCTACGAGCCGCGGGCCACCGGCCACGTCCCCGAGATGGTCGAGCTGATGGAGACCCTCGTCACCAGGGGCCACGCGTACGCCCCGGCCGACGACTCCGGCGACGTCTACTTCGACGTCCGCAGCTGGCCGAGCTACGGCGAGCTGACCCACCAGAGCGTCGACGACATGTCCGATGCCGAGGACGCCGACCCCCGCGGCAAGCGCGACCCGCGCGACTTCGCCCTGTGGAAGGGCCGCAAGGCCGACGAGCCCGAGTCCGCGTCGTGGCGCACCCCGTTCGGCACCGGCCGCCCCGGATGGCACCTCGAGTGCTCCGCGATGGCGCGCAAGTACCTCGGTGACACCTTCGACATCCACGGCGGCGGGGTCGACCTGCGCTTCCCGCACCACGAGAACGAGGTCGCCCAGTCCCGCGCTGCCGGACTGGGGTTCGCCAACTACTGGTTGCACAACGCGTGGGTCACGCTCGGCGGCGAGAAGATGAGCAAGTCGCTCGGCAACTCGCTGCGGGTCAGCGCCGTCGTCGAGGAGCACCGGCCGCTCGCCGTCCGCTACTACCTGACCGCCGCGCACTACCGCAGCACCATCGAGTACCACGAGGGCTCCATCGAGGAGGCCGGCACCGCCGTCGAGCGCATCGAGCGCTTCCTGCGCAGTGCGCTCCCCGAGGTCGACACCCTCGTGCCCGACGGGTCCGAGGACCTGCCCGCCGACTTCCGCGAGGCGATGGACGACGACCTCGGTGTCTCCGACGCGCTGGCCGTCATCCACCAGTCCGTGCGGGCCGGCAACACCGCGCTCGACGACGGCGACGCCGACGACGCCGCCACCATCGCGCGCAGCGTCGTCGCGATGACCGACGTGCTCGGGGTCAACCCGCTCGACCCCGCGTGGTCCACCGGCGGCTCGGACGCCGACGACACCACCACCGCCCTCGACGCCCTCGTCGCGGGCCGCGTGCAGGCTCGTGCCGCAGCGCGCTCCGCCCGCGACTACGAGGCCGCCGACGCCATCCGCGACGAGCTGACGGCAGCGGGAATCGCCCTCGAGGACACCGCGGCCGGCGCCCGGTGGAGCCTCGCCCGAAGCAAGGGAGACTGACGTGCCGGGCAACTCGCAACGCCGCGGAGCGATCCGCAAGGGCAACAAGAAGGGTCCCACCGTGGGCTCGGGCGGCCAGCGCCGCCGCGGCCTCGAGGGCAAGGGGCCGACCCCCAAGGCCGGTGACCGCCCCAACCACAAGGCCCACAAGACGGCCAAGGCCGCGGACCGGCAGGGCGGCGGACGACCCGGTGGCGGAGGACGTTCCGGCTCGCGCAAGTCGCCGGCCTCGAGCGAGGTCGTCGCCGGGCGCAACTCCGTGCTCGAGGCCCTGCGTGCCCACGTGCCGGTGACGACGATGTACGTCGCCGGCCGGATCGACTCCGACGACCGGGTGCGCGAGGCCATCAAGACGGCCACCGAGCGCGCCATCCCCATCCTCGAGACCCCGCGCGGCGAGCTCGACCGGCTCACCGACGGCGCCGTCCACCAGGGGCTCGCGCTCCAGGTGCCGCCGTACGAGTACGCCCACCCGCGTGACCTCATCGACCCCGAGGCCCCCGGCATCCCCCTCGTCGTCGCCCTCGACGGCATCACCGACCCGCGCAACCTCGGGGCCATCGTCCGCTCCGTCGCCGCGTTCGGCGGCCACGGCGTCGTCGTGCCGAGCCGCCGCTCGGCGGGCATGACGGCCAGCGCCTGGAAGACCTCCGCCGGCGCGGCGGCCCGCGTGCCCGTGGCCCAGGCCGCGAACCTCACCCGGGCCCTCGAGGACTACCGCAAGGCCGGCTTCTTCGTCATCGGCCTCGACATGGACGGCGATGTCGAGCTGCCCGACCTCGAGCTGGCCTCCGAGCCGCTGGTCATCGTGGTCGGGTCCGAGGGCAAGGGGCTCTCGCGCCTGGTGTCCGAGACCTGCGACCAGATCGTGTCGGTGCCGATGAGCTCGGCCGTCGAGTCGCTCAACGCGGGCATCGCCGCCGGCGTCACCCTCTACGAGGTCGCCCGCCGCCGGCGTCGCTGACGTCAGGTCCTCGGCCGGCCGGGGCGCGTCCCCGTGAGCCGCGTGGCGGTCTGTGCCACGATCGGTGCGAGCGGTCCACACCGGGACGCTGCCGCTCACGAGGAGGGAACACCGATGTCCGAGCAGGGAAGCACGCCCCCGCCGCCCGAGCCGTCCGAGGGGTCGGCACCGCCGCCGCAGGCACCACCGCCCGCCGGGTCCTACGGGTCCGCGCCACCCCCGGCCGCCCCGAACCCGTACGGCGCCGCACCGTCCTACGAGCAGGCGCCGCCCAGTGGTCCGGTCGCCCGACCGAAGTCGATGGACCTCGCGGTCACCCTCATGCGGGTCGGTGCCGTGATCTCGCTCATCTCGGCGCTCAGCGTCCTCTTCCTCCGCGACACGATCCGCGAGGCCGTCACCACGAGCCTCGAGGACGCCGGCACGACCGCCGACCAGGGCACGGTCGACGCCGCCGTCGCGATCGGCACCGGCACGGCCATCGTGTTCGGTCTCGTCGGGGTGGCGCTCTGGCTGTGGATGGCCAGCGCCAACGGCAAGGGCCGCAGCTGGGCGCGCATCCTCTCGACCGTGTTCTTCGCGCTCTCGGTCGTCAGCTTCCTCGTGGGCCTCGCGCAGGCCCAGGCCGGACTGTCCCTCGTGCTCAACGTCGTCAGCCTGCTGCTCGGGGCGTACATCATCTTCCTGCTGTGGAAGAAGGAGTCCTCCGAGTTCTACGCCGCGAGCTCGACGCCGAGGTACTGAGCCGCACGCCCACGACACCCCCGCACCCCTCCGGTGCGGGGGCGTCGTCGTCCCGGCCGTCCGGCCGGCGATGACGCGATCCGCGGACGCGGGACGGGGGCCGTGGCAGCATTCGTGCCGCCGGCCGGCCCGACGGGGCCACGCCGAGGAGGAGACCAGCGATGACCCACGACCAGCAGCCCGGCCCGTACGGCGGGGCCGGCGCCCACGGGGCGCCCCCGCAGCTGCCGCCACCGGCGCACGCCTATGCGAGCACGGCGGTGGCCACGACCCCGGCCGGACCGATCACGCCCGTCCAGGAGCAGACCTCCACAGGGCTCCAGGTCCGGTGGGACGGAACGGTGCTCGCGCCCTCGTCGGTGATGAACGCCGTCTACCTCATGTGGGCCGGGGCCGCGCTGGCCCTCGTCACGGGCATCATCTCCATGCTCGGGGCCGACTCGGCCGTCGAGGGCGTGCTGGAGTCCACGGCGATGGTCGTCGACCCCGGGCTCCGGCAGGCGATGGTCACCGGCGTCAAGGTCGTCATCGTCGTGTGGGCGCTGGTCGAGACCACCCTGTGGATGTGGATGGCCTCGGCAAACGGCAAGGGCAGGGGGTCGGCCCGCATCATCGCCTCGGTGTTCTACGGCTTCCTGCTGCTCGGCCTGCTCGGGGGCGCCCTGAGGGCCCTGACCGGGGGGCTGCCCGACCTGCTCCTCGCGCTGCCGTCCTTCGCCGTCGGCACGGCGGCGCTCGTCCTCCTCTGGCTGCCCGCCTCGTCCCGGTTCTACGCCACCGTGCGGAACCAGCGTCGCTGACGCCGTGCCGGGCCCGCGCCACGCGTGGGAAACGCCTGACCGGCGGTGGGGCGCTGTGGGAGGATCGGCGCCGCCGGACGCTCCGGCAGGGGGCCCAGCCCTCCCTCGCTCTCGAAAGAGGACTGCATGTCTGACTACGGTTCGACCCCGCCCCCCGTCGCCGGCGGGTCCTACGGCGGGCCGCCCGACAACAAGCTCGTGTGGTCGATCCTCGTGACCCTCTTCTGCTGCCTGCCCTTCGGCATCGTCGCCATCATCAAGTCGGCCGAGGTCAACAGCAAGTGGGCCACCGGTGACCACCTGGGTGCGCAGCAGTCCGCGGCCGATGCCGGCAAGTGGATCAAGTGGTCGGTCATCACCGGCGTCGTCGCGGGGGTCCTCGGCGTGATCCTCTGGTTCGTCCTCGTCGCCGGCCTCATGGCCGCCTCGACCACGACCAGCCCGTGACCGGATGACCACCGCCGCGGCGACGGCGCTCCAGCGGGTCCGGTCCCTCGGGACCAGCACGACCCGCTGGCACCGTGTCCTGCCCCCGGCCGGGGTCGCGGCGGCGACCGCGGCGGTGGTCTCGCTCCTCGGAGCGGTCGACCCGAACGTCCCGGGTCACTTCCCGCCCTGCCCGTGGCTGTTCCTCACGGGCACCTACTGCCCGGGGTGCGGGACCCTGCGCGCGATCCACGCCCTGGCGCACGGCGACGTGGGGACGGCGTTGGCGCGCAACCCGTTCGCCGTCGTGGCGACGGGGTGGCTCGCGGTCTGGTTCGTCGTGTGGAGCCGCCGGCTCTGGCAGGGCCGACAGCGGACCCGGATGGCTCCCGCGTGGGTGCTGTACACGCTCTTCGGGGCGATCCTCGGGTACTGGGTGCTGCGCAACGTCCCGGGGTGGACCTGGCTGTCGCCGGCCTGAGGCGCTGCGGTCAGGCCGGGGAGAGGAACTCCCAGCCCGGGAGGTTGCGGAGCACGCCGAACGCGATGACGGCCACGCCGATGGCCACGGGGAGCCAGTTCGGGATGGTGGTCCGCACGACGCGGCCCTGCCGGGCGCGCACGACGCGGTACAGCACGTACGCCGCCACGGCGAGGTACAGCGGGGGCACGAGCGGGTGGCGGGCGAAGGCTCCGGCGACGTCCCCGTGCAGGAGGTCGTACGTGGCGCGCGTCCCACCGCAGGCCGGGCAGTAGTACCCGGTGGCCTGCAGGAGGAGGCACGTGGGGTAGTGCCCGGGCTGGTTGGGGTCGTGCGTGGCCAGCCAGGCCAGGCTCCCGGCCGCCGCGACCCCGGCGGCCGCCCACCACACGCGTGGTGAGAGGCCGCCGAGGCCGTGGGCGTGGGCCGACACGTCAGTTACCCGTGAGCCTGCTGCCGAGGTCGAGCGAGGCGAAGGCGATCGGGGCGATGATGCTGAGCACGACCGCGATGATGCCCGTGACGAAACCGCCCTGGGCCAGACCGCCGCCCGCCTGTCCGGTGCGGCCGATCTCCTGCTTCGCGAGGTAGCCGAGGATGCCGCCGCCGATGCCGAGGAGGAGGCCGACCGGCCAGCAGCAGAAGGCGAAGACGATGCCGAGGATGCCGAGGACGAGGGCGATGACGGCCTTCGTGTTGTTGCCGCCGATCCCACCGGCGGCCGGGCCGCCGGGTGCCGGGTAGGCCGGCGGCGGGGCGCTGTAGCCGCCGGAGTCACCGGGCGGCGGCGGGGGAGCGGTGTAGCCACCGGAGTCGCCGGGCGGCGGCGGAGGGGGCGGCGGGGCGTCACCACCCGTGGCCGAGGAACCGATGGGCTCCTCGGGCTCCGGGGGAGGCGGGAAGCTCCCGCCGGGCGGAGGGGGCGGGGGCGGGGGCGTGCTGCTGCTCATGGGGTCCTCCCACGTCACGGTCCGGCAGGGGCCGGCTGGGCCTCACCCTAGCGGCCCCCTGCTGCGGCCCAGCGGAATTCCACGCCGGGCCGGGCACCCCGGACGGCGCGCCCGGGGAGCGGCGTCAGCTCTTGGCGACCTTGATGACGGTGGAGTGCACCGCCTTGTCGGCGACGGTCTGGGCGTCGTCGTCCCAGAGCATCCAGAGGTAGGACAGGTAGATGACCTGGTTGACCAGGCCGCTGACCAGCTCGCGCAGGAAGCACAGGCCGGGGCCGATGGGCTGCCCGGTGCGGGCGTCGATGAGCAGCAGGCCGACGGTCCTCTTGCCGATGCTCTGACCGGTGCGGCCCATCCGGAAGACGCGGTTCCAGAGGTTGACGCCGATGGCGAAGAGGAACCCGAGCACCATGACCACCACACCGACGGTGATCAGCGCGCCGTTGGCGTCGCTGTACGTCTGGTACCCGTAGTCGTCGTAGCCGTTGCGGTGCGGGGCGCCCGCGATGAGGAAGGGGATGCCGATGAACAGGGGGAGGAACGCCGCGAAGCTGATCGCCCCGTCGATGAGCAGCGCCACCACGCGGTCACCGAACGAGGCGACCGGGCCGAAGCGGGCCTCGACGAACCCGCGGCCACCGGGCTGCATCGAGCGCTGCGCGGCCCACGGGTCGGTGGCGACCGGGCCGCCGTAGGGGTTCTGAGGCGCCTGGCCGTAGGGGGCCTGGCCGTACGCCGGCGCCTGGCCGTACCCGGGCTGCTGGCCGTACCCCGGCTGCTGGCCGTACCCCGGCTGCTGGCCGTAGGGCTGCTGCACCGGCGGCGGCATCGGCGGGACGGGCGCGGGCGGCCCTGCGGGAGAAGGTGTCTCGGACTCCGGCGGCGGCGCCGGGGACTCAGGGGCCGCCGGCTGCTCGGGTACCGCGGGCGGCTCGGGCTCGCGGGACGGGTCGGTGGGCGGCTGCTCGGACATCGGGTCCCTCTCGGTCGTCTGGGTCGATCCTAGGCGCCCCCGTCGGCGACCACCGGGAGCTCCTCGGTGTCGACGCCGAGCACGGCCCGCTCGTCCGGCTTGCCGGGCAGGACGGTCGCGACGTAGTCGGTCACCGCCTCCTGGATCGGGATGTCGTGGCGCGCGCGCTCGGCGAGGTACCACCGGTGCTCGAGCACCTCGTGGAAGACCTCGGCCGGCTCGAGCTTGGCGACGAGGTGGCGGGGCACGCCCCGGGTCACCGGCTCGTAGACGCTGGCCAGCCAGTCGTGGGCGATGATCTCCTCGTCCTCGCCCTGGCGGCCGGTCGCGGCCGAGAAGACCTCGAGGTCGTTGAGCAGCCGGCGGGCCTGGTTCTCGCGCACGTCGAGGCCGGTGAGGCGCAGCAGCCGTCGGGAGTGGTGGCCGGAGTCGACGACCTTGGGCTGGATGCGGATCGTCGTGCCGTCGATGTCGGTCGTGATCTCGAGCTCGTCGACGTCGAAGCCCTTCTCGTTGAGCCGTCGGATGCGGTCGTCGACGCGCCAGCGCTCGGAGTCGTCGATCAGCTGCTCGCTCGTCAGCTCGGTCCAGAGGTCCCGGTAGCGCGTCATGATCCGCTCGCTGACCTCCACCGGGTCGCGCTCCTCCTGGAGCAGCCCACCGGCCTCGAGGTCCATCAGCTCGCCCGCGATGTTGACCCGGGCGATCTCGAGGTCGTGCTCGCGCTGGCCGTCGCTCAGCCGGTTGCGCAGCTCGCCGGTCTCGGCGTCGACGAGGTAGGCCGCGAAGGCGCCCGCGTCACGCCGGAAGAGGGTGTTGGACAACGAGACGTCGCCCCACCAGAAGCCGGCGAGGTGCAGCCGGACGAGGAGCACGGCGAGCGCGTCGATGAGCCTGGTCGCGGTGCCCTTGCGCAGCGACTGGCTGTAGAGGGCCCGGTAGGGCAGCGAGAACTGGAGGTGGCGGGTGACGAGGCAGGCGTCGAGCGGGCGGCCGTCCATCCCGACCCGGCCGCTGACCACCGCGAAGGGCTCGACCGCGGGCATGTGCAGGCGGCCGAGGTTGCGGAGCATCTCGTACTCGCGGCGGGCGATGTCGTCCTTGATCTCCTTGATCGCCAGCACGCGCCCGGAGAGCCGGACGAAGCGCACGACGTGGCGGGAGATACCGCGGGGCAGTGCCGCGAGGATGTCGTCGGGCCACTCCTCGAGCGGCAGCCGCCAGGGCAGGTCGAGGAGGGCGGGGTCGGGGCGAGCGGCGGTGAGCTCGAGGGCCATCAGGGCTCCGGAGGTCGGGAGTCGGTGTGCGGCAACGCTACCGGGGATGGCTGCGGCACGAGAAACGGGCGACGCCCCGGACGAGTGGCTCGTCCGGGGCGTCGTCGCGGTGCAGCGTGCGGGCCTCAGCCGAGGCGGGCGCCGCTGCTGGGGTCGAAGACGTGCATGTGCTGCGACTTCGGGTACACGTAGATCTTGCCGCCCTTCTCGGGCACCTGCCGGCCGTCGACGCGCGCGATGAACGGCTTGACGAGGTTGTCGTCGCCGCCCTCGAGCTTGATGTTCGGGTCGGTGGGGGTGCCGTAGACGTAGGCATCGGCGCCGAGCTCCTCGACGACGTCGACGGTCAGCTCGAGGCCGTCGTTGTTCGTCGTGACCTCGACGTCCTCGGGGCGCACGCCGACGATGAGGCTCGAGCCGCCGTCGCCCGCACGCTCACGCGGGAGGGACACGGTGTGGTTGCCGAACTTGGCGCCGTCGGCGGTGACCGGCACGGTGACGAGGTTCATCGCCGGGGAGCCGATGAAGCCCGCGACGAAGAGGTTGGCCGGGTTGTCGTACATCTCGCGCGGGGTCGCGCACTGCTGGAGGATGCCGTCCTTGAGCAGGGCGATCCGGTCGCCCATCGTCATGGCCTCGACCTGGTCGTGGGTGACGTAGACGGTGGTGACCCCGAGCCGACGCTGGAGCGAGGCGATCTGGGTGCGGGTCTGGACGCGGAGCTTGGCGTCGAGGTTCGACAGCGGCTCGTCCATGAGGAAGACCTGGGGGCTGCGGACGATCGCGCGGCCCATCGCGACGCGCTGGCGCTGGCCACCGGAGAGGGCCTTCGGCTTGCGCTCGAGGTACTGCGTGAGGTCGAGGATGTTCGCGGCCTCCTCCACGCGCTTGCGGATCTCGCCCTTGTCGACGCCGGCGATCTTCAGGGCGAAGCCCATGTTGTCGGCGACCGTCATGTGCGGGTAGAGCGCGTAGTTCTGGAAGACCATCGCGACGTCGCGGTCCTTGGGCGACAGGTCGGTGACGTCGCGGTCGCCGATCCAGATCTTGCCGCCGTTGACCTCCTCGAGGCCGGCCAGCATGCGCAGGGACGTGGACTTGCCACATCCGGAGGGACCGACGAGGACGAGGAACTCCCCGTCCGCGATGTCGATGTCGAGCTTGTCGACCGAGGGGGTGTCGTTGCCCGGGTAGATCCGGCTTGCCCCGTCGAACTTCACAGTTGCCATGGCGTCGTTGCCTTTCCTTCACCGGCAGGAACGTGCCGGACGATCCGTTGTAAAGGGTGGAGCTCCCGCCGGCGTCGGTGCCGGCGGTGTCGCCAGTATGCCGGACCGGGCCCCGGAAGGCGATGGCCGTCCCGCGCGGTGGGCCGCCTCCCTCTGGCGCGTCGGGGCCGGGTTCCCTACGGTTGGGCCATGAGGATCGCGGACGTCGTGAAGCGCAAGGGCGGGGACGTCGTCACGGTGCGTCCCGACGCCACCGTCACCGAGCTGCTCGCCCTGCTGTCGGAGCACCGCATCGGCGCGGTCGTCGTCAGCGACGACGGCGAGGCGGTGCACGGCATCGTTTCCGAGCGCGACGTCGTGCGGCACCTGCACACCGACGGCGCGGGGCTGCTCGAGGCCCCCGTGCGCCAGATCATGACCGCCGAGGTGCACACCTGCACGCCCGACGACTCCCTCGAGGACATGGCCTCGCGGATGACCGACCGGCGCATCCGCCACGTCCCGGTACTCCAGGGCGACCGGCTCGCGGCGATCGTCAGCATCGGCGACATCGTCAAGTTCCGCATCGACACGCTCCAGACCGAGCGCGACCAGCTGCGCGACTACATCCAGCAGTAGCCCCGAGGCGCTGACCCGCCCGGTGCCCACCCCGGTCCGTCGAGGTGAAAGAGGGCCGCGAGAGGGTCCGGTGTCACCTCGATCGGCGCTCGCTCCGTCCATCCTTCGCGCCCCGGTGGCCCCACGCGCACCACGTCCGCGTCCAGCACCTACCCAGACCGAGCGCCTACCGTGGACCCATGACCGCCGACGCCCCCGTGGACGGCCACCGGCCGCGGGACCACGACGAGCCGGGCGAGCACGCCCGGCTCGGGCCGTACCGGCTGGTCCAGCGCCTCGGCGAGGGCGGGATGGGGGTCGTGCACCTCGGGCTCGACCGGCACGGACGCGCGGTCGCGGTCAAGGTCCTGCGTGCCCACGTGGCCCACGACCCCGACGCCCGCGCGCGCCTGGCCCGCGAGGTCGACACCCTCAGCCGCATCCGCAGCCCGCGCATCGCCCCGGTCGTCGACGCCGACGTCGACGGCGACACCCCCTACGTCGTCACCCGGTTCATCGACGGCCCGCCGCTCGACGACCACGTCGCGGGCCGCGGCCCGTTGCCGCCCGAGGAGCTGCACCGGCTGGCCGCCGGGCTCGCCGAGGCCCTCGACGCCATCCACTCCGCCGACGTCGTCCACCGCGACGTCAAGCCGGGCAACGTCCTCCTCGTCGACGGCGACCCGGTGCTCATCGACTTCGGCATCGCCCACGTCGTCGACGACGTCCGCCTCACCAGCGCCGGCCTCGTCATGGGCACCCCCGGCTACCTCGCGCCGGAGGTCGTCCACGGCGACGACGTCACGCCGGCCACCGACTGGTGGGGCTGGGCGGCCACGACGGCGTTCGCGGCGAGCGGCACACCGCCCTTCGGGGCCGGGGGGATGAACGCCGTGCTGGCCCGGGTCGCGTCCGGTGAGCCCGACCTCGTCGCCGTCGACCCGCGCATCGAGCCGCTGCTCTACGCCGCCCTGAGCCCCTACCCCGACGAGCGCCCGCACCACGGCGAGGTCGTGCGCGCCCTCGAGCGCTACGCCCGCGGTGAGCTGGCGACCTCGGCCATCGAGGTGCGCCGGGTGCGTCCGGAGACCCGGGTCGTCGACTCCACGCGCACCGCCGCCCTCCCCGCCATCGCCCCGTCCGTGGCCCCTGCCGCCGCCCCACCCACCCCGGCCGGGTACGCCCTCCCGCCGCGCACCGACCCGCCGCCGCCCACCGGCGCCGGCCGTCCCGGGCCGCCCCCGGCCCTGCCGCCCGCGCCCGCCGGCCCCCTCGCCCCGTGGGAGGACGACGACGACGACGTCCGCGTGGCCACCGACCCGCGCATCGGGCTGCCGACCCGCTCGGGCTCCCTCCTCGCCCTCCTCGCCCTCCTCGCGGGCGTCACCGTCGCCGCGCCGCTCGTCGGGCTCGTCCTGCTCGCCGCGTGGATGGTGCTGGCGCGCACCTCAGACCGCTCGGTCACCTCCCTCGTCATGCGACGGCACGACCGCGGAGCCCGGGGCAGCGACGTCGCCGTGGCCGTCGCGGCCAGCCCCTGGCACCTCGTCGTCGGCGCCGTGGGCTCGCTCGTCACCCTCGCCGTGCCCCTGCTCGTGGGGGTGTCCGCGATGTTCGCCGGCGCCCTCGTGGTCGGGGGGCTCACCGGTGCCGTCACCCGGGCCGACGACGTCGTGCCCCTGCTGGCCGCCGGGGTGTTCACCGCCCTCACCGCCTGGTGGGGCCCCGGGGGTGCGAGCCTGCGCCGCGGCAGCCGGAGCCTCGTGCGCGGCCTCACCGCGCACGACACCGTGCGCCAGGTCCTCGTCGTCGCCCTCCTCCTCGGCGGCGCCGTCCTCGTCGCCCTCACCGCGAGCCGCGGCGCCCCGTCGTGGTGGCCGCTGTCGACCCCGCCGGGCTGGGTCGACCAGGTGGTGCCCGGCCGGTGAGCGACCCCCGGACCCGGCGCCCCCGCATCCTGCGCGGCGACCTGCCCACCGAGCCGATGCCCATGGCCGACCTGCTGCGGCGCACCCCGTACCGGCACGCCCGGATCCCCGACGCCGCCGCCGAGGACGCCGCGCTGGGCCAGGCGCTCGACCTCGCGGTCCGGGTCGGCGAGCTGATGCTGCGCTGCGGCGCCGGTGCCCCCCAGGTCGAGGGTGCGATGGCCGCGACGGCGGCGGCCGCCGGTGTCGACCGGGTCGAGCTCGACATCACGATGCAGTCGATCGTCGTGCAGTCGCGCAGCAACGCCGGCCGCCCGCACACGCTGCTGCGGGTGGTGCGCCACACCCGCTTCGACTACGCGCGCCTCGTCGCGGTGCACCGGCTCGTCGAGTCGCTGGTCGCCGGGGAGGTCACCACCGAGGAGGCCGCGGCCCGCATCCGGCAGATCGAGCGGCACCCCCGCAACTACCCGAAGTGGGCGGTCACGGCCGCCAACGCGGTGCTCGCCTCCGCCGTCGCCGTCGTCATCGGGGCCAGCCCGCTCGCGGCGCTGCTGACCATCGGGGTCGTGCTGGCCGTCGCCGGGGTCGCCCGGCTGCACGCCCGGGTCGAGCTGCCGGAGTTCTACGGCAACGCCATCAACGCCTTCGCGGCCACCCTGTTCGCCGGCGGCCTGTACGCGCTCGGGGCCAGCGGCATCATCCCCTTCGGCGAGAGCGACTTCGCCTTCGTCGTCGCGGGCGGCATCGTCGCGATGCTCCCGGGGCGCACCATGGCCTCGGCCATCGAGGACGTCATCTTCGGGTACCCGCTCACCGGGGCCGGCCGGCTGCTGGCCGTCCTGCTCTCGCTCACCGGGCTGATCATCGGCATCGCCTCGGGGCTCGGGGCGATGCTCACGCTCACCGAGTGGACGAGCAGCAGCTTCGTCTCGCCCGACGTCCTCGACCTGAGGGTCACCCAGGCCCCGATCGTGCCGGCCCTGCTCGCCTCGCTCGTCGTCGGGCTGGCCGCGGGCGTCACCGTGCAGAGCCGCCGCCGGCTCGTCCTGCCGATGGGCGCGCTGACCCTCGTCGGCGTGGCGGTCTCGGCGGTCCTCACCCGTGGCCTGTCGGTCGGCGCCGTGACGGCCACCGGCATCGCGGCCGTCGCCATCGGCGTGCTCGGGCGGCTGGTCGCGCAGCGGATGGACGCGCCCTCGCTCGTCCTCGTCGTGCCGGCCAGCTTCGGCCTGCTCCCCGGTCTGACGATCTTCCGCGGCCTCTACGAGCTCGTCGCCCAGGGCGAGAACTCGGGCCTGCTCACGTTCCAGTCCGGGCTCTCGACCCTCCTGTCGGCCGGGGGCGTCCTGCTCGCCATCGCCACGGGCACGGTGCTCGGCGAGTACCTGGCCGCGCCGTGGGACCGCCACGTGCGGGGCAGTCGGCGCCCGCGCACCGACCAGGTCCCGCGCTGAGACACGCCTGAGGCCGATGCGGGGGCCGCACGGCGTCCGGCATACCCTCTCGGCCATGCGCATGCGTCCCGCCGCGGTCCTCGCCGTCGTCCTGCTCGCGGTCGCCGGGTGCTCCGGCGACCCCGACCCCACGACCTCGTCGGCCGCCAGCCCCACCACCGCCACGCCGACCCCCACCCCGGATCTCGTCGTCTCGGGCGCCGACGCCAAGCTGACCGCGGCCGTCGCGAAGGTCTACGC
Organism: Phycicoccus sp. HDW14; assembly: GCF_011383005.1. Taxonomy (GTDB): domain Bacteria; phylum Actinomycetota; class Actinomycetes; order Actinomycetales; family Dermatophilaceae; genus Phycicoccus. The sequence goes on along the minus strand of NZ_CP049935.1, from coordinate 2,801,521 downwards.
CGGCAAGAAGGGCATCGAGGCCAAGGCGACGCTCGGCACGTGGAAGAAGGAGAAGGTCGCGGTCGTCACCTCGGGTGACGACGTCACGCTCGCGGTGGGGCCGGACTGGAAGGTCGTCGGCGGCTGGTGGCCCTCGCTCGACAAGCCCACGTCGCTCGGCAAGGGGCCGCGCTTCGTCCTGGTCATCGGTTCGGACGCGCGGCCCAACAAGTCGCTCAAGGGGACCCGCGGCGACACCCTCCAGGTCGTCGGCATCGACGGCAAGGGCGGCGGCGGCATCCTCGGCATGGCCCGCGACATCTGGGCCCCGATGCCCAGCGGCGGCAACGCCAAGATCAACGCGGCGTTCGCCTACGGCGGCGGCAAGGGTCAGGTCCAGACCGTTCGCAAGGTCACGGGCCTGCCCATCGAGGGCTACGTCGTCACCGGGTTCGGCGGCTTCGGCAAGATCGTCAACGAGTCCGGCGGCCTGCCCATCACCATCGCCAAGAAGGTCGTCCTCCAGGGCAAGACCACGGTCAAGGCGGGCAAGCAGATCCTCACCGGCAAGTTCGCGCTCGCCTACGCACGCGAGCGCAAGTCGCTGCCCGAGGGCGACTTCAGCCGCTCGGCGCACCAGAGCGAGCTGCTGCTCGCCGCGGCCGTCGCGGCCCGGCTCGAGGGCGTGCAGGTCGTGCCGAAGGAGATGTCGATCGTCTCGAAGTACGCCGACACGGACCTGTCGGCCGCCGACGCGCTGACCTTCGTCGCCTCGTTCTACAAGCTCGACCCCACCAAGGTCGGACGGGCCGTGGCCAAGGGCGGGTTCGGCACCAGCCCGGACGGGCAGTCGATCGTCGTGCTCGACGCCGCGTCGAAGCAGGCGTTCGCGAAGTTCCGGGACGGCCGGCTCTGATCCGCTGCAGCGTCGCGTCGGCCCCGGGGGAGGCCTGCGCGCTCAGCCCGCGGGGGAGTCGCCCGCGCCCGGGCTCGCCGGGGACGGAGCAGGAGCCGACGGTGTCGCCGGAGCCGATGGCGTCGCCGGAGCCGGGGGCGTGGGCGTCGCCGGGCCCGAGGGTGCCGGGGCCGCGCCCGTGTCGCCGGCCCGGTCGCCGATGACCCGGGCCAGGCCGGCCACGGCGGCCGAGGAGGTCGCCGAGGCCTCCTCGTTGGCCTTGCGCACGGCGAGGTAGATCTCCTCGCGGTGGATCTGCACGTTGGCCGGCGCCTCGATGCCCAGGCGCACCTTGTCGCCGCTGATCTCGAGCACGGTGACGACGATGTCGTGACGGATCCGGATGGCCTCGTGGGGTCTGCGGCTCAGCACCAGCACGGGTGCTCCTCTCCTGGCGCGCGGCCGGGTCGGCGGTCGGTGGTCACGCGGCGGGGATGAGCGGGGCGCGCAGCGGGAAGTCCTGGCCGGTGAGGACGACCTGCTCGGCGGCCAGCGTCCGGGCGTTGACGACGACCGGGGCGAGCAGGTTGGCCGTCGAGCGGGTGACGTCCTCGGCGACGGTGACGACGACGAGGACCTGGGCGTCCGCGGCGTCGGTGAGCCCGAGCCGCTCGGCGGTCTGGTCGTCGATCTCGGGGTGGTAGTCGGGGAAGAAGACCTCGGCGTCGGCGGTGACGAAGCCGGCGCCGTCGGCGCCGAGCGGGCGCAGGTCGAACAGGCCGGGGGCGACCGGTGCGACCTCGTAGTCGGTGCCGGGGAAGCCGACGAGCCCCTCGGGCACGTGGATGGTGCGCGCCCCGGTCGCCGGCTGGAGGGTGTCCGTCATGTGCGACCTCACGTCGTCTCGTCGAAGAAGCGGGACGCGGACTCCCGGTCGCGCGTGCCCGTGGCGGTGTAGGTGGAGCCCGTGCCGCTGCCGCGGAAGCGGGCCAGGGCCTCGTCGATGGCCTGGGCGCTCGAGGCGAGCAGCTCCTTGTTGGCCAGCGCGGCCTCGGTGAGCCGGCCGGTGAGCTCGGCGAGGGCGTGCCGGTGCTCGGCGAGCACCTGGTCCCAGGGGGCGGGCACGACGTCGGCGATCTCGCGCAGGGTGGCCTCGGGGGCGACCCCGAGCAGCTCGGTGAGCGGCACGAGGTCGACGGCGCGGGTCAGCTCGGCGGAGCGCACGGTGGTGATGAGCTCGTCGACGTCACGGGTCGAGCGGGCCAGCCACGAGCTGCGGCCGGTCTCGACGAGCGCCCGCTGCACCTCGATGCGGTAGGACAGCGACTCGAGCAGCTCGCGGGTGCGCCACAGCGACTCGGACAGGTCCGCGCACGCGGCGACGACGCTTTCCTCGCTGTGATCCACTCGTTCCTCATCGGCTCGGGCGGGGGCGGACTTGAGCGCCTCCGACGCGCGACTCAGTCTGCCACGGGGGAACCGACGGGTGCTGGAGCGCGCAACTCGCGTCGGCGGTGTCCGTTCGGATGATGCCGCCTGCACGTTCGGCGCCCCGGTGCTACGCCGAAGGGCCCTACATCGGCGATCGGGCCCTCCCCGGGTGGCGGGGTCACCGAAGCGGTTCGACGCTTGATCCGTGACCCAGAACGCCAGCACCAGCACCACTGCGTCCCGCCGGGGGGACCTCGAGCAGCTCTGCCGCGACCACCTTCCGATCGTCGGCTACGAGGTGCGCTCCCTGAGCGCCCGCCTCCCCTCCCACGTCGCCGTGGACGACCTGACCTCCGCCGGGATGCACGCGCTGGCCGCCGCCGCCGCGTCGTTCGACCCCGACCGCGGGGTGCCGTTCGGCCGCTACGCCGCCACCCGCATCAAGGGCGCCCTGCTCGACGAGCTGCGCTCGATGGACTGGGCGTCGCGCTCGGTGCGCACCAAGGCGCGCGAGCAGGACGCCGCGCGCGGCGTGCTCACCGCCGAGCTCGGGCGCGAGCCGGCCGACCGCGAGGTCGCCGCCCGGATGGGCATGACCCTCGAGGAGGTGCGCGAGGTCTCGCACTCGGTGCACCGCTCGGTCGTCGTGCGCATCGACTCCCTCGTCGACGCCGGGGTCGGCGACACGGTCCTGCCCCGTGTCGACCGCACCCCGAGGACGTCGTCGTCGACAACGAGCGCGAGGCCTACCTCACCGCCGCCGTCGAGTCGCTGCCGGAGCGCCTGCGCACCGTCGTGCGCGCCGTCTTCTTCGAGGACCGTCTGCTCAAGGACGTCGCCGAGGAGCTCGGGGTCACCGAGTCCCGTGTCTCGCAGCTGCGTTCGGAGGCACTGGTCATGCTCCGCGACGGCATGCGCGCCACGCTCGAGGAGGAGCGCTCGGCCGGCGCCGCCGCCGTCGCGGCCGCCGGTGCCGCTGCGCGTCGTCGCGCCACGTACTACGCGGACATCGCCAAGCGCGCGACCGTCGCCCAGCGCGGCACCCTGGCGCCCCGTCCGTCGGCGGTGCGGCACGCCGTCTGACGCACGACCCGGCAGCACCTGGGGGCCCCGCGGAATTTCTCCGCCGGGGCCCTCAAGTCGTCCGGGGTCCGGCCGATGAGGGTGGTGTCGCCCCGCCCTGGGAGCGGCACGGATCGCCACGGATGGCGCTCCGAGACCCCATCCAAGGAGGAATCATCATGGGTCTGCAGGTCAACACCAACGTCGCCGCCCTCAACACCTACCGGCACCTCAGCTCCACCCAGAGCAGCATGAACACCAGCCTCGAGCGGCTGTCCTCGGGTCTGCGCATCAACCGCGCGGCCGACGACGCGGCCGGCCTGGCGATCAGCGAGAAGCTGCGCGCCCAGACCAACGGCCTCGGCCAGGCCTCGTCCAACGCGCAGGACGCGATCTCGCTCGTGCAGACGGCGGAAGGTGCGCTCAACGAGACGCACTCCATCCTCCAGCGCATGCGTCAGCTCGCCGTCCAGTCCTCGAACGACACGAACACCGCGGACGACCGCACGGCCATCCAGAAGGAGGTCACCGCCCTCAACGACGAGCTCGACCGCATCGCCAACACCACCCAGTTCAACGGGCAGAACCTGCTCGACGGCACGGGCGGCACGGCCGGCTCGTTCACCTTCCAGGTCGGCGCCAACAGCGGCCAGACCGTCGCCGTCGCCTTCGCCAAGGCCGACACGACGACCCTGGGCACCGGCTCCGCCGACGTCTCCACCCAGGCCGGTGCGGCGAGCGCGCTCACCGCGATCGACGCGGCCATCAAGACCGTCTCGGGCAACCGGGCCGACCTCGGTGCGGTGCAGAACCGTCTGCAGCACACCATCAACAGCCTGAGCGTCGCGGCCGAGAACGCCGCCGCGGCCGAGTCGCGCATCCGCGACACCGACATGGCGAAGGAGATGAGCGCCTTCTCGCGCTCGCAGATCCTCTCCCAGGCCGGCGTCTCGATGCTCGCCCAGGCGAACAGCTCGCCGCAGTCCGTCCTCAAGCTCCTCGGCTGAGTTCGGCTGCTCGCCCGGGCCCGCTTCGGCGGGCCCGGGCGGACCGGCACCACCACCCTGACGAGGATCGGAAGGAGGAGGACCCATGTCGTCCATCGACGGACTGATCTCCGGGCTGGACACCACGTCCATCATCAGCTCGCTCATGACCCTGGAGCGGAAGTCGGGCTCGTACCTGAGCACCGGCAAGTCGCAGAGCCAGACGATGATCAGCACGCTGCAGTCGCTCAACTCGACGCTGTCGTCGCTGGGAACCGTGGCCAGGTCCTTCGTCACCGACCCGTTCACCAAGACCTCGGCGTGGTCCACGACCACCTCGAGCTCGTCCCAGCCGGGGCTCGCGTCCGTCGTCTCCGACGGCAGCGCGGCCCCCGGATCGGCGACGTTCACGGTCACGAGCGTCGCCACCGCCGGCGCCGCGGTCTCGAGAGGTACCGTCCCCTCCCTCTCGACCGCGGTGACCAGCGCCCCCGTCGTCCTCGGCAAGGGCCTCGGCGCGATCGGCGCCTCGGCGCTGCTCGCCGGCACGACCCTCGTCGCCGGTGCCCACGCCCTCACCGTCACCCAGGGCTCGGCCGGCGCCAGCCTGTCCGGAGCCCCCCTCGGCTCGACCGTGACGATCGACGCCGCGAGCACCCAGCTGGTCGTCGACACCGGCAGCGGCCCGACGACGATCACCCTCACCGGGGGCACCTACACCCCGACCCAGCTCGCCGCCGAGGTCACCCGCGCGTCCGGTGGCACCCTGCGCGCCAGCCTCGGCGACGACGGCGCGCTACGCCTGGCGACCACCCGCGAGGGGTCCGCCGCCACGCTGCGGCTTTGCGCCCCGAACGCCGCACTCGGCATCTCCGACACCGCGACCACCGCGACCGGCACCGATGCCGTCGTCACGCTCGACGGCGTGTCCACCACCCTCACCGACCTGTCCGCCGGGTCGAGCGTCACGCTCCCCGGGACCGGCACCAACCAGGTCGTCCTCTCGCTCGCCGGCGGGCTGCGGGCCGGCACCGCCACGGTCGCCGACCTCGGGCTGGCTGCCGGCTCGACCCTCGGCCAGGTCGCCTCGGCCGTCGGCTCCTCGGCCGTCGGCGCGACCGCCGCGACCGTGCAGGTCTCCTCGAACGCCTACCGGCTGCAGCTGACCTCGACGACGACGGGCGCCGACTCCGACCTCATGCTCTCGGGCGGCGCGTTCGGGTCCTCCGGTCTCGGCGACCTCGCCACGCTCCAGGCCGGGACCGACACCGTGCTGCGGGTGGGCACCGGCCCGGCCGCCTACGACGTGCGCTCCTCGACGACGAGCGTCACCGGGTTGCTCTCCGGCGTGACGATCACCGCCCTCAAGGCCGACCCGACCACGCCCGTCACGACGACGGTGTCCGGCGACACCGCGGCCGTGGCCGACAAGATGGCCGCCCTCGTCGCCGCCGCCAACCAGGCGCTGACGTTCATCTCGAGCCGGTCCGGCTACAACGCCGACACGAAGACGTCCGGTGCGCTGCTGGGCAACTCGATGACCCAGCTCGTCACCCGGCGGATCACCGACGCCTCCGTCGGCGGCGGGTCGGGCAGCACGAGCAGCCCCTCGGCCTACGGCGTCACGGTCGGTCGGGACGGGCAGCTGGCCTTCGACCGCGCCGCCTTCCTCGCCGCCTACGCCAAGGACCCGGCCGCCGTCCGCTCGACCCTGACGACGATGGCCTCCACCGTCGCCGACGTCGCGAAGGAGGCCTCGGACCCGCTCGACGGGTTCGTCACGAAGCAGGTCGGGACCGAGCAGGACCGGGTCCGCGACTACACGCAGCAGATCACCGCCTTCGAGGCCCGGATGACGATGCGCGAGAGCACCCTCAAGCGGCAGTACGCCGCCCTCGAGACCGCGCTCGGCACGCTGAGGTCGCAGAGCGACTGGCTGACGGCGCAGCTGAAGACCCTCCCATCCACCTCGAGCTCGGGCTGAGCGAGGAGACGACGTGACCACGACCGCGGCCCTGCGCCGGCTCTACACGAACGACTCCGTGACCACCGCGTCACCGGGGCAGCTCGTCGTCCTCCTCTACAACCGCCTCGTCAAGGACCTCAACCTCGCCCTCGTCGGTCTCGAGCGGCGCGACATCGAGGGCTCGCACCGGGCCCTGCGGCACGCCCAGGAGATCGTCGCCGAGCTGTCCTCGTCGCTCGACACCAGTGTCTGGCCCGAGGGGAGGGCCTGCTGGCCCTTTACGACTACGTCCAGGACCGCCTCGTCCACGCGAACGTCACGAAGTCGGCGGCCCTGGTCGCCGAGGCCATCGACCTGCTCGAGCCCCTGCGCGACGCCTTCACCCGCGCCGCGGCCACGGCGGAGGCGTCATGAGCAGCATCGACCACACCTGGGACGACGCCCTCGACGGCGTCGAGGCCGGCCTGGCGCGGGCCGAGGGGCTCGTGCGCGCCGGCACCCTCGACGAGCTCACCGACGTGCTCGGCGACCGGCCGGCGACGACCGGGCCGCTCCCGGCGCGCCTGGCCCCCGGGCCACCGCGGCCCTCGAGCGCACCCGTGCCCTCGAGGCCGTCGTCGCCGCCCGGCTCGCCGACGCGGCCCGGGCCATCGAGGCCGACCTGCATCGCCAGCGCCCCGCCGCCCGGACCCGCCAGTCGGCGGCCTACGTGGACGCGAGGGCCTGATGTCCTCCTCGTCCCTGAGCATCGGCCTCAGCGCCCTCCAGGCCGCCCAGCGCGGCCTCGAGCTCGCCGGCCAGAACATCAGCAACGTCAACACCCCCGGGTACACCCGCCAGCGCCTCGAGCAGGCGGCCCAGGCGAGCACCGCCGTCCCGTCGATGTTCGGCAGGTCCACGGCCACCGGTGAGGGCGTCGCCGTCATCGGCACCACCCGCATCCAGGACCAGCTCCTCGAGGTCCGGGCCCTGCAGAGCCGGGGGGCCGCGTCGGCCGCCACGTTCGTCGCCAACGGCCACTCGATGGTCGAGTCGGCGTTCGGCGAGCCGGGCGACACCGGCCTGCAGGCCGGCCTCTCCGAGTTCTGGAGCGCGTGGGGCGACCTGGCCACCGACCCCACGAGCAGCGCCGCCCGCACGAGCGTCCTCGAGCAGGGCGGACGGCTCGCGTCCTCGTTCCGCGAGCTCTCCGGACGCCTGTCGACCCAGTGGGGCGGCACCCGCGAGGCCCTCGACGCCTCGGTCGCCACGGCCAACCGGCTGACCTCGGACGTCGCCGACCTCAACGACGCCATCCGCGCCGCCAAGGTCGCCGGCGGCTCGACCGCCGAGCTCGAGGACCGCCGCGGCCAGCTGGTCAGCCAGCTCGGCGACGTCATCGGGGTCGTCGCCCAGCCGATGGACGACGGCACGATCACGCTCTCGGTCGGCGGCTCGGTGCTCGTCTCGGGCAACCACGTGAGCAGCCTCGCCGTCACCGGACCGGGCACCGGGCCGGGCACCGGCCCCGTGGCCGTCACCTTCGCCGCCGGCGGCACGCCGCTCACGGTGACCGGCGGCGAGGTGGGCGGGATGCTCACGACGCTCTCCGACATTATCCCCTCGGTGCTGACCCGCCTCGACGCGGTCGCCGCGGGGGTCGCCTCGACGGTCAACGCGCGCCAGGCCGCGGGCTACGACGCCACCGGCGCCCTCGGTGGCGCCTTCTTCAGCGGCACGACCGCCGCCTCGCTGCAGCTGGCCGGCCTCACGGCGGCCGGTGTCGCCGCCTCGTCGGCCCCGCCACCGGCGTCCGACGGCGCCAACGCCGACTCGATGGCCGCCTCCTCCGAGCTGGCCTCCGGGCCCGACTCGCTCTACCGCGACCTCGTCGTGTCGGTCGGGGTCCAGGTGCAGGGCGCCGGCCGCCGGGCCGACGTGCAGAGCGCGCTCGCGGGCCAGGCCGAGTCGGCGCGTCTCGGGGTCTCGAGCGTCAGCGTCGACGAGGAGATGGTCTCCCTGCTCGGCTACCAGCACGCCTACGAGGCCGCGGCGCGTTTCGTCAGTGTCGTCGACGAGACCCTCAACACGCTGATGGAGATGGCACGATGAGCGCGTCCACCGCCGCTCCGCCCGGTCCGGGAGGCTCGTGATGAACCGCGTCACGCCCAGCTCGCAGCGCCAGCAGGTCACCGCGTCGCTCCAGGCCAACCTCGCGCGGCTGCAGGCCACCCAGGACCAGATCAGCTCGGGGCGCCGCCTCGGCAAGCCCTCCGACTCCCCGACCGACACGGCCACCGCGATGTCCCTCCGTTCCGACCACCAGCGAGGCGAGCAGCTCGACCGCGCGATCGACGACGGGTCGGCGCGGCTCTCGACCGCGGACCAGGCCCTCATGCAGACCAACACCCTCCTGCTCCGCGTGCGCCAGCTGGCCGTCGCGGGCTCCAACGACACCAACACCGCGGCCGAGCGCTCGGCGATGGCGGCCGAGGTCGACCAGCTGCGCGCGAGCCTGCTCGACGTCGCGAACACCCGCTACCTCGGGCAGCCGGTGTTCGCCGGCACCCAGGACACCGAGAACGCCTACGACCCGAGCGGCGCCTACCTCGGCAACACGACCGCGCTCGAGCGTCGTGTCACGACCGGCCCGGACCGCGTCGCCGTGAGCATCACCGGTCCCGACACCTTCGGCACCCTCTTCGCCGACCCCGCCGCCGCCGGCGGGCTGGGCGTGCTCGCCCGGGTCAGCGACGCCCTGCGCACCGGGGACCGCACGAAGCTCGACCAGGCGATCAAGGACATCGACGCCGCCTCCGACACCGTGCGGACGAGCCAGAGCATCGTCGGGGCGCGCGCCTCGCGGCTGGAGTCGGTCAAGACGCTGGGGGCCGCGGCGACGACCCGGATGGAGACCCAGCTGGCCACCGTCGAGGGCATCGACCTCGCGAAGGCCCTGACCGACCTGAGCATCCAGCAGACGGCCTACCAGGCGGCCCTGTCGGCCACGGCGAAGGTCATCCAGCCGAGCATCCTCGACTTCCTGCGCTGACCCCGGCCCCCGGCCCACCCGGGGTCGTCCGTTCGGCCAGTCTCCGCAGAACCCCTCACGTCCGACCTCACCCCGCCGATGGGGAGGTCGGTCATGGATGGCCGTCAGCCGCCAGGGACGCGCGGCGCACTCGACACACCCCCCCGACGGGGACGTGTGCGGCCTTCCAGGAGAGCCATGATCGACCCGATCGGCGACAGCACCTTCCGCGTGCTGGGCCGCGCGCTCACCGGCCTGTCGGCGCGCCAGCGCACCATCGCGGACAACGTCGCGAACCTCCAGACCCCCGGCTTCAAGGCCGGTCGCATCGACTTCGAGTCCAGCCTCGCCTCGGCGTGGCAGGACGGCGGGGACCCCTCCTCGGTCGCCATCCGCACCACCCGCGACCCGTCGGCCGGCGGCCTCGACGGCAACAACGTCGACCTCGACCAGGAGACCCTGGCCGCCACCGAGACCGGCCTGAGCTACCAGCTCGGCGTCCAGGCGATGACCGACCGCTTCAAGGTCCTGCGCACCGCGATGGGTGGTGCGTGATGAGCATCTTCGGCGCCATCGACACCGCCGGCAGCAGCCTGACGCTGCACCGCACCTGGCTCGACGCGATCTCCGACAACATCGCCAACGTCAACACGGTCCGCCCGACGAGCCAGTCCGCCTTCCAGGCCCGCTACGTCGTCGCCCAGTCGCGCGGCAACGGCACCGGCGTCGACGTCGCCGGCATCGCGCTCGGCTCGGCCCAGGGCCGGATGGTCTCGGACCCGACCAACCCCCTCGCCGACGCGCAGGGCTACGTGCGCCTGCCCGACATCGACCTGTCCGACCAGATGAGCCAGCTGATCATGTCCCAGCGCGGCTACCAGGCAAACCTCGCGACGGTCGAGCGCGCCCAGGCCGCCTACCAGCAGGCCATCGGGCTGGGCCGCTGATGAGCATCTCCCCGATCGGCTCGCTCGGCGCCCTCCAGGGCGTCGGCCAGGCCGCCCGCCCCCAGGGACCGCAGGGCGCCGGCTTCGGCCAGGCCATGGCCAACGGGCTCGAGAAGCTCGACCAGCTCCAGAAGGTCAGCGACACCAAGGCCGTCCAGGCGGTCACCGGCCAGCTGACCGACGTGCACGACTACACCATCGCCGCCAACGAGGCCGCGGTCGCGACCCAGCTGACCGTCGCCGTCCGCAACAAGGCCGTCGAGGCCTTCACCGAGATCATGAGGATGCCCGTATGACCGGCCCGGACCCCAAGGCCCTGCTCGCGCGCGGCCAGCGGATGTTCACCGACCTGAACGGCGGCCAGCGGATGACCGCGGTCGTCGCGGTCCTCGCCGTCGTCGTCGGCGGGTTCTTCTTCGTCCGCTGGGTCTCGACGCCGGCCTACGCCCCGCTCTTCACCGGCCTGTCGGGGTCGGACGCCGCGGCCGTCACCTCCGCGCTGAGCGACGCCGGCGAGCCCTACCAGCTCTCCGACGGCGGCCAGACCGTCATGGTCCCGCAGGCCGACGTCTACGCCCAGCGGGTCAACCTCGCCGGCCAGGGCATCCCCGCCGGCGGCGAGGACGCGAGCGGGTACTCCCTCCTCGACCAGCAGAGCATGACGAGCAGCGACTTCCAGCAGAAGGTCACCTACCAGCGGGCCCTCGAGGGCGAGCTGGCCAAGACGGTCGGCGCCATCGACGGCATCCAGTCGGCCGTGGTCCACCTCGCGGTGCCGCAGGAGGACGTGTTCACCTCGGACGCCGCGAAGCCGACCGCCTCGGTGCTCGTGAAGACCGCTCCCGGCAAGGCCCTCTCGCAGCAGGCCGTCACCTCCATCGTCAACCTCGTCTCCGGGTCGGTGCCGAAGCTGGCCGCCGAGGACGTCACCGTCTCCGACGCGACCGGCGCGGTGCTCAGCGCCGCCGGCGGGGCGACCGGCACGGCCGGCGGCGACGCCCGGCAGAGCCAGCAGCGGGCGGTCTCCGACGCCGCGGCCGCCAAGCTCCAGGCGATGCTCGACAAGCTCGTCGGGCCGGGCAAGGCCGTCGTCACGGTCGACGCGACGCTGAACTTCGACGCGCAGACGACCGACAAGCAGACCTACCTCCCGACCAAGCCCGCGACGACGACCCAGATCCAGAAGTCGACCGAGAAGTACACCGGCGCCGGTGCCGGCGCGGGTGGCGTCCTCGGGTCCGGGACCGCCGGCACGACGGGCGGCAGCGGCAACTACTCCAAGACCGAGACCAGCCAGACCAACGCGCTCGGCACCCTCAAGGAGACCTCGACGAGCACCCCCGGCAAGGTCGAGCGGATGAGCGTCGCGGTCCTGCTCGACTCCGCGGCGGCCGCGCAGGTCAACAGCAACTCGGTGAGCCGGCTCGTCACCGCCGCCGCCGGCCTGGACCCCAAGCGCGGCGACGTCGTCGAGGTGACGGCCATGCCGTTCGACACCTCGGCCGCCGCGTCGGCCCAGAAGGAGCTCGCGGCCGCGGCCGCGGATGCCAAGCAGCAGAACATGATCGACCTCGCGAAGACCGGCGGCCTGGCCGTCCTCGTCCTCGCGGCCCTCGTCTTCGGGTTCCTCCGCAGCCGCCGCCGCAAGGGTGGTGACGAGCCCGAGGAGCTCGAGTACTACCGCGTGCCCGACGCCCCGGCCCCCGCCGACGCCGTGCTCGAGATGGCCGAGGCGCGCGGCCTGCCGATGCGTGAGCCCGAGCCGCAGCTCGCGACGGTCGGTGCCGCCTCGGTCGAGTCGATCGCCCGCGAGAACCCCGACGACGTGGCCCGGATGCTCCGCGGCTGGATCTCCGAGGGTGCCTCGTGAGCACCGGGACCGCGCTGAGCGGCCTGCGCAAGGCCGCCCTGCTCCTCATCCAGCTCGGCCCGGACCAGTCCGCGCCCGTGCTGCGCTCGCTGCGCCCGGAGGAGATCGAGGCCCTCATGGCCGAGGTCGCCGCGATGGACGTCGCCGACGAGGGCACCCGCGAGTCGGTGCTGCTCGAGTTCGAGGACATGGTGCGGGCCTCCCGCGTGCGCAACCGGGGTGGCTTCGACGTCGCCGAGGAGATGCTCGTCAAGGCCGAGCACGAGCAGTCGCGCGAGATCCTCGGGCGGCTCTCGACGGCCATCACGCACGCACCGTTCGCCACGCTGCGCCAGGTCGACGCCGGCCTGCTGCGGCCCTTCCTCGAGGACGAGCACCCCCAGACCATCGCCCTCGTGCTCGCCCACCTCACGAGCGAGCAGGCCGCCTTCGTCCTGTCCGGGCTCGGCGACGCGCTGCGGTCCGACGTCGCCCACCGCCTCGCCGTCATGGACCGGACCACCCCCGAGGTCGTGCGGGTCGTCGAGCAGCACCTGCGCGCCAGCCTCGCCGCGATGGGCGACGCCCGCGACCAGGTGAGCGTCGGCGGCCTCGACCCGCTCGTCGGCATCATCAGCCGCTCGCAGCGCGACACCGAGCGGGCCATCCTCCAGGGCATCGAGGACCGCGACCCCGCCCTCGCCGAGGACCTGCGCGCGAAGATGTTCGCCTTCTCCGACATCGTCGACCTCGACGACCGCACCGTGCAGGTCGTCCTGCGCACGGTCGACACCAAGGAGCTCGCGCTCGCCCTCAAGGGTGCCGCTCCGGCGGTGCGCGACAAGGTGTTCCGCAACATGTCCGAGCGTTCGGCCGCCTCCCTCCAGGAGGAGGTCGAGGTGCTCGGGCCGGTGCGGACCGCCCAGGTCGAGGAGGCCCGCTCGGCGGTCGTCAAGGGCATCCGCGCGCTCGAGGACTCCGGCGACATCATCATCTCGCGGGCGGGTGGCGGCGATGACCTCGTCACCTGACACCGCACCCGCGACGATGCTCCTGCGCGGCGGCTCCGAGGCCGTGCTGCCCGCGAGCTTCGGGCGCCAGCTGACCCCCGCGGGCACCGACGACGGCACCGGCATCCCCGCCGAGTGGCTCGCCGGCCGCGATGCCGGCCGGGAGGCCGGCCGCCGTGAGGCCGCCGCCGAGCAGGCCGCCTGGCTCGAGCGGGCCGAGGCGCGCGTCGCCGCCGAGCGCGACGAGCGGGCCCGGGCCTTCGCCACCGCCCTCGCCGCACTGGGCCGGGCCACCGACGACGTCGTCTCCGGGACCTCCGTGCGCGACGTCACCGACGCCGCTGCCCGGCTCGCCGTCGACATCGCCGAGGCCCTCGTCGGCCACCACCTCGAGGTCGACGGGTGCGCCGCGCGCGACGCCGTCGCCCGGGCGCTGACCGACGTCCCCCGGGGCAGCGCCGTCCTCGTGCGGGTCAACCCCGACGACGTCGCCCTCCTCGTCGAGGACGAGGACTCGCTCGGCGCCCTCGCGCCGACCGCGACCCTCGAGCTGGTCGCCGACCCCACCGTCGAGCGCGGCGGCTGCCTCGCCGACATCGGCGACCGCACCGTCGACGCCCGCCTCGGGTCCGCCCTCGCGCGGGTCCGGGAGGTGCTGGACCGATGAGCACCACCCTGCACGACGAGCTCGTCGCCGCGGCCCGCCCGCGCGTCACCGGCCGGGTCACCCGCGCCATCGGGGTCGGCCTCGAGGTCAGCGGCCTCGACGTCGCCGTCGGCGAGGCCGTGCGCGTCGTCGGCGAGCGCGGGACGATCCTCGCCGAGGTCGTCGCCCTCGACGACGGCTCGGCCCGGTGCATGCCGGTCGGTGAGTTGCGCGGCGTGCGCGTCGGCGACCGGGTCGAGGCCACCGGTGGGCCGCTGCGCGTCCCCGTCGGCGACGGCCTCGTGGGCCGCGTCGTCGACGCCCTCGGGCGCCCGATCGACGGCGGGCCGCCGCTCGTCGGCGTCTCGTGGGTCGGCTCGGACGGCACCCCGCCGCCGGCCATGACCCGCGAGCGCATCACCACCCAGCTCGGCCTGGGCATCCGCGCGATGGACACCCTCGTGCCGTGCGGCCGGGGCCAGCGGATGGGCATCTTCGCCGGCTCGGGCGTCGGCAAGTCGAGCCTGCTGTCGATGATCGTGCGCGGCACCGACGCCCCGGTCACCGTCCTCGCCCTCGTCGGCGAGCGTGGCCGCGAGGTGCGCGAGTTCGTCGAGCACGACCTCGGTCCGGAGGGCCTGGCCCGCGCCGTCGTCGTCGTCGCCACGTCCGACGAGCCGGCACTGGTGCGCCTGCACGCCGCCTCGACCGCCACCCGCATCGCCGAGTGGTTCCGCGACCAGGGCCGCGACGTCCTCCTCGCGATGGACAGCGTCACCCGCGTCGCGATGGCCCAGCGCGAGGTCGGCCTGGCGGCGGGCGAGCCCCCGACGACGCGCGGCTACCCGCCGTCGGTCTTCGGGGTGCTGCCCCGCCTGCTCGAGCGCGCCGGCACCGCCGAGCGCGGCAGCATCACCGGCCTGTACACCGTCCTCGTCGAGGGCGACGACATGAACGACCCGATCGCCGACGCCGTGCGCTCCATCCTCGACGGCCACGTGGTCCTCGACCGGCGGCTCGCGACGTCCGGGCACTACCCGTGCATCGACGTGCTCGAGTCCGTGTCGCGCGCCAACCGGGCGCTCACCGACCCGGCCCAGCGCGCCGCCGCCGGCACCCTGCGCAGCCTGCTCGCGGCCCGCCGCGACGCCAAGGACCTCGTCGAGATCGGCGCCTACGTCGCCGGCACGAACCCGCTGGTCGACCGGGCGCTGGCGCAGAGCGGGGCCATCGACGGCTTCCTGCGCCAGGACCTCGACGACGTCGCCGACGCCCGCGACAGCTGGTCCTCGCTCGCCGCCCTGGCCGGTGCCCTGTGAGCGCCCGCACCGACCGCCTCGCGACCGTGCTGCGCGTCCGGACCATCCAGGAGGAGCAGCGCCGCGGCGACCTCGCCCGCGCCGCCGCCGCCCAGGGCCGGGCCGCCGAGGCCGCCGCCGAGGCCGCCGCCCGCTACGGCGCCCGCGACGTCTGCGGCGTCGGGGTCCCGCTCGACACGGCGACCTTCCTCGCGACCCGGCAGGCCGAGACCCGCCGCGCCGACGGGGTGTCCGCGGCCGCCGGCGAGCACGCGCTCGCCGAGGGCGAGACCGAGCGCTCGCGCGCGCTGCTCGCCGAGGCCCGCACCCGGACCTCGGGCCTCGAGCGGGTGCTCGAGCGGGCCGCCGAGGAGCGTCGGCTCGAGCTGCTCGCCGCCGACCAGGCCGTGGCCGAGGAGTCCGGCCGGGCCAGGAAGGGGGAGGGGGAGCGATGAGCGTCGAGACCTCCGGCCCTGCCGCCCTCCTCGCCCGGATGGCCGCCATCCAGTCGACCATCGCCTCGGTGTCCGGCACCGCCACCCGTGCCGCCACCGGCTCGCCGACCGGCGCCACAGGCACCTCCTTCGACAGCGTCTACGGCTCCGCCCTCGAGGGCACCGGCGCCACCTCGGACAGCGGCCTGCTCGCGGGCGCAGGGGGGAGCGACGTCGGGTCGCGCGCCGTCGCGGCCGCCTCGCAGTACCTCGGCGTCCCCTACGTCTGGGGCGGCACGAACCCGCGGACCGGTCTCGACTGCTCCGGCCTCGTCCAGCGGGCCTACGCCGACGTGGGCGTCCACCTGCCGCGCGTCGCTGCCGACCAGGCCCGGATGGGGACCGCCGTGCCCGACCTCGCCCACGCCCAGCCGGGCGACCTGCTCGCCTTCAACTCGCCGGTGACGCACATCGCCATCTACCTCGGCGACGGCAAGATGATCGCCGCCCCGAAGGCCGGTGACGTCGTCAAGATCCAGGACGTCTACAAGACCCCGAGCGCCATCCGCCGGATCGGGGCGAGCGTCGAGACCGGGGTCTCCGCGCCGATCGGCGCCTCGGGGCTGACCGGTGTCTCCGGGCTCGCCGGGGCGTCTGCTTCCGGCGCACCGGCCGCACTCCAGAACCTCTTCGCCTCTGCCACAGCGCGGTACGGCCTCCCCCAGGGGCTGCTGGCCGCCGTCGCGAAGGCCGAGAGCGGCTTCGACACCGGCGCCGTCAGCCCGGCCGGCGCCCGCGGGCTCATGCAGCTGATGCCCGCCACGGCGCGCGGTCTCGGCGTCGACCCGATGGTCCCCGCCCAGGCCGTCGACGGTGCCGCCCGGATGCTCGCCCGCGACCTGCACCGGTTCGGCTCGGTCGGCCTCGCGGTCGCCGCCTACAACGCCGGGGCCGGTGCCGTGCAGCGCTACGGCGGCGTCCCGCCCTACACCGAGACCCAGCAGTACGTGCGCCGCGTGCTCGGGTCGATGGGAGCCAGCTGATGACCACCGCCGTCGTGCCCGCCGCCCCGCCGGCCGTCGCCGCCCCGGGTCGCCCGTCGCGCCCCGCCGGCTCCGGCGACGCCTTCGAGCAGGTCCTGCGCGCGCAGTCCGGACCCGACGCCACCGCGTCCGGTGACGGCACGTCCGACCCGGCCGGCGACGCGCCGACCGACACCGCGGACCGCCCGGCCGACGCCGCGCATCCGTCCGACCCGGGCACCGCCCAGGCGACCGACCCGACCGCCGCCCCGGCGACCGACCCCGCGCCGGTCCTGCCCGTGCCGCCCCTCGTGACCCCGCCCGCGACCGCCCCTGCCGCCGGCGCCCCCGGTGGTCAGGGGTCGTCGGACACGTCGGTCCCCGACGCTGCCGGCGCACCGGCAGGCATCGCCGCGCGCGAGCCGACGACGCCCGCACCGGCGCCGACGACCGGACGGCCCGCGCCCTCCGCGCCCGACAGCCCGGCGCCCGCCGGGAGTCCCGCGAACCCGGCCCAGGCCGGTCCGGTCCACGTCGCGCACGTGCCCCGGCCCGAGGGTGCCCCCACCGTCGTGGCCGCGCCGGGCGTCGGGACCGTCTCCGCCGAGACGGCTGCGGCACAGGCGAACCCGACGAACCCGGTGCCCCAGGCGGAGGGTCCCGCGACGCCAGCCACCCCGCTGCAGGCCGTCGCCCAGCCGCAGGCCGCCGCCCCGGCCGCCCCCGTCGCGCCCACCGCCCCGACGGCCCCGGCCGCCGCGCCGACCCCCCTTTTCACCCAGGTGGTCACGGCCGTCACGCCGCTGCTCACCGGCCCGGACGGCACCCACCAGCTCACCGTGCGCCTCGACCCCGAGGGCCTCGGCGCGGTCCACGTCCGCCTCAGCGTCTCGGGCGACGAGGTGCGGATGCACCTCGTGGCCGCCGACGCCGGCACCCGCGAGGCCCTGCGCGACGGGCTCGGCCAGCTGCGGACCCAGCTCGAGGACGTCGGCCTGCGGGCCACCCACCTCGACGTGGCCACCGGGGGAGAGCCCCGCCAGCAGCAGCCCGGCCCGGGCCCGGAGGAGCGTCAGCGCCTCGCGGTCCCGGCCGAGCGGTCCGGCTCCCGCCACGGACCCGCGCCGCCGGTCACCCCGGCGCCGCACCGCACGACCCACCGACCCGACACCCGACTCGACCTGAGGATGTGACCCGATGACCACGATCAACACCGGCGCCACCGCGGCGGCGGCCGCGGCAGCGAGCGCCGCCGCCGCCCCCACCTCGACGGGAGGCTCGGCGATCGGCACGGACGCCTTCCTCAAGCTGCTCGTCGCCCAGCTGAGGTACCAGGACCCGAGCAAGCCGATGGACAGCGCGGCCTTCATGGCCCAGACCGCGCAGATGCAGATGGTCGAGAGCGTCAACCAGCTCGTCACCCAGAACGCGGCGATCATCGGCAACCAGAACAGCATGAGCGCCCTGTCCCTCGTCGGGCAGGACGTCACCTGGACCGTCGACGGCGTCACGAAGACCGGCACGGTCACCGGCGTCAAGCTCGATGCCACCGGCCCGCGGCTCGTCGTCGGCAAGGACGAGGTCTCCCTCTCCGTCGTCTCCCGCGTCAGCCAGCACGGCGCGGCCTGACCTCCGCCCCACGGCACCCCGCACCCACCAGACCCTCGAACCCCTCACCCCGAAGGACCCACCATGCTCCGTTCGCTCTTCTCCGCCGTCACCGGCATGCGTAGCCACCAGACCGCGATGGACGTCATCGGCAACAACATCGCCAACGTCAACACCGCGGGCTTCAAGTCGAGCCAGACCCAGTTCCAGGACACCCTCAGCCAGGCGCTGCGGGCCGGCGGCGGCGGGGTCAACCCGGCCCAGGTCGGCCTCGGAGTGCAGGTCGCCGGCATCGCGACGAACTTCAGCCAGGGCAGCGCGCAGACGACCAACCGCCCGAGCGACCTGATGATCTCCGGCGACGGCTTCTTCGTCGTCCAGCAGGCCGGCGGCAACGTCTACTCCCGCGCCGGCGCCTTCTCGCTCGACGGCCAGGGCAACCTCACCTCGCCGAGCGGCGGTGTGGTGCAGGGCTGGCTGGCCGTCGACGGCGTCATCAACACGGGGACCTCGATGACCGGCCTGCGCGTCCCGACCGGCCTCATCATGGCCCCGACGCCGAGCTCGTCGGTCGACGCCGGCGGCAACCTGTCGGCCGACGCCGCCATCGGCGCCACGGTCGTCAACGGCATCGACGTCTTCGACCAGACCGGCCGCAGCATCCCGGTCACCCTCACCTACACGAAGACCGGCACGGACACCTGGACCGCCGCCGCCACCGTCACCGGCTCGGGCGGCGCGACGACCACCGTCGGCTCGGCCACCCTGGCGTGGAACTCGACGACGATGGCCTTCACGCCCGGCTCGGTCGCGATGACCAACGCCTCCCTCGCCGCGGCCGGGTTCGTCTTCCCGGGCGACGTGTCGATCAACCTCGCCGGCGACGGCACCCCGCTCACCCAGTACGCCGGGGCGAGCACCGCCACACTGCGCGGCCAGGACGGCTCCGCGGCCGGCCAGCTGCAGAGCTGGGGCGTCGGCGCCGACGGCGTCATCACCGGCTCGTTCTCCAACGGGCGCACCCAGTCCCTCGGGCAGGTGGCCCTGGCCTACTTCGGCAACCCCGAGGGCCTCGAGAAGGCCGGCGACTCCTCCTTCCGCGCCTCGGCCGCCTCGGGCCAGCCGGCCATCGGCGTGCCGGGCACCGGCGGGCGCGGCTCGATCGCGGCCGGCCGGCTCGAGATGAGCAACGTCGACCTCGCCCAGGAGTTCACCAACCTCGTGATGATCCAGCGCGGCTTCCAGGCCAACTCGCGCGTCGTCAGCGCCTCCGACGAGATCCTCCAGGACCTCGTCAACCTCAAGCGCTGACCGGAGCAGAACCCATGTCCGACGAGCCCACGGGCCCGCCCCCCACCGGGGCGGGCCCGTGCCCGCCTGCCGCCGGCCCGGGACCGGGCGACGCGGTGGGGGAGGGGGCCGTCGTGGCGGCCGTCGGGCTCGCCGTGGGCCTCAAGTCCTGGGCCCGCCTGCCGATGAGTACCTCGACACGTCACGGACGGCGTGCGCAGATCACCCAGGACGGACCCGACCCCATGATCATCCTCACCCGCCGCAACGGCACGCGCTTCGGGCTCAACCCCGACCTCATCGAGCGCGTCGACGAGACGCCCGACACGGTCGTCCTCCTCGTCACGGGGTCCCGCTACGTCGTGCAGGAGAGCCTGGACGACGTCGTCGCGCTCATGCGCGACGCCCGCGCATCCGTCCTCACCGCCGCCGAGGAGTCCGGGACCGGCCAGCCCGGGTCCCGCCCGAGCGCCGGCCGCGCCGCCCTCCGGGCCGTCCGGGGCATGGAGGACTGACATGGAGCTCGCGACCATCGGCGGGGTCGTCCTCGTCTTCGGTGCGGTCTTCGCCTCCCTCGTCATGGAGGGGGCCTCGCCCACCTCGATCATCCTGATCCCCCCGATCATCCTCGTCTTCGTCGGCAGCATCGGCGCCGCCGTCTCCGGTGGCTACCTCTCCGACGTCATGGTCATCGTCAAGCAGCTCATGAAGGCCTTCACCGCCAAGGCCCCGAAGAGCGACGAGGCCGTCGCCGAGCTCATCGCCCTGGCCGACATCGCCCGCCGCGAGGGCCTGCTCGCCCTCGAGGAGAAGGCCCGCAGCGCCGAGGACCCGTTCCTGCGCGAGGGCCTGGAGATGACCGTCGACGGCACCGACGCCGACGAGATCTACGACGTCCTCGCCGCCCGGATCAAGACCCGGAAGAAGACCGACCACCTCGGCATCAAGTTCTTCGCCGACATGGGCGGCTACGCCCCGACGATCGGCATCATCGGCACCGTCATCGGCCTCATCCACGTGCTGTCCAACCTCGACAAGCCCGAGGAGCTCGGCCACCTCATCGCCGGCGCGTTCGTCGCGACGCTCTGGGGCGTCATGAGCGCCAACGTCATGTGGCTCCCGTTCTCCAGCAAGCTCAAGCGGATCAGCGAGGCCGAGGTCGCGCACCTCGAGATGGTCCTCGAGGGCGTCATGTCCATCCAGGCCGGCACCAGCCCCCGCGTCGTCGAGAAGCGGCTGCGCGCCGTCATCGCCGGTGACGCCCCGCTCGAGGACGCGGCGTGAGCGGCCCCGGCCCCTCGGGCCGGCGACGCCAGCACGAGGAGGAGCACGAGGGCGGGCACGAGAACGCCGAGCGCTGGCTGCTCAGCTACGCCGACATGATCACGCTGCTCATGGCCCTGTTCATCGTCCTCTTCGCGATCAGCCAGGTGGACCAGCAGAAGCTGCTCGCCCTCTCCTCGGGCCTCCAGCAGGACTTCGGCGCCCCGGCCATCACCAACCACACCCAGGGCATCCTCGACGGCACCTCGGTCGACTCCGCCATCCAGGCCATCGCCCCCGTCGCGCCCCAGGTGACCAGCGACATCGTCACCCAGCCGACGACCCGGGCCTCGGGTGGCACGGGGTCGGGCAGCGGCGACAAGACCGCCCGCGACCAGCTGACGGAGGTGCGCACCAAGCTGACCAAGGCGCTGAGCGCCAAGGGCCTGCAGGACGCGGTGCACTTCGAGCTGCGCGACGACGGGCTCGTCGTCGACATCGTCTCCGACCGGGTGCTCTTCGACGCCGGTGAGGCGAGCCTGATGCCGGAGGGCCGCAAGGTCCTCTCGGCGGTGGCGCCGACGCTGCGCTCGCTGGAGAACCAGCTGACCGTCGAGGGCCACACCGACAACGTCCCGGCCGGGGGCTCTACCGCTCCAACTGGGAGCTGTCGACCGCCCGCGCGACGACCGTCCTGCAGTTCCTCCTCTCCCAGCACGTCGCCGGCTCGCGCCTCTCGGCCGCCGGGTACGCCGACCAGCGACCGCTGGCCACCAACGACACGACGAGCGGCCGGGCCCGCAACCGCCGCGTGGCCGTCGTCGTCCACTCCACCGACCCCTCGACGTCGGTCGCGGCCAGCGTCTCCTCCACGTCCACCCCGTCCACGCAGTCCGCGTCCCCCTCAGGAGGCTCCCGATGAGCACCGCCACCGCTGCCGCGCCCGCCGCGCACGCCGAGCCGGCCAAGAAGAAGAAGCCGCTGCTGCTCGTCATCGTCGTCGTGCTCGCCTTGGCGGGCGGGGGCGGCTGGTACTTCCTCAAGGGCTCCTCCGGCGACGCCGCGGCCGAGCCGGTCGTCGAGAGCGGCCCCGTGGTCGACCTCGACGCGATGACCCTCAACCTCTCCGACGGGCGCTACCTGAAGATCGGGCTCTCCCTCGAGGTGACCGAGGAGGCCAACGCGGCCGCCGGCAGCGACGGCGTCAACGGGGCCAAGGCGCGCGACGCCGCGATCAGCATCCTCGGGCAGCACACCTACGACCAGATGCTCGTGCCGAAGCAGCGGGCCGCCGCGATCTCCGCCCTGACCACCGAGGTCGAGAAGCGCTACGACGGCGACGTCATCGACGTCTACGTCACCGAGTTCGTCATGCAGTAGCGAGCCCCGCCCGGTGGTGGGCGGGGCCCCGGTTCCGCCACCAGGAAGCCTTCCTGGCGGGGTGGTGGGGGTGGGAGCCCCGGTTCCGCCACCAGGAGGCCTTCCTGGCGGCCGGGTGGGGGTGGCCGGCATCGGCCGAACGGCCCGACCCGGCGCCGACCGGTCCCGGGCCCTTCAGTCCCCGTCGGTGGTGCCGATGGGGAGGGCGTGAGTGTGGAGCCCGCTGCGTACGACTTCCGCAGCCCGGACCGCCTCTCCCGCCAGCGGGAGCAGGCGCTGCAGGTCGTCGCCGAGACCTATGCACGACGGGTCTCGACCGTGCTCTCGACGGGCCTCCGCACCATCGTCACCGCCCGGGTGGCCGGCCTCGGCCAGCGCACGTACGGCGAGTTCCTCGACGCTCTCGCGCGTCCGAGCGTCCTCGGTGCACTGTCCGTCGAGGGCCTCCCGGGCGGTGGCCACCTCCAGCTCGGCCTCGGCGACACGATGGGCTTCCTCGACCGGATGCTCGGCGGGACCGGCACCGGTGCCCAGCCCGAGCGGCCGCTGACCGAGATCGAGGCCGCGCTCGCCGAGCAGCTCGTCGGCCAGCTCGCGGCCGAGCTGCCCTTCGCCTTCTCCGTCGTCGGCGACCTGCCCGTCGCCCCGACCGGCCTCGAGACCACGACCCGCTTCCACCAGGTCGCCCGCGTCACCGACCCGGTCGTGACCATCGAGGTCGAGGTCACCGTCTTCGAGCGCCCCGTGCCGCTCACCGTCTGCCTGACGCTCAGCACCCTCACCCCGCTGCTCACGACCCTCGACCGGGTCGCGGAGGACGACGACGCCGCCGCCGGCGAGCGCACCGCCCAGACCCGCCGCGTCGTCACCGACCGGCTCTCCCAGGTCGAGGTCGACGTCCAGGTCGCCTTCCGCGAGGTCACGCTCACCTCCGGCGAGGTCTTCGCCCTGACCGTCGGCGACCTCGTGCCGCTGCGCCACCGGGTCCACGACCCGCTCGTCGTCTCGACGGGCGGCGTCCGCGTCGCCCGCGCCACCCCCGGAAGCCACGGCCGGCGCCTCGCCGTCCAGATCGTCCCCTGACCCCCCGACGCAAGGACCCGACATGACCTTCCCCGACGCCCCGCAGGACCCGTTCGCGAGCGGCACCGACTTCGCCGCCGCGGCGCCCGTCGCGCCCACGGTGCCGGTCACGTCCGCCGTGCCGGTCACGTCCGCCGTGCCCGCGTCCCCCGTCCCCGCCGCACCCGTCCCGGCCGCCGCCGTGCCGCCCGCCGCCGTGGACCCGCGACGCCTGCACCTGCTGCGCGAGGTCGAGCTGGGCATCAGCGTCGAGCTGGGCCGCAGCCGGATGACGGTCCGCGAGGTGCTCGCCCTGGCACCCGGCGCCGTCGTCGAGCTCGACCGCCCGGCCGGCAGCCCCGTCGACGTCCTCGTCAACGGCACCCTCATGGCCCGTGGCGAGGTCGTCGTCGTCGACGACGAGTACGCGGTCCGGATCACCGAGGTCGTCAGCTCCGACCCGGCCGTGGGGCTCGGCGCCTGATGGACGGATCCACCGTGCTCGCGGTGCTGAGGCTGCTCGTCTCCCTCGGCGTCGTGCTCACCCTCCTCGTGATGCTCGCCCGCTGGGCGCGCAAGCGGGGCGTCGGCGGCACCGTCGGCGGGCGCACCGGGGTCGAGGTCGAGCTGCTGTCGCGGCGCGCCCTGAGCCGCGGGTCCGCGCTCCACGTCGTCCGGGTCGGCGAGCAGGTGCTCGTACTCGGCGTCACCGACCAGCAGGTCTCGGTGCTGCGCGAGCTCGACCCCGTGCCCGCGGTCGCCGCCGTGCCGGCCGTCGCCGCCGTCCCCGGTGACGACGACGAGGACGGTCCGGGCCCGGCTCCCGAGCGCGACTTCGCCAGCGTCCTCGCGGCCCGCTCCGCCGCCGAGCCGCACGCCGCCCTGGCCCTCGTGCCGACGACCCGCGCCGAGCGCCGGGCCATCGAGCGCCGGCACCCCTCGCGGCTGCGCCTGCCCGCCGTGTCGCACACCGGCACCCACGCCGGTGCGCACGCCGGTACCGCACAGCACGGTGGGTCACCGACCACCCCGGTCCCGACCGGCTGGCCCTGGAACGCGGCCACCCTCGTCGTCGGCGCCATCAAGGGTGGTCGTGCCTAGTCCCCTCGCGCCGGTCCGCCGGCTGCGCCACCTCGCGCTCCTCGCCGGGGTCCTCCTCCTCACCGTCGGCCCGGGTGCCGCGGTCGCGTCCGCCGCGCCGTCGCCGACCCCCAGCCCCTCGGCCTCCACGCCGGGCACGGTCTCGGTGAACATCGACCCCGCCGCCGCGGCCCCGAGCCAGACCGTGACGATCATCGTCCTGCTCACGGTGCTGTCGCTGGCCCCGGCACTGCTCGTGCTCACGACGGCCTTCACCAAGGTCATCGTCGTGCTGTCGCTGACCCGCAACGCCCTCGGCACCCAGACCATCCCGCCGAACCAGGTGCTCGTCGGGCTCGCGCTCTTCCTCAGCATGTTCATCATGGCGCCGGTGCTGTCGCAGATGAACGACCAGGGCGTCCAGCCCTACCTCAAGGGCGAGATCAGCCAGTCGGTCGCCGTCGAGCGCACCGTCGAGCCGCTGCGCGACTTCATGGGCAAGCAGACCCGGCCGGCCGAGCTCGCGACGATGGTCAAGCTGAGCGGCGAGGAGAAGCCCGCGTCGATCGACGACGTGCCGCTGACCACGCTCGTGCCGGCCTTCGTCCTCTCGGAGCTGAAGTCGGCGTTCATCATCGGGTTCGTCGTCTTCGTGCCGTTCCTCGTCATCGACGTCGTCGTCAGCTCGGTGCTCATGTCGATGGGCATGATGATGCTGCCGCCCGCGCTCATCTCGCTGCCCTTCAAGCTCCTGCTCTTCGTCATGGTCGACGGCTGGGGCCTCATCGTCACCGCCCTCGTCCAGAGCTACCGGTGAGGAGGCCGACATGACCGACGCGGACATCGTGCACATCGGGGTGCAGGCGATGATCGTCAGCGCCAAGCTCGCCCTGCCCGTGCTGCTCACGGCGCTGGCCATCGGGTTCGTCATCTCCCTGTTCCAGGCCGTCACGCAGGTGCAGGAGGTGACCCTCAGCTTCGTCCCGAAGCTGCTCGGGGTCGCCGTCGTGCTCGTCGTCGCGGGTCACTGGATGCTCGCCGAGATCGTGGCCTTCACCCGCAGCATGTTCGCGATGCTGCCCCAGCTGCTCGCCTGATGACCATCTCGCTCGCCGCGGACTCCTTCGTCACGATGCTGCTCGCGACGGTGCGGCTCTCGGCGTTCTTCCTCCTCGCACCGCCGTTCAGCAGCAAGGCGGTCCCGGTGCGGGTCAAGGCCGGGCTCGCGGTCGCGCTGGCCCTGGCCGTGCTGCCCTCGCTGCGCGGCCAGGCCACCCCCGCCCTCGAGCTGCTGCCGCTCGCGGGGGCGGCGCTCTACCAGGCGGCGGTCGGGGCCGTGATGGGCTTCGTCGTGCTCGCCGCGTTCGCCGTGGTCCAGGCCGCCGGCGAACTGCTCGACCTCGCGAGCGGCTTCACCCTCGCGAGCCTCTACGACCCGCTGTCCAACGTCTCGGCGAGCATGTTCGGGCGGATCCAGCAGCTGCTGGCCATCACGATGCTCTTCGCCGCCGGCGGGCACCTGTTCCTCGTGCGCGGGCTGATCTCGACGTTCAGTGTCGTTCCGCTGCACCCGATGTCGCTCGGCGACCTCGCCCGGTTGGTCACCCACGACGTCGGCACCTTCCTCGGTGGCGCGCTGCAGGTGGCGGCCCCCGTGCTCGTCGTCCTGTTCCTCTCCGAGGTGGCCCTCGGGCTCATCTCGCGCGCGGTGCCCACCCTCAACATCTTCGCGATCAGCTTCCCCGTGAAGATCGTCCTCGCGATCAGCTTCGCCGGGATCGCCTTCGCGATGCTGCCCGGCGTCGTCAGCGGGCTGCTCGACCAGGCCGGCCGGGACATGACGTCGGTGGCCCGGATGATGGGGGCGGCGGGGTGAGGGCGGCGTGAGCGACAAGGCGTCGAAGACCGAGAAGCCGACCCAGCAGAAGCTCAAGAAGGCCCGCCGGGACGGACAGGTCCCGCGCACCGCCGAGCTGAGCGCGTGGGTGGCGGTGCTCCTCGCGTCGCTGCTGCTGCCGCGGCTGGCCGCCGGGCTCGGCGAGCTGATGGCCGACCTGCTCCAGGGCGTGCGCGAGGTGGTCATCGACCCGCGCCCCGAGCAGGGCATCGCGGTGATGCGCCAGGCGGGGGTCGACGCGCTGTGGCTCATGGCCCCGTTCTTCGGCGTGATGGTCGCCGCCGCCCTCGTGAGCAACGGGGCGCAGGGCGGCCTACGGGTCTTCCCCGGCAAATTCAAGCCGAACTTCAAGGTGCTCAACCCGGGCAAGGGCCTCAAGCAGCTCGTGTCCGCGCACTCGGCCTGGACCTTCGCCAAGACGATGCTCAAGTTCGTCGTGTTCGGCTGGATCGGCTACACCCAGCTGCGCGACGTCGCCGTGCTCATGACGAGCGGGGGGTCGTGGTCGCTCGGGCCGCGGCGTCAGCGGCCGTCGGTGCCGCCCTCCACGTCCTCCAGGTCGTCGCCGGTGTCGGGCTGGTGCTCGCCGCCGCCGACTACGCGGCCGAGCGCCGGCGGATCGGCACCTCGCTGAAGATGTCGATGGACGAGGTCAAGCGCGAGCACAAGCAGACCGACGGCGACCCGTTCGTCAAGGGGATGATCCGCGGCAAGCAGCGGCAGATGAGCCGCAACCGCATGCTCGCCGACCTCTCCTCGGCCGACGTCGTGCTCGTCAACCCGACGCACGTGGCCGTCGCCCTGAAGTACGAGCCGGGCCGTGGTGCGCCCCGGGTCGTCGCCCGCGGCGCCGGGGCGGCGGCGACCCGCATCCGCGAGGAGGCGGCCGAGCTGCGACTGCCGATGGTCGAGGACATCCCGTTGGCGCGCACCGTCTTCCGGCTCTGCGGCATCGGGGAGGAGATCCCGTCGGAGCTGTTCGACGCGGTCGCCGGGGTGTTCGTCTTCGTCGTCGGGCTCAAGCGGCGCGGCATCGTCAGCGGCATCCACCGCAACCCCTCGGCCGGACGGGAGCGCGTCGGTGTCGCCGTCTGACCGCGCGCTCGCTCCCGGCGACCTTCCTGCGAACGTGTGTGAAGACCGTCGGCACCCCGACGGTCTTCACACACGTTCGCGGGGGAGAAGCGCTCAGGTCCGGTGTGCGCCTGCCGATGAGGGACCCGAGATGACTGACCCGACCCCTGCCCCGACCCCTGGCGAGGTGCGATGAAGAAGGCCCGCTCGGCGCGGCTGAGCCAGATCGGCATCCCCGGCGCCGTCGTCGCGGTCGTCGTGCTCATGGTCGTGCCGGTGCCGAGCATGGTCCTCGACCTGCTGCTCGCGCTGAACCTCACGCTCTCGGTGCTCGTGCTGCTCGTCGCGCTGCGGGTCACCCGGCCGCTCGACTTCGCCGTCTTCCCGTCGCTGCTGCTCGTCGCGACCCTGTTCCGGCTGGCGCTCAACGTCAGCGCGACCCGCCTCGTGCTCGTCGACGGGTTCGCGGGCAAGGTCATCGAGGCGTTCGGTCACGTCGTCGTCGGCAGCTCGATCGTCGTCGGCCTCGTCATCTTCCTCATCCTCATCGTCATCCAGTTCGTCGTCATCACCAACGGCGCCGGCCGCGTCGCCGAGGTCGCCGCCCGGTTCACCCTCGACGCGATGCCCGGCAAGCAGATGGCCATCGACGCCGACCTCAACTCGGGGCTCATCGACGAGGACCAGGCGCGCCAGCGGCGGGCCGATGTCGCGGCCGAGGCCGACTTCTACGGCGCGATGGACGGTGCCTCGAAGTTCGTCAAGGGCGACGCGATCGCCGCCATCGTCATCACGCTCGTCAACCTCATCGGCGGCCTCGTCATCGGCGTCGCGCAGAACGGCCAGTCGATCGGCGACGCCGTGAGCACCTACAGCCTGCTCTCGGTCGGTGACGGGCTCGTGTCGCAGATCCCGGCCCTGCTGCTCTCGATGTCGACCGGCATCATCGTCACGCGCGCCGCGACCGACCGCGACATGGGCGGCGACATCCTCCACCAGTTCGGCGCCCAGCGCGGGGCGATCCAGCTGGCCGGCGTCGTCATCATGGCGCTGGCCCTCGTGCCGTCGCTGCCGAAGCTGCCGTTCCTCCTCGTCGGCGGCGGCGCTCTCGTCCTGGCCCGCTCGATGCCGAAGCTCGAGGAGCGCGAGGCGGCCCGCAAGGCGCAGGAGGCGGTCGAGGCCAAGCAGTCCGAGCCGTCGCCCGACAGCCCCGAGGTGCTCGCCCAGGACATCCGCGTCGAGCCGCTCGAGCTCGAGCTGGCCTTCGACCTCATCAGCCTCGTCGACACCGACAACGGCGGCGACCTGCTCGGTCGGGTCAAGGCACTGCGCCGCAAGCTGGCCATGGAGCTCGGCATCGTCATCCCGCTCGTGCGCACCCGCGACAACCTCGACCTGCCCTCGCACACCTACGCGATCCGCGTCCACGGCGTCGAGGTCGCGCGGGCCGAGGCTCCGGGCGGCCACGTGCTCGTCATCGGCGACGCGATCAACCACCTCGACGGGACGCCCACCCGCGAGCCGGTCTTCGGGCTCGAGGCGAAGTGGGTCGCGGCCCACCTGCGCGGCCGGGCCGAGGCGCTCGACGGCACGGTCGTCGACCGCTCCTCGGTCATCACGACGCACCTCGCCGAGACCGTGCGCCGCCACGCCGCCGACCTGCTCGGGCGCGAGGACGTCAAGCTGCTCGTCGACGCTGTCCGTGCCACGCACCCGCAGGTCGTCGACGAGCTGACCCCCTCGCCGCTCTCGCTCGGTGAGGTGCAGCGCTGCCTCAAGGGCCTGCTCGCCGAGGGCGTCGCCATCCGCGACCTGGTTCGCATCTTCGAGGCGATCTCGTTGCGCGCCAGGGTCTCCACCGACCCCGACGGCCTCGTCGAGGCGGCACGCCTGGCGCTCGGTCCGGCCATCGCGGCCTCGCACGCCGTGGGCGGCGAGCTGCACGTGCTGACCTTCGAGCCGCGCCTGGAGCAGCGGCTCCTCGAGGCGCTGCGGCCCTCGGAGGCCGGGGTGCAGCTGGCCCTCGACCCGTTCCTCGCGGAGCAGGTCGTCACCGAGGCGGCCCGGGTGTCGCGGGTGGTGGAGGAGCGGGGCGTCCAGCCGGTGCTCGTCTGCGCGCAGCCGCTGCGCCGACCCGTCCGCCGGCTCGTGGAGTCGACCGCGCCGCAGCTCGCGGTGCTGGCCTACCAGGAGCTCGGTGGGCACCTGCAGCTGACGACGGCCGGTGTGGTCGACGTCGAACCGGCCGGCGTCGTCCCCGTCCAGGCGGTGGGGTGACGTGGCGAGCCGGGGCCGCCGCGTCGCCCACTCGCCCGAGCGCTTCGGCTTCGGTGCGCTGTTCGGGGTGCTGATGTTCGTGCCGGCGGGGCTGCTCGTCTACCGCGGCAACCTCTCGGTCGAGGACGCCGTGCTGCGCTTCGGGCTGGCCTGGACGGTGGCCGTCATGGGCGTGGGCGTGGTCGCCTCGGTGCTGCACGGGTCGCCGGGGGGTCCGGTGCGACCGCGTGCCGCGGCGCCGGCCCGACCCGCCGAGGCGTCCGGACCGGCGGAGGAGTCGCCGGCTCCCTGAGCTGCCGGTGGGGCTGCCCGTCCCGGCTAGAGTGTGTCGCCGCCGGTCGCTGGCCGGCCCGCTGGCGTGGCGCAACCGGTAGCGCACCTGTCTTGTAAACAGGGGGTTGGGGGTTCGAGTCCCCCCGCCAGCTCCGTCTCATGACCTTGTCGTATGCCCTCTCACCTGCAAAAATGCCTCTAAGGACGCTCTCTAGCGAGCGGACAGAGGTGGTCACGGATGGACGGCACGAGCCGTGGATATGGCACGCAGATGGCACGCGGGCGGCACGGTTCGCCGCTGAGGTTCGGGTCGGGGCGTGGCCGGGCGTAGCGGCCGCCGAGGCTTCGGGCGCATCCGCAGGCTGCCCTCGGGGCGGTGGCAGGCGAGCTACGTGGCCCCCGACCTGCGTCGGCTCAATGCCCCGATGACCTTCCTCTCCAAGGGCGACGCCGAAGGCTGGCTCGGCCTCGAACGGCAGCGCATCATCCTGGGGGAGTGGAAACGTCCCGAGCCGCCGACGCCCGCACCATCGGTCGTGACCTTCGCCGGCTACTCGGCCTCATGGGTCGCCACTCGAGGCCTCAAGCCGAAGACGCGTGAGGGCTACGAGCACCTCCTCGCGCGCTATCTCCTCCCGACCTTCGGTGAGCAGCCGCTGGTCGCCGTGACTCCCGCTGACGTACGCGCATGGTGGGGCGAGATGGACCCGAGCACACCGACCATCCGCGCCCGGTCCTATGCGCTGCTCAAGGCGATCCTCAACACCGCGCTGTCGGATGACCTGATCACGACCAACCCGTGCCGCATCCGCGGTGCGTCGAACACGACGCGGGCCCGTGAGGTGCGGCCGGCAACGGTCGAGGAGATCGCGGCGGTCGTCGAGGCGATGCCCGAGCAGTACCGCGCTCTGGTCCTGCTTGCAGCATGGTGTGCGCTCCGCGCGGGTGAGTTGTTGGAGCTCCGCCGCCGGGACGTCGACCTCCAGACTGGGACGGTGCGGGTGGAGCGTGCCGTGTCGCAGGTTCGAGGTCGCGCGGTCATCGGCACACCGAAGTCGGCAGCGGGGACGCGGACGGTCGCCATCCCACCGCACGTCCTGCCGGCGATCGCTCATCATCTCGACACCTTCACCGGTGTGGATGCGGATGCCCTGCTCTTCCCCGGCGCAGATGGGGTGTCGAGTCTCCAGCCATCGACTCTGTACAAGCCGTGGCGGGCTGCTCGTGAGGCGGCCGGCCGCCCGGACCTCCGGCTCCATGACCTCCGCCACACCGGAGCCACCATGGCCGCGATGGCCGGAGCGACCCTGGCTGAGCTCCAGCAGCGCCTCGGCCACAGCAGCGTCAACGCGTCGTTGCGCTACCAGCATGCGGCGCAGGGCCGTGACCGACAGATCGCCGACGCGTTGTCCCGGATGTCCACTCCTACAGGTGAATAGCGGACTTGGTCATCGACCGTTCGGGACTCGAACCATCATGCGGTCCACGTCGTCCGGGTCCAGCCGCAACAGGCGCCCGCACCGGTAGGCCGTCAGGTCGCCAGCCGAGATGTGACGGCGGAGTGTGCGAGTGCTGATCCCGGTCCGCTCAGCGGCCTGGGCGAGCGACTCGTAGGAACGTCGTGCAGTCGTGGTCATGTCTGCCACCTCCTGCCCCCAAGGCCCAGGCGCGGCTCCCTCGGGGACGCTGAACCTGTCAGCGATCCCGGGATCCGCAACCACGCCCTCCCGAGATGCGCTGTGTATCGAGTCTCCGCGCGGCGTCATCGCTGAGCGTGACGGAGCGGCGGTGGCGCACCCTGTGCGGCATGAGCGGACGTGTCAGAGGTCAGGGTCGTAGACGACTTCGAACGTGTCATAGACCTCGGCCTGAAGCTCACGTGCCAGCCGCTGGCCCCGTTCGGCCCAGTCAGTTGGCACGTGGCCTCCGCGCTTCATCCGCGTGCCCTTGGGCGTAGTCGCGTCGAACTCCTTGGCCCAGCGGTCGAGCTCGGCCTTCAGGCGGGGGCTGAGCGGCAGGTCGTCAATAGGAACGTTGCCGTTGACGGTCCACAACGGGCTCGCGCCGTAGTCAGCGACCAAACGCAGTTCCGGCCTGGACATGTCGTGCCTCCGATCTTCGGAGCCAAACATCGCACGTCGAGCGAACATGTTGCTGCTGGTTGTCAGGCATCCGCGAGGCGGCATGAGCGGTCACTTGCTTGGGCGGTTTAGCCTGCGGCGACCTGCTTAAGCGCTTGTCGCAGGTCGCGCAGCGCCGGGATGCCTCGCAGTCCTTCTGGGGTGGAGTAGAGCCGACAGGACAGCGCCACCGGCGCGTCGGGCCGCGCGAACGGATCGACGCCGTTGAGCAGGATTGTCGGGGAGCCCGAGAAGCCACGCTGCTGCGCGTCGCCGAGGCTGGCGATGACGGTGCGGGTAATCGTGGCCCGCACCCGAGTGTCTGCCACGGCGGTCCTGATCAACTCGGCGGCGGCGTCGTCGTTGGGGCAGTCCGGGATGACCAGCAGTTCGATGTCCATGGCTAGGGAAGGTACTTGCCGAGCCAGCGGAGCTTGCCACCCATGAGCTTGTTGTGGTGCCACCCTCGGCGTATGACCTCAGCGCGGAGGTTGCGGAACTGATCCCGCGCGAATGCGGCCGGCCCGTGCTTGCCCACGTCCTCGATCTCCCAGGCCTGCTGGTGCACAAAATGGGCGCACTGCAAGCAGAGGTGCACCTCTGGGTGGTCGCCCAGATGAACCATTCGATCTGGTGAGTCGGTGGAGCCGCAGCACCAGCACCACACGCGCCCCTCGTCGTTTAGGTCAACGGCGGTGACGATGGGCTCGGCGCTCATGGGCCCAGTCTGCGCGCCCGCATCGCCTTGTCGGAAGGGCTCGCGGTGCACATGCTGTCATCGGCATGAGCGACCGTTTCCGACGCCGTGTGGGTCACCGACATCGGCGGTTGAATGCGTCGACGAGTGTGGTCATTGCGGCGGTCAACGAGGCGAGGTCGCGGTCGTAGATCCGACCGGTGTCGAGCCTGAGCGAGAGCTCGGACAGGATCGAGGCGTAGTCCGAGAATGCCCGCAGGCGGCCCTCCGCAGTCACCTCCACTCGCACCTGCTCGATCACGCGTTGGGTCTTGACGACTTCGACGACGCGCTCCACGACCTCCATGGCACAAAGCCCGGAGGCGGCCGCGCGGCGTTGCTCCCAGGCGCGGTGCCGGCAGGCGTCGGAGCACCACTTGGGGACTCGACCGCGGGCTGGGGCGGGAGAGGTAGCGCCGCACCAGAGGCAGCGGATCACCTCCGGGCGTTCGTTGGCCTTGCGGCCAGCCGGCGCATGCGACCTCGGCGACGCCGTCGCATCACGTGCCGACGCCGTCTGTTCCTCGCCGAGGTCCAAGACTGTCAGCTGGTCGAGCCCCCCGCGTCCAGGGGCAGGATTCGACTCTCCGGCAGGCGCTGTCGTTGTCACGACATCGAAGGCTTGTTCCTCCCTCCTCCAGGGACATCTCGGGAGTCGTGACAACGACTGAGCCGGCCGGCAATGCAAGAGGTGTGCAGTTGATGGGTGGTTGGGGTCATGCCTCGGTCGTGGACAGGCCTTCGAGCTCGGGGGTGGCTGTCGCGGTCGGGTCGCGTGTTGGTGTCCGTGGGGAGGTGGTCGAGCAGGCCTCTGGGGCGCAGTTCAAGCCCGTCGGTCGTCGCACTGGAGGTCGCCGACGCTTGCCTGGGGGGCTCCAGAAGCCGGGGGCCGGAGGACAGACGAATGGATGCGCTGTGGAACGCCGGCGGTACGCACGGCGGCCACGTCGAGCGCCCTCGTTGCCCTGGCTCCTTGGGCGACATGGACAAAGGCGTAGGAGATCCGTTCCCGTGGTTCCTCGGTCAGCGTGATCACGTCCGCTCGAGGGCCTCAGGTGCTGAGGCTGTCGGCGATGGAGACCACCAGG
Source organism: Phycicoccus sp. HDW14 (assembly GCF_011383005.1). Classification (GTDB taxonomy): domain Bacteria; phylum Actinomycetota; class Actinomycetes; order Actinomycetales; family Dermatophilaceae; genus Phycicoccus. The sequence continues at coordinate 2,767,838 of NZ_CP049935.1, read as the reverse complement.
CCGCCGAGCATGAATGCGGTCAGGGTGGCGATGAGGGCGCCGGTGCCGAGCGTGGGGATGAGGCGCCGTGCTCCTTGGGAGGGTGCGGCGTCGTGGTACCCGTGGGTGAGGGCGTGGCCCTTGCCGCGCTTGAGCAGGTAGGCGTTGACGGGGTAGGCGGCGAAGAAGGCGACGGCGAGGGAGATGGCCATGCCGACCCAGAAGACGATGTTGACCAGGCCGGCGGTCATGGCGCCGGGGATGAGGGTCATGACGACGTTGTCGGTGACCTCCATGGTCGCGATGGAGACCGTGTCGGCGGCGAGCACGACGCGCAGGGCGGTTCCGACGGCGAGCCCGGCCTTGAGCAGGGGGAGGGTGGAGAGGGTGTAGCCGAAGAGGAAGGCCAGGGCGATGGAGATGACGATGGTGCTCGCGTTGCCGAGCCCGGCGGCGGTGCCGATGATGAGGCCGGCGATCTCGCCGATGGCGCAGCCGGTCAAGCAGTGCAGGGTGGCGCTGACGGCCATACGGGCCACGCCGCCGGTGGCGTGACCGCCGTGTTGGTCGCGGTCGCTGTGGGTGGGGGCGTGCTCGGCGTGGCCGGCCATGGGTCCTCCCGGGGATGAGTGGGTGGGGCGTGCCCCGCGAGTGCGTCGGCACGCGTGGGGTCAGGCGTGGTCAGGAGCGCACGAGGCGGCGGATGGCGTCGGAGGCTTCCTTGAGTTTGGCGGTGCCCTGGTCCTCGCCGGCGCGGACGGCGTCCAGGACGCAGTGGGCGAGGTGGTCGTCCATGAGGCCGAGGGCGACGCCTTCCAGGGCCCGGTTGAGGGCGCTGATCTGGGTGAGGATGTCGATGCAGTACTGCTCCTGATCGATCATCCGGGCGACGCCTCGGGCCTGACCCTCGATGCGGCGCATCCGGTTGAGGTAGCCGTCCTTCTCGCTGATGTAGCCGTGGTGGTGCTCGGGGTTGGTGGGCTCAGGCATGGGGGTCCTCGGGGTGTGGTTTGGCTGAGTGGTGGTGCCGGTGAAGGCGCGCAGGCGCAGGCTGTTGCCGACGACGAAGACGCTGGAGAAGGCCATGGCAGCGCCGGCGAGCATCGGGTTGAGCAAACCGAGCGCGGCCAGGGGAGGGCGGCCACGTTGTAGGCGAACGCCCAGAACAGGTTGGTCTTGATGGTGCGCAGGGTGGCGCGGGAGAGGCGGATCGCATCGACGGCGGAGCGCAGGTCTCCGCGCACGAGGGTGATGTCGGAGGCTTCGATGGCGACGTCGGTGCCGGTGCCCATGGCCAGGCCGAGGTCGGCGAGGGCGAGGGCGGGAGCGTCGTTGACGCCGTCGCCGACCATGGCGACCGTCCGGCCCTCCGCCTGGAGGCGGGACACGACCTGGGCCTTGTCCTGGGGCATCACGTCGGCGATGACCTGCTCGATGCCGACCTGGGCGGCGATGTGCCGGGCGACGGCCTCGTTGTCGCCGGTGAGGAGCATCGGGGTCAGGCCTATGGCGCGCAGCTCGCGGACCGCCTCGGCACTGGTGGGCTTGACGGTGTCCGCGACGACGAGCACGGCGCGCGGCTGCCCGTCCCAGCCGACGGCGACGACCGTCTTGCCCTCGGACTCGGCGCGCGACTTGGCCTGCAGGAGAGCGGGGGAGAGGTGCTGTGACCAGTCGGCGAGCAAGGAGGGGCGCCCGACGACGACGGCGTGGCCGTCGATGACGCCCTGGACCCCGCGACCTTCGAGGTTGGCGAAGTCCTCGGGCGTCGGGAGGGGCCCGGTCTCGTCGGCGGCGGCGCGGGCTACCGCTTGGGCGATGGGGTGCTCGGAGGCAGCCTCGAGCGCTCCGGCGAGCCGCATCACCTGAGGCCGGTCCTCGCCGCGCTCGGTGACGACGTCGGTGAGGGTCATCCGGCCGGTGGTGACGGTGCCGGTCTTGTCAAGCACCACGGTGTCGATGGTGCGCGTGGACTCCAGGACCTCGGGGCCCTTGATGAGGATGCCGAGCTGGGCTCCGCGACCGGTTCCGACGAGCAGCGCGGTGGGGGTGGCCAGGCCGAGGGCGCAGGGGCAGGCGATGACCAGGACCGCGACGGCGGCGGTGAAGGCCGCGGAGACGGGGAAGCCCGCGCCGAGCCAGGCGCCGAGGGTCGCGGCGGCGATGGCGATGACGACGGGGACGAAGACGCCCGAGATGCGGTCGGCCAGGCGCTGCACGGCGGCCTTGCCGGTCTGCGCCTCCTCGACGAGCCGGGCCATCTGGGCCAGCTGGGTGTCGGCGCCGACCCGGGTGGCGCGTACGACGAGACGGCCGCCGGCGTTGACGGTGGCGCCGGCGACGGCGTCGCCGACCGTGACCTCGACCGGCACCGACTCGCCGGTGAGCATGGAGGCGTCGACGGCGGAGGTCCCGGCGACGACGACGCCGTCGGTGGCGATCTTCTCCCCGGGGCGCACGACGAACTCCTGGCCCGCAATGAGCTGCTCGACCGGGATCTTGGTCTCGACGCTGTCGCGCAGGAGGGAGACCTCCTTGGCGCCCATCTCCAGCAGGGCGCGCAGGGCGGCGCCGGCCTGGCGCTTGGAGCGCTTCTCGAAGTAGCGCCCGGCGAGGATGAACAGGGTCACGCCGGCGCCGACCTCGAGGTAGATGTTGGCGGCGCCGTCCGAGGGGGCGATGGTCAGCTCGAACGGGTGGGTCATGCCCGGTGTGCCGGCGGTGCCGAGGAAGAGGGCGTAGAGGGACCACAGGAACGCGGCGAGGGTCCCCATCGAGATGAGGGTGTCCATGGTGGCGCTGCCGTGGCGCAGGTTCGCCCACGCGGCGCGGTGGAACGGCCACGCGGCCCAGAGAATGACAGGCGCCGCCAGGGTGAGGCTGGCCCATTGCCAGTACGTGAACTGCAGCGCGGGGACCATCGACATCGCGATGACCGGGACCGACAGGGTAGCGGCGCCGATCAGCCTCTGCCGCAGCCCGGCCAGCTCGGGGTCGGGTGCGTCCTCGCTCGGCGGGCCCGTGGGGGAGCCGGCGTCGGCAGGGCCGCGGTGTAGCCGGTCTTCTCGATCTCGGCGACGAGTGCGGCGGGGTCGTAGCCCTCGGGGTGGTGACGGTGGCCTTCTCGGTGGCGTAGTTGACGCTGGCCTGGACGCCGTCGAGCTTGTTCAGCTTGCGCTCGATCCGGTTGGCGCAGGAGGCGCAGGTCATGCCGCCGATCTGCAGCTCGATGGCCTGGCCTGTCCCGGGTGTGGTGGTGCTCATCGCTCGGACCCTCCGTGCGGGTGCGGTGTGGTGGAGGCGGGGGTGTGGGGCGTTTGTCCCTGGTGCTCCCAGCGGGTCACCACCGCCTGCGGCACGAGTGTGCCGGCGGCGGTGAAGGAGGCGACGAAGACCAGGGCCAGGGCGGCCCCGAAGAGCGCCAGACGGGTGGCGGCGCTCATCGGGCTGGCACGGCGGTGTACCCGGCTTCCTCCACGGCGGCCAGCACCTGCGCCTCGTCGACCTGGTCACCGCCGACCAGGAGCCGCCCGGACGAGGCGTCGACCTCGAGGACCTCGACGCCTGGGAGCTCGCTGACCTCTTCGCGGACGGACATCTCGCAGTGCCCGCAGGTCATGCCGGTGACTCGGAACTCGGTCGTGCTCATGGTGTCAACCTTTCGTTCTGATACCCCTACCGGGTACCTGTACACATCAACGTATGCCCCTAGGGGTACTTCGCAAGTGGGTGTCGTCCTACAGGTTCGGCACAGGCGAGAGCAGCACGCCGCGGTGTCCAGCGCACGACCGACGTGCCCTTCCCGTCGGACCACGCGACGATGACCGCCGCCGCCGTCGGTCTGCTGACCGCGCTCACGGGCTGGCTGCGCCGTTGTCCGGTCGTGCGGACGGTCTCGGGCTCCGTCGCGAACGGCCGACCGCGGTCAGGCGCGCGGCAGTCGAAGCGCGAAGGTGGCTCCGGTGCCTGCGCCCTGGCTGCGCGCGGTCAGGGTGCCGCCGTGGGCCTCGGCGATGGCGCGGCTGATCGTCAGGCCGATGCCCGAGCCGCCCCCGTCGGCGGTGGTGCGGGAGGAGTCGGCCCGGTAGAAGCGCTCGAAGACGTGGGGCAGGTGCTCGGGGGTGATGCCCTCGCCGTCGTCCACGACGTGCAGGACCGCGTGGGTTCCGTCCTGCGCGGTGCGCACGGTGACGGTGCCCCCGGCCGACGTGTGCCGCAGGGCGTTGCGCAGGAGGTTCGTCAGGACCTGACCGAGGCGCTCGGGGTCGGCGTCGATGATGACCGCCGCAGCCGCGGGGTCGGTCCGCAGAGTGACCCCGCGAGTCTCGAAGGCTGCTGTCTCCGTGGCCACGACGTCGTCGACCAACCCACCGAGGTCGACTCGGACGGGGTGCAGCTCGAGGCGGCCCTCCTGTGCGCGGCTGACCGCGCCGAGGTCGTCGGCGAGGCGGCGCAGGCGGTGGGTGCTCGAGCGCAGCACCGCGAAGGTCGTGGCGTCCGGGACGATCACGCCGTCCTCGAGCGCCTCGAGGTGGGCCTCGACGGTGGCCAGCGGGGTGCGCAGCTCGTGGCCGAGATCGCTGAGCATCCGGCGGCGGGTGCCCTCGACCTGCTCCAGGCGCGCGCCGAGCTCGTTGATGGTGCTCGACATCCGGTCCAGCTCGACCCCGAGGCCGGAGGCCGGGACGCGCACGTCGTAGCGCCCGGCGGCGACGTCGGCGGCGGCGTCGACGACGCGGCGAGTCGAGCGCTGGACCCGGCGGGTGAACCACACGCTGACGGCCAGCGCGGCGCCGACGGAGACCAGCAGGGCGACGCCCATCGCCACCAGGAGCGCGTCGCGGAAGGCCATCTCGAGGTGGTAGGTCTCCGAGCTGCTCGGGTCGGTGCCGGCCTCGAGGAGGTGCTGGTGGAAGAGCCCCGGGCCCACGAGGGAGGCCACGAGATAGGCGGTGACGGCGCCCGCGACGAGCAGCAGCGCCTGGGTGAGGAGCAGCCGCGCTCCGAAGCCGCGCGTTGCGCGAGGACGCGTGCGGCTCATGCGCCGGGGCCCATCCGGTAGCCGACCCCGCGCACGGTCCTCACGAAGACCGGGTCGGTGGCGTCGTCGCCGAGCTTGCGCCGCAGGTGCCCGACGTGGACGTCAACGAGGTGCTCGTCGCCGACCCACTCCGGTCCCCACACGGCGTCGATGAGCTGGCGCCGGGAGAACGCCATCCGCGGGTTGCCGGCGAGGGCTGCGAGAACGTCGAACTCGGTGCGCGTCAGGTGGACCGGTTCCTGGTCAAGCCACACCTCGCGGCCGACCGGGTCGACGGCGAGCCGGCCGACGGTCAGGGCGTGGTCGGTGGGCTCGGGGTGCGTGGGTCGGCGGGGGCGGCGGAACATCACCTGGATGCGGGCGACGAGCTCGCGAGGAGAGAACGGCTTGGTCAGGTAGTCGTCGGCGCCGACGGACAGGCCGATGAGGGTGTCGACCTCGTCATCGCGCGCGGTGACCATGACGACGTAGGCGTCGGAGAAGGTCCGCAGCTGCCGGCAGACCTCGATGCCGTCCAAGCCGGGCAGGCCGAGGTCGAGCACGACGACGTCGGGGTCGACCTCGCGGGCGGCCTCCAAGCCGGCCGGGCCGTCGTGGACGACGTGCGCCTCCATCCCGGCGCGCTCGAGGTAGCTGCCGATCAGGCGCGCCATGTGGACCTCGTCCTCAACCACCAGCGCGCGGACCCCCGGGGTGGTCGGGGAGGTCGGGACGCTCTGCATGGTGCTGATGGTGTCACGCGTCCACGGTCGGTTCCCGCCGGTGCCGGTACCCCCGCGGGCATCTTCATCGAACCTTCACGCCACCTCGACGCGACCGTCGGGCTCGGCACGCACCCTCGAGGACGAGACGAAGGAGATGGTCCCGATGATGAACGGGTTCGTGGGCACCGGCTGGGTGATGTGGCTGGTGATGGGCAGCGTGGTCACCGCGCTGTGGGCCCTGGTGGTCCTCGCCGTCGTGGCGCTGGTGCGCCCCGGCGCCCGGGCCGGGGTCGACGAGAGCGCCTCGCAGGACGTGGTGGCGCGCCGATGAGCGCCACCCGCCGCAGCGTCCTCACCGGTGGGCTCGGCCTGCTGGGCCTTGGAGCACTCAGCGCGTGCGGGGGCGGCGCCCGGCCCGTCGGGCCGCGCTCGGCCGCGGTGGCCTCCACCGAGGCCGCCCGCCACGCCCGCGGGCTGGTCACCGCCTCGTTGCGTGCTGCCCCCACCACCGTCGACCTCGGCGGCGTGGTCGTCGACACCTGGGCCTTCGGTGGCACAGTTCCCGGGCCGACCCTGCGGGTCGATGCCGGCCAGGTGCTGCGCGTCGACGTGCGCAACGACCTGCCTACCGACACCTCGGTGCACTGGCACGGCATCCGGCTGCGCAACGACATGGACGGCGTACCGATGATGACGCAGGAGGCGATCCGCCCGCGCGGGTCCTTCCGGTACGAGTTCACCGCGCCGGACCCCGGTACCTACTTCTTCCACCCCCACGTCGGCGTCCAGCTCGACCGCGGTCTCTACGGCGTCCTCGTCGTCGAGGACCCGCACGAGCCCGGCCGCTACGACGACGAGTGGGTTCTCGTCCTCGACGACTGGGTCGACGGCACCGGGCGTACCCCGGACGACGTGCTGGCCGGGCTGACCGCCGGATCGGGCACGGACGACGGCGGCGCCTCCGGAGGGCACGGCATGGGCGGCATGATGGGTGGCTCGATGAGCGGCATGGGGGGCATGGGCTCTGGCGGGATGCGCGGGATGCGCGGGATGTCCGGCGGTGGCGGCGATGTCGTCTACCCCACTACCTCGTCAACGGTCGCGTCCCATCCGACCCCGACGTGCTGCGGGCGGCGCCGGGCGACCGCATCCGCCTGCGCGTCGTCAACGCCGCCTCGGACACCGTCTTCCGGCTCTCCCTCGCCGGGCACCGCCTAACGCTCACCCACAGCGACGGCTGGCCCGTGGAGCCGGTCGAGGGCGACTCGCTCCTCATCGCGATGGGGGAGCGCTACGACCTGCTGGTCACGCTCGGCGACGGCGCCTTCCCGCTCACGGCGACCCCCGAAGGCAAGGACGGGCAGGCACTGGCCCTCGTGCGGACCGCGAGCGGCTCTCCTCTGGCCTCCGCAGCGGCGACCACCGCCCCGGCGCCGTCCTGTCGCTGGAGAGCCTCCGTCCGTTGGCGGGCACCGCCATCGCGGCCCGAGAGAGCGACCGCACGCACGACCTGGTTCTCTCCGGCTCGATGAACCCCTACCGCTGGACCATCAACGGCCAGAGCTTCCCCGACGCCGACCCCCTCGAAGTCCGCTCCAACGAGCGCGTCTCCCTGGCCGTCAGCAACATGTCGATGATGGTCCACCCCTTCCACCTGCACGGGCACACCTTCGCCGTGCGCGGCAGCGGAGTCCGCAAGGACACCGTGCTGCTGCGGCCGATGCAGCGTCTCGTGCTGGACCTCGACGCCGACAACCCGGGCCAGTGGGCCGCCCACTGCCACAACGCCTACCACGCCGAGACCGGCATGATGACCACGCTCGGCTACGTCACCTGACAGGGCTGCGGTCGAGGTTCTTCATCGAACCTTCATGGAGCCTTCGGGGAACGACCGCACGCCCACGAGACGGTGTGGACGTTCTGTTCTCCACCACCGAAGGACACCTGTGCCCTCCACCACCCGTGCCACCCGTCGTCTCGCGCTCAGCGCCGTCGCCCTCACCGCCGCGACCCTGCTCGCCGCCTGCGGCTCCGACACCGACCACTCGGACATGCCGGGCATGTCCGGCATGTCCTCCTCGAGCGCGCCCGCCACGGCCGGCGGTACGGCGGCCCAGGGCGCGCCCGGCGACGTGATGTTCGCGCAGATGATGATCCCGCACCACGAGCAGGCCGTCGAGATGGCCGACGTCGCGCTCGACGCGAAGGCCGGCGCCTCCGAGAAGGTGCGCACACTCGCCACGGACATCAAGGCCACCCAGGACCCCGAGATCCAGACGATGCACAGCTGGCTCACCTCGTGGGGCGCGCCCGCCGGCGCCGAAATGGACCACGGCATGCCCGGCATGATGAGCGAGACCGACATGACGTCCCTCCGGGCGGCCACCGGTACCGACTTCGACCGCCAGTGGCTCACGATGATGATCGCCCACCACGAGGGCGCCGTCACCATGGCCCAGGACGTCCTCAGCAGCACCCAGAACGCTGACGTGCGCACGCTCGCCGACGCCATCATCAGGGCGCAGCAGCGGGAGATCGCCACCATGAAGGGGTTGCTCGCCTGAGGCCCTCCCGCTGGGAGGGTGTCTCACCGACCCATTGCGCCAGCCGCACTGACATGTGTCGCACCGTCGAGCAGATCGACGTCCTCGCCACCGGCACGGGCACGGACGGGAGGACGTTCGGCGGGTCGAGAAAGCGGCCCTCGAGGTCGTTCTCGTCCAGTCCCGGACGGGACCTGACGCCCCGCTCTCACGTCTCACGGGCTTCGGGCCGTGGCTTCCGTTGGCCGGCGCGGGCCGAGGAAGTGGGTCACTACCCGCCGACTGTCATCGCTTGCCTGGTGGAAGGGGCGTGCCGAGCGTGGGTCATGAGGGGGCACGGCTACGCACCGGGATGGCACGCAGGTGGCACGCACTGGTTTGGGGACGGTGCAGTATCGATGTTTCCGCAGTTCAGGGGCAGGTGCGGGCATTCCCGGTCACGGACTTGTAAACAGGGGGTTGGGGGTTCGAGTCCCCCCGCCAGCTCTGGGTCGGAGCGTCGACCCCGGCACATTTCCGCCGACGCGTCAGGCGGTCGGCACGGCGGTGGTGACGGGGAACAGCTCGTGGAAGGCCGTCAACGCGGCCCGGCTCCCGCGGACGGTGAGCCGCGGCGCCAGGGTCTCGAGGTCCGCGGTCCCGCGGCAGAGCTCGACGAGCGCCGCGGCTGAGCCGGTGAGGACCAGGTCGGGCTGGGCCGCCCGGTCGGCGCGCTCGAGCCGGCCGTCGCGGACCCGGAGCCAGTGCTCCTCCCCGTCCAGGTCGAAGCGCATGGTCAGGTCGCGGCCGGCAGCCGTCACGCCGTCGAGCAGCGGCGCCAGCACGCCGTGCACGGCCGTCCGCGGACGCACCCCGCCGTCCACGGGGTCGTCGAGGAGGGGGAGCCCGAACTTGGCGAGTGCCGCCAGGACCGGGCCGATGCGCCGGCCGTCGGCCGTCAGTGCGTAGACCGTCCGGGCGGCCGGAGCGGGCAGCTCCTGCTGCTCGACGAGGCCGGCGTCCTCGAGGTCCCTCAGCCGGCCCGCCAACAGGTTGGACGCGATGCCGGGCAGCGCTGTGCGCAGGTCGGTGAAGCGCAGCCGCCCGAAGGAGAGCTCGCGCAGGACCAGCAGGGTCCAGCGGTCACCGACGACGTCGAGCGCGGCGGCGATCCCGCAGTACTGGTCGTAGCTCTTGTGAGGCACGCGGTCATCGTATGGCGGTTGAGTTCATGCATCAAGTGGTTGAAATTATCAACCAGCAGGTCTAGCGTCCTCGCTCATGGAGCCTCACACCGCGGGAACGGGACGCGCCGTCAACCCCTGGGCGGTCGTCGCCGTCGCCAGCCTCGCCGTCTTCATGGTCTTCCTCGACGCGCAGGTCCTGTTCGTCGCGTTCGACGACATGCGCTCGAGCTTCCCGTCGGTGTCGTTCGCGACGATGTCGTGGACGCTGTCGGCCTACACGATCGCCCTCGCGGCCGCCCTGGTCCCGGCCGGCCGGATGGCCGACCGGTTCGGCCGGCGGCGCGTCTTCCTCGTGGGGCTCGTGGCCTTCACGCTCGCCTCGGTCCTGTGCGCGCTGGCGCCGTCGGCCGGCCTGCTCGTGGCGCTCCGCGTCGTCCAGGCGCTCGGCGCGGCCGCCCTGGTCCCCGCCTCGCTCGCGCTGGTCCTCTCGGTGTTCCCGCCGGCTCGCGTCCCGGTCGCCGTCGCCCTCTGGGGTGCATCCGGCGCGCTCGCGGCAGCCGCGGGACCCGCCCTCGGGGCCCTGCTGGTGCAGACCTGGGACTGGAGGGCGGCATTCCTCGTCAACGTGCCCGTCGGGGTGGTCGCGCTCGTCCTCGGTGCCCGCCTCCTCTCCGAGTCGCGGGAGGCCGCGCGGGCCCGCTTCCCCGACCCCCTCGGCATCCTCCTCCTGGCGGCCGCGCTCACCCTGCTGGCCCTCGGCATCGTCCAGAGCGACCAGTGGGGTGGGCGTCAGCGACGACGCCGGCCGTCCTCGTCGGTGGTCTCCTCGTCCTCGGCGCCTTCGTCCGGCGGACCCTCTCGGTGCCGCACCCGGCGCTCGACCTGACGATCTTCGCCACCCCGTCGGTGCGCTGGGCCAACATCGCCACGGCGGCCTTCACCATCGGGTTCACCGCGATGTTCTTCGCCCTCGTCCAGTTCACGCTCGCGGTGTGGCAGTACGGGATCGTGCGCGCGGGGATGGCGATGATGCCCGGCCCCGTGGTCGTCATGGCGCTCGCGCCGGTCTTCGGTCGGGTGGCCGCCCGCCACGGCCAGCGCGCGCTGCTGGTGCCCGGCGGCCTGGTCTACGCCGCGGGCGGCCTGCTCCTGCTCACCGGGCTCGGCGACCGCCCCGCCTACCTCACCGAGCTGCTCCCCGCGTCCTTGCTCTCGGGCCTCGGGGTGGCGTTGGTGCTCCCGCAGCTGACGAGCGCCGCCGTGCAGGGCCTCCCGCGGGACGACTTCGGCGCCGGTGCCGCCGTCAACCAGGCCATCCGGCAGCTGGGTGCGACCTTCGGTGTCGCCCTCACGGTGGCGATCCTCGGCACCGTGACCCCGACCATCACCGCCGGCGCCTTCCGCGGCGTCTGGGTGATGCTCGTGGTCTGCGGCGTGCTGACGTCGGCCGCCGCCGTGGCGGTCCCTCGCCGCCGGCCGGCCCTCGACACCGTCGCCGCCCCGGCCGCGGTCGGGGCGCAGCCGTGAGCGCGCCGACCGGCGACCTCACCGAGCTCTCCGGGCTGGAGGTCATGCAGCGGATGGCGGCGGGCCTCCTGCCGCCCCCGAGCATCGCCACCCTCCTCGGCATGGACCTCGAGACGGTCGAGGAGGGCACTGCCGCCTTCGTGCTCACCCCGGACGAGCGCATGCTCAACCCCCTCGGGTCGGTCCACGGCGGCATCGCGGCGACCCTGCTCGACTCGTGCATGGGCTGCGCGGTGCACACGACCCTGCCGCCCGGCGGGGACTACACGACCGCGCAGCTCACCGTCCACTACCTCCGCCCGATGCGCCCCGGCACGGGGCAGGTCCGCGCCGTCGGGACGGTGCTGCACCGCGGGCGGACGCAGTCCACCGCGGAGGGTCGGCTGCTCGACGCGGACGGTCGCCTGCTCGCCCACGCGAGCACCACCTGCCTCATCCGGATGCCCTGAGCCGCACCCTGGTCGAGCGACGGTGGAACGGCGGGCGCTCAGCCGCGCAGGACGGTGCCGACGGCCTGACGGACGACGTCGACGACGTCGTCGACGATGGCCTCCTCGGGGCGGAGGCCATCGTCACGTACATCGCGGCGGCGATGACGCCCGCCTGCCGCGCTGCGTCGGCCTCGTCGGTGTCCGTCCACCGGCGGATGAGCTCGACGGTCGCCCGGTCGGTCTCGGCGACGACGGCGAGGGCCGCCGCGTGCCCGGGGACGTCGGGGTCGCCGAAGAGCATCTCGCGCAGGTAGACCCGGCCGTTGCCGACGTGGGCCCGGTTGCACTCGACGACGGGTGCGAGGAGGGCGACGACGGCCTCGACGGCGCCCTGTGCGTGCTCAGCCTCGGCGCGACCCCGGGCGAGCGCCTCCTCGTAGTGGGTGTTCTGGACCATCAGGAGCAGCTCGCCCTTGGTCCGGGCGTAGAGGAACAGGGTGCCGGTGCCGATGTCCGCGGCCTCGGCGATCTGCTGGGTGGTGACGTCGTCGACCCCGTGCTCGGCGAACAGCGACGACGCGGCGGCGACGATGCGCTCGAGCTTCTCCTGCTTGTTGCGCTCGCGGCGTCCGGGCGGCGGGGGCGTCATCGGCTGCTCCTGCGGGGACGGGTCTCGACGGTGTCGGCGGGCTCCCCGGTCGGGGCCGTCGGGCAGGGGCATCGTTCCACAGGCCGTGGCGCCCGACGTGGTCGAGCGGGTCAGGCGGAGAGGAAGGCGGCGGCGCGCGGAGCGAAGTCCTGCCAGTACTGGAAGATCCCGCCGTGGCCGGAGTTCGGGTAGATGACGAGCTCCGACCCGGGGATGCGCCGGTGCAGGTCCTCGGACAGGACGGAGGGGACCATCCGGTCGTGGTCGCCGTTGGCGATGAGGGTCGGGATCGTCAGGGGTGAGAGGTCCGAGGGCGCGGAGCGGCCGTAGCGGGCGATGGCCTGCAGCTGGGTGCGGAACGCCCCGAGCGTGACCGCCGTGTCGCGGTCCCGGGTGCGCTCGCCGAGGCGGGCGACGAACTCCGTAGCGGCCTTCCGGCCGATGGAGTCCTGCTCGAAGAAGAGGATCTCCTTGGGGTCGCGTCGGGTGAGGGTGGCCCGCAGGACGTCGAGGTAGGTCGTGCGGCCGACCTTGTCCATGTCCTTGCCGCCGCGGGGGCCGGTGCCGGTGAGCACCCAGCGCCGGATCAGCCCGGGGTGGGCGACGGCGAGGTCCTGGGCGACCATGCCGCCCATCGAGAAGGCGAAGACGTCGATCTCCGTCAGGCCCAGTGCGGTGACGAAGGCGTACGCGTCCTCCGCGGCGGCCTCGATCGTGTCCGGGACCTTCCCGGAGGAGGCTCCGACACCCCGCTGGTCGAAGGTGATGACCCGCCGGGTCGCGGCGACCGCGTCGACGATCCGGGGATCCCAGTTGTCGAGGTTGGCGCTGAGGTGGTGGAAGAAGACGACCGGCACGGCGCCGGACGGGCCGAGCTCGCGGTAGGCGAAGGTCACCCCGGCGGCGCGCAGCGTGCGGGTGGGGGCGTCGGCGTAGGAGGTGATGACGGGTTCGGGACGGCTGGGCACGATGGAACTCCTCGTGGGGCAACGGGTGAGAAGTGCTCGAGGTCAGGCGCGGGTGACGACGGTCTTGCCGCGGGTGCGGGCCTTCCCGAGCTCGGCCAGGGCGGTCGGAGTCTCCTCGAACGGGTAGGTCCTGCCCACGACCGGGCGGATCGCGCCGCTGTCGACGAGTGCCGCGACCTCCCGCAGCTGTCGACCGTCGGCCCGCATGAAGAGGAAGCGGTAGCCCACGCCGAGCGCCTTGGCCCGGGAGCGGACGCGGCGGCTGAGGGCCGTCATGACGACCCGCAGGAGTGGGTTGAGCCCGGCCTCCTTCGCGAAGCGGGGGGTCGGCGGTCCGGCGATGCCGATGGCGATGCCACCTCGCCGCAGGACCGTGAGCGAGCGGACGAGGTTGTCGCCGCCGAGGCTGTCGAGGACCACGTCGTACCCGGAGAGCTCGGCGGCGAAGTCCTGGGTGCGATGGTCGACGACGACGTCCGCCCCGAGCTCGCGCAGGAAGTCGGCGTCCTGGGCCGAGGCGGTCGTGGCGACGTCGGCCCCGAGGTGCCTTGCCAGCTGGATGGCGACGGTGCCGACACCCCCGGCTCCGGCGTGGACGAGCACCTTCTGTCCCGGTCGCACGTCGGCGACCTCGACGAGGGCCTGCCACGCGGTGAGCGCGACGAGCGGCAGGGAGGCGGCCTCGACCATCGTCGCCGTGCGGGGGGCCGGGGCCACGTCGTCCTCGTGGACCGCGATCCGTTCGGCGAAGGTGCCGATCCGGTGGTCGCGGGGCCGGGCGAAGACGACGTCACCGGGAGCGAAGCCGTGGACGGCCGGGCCGACCCGGACGACCGTGCCGGCGACGTCGTGACCGAGGGTGAGTGGGGTCCTGTAGGGGAGCAGCTGCCTGAACTCGCCGAGGCGGATCTTCTCGTCCAGCTGGTTGAGGCCGGCGGCTCCGACCTCGACGAGGACGTCGCGGTCGCCCACCGTCGGGTCGGGGACGTCGGCGGGGTGGACGGGGCGTTTGTACGCGTCGATGACGAAGGCCTGCACCGGGATCTCCTGGGCGTGAAAGTGAATGACTTGACTCAAGAATGAGTGCAATCAGTAAAGATGTCAAGCGCGGCCGATCGGACGCGGCCTCGCTGCCGGCCGGTGCGGCCGGTCGTGAGGTGCGCCCGGGCGGCCCCACCCGTCCTGCCGAGGACGCCGACGGGTGCGTGCCGCTAGGGTCGGCGCTCGTGGCGACGAGGTCTGCGGGCGAGGTGGCGCGGATGCTGCGCGCCACCGTGGCCACGCTCGTCGTCATCGGGCTGGGCGCCACGGCCCACGAGATGGCCGGCGGCGGGTCGCTGCAGGTCGTGCCGGCGCTGATCCTGGCCGTCCTCGTCGGACCCCTGGTCTGGCTCGTCGTGCGGGGGCGCACCTCGCTCCCGCGCATGCTCCTGGCGACCGGCGCCGGTCAGGGCGTGACCCACCTGGTGCTCGCCGGGATGGCCCCCAGCACGGGTGGTGCCGCACCGCGGCTGCACGTGCACGAGGCCATGGCGCCGATGTTCTCGACGACCGGCGCCCCGGGACCGTCGGTCTCCGCCCACGGCTCGATGCTCGTGGCGCACGTCGTGGCGACGCTCGTCGCCAGCGTCCTCCTCACCCGTGGGGCCGACGTCGTCCGGTCGCTCGCACGACGCCTCCTCCTGCCGGTGTCCGGCTCTGTGCCCGTTCCGCACCCGGGTCCCCTGCCGGTGGCCCCCGTCGAGGTGCGCATCCCGGACGGCCGCCGTGTCGGCCCGGTCGGTGGCCGGGCGCCACCTCTGCAGCTGGTCTGAGCCGCACCGGGACCCGGGCGGCTCTCCGCCCACCCGAGCTCCCCGACAGCTCCCGGCCCGGCCGGCGCCACCGCGCGCCCGGCCGCATCGCCACGCGTGGCACCCTCGCGCCCGGACGACGCCGGTGAGCCCTCGGGGCATCCGCTGCTGCCGACCCCCAGGAGAACCGTCATGTCCGTCCTCACCGACCCCGTCCCGACGCCGCCCCCACCCCCGGCGGGTCGCCGCGGGCCGCCGCCGATGCCCGCCGTGGCACCGGCCTGTTCCGCGCCTTCTGGCGCTGGCACTTCTACGCCTCGATCGTCGTCATCCCCACCGTCCTCGTGCTGGCGGTCACCGGGCTGGTCTACCTCTTCAGGTTCCAGATCGAGCCGATGCTCCACCACGACCTCCTGCGCGTGAGCGCACCGGCCGGCGCGACACCCGTCACCTACGACGAGCAGCTCACGGCCGTCCAGCAGGCCCGACCCGGCGACACCGTCGTGTCGCTGACCGAACCTGCCGCGCCCGACCAGAGCACCCGCGTCACGGTCTCGACACCGGACGACGCCACCCGTGACGTCTTCGTGGACCCCTACACGGGCCGGGTGCTCGGCGCGCTCGACCCCGACTCGACGATCAGTGGCACCGCGGTGCGCATCCACGCGAACCTCATGGCCGGTCCGGTCGGGGACTTCGTCCTCGAGCTCGGGGCGTGCTGGGCCATCGTCATGGCCCTCACCGGGTACTACCTCTTCTTCCGCGGACGGAGGGCTCGTCGGCGGCTGCGCCGGAAGGACCCGGCCGCCGCCCGGCTGCGCTCCGGACACGCCTGGACCGGTCTGTTCATCGGCGCCGGACTCCTCCTGCTCGTCGTCTCCGGACTGCCCTGGACCGGCATCTGGGGCGCGCAGACCCAGAAGCTCGCCACCGCGGGCGGTACCTCGTTCTGGAGCGATGACCACGGCGCGCTGTCCAGCCCGACCTCCACCCTCGACGAGTCGCTGCCGCACAGCCACGGAGTCGTCCCCTGGGCCCAGGAGAAGAGCGGAGTGCCCCGCTCCACCGGCGACCCCGAGCGATCCGTCGCCACCGTCGACACGGCCGTCCTCGTGGGCGGGCGCGAGGGCCTGGCCCACCCGATGACCGTGGTCCTGCCCGGCGACGACACCGGGGTGTTCTCCACGATCGGGTACGCCTTCAACGACCCGAGCGCCGAGCGCACCGTCCACGTCGACCGCTACGGCGGAACCGTGGTGTCGCAGTACGGGTACGACGACTACAGCGCCCTCGCCAAGACGGTCAGCCACGGCATCGCCCTCCACGAGGGTCGGCACTTCGGCACCCTCAACATGGTCCTCACGACGGCGTTCTGCCTCGCCGTCATCGCCTCGTGCATCACCGGACCCCTCATGTGGTGGCGCCGCCGACCGAAGCGGTCGGGCTCCATCGGGGCCCCGCGCGGGAGGATGCCCGTGGTCGCCACTCCTGCGCTCGGGGTTGCCCTGGTCCTCCTCTGCCTCGCGCTTCCGGTCTTCGGCGCGTCCGTCGTCGTGGCCCTGGTCGCGGAGAAGGTGCTGCGGCGTTCCGCGCGGGCCCGCCACCTGTTCGCCATCGCGCGGTGACGCCGTGAAGACCATCGCCCACCCCTCGGGCCCGTTCCCCACCACCCACCACGTCCCCGACACCACGGGCGCCGGCGCGCGCCCGACCCAGGAGCCTGCCATGTACCGCACCGGATGGACCCGTCAGCACCGCCCGAGGTCGACCGCCCCGGCCCTCACCGCCCTGACCCTCACCGCCATCACCGCCCTGCTCGTCCTGGTGGCCGGGCCGGCCGCAGCGGCCGGCCGGACCGCTCAGGCGGCTGCCCTCCCGACCCACTCCCGCCTCACGGCGACGTCGCCGAAGGACGGAGCCACCGTCGAGCCACCCGCGAAGGTCGTCCTGACGTTCAACGAGGACATCGACCCACAGTTCGTCAAGGTCGAGGTCACCGGTCCGGACGGGGGCGCGACCCGGGGCGGCCCGCAGGTCGACCGGGCCGTCGTCACCCAGAAGCTCGCCCCGGACCTGGCCCCGGGAACCTACGTCGTCCTCTACCGCGTGGTCAGCGCGGACGGTCACCCCGTCTCGGGGCGCACCACCTTCCGGACCGTCGCGCCGACACCGACGTCCACGCCGACCGCGACGACCACGTCACCGGCAGCGACCACGTCACCGGCCGCGTCGGCGACGTCGTCCGCCTCGGGGCCGGCCACGGGCGGGCCGACCTCGACGCCGAGCCCCCGCACCCTCGCGGCCGGTGAGTCCGACGGCGACCCCACCCGGGTCGTCGTCAGCGGCGCGCTCCTCGTCCTGCTGGTCGCCGCCGGCGCCCTCATCGCGCGTCGGCGCCGGCGGTCGCAGCCACCGCAGGGGCCGGCGCGCTAGGACGGGGTCGAGCCGCTGCACCGGGGCGTCCGTCGTCGGCCACCGACGGGTCCGGGAACCTAGGGTGGCGGGAATGCGTGCCGACGAGCGTTTGCCGGCCGGGCTGGGTCCGGCCCTCGAGGCGACGGCTCGCGGCTCGGAGCAGGGGCACGTCGTCGTCGCCCTGCCGTCCCACAGCATGCCCCAGCGCCTCCTCGACCACCACGCCTCGCACCTGCCGGCACTGGAGCACCGGGCCCTCCTCGAGGGTCTGCGCCTCGCCCACACGCCGGGGGCGCGCGTGGTCGTCGTGACGTGCGCCGAGCCCGGGCCGGGCGTGCTCGACTACTACGCGCGGCTGGCCCGCCCCGACGCCCCGGACGAGGTGCGCGACCGGCTCTCCTGCCTCGTCGTCGACGACGCGGGCGCCCGGGGTGTCTCCGCCAAGCTCCTCGAGCACCCGCGGCTGCTCGAGCGCCTGCGCGCGGAGATCGGCGACCGGCCGGCCGTCATCGAGCCGTGGAACGTCACGCCGGACGAGTCCGCGGTCGCGCTCGCGCTCGGTGTCCCGGTCAACGGCGGGCCGCCCGAGCTGTGGTCCGCCGGCTTCAAGAGCGCCTCGCGCCGGCTGCTGCGGGACGCCGGTGTGCCGATCCCCCGCGGGGTCGAGGACGTGCACGACGCCGGGGAGGTCGCGACCGCGGTCCTGCGGCTCCGCGACTCGGGAACGGTCGACAGGATCGTCGTCAAGCTCGACAACTCCGGTGCGGGGGAGGGTAACTGGATCATGCCCACGCGCGACGACGTCGGCCGCGAGCTGTCGTGGGCCGAGCTGGCCGACCACGTGCGCGACCACGTTCCCGCCTGGTTCCTCGCCGACCTCGCGGCGGGAGGCGTCGTCGAGGAGCTCGTCACCGCCGAGGGGCTCACCAGCCCGAGCGCGCAGGTCGAGATCCTGCCGGGCGGTGAGGTCGTGGTCCGGGCCACGCACGACCAGGTCCTCGGGGGTGAGGGCGGGCAGGTCTTCACCGGCAGCCGCTTCCCGGCCGACCCGTCGTACGCCGGGGACCTCGCCGCGCACGCCGCCGCACTCGCCGGGCGGCTCGCGGCCCTCGGTGCGGTGGGGCCGCTGTCCGTGGACTTCGTGGCGTGGGCCGACGACGGGCGACCGGCCCTGGCGGCCGTCGACGTCAACCTCCGCAAGGGCGGGACGAGCCACTCCCTCGACGTCCTGAAGCATCTTGTCCCCGGCTCCTACGACGCGCCGGCCGGCCGCTGGGTCGCCGACCGGGACGGGGGCGCCCGGTGCTACCGGTCGGGCGACACCGTGTCCGTCGCCGCAGGGGCGGTGACCGACGCCGCCGGTGCCGTCGCCGCCGCCGAGGCCGCTGGGCTGGCCTTCGACCACGCGCGCGGCACCGGGGTCGTGCTGCACATGTTCCCGTCGCTCGAGCTCGAGGGCACGGTGGGCGTCACGGCGGTCGGTCGCACGGCGGAGGAGGCCGAGCGCCTCTATGCCGCCGTCCCCGCCGCCCTGGGCGGTGCCGGGGTCGACCCCGCCCCCTGACGCGGCGTCCGAACCGCCCATCCCGACAGGGCGGGTGTGCTTCGGAGTGGACCGGGGTAGGGGCCCGGTACACCTACGTTGGAGGAACTCGTGAAGGCAGTCGTGTGGCACGGAACGAAGGACGTCAGGGTCGAGGAGGTCCCCGACCCGCGGATCGAGCAGGCGACGGACGCCGTCATCCGGGTGACGAGCACGAACATCTGCGGCTCGGACCTGCACCTGTACGAACCGCTCGGGGCGTTCATGAAGCCCGGTGACGTCCTCGGGCACGAGTCGATGGGCATCGTCGAGGAGGTCGGGTCCGAGGTGGGTGACCTCTCGGTCGGCGACCGGGTCGTCATCCCCTTCCAGGTCTGCTGCGGCCACTGCTGGATGTGCGAGCACGGCCTCCAGAGCCAGTGCGAGACGACCCAGGTGCGCGAGCAGGGAACGGGCGCAACCTTGTTCGGGTACTCCGAGCTGTACGGCTCACTGCCCGGTGGGCAGGCCCAGTACCTGCGCGTTCCCCAGGCGCAGTACACGCACGTCAAGGTGCCGGACGGGCCGGCCGACGACCGCTTCGTCTACCTCTCGGACGTCCTGCCCACCGCGTGGCAGGCCGTGGCCTACGCCGACCCCGAGCCCGGTGGCACGCTCCTCGTCCTCGGGCTGGGTCCGATCGGCGACATGGCCTGCCGCATCGCGCTGCAGCGTGGGGTCTCCCGGGTCATCGGCGTCGACCGGGTCGACGCCCGTCTCGCCCGGGCGCGCGAGCGTGGTGTCGAGACCATCGACCTGCGCGAGGTCGACGAGGTCGGTGACGCCGTCCGCCAGCTGACCTCGGGGCGCGGCGCGGACGCCGTCGTCGACGCCGTGGGCATGGAGGCGCACGGGTCGCCCGTCGCGAAGGCCGGGCACAAGCTGGTCGGGATGCTGCCGGACGCCGTCGCCAAGCCGCTGATGACCACCGTCGGCATCGACCGGCTCGCCGCGTTCTACTCGGCCATCGACGCGGTGCGCCGAGGTGGCACGATCTCCCTCAGTGGCGTCTACGGTGGGATGACCGACCCGATGCCGATGATGACCCTCTTCGACAAGCAGGTGCAGATCCGGATGGGACAGGCGAACGTCAAGCGCTGGGTGCCCGACATCCTCCCGCTGCTCACCGACGACGACCCGCTGGGCGTCGACGGCTTCGCCACCCACCACCTGCCGATCGAGCAGGCCCCGGAGGCGTACCGCACGTTCCAGGCCAAGGAGGACGGCATGGTCAAGGTGGTCCTGTCCCCGCACGCGAGCACCGCATGAGCCGGGAGACCGGCCGGCGGGCCGGTGGTCGATGACCACCTGCGACGCCGTGGTGGTCGGCGGCGGGCCCAACGGGCTCGTCGCCGCCGCCGCGCTCGGTGACGCCGGCTGGGACGTCGTGCTCGTCGAGGAGCAGGACGTCGTCGGCGGCGCGGTCCGCAGTGCCGAGGTGGCCGCGCCGGGGTTCGTGACCGACCTGTTCAGCGCCTTCTACCCGCTGGCCGCCGCGAGCCCGGTCATCCGCGACCTCGACCTCGGGGCGCACGGCCTGCGGTGGAGCCGGTCGCGCGACGTCGTCGGACACGCGTTCCCCGACGGCCGCGCGGCGGTCCTGCACTCCACGGCCGAGGAGACGGCGGCCGCCTTCGAGGCCGAGGCCCCCGGCGACGGCGAGGCCTGGCTACGCATGGTCGCCGGGTGGGACCGCGTCCGCGACCCGCTGCTCGACGCCCTCTTCACCCCGCTGCCCGCTGCCCGACCGGTCGCGCGGCTGCTCCGCCGGGCCGGCGTCTCCGGGGCCCTCGACCTCGCGCGGCTCGCCCTGCTGTCGGTGCGCCGGCTGGGAGCCGAGGAGTTCGACGGCGAGGGTCCGCGGGTCCTGTTGTCCGGCAACGCGATGCACAGCGACGTCCCGCCCGACGGTGCCGGCAGCGCCCTGTTCGGGTGGCTGCTGGTGATGCTCGCCCAGGACGTCGGCTTCCCGGTGCCCGTGGGTGGTGCCGGCGAGCTCGCCGCGTCGCTGCGCCGTCGTGGCGAGGCATGTGGTGTGCAGTTCCGCTGTGGCACAGCGGTGTCCGCGGTCGAGGTCTCCGGGGCCGGGCCCGTGGGGTGCGACTGGCCGACGGCACCCGCATCAGGGCGCGGCGGGCCGTGCTCGCCGACGTGTCCGCGACGTCCCTGTACGGCGACCTCGTCGACCCGGTGCACCTCCCGCCCCGGCTCCTGCGCGACCTCACCCGCTTCGACTGGGACGCCTCGACCCTCAAGCTCAACTGGGCACTCGACACCCCCGTCCCGTGGCGCGCCCGTGAGCTGGCCGGCTCGGGCACGGTGCACCTCGGGGTCGACGACGACGGCCTCGTCGACGTCGCCGCGGACCTGTCGGTCGGGCGGATGCCGCGGGACCCGTTCGTCCTCTTCGGGCAGATGGCCACCGCCGACCCCACCCGGGCACCCGAGGGCGGCGAGAGCGCCTGGGCGTATACGCACCTGCCGCGGCGCTGGGCCGGCGACGAGGAGGCGGTCGACCTCCAGGTGCGTCGCGTCGAGGACGCGGTCGAGCAGGTGGCCCCCGGGTTCGGTGCGGCCGTGCGCGGACGGTTCGCCCAGCGCCCCGGCGACCTGCACGACGCCGACGCCAACCTCAGCCTCGGCGCCATCAACGGCGGCACGGCGGCCCTGCACCAGCAGCTCGTCATGCGCCCCACGCGCGGCCTCGGTCGGCCCGAGACCCCGGTACCGGGGCTCTTCCTCGCGAGCGCCTCGGCCCACCCCGGGGAGGGGTGCACGGGGCGTGCGGCTGGAACGCGGCCGTCGCGGCGCTCGGGCAGCACGGGGTGCTCGGCCCGGCCCGGCGGGCCCTGACCCGGACGGCCTGGGCGAGGGTGCTGCGCGAGGACTGACCCCCGCCGACGGCACCCATCCGGGTCGAGGTGACAGCGCACCACGAGCAGGTGCGGTATCACCTCGACCCATCCGGGTCCACGTCCGGGTCGAGGTGACAGCGCACCACCAGCAGGTGCGGTATAACCTCGAACGCAGGGTGACCGGGAGCTCAGTCGGTGGACCCGAGGCGCTCGCGGTACCGGCCCTCGGCGAGCAGGGCCAGCCGCAGCAGCGACTCGCGGTTGCGGGGAGGATGCCGGCCTGCCGCAACGGCATCGGGACGAGCTTCCCCGGCCCGCTGGAGGCGTCCTCGGCGATGGACACCGTGCACGTCTCCGGGCCGTCGGGCACGATCTCGATCTCCACCCGCGCCTCCCCGGCGGGCCAGCCGCGGGCGGTGAGGACGAGCCGGTGCGGGTGGTCCGACGCCTCGACCCGCGTCGTGTCCGAGATGGTCAGCGGCCAGGTGCCGACGCTGTGGTGGATGCGGCTGCCGGCGCCGGGCCAGGAGGCGTCGACGTCACGGACGCGCGCCGCGCCGACGACCCACGTCGCGTACTGCCAGCCGTCGGCCAGCACGTCCCACACGGCCTCGGCCGGCGCGGTGACGGTGCGGGAGACGCGGGGACGGTTCAGCTGGTGGTCGGTCACGGGGGACTCCTCGGGATCGGTCTCGGGGGGTGCGGGGTGCCGCGGGTCGTGGACGTTGCCGGGTGTGGGCGCCAGGCCGGACCACGGCGCGAGGCCGAAGCGGCGCATCAGGGGGGTGACGAGGACGTCGAAGACGCCGGGGAAGAGGCGGAAGCCGGCGACCGTGACCGGGTTGGCGGGCCCGACGTGCGTCTGCCGTCGGGGGCGCCGCAGCACCGAGGCCACGCGAGCGGCCACGGCCTCGTCGGAGCGGACGGGCGGGGCGGTGCGCCGTGGCGGCCGAGCACCGTCGCCGCCTGCCGGTACACCGGGGTGTCGATGCCGCCGGGGGAGACGAGGGAGACCTCGGTGCCGACCCGGTCGCGGGTCTCGATCTGCAGGGTCCGGACGAGTCCGTGCACGGCCCACTTCGAGAGGACGTAGGGGCTCATGTACGGGGTGGCGATCTCGCCCAGCAACGAGCCGACGACGACGAGGTGGCCGCCGCCGGTGCGCCGGAAGGCCCGCAACGCGGCCCGCGCGACGTTGACGGTGCCGAGGACGTCGGTGTCGACGACGTCGCTCATCACCTCGGCGGGAACCTCCTCGAAGTGCCCGTAGGCGACGACGGCCGCCGCGTGGACGACCGCGAGGTCGCGTCCGTGCTCGGCGGCGGCTTCGTCGAGGACCCTGCGCACTCCCGCGTCGTCGCGGACGTCGAGGACCTCGGCCCGGGCGCTGCCCCCCAGGGCGCGACAGGCGTCGACGACCACCTCGAGCGAGGCGAGGTCGCGGCCGGTGGCCACGACGGCGACACCGTCGCGGGCCAGGCGCAGGGCCGTCGCGCGGCCGATGCCGCTCGAGGCGCCGGTCACGACGGCCCCGGTGGTGCGGGGGGTGGGGGAGCGCACGGGGGTCCTCTCGTCGGTGTCGGACCCGTACCCCGTCCCGGTGCGGCCCAACCCGTCCGCGCGACCCGACCCGGTCCGACCCCGGATGCATGGCCCGCCGGCGGTCGGGTAGGTCCGGGAGGACCCGGGGCAGCCTGTGAGGGGCGGTCCCGGGTCGGCAGCCAAGGACCGGAGCCGTCGGAGAGGAGCAGCCGTGACCGCGCAGGACGCCCTCGTCCGTGCCCTCGTCGACCAGCACGTCCGCATCCGCGAGCTGACCCGCGGCCTGGTGCGCGCCGGACCCGATGCCCGCCCCGACGCCCTCGACCGGCTGGTGCGCCTCGTCGCCGTGCACTGCGCGGCCGAGCGGGTCGCCCTCGCCCCACCCGGCGAACCGCCCCCGGAGAACTCGCCGGTCGACCGTGACCTCGTCACCGCGCTGGAGGGCCTCGACGACGTCGGCGCCGAGCGGCCCTCGTCCACCGTGCACGTCGGCCTCGTCGCGGCGGCTCTCGTGCGCCACGCCGCGGCCGGCGAGCGCGACACCGTCCCCCGCTTCGTCGCGACCCACGACCAGTTCGACATCCGGTGGGCGGCAACGGCTCTCGAGGCCGTCGACGCGCTCGTGGCCGATGACGGGCCGACGGCCGCGGTTCCCGTCGAGGCCGGTTTCCGCCACCAGCTGCGGGCCGCCCAGGACGCCGTGACCGAGGCGCTCCGCCACGGCTGAGCAGGACGGGGTGTCCGTAAGGCCCCGTTCGGGGTCAGGACGTGGCACCGTCGAGGTCTCGGTCCAGCCCCGGCCGTCTCGGGTCAGACAGTGCGCCCTCCTCCTCATCGATGGAGCACTGCCATGCCCGGACGACCGACGACACCCGACCGCACCGACACCCCCGACCCGGGTCCCGCCTCCGGCGCCCCCCGCCCGCCGGACGACGTGACGGAGCTGCTCCTCCTCGAGCTGCACCACACGACCGACCCCGACGACCGGCAGCGGCTGCGCTCCGAGGTCGTGGCGTCCTTCCTCGCCCTCGCCGACGGCCTCGCGCACCGGTACGCCGGGCGGGGGGTGGACCGGGAGGACCTCGAGCAGGTCGCCCGCACGGCCCTCGTCGTCGCCGTCGAGCGCTACCGTCCGGACTCCGGCACGCGGGCCGGCTTCGTCGCCTTCGCCGTCCCGACGATCACCGGCGAGCTCAAGCGGCACTTCCGCGACTGCGGATGGATGGTGCGCCCGCCTCGTCGCCTCCAGGAGCTGCGCGCGGAGGTGTCGGTCGCGGAGGAGGGGCTGCGGCACCGGCACGGGCGGGAGGTGACGGTGAGCGAGGTCGCCGAGCTCGTCGGCTGCTCGCCGGGTGACGTCCGTTCGGCCCGCTCGACGAGCAGCGGCTTCCGTCCCACCTCGCTCGACGCCCCCGTGCCGATGGGCGGCACCGAGGCTGACCGCCTCGCCGACGATGAGGACGCCTTCGGCCGACTCGAGGTGGGCATCGACCTGCGGGAGGCCGTCGCGGCCCTCGGGGCGCGCGACCGGGCGGTGGTCCGGCTGCGGTTCGTCGAGGAGCTCACGCAGTCGCAGATCGGCACCGCCCTCGGGGTGAGCCAGATGCAGGTCTCGCGCATCCTCGCCCGCATCCTCGGTGACCTGCGCGGCACGCTCGCGGCGGACGCCGCGTGAACCGGCTCAGTGACGTCGGCGCCGCGTCGTGCCGCACCTGCGGGCTGCTCGTCGCGATGCTGCGGGCCGAGCTGTCGTACACCCCCGGCGTCGCCCCGGCCGTGCACTGGTCCGAGGCCGGGCGCCAGTGCCGCTGCGCGACGACGCGGTTGCCGGGGGCGGCCTCGCTGCCGTCGGCGGTCCGGGTGCGGCTGCGCGACCTCGGGGAGGCAGCAGCGAGCGCGCGGCCGTGGGAGCAGCTCGCGGCCCGCGCTCCGCTGCACCTCCTCGTCTGACCGGGGCCGCGACCGCGCTGTCGAAGGGCGTGGGTCCGGGAGGCCGGGCGCGACGGCGTGTCCTAGGGTGTCGCCCGGAGGGCACGCGGGTCCAACCACGGCTCAGCGTCCCCCGAGATCCCTCAGGACACCCATGACGCTCACTGGGCGCCCGTGCGCGACCGACGACCCCGCCACCGACGTGCTGGCCTCCCTCTTCCCGGGGCCGACGAGACCTCGGCGCTGGCCCGTGCCACCGACTGGTCGAGCACGCCGCTGGGCGACCCCTCCACATGGGGTCCCGAGCTGTCGGCGGCCATCCGCACGGTCGTGCCGGCCGGCATCCCCATGCTCCTGTGGTGGGGGCCCGAGCTCGTGCAGGTCTACAACGACGCCTACCGGCCCATCTGCGGCGCCAAGCACCCCCGCTCGATGGGGCAGCCGGCCGCGGAGTGCTGGCCCGAGGCCTGGGCCGAGCTCGGTCCCCGGGTGGCGCGGGTCGTCGCCACGGGCGAGTCCGACCACGAGGAGGCGCTGCTGCTCTTCCTCGAGCGCCACGGCTACGTCGAGGAGACGTACTGGCGCTACTCCTTCAGTGCCGTGCGCTCGGCCACCGGGGAGGTGCTCGGCGTCTTCGTCGCCACCACCGAGGTCACGGCGACGCGCATCGACGGGTACCGCCTCACCGCCGTCCGTGAGCTGGCCGTGCTCTCGAGCGCAGACCTCGTCTCGGCCGAGGGGCTGGTGCAGCGGGTCGAGCCCGTGCTCGCGGGCGACCGGCGCGCCGTCCCGTTCGCCGCGGTGCACCTCGTCGACGCGGCGGGCGACCTCGTCCGGGCCGGGTCGCACGGGCTGCTCGACGGCGGGAGCGCGCTGCCGCAGCACGTCGCGGGAGACGCCGACCACCCGCTGGCCCGCACGGCCTCCGCGCGCACGTCCCGCACGGTGCACACCGTCGACGGCGAGCTGACGGCCGAGCCGTCGCCCCTCGGCCCGCTCGCACCCACCGACCTCGTGCACGTCCCGCTCGGCCGGCCCGACGGTCGGGTCGAGGGCGTGCTGTCGGTCGGCCTCGACCCGTACCGGCCGTTCGACGAGGCCTACGACACCTTCGTGACCCTGCTCGCCCGGCAGCTGACCGCCCTGCTCACCGACGTGCGGGCCGCGGCCGAGGAGCGGGCCCGCACCGGCAACCTCGAGGTGGCGCTGCGGACCAACCGCACCATCGGGACGGCCGTCGGCGTGCTCATGGCCTCCCGGCGCCTCTCGGCCGACGAGGCGTTCGACCGGTTGCGCTCGGCGAGCTCGACGTCGAACCGGAAGCTGCGCGAGGTCGCCGAGGACGTCGTGCTCACCGGCCAGCTGCCCGGCTGACCCTCGGCGCACCAGGGGCCCGGGCGGCTCCGGCGGATGGCCACCGGGAGCCGGCTGCTTGACCCGCGGTGGCCACCCTGCCGGTTGTCTGCCCCGCGCCGGTCCACCCAAACGCCGTCAGGGGTGGGCGTTCATCCGCGAGGGCCGTCCGGGAGGTCGCCGGTGTCGGTGACGTCGGCCGCGATGTCGCTCAGCCGGCGGTTGGCGTCCTGGCTCACGACGCGCAGCATCCCGAGGGCCTCGTCGCGGGTGATGCGGTGCCGGCTCATGAGGATCCCGATGGCCACCCCAATGTCGCGGTTGCTCGTCAGCGCCCGGGTGAGGTTCTCGGCCCGGTCGTGCGCGAGGTGCGCGGCCACGAGCAGCGAGCACTGGGTGGCGAGCAGCAGGCCTTCGCGCATCGCCAGCGCCCCGAAGGCGTCCGGCGTGCGGGAGTAGATGTTCAGGGCGGCGACCGACTCGTTGCCGTCGGGCAGGGTGAGGCGCTGTGCGAGAACGCTGCTCACGCCGAGGGCCTCGTGCACCCGGCGTCCGTACTCGGGCCAGCGGGGGTCGTCCTGCACCCGCCCGGTGACGAACACGTGGTCGCGGACCACGGCGTCGACGCACGGCCCGGACCCGATGTCGTACTGCACCTCGTCGGCCTCGAGGGCCTCGTCGTGCGACGCCGCGAGGGTGCGCAGCGTCTCCGAGCGCATCACCGTGATGCTGCACCAGTCGGCCCCGGGACGACGTGGGCGCCGCGACCGACGAGGTCGCCGAGCAGGCGCCGGGTGCTCAGCCCCTCTGGGGCGCGGCGCGCGGCGGTCAGGAGGTCGGCGACGACCCCGAGCACGGTGGAGTCCTCGGAGGGGGTCAGGGCGGCGCGGGGCTGCTGGGGGACGTGGTGCTGCTGCTCGACCATGGGTGTCTCCTCCCCTGGGGTGCGGACGGCAGCGACCGCCCTACCCCGGGGGCGGCCCCGTCACACCCCCGGACGGCGACGGCCCGCACGACGGGCCCCGAGGGTTGACGGCCACCCGGCGCGGGTATCGCGGGCAGGACGTCCTCGCGCCCGGCGGGGGCCAGGACCGGACGGGGTGAGCGCGTGGGAACCGTGTGGCGCGCGGACGAGTGGGCCGAGGACGTCGGCGTCGTCGACGGGACCTCGCCCCACCGGGCGCTGGACGCCGCCCGGGCGCTGGCCGGGGTGGCCCGGGCTCTGCCCGACGACCCGTGGACCTACCTCGCGACGCTGGCCTCCCTGGGCGCGACCGACCTCACCGCGGCCCGGGCGCTGGAGCCGCACCTCGACGCCGTCGCCGTCCTCGCGCAGGCGGGCGACCCGGACCTGTCGGCCCTCGGGGTCGACGACGACAGCACGTTCGGGGTGTACGCCGCCCGGGCCCCGGGCACCGGCCTCGAGGCCCGTCCGGGACCGGACGGGCCCGACCTGGTCTCGGGGACCAAGGCCTGGTGCTCGCTGGCCGGGCTGGTCAGCCACGCCGTCGTCACGACGACCACGGGCGAGGACGAGCGCCTCCACGTCGTGCCGCTGCGCCACCCGGGGGTCACGCACGCCGCCTCCACCTGGGTGTCCCGGGGGCTCGCGGCCGTCACCACCGGCAGCCTGCAGCTGGACGACGTGCCCGGCATCCCCCTCGGCGGACCGGGGTGGTACCTCGGGCGGCCCGGCTTCGCGTGGGGCGGCATCGGGGTCGCGGCCGTGTGGTTCGGTGGTGCGGCGGCCCTGGCCGGTGCCCTGCTCGCGGCGGCCGGGCGGCGCCCGCCCGACCAGGTGGCCCGCCTCCACCTCGGGACCGTCGACCGGGTGCTGCACGCGTCCCTGCTGTCGCTGCGGCACGCGGCCGACGAGATCCGCGGCGGCCGCGCCGACGGCCCGGCGGGGTCGCTGCTCGCCGCGCGGACCCGGGCCGTGGTCGCCGACGCGGCCGAGGTCGTCCTCACCGCCGTCGGGCACGGTCTTGGGCCGGCGCCCCTGACCCACGACGAGCCGCACGCCCGCCGGGTCGCCGACCTCACGGTGTACCTGCGCCAGCACCATGCCGAGCGGGACCTCGTGGCCCTCGGCGACCTCGTCCTCGGCGCCCGAGGGAGCGGATGAGCACGGCGGGCGGTCCGGCCTTCCACCACGACGACCCGGGCACGCCGGAACCGACCTGGCTGACCGACGCCCGATGGACCGGGCGGCCGGTGCTCGACCTCGACGCGCTCGCGGCCCGGTTCGACCGGCTCGTCGTGGCCGCCGCACACCCCGACGACGAGACCCTCGCGGTCGGCGCGCTCGCGGCGGCCGCCCACCGCCGCGGGGCCGACGTGCGGGTCGTCGTCGCCTCGGCCGGTGAGGCGTCGCACCCGGAGGCGACCACGTGGACGCCTCTCGAGCTGGCCCGGGTCCGGCGCGCGGAGGTGGCCGAGGCCGTCGGGCACCTCGCGCCGGGCGCCCCGGTCGAGCACCTCGACCTCCCGGACGGGCGCCTGGCGGAGCACGAGGCGCGGCTCGCCGACCTGCTCGCCGAGCGCTGTGGGCCCGATACCCTCCTCGTCGCCCCGTGGACGGCCGACGGCCACCCCGACCACGACGCCCTGGGTCGCGCCGCCGTGGTGGCCGCCGCGCGCACCGGGGCGACACCGGCCCACTACCCCCTGTGGCTCTGGCACTGGGGTGGCCCGGACGACCTCGACTGGTCGCGGGTGCACGTCGTCGAGCCCACCCTCGACGACCTCGCCCGCAAGGAGCGGGCCCTGGCCGCGCACCGGTCGCAGACCGAGCCGCTCGGGCCGGCGACCGGTGACGGCCCGGTCGTCACCGGTCCGGTGCTGGCCCGGGCGCGACGGGTCGTCGAGACCCTCCTCGCGGAGCCCGGCACGCTGCCGGTCCTCGGCGGCCGCGACCCGGACGACCCCGACCGCACCGACGTCGACCGGGCCCGCCCCTTCGACGCGATGTTCGACGGCTCCGCCGACCCCTGGGGTTTCGACGGGTCCTTCTACGAGGCCCGCAAGCGCGCCATGACCGCCGCGCTGCTCGGGCGCGAGCGCTACCGGAGGGTGCTCGAGATCGGCTGCGCGACAGGCGTCCTGACCCGTGACCTCGCCGAGCGCGCCGACGACCTCGTCGCGATGGACGTCAGCCCCCGTGCCCTCGAGCAGGCCCGCCACGACGCCCCTGCCCACGTGCGCTGGGTGCTCGGCGCGGCGCCGGACGGCGTCCCGGACGAGCGGTTCGACCTCGTGGTCCTCTCCGAGGTCGGCTACTTCCTCACGCCCACCGACTGGCTCGAGACGCTGCGGGTGGTGCGCGACCGGCTGTCGGACGGCGGCGAGGTCGTCCTCGTCCACTGGCGCCACCCGACCGAGGGCATCCCGCTCGACGGGCCGACGGTCCACGCCCAGGCCACCACGGCGCTCGCCGACCTCGGGCACCGCGCGGGCCACGCGGACGCCGACGTCCTCGCCGACGTGTGGGGTGGGCCGGCCTCGGTCGCCGCGGACGAGGGCCGGCGATGAGGGTCGCGCACGTCGTCGTCGCCGTGCCGGCCCGTGACGAGGAGGAGCTGCTGGGCCCCTGCCTCGACAGCGTCGTCGCGGCCGTGGCCCGGCTGCGCTCGGTGCGTCCCGACGTCGGCGCCACCGTCGTCGTCGCGCTCGACCGGTGCGTCGACGGCTCGGCCCGGGCCGCGGACCGCCCCGGCGTCGAGTCCGTGGCGGTCGACCTCGGGGCGGTGGGGCCGGCGCGCCGCGCGGCCGTCGAGGTCGGGCTCGACCGCGCCCTGGCGGCCGGGGCCACCACCGCCGGCACGTGGCTGGCCGGTACGGACGCCGACTGCGTCGTGCCGGAGGGCTGGCTGCTGCGCCAGCTGGCGCTCGCCGACGACGGTGCCGACCTCGTCGTCGGCACGGTCGTCCCCGACGACCTCGTCGACCCACGGGTGCTGCGCGCGTGGCGTGCCCGGCACGCGCTGCACGAGGGGCACCGGCACGTCCACGGCGCCAACCTCGGCGTCCGGGCCGACGCCTACCTCGCGGTCGGCGGCTTCCCGCCGCTGCCGGTGCACGAGGACGTGGCCCTCGTCGAGGCGGTGCGCGCGACCGGGCGGCGCTGGGTGGCGACCGACCGGGCGCGCGTGCGCACCTCCGCCCGGACGACGAGCCGGGTCGACGGCGGCTTCGCGAGCTACCTCGCCGCGCTCGCCGACCCGGACCCGACGCGTGTCGCCGTCCCCTGATGGGTAGGAGGCGGGCAGGACCCGATGAGCGAACCCTCGCCGGGCGCACCACCCTCCACCCTCCCCCGACCCCGAGGAGCTCCCCGATGAGCCACCCCGACACCGACCACCACCCGCCCGCCGACGCCTCGCCGGGCCAGCTCGTCGCCGCGGCGAGCAGCCAGCTGTCCGACCTCGTCCGCTCCGAGATGGCCCTCGGCCGCGCCGAGCTGCGCGCGTCGGTGCGCCACGCCGGGCTCGGGGCCGGCCTCTTCGGCACGGCCGGCCTCGTGGCCCTCTACGGGCTCGGCGCGCTGGTCGCCGCGGCCGTCCTGGGGCTGGCGACCGTCCTCGACGCCTGGCTCGCCGCGCTCGTCGTCGCCGTCGTGCTCTTCGCGGTCGCGGGGGTGGCCGGGCTCGTCGGCCGGCGCGAGGCCTCCCGCACGGCCCCACCCCTCGAGCACGCCGTCGAGAGCGTGCGCACCGACGTGCGCGCGGTGGCCGGGGCCCGCCACGGCGACACCCCCGACGGAGGAGCCCGATGACCGCCGCCGACACGCCGACGCCGGGGAGCGCCGGTCCCGGCCGGACCCCCGAGGAGATCGAGGCCCACATCGCGGCGACCCGCGAGGCGCTGGCCGAGACGGTCGACGCCCTGGGGGCCAAGCTCGACGTCCGGGCCCGCGCCGCGGACCGGGTCGCGACGGTCCGGGCCTCCCTGACCGACGAGCAGGGTCGGCCGACAGCCCCGGCCTGGGGTGGGCTCGCCGCCGCGGCAGGCCTCACGGCCCTCGTCGTGTGGCGACGGAGCCGGCGATGACGGCCTGGAGCACGCTCGTGCGCTCGACCCACCTGGTGACCAACGCCGCGTGGTTCGGCGGCTCCCTCATGGGTGCCGTCGGGCTCAACCCGGCGGCCGAGGAGGGCGAGGACGCCCGCCGGCGGGCGGCCATCGCCGACGAGGGATGGACCCGCTGGGGGCCGGTGCAGGGCGCCGCCGTGGCACTGCACCTCGCGAGCGGCGTCGCGATCCTCGTCGACAACCGCCGACGGGTCCGCCACCACCGCCCGACGACGCTGGCCGTGGTCGCGAAGACGGTGCTCACCGGAGCCGCCGTGGCCCTCGGCGCCGAGGCCTACCGGGTGGGCGCCGCGTTCGGCGACGCCCGCGAGGCCGCCGACCACGACCCGGACGCCCGCGCCGAGGCCCGGGCCCTCGCCGCCCGGCTGCGCCGCCTGCAGTGGGCCACGCCGGTGACCACCGGGGCGGTCCTCGTCCTCGACGCCTACCTCGGTGAGCAGCAGCGCGGGCTCGCCGGGCTCCTCGACCGACCCTCGCTCGCCGTTCACTGACCCAGGAGACCCGATGCCCGACGACATCCCCGCCCAGACCCAGGACTGGCCCGGACGCACCGATGCCCTGAGCCCCCGGCCCGACCACGGTGAGGAGTCGTGGACCGGCCGCGACCGCCTCGTCGGCAAGCGGGTGCTCGTCACCGGCGGCGACTCCGGCATCGGTCGTGCCGTCGCGGTGACGTTCGCCCACGAGGGGCCGCCCTCGTCGTGACGCACCTGCCGGAGGAGGCCGACGACGCCCGCGAGACCGTCGCCGCGGTCGAGGCGGCCGGCGGTCGCGCCGTCGCGGTCGCGGCCGACCTGCGGACCCACGAGGCGGTCCTCGAGGTCGTCGAGCGGACCCGCCGGGAGCTCGTCGGCCTCGACGTCCTCGTGGCCAACGCCGCGTACCAGATGACCCACGACGCCCTCGAGGAGTTCCCACCCGAGCAGGTCGAGCGCACCTTCGCGACGAACGTCTTCGCCACCTTCTGGCTGGTCCGCGAGCTGGCCGCCGACCTCGAGGAGTCGGGCGGCGTCGTCCTCGTCACGACCTCGGTGCAGGCCTACCAGCCCGCCGACCACCTCCTCGACTACGCGGCGACCAAGGCCGCGCTGACCAACCTCGTCGTCAACCTCGCGCAGGAGCTCGGTCCGCGCGGCATCCGGGTCAACGCCGTCGCGCCGGGGCCGATCTGGACGCCGCTCATCCCGGCGACGATGGCGGCCGAGAAGGTCGAGGGGTTCGGCTCCGACACCCCGCTCGGCCGGGTCGGCCAGCCGGTCGAGGTCGCGGCCGCGTTCGTCTTCCTCGCCTCCGACGAGGCGTCCTACGTCTCCGGCACCGTGCTCGGCGTGACCGGTGGCAAGCCGGTCTTCTGACGAGGAGGTGCCCGTGGCCGGCCCCGACGGACGACGGCCCTCGCGCCGGACGCTGTCCCGTAACTGGGACGAGCTGATGCAGGAGCTGCGCGTCATCCAGACGGGTGTCCAGATCCTCACCGGCTTCCTGCTCACCGTGCCCTTCTCGAACCGCTTCCCGGACCTCACCGATGCCCAGCGCGGGGTCTACCTCGCCGTCCTCGGGGGTGCAGTGCTCACGACCGGGTTCGTCGTCGCACCCGTCGCCTACCACCGGGTCCTCTTCCGGGAGCGGCAGCGCGAGCTGCTCGTCGAGTCCGCCAACCGGCTGGCGCAGGCCGGGCTGACGACCCTGCTGCTCACCGTGGCCGGTGTGGTCTTCCTCGTCGTCGACCTCGTCCTGGGCCGGCAGGAGGCCTACGTCGCCGGGGGCCTGGCCCTGGTGCTGCTCCTGGGACTGTGGTTCCTCGCCCCCGTCGGCCTCCGGGCCAGCGGCCTCTTCCCGCGCAACCTGCCGCCCGACTCGCCCCGGGACGCGGGCGACGACGAGGACGCGGACCGGGACGGGGCGAGGGGCGAGGGGTCAGCCTGAGAGGAGGACGCGCCGCGCCGCCCAGTCCACGGACCGCACGGCCGCCCACGGGGACTCGACGTCGTGGCGGTGCCACCGTCGCAGCGCCTCGCCGAGCAGGTACGGCGCCATCGCGGGGTCGTCGCGGTAGCCGAGCTCGCCGCCGAGGCGCCGCGGGCCGTGCACCAGCGAGCTGACGACGAGCGGCCCGACCCGCGAGCCCTTCGGCCGGTCCTGGGCCGCCCGCACCTCGACGACCCGTCCGCCGTCGGACCCGTCGTCGTGGACCACGGCCGCGCCGAGCAGGTCGCTCAGCAGGTGGGCGCCGACCGGGAGGGCGAGGGCGGAGTCGTCACGGGGCGCGGGGGAGAGGTCGCCCCCGAAGGGGTGCTCACCGCCGCGGGCGCCGGGGATGCGCCCGACGAGGTGGCGTCGCAGCCAGAGCTCGGCGTGGTCGGTGGCCGTCAGGTACTCCTCGGCCCAGGGGTCCACGTGGACCGCCGACCCGATCGCCAGCACGTGGTCGAGGGGCAGGACGAGGGGCCGCGGGTCCTCGGCCCGCTCGAACCGCCGCCAGGCCGCCCGTCCCCACCGGCCGAGCACGCCGGGCTGGCGGTGCGACCAGGCGCCGGGTCCCCGGAGCACACCGGTGGCGACCAGCCGCCCGTCGACGTCCTCGAGGGACACGTCGTCGACGTCGCCGAGCATCTCGAGCTCGCGGCCGAGCAGCTGGTGGTCGAGCAGCCGCAGCCCGAGGGAGAGCGGTGAGCCCGCCTCGAGCGGGGACCCCGGGACCGTGTCGCGGGTCATGCGCCGGCCCCCGTCAGCAGCATGAGCGGGATGGCGGCCAGCGACGCGACGACCACGACGAGCAGGTAGCCGGTGCCGAGGGTGTTGGCCAGGCGTCCGTTGACGTGGGGGCCGAGGTAGGTGCGGTCGTTGGCGACGACGAGGATCGGAAGGTAGGTCAGCGGGAGGGCCAGGGCGCTGAACACGACCGAGTACTCCGTGACGAGGACGGGGTCGACGGTGGTCAGGAGGATGCCGACGCCGGCGATGCACGACAGGAGGACCATGGTGTGGAAGCGCGCGGCCCGCAACGGCTCGACGAACTTGCCCCACTGCCACCCGAAGTACTGCGCGACGCTGTAGCCCACGGACAGCCCGGTCTCGCACGCCGCCCCGAACGTCGCCGCGAAGATCCCGACGAGGACGAGGACGAGCCCCAGGGTCCCGACGCCCGACAGCACCGGGAGGACGACCTGTCCCAGGGTGGTCACGGCGATGCCGTGGGGGCGCAGCACCACGGCGGCGGCCACGGCGATCGCCAGTGACAGGAGGCCGCCGAGCGGGAAGCCGATGAACACGTTCGTGCGCATCGTGCGCAGGCTCTGTGGGCTCCAGCGCTCCTCGACCCCGCCGGAGGAGAAGAAGAAGACCTCGTACGGCGTCATCGCCGCACCGAAGAGGGCGACGGCGTAGTACCAGTACGTCGTGCCCTCCTCGCTCCCCGGCACCGAGGGGTGGAGCGCGCCGGACGCGAGGTCGTCCCAGTCCGGACCGAGCCGCCAGACCGCCACCGCGAACACGATGAGGCAGAGCCCGGCCAAGCCGAACGCGTTCTCCAGCACCGAGAAGCGCACCCGCCAGAGCACCACCCACACGAGGACCCCGACGACCGGGATCCACAGGAGGTAGTGGATGCTCGTGGCGAGCTCGAGCGCCAGGGCGACGCCACCGATCTCGGCCGTGAGGGTGAGGAAGGTGACGGCCATCGACCCGAGGAGGGCCAGCAGGCCGACGCGCGGCCCGAGGCGCTCGCGGATCAGGTCGAAGGTCGCCCGGCCGCTGACGGCGGCCACCCGGCCGCTCATCTCGGCGAAGACGCAGATGCCGACGACGCCGACGACCACGACCCAGGCGAGCGACAGGCCGAACCGTGAGCCGACGGTCGCGTTCGTCACGAGGTCGCCGATGTCGACGAACCCCCGATGGCGGTCAGCACGCCGAGAGCGACGGCGAAGAGGCGCTTCATCCCAGCTCCTCGGCGAGCGCCTCGACCGCGGCGGAGGCCGCGTGCAGCCCGGTGAGCGCGGTCCGCGTCGCATCGCGGTCCGAGCGCTGCACGGCGATGCGCACCTCGGCGACGGCGGCCGAGGCGTCGTCGAGCGCGGCCGTCGTCCGGTCCCGCAGGTCGTCGGCCCCGGCGTCCGGTGGCTGTTGCCCCGCGAACCACTGCGCCTCCGCGCCGACCCCGTCCTCGCTGCCGACGACGACCACGGCGGTCGCCGCGTGGGTCGACCGGCCCTCGAGCCAGAGCCCCCGACGAGCTCGGCGGTGCGGGCTTCGCTGAGCGCCGCCTCCAGGGCGGCCGCCGCGGCCTCCCGGTAGGTGGTGTCGTCGCTCGACGAGCAGCCGGCGACGCCGAGGAGGCCGACGGCCACCGCGAGGGCGAGGGCGCACCGGCGGCGGCCCGCTCGTGACGTGCTCACCCATCCGGTCTACCGCGAACGGGGGTCCCGCGGGCCCTCGGGAGCGGGTGGATCCCGTGCGGGGTCGCAGGGCGTCGGGCGCGGGCGCCCGAGGCGGCGGTGGCGGCGTCCAGGGCGTCGTGGCCGAGGACGGGCCCGCCGACGTCGGCGAGCGTCGACGCGGGCGGCGGCACCTCGTCGACCTCGACCACTCGTGCACGTCGAGGGTCGTGGGCCCGGGGTGGCCCCCGTCGGCTCCCGTGCCGAGGGTGTCCGCTGGGCGCATCCCGTCGCCGAAACGGCTGACACGGTGGTCGGTCGACGTCTACCGTGCCGGGAAGGTCATCGGGCAGGGGAGGCGCGCGTGCAGACGGAGGCCGGCCGTGGGTCACCACGGGAGGAACGGGCGTCGGGCGTCGGCCCACCTCCGGAGGCCTCCGCCAGCAGCGGGCCGGGCGTGCCGGGCGCGCCGGGCAGGCACCGTGCCCCGCGGGCGCACCGCGGACGCCGCCCCCGGGTCGCGGCCCTGACGGCGACGACGTGCGCCGGGGCCCTGTTGGTGACCGCTCCCGCCGTGGGTGCCGGGCCGTCGCACCCCGACCTCGCCCGCGTCGCCTCGCCGTCGGTGGCCCGGATGGCCGGGGCCGACCGCTACGCCACCTCCGTCGCGGCGTCCCGGGCCGCCTTCCCCTCGGGCTCGTCACCCTCGGTCGTCTACCTCGTGTCCGGCACCAGCCCGTGGCACTCCCTCAGCGCGACGCCGGCCGCCGTCCACGAGGGTGGGGGTGTGCTGCTCACCCGGGCCGACGCCCTCCCCGCCGTCGTTTCCGCCGAGCTGCGGCGGCTGCGGCCCGGCCGGGTCGTCCTCGTCGGATCGACGAGCGTGCTCTCCACCGCGGTTGCCCGACAGGCGAAGTCGATCGTGCCGGAGGTGACGCGGGTCGGCGGCGAGGGGCGGTACCAGACGGCGCAGGCGCTGGTCCGCCACGCGTTCCGGACCCCGGTGGCGCACGCGTGGGTCGCGACCGGCCGGGTGTGGACCGACGGTGTCGCCGCCGGGAGTGCCGCGGCGTCCGCCCGCGAGCCGCTCCTGACCGTCGACGGGTCGGCCACCGCCCTCCCCGCGGCGCCGCTCGACCTCCTGGCCGACCTGGGCGTGACCTCGGTGACGCTCGTCGGCGGGACGTCGGCGGTCTCGGCGGGCATCGAGCGCCAGCTGACGGGGTTCCTCGGGGCGGGTCAGGTCACCCGGGCCACCGGCGG
Source organism: Phycicoccus sp. HDW14 (assembly GCF_011383005.1). Taxonomy (GTDB): domain Bacteria; phylum Actinomycetota; class Actinomycetes; order Actinomycetales; family Dermatophilaceae; genus Phycicoccus. The sequence continues at coordinate 2,730,631 of NZ_CP049935.1, read as the reverse complement.
CGACCGCTACGCCGTCGCCCGGAGGGTCGCCGACCTCACCCACCCGAACCCGGCGCCCGGGACCTCGTACGTCGCCACCGGACGCGACTTCGTCAACGCCCTCGCCGGCGGTTTCCTCGCCGGCCGCACGAAGCGCCCGCTGTACTACACGCTCCCGTACTGCGTGCCGGCGACCGTCCGTGTCCGACTGGCGGGCTCGGCGACGACCCGCGTGACGCTGCTCGGCGGGGAGGGCTCGGTCCGCAGCCTCGTCGGCACGCTCGAGACCTGCCGCAGCATCACGTCGCCGAGCAGCGAGTGGGTCCTGGCCAACAAGCACAACCCGCTGCGCCCGAAGTCCTACGTCCCCGCCGGCCTCGTCGCACCGGACGTCTCCAACCCCGGCGGCGGGCGCCTGCGCAAGCCCGCCGCGGCCGCCCTGGCCCGGATGTTCTCGGCCGCCCGGAAGGACGGCGCGGGCCGGATGCAGGTGGCCAGCCCCTACCGCTCGTACAGCACGCAGTACTCCGTGTACTGGAACCGGGTACGGACCCATGGCCGGGCCTACGCCGACCGCTGGATCGCGCGGCCCGGGTACAGCGAGCACCAGACCGGCCTGAGCCTCGACATCGCGCCGGTCGGCAGCTCGTCGTGTGGAGCGCACAACTGCATCGGCGGTACGCCGCAGGGGAACTGGCTCAAGCGCAACGCGTGGCGGTACGGGTTCGTCCTGCGCTACGAGCCCGGGTACACCTCGGTCACCGGCTACAACAGCGAGCCCTGGCACTACCGGTACGTCGGGACGGCCCTGGCGAAGGCGTACCACGCGGGGTCGTGGCACAGCCTCGAGCAGTTCCTCGGGGAGCCGGCCGCGCCGACCTACTAGGGGCTGCTCGCGTCAGCCGCGGTCGAGCGCCCCGACGAGCTTCCAGGCACCCGGCAGGAGACCGGCGGCGAAGAGGGCCTTGAGGGCGTCGCCGAGGAGGAACGGCACGACGCCGACCGAGACGGCCGCGGCGACGGACATCCCGGTCGAGAGGGCGAGCCAGCCCGCACCGAAGACGTAGATGGTCAGCGACGCCGCGACGGCGGCCAGCAGCTGGCGCGGCACCGAGCGGTCGTGCCCACGACGCGAGGCGAGCCCGGCGACGGCGGCTGCGGCGAGGAAGCCGACGAGGTACCCGCCGGTGGCGCCGAGGAGGACGTGCGCGCCGCCCGAGGCATCGGTGAAGACCGGTAGCCCGACGACGCCGAGCAGCGTGTAGAGCGCCATGCTGGCGACGCCGCGGGCCGGGCCGAGCGCGGCGCCGACGAGGAGGACGGCGAAGGTCTGGCCGGTGACGGGCACGGGGGAGCCCGGGACCGGCACGGCCACCTGGGCGGCGAGGGCGGTGAGCAGCGCGCCGAGGCCAACGGTGACGCCGGTGCGGGTGAGCGTGCGGGGCAGGACCGCCTCCGCGAGGACGGAGTGCGGGCGGAGGGGAACGGCGGCGGTGGTCATCAGGGCTCCGGGTCTCGGGGTCGGTCGGGGTCACCACCCATCCTGCCGTCGGGTCCGGGTGGCATCGCACGGGGGTGACGAGATCGACACGGCGTAGCGTGCGGGGGGTGGGTGCGAGCGACGAGGGGCCGGAGCGGACCGACGACGGTCGGTACATCGTCGTCGACGGGCGGCGTTGGCGGGCAACCGATCCCGGCATCCCCGAGAAGCTCCGAGTCGAGCTCGTCGCCGAGCTGATGGATGCGCGGCGGGCCGTGCGATCGGAGGGTGACGCGGCTCGGCACCGGGTGCAGGACGCCAAGGTCGCCCTCGGCGAGCGGGGCGAGCCGTGGTGGGAGGAGCCGACCGGGTCCGCGCTGCGCGAGCGGGTGGCCGCGACCTACCGCGCCCTGCTGCGCCACCGCCCCGAGGGGACGACCTGCCCGAGCGAGGCCGCCCGCGTGGTCGGCGGCGAGGGGTGGCGCGGCCTGTCGGCCACCGTGCGCGACCTCGCGTTCGACCTCGCGGACGAGGGCACGGTGCGGGTGCTCCAGAAGGGCGAGCCCGTGGAGCGCGGCGTCAGGGGGCCGGTGCGGGTCGGCCGCGGCCCGCGCTTCCCGGCCTGAGCGGGACCCGGACCCGCAGCCGGAGCCGGACCCGCGCTCGCGTCCGCGCGAGGTGCGCGCCTCCGTGTGCGGTCGCACCCGGGCCCGCGCAGGTCAGGGGGAGGCGGGAGGGGTCCGACGGGCCGCCACGAGCCGGACGAGCTCGGCGCGGAACGCGGCCGCATCGGCCAGCGGACCCTCGACGAGCCGGTCGGCGACTCCGGAGGCCTGCACCGCGGCGTGCGCGCTCGCCCCGAGGTCGGTGCGCTCGACGAGGACCCGTCGCCGGTCGCGAGGGTCGCGACGCCGGGTCACGTGTCCGGTGCGCTCGAGCCGGTCGACGATGCGGGCCATCGTCTGCTCCTCGACGTGGCTCGCGGCGGCCAGCTCGCGCTGGGGGAGGGGCCCGGATGCGAGGCCGTGCAGGGCGAGGAAGCCGGCGTGCGTCAGGTCGTGCCCGGCGAGCCAGGCGTTCCAGTCGTGCTCGACCATCCGTGCCGCCGTGGACAGCAGGCGCCCCAGGGACCAGTCCTCGTGGGGGGTCGTCACGGTGTCGAGCCTAGGTCGTGGGCACGGGGTCCGGCCGCTATATTGCCCAGCATGCTGAGTGATGCCTCCGCCACGACGCCCGCCGGCGACCGGAGGGCGACGCGTCGCCGCTGGGTCGGCCTCGTCGTCATCAGCCTCGGTGTGTCGCTGATCATCGTCGACTCGACGATCGTCAACGTCGCCGTGCCCTCGATCATCGACGACCTCGGCATCACCTCCAGCGACGCGCAGTGGGTGCAGGAGGTCTACACCCTCGTCTTCGCCGCCCTGCTGCTGGTCTTCGGCCGGCTCGCCGACCACTTCGGCCGGCGGCGCCTGTTCGCCCTCGGGGCACTGGTGTTCGGCCTCTCGAGCATCCTCGCGGCGACGGCTGACGGCGGACCGTGGCTCATCGGGGCCCGCGCCCTCCAGGGCGTCGGCGGGGCCATGATGCTGCCGACGTCGCTGTCCCTCCTCAACGCGACCTTCCGCGGCAAGGACCGAGGCATCGCCTTCGGGGTGTGGGGCGCGACGATCGGTGGCACCGCCGCGCTCGGCCCGCTGCTCGGCGGCTGGCTGACCACGAGCTTCTCCTGGCGCTGGGCGTTCGGCATCAACGTGCCGCTGACGGCGGTCGTCATCATCGGCCTCTACCTGCTCGTCGACGAGTCCCGCGAACGGAGCGCCGGGACCGGGGCGGACTGGGCGGGGGCGGTCCTCGCCGCGGTCGGGTTCGGCGCGGTCGTCTTCGGGCTCATCGAGGGCCGCACGTACGGCTGGGTGCAGAGCACCGGGACGGACTTCTCGCTCTTCGGCTGGACCTGGCCGTGGTCGGTGTCGCCGGTGGCCGTCGCCTTCGTCGTCGGGGTCGTCGCCCTCGTCGCGTTCGTCATCGTCGAGCGACGGCGGAACGCGACCGGCCGGGTCGCGATGCTCGACCTCGGGCTGTTCACCATCACGTCGTTCCGCAACGGCAACATCGCCGCCCTCATCGTCAGCCTCGGCGAGTTCGGGCTGCTCTTCGCCCTCCCCTTGTGGTTCCAGAACGTGCTGGGCTACACCGCGTTCCAGACCGGCCTCGTGCTGCTCGCCCTGGCCGTCGGCAGCTTCGTCGCGAGCGGTCTGGGCGCCGCCCTCGGGCGCGGCCGCAGCCCGGTGTTCATCGTGCGGCTGGGCATCGTCCTCGAGATCGTCGGCATCGCCGGCATCGCGCTGCTGCTGCGCCCCGACTCCGGGTGGGTCATCACGGCGCCGCTCCTCTTCGTCTACGGCATCGGCGTCGGGTTCGCCACCGCCCAGCTGACCGGCGTCGTTCTCGCAGACGTCCCCGTCGAGCGCAGCGGCCAGGGCTCGGGCACCCAGAGCACGGCCCGCCAGATCGGGTCGGCCTTCGGCATCGCCATCCTCGGGACCATCCTCTTCACCGTGCTCGGGTCGCGGCTCGACACGAGTCTCGCCGACCGCGGTGTGCCGGAGCAGGCGCGAGTGCAGGTGGTCGAGGCGGTCAAGGCCAGTGCGGGCGCGGCCATCCCGGCCCTGGCCCGCGACCCGGGCACGGCCGCGGCCGCCGCGGACGCACGCACCGCGCTCACCGAGGCCACCCGGGTGTCCGCGGCGACGGCGGCGGGCTTCCTCGTGCTCGGCCTGCTCGCGAGCCTGTCGCTCGGCAGCGGCCGCCGCCCGGACGACGTGGAGCCCGCGACACCCGACGGAGCGGTGCCGGCGACGGGCTGAGCGCCTGTCGCTACTCGTCGCCCCGGAGGGTGAACGAGCGCAGGCGGTCGCCGGTGAACCACACCGACCCGAGCGTGACGACGACGGCGGCGACGACGGCGTAGGCGGTCGCGACGTCGACGGTGCCGAGGAGCGGGCTCACCGCGTGCGCCACCTCGCGGCCCCACGCCCCGACCGAGAGGTAGCGGATGCCCGAGAGCACCGACCCGAGGACGCCCTCCCAGAAGAGCGTGTAGAGCAGCCCGACGACGACCGCGTGACGCGTCAGCGCGGCCAGCCCGAGGAAGAGCGCCGAGTACACCGTGCCGGCCACCGCACCCCGATGCCGAGGGCGAGGGCGCGCCGCGGCTCGGAGGGGTCGAGGACGAGCCCGACCCCGGCCAGCGGCAGGGCGCCGAGCAGCATCGTCGCCAGCCAGGCGGCGGCGTACTTGCTGACACCGATGACGTACCGGCTCACCGGCTTCGAGAGCAGGTAGACGATCGAGCCGTCGTCGACCTCCGGGCCGAGCACGGCGGTCGAGGCGAGCAGGGCGACGAGCGGGAGGGCCAGGCTGAGGCCCAGCCCGACCGTCGCGTCGAGGCCCGTGTCGCCGTCGGTGAGCCCCCGGACGACGAGGGCCAGCACGAGCAGGGCGAGCGGGATGACGAGCAGCACGAGCCCGCGGCGGCGCCCGGCGACGGCCTGCACGGAGAGGCGGAACAGGGTGCGGTTCACCGGGTCAGCCCCCACCAGGTACGAGAACACGCTCTCGAGCGAGTCGTCGGTGGGGCCAGCTCGAGGACCCGGATGCCGTGCTCGCGCGCGACCCGCGGCAGCCGGACGGCGAAGGAGCCGAAGTCCGCGACCGACACCGCGATACCGCCCTCCGGACGCAGCGAGACGGCCACGACCGACGGGTCGGCGATGAGCCGGGCGGCCAGCGCGCGGTCGTCGTCGGCGACGACGACGTACTGCACCGGGCGGTCGGTCATCAGCCGCCGGATCTCGCCGAACTCGCCGGACGCCGCGTGCCGGCCGGAGACCACGACCTCGATCTGCCGGGCGACCTGCTCGACCTCCTCGAGGATGTGCGAGCTGAAGAGCACGGTGCGGCCCTCGGCGCCCATCCGCCGCAGCAGGGCCATGAGGTGCAGGCGCTGGCGCGGGTCGACGCCGTTGAACGGCTCGTCGAGGAGGAGGACGGCGGGGTCGTGGACCAGGGCCGAGGCCAGCTTGACCCGCTGGCGCATCCCCTTGGAGTAGGTGCCGATGCGGCGCGCGGCCGGCTCGGTCATCTCGACGACCTCGAGCACGCGCTCGGTGGCGGCACCGGGGTCGGGGAGGCCGTGCAGCTCGGCGTTGGCCAGGACGAACTGGCGTCCGGTGAGGTAGCCGAAGCTGACCTCGCGCTCGGGGACCAGCCCGATCGAGCGGTACACGGAGGTGTTGCGCCACACCGCCGTCCCGTCGAGGGTCACCGTGCCGGCCGAGGGCGCGAGGAAGCCGGACATCATCGCGATGAGCGTCGTCTTGCCGGCGCCGTTGGGTCCGAGCAGGCCCGTGATGCCGGGACGCACGGTCATCGAGATGCCGTTGACGGCCACGACGTTGCCGTACCAGCGCGAGGTCTGGTCGAGGGTCAGCACGCTCACGACGTGGCCTCCCGCCGGTAGCGCGCGACGAGGGCGGCGAGGCAGGCCACCGAGATGCCGACGAGCACGGCGACGTAGGCGAGCTCCATGCCCGTCGACGACGGTGGTGTCGGGGTGTCGGCACCCGTCCAGGCGCCGATCAGCCCGCGGTAGAGGGAGTACGGCGAGAACAGGCCGGCGATCTCGCCCACCCGGGTGTTGCCGCCCGGCTCGGTGGAGATGCCCTGGATGACGGTGACGACGCCGTTGGCGATGACGAGGAGGGCGATCGTCGCGACGACGGCGAAGCCCCGCCGGGTCGACCACGAGGCGATGAGCCCCGCGATGCCGGTGAGCGACAGGGCGAGCAGCACGGCCAGCCCGAGCGCCTTGGCGGCCTCGCGCGTCTGGTCGGAGACGTCGAGCTCGATGAGCAACGAGACGGCGTAGAGGATGACGATCGGCAGCACGAGGAAGACGAGGGTGGCGGCGAGCAGCGAGGTCCAGCGGGCGACGGCGTAGGCGCTCGAGCGCAGCGGGCGGGCGAGGTAGAGCGAGATCGTGCCGTGCCTCAGGTCGCGCGAGAACAGCACCGGGGCCTGGGACGCGACGAAGATGCCGAGCAGCACCTGGGTCGTGGACGCGTACTCGGCATACCCGATGGGCAGCTCCTTGAGGCCCACGAAGGCCGCGATCCCGCCGATGACGACCGCCGGCAGCAGGTTGAGGGCGAGTAGGACGAACGGCAGGATCTTCGAGCGACCCGAGCGGCCCAGCCCGAACGCGTTGCGGAAGCCGGTGACCGCCAGGGCCCGGGCGATCGTGGCCGGTGGCATCCGGGTGCCGGTGTACGGCCGGTAGCCCAGGTCGTGGATGACGCTGCGGCCCTCCGGCGTGGCCGCGGTGGGGTCACTCACCGGGCACCCCCTCGATGCGGCGGTGCCGCCCGGCCCGTCGGTCGGTGTCGGCGACCGGGGCAGCGGGGGCGGCCGGGACGACGGGAGCGGCCGAGGCGACGGGAGCGGCCGGGACGCTGTCGGCCGACGCCCCGGGTGCGTCGTCGGCGAAGACGTCCTCGATGCGCCGGTGGTCGGTCTGGAGGCGGACGAGCCCGAGCCCGAGGTCGCTCGCGGTGTCGCGGACGAGGTCGCGCACGTCGAGGCCCTGCGCCGTCGCCCCGACGCTGAGCACCGAGCCGCGGTCGGTCACCGCGACACCGGCACCGGTCAGCGCGGCGGCCATCCGGGCGTGCGCCTCGTCGCCGAGGACCTCGACGAGCAGCGCCCCCGTGGCGTCGAGGAACTCGTCGGTGCGGGAGGCGCGCAGCAGGCGGCCGCCGTCGAGCACGACGACGTTGTCGCTGACCCGCTCGAGCTCGCCGAGCAGGTGCGACGTGACGATGACGGCGATGCCGAAGTCGTGGCCGATGCGCCGGACGAGCCCGAGCATCTCCTCGCGCGCGGCGGGGTCGAGGCCGTTGGTCGGCTCGTCGAGCAGGACGAGGCGCGGGTCGTGGGCGAGGGCCTGGGCGAGCTTGGCCTTCTGCTTCATGCCGGTGGAGTAGCCGCCCATCGGCCGGTAGCGCTCCTCGGCGAGCCCGACGTGGCGCAGCACCTCGGCGGCCCGCTCGCGCGCGGCGACGCGGGGCAGGCCCGACATCATCGCCATGTGCACGACGAAGTCGCTGGCACTGACGTCCGGTGGGAGGCAGTCGTGCTCGGGCAGGTAGCCGACCGCGGCCCGCACGGCTGCGCCCTCGGTGGCGACGTCGTGGCCGAGCACCTCGGCCCGCCCGCCGGTCGCCGGGATGAGCCCGAGGAGGATCTTCAGCAGCGTCGACTTGCCCGCGCCGTTGGCCCCGACGAGGCCGGTGGTGCCCTCGCCGACGTCGAGGGTCAGGGCGTCGAGGGCGAGCACCGCACCGTAGTCCTTGGTGAGGTGCTCGACGCGCACGACGGGGGCCATCACCTCACCGTAACGGTGTCGGGGCGCGGGTGTCGTGAAGATCCTGTGGAGGTGTCGGCGTCGGGCGGAGGCGTGCCACGGCGGGGGAGCGGCTACTTCGCGATGTCGATGTACACGAGGGCGTCGGTGCCGCCCCGGCAGACGACGGGCGTGGTGTTCTCGCACGTCATCTCGTAGTCCTTCTTCGTCACGGGCGAGGTGGCGGTGACCGTGGCGGGCAGCGTGCCACCGGCGGCCTGCAGCGCCCGGGCGGTCTCGATGGCGAAGTCGCAGGTCGTCACCTCGTTGCCGCTCCAGGCGGTCATGCCGCCCTCGAGCTCGGCGCACTTCTTGGCGGTCGAGGCGCGCTCGGTGGGCTGCGGGCCGGTGGGCGACTCCGACGGCGAGGCCTCGCCGCTCGGCGACGTGCTGCCCGACGGCGCGCTGCTGCGCGTCGTCGGGGCCGCGGCGGGGGAGTCGCCGTCGCCGCCCGAGCCGAAGTACCAGAGCAGGCCGGCGAGCATCAGGAGGCCGACCGTCGCCAGCGCGACCATGCCGAGGCAGCCGCGCCGGCCGTCGGGGTCGCCGGGACCGGCGGCGCCGCCCGGCACCTCGTCGGGGTCGGCGTACCCACCGCCGGGGCGGTGGACGTCGGGGTAGGACGTGTCGGGGTAGGACGCGTCGGCGTCGGCGGCGAAGGGGAGCAGCTCGTCGAGGTCGGAGGTGTCGTCGAGGTCGGGCATCGGGTCGTCGTCACCGGCGGGCGACAGCGGCTCCTCGTCACGGCGGGCCAGCAGGGCGGTACCGCAGCGGGAGCAGAAGCGGGCCTGGTCGGCCTGCGTGGCGCCGCACTCGGGGCAGGTCACGGGAGATCTCCGTCCGTGGGGTACATCCCCGCCACGATAGCCAGCGATGCACCCCCGGCCCCAAATCCGTGCGGGGCCGGGGGGTGCACGGCGTCAGTGGTGGTGGCCGCCGCCGTGGCTCCCGCGGGTGCGCAGCCCCCAGCCGTAGGGGAAGGCCGGGTGCTGCCCGTCGCCGACGTTGATCGGCTCCTGGTCGACCGAGCGCGGCCAGGTCACCGGCAGCCGCCCGGTGAACGGTGCGTCACCGAAGAGGACGTCCGAGACGCCCTCTCCCTCGCTGCCCGGCAGCCAGGAGGCGACGAGGGCGTCGACCGTCCGCAGCTGCGCGGGGGGATGACGACCGGTCGTCCGGACACGACGAGCACGACGCACGTCGACGCCCTCGCGCAGACGGTGTCGACCGCGCGGGAGTCCGCGGTGCTCAGCTCCATCGTCTTGGCCGGTCGGGGTTGCCCCGCGTCACCGGGGTCGTTCGACCAGCTCGGGCCGCCGACGTCGCCGAACCCCTCGGAGTACGGGGTCTCGCCGACGACGACGACGCCGACGGCGCCCCGGGGCACCGGTGCCGACGCGTCCTCGCTGAACGTCACGTCCCTCGCCTCGCCGCGGATGCCGTCGAGGACGGTCGTGCCCGGGATGTCCGTCGTCGAGCCGCCCTGCCAGGTGAGGGTCCACCCGCCGGCCTGGTTGCCGATGTTGTCGGCGTTGCTGCCCGCGACGTAGACAGGACGACGCCCGTTGAGCGGCAACGCCTTCCGGTCGTTCTTGAGGAGGACCTGCGACTCCTGGACGGCCTCGCGGGCCACCGCGCGGTGCGCCGCCGAGCCGATGTCGTCGATGTTCCTCCGGTCCGTGTACGGGTGCTCGAAGAGCCCCAGCTCGACCTTCTTCGTGAGGATGCGCGTCACGGCGTCGTCGATGCGGGCCATCGACACCTGACCGCCCTGCACGGCCGCCGTCAGCGTCGTCGTGAAGTCGCGGAAGTCGTACGGCTCCATGAACATGTCGACGCCCGCGTTGACGCCCGTGGCGACCTGGTGCGCGTACGTCGAGCCCGGGTCGATGTGGTGGATGCCCTCGTAGTCCGAGATGACGAACCCGTCGAAGTGCTGCTTCTCCTTGAGCCACCCGGTGAGCAGCTCCCGGTTGCCGTGCATGTTCACCGGGTTCCCGAGGCCGTCCTCGGTCCAGTCGACGTCGGAGTAGCTCGGCATGACCGAGCCGACGTCCCAGCGCCTGACGGCCGGTACGTACGGGGCGAGCGCGAGGCGCTCGAAGGTGCGGCGCGAGACCTGGTCGACGCCCTGGTCGATGGGGTAGCTCCCCGTCCGCTGGCCGTTCGAGCCGGTGCCGTAGGTCGTCAGGCCGTCACCGGCGAAGTGTTTGGCGGTGGCCAGGACCCGGTCGGCGTCGTCGAGCTGCCCGGGGCGGCCCTGCAGGCCGCGGATCGCGGTCTCCATCATCGTCACGAGCTCCGGCGTCTCGCCGAAGCTCTCGTAGGTGCGACCCCAGCGGTCGTCGCGCGCGACGCAGAGGCAGGGCGCGAAGGCCCACTGCGGCCCGGTGGCCCGGGTCTCCTCGGCCGTGATGTGCGCGATGCGCTCGACGAGCCCGGGGTCACGGGTGGCCCCGAGGCCGATGTCGTGCGGGAAGACCGTGGCGCCGTCGAGGTTGCCGTGGCCGTGGACCGAGTCGACGCCGTACAGCAGCGGGATGCCCAGGCGGGTACCGAGCGCGGCGCGCTGGTAGCGGTCGACCATGTCGGCCCAGGCGGACGGGGTGTTCGGGGTGGGTACGGACCCGCCGCCGGAGAGCACGCTGCCGAGGCCGAGGGTCGTGATCTGGGACGGGTCGGCGTCGATGCCGCCGCGCTCGGCCTGGGTCATCTGCCCGACCTTCTCGGCGAGGGTCATCCGCGCCAGCAGGTCGGCGACGCGCTTCCCGGTGGGCAGGCGTGCGTCGCGGTAGGGGAGGGCGCTGCCGGCCCGCGCCTGCAGGGAGGTGGGGGTGGAGGACGGAGCAGCCGGTGCGGCCGGTGCGGCCGGGGCGGCCGCGGCGGCGGCCAGGCCGGTGCCGGTGAGCACGGCGGCGGTGGCGAGGACGGTCAGGCGGCGCAACGGCCGCCTCACGGTGGGGAACGCATGCGGGGTCCTAGGGGTCCGGCGGGGCCGGCCGGGATGCACCCGGTCGCGCCGCGGACGCCGTCGTCCACGGCCCTCACCACCCTAGGGACGGCCTGCCGCCTCGAGGTCTGGCGAACGCCCGCACTCCGTAAGGGTTCGGAAAGCGTCACCGGCGACAGAGCGGCCGGCCGCCGGTTCGCGATGCCGGAACGACGGGCCCACGCACCCCGGACGGCTCCTACCCTGCGGCCCATGACGACCACGTCCGCCCCCGTCGCCCCCGCCTCCACCAGCCCCGAGATCGGCCGCACCGTCACCGCGGGCGGCATCGGCACCAACGTCCACGTCCTCGGCGACCCGGCGACCCAGCCGGTCGTCCTCCTCGTCCACGGCTCCGGCCCCGGCGTCACGGCCTACGCCAACTGGCGGCTGACGATGCCCGCCCTCGCCGAGCGGTTCTGCGTCGTCGCCCCCGACATGGTGGGCTTCGGCTTCACCGAGCGGCCGGACGGCTTCGAGTACTCGATGCCGCACTGGACCGCCCACCTCGTCGCGCTCATGGACGAGCTGGGCGTCGAGCAGGCCGACGTCGTCGGCAACTCCTTCGGCGGGGGCTGGCCGCCTCCCTGGCCGTCAACCACCCCGAGCGCCTGCGCCGGCTCGTGCTCATGGGCGCCACGGTCTCGCCGCAGCGCATCAGCCCCGGCCTCGACGCGGTCTGGGGCTACCGCCCGTCCGTGGAGAACATGCAGGCCCTCCTCGAGCTCTTCGCCCACGACCGCGACGCGCTGGGCCCCGACCTCGCGATGGTCCGCTACCGCGCCAGCATCCGTCCCGGGGTGCAGGAGGCGTTCTCGGCGATGTTCCCGGCCCCGCGCCAGCGCCACCTCGACGCCCTGACCCAGCCGATCGCCGCCATCGAGGGCATCCGGCACCGGGCGCTGATCGTCCACGGGCGCGACGACCGGGTCATCCCCGTCGAGTCCTCCTACGCGCTGCACGGGCTCATCCCCGACTCGCAGCTGCACGTCTTCGGCCGGTGCGGGCACTGGACCCAGATCGAGCACGCCGAGGCCTTCAACCGGCTCGTCGGCGACTTCCTGTCCGCCCCCTGAGCCCGGCCGGCGCGCGCCCCGTCCCGGCCGATGTTCCGGGATGAGGAACGTGTGTGGTCCGGTCCGCGGCGTCCGGCGACCCTCGTTGCAGGCGGCACGGTGCCGCCCACCCACTGACCGCAAGGGAGCGCCGGTGCCGACCGTGACGATCCACCCGACGGGCGAGGTCATCCACCTCGAGACCGGTGAGACCGTGCTCAGCGGGCTCTACCGCGCCGGGTACTCGTACACCGTCGGCTGTCGACGTGGCGGCTGCGCGATCTGCAAGGTCGACTGCCTCGCCGGTGAGTTCGCCTACGACCACCCGATCGCCGACACCGTCCTCAGCGAGGACGAGCGCACCGACGGCACCTGCCTCAGCTGCCGTGCCGTGCCGACGACCGACGTCACCATCGAGCTGCGGGGCGAGGACGTTCGCCTGGTCAACCCCTTCCTGCGCCAGATCAACGAGAAGGCTCGTCTGCGCGCCCAAGCCCTCGCCGCCTCCCCGGCCGGCGCCGTACCCAAGGAGTAACGCATGGCAGTCAGCAGGTTGGGCTACGCCCACGTCCGCGTCACGGACATGGCCGAGGCCAAGGACCACTACGCCAACACGATGGGCCTCTACGAGACCCACGCGGAGGGCAACAAGACGTACTACAAGGCCTGGGACGAGTGGGACCACCACTCGGTCGTCCTCGAGGAGGGCGGCGTCGGGCTCGTGAAGTTCGGCTGGAAGGTCGACTACTCGAGCGACATCGACGAGATCGAGAAGCGGGCCACCGCCTTCGGCGTCACCGTCGAGCGGATGAGCAAGGGCGAGAACGCGGAGATCGGCGACGGCATCCGGTTCACCACCCCGTCCGACCACGTCTTCGAGGTCTACCACGAGGCCACCTGCATCGGCACCGAGGTCGGGACGCACAACCCCGACGCCTTCCCGCGCCACCTCGTCGGGGTCGGCGTGCCCGCGCTCGACCACTCGCTCATCACGGCCGAGGACCCGGGCCTCATGGACCGCTTCCTCACCGCGGTCTTCGACTTCTTCCCGACCGAGCGCGTGCAGACGAGCCTGGACGACGACGCCGACATCATCGCGACGTGGATGACGAGCGGCAACCAGATCCACCAGCTCGCCGTCCTCGCCGGCCCGCAGGGCAAGCTGCACCACTTCGCCTTCCGGCTCGGCGACTGGGTCGAGGTCGGCCGCGCCGCGGACCTCTTCTCGATGGACGACGTGCCGATCGACATCGGCCCGACGCGCCACGGCATCACCCGCGGCCAGACGGTCTACTTCTTCGACCCGTCGGGCAACCGCAACGAGGTCTTCGCGGGCGGCTACCTCGCCTTCCGCGACCGGCCGATGAACGTGTGGACGCCGGACGCCCTCGGCAAGGGCGTGTTCTACCACGCCCGCGAGCTGAACGACGCCTTCACCTCGGTCCTCACCTGAGCTGACCCCACCGGTCGCCCGGCCCCCGGACGACCCACCGCCACCGCTCGACGGTGGCGGCGACGGAGCACCGTCGCCACCGCGGTGGCCCCTGCCCGCCGACCGGCGGGTGACCGCCCACCCGTCGACGACGACGACGAGGAGCAGCAGATGCTCGTCCGCACCGAGACGACCCTGACCCACGCCGGGGCCCGGGTCGCGCTGGACGCGGCGCTCGAGCGCGCCGAGGAGGTCGGCGGGGCGTTCAACGTCGCGGTCACCGACGCGGCCGGCACGCTGCTCGCCTTCGCCCGGATGGACGGCGCGTTCGCGGCGTCCGGCGAGATCGCCCGGGACAAGGCCTGGACGGTCACCGCCTTCGGGGGCCTCCCGACCGCCACCCTCTGGGACGCCATCTCGTCCGAGGACGCCGTCCGCGACGGCATCGGCCGGCGCGGACGGGTCGCCGCCTTCGGTGGCGGGGTGCCGGTGGTCGTCGACGGGTCCCTCGTCGGGGCCGTCGGTGTCTCGGGCGGGTCCGCCGCCCAGGACGCCGACGTCGCGGCCGCCGGAGCCTCCGCGCTCGCCGCCCGGATCGCCGAGTCGTCCGTCGCCGTGCCCGGCGTCGCCGTGCCCGTGGGCGTGGCCGCCGGCCACCGCCCCTCCCGAGAGGAGACCCCGTGACCCCGTTCATGCTCCGGGTCGCCGAGATCGTCGGCACCCCCGAGGACCAGCTCCCCGACGTCGAGGAGCTGGCGCCCATGCCCGAGACCCGGATCAGCCGGCGGATCGCCACCGGCACCGGCGCCGACCGCCAGGTCGCCATCCGCTCCCTCGCCGAGCAGCTGGTCAGCGAGGCCAACGCCGTGCTCGGCCCCGCCGACGACCGGCTCTCGCTCGTCGACGAGCCGCTGCCCCACGAGCTCGCGTTCTCCGTGACCCACCGGGGTCGCGCGGCGCGGGTGTCGACGACCTTCGAGGACGGCACGGCCTACGGCCGCCTCGTCGGCGACGGCTTCGACGCCGAGCTCCCCCACGAGCTCGAGGGGCCGGACGCGCTCCCCGACCTGCTCGTGCGCCTGCTCGTCGAGTCCGGCGTCCACCACCACGTCCCCTGACCCAGCGACCCCACCCCAGACGGACCGGACACCCGAGCCGGCCCAGCCCCGAGGAGGCACCGTGCAGTACGAACTGCGGACCCAGGTCATCGACCCGCCCCGCAAGACCTTCGACCACCTCGTCAGGCGCTACGGCGACCGCCCCGCCTCGCGCTACGAGGAGGGCACCATCGACATCCAGGCCAAGGAGAACTTCCACTACCGGCCGCTCTGGGACCCCGCGCACGACATCTACGACGAGGCCTACAGCGCGTTCCGGCTCACCGACCCGTACTCGTTCACGGACCCGCGCCAGTACTACTACGCCCCGTACGTCACCTCCCGGGCCGCGATGGCCGACGCGGTGGCCGCGACGCTGGACTACCTCGACTCGCGCGACCTGCTCTCCCGCCTCCCCGACGCGTGGTCGTCGGTGATGGGTGAGCTGCTCGTGCCGCTGCGGCACTACGAGTCCGGTGCGCAGATGGTGTCGTGCGACATCGCCCGCTTCGGGTTCGGCACGACGATCACGCAGTGCGCCGCCTACGCCGCCTTCGACCGGATCGGCAACGCCCAGGCCCTCAGCCGCGTGGGGATCGCCCTCGGTGGCGGCACCGCCGAGCTCCTGGCCGACGCCAAGACCCGCTGGGTCGAGGACGCCTCGCTGCAGGGCCTGCGCCGGTACGTCGAGGAGCTGTT
This sequence comes from Phycicoccus sp. HDW14, assembly GCF_011383005.1. Classification (GTDB taxonomy): domain Bacteria; phylum Actinomycetota; class Actinomycetes; order Actinomycetales; family Dermatophilaceae; genus Phycicoccus. Next base: position 2,715,437 of record NZ_CP049935.1, on the reverse strand, counting down.
CCTCGAGAAGGACTGGGGCAGGGCGCTCGTCCGCCTCGACGTCGCGGACCGGCTGGTCTACGGGCTGTTCTTCGCCCACCTCGACGACGCGGCCATCGACCAGGGCGCGGGTTCCTACAGCCTCGTGGCCCAGCACCTCTCGTCGTGGTTCGCGGACCAGCGCAAGTGGGTCGAGGCCCTGTACAAGGCGTGGGTCACCGACCCCGGCACCGGGGCCGCCAACACGCAGCTGCTCGCCGTTACCACGACCGAGGCCCTCGCCGCCGCCCTCGTGGCGCTGGGTCCGGTCGCCGCCCGGGCCGACGAGCTCGTGGGCGCCGCCGCTGCCGCCTCCCTCGACGCCACCGCCACCACGATCCGCGACGCCGTCGCGGCCCTCACCGCCTGACCGGCAAGGACGAGCCATGAACACCACCGCCCCCACCCGCCCCGTCGGCGTGGACATCCAGGAGAGCGAGACCAACCGCTCCGTCGTCGAGGCCATCGAGTCGACGAACGACGGCTGCACCGTGCAGCACATCCCGGGATCGTGCGCATCACCGCACCCGGTCGCCTCGTCATCACCCGTGAGTCGGTCGAGGAGCGCCTCGGCCGCGAGTGGGAGACGCACGAGTTCCAGCTCGCCATCGTGAGCTACTTCGGGCACATCAAGGAATGGGATGACGACGAGATCGTCATCGCCTGGGACCACTGAGTCACCCCACGAAGTCCTCTGCTCGTACCTCGCTCCGGTACTTCGCGGGGACCCCGACCTCTTAGACAGGAAGTTGTCATGACGATCGCCCCAAGGCCCCGCGCAAGCTGACGATGAAGCAGCGCTACGAGGCGCTGACCCGAGACCTCGACTGGGAGCCGAGCTACGTTGCGAAGAGCGACGTGTTCCCGCACACCGAGTTCGAGGGCATCAAGATCCACGACTGGAGCAAGTGGGAGGACCCCTTCCGCCTCACGGTCGACGCCTACACGAAGTACCAGGCGGAGAAGGACAAGCGCCTCTACGCCGTGCTCGACGGGTTCGCCCAGAGCCAGGGCCACCTGACCCTGACCGAGGCCAGCTACCTCAACGCGATGAAGCTCTTCCTCCAGGGCGTCACGCCGCTGGAGTACCAGGCGCACCGCAACTTCGCCTACCTGGCCCGCCACCTCAACGGCCCCGGTCCCCGGTTCGCGGCCCTGTGCCAGTCGATCGACGAGATGCGCCACACGCAGACCGAGATCCACACGCTGTCGAACTACAACAAGTACTACGGCGGGTTCCACAACTACCTCGAGCAGCATGACCGGGTCTGGTACCTCTCGGTGCCGAAGTCGTTCTTCGACGACGCGCTGACGGCCGGCCCGTTCGAGTTCCTCATCGCCATCGGGTTCTCGTTCGAGTACCTGCTGACCAACCTGCTCTTCGTGCCGTTCATGTCGGGCGCCTCGTTCAACGGCGACCTGCCGACGATGACCTTCGGCTTCTCGGCGCAGTCCGACGAGTCGCGGCACATGACCCTCGGCCTCGAGGCGATCAAGTTCCTCCTCGAGCAGGACGAGGCGAACGTGCCGATCGTGCAGGCCTGGATCGACAAGTGGTTCTGGCGCGGGTACCGCGTCACGGCCCTCGTCGCCCAGATGCTCGACTACATGCTGCCGCGCAAGGTGATGAGCTGGAAGGAGGCCTTCGAGCTGTACTTCGAGGAGCAGATGCTCGGCGGCCTGTTCCAGGACCTCGCCTTCTACGGCATCACCCCGCCGAAGCACGTCGACGACGCCATCGCCGAGAAGGAGATCCTCTCGCACCAGGTGTACTGGACCCTCTACCAGTTCTCGCACGCGGCGGCCTTCACGACGACCTTCCCCGACGCCGACGCCCAGACCTGGCTGGCGGAGAACTACCCCGGCACGTTCGACAAGCTCTACAAGCCGCTGTGGGACAAGGAGGCTCGCAACCTCGAGAACGGTGGCCGGCACTTCGTCCGCGGCCTGCCGCAGCTGTGCCAGGTCTGCCAGATCCCGATGCTCTTCACCGAGCCCGACGACCCCACCACGCTCTGCCAGCGCGAGTCGGTGCACAACGGCGAGAAGTTCCAGACCTGCTCCAACGGGTGCCAGTGGATCTTCGAGCGCGAGCCGGAGAAGTACGTCCAGGCCTGGCTCCCCGTGCACCAGATCTACCAGGGCAACTGCGGCGGTCCGACGGTGCCGGACGTGCTCGCCTGGTACGGCATCCAGGAGGGCGACGGCGGCGAGTACAAGGGCTCGGTCGACGACACCAACTGGAAGTCGTGGCACAACGCCGCGGACCACTCGCACATCGGATCGGAGGCCTGACATGACCGTGAGGAGCATCGGTGCGTACGACTTCCCGTCGCGCTCGCGCCAGGAGCTGTACGGGGACGACCAGCTGGTCCACCTGTGGTTCCAGGAGAACCCGTGGTTCTGCGCCTCGGCGTGCTTCCGGGCCCCGAAGGCCATGACGTGGGGTGACTTCTGGAACGCCCTCGTCGTGCCCTTCGCCGAGGAGGACCCGGACTTCGACCCCGAGGCCCGCCGGGTCTTCACCCTGCACGGCGCCCAGTTCGAGCCGCGTGACGACCAGACCCTCGAGGAGATCGGCGTCGAGCACAAGGACGTCATCGGGATGCGCGTCCTCGTCTGAGGCCACCCACCGTCCACGTCGACCGCCGCGCCGGGGAACTCCCTGACCCAGCGCGGCGGCCGGCGTGGCACCACCGAACGGAGCACGACCCGCCATGACCGAGTCCCACACGATCACCGTCGAGCCGCTCGGCCGCGAGGTCGAGTGCCGTGAGGACCAGAGCATCCTCGACGCGTGCCTGCGCAGCGGGGTGTGGCTGCCCCACTCCTGCACCCACGGCACCTGTGCCACGTGCAAGGCCGACATCCTCGACGGCGAGGTCGACCACGGGGCGGCGAGCTCGTTCGCGCTGATGGACTACGAGCGCGACGAGGGGAAGCTGTTGCCCTGCACCGCGACCCCGCGCTCGGACGTGACCATCGAGGCGGACATCGACATCGACGAGTCCATCGAGATCTTCCCGGTCCAGGACTACTCGGCGACGGTCGTCGAGCTCGACGAGGTCGCGCGGGACACCGTGCGCCTCGTCGTCGAGCTGGACCGCGAGATCGGCTTCAACGCCGGGCAGTACCTCAAGTTCCAGGTGCCGGCCCGCGACGGGCTGCCGACCGTCGACCGCACCTGGTCGATCGCGTCGCCGCCCAGCGAGCGGCGGCGGCTGGAGTTCCACGTCCGGCGCGTCCCGGGTGGCCGCGGGACCGACGGCTGGGTGTTCGGCGGGCTGTCGGTCGGCGACGCCGTGTCGGTGTCCGGTCCGTACGGGCGCTTCGTGCTCAAGACCGGGGACGACCGGCACGCCGTGCTCGTGGGCGGCGGCACCGGTCTGGCCCCTCTGAAGTCGATGGTCCGGCACGCGCTGGAGGACGGCGCCTACGCCGGGCACCTGACGCTCTACCAGGGCGCGCGGACGCGGGAGTGGCTCTACGACGTCGAGTACTTCCGTTCCCTCGCAGCACGGTTCCCGGAGCAGTTCACCTACCGGCCCTGCCTGTCGGAGGAGACGGCGGAGGACAGCGGCGACGACGCCGGCGCCTTCGGCTTCGGCATGGTCACCGACGTTATCGCCGCCGACCACGAGACCCTGGGCGGGTGCTCGGGGTACCTCTGCGGTCCGCCACCGATGGTCGAGGCCGCGCTCAGGACGTTGATGGGCAAGCGCCTCTTCCCGCGCGACATCCACCGCGAGGAGTTCTTCAACGAGTCCGACAAGGAGTCGGGCGCGGTTCGCTCGCCCCTCATCAAGCGCTGACGGCTCTCCGGTTCGGCCGTCGTCGCCGCGTCGGTCGTCCACAGGCTGTGGCCGCTCGGGTGGTTGTCCACAGGTGGTCGTCGGGGTCGGGGGACTGTCGGTGGGCGGTGCCAGAATGGCGGCATGTCAACCGGGACAGCCGAACTCGCGCAGCGTAGGTCCGCCCTGGAGGCTGCGCGGGCGGTGCTGGCCGGGTTCGGTGACGCCCTGCCGGCGGCCTCGGGTGCGGAGCTGGCCGAGGTGCTGGCCCTCGTCGACACCGTGGCCGCGCTGGCCTCCGCGGCGCGGGTGGCCCTGGCCGTGGAGGCGACCGGGCGTGGCGAGGTCGCCGGTGGGGAGGTCGCCGCGTGGCTGCGCGAGAACGCGCCCTCCCTCCGGCAGGGCGGCGCGGCGTCGGTGGCCCGGGTCGCGCTCGAGGTGTGCGCGGCGGGGTCGGGCCTGACCCGTCGCGAGCCCGACCCGGGGTGCCCGGTCGGGCTGGTGTGGGCCGCGGTCCGCGAGTGCTGGCTCGAGGCCGGTACCGCGTGCTCGGTGCTCCGTGAGGTCGACCGGGTCCGGCCGCTGGTGCGTGACGACGTCCTCCCGGCGGTCACCGAGGCGCTGGTCGACCTGGCCGCCGGGCAGGGGGCGAGCGTGATGCGCCGGTTGCGGCCGGCCCTGCTCGCCCGCTACGGACGCGACGGGGTGTTCGAGGACCTGAACGCCCGGCTCGCCGCAGCAGCCCGGCTCTCGATGCCGCGGGTCGAGTCCGGCGACCTCACCGAGTACCAGCTGTCCATGACCCCCGAACAGGCCGCCACCCTCGAGGCCGCCATCGGCCCCCTGTCCGCGCCGGCCCCGAACGCCGAGACCGGGGAAGCCGACCTGCGCCCGGCCGGGCAACGCCGTGTCGAGGCCCTCACCGAGATCTGCCGGGGAGTGGGCGGGGGTGCCGGTGCCGCCGGAGCCACCGACCTCGGCGCGGCCGCGACCCTGCACGTCACCGTGAGCCTGGCCGACCTGCGGGCGGGCACCGGCGCGGGCGAGGTCCTCGACACCACCGCCGACGGCACCCTCCTGGGCCCCGAGACCCTGCGCCGGCTCGCCTGCGACGCCGCACTGGTCCCGCACGTCCTCGGCACCGCGGACGAACCGCTGACCATCGGCCGGGTCCTGCGCCTCTTCAGCCGCGCCCAACGACGCCACCTCACCCTGCGCGACCGCGGCTGCACCTTCCCGGCTGCACCGCCCCCGCCGCCTGGGCGCGGGCGCACCACGTCCGGCACTGGGTCGACGGTGGAGCGACCGACGTCGCCAACGCCGCGTTGCTGTGCCAGCGCCACCACACCACCGTCCACCGGCGGCGCCTCTGGGCCACCGTCTCGGCCACACCCGACCAGCACGGCCGGTACGTCGTCTGGGACCTCACCGACGGCTCCTACGACCGAGCCCTCGCCGCCCTCCCTCCACCGGTGCCACCCACGCGGCCACTCGCCCCACCACACGCCGCCTGAGGTGTGCCCCGCACCCGACCGCGTGCTCAGCGCGCAGCAGGCGGAAGCCAGGGTCCGCGTCCATGCCCGGGGTCGCACGCGCAACCCCGACGGGGTCGACAGCGAACCGTTCGAGGAGTACCTCGTCCAGCTGTGGCCGGCGCCGCACACCGCCCCCCGGACCATCCGAGAGCCATCCTGACCACGACGAAGGTCAGGGTCACGAGCGAAGGAGGCGCACCCCGGTCGCGACCATCCAGACGAGCCAGGCGGCAAACCCCACGAGGCCGACGAAGACCAGCGGGGAGCCGTCGGCGATCGCGAGGTTGCCGACCCCCGCCGCGAGCAACAGGCCCCCGCCCGCCAGCCCGAGCGTGCGCTGCCACGGCGGGGTCAAGCCACTCGCGTGAGCCGCGAGGGCGGTTCCCGCGAACGTGGCGCCGAGCATCGGCAGCGCCAACCCGAACGCCGCCGCGTGGACCTGCCAGACCAGCTCGACGACGGGGGTCGGCTCGGTCAGGTCCCCGGCGGAGAGGGCCAGCCCCACCTGGAGGACGTTGACGAGCACGAACACCGCGGCCAGCGCCGCGGCCGAGGCCACGGCGAGCGACGACCAGTCGGCGCCGGCTCCACCGCGCCGCGTCACGAGGCCGTGCAGACGCGTCACGAACACCATGAGCAGCGGCAGGTAGAGGGCCACGAGCCCGGACGCGATGGCGACCGCGCCCCTGTGATCCGCGTAGTAGGCCAGGACCTCCTCGACCGGGTCGGCGAAGCTGCGCGCACCGGTCGCGGCGAGCACGACGTTCTCGGTCAGCACGGCCGCCGCGACGGCCAGGGCCGCCAGGCCGGCGGGGCGGCCTCGCCCCCGGACATCCGTGGACGGTGGCGGGGCGGTGCTCTGCGTCGTGCTCATCCTCATGGCTCCTCGGCAGGCGATGTTCGTACACCGTACGTCGTACGCCGTACCATCGCAGTACGGCGTACGGTTGTCAACCGATCGAGGGAGCAGGGGACCGACCCCGGGAAGGAGCATCGCCGAGGTGGCATCCGAGGGGCTGAGCAGGGAGCTGGTCGTCGAGGCGGCGGTGCGGCTGGCCGACCGCGAAGGGGTCGAGGGGCTGAGCATGCGCCGCCTGGCGACCGCGCTCGGCGCCGGCGCGATGTCGCTCTACCACTACGTGGCGAGCAGGGACCAGCTGCTCGACGCGATGGTCGACGTCGTCTTCGCGGAGATCGAGCTCCCGCCCGAGGGCACCGACTGGCAGGCGGCGATGCGGCGGAGGTCGGAGTCGGCCCGGGACGTCCTGGCGCGCCACCCCTGGTCGATCGGCCTGCTGGACTCCCGGACGGCACCCGGGCCCGCGCACCTGCGCCACCGCGAGGCGGTCACCGCCTGCCTGAGGAGGGCGGGCTTCTCGGTGGTCATGGCCACGCACGCCCAGTGGATGCTCGACGGGTACGTCTACGGGTTCGCCCTGCAGTCCTCCAGCCTGCCGTTCGACACCCCGGACGAGTTCGCGGACGTGACCGGCGAGGTCCTCCTGCCCCGGCTCCCGGAGGCCGAGTACCCCTACCTCAACGAGTCCGCCATCGCCCTGCTGGCCGCCGACTACGACCCGTCGCAGGAGTTCACGTTCGGCCTCGACCTCGTCCTCGCCGCCCTCGAGCCACTGCGGACCACCTAGGGACTCCGCCGACGCTCAGAGGCCGGACTCGCGCAGCACCCGGCTGAGGGTGAAGGCGGCGGTGCGCACGGCCGGCCCGAGTGTCCCGGGGTCGACCGCGGCGGTGAGACCGGTGACCGAGAGGCCGGCCCGCACCTTGTGGTTGGCACCGAACACCGGCGCGGCGACGCACGAGACGCCGAGGTTGCCCTCCTCGAGGTCGAGGGCCATCCCGCTCGAGCGGATCTTGCGCAGCTCGGCCGTGAGCCCGCCCGGCGTGACGATGGTGCGCGGTGTGAGCCGGGGGAGGCCGGCCTCGATCCGCGCGCGCACGGTCGCCGCGGAGCTGTACGCGAGGATCGCCTTCCCGACCCCGGTGGCGTGCGCCGGCACCCGGCCGCCGGTGCGTGAGGCGATGTCGACGCCGATCTCGCCGAGGATCTCGAGGTAGACGACGTCGACCCCCTCGAGCACCGCGAGGTGGATGCGCTGTCGCGTCGCGGCCCGCAGGTCCTCCATGACCGGGAGCGCGGCATCGGAGAGGGTCCGGTGCGCGGGCACGAGCTCGCCGCGCTCGAAGAGCCACATGCCGAGCCGGTAGCCCTCGACGGGGGAGCCGGGCTCGGTGCGCTCGAGGACGCGCAGCCCGACCAGCTCGCCGACGATGCGGTGCACGGTCGTCTTCGGCAGCCCGGTGCGACGGGCCAGCTCGGCCAGACCGAGCGACGGCGACCGGTGGTCGAAGACGCCGACGACCGCCGCGGCCCGTGCGAGGAGGCTCACAGGCGGATCGTTCCGCTGAGTGGAACGCATACGTTGATCGAACCACGTCGCCGGCCTCACTGTCATCCCAGTGCAGAGGGCAAGGGAGCCGAGCATGTCGATCGTCGCGCAGGAACAGGCGTGGTGCGCCAGCACCCCGAAGCGGACGTCCCCGGACGACCCCCACGGCTCGGGGCTGAAGTCGGTCGGCAGCGCCCTCGACGTCCTCGAGTGCTTCGCGACCGACGGTGAGCTCGGCGTCTCCGACATCGCCCGCCGCCTCGGGGTCGCCAAGTCCACCGCACACCGCCTGCTGCAGACCCTGGCCAGCCGCGGCTTCGTCGAGCAGGACGCCCAGGGCCAGTACCGCCTCGGCATCCACCTCTACGAGCTCGGCGCCCTCGCGCTGGCCCGCAACGAGCTGCGCCACGTGGCCCTGCCGTTCCTGCGCCAGCTCGCCTCGGTCACCGGGCTGACGGTCAACATGGCCGTGCCGGACGGGGCGGACATCGTCTTCGTGGAGCGCATCGAGAACAGCGACGGCCTGCGCATCCTCGGGCACTTCGGCCGGCGGCTACCCGCGCACACGACGAGCAGCGGCAAGGCCATCGCCGCCTGGAACCACGAGCTCGACACCGCCCGTCGGCGGGCCGGCTTCCCGCCGCGGGTCAGCAAGACCGTTCGCGCGGAACCGGACTGGGACCGATGCCTCGACGCTGTGCGGCGGGTCGGGTACGCCGTCTCGCACAGCGAGTCCTTCGACGGCGCCCCCTCCGTCGCGGTCCCGATCATGCTGCGCCGCCAGGCCGTGGCCTCGGTGTCGGTCTTCGGTCCGACCGAGACCATCGAGCCGCAGGTCGACCGGCTCGTGCCGGTGCTCGTCGCCGCCAGCCGCCGGATCGCGCGCGCCCACGGCGGCTGACCCGCCACGGCGCCCGACGCACGGCGACCCCCGACGACCCACTACGACCCACCACGACGTTCCCGGGAGCGGAACGGCGTGGGTGGCCGCAGGACCACTGTCCGTACCGTCGGGGTGGATGCCCCGCGCCCACCACCCCCAGCCCGGAAGGACCGCCCGTGGACGACCAGACCCGGTCCCGCGTCGCCGCCGAGCTGCTCGCCGCCTACGACACCAAGGCGCCGCTCGAGCCGCTCACCGCGACCCACGAGGGCATGACCCTCGAGGACGCCTACGCGATCCAGCAGCTCCAGATCCGGGAGCGGCTCGCCGGCGGACGCGTCGTCCAGGGCCACAAGGTCGGCCTGACGAGCGCCGCGATGCAGCGTCTGCTCGGCGTCACCGAGCCCGACTACGGCCACCTCCTCGACGACTTCTTCCACCTCGAGCACGCGCCGATCCCGGTGTCGGACTTCCTCCAGCCGCGGGTCGAGCCCGAGGTCGCCTTCGTCCTCGAGAAGCCGCTGAGGGCCCGGGCGTCACCGTCCACGAGGCGCTGCGGGCCGTCGACTTCGTGCTGCCCGCCCTCGAGATCGTCGACAGCCGCATCCGCGACTGGACGATCGGGCTCTACGACACCATCGCCGACAACGCCAGCTCGGGTGCGGTGGTCCTCGGCTCCACGCCCACCGACGTCGGCGCGGTCGACCTGCGCCTCGCCGGAGCCACGTTCCACCGCAACGGGGTCGTCATCGGCACCGGCGCCGGCGGGGCCGTCCTCGGCTCGCCGCTCAACTCCCTCGTCTGGCTGGCCAACACGGTCGGCGCGCGCGGCGTCACCCTCGAGGCCGGCCACGTCGTCCTCCCCGGTGCCGTCTGCGCGATGGCCCCCGTCGCCGCCGGCGACGTCTTCACCGCGACGTTCGCCGGGCTCGGCAGCGTCACCGCCCGCTTCGCCTGACCCCTCCGACCGCTCGAGGAGCGCCATGTCCACCACCGCCAGGACCAAGGGCACCGCCGCCATCGTCGGACCCGGCAACATCGGCACCGACCTGATGTTCAAGCTGATGCGCCGCAGCGACGTCATCGAGCCGCGGTACATGATCGGCGTCGACCCGGCGTCGGACGGCCTGCGTCGTGCGGCGTCCGTCGGGCTCGAGGCCAGCGCCGAGGGCGTCGACTGGCTGCTCGCCCAGGACGAGCTGCCCGACGTCGTCTTCGAGTGCACGTCGGCCAAGGCGCACGAGGCCAACGCCCCGCGCTACGCGGAGGCCGGCATCCTCGCGGTCGACCTGACGCCGGCCGCCGTCGGGCCCTACCTCTGCCCGCCGGTCAACCTCGACTTCAACCTCGACGCGACGAACGTCAACATGATCACCTGCGGCGGCCAGGCGACGACCCCGATGGTCAAGGCCATCTCCTCGGTCGTGCCGGTGCCGTACGCCGAGATCGTCGCGAGCATCTCCAGCAGGTCGGCCGGCCCGGGGACTCGGGCCAACATCGACGAGTTCACCGAGACGACGTCCGAGGCGCTGCAGGTCGTCGGGGGTGCCGAGCGCGGCAAGGCCATCGTCATCCTCAACCCCGTCGAGCCGCCGCTCATGATGCGCAACTCGGTGTTCTGCGCGATCCCGCCGGAGGCCGGCGAGCCCGGTCCGCTGCAGGACCGGCTGCTCGCGTCGATCCACGCGATGGTCGCCGAGGTGCAGGACTACGTGCCGGGCTACCACCTGCGGGCCGAGCCCCAGTTCGACCCCGCCCGCGAGCTCTGGCAGGGATGGCGCGGGTCTTCGTGCCCATCGAGGTCAAGGGACGGGGCGACTACCTGCCCGACTACGCCGGCAACCTCGACATCATCACGGCCGCCGCGGCCCGGGTCGGCGACATCATGGTCGCCCACCGGCTCGGCGTCGCCTCCACCTGGAAGTCGTCGGCCGCCCTCGGCGACACCCCCGACCCGCTCGTCGCCGTCGGCGCCGCCGCCCACGCCGACGCCCAGAAGGCAGGAGTCTGAGCCATGGGTGACATGACCATCCGCCCCGAGGACGCCCCCGTCGTCACGCACGAGGTCACCGAGTCCGAGGTCCTCGCCCACACCCCGCGCGGGGTGGCGAGACCGACCTGCGGATCACTGACTCGACGCTGCGCGACGGCTCGCACGCGATGCAGCACCAGTTCACCGAGGAGCAGGTGCGCGGCGTCGTGCACGCCCTCGACGCGGCCGGCGTGCAGGTCATCGAGGTGTCGCACGGCGACGGCCTCGGCGGGTCGAGCTTCAACTACGGCTTCTCCAAGGTCGACGAGATGAAGCTCATCGCCGCCGCGGTCGACGAGGCCACCCGGGCCAAGATCGCGATCCTCATGCTCCCCGGCCTCGGCACGCTGCACGACCTGCGGAACGCCCACGCGGCCGGCGCCTCGGTCGCCCGCATCGCGACGCACTGCACCGAGGCCGACGTCTCGATCCAGCACTTCGGCGCGGCCCGGGCGCTCGGGATGGAGACCGTGGGCTTCCTCATGCTCAGCCACAAGGCGTCACCGGCGACGTTGGCCCAGCAGGCGCGGATCATGGTCGACGCGGGCGCGCAGTGCGTCTACGTCGTCGACTCCGCCGGTGCGCTCGTGCTCACCGACGCCCAGGAGCGCATCACGGCGGTCATCGACGAGATCGGCCAAGAGGCCCAGGTCGGCTTCCACGGCCACCAGAACCTCAGCCTCGGAATCGCCAACTCGGTTCTCGCGCACCAGGCCGGGGCCCTGCAGATCGACGGCGCGCTGTGCGCCCTCGGTGCCGGCGCCGGCAACAGCCCGACCGAGGTCCTCGCCGCGACCTTCGAGCGGATGGGCATCCGCACCGGCATCGACCTCGGCGAGGTGCTCTCCGCCGCCGAGGACGTCGTCCGGCCGTTCATCCCGCGCCTGCCGTGGATGGACCGCAGCTCGATCACCCAGGGCTACGCCGGCGTGTACAGCTCCTTCCTCCTGCACGCCGAGCGGGCCGCCGAGCGCTACGACGTGCCGGCCCACGAGATCCTCACCAAGGTCGGTGAGTACGGGTACGTCGGCGGCCAGGAGGACATGATCATCGACATCGCCCTGCAGCTCGCCGAGGAGAAGCACCAGCTGCTCGAGCTGGGCGACCTCGCCGGGATGGGGTCCGCTGATGGCCGGTGCGCCTTCGGGGGCTGGACGGTCGAGTCCGTTGCCGCAGAGCTGCTCGCCTGCGAGGACGAGCGCCGCGAGCGTGAGCCCTTCACCGACGAGTGGCCCGGGCTCGACCTCGACACCGGGTACGCCGTCCAGGACCTCACCCTGCAGAAGAGGATCGAGCGCGGCGAGAAGCTCATCGGCGTCAAGCTCGGGCTGACCAGCCGGGCCAAGCAGCAGCGGATGGGTGTGCACTTCCCGTTCGTCGCGTGGCTGACCGACGCGATGGTGCTGCCCGTCGGCGACCCCGTGCCGCAGGGCCGGCTCATCCACCCGCGGATCGAGCCGGAGATCGTCTTCCTCATGGGCGAGCGGCTCGAGGGTCCGGGGGTCACCTGTGCGCAGGCGATGTCCGCGGTCGAGTCGGTCTGGGGCGGCGCAGAGGTCATCGACAGCCGCTACAAGGACTTCCGCTTCACCGCCGGTGACGTCGCCGCCGACAACGCCTCGTCCGGGGCGTTCGTCACCGGTCCGGTCGGTGTCCCCCGGCCGACCTCGACCTCTCGCTCGAGGCGGTCCTCGTCGAGGTCGGCGGGGTCGTCACCGACTCGGCGACCGGTGCGGCGGTCCAGGGGCACCCCGGCGAGGCGCTGGCCCTGGCCGCCAACGACCTGGCCCGGCGCGGCCACGCCATCGAGGCGGGCTGGATCGTGCTGACCGGTGGGATGACCGACGCGGTCTTCGCACCGCCGGGGTCGAGCACCGCGCTGCACTTCACGAACCTCGGCTCGGTCTTCCTCAACGGCGGGGAGGCCTGACGTGCCGCTCATCGAGGTGACGATGGCCGAGGGCCGCACGCCGCAGCAGGTCCGCACCCTCATCTCCGCGCTCACCCGGGCCACGGCCGAGTCCGTCGACGCGCCCGTCGAGAGCATCCGGGTCGTCGTCCGTGAGGTGCCCCTGACGCACTGGGCCGCCGGAGACGTCACGATCGCCGAGCGCCGAGGAGCCCCCGACCCGCGCGACTCCGCCTGAGCCGCAACCCCGTCCACGCCGGCACGGACGCCGGCACCTCCGACCACAGCACCCCCGAGGCGATCCCATGAGCGAGCTCCAGTTCTTCGGCCACATCATCGACAACGAGGAGGTCGAGTCGATCGACGGCCGCCGCTTCGACGTGTGGAACCCGTGGACCCGCGAGGTGTGGGCGCAGGCGGCCGAGGCCTCCGAGAAGGACGCCGAGCGCGCCGTCGTCAGCGCGCGCAAGGCCTTCGACGAGGGCCCGTGGCCGCGGATGGGACGGGTCGAGCGGGCTGCGGCCATCCACCGCCTCGCCGACCTCATGGAGGAGCGCGCCGACGACCTCGCCCGCCTCGACGCCACGAACATGGGCAAGCCGTTCGCCCAGGCGAAGCACGACGTCGCGCGGTCGGTCTGGAACTTCCGGTTCTTCGCCGACCACCAGCGCGACGCCGTCGGCGAGGTCTACCCGATGGACTCCGGCCACCACACCTACAGCGAGTTCGGGCCCGCCGGGGTCGTCGCCGCCATCAGCCCGTGGAACTTCCCGCTGATGATGGCCTCGTGGAAGATCGCACCGGCGATCGCCTGGGGCAACACGTGCATCATCAAGCCGTCGGAGGACACCCCGGCGTCGGTGACGATGCTCGGCCGGCTGGCCGTCGAGGCCGGCTTCCCGCCCGGTGTGCTCAACGTCGTCAACGGCTACGGCGCCCCCGCCGGGGCGGCCCTGACCGGCGACGACCGGGTCGACCGGGTGACCTTCACCGGGTCCTCGACGACGGGCAAGCACGTGATGGCCTCGGCGGCGACGCACCTCGCCCCGGTGTCGCTCGAGCTCGGGGGCAAGGGCGCCAACGTCGTCTTCGAGGACGCCGACCTCGACAACGCCGTGTACTGGGCGGTCGAGGCGATCTTCCGCAACGCCGGCCAGATCTGCCTGGCGGGGTCGCGGCTGTTCGTCCACTCCTCGATCTACGACACCTTCATGGAGCGCTTCGTCGCGGCGGCCGAGGCGCTGACCATCGGCGACCCGTTCGACCCGGCGACGAGGTTCTCCTCGCTCGCGAGCAAGCGGCACTACGACAAGGTCGTGTCCTACGTCGAGTCGGCCGAGGCCCTCGGCGGGACCATACGCACCGGCGGTGTGGCAGAGGATGGTTCGTGGCTCGTGCGGCCGACCATCATCGACGGTCTCGCGCTCGACGCCGCGCCGTACTGCGAGGAGATCTTCGGCCCGGTGTGCGTCGTCAACTCCTTCGACACCGAGGACGAGGTCGTCCACCTCGCCAACGACACCCGCTACGGCCTCAATGCGATGCTCTTCACCGAGAACCTCTCGCGGGCGCACCGGGTGTCCTCGAGGCTGCGTGCCGGCACCGTGTGGGTCAACTGCTTCTTCATCCGCGACCTGCGCACGCCGTTCGGCGGCGTCGGCGACTCCGGGGTCGGGCGCGAGGGCGGCAACTTCTCGCGTGAGTTCTTCACCGAGCCCAAGGCCGTCGTCATGCAGATCGACCGCGGCTGACCCGCCCCACGTGGGGCGGCGCGGGTGCGGGGGTCGAGCACCCCGCGCCGCGCCGCGGTCTGAGGGCGGTCAGCCGGCCGGGACGGCCTCCCGCACCGGGGCACCGGTGGTGGCGGCGATGGCGGCGGCGGTGACGGTGGTGGTGGGCACGGCGTCGTGCCACGCCCACACGTCGTCGCCCCGCAGCACGACGTCCGAGCCGCCGTCGACGTAGATCGTCTGGCCGCAGACGTGCGTGTTCTCCTCGGAGACCAGCCACGCGAGGAGCGCGGCGACCTGCTCGGGCTCGAGGTAGCCGTTCAGCGGCATCGGGACCGCCGCCGCGAGGCCCGCCCGTCCCGCGTCGGTCGCGATCATGTCGGCGACCATCGGCGTCCGGACGATGCCGGGGCCCACGGCGTTGAGCGGGATGCCGGCCCCGGCCCACCGCGACGTCGGCGCCTCGCGGCGCACCCAGCGCGAGAGGGCCCGCTTGCTCGAGGGGTACAGCACCGCGCCGGCCTCCGGTCCCTGCGCCTCGAGGTCGGTGGCGATGGCCAGCGCCAGGTCCTCGTCGCCCGCGAGGCAGGCCTCGACGAGCGGGGCGTGCACGGGCATGAGGGTGGCCATCGACGAGGTCGCGACGGCCCGGGGTGCGCGCGAGCACGCAAGGGCCGGGCGCAGGCCGTCGAGCAGGGCGACGGTGCCGAAGTGGTTGACGGCGACGGTGGCCGCCACGGGCAGGGCGAGACCGGCGTTGGCGACGATGCCGTCGAGCCGGCCCCCGGCCTCGTCGAGCACCCCCTCGACCGCCTCCTCACGACCTCGCGGTGTCGAGAGGTCGGCGACGACGTCCCCGGAGCGGACGTCGACCCCGATGACCCGGTGGCCCCGGCGACGCAGGAGGGCGGCGGTGGCCTGCCCGATCCCCGACGCGGATCCGGTGACTGCGTACGTGCGTGTCATGGCGTCCTCGGCTCTGTGCGGACGGCCACGGGCGGGGAGCCCGTGGCTCCACCCCCCACGCTAGGAGCGACGGGTCCGCGCGGCGGGTGGAGGCGGCGCGCGTCACATGTCCCGTGCGTCACGTCCGGCCTGCGCCCGCCCCCTCCGCGAACGTGTGTGAAGACCGTCGGCATTTGGACGTTCTTCACACACGTTCGCGGTCCGGGCGGGCGGGCGGTCGGGGCGGTCCGGGGCGGCGGCGGTGGCCCGGTCGGGGATGATGGGCGCGTGGACGTCGTCACGAGAGGGTTCGCCGGCCGCCGCGGCCCGTCGAACCCGCGCATCCCCCGGGCCAGTACCTCGAGCGCGACTTCCCGGTGCTGTCGGCCGGGCCGACACCCGGGGTGCGCACCGAGGAGTGGCGGCTCGACGTCCTCGACACCGACGGCACGCGCCGCCGCCTCTCCTGGGCCGACCTGATGGCCCTGCCCGCCGAGGACCTGACGACCGACATCCACTGCGTCACCAAGTGGAGCAAGCTCGACACGACCTGGCGCGGCGTGCCCCTCGAGGCGGTGCTCGACGGCGCCGGCCGGCTGGCCACGCACGTGCTCGTCCACGCCTACGGCGGCTACACCACCAACCTGCCGATGGAGGACGTCACGGGCGGGCGCGCCTGGGTCGCCACCCACTACGGAGGGAAGCCGCTGACCCCCGAGCACGGCGGCCCGGCCCGCCTCCTCGTGCCGCACCTGTACCTCTGGAAGTCGGCCAAGTGGGTCAACGGCCTCGAGCTGCTCACCGAGGACCACCTCGGCTTCTGGGAGCGGCTCGGCTATCACGCGCTCGGCGACCCGTGGCGCGAGCAGCGCTACGTCGGCGACTGAGCGGCGCCGGCACGATGACCTCCCCAGCGGGCACGCCCGCCCCCACCCCGATGCCCTGGCGGCTGGCCCGTGTCGAGGACGGCTGGCTCGAGACCCGTACCGCCCGCACGGTGGTGCTCGAGGTCCCCGGCTGGCCGGGCCACGCCGCCGGCCAGCACGTCGACGTGCGGCTCACGGCGGCCGACGGCTACACCGCGACCCGCACGTACTCCGTCGCCTCCGCGCCCGAGCCCGGCCGGCTCGTGCTCACCGTGCAGCTCGTCGGCGACGGGGAGGTCTCGCCGTGGCTGGTCGAGGAGGCCAGGGCCGGCGACGAGCTCGAGGTCCGGGGCCCCATCGGCGGCTGGTTCCGCTGGAGCGCCGAGATGCCCGAGCCGGTGCTGCTCGTGGCGGGCGGCTCCGGGGTCGTGCCGCTCATGGCGATGCTCCGCGAGCGCCAGCGCACCCGGTCGAGCACCCCGTTCCACCTCGTCTACAGCGCCCGCACGCCCGACCACGTCTTCTACACGAACGAGCTGCACGCGATGGCCGTCACCGCGTCGGGGCTGCGCATCGACCGGCTGTACTCCCGCGGTGGGCTGCCCGACGACGCGCGTCCGCCCGGCCGTCTGCGCCCCGGCGACCTGCCCCCGGTCGACGCCTTCCCCGCCCCGCCGCTGGTCTACTGCTGTGGCCCGTCGGGGTTCGTCGAGGCGGCGACCCGGCTCCTGCTCGACGGTGGCCACGACTCGGGCGCCATCCGCACCGAGCGCTTCGGCCCCTCGAGCTGACCCCGTCCCCGGCCCCGGCACCTTGGCCGACCTCCCCGACCGACCCGACTGATTGCCCAGAACCCACCTCGGGAGGGCCGAAACGACCCCGAGAGGTGGGTTCTGGGCAATCAGTCGGGATGAGGGGGTGGGTCGGGGTCGCGGGTCGGGGTCGCGGGTCAGGGGTCGCAGGTGAGGCGGACGCCCTCGGCCACGCGGTAGGGCGCCGCCGCCACCAGCGCACCGACGACGCGTCGCAGCCGGCTGACCTCGGCCCGCACGGTGACCTGGTGCTCCTCGTCGCCGAACAGGGCACGGCTCAGCGCGGCGGCCGTCATCCCCTCCGACCCCGCCCCCGCGAGCAGGCGCAGGATGGCCGCGTGCCGCGGGGTGAGCGACGCCCGCCAGCCGGCGTCGCCACCGGGCGCACCGGACACCTCGAGCACCGCCTCCCCGCCCACCGACACCAGCCGGGCGGTCAGGGACGTGCCGCGCTCGTCCGGACGCACCAGCCAGCCCTCACCGAGCCGCTCGGGCAGGCACAGTCCCAGCCCGGGCACGGTGAGCGGCCGGTCGGGCCGGGGGGCGGCGATGCGGTCGCGGACGAGCACGCCGCTGTAGTGCGCGACCCAGCCGTCGTCGTCGACGAGCAGCACCGGCCCCGTCGTCGTCGCGAGCACGTGCTCGGCCGAGCGCCGCAGCCGCTGCAGCGACTGCTCGTGGTGGCGCCAGAGTCGGGCCTCGGCGAGCTTGGTGGCGGTGTCGACGAGGGCGATGAGCGCCGGGTGCAGCGTCAGGGCAGGCCCCGAGACGTCGACGACGCCCAGCAGCGCACCGGTCCGCGGGTCGTGCACGGGCGATGCGGTGCAGTACCAGGGGTGCTGCCCCTCCTCGAAGTGCTCGGCCGAGAACAGCTGCACCGGAGCCTGTTCCGCAAGGGCGGTGCCGATGGCGTTGGTGCCGACGTGGTCCTCGGTCCACGTCGCGCCCTCGGTGAACCCGAGGGTGTCGGCCTTGCGCAGCACCCCGGCGGACCCCTCCCGCCAGAGGATGACGCCCTCGGCGTCGGTGACGACGACGATGAAGCGCGAGGCGTCGGCCACGGACGTCAGCACCGACCGGACCTCGTCGATGACCAGGGCGAGGGGGAGTGGTGCCGCCGGCGCTCGACCTCGGCCCACGGCAGCGGCTGGCGGGCGTTGGCGTGGGTGGGGTCGAGCCCGAACCCGAGCACCCGGGTCCACGAGCGGGAGACGAGGGGCCGCAGCGGGGCGGGGGCCGACGCGCCACCCATCACGGCGTCGTGGACGCGGCGCAGCGCCCGGGCGTGCTGCCCGAGGTCGGTGCCGGGCACGACGGCACTTCCGGCGCTGTAGGGCGTCATCGTCGACTCCTCACCACCCGGCGGCGGGCGCGCGGGCGATCCCGTCAGGGTAGCCGCCGGCCCGCGCCGCCGCCCCCTGCGACCGGGCGGCGTGCAACGCGCTGCAACCCTTCCCGCGACCCGCCGGCGCGGGGTGTCCTGACCCGGAGCGCGGACGACGAGGTCCCCGCATCCCGCGAAGGAGCAGCCGATGACCGACACCCTGGAGCGACCCCCGACCGACGAGCGGTCCGCCCCCGACCGGGCCGACGCGTGGCTGGCGACCTTCGAGGACGCCCTGACCGCCGGCGACGTGGACCGGGCGGCCGGCCTGTTCGCCGCGCAGAGCTTCTGGCGCGACCTCGTGTCGTTCAGCTGGAACCTCACGACCGTCGAGAACCCGGACGGCGTCCGCGACCTGCTCGGCGAGACGCTGGGGCGCACCCGCCCGTCGGGCTTCGGGACGAGCGAGCCGGCGACCGAGGACGGCGGCGTCGTCACGGCGTGGTTCACCTTCGAGACGGCCGTCGGACGGGGCACCGGCCTCCTGCGGCTGCGCGAGGAGGACGGCGCCGACAGGGCCTGGACCCTGCTCACCACCCTCGACGAGCTCAAGGGCCGCGAGGAGCCGCGCCGCACCCGCCGGCCGATGGGCGCCGAGCACGGCGCCGCGCGCGAGCGCACCACGTGGAAGGAGCGGCGCCAGGCCGAGGCCGAGTCGCTCGGCTCGACCACCCAGCCCTACGTGCTCGTCGTCGGCGGCGGCCAGGGCGGTATCGCGCTCGGGTCGCGGCTGCGCCAGCTCGGGGTGCCGGCGCTCGTCATCGACAAGCACCCGCGACCCGGCGACCAGTGGCGCGGGCGGTACAAGTCGCTCTGCCTCCACGACCCGGTCTGGTACGACCACCTGCCGTACCTCAAGTTCCCCGACAACTGGCCGGTGTTCGCCCCGAAGGACAAGATCGGCGACTGGCTGGAGTCCTACGTCAACGTCATGGAGGTGCCGTACTGGTCGAGCACCGAGGCCCGCTCGGCGACGTGGAACGAGGAGGCCGGCGAGTGGACCGTCGAGGTCGAGAAGGAGGGGCAGCCCCTGACCCTGCGACCGACGCAGCTCGTCTTCGCCACCGGGATGTCCGGCAAGGCGCGGATGCCCGAGGTCGAGGGGATGGACGTGTTCCGCGGCGACGTGCACCACTCGTCGCGCCACCCCGGCCCGGACGCGTACCGCGGCAAGCGCGCCGTCGTCATCGGCAGCAACAACAGCGCCTTCGACATCTGTGGAGCGTTGTGGGAGAACGACGTCGACGTGACGATGGTCCAGCGCAGCTCGACGCACATCGTCAAGAGCGGCAGCCTGATGGAGTACGGGCTGGGTGACCTCTACTCGGAGCGGGCGCTCGACGCGGGCGTGACGACCGAGAAGGCCGACCTCATCTTCGCCTCGCTCCCGTACCGGATCCTCCACGAGTTCCAGATCCCCGCCTACGAGAAGATGGCCGAGGTCGACAAGGACTTCTACGACCGGCTCGAGGCCGCCGGCTTCTGGCTCGACTGGGGCGACGACGGCTCCGGCCTGTTCATGAAGTACCTGAGGCGCGGCTCCGGCTACTACATCGACGTCGGTGCCGCCGACCTCGTGGCCGACGGTGAGGTCAAGCTCGCGCACGGCCAGGTCGTCCGGCTGACGGAGGACGCGGTCGTGCTCGACGACGGCACCGAGCTGCCGGCCGACCTCGTCGTCTTCGCGACCGGCTACAACTCGATGAACGGCTGGGTCGCCGACCTCATCGACCAGGAGACCGCGGACCGGCTCGGCAAGTGCTGGGGCCTCGGCTCGGACACGACGAAGGACCCCGGCCCGTGGGAGGGCGAGCAGCGCAACATGTGGAAGCCGACCCAGGTGCCGAACCTCTGGATGCACGGCGGCAACCTCCACCAGTCACGGCACTACTCGCTCTACCTCGCGCTCCAGCTCGCGGCGCGCTTCGCCGGCCTGGAGACCCCGGTCTACCGGCTCCAGGAGGTGCACCACACCGGCTGACGCCGCCACCCGTCCTCGACGCCCTGCGATCCCGTCGAGGGGACAGGACACGCCGCGCGGTCTCTCGCCCGTGCGGCGTGTTCCGCCCTCCCGGGCGGAGTGTGCCGCGGCGCCCCGGGGCGTCGTCCCCCGGTGCCGACCGGTCCGCGCCCGTACCGTGGTGGCGTGCCCGACCCGAACCGGGCGTACCGGTACCTCGTGGCGACCCTCGACGCCGCCGCGGCCGCGCGCGCCCACGACCTCGCGCTCGCCGACCTCGACGACGGGCTGCCCGTCGCCGTGCTCGACCTCGTCCGCACCGAGCTGCTCGTGGGCCACCGGGTCGGCCCGGCCGACACCCCGGCGCTCGCGCGCTACCTCGTGACGGCCGAGCGCCGGCGCCCCGGGGTGCTCGTCGCCCTCCTGCCGCGCGGGGTGTCGGAGGCGCTGCTCGCGGCCCTCGAGGCCGAGGCCCCGCGCGCGCTGCTCGACGGGTACGGGGGATGGAGGGAGCCGGCGCCCACACCCGCGGGACCGTCCGACGACACCGGACGCAGCGGCTCCTGGGACCGCCTCGAGGACGACGGCGTCTACCAGTTCGTGCTCGACAGCCAGCGGGCGCTCGCCGGCCAGCCCCCGCGCGTGCACGGCCGCGGGCGCGGCCGGTCAGCGGGCGGGCGACGCTAGCCGGCGCCGAGCCGCCAGCGGGTGACGGCCGTGAAGACCTCGCCGGGCCGCAGCACGGCATCGGGGAAGCCCGGGTGGTTCGGGGCGTCGGGGAAGCCCTGGGTCTCGAGGGCCACGCCGGCGCACCGGCCGTACGGGCGCCCGCCGATGCCGGTGAGCGTCCCGTCGAAGTGTGCGCCGGTGTAGACCTGCAGCGCCGGGCGGTCGGTGTGCACCTCGAGCCACCGCCCGGACGGCGCCACGAGCCGTGCGGCACACCGCATCCCGGCGCCGTCGAGGACGAGGTTGTGGTCGAGGCCGCCGCCGTGGGCGAGCTGCTCGGAGGGCTCGGCCAGCACGTCGCCGATGCGGCGTGGACGGCGCAGGTCGAACGGGGTGCCGTCGACCGGCTCGACCGTGCCCGTCGGCACGAGGTCGGCGCGCACCGGCGTGTACGACCCGGCCGCCACCTCCAGCGTGTGGTCGAGGACGTCGCCCGCTCCCTCGCCGTCGAGCCGGAAGTACGCGTGGTTGGTCAGCCCGAGGTAGGTCGGCCGGTCGGTCGTCGCGTGGTGGGTGACGGTGACCTCGTCGTCGGTCACGTCGTAGTCGACCCGGGCCCGCACCGTCCCCGGGAGCCCCTGGTCGCCGTCGGGGCTGGTCAGGGCGAGTGCGACGTGGGTGTCGCCCTCCTCGAGCACCCTCCACTCGCGGGCGTCGAAGCCCTCCGGCCCGCCGTGCAGGGCGTTCGGCCCGTCGTTGGGCGGCACGGTGACCGGCACGCCGTCGAGGACGGTCCGGCCGCCGGCGAGCCGGTTCGTGAAGCGCCCCACCGTCGCCCCGAGGTACCCGCCGCCGCCGACGTACGTCGCCGGGTCGGCGTGCCCGAGGACGACGTCGACCGGGCCGTCCCCGGAGTCGAGGACCAGCCGGCGGACCGATGCCCCGGAGGTCAGCACCTCGAGCCAGAGGGGGCCCGTGCCGAGCCGGAGTGCGCGCGGGTGCAGGTCCATGACCGCCATCCTCCCGCGTCGACACCTCCGGGAGTACGTTGTGGGGACGGAGCCCGTCGCGGGGGGACATCGCGGCGTGCTCACCGACCGCACCGAGGGGGAACACCCATGCGCACCATCCACGCCGTCCGTACCGTCCTCGCCGGGGCCGCAGCCGTGCTCGTCGCGGCCTCCGCGACCCCGCAGGCCGTCGCCGCCAGCCTCGAGGTGAACAACGCCACGGGCATCGGCAGCCACGCGTGCAACGTCACCGCCGACGGAGGCTCGGCCGGCGAGGCCTGCTTCCGCCGGGACGGGGACTACTTCTACCTCTTCTCCTACAACCCGGGCGTCCGGGTGGCCGTCCAGTGGCGGCTCACCGACGGCTCACGACAGGGGCTGATCCGGTGGAACCCGACCGACCAGTACCGCTGGGGCGTCAAGAACAAGGACTTCTACGAGTACAAGACCGTCCAGTTCCGGTTCGGGGTCTGCCAGGGCGGTGGCTGCGACGCCGTCGGCGAGGTCTCGTGGCAGACGGGCTGGAAGTCCTCCCCGGTCGCCTGAGCACCCCGGCCCCCGCGGCGACCCGGTCCGACCGGGGCGCTGCGGCGAACCGTGCCGCCGCGGCGCCGGGCCCCCTGCGGGTGGGCTCGGCGGCGCGGGGCCCCGCCTACACTCGCGGCATGCGCATCCGGCTGGGCCTGAGGAGCCGCATCCTCGCCCTGACCATGCCGGTCGTCCTGCTCGTCAGCGCGGCGCTCGCGGGCATCGTCTACCTCTCCCTCGGGCAGGTCCTCGAGGCCTCGGCGCGCGACGTCGCCCGGGCCGAGGCCGTCGAGCTGCGGGCCGACCTCGGGGTGCACGGTGTCGGCGACCTCATCGCGACGCACGCCGTCATCGACGGCAACCGCATCGTCCAGGTCGTCGACCCCCGCACCGGCGAGGTCGTCGCGGCCACCGGCGGCGCCCCGACCGCCCCGCTGGCCCGCCCGACCCTCGAGGGGGAGGAGGTGCGGCTCGGTGAGGTCGACGACCTCCCCGGTCAGCCCGCGGGCGCGTGGGTCGTGGCCGCCACCGACGGCACCAGCCCGGAGGGCGAGCACTACACGCTCGTCGTCGGCGTGCCGACCCGGGTCGAGGCGACGGCGCTCGGCCAGTCCACCGAGTTCGCGTTCATCGGGGCGATCGGCCTCATCGCCCTGCTCGGCTCGGTGACGACCTTCGCGGTCGGCCAGGCGCTGCGACCCGTCGAGCGGATGCGCGACCAGGTCGAGGGCATCGCCTCGGCCGGCTCGCCCGGACCGGGCCCCGCCCTCGAGGTGCCCGCCGGCCGCGACGAGCTGACCCGGCTGGCCGAGACGATGAACCACCTGCTGGCCCGGATGCAGCGGGCCGACGCCTCCCGCCGGGCCTTCGTCGCCGACGCCGGCCACGAGCTGCGCAGCCCGCTGGCGACCATCCGGGTGCTGCTGGACCGACTGGCCGAGGAGCGGCCCGCCGCCGAGCGCGCCACGGTCTCGGCCCGGGCCTCGGCGGAGGTCGACCGGCTCGCCGTGCTCGTCGAGGACCTGCTGACCCTCGCCTCCGCCGACGAGCACGCGATGGTCCTGCACCGCACCGAGGTCGACCTCGACGACGTCGTCCTCGGCGAGACCGGGGCCCTGCGCGCGCGGGGGATGCCGGTGTCCGTGGCCATCGAGCCCGTGCGGCTCGACGGCGACCAGGCCCGGCTCGGCCGGGTCGTGCGCAACCTCCTCGAGAACGCCGAGCGGCACATGCACACGACGGTGCGGGTGCGGCTCGCGCACGACGGTGACGACGCGCTGCTCACCGTCGACAACGACGGCCCGCCGATCGAGCCCGCGGACCGCGAGCGGGTGTTCGGGCGCTTCGTCCGGCTCGACGACTCGCGCACCCGGGGCACCGGCGGCACCGGGCTGGGGCTGGCCATCGTGGCCGAGGTCGTGGCCGCCCACGACGGCCGGGTCGAGGCGACCGAGAGCCCGGAGGGCTGGTGCCGCTTCGCCGTCAGGCTCCCTGCGGGTCCTCCAGCGGGTTGAGCCGGTAGCCCAGGCCGCGCACCGTCTCGATGACCTTGACGTCGAACGGGGCGTCGACCTTGCGCCGCAGGTAGCCGATGTAGACCTCGACGACGTTGTCGGCGCCGGGGTAGTCGGAGTCCCAGACGTTCTCGAGGATCTCGGCCTTGCTCTGCACCATCCCGGCCTTGCGCATCAGGTGGTGCAGGAGTGCGTACTCGCGGGCGGTCAGCTGGACCTCGCGGCCCTCGCGGGTGACGCGGCGGGTCGTGGGGTCGAGGCTCAGGGGGCCGGCCGTCAGGGCGACCGGGCGCTCGGGGGCGCCCCGGCGGGCCAGGGCCTGGAGGCGGGCGAGCAGCACCGGGGTGCTGAACGGCTTGGTGACGTAGTCGTCGGCGCCGAGCTCGAAGGCGTCGGTCTGGTCGAACTCGCCGTCCTTGGCCGTGAGCATGAGGACGGGGGTCCACACCTTGTGCTCGCGCAGGTGCTTGAGGACGTCGTAGCCGTTGAGCCCCGGGAGCATGATGTCGAGGACGATGACGTCGTACTGCCCGGCGACACCCATCCGCAGGCCCTCGCGCCCGTCGGCGCAGTGGTCGACGACCCAGCCCGCCTCGCGCAGCGCGTCGTCGAGCGCGGCGGCGAGCGGGCGCTCGTCCTCGACCAGCAGGAGCCTCACGTCGCCTCCCGTCCTCGTCGATGTCGTCCGCCCGCGCGGCCCGACCACCAGCCGTTCTCAGGTACAGTACTCGGGTCCCCACAGCCCGTCGGGCGGATGGTGGACCCCGAGCCGGCGGCCGGGAGCTGCGAACCCCCTGCACGCAGCTCCTGGCCGCCACCTCGTTCCGGCACCGGGGTGTCCTCGCAGGTCAGCGGCCTCGGCCCGGTCGCCTCAGTGGTTCCGGAGGGCGTCGACCAGCTCCGCCTTCGACATCGACGAGCGGCCCTCGACCTCCAGCTCACGGGCCCGCGCACGCAGCTCGGCCACGGTCCACTCCTCGTACGACGGCGAGGTCCCTCCCCGGCGCCCGACGCTCGAGCGGGAGGTGTTCGCGGCCGCGTTGGCGATGCGCGCCGACTTCTCCTTGCTGTTGCCCTCGTCACGGAGCTTCTCGTAGAGCTCCGCGTCCTTGACCGAGGGTCCGGGGTCCTTGCGTGCGGGCACGGCGGCCTCCTTCGTCGGTGGTGGGTGTCGACCTACCCCCTCGAGGCCCTCGCCACGCGGGGTCAGGGGCGGTGGCGGAGCGGGCCGGACGGGCGTCGCGCAGGACGACGGATTCCGCGGGTTCCGGGGCCCTGCACCCACGGATAGGATGCCCGCATGATCGAGCAGCAGCGGATCCTCACCACGGCCATCCCCGGGCCGCGCTCCCAGGAGCTCCAGTCCCGCAAGACGGCCGCCGTCGCGGCGGGAGTCGGCACCGGCCTGCCGGTCTACGTCACCGACGGCGCGGGCGGCATCATCCGCGACGTCGACGGCAACCAGCTGATCGACCTCGGGTCCGGCATCGCCGTGACGACGGTCGGCAACGGCAACCAGCGGGTCGTCGACGCCGTGACCGAGCAGATCAGCCGGTTCACCCACACCTGCTTCATGGTCACGCCCTACGAGCCCTACCTCGGCGTCTGCGAGAAGCTCAACGCGCTCACCCCCGGCGACCACGAGAAGCGGTCGGCGCTGTTCAACTCCGGCGCCGAGGCCGTCGAGAACGCCGTGAAGATCGCCCGGCACGCCACCGGGCGGCAGGCGGTCGTCGTCTTCGAGCACGGCTACCACGGCCGCACCAACCTCACGATGGGCATGACCGCGAAGAACATGCCCTACAAGCACCGCTTCGGGCCCTTCGCCCCCGAGGTCTACCGCGTGCCGATGGCCTACCCCTACCGCTGGCCGGGCGGCGCCGAGCGTTGCGCCGAGGACGCCCTGCGCACGGTCACCGAGATGATCCACGCGCAGGTCGGCGAGGACAACACGGCCGCCGTCGTCATCGAGCCGATCCAGGGCGAGGGCGGCTTCATCGTCCCGCCGGAGGGCTTCCTGCCCGGGCTGGCCGAGTACTGCCGCGAGCACGGCATCGTCTTCGTCGCCGACGAGGTCCAGTCCGGCTTCTGCCGCACGGGCGACTGGTTCGCCAGCGACCACGAGGGCGTCGTCCCCGACCTCATCACCACCGCCAAGGGCATCGCCGGAGGCATGCCGCTCGCCGGGGTCACCGGCCGCGCCGAGCTGATGGACGCCGTCCACGGCGGCGGCCTCGGCGGCACCTACGGCGGCAACCCGGTGGCCTGCGCCGCCGCGCTCGCGAGCATCGAGTCGATGGAGGTCGACGACCTCGCCGGCCGCGCGCGCAGCATCGGCAAGATCCTCGGTGACCGGCTCGGGTCGCTCGCCGAGAAGCACCCCGAGATCGGCGAGGTCCGCGGGCGCGGCGCGATGATGGCCATGGAGCTCGTCACCGACCCCGCCACCAAGGAGCCGGCCGCCGCGCTCGCCGGTGCCGTCAACAAGGGCTGTCACGACCGCGGCGTCGTCACGCTGACCTGCGGCACCTACGGCAACGTCTTCCGCTTCCTGCCGCCGCTCTCCATCGGCGACGACCTGCTCCACGAGGCGATGGACGTCCTCGAGGAGTCGATGGACGCGGCCCTGGCCTGACGGTGCCGCCCACCCTCCCCGCCGCGTTCGACCTCACGGGGCGCACCGCCCTGGTCACCGGCGCCGGGTCGCCGACCGGCATCGGGATGGCGTGCGCCCGCCTGCTCGCCGAGTGCGGCGCGCGGGTGGTGCTCGGAGCGACGACCGACCGCGCCCACGAGCGGGCCGCCGAGCTGCGGGACGAGGGCCACGAGGCCGCCGGTGCCGTCGCGGACCTGACGAGCGAGGAGGGCGCCGCGGCGGCCGTCGCAGCGGCCCTCGCGCTGGGCGGCGGGCTCGACGTCCTCGTCAACAACGCGGGGATGGTGTCGGTCGCGTCGGGCGGCGACTACCTGGGGGGCGACCTCGAGGGCACCCCGCCCGACCGGTGGTCGGCCTCGCTGGCCCGCAACCTCGACACCGCCTACCTCGTGACCCGGGCCGCCCTGCCGCAGCTGCGCCGCAGCGGCTCGGGCCGGGTCGTCATGGTCTCCTCGACCGCCGGGCCGGTCATGGCCCTGCGCTCCGACGTCGCCTACGCGGCGGCCAAGGCCGGGCTCGTCGGGCTGGCGAGGGCGCTCGCGGTCGACGAGGCGGTGCACGGCATCACCGCCAACGCGGTCGCTCCCGGGTGGGTCGCCACGGGGTCGCAGACGCCGTCGGAGGCGCGCGAGGGCCACCTCGTGCCGACCGGCCGCTCCGGCACGCCCGAGGAGGTCGCGGCCGCGGTCGCCTTCCTCGCGAGCCCGGGCGCGGCCTACGTCACCGGTCAGCTGCTCGTC
Organism: Phycicoccus sp. HDW14; assembly: GCF_011383005.1. Lineage (GTDB taxonomy): Bacteria > Actinomycetota > Actinomycetes > Actinomycetales > Dermatophilaceae > Phycicoccus. The sequence goes on along the minus strand of NZ_CP049935.1, from coordinate 2,688,047 downwards.
GTCGACGGCGGCAACGGCGTAGCCGAGGAGCGCCTCCCCGGCTGACCTCCACCATCGGCCGTCGAGTGCGGAAGTGGCTGCCGGGGCAGCCACTTCCGCACTCGACCCGAGCGGAGGAGGACGGACGGTGTCCGGAGCCGCCGCGCGGCGCTCGTAGAATCTCCCCGTGACCCGCCCCGTGCTCCGCCAGGTGCACACCATCGGGAAGCGCCGGGCCTGGGCCATCTGGGCGGTGGGCCTGTCGGTCTACGTCCTCGCGGTCTTCCACCGCACCTCGCTGGGCGTCGCCGGGCTGCTGGCCGCCGAGCGCTTCCACATCTCCGCCGCCCAGCTCTCGACCTTCACGGTCGTCCAGCTGACGGTCTACGCCGCGATGCAGATCCCGGTCGGGGTGCTGCTGGACCGGTTCGGCTCCAAGAAGCTCCTGCTCACCGGGCTGGTCCTCATGTCCGCCGGGCAGCTGTGGTTCGCGGTCGCGGGCTCCTTCCCTGTCGGTCTGGCCGCCCGCGTGATGCTCGGGGCCGGCGACGCCATGGTCTTCACCTCGCTGCTGCGCCTGGTCGCCGTCTGGTTCCGGGTCAAGCAGGCCCCGTTCATCACCCAGCTGTCCGGCATGGTCGGCCAGCTCGGCGCGGTCGTGGCGGCCACCCCGCTCGCCGCCGCCCTCGCGACCTTCGGCTGGACCCGCTCGTTCGCGACGGCGGGCGGCATCGGACTCGTGCTCACCGTGGCGCTGGTGCTCGTCGTCAAGGACTCGCCCTACCGCGGGGAGGCGGTCGAGCGGATCAAGGTGCGCGCCCTCGCCCGCACCCTCGCCGAGGTGTGGGGCAACCCCGGCACGCGGCTCGGCCTGTGGGTGCACTTCACCTCGCAGTTCGGGGCGACCGTCTTCACGATGCTCTGGGGCTACCCGTTCCTGCTCAGCGAGGGGATGGCGCCGCGCACGGCCTCGCTCGTCCTCGTCGTCATGACGTTCACGGCGATGGCGGCCGGCCCGGTCATCGCGGCCTTCACCTCCCGCCTGCCGTACCGGCGCTCCCAGCTCGTCCTCGGCATCGTCGGGGCCATCGCGACGGCCTGGGCCGTCGTGCTGCTCTGGCCCGGGCCGGCACCGGCGTGGCTGCTCTTCCTCCTCGCGGTCGTCACGGCGGTCGGCGGGCCCGGCTCGATGGTCGGCTTCGACCTCGCCCGCACCTTCCACCACTCCTCGCGGCTCGGCCGGGCCACCGGGGTGGTCAACGTCGGGGGCTTCACCGCCTCGTTGCTGGCCATCGCGCTCATCGGCATCGTGCTCGACCGGCTGGCCCCGGGCGGCCCGAGGACTACACGCTCGCCGACTTCCGGATCGCGATGTCGGTGCAGTTCCTCTTCTGGGGCCTCGGCGCCGTCCAGCTGGTGCGCTACCGCCGCAAGGGCCTGGCCCACGTCGAGGCCGCCCACCCCGAGGCCCTCGACGCCCTGCGCCGGGGCGAGACGCTGCTGCCCGGCATCTCCCGCGACCCCGACGACTGACCGGGCGCACCGCGAGTTCGTTCGACGTTCGCCGCGTCGATGCGTGTCGGTTGCGGACCGGGACGCCTGCGGTGCCTACCGTGGTCGAGGACCGGGCCACGTATGAGATGGCCCGGTCCCGCCGTGTCCGGGGCCGGTCGCGGTGGTGGGGACGGTCGCGCGGTGGCGGGGTCAGCCGGCGGGGGCGTAGAGGCCGCTGGGCGAGGCGCAGAACGCGAACGAGCCGCCGGCCCGCGCGTGGTACTCGAGGACCCGCTGGCCGATGCTCAGCCGCAGCAGCTCACCCTCGACCGTCATCTGCGGGTAGGCCATGCCCTTCTTCGGGCAGCCGAGCGAGCCGTCGCTCCAGGTCACCCGCTGGTAGCCGGCGATCTCGACCGTGCCCGGGGCGATGCCCGAGCGGCCCGCGGCGTCCTCGAGGGCTGCCTTGACGGCCGGCCGGTCCGCGAGGCCCGGGGGGAGCGCGTCGTCGGCCGGCGGGGGACGGTGGGGGGCGCCGAGGGGAGCGTGGTGCTCGTCCACGGGCTGCTCGACGGGGTGCCGGAGGCGGTGCCGGGCTGGTCCGAGGCGCTCGCACCGCCCCCGGACCCGGCGGTCGTGCTGCCGCACCCCGCGAGGGCGAGGGCGACGAGGGCGGTGGTGACGGTCAGGCGGGTGCGCACGGTGGTCCTTCCGCAGGGGTCGTCGGTGGGACGCGCCGGGCCCGGGCGTGGTTCCGCCCGGGCGGGGTCAGCGCAGGACGTGCCGGCCGATGACGAGGCGCTGGATCTGGTTGGTGCCCTCGAAGATCTGGGTCACCTTGGCCTCGCGCATGTACCGCTCGGCGGGGAAGTCCTGGGTGTAGCCGGCCCCGCCGAGCACCTGCACGGCGTCGGTCGTCACCCGCATCGCGGCGTCGGTGGCCACGAGCTTCGCGACCGCCGCCTCCTTGCTGTACGCGCGCCCGGCGTCCTTGAGCCGCGCGGCGTGCAGGTAGGTGGCGCGGGCGCTCGTGACCGCGGCCTCCATGTCGGCGAGCAGGAAGGACAGGCCCTGGAACTCCCCGATGGCCCGGCCGAACTGCCGACGCTCCTTGGCGTAGGACGCCGCGAGGTCGAGGGCCCCCTGGGCGAGCCCGGTGGACGCGGCGGCGATGCCCAGCCGGCCGGCGTCGAGGGCGGACAGCGCGATGGCCATCCCCTGGCCCTCCTCGCCGATGCGGCGGTCGGCGGCGACGCGGACGTCGTCGAACATCACCTCGCGCACGGTGTCGCAGTGCAGGCCCATCTTCCTCTCCGGGGCGCCGAACGAGATGCCCTCGGCGTCGGCGGGGACGACGAGGCAGGACAGGCCCTTCCCGCCGTCGTCGGAGGTGCGCGCGAAGGTCGTGTAGTAGTCGGCGTGGCCGGCGTGGCTGATCCACGCCTTGCGCCCGCGGATGACGTACGCGTCGCCGTCGCGGGTCGCGCGGGTGGTCATCGAGGCGATGTCGCTGCCCGCCAACGGTTCCGAGAGGCAGTAGGCGCCCAGCTGCTCGCCCGAGAGCATCCCGGGGAGGAGGGCGGCCTGCTGCTCGGCCGTGCCGAAGGTCGTGACCGGGTAGGCGGTGAGGGAGTGCACGGAGACGCCGACCGCGACGCTCATCCACGCCGAGGCGACCTCCTCGACGACCTGGAGGTAGACCTCGTACGGCTGGCCGTAGCCGCCGTGCTCCTCGGGGTGGGGGAGGGAGAGCAGGCCCGCGGAACCCAGGGTGCGGAAGACCTCGGTGGGGAAGGACTCGCCGGTGGCCGCGGCCCGCTCGGCGTCGTCGACCCGGGGCCGCAGCTCCTTGGCGCAGAGCTCGCGGGTCAGGTCGATGAGGTCCTGGCCCTCCTCGGTCGGCATGAGCCTCGTCGCTGGCATGCCCCGAGGGTACCGAGGTAGTTGGACGTCCAACAAAGTCGGCGAGCGGCGGCCGCCCGCGGCCACCGTGGCTCAGAGCTCGGGCAGCTGCTGGTGCTCCGGCTCGTCGTGCGGGTCGCGGAGGTGCTCGAGCGTGGGGCGCTTGGCGTCGCGCCGGTCGCCAGAGGAGGTGCCCCGCACCCGCCGCTCGACCCACGGCGCCGCGTGCGTGCGGACCCACTCGGCGTGGCCGCGCAGCGCGTCGGCCCGGGTGGTGCGGTCGGCCGGCGGCAGCGGGGTCGACCACCGCGCGACGTCGGTGTCGTGCCCGAGGGCGGCGAGCGCGGCCATCGCCACCCGCTGGTGCCCCTCGGTCGTCAGGTGGATGCGGTCCTCGGCCCACATCCGCCAGTCGCGGAGGGCGGTCATCCCCCAGAGGTTGAGGACGTGGCAGTCGTGGCGCTGGGCGATGGTGAAGATGTTCGCCGTGTGCACCGCGTGCCGGCCGCGCAGGGCACGGAACAGGCCGGCGTCCCGGGTGTCGGTGGGCGTCGCGAGGAGCACGTCGGCGCCCGAGGCCCGCAGCCGGACGACGGCCTCCTCGAGGCGCGCGGCGAGCCCGTCGAGGTCGACGCTCGGGCGCAGCAGGTCGTTGCCGCCGCCGACCATCGAGACGAGGTCGGGGCTCATCGTCAGCGCGGCGTCGAGCTGGGGCCCGACGACGTCGGACAGGGTGCGGCCGCGCACGGCGAGGTTGGCGTAGCCGAACGGCAGGTGCTCGGCCTCGGCCACGGCGTCGAGCCGCAGGGCGAGCCGGTCGGCCCACCCGACGTAGGCGTCGTCGCGCTCGGGGTCGGGGTCGGACATCCCCTCGGTGAACGAGTCGCCGATCGCGACGTAGCGGGTCCAGACCGGGCGGGCGGCCGGTGTCGTCACGGGAGCCTCCAGTCGACCGGGTCGGCCCCGGCCTCGGTGAGCAGGGCGTTGGCGCGCGAGAAGGGGCGCGACCCGAAGAAGCCGTTGTGGGCGGAGAGAGGGCTGGGGTGGGCGGACTCGATGCAGGGGATGCCCGGCAGATGGGCTGTGAGAGAACGGGCGTCGCGTCCCCAGAGGATCGCGACCAGCGGGCCACCGCGCTCGACGAGGGCCTGGATGGCCCGCGCCGTGACCTCCTCCCAGCCGCGGCCACGGTGGCTCGCCGGCTTGCCGGGGGTCACGGTGAGGACGCGGTTGAGGAGGAGGACGCCCTGGTCGGCCCACGGCGTGAGGTCGCCGCTGGTCGGGCGTGGCAGCCCGAGGTCGGTCTCCATCTCGGTGTAGATGTTGACGAGGCTGCGCGGCGCCGGCCGGACGTCGGGCTCGACCGAGAACGACAGGCCCATCGCGTGCCCGGGCGTCGGATAGGGGTCCTGGCCGACGACGAGCACGCGGACGGCGTCGAGCGGCTGCTGGAAGGCGCGCAGCACGTGGGGCCCGCCGGGGAGGTAGCCGCGACCGGCCGCGACCTCGGCGCGCAGGAACTCGCCCATCCGCGCGACGACCGGCTCGACGGGGGCCAGGGCCTCGGCCCAGCTGGGGTGCACGAGCTCGTGGAGCGGCTTCGGGGGGCTCGGGGCCGGCGGGGTGGACATCGCTCCCACCCTATGACGCCGGGGTCAGTCGAAGACCGCCCGGACGTCGGCCAGCCTGCTCGGCACGAGCCGGTACCAGGCCCAGGTGCCGCGGCGCTCGCGCTCGAGGAGCCCGGCCTCGGTGAGCACCTTGAGGTGGTGGGAGACGGTGGGCTGGGCGAGCCCGACGAGGTCGGTGAGGTCGCAGACGCAGGCCTCGCCGCCGTCGGTGGCCCGGATGGCGCTGAGCAGCCGCAGCCGCACGGGGTCGGCGACCGCCTTGAGGAGGGCGGCGCTGCGCTCGGCGTCCTCGCGGGTCAGGCCGCCGTCGACGCCGATGCCGCAGCAGGAGGCCGCGGTGGTGGGGGCGAGGGGGAGCTCGCGGACCGGCACGGTGCCTCCTGCGGATCGACGGATCTCTATATTGACACACGTCGATGCGAGGGTCCAGAGTGGGGCTCGTCAGACATCGACGGTCGTCGATGCACCCGTCTCCACCCGGAGGTGCCCATGCCCTCGTCCACCCCCACGACCGGCCGCGTCCAGCTCGCCCTGAACGTCAGCGACCTCGAGGCCTCCGTCGCGTTCTACTCCGCGATGTTCGGCGTCGAGCCGCACAAGCGCCGGCCCGGGTACGCCAACTTCGCCGTCGCCGAGCCGCCGCTCAAGCTCGTGCTCATCGAGACGAGCGAGGCCGCGCGCGGCACCGGCACCGTGGGCGCCCTCAACCACCTCGGGGTCGAGGTGTCCTCCACCGACGACGTGGTGGCCGCCCGCACGCGCTTCACCGAGGCCGGCCTCGCGTCCTTCGACGAGGACGACACGACCTGCTGCTACGCCCTCCAGGACAAGGTCTGGGTCCACGACCCGGCCGGCGCGCCGTGGGAGGTCTACACCGTCAAGGACGAGAACCCCGCCGACGGCCGCCCCGCCACCGCGAGCCTCGAGGTCCTCGCCGGTGACGGCGGGTGCTGCACTTCGGCCGCCGGCCACGCCGAGCGCGCCGCCGAGGGGGCCTGCTGCCCGTGACCGTCCGTCCCGACACCCCGGCCGACGCGCCGGTCACCGTCGCGCGCCTGTCGACCCTCGACCGGTGGCTCCCGGCGTGGATCGGGCTCGCGATGGCCGCCGGGCTCGGGCTCGGGCGGGTCGTGCCCGGGCTGGGGTCCGGGCTGTCGGTGATCGAGGTCGACGGTGTCTCGCTGCCCATCGCCCTCGGCCTGCTCGTGATGATGTACCCGGTGTTGGCCAAGGTCCGCTACGACCGGCTCGACACCGTCACCCGCGACCGGCGGATGCTCGTCGCCAGCCTCGTCCTCAACTGGCTGCTCGGCCCGGCGCTGATGTTCGCGCTCGCCTGGCTGCTGCTGCCGGACCTGCCGGAGTACCGCACCGGGCTCGTCGTCGTCGGGCTCGCGCGGTGCATCGCCATGGTGGTCATCTGGAACGACCTCGCGTGCGGTGACCGGGAGGCGGCGGCGGTGCTCGTCGCGCTCAACTCCGTCTTCCAGGTCGTGGCCTTCGCCGGGCTCGGGTGGTTCTACCTCTCGGTCCTGCCCGGCTGGCTCGGGCTGCAGCAGACGGCCCTCGACGTCTCGCCCTCGGACATCGGTCGCTCGGTGCTCGTCTTCCTCGGGGTGCCGCTGCTGCTCGGTTACCTGTCGCGACGGCTGGGTGAGAAGCGTTGGGGCAGAACGGCCTACGAGCGGTCGTTCTTGCCGAGGGTGGGGCCGTGGGCGCTGTACGGGCTCCTCTTCACCATCGTCGTGCTCTTCGCGCTGCAGGGCGAGCAGGTCACCGGTCGGCCGCTCGACGTCGCGCGCATCGCCCTGCCGCTGCTCGCCTACTTCGCCGTGATGTGGGGCGGCGGCTTCCTCCTCGGTCACGGTCTCGGGCTGTCGTACGAGCGGACGACCACGCTGGCCTTCACCGCCGCCGGCAACAACTTCGAGCTGGCCATCGCCGTGGCCATCGCCACCTTCGGGCCACCTCGGGTCAGGCGCTCGCCGGGGTCGTCGGCCCGCTCATCGAGGTCCCTGTCCTCGTCGCCCTCGTCCACGTCTCGCTCACCCTCCGGAAGGGGTTCCCCCGTGCCCGACCGTCCTGACCGCCCGTCCGTCCTCTTCGTCTGCGTGCACAACGCCGGCCGCTCGCAGATGGCCGCCGCCTACCTCCACCACCTGTCCGGCGGCGCCGTCGAGGTGCGCTCGGCCGGCAGTGCGCCGGGGTCGTCCGTCAACCCCGTCGCCGCCGAGGCGATGCGCGAGGAGGGCATCGACATCTCCGCCGAGCGCCCGACGCTGCTGACCCCCGAGGCCGTCAGGGCCTCCGACGTCGTCGTGACGATGGGCTGCGGCGACGCCTGCCCGATCTTCCCCGGCAAGCGCTACGAGGACTGGGTGCTCGACGACCCCGCCGGGCAGGGCCTCGACGTCGTCCGGCCGATCCGCGACGAGATCCGGCGCCGGGTCCTCGGCCTGCTCGACGAGCTCGGGGTGGCGGCGGTCGGGACCTGACCGCCCCACGGCCGACGGTGGGGCGGTGCGGACCGGCGCGCCACGCGTCGGCAGACTGGCCCGGTGACCTCGACCCCCCCTGGCCCACCGTGCTCTTCGACCTCGACGGCACGCTCGCGGACACCATCCCGCTCATCGTCGCCTCGTACCAGCACGCCTTCCGCAGCGTGCTCGCCGAGGAGGTCGAGGAGGCCCGGGCCCGGGCGTGGATCGGCCGACCCCTGCTCGAGGCGCTGCTCGAGGAGGACCCCGAGCACGGCCACGCCCTCGACGCCGCCTACCGCGAGTGGAACCTCGCGAACACCGGCCGGCTCATCCGGCGCTACGACGGGGTGCCCGAGATGCTCGAGGCGCTGGACGCCGCGGGCGTCCGCACGGCCGTCGTCACCTCGAAGCGGCAGGAGACCGCCCGGCTGGCCCTCGAGGGCGTCGGCATCGACCACCTCGTCGCCGTCGTCGCCGGGCTCGAGGACACCGACCGGCACAAGCCGCACCCCGACCCCCTGCTGCACGGGGCGTCGGTGCTGGGCGCCGACCCCGCGACCTGCGTCTACGTCGGCGACGCCACGGTCGACGTGCAGGCCGCCCGGGCCGCCGGGATGGCCGCCGTGGCCGTCACCTGGGGCGCTGGGGAGCCCGCCGCGCTGGCCGCCGAGCGGCCCGACGCGCTCCTCGACGACGTCGCCGCCCTGACCGCACTGCTGCTGGGGCGCGACGGCTCCTAGACTCCGGGCGTGATCCCGACCTCCCAGTACGAGCGCAACGCCCACGAAGAGCTCTCCGAGCTGCTCGCCGCCGTCACGGCCTACGCCGAGGAACGGATCCGGATGGAGCCGCCGCTCGACCGGGTGCGCACCCAGGAGGACCTCGACTCCGCCCTGGGCCGGACGATCACCACGGGAGGCATCGGGGGCGTCGAGGCGATGCGCCTGTTCGCCGAGGAGCTCGCGCCCGCGTGCCTGTCGGTCGACCACCCGCGCTACCTCTCCTTCATCCCCTGCGCGCCCGCCGACGCCGCCGTCGTCTTCGACCTCGTGGTCGGTGCCTCGTCCATCTACGCCGGCTCCTGGCTCGAGGGGTCCGGAGCGGTGTGGGCCGAGAACCAGGCGCTGCGCTGGATCGCCGACCTCGTCGGGATGCCCGAGCAGGCCGGCGGGGCGTTCGTGCCCGGCGGGACCATCGGCAACCTCTCGGCGCTCGTCGCGGCCCGGGGTGCGGCGCGGCACCGGGCGGCCGGCGGGGTGCGCCCGTACCGGGTCGCGGCGACCGCGGGGGCGCACAGCTCGATCGCGTCGGCGTGCGAGGTGATGGACGCCGATCTCGTCGGGGTGCCGGCCGACGACGCGGGCCGGCTCACGGGGGCGGCGTTGCGGGAGGTGCTCGAGGCGAACGGCCCGGAGACGTTCTTCGCGGTCGTCGCGACGGCGGGCACGACGAACTTCGGCATCGTCGACGACCTGGCGTCGGTCGCCGAGGTCTGCCGCGAGCACGGCATCTGGTTCCACGTCGACGGCGCCTACGGCGGGGCCGGGCTGGCCGCCCCGTCGGTGCGTGATCTCTACGCGGGCATCGAGCACGCCGACTCGTTCATCGTCGACCCGCACAAGTGGCTCTTCGCGCCCTTCGACTGCTGCGCCCTGCTCTACCGCGAGCCCGGGCTGGCGCGCGCGGCGCACACCCAGCGCGCCGGGTACCTCGACGTCCTCACCGAGGCCCCGGAGTGGAACCCGACCGACTACTCGGTGGGCCTGACCCGACGGGCCCGCGGGCTGCCGTTCTGGTTCTCACTCGTCGTCAACGGGACGGACGCCTACACGGCGGCCGTCGAGCGGACCCTCGCCGTCGCGCGGTACGCCGAGGAGGAGGTGGCGCGCCGGCCCGAGCTCGAGCTGGTGCGCGAGCGCGACCTGTCGGTCGTCGTCTTCCGGCGCCTCGGGTGGTCGCCGGCCGACTACCAGGCCTGGTCGGACCGGATGCTCGCCGACGAGTTCGCCTTCGTCGTGCCGACCTCGCATGACGGCGAGACCCTGGCCCGCTTCGCCATCGTCAACCCCGCGACGACCGAGGCCGACATCGCCGCCATCCTCGACACGATGGCCTGAGCCCGGTCCTCCCGCGGAACGGCCCGGCCGATGGGGTCCGTGGGGGCGGTGTGACTCGTGAGTCGTCCGAACGGTCGGATGTCCAGCCGACACGCGCAGCACCCCGTCAGCGGAATGACACGACTGTCATTCGGCGGCTACAGTGAGGGCCGCAGCCGCACGCAGGGAAGGGTCGAGAACACACGTGAGTGCCGCGTCCGAACAGGTCACGACAGCAGTGGGCATCCCGTCGCTCTCCGAGCGCGACCGGGAGGTCCTGGCGTTCGAGCGCCAGTGGTGGAAGTACGCCGGCTCCAAGGAGACGGCCATCAAGGAGCTCTTCGACATGAGCTCGACCCGCTACTACCAGGTGCTCAACGCGCTCATCGACAACCCCGTCGCGCTCGCCCACGACCCGATGCTCGTCAAGCGACTGCGCCGCCTGCGCGCCAGCCGCCAGCGCGCCCGCTCGGCCCGCCGCCTCGGCCTGGAGCCCTGAGCCGCCACCCCCGAACCAGCGACGCCCGTCCGTGAGGGAAGCCGGACGGGCGTCTCTGCGTCCGGACCCCGGTGCCCGCTCGCCGGATGAACCCGTCGAGAGTAGACAACACGCCGCATGCGCGAGGGCGCACACGGCGTGTTCTCTACTCTCGACGGTTCGGAGGCCGGCCCGGCCGGCCCCGGTCAGGGGAGGTCGGGGTCGGGGAACTCGACCGGCCAGCCCTTCTTGGCCAGCTGGTCGCGCACCCGCTTGAGGTCCTTGCTGCTCGGGTCGGCGTGCGTGTACGACGTGATCATCGCGGCGATGTCCGACGGCCCGGCGGGGCTGACGTCGGCCCGGCGCAGCGCCTTGGCGACCTTCTTGACCTCCGAGCGGGTCAGCCGGCGCTCGAGCAGGGCGAGCAGGGGCACGTAGTCGTGCTCGGGCACCCCGCCCGGGTAGCCCTCGCGCAGCCAGTTGACGATGCGGGCCAGCGGCGAACCCTCGCGCGGCGGCGCCTCGTCCTCCTCCTCCTCCATCCCGCCGAGCGGCCAGCCGCCGAGGACGAGCTTGGCCGAGACCTGGCGCAGCTGCTCGTCCTCGGGCACGAGGGCGCGCAGCGACTTGCGGGAGAGCAGCTTCTCGGCGGCGAGCTTGCGCAGGACGTCGTGCGCGGCCTCGGAGCCGAGGCGCTCGTGGAGGACCGCGTTGAGGGCGGCCGCCTCCGTGTCGGCGACGCCGTCGGGGAAGCCGGCACGGATGTGGGCGATGACCGCGTGGGAGAGCTGGGGCATGGGGCGGCTCACTTCTTGTCGACGATGACCGGGACGATGTTCTCGAAGCTGACGGCCTTCCCGAAACCGCCGGCCACGATGAGGACGAGGCCGAGCAGCACGCCCACGACGATGACGGCCACGAGGACGGTGGCCAGCGCCCGGCCGAGCGGCGTGTGGCGGGGCGGGGTGTCGCCGTGGGCCGGGGTGGCGCCGATGGCCAGGGCGCGCATGGCCAGCGCGTAGACGACGGGCAGGCCGGCACCGAAGACGAGACCGGCGACGAGCACCTTCCCGGCCCCCTCGAGGGCGAGCGTCAGGCTGTTCATGGGTCGGTCCTCTCCGTCAGCGGGTCGGGGTCTTGGTGGGGGTGGGCTGCTCCGGGGCGGCGGTCGTGCCCCACTCGTCGGTGACGTTGTGCGCGCCGACGTGCTGGTGCCGCGAGCGCCGGTACATCCAGCCCGACGCCGCACAGAGGATGAGGAAGACGAGCAGCGCCCCGGGGATGCCGCCGAGGGTGTGACCGACCCACCACATCAGCGCGCCCATCCCGGCGGCGATGGGGAAGGTCATGGCCCACGCGACGACCATCCGCCCGGCCGTCGCCCAGCGGACGTGCGTGCCGCGGCCGAGCCCGCCGCCGAGCACCGAGCCGGTCGCGACGTGCGTCGTCGAGAGCGCGAACCCGAGGTGGCTGGAGGCGAGGAGCACGGCGGCCGTCGCCCCGTCGCTCGACAGCCCCTGGCGCGGCGTGATGTCGACGAGCCCCTTGCCGAGGGTGCGGATGATCCGCCAGCCGCCGATGTAGGTGCCGAGGGCGATGGCCAGCGCGGCGCTGACCTTCACCCAGATCGGCACGGCGTCGGTGCGGTCCCAGTGGCCGCTCGCGATGAGGGCGAGGGTCATGACGCCCATCGTCTTCTGCGCGTCGTTCGTGCCGTGCGCGAGCGAGACGAGGGAGGCGCTGCCGATCTGGCCCCAGCGGAAGTAGCGCTCCTCGAGCCGGTCCATCACCGAGCTCGTCAGCTTGTGCACGAGCCAGCAGCCGACGAAGGCGACGGCCATCGCGACGACGGGGGAGAGCAGCGAGGGCAGGAGGATCTTGCCGACGACACCGTCGAGCTTGGTGCCGTCGCCGTTCCACTTGACGCCGGCGAAGCCGAGGCCCGCGGCCCCGCGCCGGTGAGGCCGCCGAGCAGCGCGTGCGACGAGCTGGACGGCAGGCCGAGCAGCCAGGTCGCGAGGTTCCAGACGATGCCGCCGACGAGGCCGGCGAGGACGATGAGCAGCAGCGCCTCACCGCCGTCGGTCAGCAGCTCCGGGCGCGGTGCGCCGGACTTGTCCTGGATCTTGATGACGGCGTTCGACACGGTGAGCGCGACCTCGACGGAGAGGAAGGCCCCCACGAGGTTGAGGACCGCCGAGAGGCCGACCGCCACCTTCGGGGCCAGGGCCCCGGTGGAGATCGAGGCCGCCATGGCGTTGGCCGTGTCGTGGAAGCCGTTGGTGAAGTCGAAGGCCAGTGACGTCACGATGACGAGCACGAGGATGATGGTCGCTGCGTCCACGAGGCACCAGTCTGGGGTCGACGTCCCCGCTTCACCAAGGTGAGGGGCCTCGTTCACCCGTTGTTCACCTTCTGCCGGGGCGCCGGGGGCTGCCGGGACGGGTGGGCTGACACGATGGCTCGATGAGCGATCTGGACTGGAGCACCCCGAGGGCCTCGCGGCCATCGGCCGCCACCTCGCCGAGCGGATCGACGGCTGGCGCCCGCCGGTCGCCCACGCGGTGGGGCTCTCGCCGGCCACCTCCTCGCCGGAGTGGGACTTCCGGCAGGTCAACGCACCGGGTGGACGCCACCAGCTGCCGGCCGTCGTGCTCGCGACGATCCTCGGCCACGACGGGTCGACCGCCACCCTGCCGCTCTCCCGCGCCGACCTGGCCGCGGCCGTCGAGTCCCTCGCACCGGCCGAGGCCTGCACGGCGCTGGAGCACCCGAACCTCGCCGCGTGGCGCGAGGTCCTCCACGAGCTCGACGGCAACCCGGCCCGCGAGGCGGTCGCGGTCTTCGTCGCCGACCTCGATGACCCCGTGGCCTCCGAGGCCGACGCCTCGCTGCGTGTCCACCTCGGTGGGGCGACGCCCGAGCTCTGAGCGGGCGCTGCGTCGCGGGCACCGTTTGCACTCTCCCCCGAGAGTGCCAATAATGAGCGTTAGCACTCTCACCATGAGAGTGACAAGAACCGACCGGTCCGGTGAGGCCCGGTGCGCCGACGGTGACCTGAACCGCGGCCCCGAGCCGTCCGTCGCGGGCACCCTCCGGTCCCACCTTCGATTCGCGTGGGAGGAACCACCCGAATGGCCAAGATCATCGCTTTCGATGAGGAGGCGCGCCGCGGTCTCGAGCGAGGGATGAACACCCTCGCCGACGCCGTCAAGGTCACGCTCGGCCCCAAGGGCCGCAACGTCGTCCTGGAGAAGAAGTGGGGCGCCCCCACCATCACCAACGACGGCGTCTCCATCGCCAAGGAGATCGAGCTCGACGACCCGTACGAGAAGATCGGCGCGGAGCTCGTCAAGGAGGTCGCGAAGAAGACCGACGACGTCGCCGGTGACGGCACGACGACGGCCACCGTCCTCGCCCAGGCGCTGGTCCGCGAGGGCCTGCGCAACGTCGCGGCCGGCGCCAACCCGATGGCGCTCAAGCGCGGCATCGAGAAGGCCGTCGCCGCCGTCTCCGACGAGCTGCTCAACAACGCCAAGGACGTCGAGACCAAGGAGCAGATCGCTGCCACGGCCTCGATCTCCGCTGCTGACCCCCAGATCGGCGAGATGATCGCCGAGGCCATGGACAAGGTCGGCAAGGAGGGCGTCATCACCGTCGAGGAGAGCAACACCTTCGGCCTCGAGCTCGAGCTCACCGAGGGCATGCGCTTCGACAAGGGCTACATCAGCCACTACTTCGTCACCGACACCGAGCGCATGGAGGCCGTGCTCGAGGACCCCTACGTCCTCATCGCGAACTCCAAGATCGGCTCGATCAAGGACCTGCTGCCCCTCCTCGAGAAGGTCATGCAGTCCGGCAAGCCGCTGCTCATCATCTCCGAGGACGTCGAGGGCGAGGCGCTGTCCACGCTCGTCGTCAACAAGATCCGCGGCACCTTCAAGTCGGTCGCCGTCAAGGCCCCCGGCTTCGGCGACCGTCGCAAGGCGATGCTCGGCGACATCGCGATCCTCACCGGCGGCCAGGTCATCTCCGAGGAGGTCGGGCTCAAGCTCGACACCGCGGACCTGTCCCTGCTCGGCAAGGCCCGCAAGGTCGTCGTCACCAAGGACGAGACGACCGTCGTCGAGGGCTCGGGCGACCAGGACGCGATCCAGGGCCGGGTCAACCAGATCCGCGCCGAGATCGAGAAGTCGGACTCCGACTACGACCGCGAGAAGCTCCAGGAGCGCCTCGCCAAGCTCGCCGGCGGCGTCGCCGTCATCAAGGCGGGCGCGGCCACCGAGGTCGAGCTCAAGGAGCGCAAGCACCGCATCGAGGACGCCGTCCGCAACGCGAAGGCCGCCGTCGAGGAGGGCATCGTCGCCGGTGGTGGCGTCGCCCTCATCCAGGCCGGTGCCAAGGCGTTCGCCTCGCTCTCCCTCGAGGGTGACGAGGCGACCGGTGCGAACATCGTCAAGGTCGCCATCGAGGCGCCGCTCAAGCAGATCGCGATCAACGCCGGTCTCGAGGGTGGGGTCGTCGCGGAGAAGGTCAGCAACCTCGAGCCGGGCTGGGGCCTCAACGCCGCGTCCGGTGAGTACGTCGACCTCGTCGCGGCCGGTGTCATCGACCCGGCGAAGGTCACCCGCTCGGCGCTGCAGAACGCGGCGTCCATCGCGGCGCTGTTCCTCACCACCGAGGCGGTCATCGCCGACAAGCCCGAGAAGTCGGCTCCGGCCATGCCGGGCGGCGACGACATGGGCGGCATGGGCTTCTGAGCCCAACCCCCGCGTCACGCACCGACGGGCGCTCCTCCTTCCGGGAGGGGCGCCCGTCGTCGTGTCCGGGCCCGGTGCCGGCCCGCGAGCCGTTCGTGTGGTCGCCAGCCGCGTCGACGCGGCTCGCGAACGGTCGACTCGGCTCGCGAGCCGGTCCGCAGCGGGGTGGACCGGGGTCGGACCCGGGTGTTCCCCCACAGCGCACGTCCAGCGAGCCGGGGCAGGATGAGCGGATGAGCCATCCGTCTGCCGCGCCCGAGGCCGCCGACCCCGGACCCGGCGCCGGCCCCGGACCCCGTGCGGCCGCCGCGCGCGACGGCGCCGACGGCCCGCTCGTGCTCGGACCGCTCCTCCGGTACGTCGACGAGACGTCGGCGACCGTGTGGGTGCGCACGGCCCAGGCCTCGACGGTCAGCGTGATGCGCGCCGGACGCTCGTGGAGTGCGCCGACCTTCGGGGTCCACGGCTCCCACTACGCCCTCGTCGTCTGCGACGGCCTCGAGCCCGGCAGCGACGAGGCCTACGAGCTGCTCCTCGACGGCGAGCGGGTCTGGCCGTTCGACGGCTGGCCGCCCAGCCGCATCCGCACCCTCAGCCCGGACCGGTTGCCGCACTTCGCGTTCGGCTCGTGCCGCACGTTCGGCAGCCACGACGCCGAGGGCACCCGGCTGCACGGCGTCGACGCGCTGCGCAGCCTCGGGGTGACCCTGCGCGACGTGCCGGACGCTGGCCGGCCCGACCTCCTCCTGCTGCTCGGCGACCAGGTGTACGCCGACACCACGCCGCACGGTGAGCTCGAGGACTTCATGCGCTCGCGGCGCAGCCTCGAGGAGCCCCCGTACGAGGAGATCAAGGACTACCCCGAGTACGACGAGCTGTACCGGATCACCTGGTCCGACCCCGTCATCCGCTGGCTGTTCTCGACCCTGCCCTCGGCGATGATCTTCGACGACCACGACATCCGCGACGACTGGAACACCTCGTGGTCGTGGCGCCGCGACATCCGGGCCACGACCTGGTGGCAGGAGCGCATCGTCTCAGGGCTCGCGTCGTACTGGGTGCACCAGCACCTCGGCAACCTCTCGCCGGCCGAGCTCGCGGCCGAGGAGCTCTACGCGCGGGTGCTCGAGCACGCGGCCGCGGGAGGTGCCGGCGAGCTCGACCTGACCGCCGACCTCGACGCCCTGGCCGCCCGCGCCGATGCCGACCCCGCGACCTACCGCTGGAGCCACACCCGCGAGCTCGGCGACTGCCTGCTCGTCGTGCTCGACTCGCGCGCCGCCCGCGACCTCCAGCCGGACCGCCGCTCGATGCTCGACGAGGTCGAGATGCGCTGGCTCGACGAGACCCTGCGCGGCGGGCACCGGCACGTGTTCGTCGGCACCTCGCTGCCGTTCCTGCTCCCGCCGGGGCTGCACGACTTCGAGGCCATCGACGAGGCCGTCGCCGAGGGGGCCTACGGTCGCCGGGCGGCCCACGTCGCCGAACGGGTCCGGCGCACCGTCGACCTCGAGCACTGGGCGGCCTTCACCGCCGGCTTCGACGAGGTCTTCGAGCTCGTGATGGACCTCGCGCGCGGCCACCGCGGCCCGGCGCCCGACACCGTGACCTTCCTGTCCGGTGACGTGCACAACTCCTACTTCGCCGAGGTCACCGACCCGGGCCGGCACGGCGCCCGCTCGCGGATCGTCCAGGCCGTCTGCTCGCCCATCCGCAACCCGATGCCGCGCGGGGTGCGCGTCGCGGTCTCGATGCTCACCCGCTCGCTCGTGCGCCCGATGCGCTTCCTCGCCGCCCGGTCCGAGCGCACCCCGGACCCCCGCTACCCGTGGACGGTCACCGAGGGGCCGTGGTTCGACAACAACGTCGCGCTCTGCCGCGTGACGCCCGGCGGCCTCGAGCTGACCTGGGTCACCGGGATGGTCGACGGCGACGACCACGACCACCCCTGGCTGCGCGAGGTGTACTCGGTGTCGGTGCCGTCAGCCCGCCCGGCGGGTGCGGACGGTCCCGCGCACCGGCCCGGTGCGACCACCGGGGACGAGCCGGGGTCGGCCCCGGGTGGACCCCGACGGCGCCACCCCGCCGAGGTCGCCTAGCGTGAGCGCATGACGGTCGCCGAGCCCACCCCACCCCGGTCGCGCCCGGAGCCCGCGCGGCGGCCCGGGTCGAGGGCCTCTCCAAGGTGTACGGGTCGGGTGACACCCGGGTCGTCGCGCTCGACGACGTCACCCTCGACCTCCACGCCGGCGAGTTCACGGCGATCATGGGCCGCTCCGGCTCGGGCAAGTCGACCCTGATGCACTGCGCCGCCGGCCTCGACTCGGTGACCTCCGGCCACGTCTGGCTCGGCGACGTCGACCTCACGACGCTCAAGGAGCGCCGGCTCACCGAGCTGCGCCGCGACCGCATCGGCTTCGTCTTCCAGGCCTTCAACCTCGTGCCGACCCTCACTGCCGAGGAGAACATCGTCCTGCCGCTGGCCATCGCCGGCCGGCGCCCCGACCCCGCGTGGTTCGACGAGGTCGTCGACACCGTCGGCCTGCGCGACCGCCTCGGGCACCGGCCCGGCGAGCTGTCCGGCGGCCAGCAGCAGCGGGTGGCCTGCGCCCGGGCCCTCGTCGGGCGTCCCGACGTCGTCTTCGCCGACGAGCCCACCGGCAACCTCGACTCGACGTCGGGCGCCGAGGTGCTCGGGTTCCTGCGGCGCTCGGTCGACACCCACGGCCAGACCGTCGTCATGGTCACGCACGACCCCGGCGCGGCGAGCTGGACCGACCGCGTCGTCTTCCTCGCCGACGGCCACGTGGTCGGTGAGCTGCGCGAGCCGACGCCCGAGGCCGTGCTCGAGTGGATGGCGCGCCTCGCCGAGTCGGAGGCCTGAGCCGTGCTCCGCGCGACGCTGCGCGGGATCCTCGCGCACAAGGTGCGGCTCCTGCTCAGCGGGGTCGCCGTGGTGCTCGGGGTGGCCTTCGTCGCCGGGTCCTACGTCTTCACCGACACCCTCGACCGCGCCTTCACCGGCCTGACGAGCGGCGCGGTCGGCGACGTCATCGTCCGGCCGGGCAGCGCCGAGGACACGGGCGGCGGTGGGCCGCTCGGCGCCCAGGCCGTGCGCACCGTGCCCGCCGACCTCGTCGCCCGGCTCGGTGCCGTGCCGGGGGCCGCGCGGGCCGACGGGCGGGTGACGGCGTTCGGCACCTTCGTCGTCGACAAGCGCGGCAAGCTCGTCGGCGGTGGGGGTCCGCCCGGTATCGCGGTGTCCTACAGCGCAGGACCAGCGGCCAACGGCATCCCGTCGGCGACGCTCGAGCACGGGCGCTTCCCCGCCCGGGCCGGGGAGGTCGTCCTCGACGTCAACAGCGCCGAGCGCTCGGGCTACCTCCTCGGCGAGCAGGTGCCCCTCCTCACCGCGGGCGCCCAGCCCCGCGTCGAGGCCACCCTCGTCGGCACCGCCGAGTTCGGCGGCAGCTCGCTCGTCGGCGCGAGCGTCGTGATGTTCGACCCGCGCCAGGCCCAGCAGCTCTTCCTCGAGGGCGGCACCGGGTGGTCGACGGTCTGGGTGACGGCCGCGCCGGGCACGAGCCAGACCGACCTGCTGCGCTCGGTGCAGGCGGTGCTGCCGAAGGGCTTCCGCGCCGACACCGGGGATGCCACCTCGGCGCGCGCGGCCACCCGCATCGACGAGGCGCTGTCGTTCGTCACGACCTTCCTGCTCGTGTTCGCCGGGGTCGCCCTGACCGTCGGCGCCTTCCTCATCGTCAACACCTTCTCGATCCTCGTCGCCCAGCGCAGCCGCGAGCTGGCCCTGCTGCGGGCCATCGGGGCCAGCCGGCGGCAGGTGGCCCGCTCGGTCCTCGTCGAGGCCGGCCTCGTCGGGTTCGTCGGGTCCGCCCTCGGCGTCGGGGTGGGCGTGCTCCTCGCCATCGGCATCCGGGCGGCCTTCGGGCGGGTCGGCCTCGACCTCGGCTCGACGCCGCTCGTCCTCCAGGGCCGGACGGTCGCCGTCGCCCTCGCGGTCGGGGTGCTCGTCACCGTCGTGTCCGCGTACCTGCCGGCCCGCCGTGCCGGTCGCGTCCCGCCGGTCGCCGCGATGCGTGACGACGCCGTGCTCGCCGAGGGCGGGATGCGCTGGCGCATCGTCGTCGGGTCGGTCCTGCTGGCCGCGGGCGTCGGGGCGATGGCCGCGGGGCTCGCCGGCTGGGGGAGCGAGCCGACGTACGTGCTCGGCGTCGGGGCCTTCGGGGTGCTCGTGGGCACCGCGCTGCTCAGCCCGGTGCTCGGCCGGCCGGTGCTCGGGCTCCTCGGGGCCACCTACCGCCGGCTCTTCGGCGCGGTCGGTCGGATGGCCGAGCAGAACTCGCGGCGCAACCCCCGGCGCACCGGCGCCACGGCGTCGGCCCTGATGATCGGCGTCTCGCTCGTGACCCTGATGTCCGTGCTCGGCGCCTCGGCCAAGGCCAGCCTCGACAAGTCCCTCGCCGAGGACATCGTCGCCGACTACGTCGTGTCGAGCGTCGTCGGGCAGGGCTTCTCGGCGGCGATCACCGACACCGTCGCCGACGTGCCCGGGGTGGCCGAGGTGGTGCGGGTGCGCGGCGCGCGGGTGGAGCTGAAGGGCGACCGCGAGTTCGCCACCGGTGTCGACCCGGCCGGCGTCGTGCGCGTCGCCCGCCCGGACGTGACCGCGGGCTCGCTCGAGGCCCTGGGCGCCGGCGACGTCGCCCTCTCGACCGCGCACGCACGCGACCTGGGGCTGCGGATCGGCGACCCGGTGACCACGAGCTTCGCCGGCACCGAGGTCTCCGGACGGGTGGTCGCCACGTACGAGCCGGACGCGGTGCTGCAGGCCGACGTGACGATGTCGTTGACGGCCTTCGACGCCCTGGGCGTCCCGCCGACCGACCGCTCGGCGTTCGTCGTCGCGGAGCCCGGCACCGACCGGCCGGCCCTCAAGCGGGCCCTGGACGCCGCTGTCGCCGACCTGCCGACGGTCGGGGTCGCCGACCAGGAGGAGTTCGCCGCCGAGCAGCGTCGTCCCATCGACCAGCTGCTGTTCATCGTCTACGCGCTGCTCGGGCTGGCCGTCGTCATCGCCGTGCTCGGCATCGTCAACACCCTCGCGCTCTCGGTCGTCGAGCGGGTGCGCGAGATCGGCCTGCTGCGGGCGGTCGGCCTGAGCCGGCGCCAGCTGCGGCTGATGCTGCGCCTGGAGTCGGTGGCCATCGCGGTGCTCGGCGCGGTGCTCGGCATCGTGCTCGGGCTGGCGTTCGCGGTGGCCCTCCAGCGCTCGCTGGCCGACGACGGCATCGACGTGCTGTCGATCCCGTGGCTCCAGCTGGCCGGGTTCGTCGCCGTCGCGGCCCTCGTCGGTGTGCTGGCCGCCCTCTGGCCGGGGCGCCGGGCCGCCCGCCTCGACGTGCTGCGGGCGATCGCCAGCGAGTGACCCCGCGGGCGCGTCAGGTGAACATCCGCACCGCCTGCGCCTCGGTCTCGGCGTACTGGACCCCGGCCGCCCCGAGCACCCGCCCGATCGAGTCGAGGGACTCGCGCACCTGGTGCTGCGTGGCCCGCCACTGCTCGACGACGCCCTGGAACTGCGCCGACGCCGACCCGGTCC
The DNA here is from genome assembly GCF_011383005.1 of Phycicoccus sp. HDW14. Lineage (GTDB taxonomy): Bacteria > Actinomycetota > Actinomycetes > Actinomycetales > Dermatophilaceae > Phycicoccus. Next base: position 2,667,607 of record NZ_CP049935.1, on the reverse strand, counting down.
AGGCGTCCTGGAGGCCGGTGAGGCGGGCGGACATCACGGCCACCTGCCCCTCGATCTCGGCGGAGATGCGGGCCACGTCGCCGGACGCCGCCGCGATGCGGTCGGTGTCGACCTGGAACTGCGCTGCCATGGGGTACCCCCTCGTCGTGGCCGGCCCCACTGGCCGCCCGCTCCCTCGACGCTAGGCGGAGGGGCCCGACCGGCCGCGGGGTTTTCCACAGGCCGGGGAGGGCCCGCCTACGATCGGGCGGGTGACCGTGCTCATCGACCCCCCGCGTGCCGAGGCCCACGGGCGGCGGTGGTCCCACCTCGTCAGCGACACCGACCTTGACGAGCTGCACGCGTTCGCGCGCTCCTGCGGCATCCCGGCCCGCGGGTTCGAGGGCGACCACTACGACGTCCCCGAGGAGCGCTACGACGCCGTCGTCGCCGCCGGCGCCACGCCCGTGCCCGCGCGCGACCTGCTGCGCCGGCTCGTCGCGAGCGGCCTGCGGATGCAGAAGCGTCGCGGCGACAAGGGCGTGGCTCGGGTCCCGGCTGTGCACCTGGCGGACGACGTCGTCATCGACGTCGACCTCATCGCCTCGGCCCGCGACGCCGACCCCGGCCGGGTCTTCGCCGCCCTCGTGCTCGTGCACGACGCGGCCGGCGACCTCGCCGTCGTGCACTCCGTGTGGCGCGACGAGTGGGGCGCCCCGGGCGGCGGCCGTGAGGACGGGGAGTCGGTGCGGGAGAACGCCGTCCGCGAGGTCCAGGAGGAGACGGGCCTGGTGCTCGACGGTGCCGCGCTCCGGCCGGTGGGCTACGAGCGCTTCCGCGCGGTGGCCGGTGAGGGGCCGTGGACGCACGGTCGCGACCTGCTCCAGCTGTTCGAGGCGTGGGTGCCCGGCACCCGTCCGCCCCTGACGACGACCCTCGACGACACGTCCGACCGTCGCTGGGTGACCCCCGCCGAGCTGGAAGGCCTGTGCGGCAGCACCTTCTGGTGGCCACTCGTCGACAGGGTGCTCAACCCGCCAACCTGGTGAGCTCGCGCGCGAGGTTCTCGCGGGCCGCCGGCTCCCACACCCGACGGGCGTGCGGTGTGCGGTACACGTGTGGTCGCACGAGGAACGGCCGCAGCACCGCGGCGCGCCCCACGGCGTACTCCGCGGCCGGCACGTGGCCGTACTCGGCCCGCACCTGGCGGCAGTACTCGTCGAACCGGGAGACCGGGGCCGCGAGGATCCAGAGGTCGGCGTCGTGCAGCACGAGCCGGGCGGGGTCGTCGACGTCCTCGTCGAGGTCGTGCCCGGCGGTGTCGAGGACGAGCGTGACGACGCGGTCGACGACCTCCTCCGCGGCACCGAGCGGGCCGAGGCTGCGGGCGGCCAGGGCCGCGCTGCGGCGCTCGTTGCCGTCGGGGTCGCTCACCGCGTAGACCGCGTCGTGGAACCAGGCCGCGAGCAGGGCGGCCGCCCGGTCGAGCGGCGCCAGCCGGCCGGCCCGGCTCAGGGCGTCGACGGCGGTGAGGACCTCGGCGAGGTGGGCCAGGTCGTGGTAGCGCCGGTGCGACTCGCCCCAGCGGCGGACCAGGTCGGCCCCGACGGACGCGAGCGCCTCGCGACCGGCCCCGGGCAGGGCAGCGCCACCGTCCGTGAGCCAGCGACCCTGCAGCGCGTGCACCGGCCCACTGTGGCACGGCGCGGGCCGCACGTCACCTGCCGGTGCTCAGGTACGGGGGCGGCGCTCCCAGGCCCGGGCGTACCGGCTGCCCGTGGCCAGCAGGAGCAGGCCGGTGGCGATGAAGGCGACCGAGCGGAGCACGCCGTCGAGGGCGGCGAGGTCGAAGAGGAACAGCTTGGCGACGGCCACGGCGCTGAGCAGCAGCCCGCTGCGCAGGGTGAGGTCGGCGTCGTCGGGGCGGTCGAGGGACCGCAGCAGGAGCGCGGCCGCTGCGGCCATCCAGATGACGGTGGCGACGGCGTGCCCGGCCGTGAAGCCGAGGTCCGGGGCGTCGAAGCGCTGCCCGGCCAAGGTCCCCACGCTCACGAGAGCGGTTGCGGTGGAGGCGAGCCCGACGACCCAGGCGACGACCCGGGCGATGGTGCGCACCTCGGCCGGGACGCCGCGGACGCTGGCCGTGGCCCACCAGGCGAGGGCGACGACGCCGGCCGCGAGCACGCTGTCGACGAAGGCCACCGCGAGGTCGTGGCGCTCGGCCAGCCCGAGGCTGATGACGGCGAACGGGTGCTGGAGCCAGGTGAGCAGCGCGAGGCCCGCGACCCCCGAGCCGAGCCCCAGCGAGATGCGCGAGCGGGTGACCCCGGCGACCGCGAGGTGGCCCAGGGCGAGGAGGAGCAGGCTGGTGCCGACGAACCCGTCGGGGGCACCGGAGACGACCGCGAGGACCGCGGAGACGGCGCCCCCGACCCCGGCGGTGACGACGAGGTGGGCCGCGACGGGGCCGACCGGCGTGCGGCCGAGCACGGTCGCCCCGAGGAGGAGGACCCCCGCGACCCCGACGTGGGCCACCGTGGCGAGCGTGCCGCCGAGGGCGGTGTCGACCGCCAGCGTGCCGACGACGACGAGGGCCAGCGCCGCGCTCGAGGCGACGTCGGCACCGTCGCGGCGGACCGACAGGGCCGAGGTGACGAGGGTGGCCAGCAGCACGACCACGGCCACCGCGAGGAGCGCGGACCCGGGGGCGCGTCCGGTGGCCAGTCCGGAGCCCGCGAGCAGCGAGAGCGAGACCGGCAGGGAGCGGGTGACGGTGAGCAGCGGCACGGTGCGCTCGCCACCGGCCCACCAGCCGACGACCGCGAGCACCCCGAGCACAGCGGAGAGCAGCCAGCCGGCGCTGCCGGCCACGACGGGCGAGAGCGCTCCGGCGCCGGCGACCATGAGCACGGCGAGCAGCTCGCTGGACCACCGGCGGGCGAGGGCCAGCCCGCCGACGGCGACGGCCACGCAGAGCGCGAGCCCGGCGGCCGGCGGCAGCCATGCGTAGTAGGCCGTGACCGCGACGACGTCGAGGTAGGCGGCGGCGGCACCGGTGGCGACCAGGGCCACCGGCGCGCTCCCCACGGGAGAGCCCAGGCCCCGGTCGCGCGCCCCTCCACGCGCACCGAGGCCGCCGAGCACTGCCGCGAGGAACGCGCCGGCCGTGACCCTCGCGACCGGCCCGAACCAGCCGTGCCGGACGGCGAGGACGAGGAGCATCGCCACGCCGGAGAGCGTGACGACGGCGCCGGCGACGGCGAGGACGCGGGTGACCGCCCCTCGCGCCGGTACCAGGGCTCCGCCGGGGTGTACGCACCCGGGGACGTCGCGAGCGTGCCGACGGCCGGGGCCGCCGGCCGGGTGACCGGGGCGGCGCCACCCTGCGGCGCCGCCCCGGTCGGGGTCGGCACCCACGCGGCCGGCTGCCCGGCCGACGGCGAGGGTGCCGGGGGGACCGGCGCGGTGGAGGGCCGCGCGGTCGCCGGTGCCTGCCCGGGCACCGGGGTCGGGGGGTGCTGCTCGAGCTGGGCCCGCATCCGGGCCAGCCCGTTGCCGACGGCGTACATCCGCTGCATCGCGTCGGCGAACTCGCGCTCGAGGCGCACCACGTCATCCCGCTGGGTCATGCGGCAAGACTCCCGGGAACGCCGACGGGGCGCCTGAGCACGGTTACTCATCCGTGCCCGGGCGCCCCGGGGGTGGTGCGGTCGGCGGCGGGTCAGCCGCCGCTGGTGTCGCGGGCCACGAGGGTGGCCCGGACCTCGATGCTCTTGCCGTCGCGCAGGACGGTGAGCTTCACGGTGCTGCCGACGGTCTGCTCGCGGACGTACCCGACGAGCGACTCGGCCGAGTCGACGGGGTCGCCGTTCAGGGCGGTGATGACGTCGCCCTTCTGCAGGCCGGCCTTCGCGGCGGGGGTGCCGGCACCCACGGAGGTGACCTCGGCGCCGGCGCGGGTCGCGGACCCGTCACTGGCGGAACCGTTCTGGGGCGTGACGCCCAGGTAGGCGTGCTGCGCCTTCCCCGTGTCGATGAGCTGCTTGGCGATCGACTGGACCTCCGCGACCGGGATCGCGAAGCCGATGCCGATGGAGCCGGACTGCCCGCCGGAGGAGGCGCCGAGCGAGGCGATCGAGGAGTTGATGCCCACGAGCCGGCCCGAGGAGTCGACGAGCGCGCCGCCGCTGTTGCCCGGGTTGATCGCCGCCGAGGTCTGGATCGCGTTGGTGACGACGGGCTCGGCGGTGGACTGCTGCTGCTGGAAGTCGCCGTTGAACGGGTTCTGCTGCTGCTGGGAGTCGTCCTCGGCCTGCGTGGTCACGGGCCGGTTGAGGGCACTGACGATGCCCGTGGTCACCGTGCCGGCGAGCCCGAGCGGGTTGCCGACCGCCATGACGGGGTCACCGACCTTGAGGGCCTCGGAGTCGCCCATCGCGATGGGCGCGAGGTCGGAGGGGGCCTTGTCGATGGTGATGACGGCGAGGTCGGTCGACGGGTCGGTGCCGCGCACCTGGGCCGAGTAGGTCCGGCCGTCGTTGAGGGTGACCTGCAGCTTCTGGGCCCCGGCGACGACGTGGTTGTTGGTCACGACGTGCCCGGAGTCGTCGATGATGACGCCCGACCCCTGGGCGGTGCCCTGCGCCAGGGTCGCGGTGATCGCGACGACGCTCGGGGAGACCGCCCCGCCGTGGCCGTCCAGTCCGGCGCGGACGCGCTGGCCTGCTGCACCGGGCCGGTGTCGGTACCGCGACCCAGCTGCGTGGACGACGACGCAGAGGAAGGGGACTGCGTGTCGTCGAGCAGCCGGGTCGCGGCCACCGTGCCGCCGGAGGACAGGAGGGCGGCGAGGACCGCGACGGCGGTGAGCTCCGCCGCGCGGCGACGTCCGGAGCCCTTGGCGGGGGAGCCAGGGGCCCCGGACGGCCCCGCCGGACCGAACGGCCCCGACGGAGGGGGAGGGGCCATCGGACCGGTCGGGGCGTTCTGGGGGTACGGCGCCGGGGGCGCCGCGGTGGTCGGCGCGGCCTCGCCCGTCGGACGGGAGGTGGTGGTCGTGCCGCCGTGCGGGGTGTACCACTGCGGGGTCGGCCACTGCTGGCCGGACCGGTCCGGGGTGGGGGGCTGCTGGTCGCTCATCGCCGGGGATCTCCTTCTGCTGGACTGGACCCCACTCAACGCCCCGAGGTGGACGTGTGCTGGTCAGCGGCTGGGAGTCCGCTGTGCGAACCGGACGACGAAGGTCGCGCCCCCGCCGGGGGTCTCCGCCACACCCACGCGGCCCCGGTGGCCGGCGACGATCGCGGCGACGATGGCCAGCCCGAGGCCGGTGCCACCGCCCTGGCCACGGCCGCGCGAGGGGTCGAGCCGGAAGAACCGCTCGAAGACCTTGGTCGCGATCTCGGGGGCACGCCCGGGCCGTGGTCGCGCACCTGCAGGCAGGCGTCGCTGCCCTCGTGTCCGACGAGGACCTCGACGGGGGTGCCACTCGGGGTGTGCCGCAACGCATTCGCCACGAGGTTGGTGACGACCTGGCGCAGCCGGGCCTCCGAGCCCCGGACGACGGTGGGTTCGACCGGGCCGCTGAGCCCGACGAGCGAGATGCGCCGTTCGGGGCCCGGGCGCGGGCGTCGGCCACCGCGTCGGCGGCGAGCACCGTGAGGTCGACGTCGGTGTGCTCGACCTCGGGCTCCTCGTCGAGCCGCGCCAGCGTGAGCAGGTCCTCGACGAGCTCGCCCATCCGGCCCGACTCGGCCTCGATGCGGCTCATCGCCGACCCGACCGCCTCCGGGTCGCGGACCGCGCCCTGGCGGTACAGCTCCGCGTAGCCGCGGACGGTCGCGAGCGGGGTGCGCAGCTCGTGCGAGGCGTCGGCGACGAACTGCCGCATCCGTTCCTCGCTGGCCTCGCGGACCGCGAACGAGGACTCGACCTGGCTGAGCATCACGTTGAGGCTGCGGGACAGCGAGGTGACCTCGTCGTCGGCGTGGCGCACCGGCACGCGCTGGGACAGGTCGCCCTCGGCGATGGCGGCCGCCGTGTCCTCGATGCGGCGCAGCGGCCGGAACGCGCGGCGCACGGCGAAGTGTCCGAGCACGAGGGACAGGACGAGGGCCACGGTGCCGAGCAGGGCGGTGGACACGAGGAGGCGGGTCACGGTGTGCGACACCGTCTCCAGCGGCACCCCGACCGCGACGACGGCGTCGGTGCCGGTGACCCGCGCGGCGATGAAGCGCCAGCGCAGGCGGCTGTCGGTGGACCCGACGGTGAACGGCTCCTGGGTGCTGACCCGCGGGTCGTCGGCCTGGAGGAGGGGGACGGCGGGCTGGACGCTCGTCCCGGTGGGGAGCTTCGGGGAGACCTGCTGGCCGTTGCTCTGGAGGACGACGGCGTAGCTGGTGGGCAGCACGTCGGTGTCGCCGCGGCGCAGGTCGGACAGCGCCTGGGTGGCGACCGGCTGGAGGACGCTGCGCAGCTCGGCGTCGACGCGGTCGTCGAGGTCGCTCTTGAGGAGGTAGGCGGTGATGAGGCTCGTCGAGAGCAGCGCGGCCCCGACGAGGACACCGACGATGAGCAGCAGTCGGGTGCGCAGCGGCACCACCTCGAGCCGGCCGACGACGCGGGCGAGCGGCCGGGACGGGCCCGCCATCAGGACTGCGGGGGCAGCCGCAGGACGTACCCGACGCCCCGCTTGGTGTGGATGAGCGAGGGGGTCCCCTCGACGTCGATCTTGCGGCGCAGGTAGGAGATGTAGGACTCGACGATGCCGGACTCGCCGCGGAAGTCGTAGTCCCACACGTGGTCGAGGATCTGCGCCTTCGACAGGACCCGGTTGGGGTTGAGCATGAGGTAGCGCAGGAGCTTGAACTCGGTGGGGCTGGTCTCGATGACCCGGGTGCCGCGCCGGACCTCGTGGCTGTCCTCGTCGAGCTCGAGGTCCTCGAAGCGCAGGACGGGACGGTCCTCGTCGAGGTCGCCGCGCGTGCGGCGCAGGACGGCGCGGATGCGGGCCACGACCTCCTCGAGGCTGAACGGCTTCGTGACGTAGTCGTCGCCGCCGACCGTGAGGCCCTTGATCTTGTCGTCGACCGAGTCGCGCGCCGTGACGAAGACGATGGGCAGCTGCCGGCCCTGGTCGCGCAGCTTGCGGGTGACGGTGAAGCCGTCCATGTCGGGGAGCATCACGTCGAGGACGCACAGGTCCGGGTGGTGGTCGTCGGCGACCCGCAGGGCCTCCGAGCCGCTGGCCGCCGTCGCGACGTCGAACCCCGCGTAGCGCAGCGACGTCGCGAGCAGCTCGCGGATGTTCGGCTCGTCCTCGACGACGAGGAGCCGGGCCTCGGGGGGCTGGGTGGAGGTCACGTCTCCCAGTCTCCGGTCCGAACCTGTGAGTCGGCTGGACGCGGGCTGGGTGGTTCCGGTCGTCAGTACCCGTCGTAGCCGGAGTCGAAGGAGGTGGAGGTGTCGCCGGTCGCGACGCCGTAGGCGATGAGCAGGATGAAGCCGAGCACGGTGAGGCCGATGCCGACGGAGAAGGCGATCCAGCCGAAGCGGGTCATCCGCCGCGAGCCCTCGGGGTCGTTGTCCTGCTTGGTCAGCCCGACGATGCCGAGGACCAGGGCGGGCACGGTGAGCAGGCTGCAGCAGAACACGGTGAGGACGCCGGTGAGGATCGTCAGCACGAGGGCGCTCGTGTTGCGCTGCGGCGGGCCGTAGATCGACGGCGGCGCACCGTAGGGGTGGGGCGAGGCGGGGGGACCGACCGGGACCCCGCCCTGCTGGTTCGGCGTCGGCTGGTAGGGCGCCTGCTGGTACGGCGCCTGCTGGTACGGCGGCTGGTAGGGCGCCTGCTGGTACGGGGACGGCGCTGCGCCCCGGGCGGGCCGTACGGGTACTCGGGTGCCGCGGGCGGGGCGGCCGGCGGCGGGTCGAACGGCGAGGCATAGGTCGGCTGCTCGTAGCCGGGGCGGTCGTAGCTCGGCGTGGTGTACGTCGGGCCGGCGTAGGTCGGGGGCGTGTACCCGCCCGGGGGCGGCGGGATGGCCCGGGTCGCTCCCGCGTCGACGACCTGGGTGTCGTCGATGCCGGGTGCGTCGGCCGGGCCGGCCGTGTCGTCGTCACCGTCCTGCGTGGCGGGCTCGGGGAGCTCCGGCGGCGCCGTGGGGTCGCGGAACTCGTCGTCGCTCGTGCTCACGGTGGCGTGCCCCTCGGTGACGGTGCTCGACCCCGGCGGGCCGACGCGCACGAGGGTAGCGCCCGGCCGGGCACCGACGGGGAGGGTTCGGGGTGCGGGGGCGCCGCCCCGCCCGGCCGTGTCAGGATCGGGGGATGAGCCGTGCGCTGCCGCAGGTCGAGCCGGACCCCTCGCTCCCGCCCCGGGTCACCGTCTACGAGGTGGGTCCGCGCGACGGCCTCCAGAACGAGTCGGGCGTGCTGCCGGCCGCCGACAAGGCCGAGTTCGTCCGACGGCTCGCGGCCGCGGGCCTCGGCACGGTCGAGACCACCTCGTTCGTCGACCCCCGCTGGGTGCCCCAGCTCGCCGACGCCGAGGACGTGCTCGCCCTGCTCGGTGCGGACGGCCGGGGGCCGCGGCGCCCGGTGCTCGTGCCCAACGTCCGCGGCCTCGACCGCGCGCTCGCCGCCGGGGTCGGTGCCGTCGCGATCTTCGGCAGCGCCACCGAGACCTTCGCACGCAAGAACCTCAACCGCACGGTCGAGGAGTCGGTGGCGATGTTCGCGCCGGTCGTCGAGCGGGCCCGGGCCGAGGGCCTCTGGGTCCGGGCCTACGTCTCGATGTGCTTCGGCGACCCGTGGGAGGGTCCGGTGCCGGTCGGGCAGGTCGTCGACGTCTGCCGGCGCCTCATGGACCTCGGCTGCGACCAGCTCTCCCTCGGCGACACCATCGGCGTCGGCACCGTCGGGCACGTGCACCGGCTGCTCGAGGCGCTGGGGGCGGCGGGCATCGGGCCCGAGCAGGTCGGCGTGCACTTCCACGACACCTACGGCCAGGCCCTCGCCAACACGATGGCCGCCCTGCGCGACGGCGTCACCGTCGTCGACGCCTCGACCGGCGGCCTCGGCGGCTGCCCCTACGCGAAGTCGGCCACCGGCAACCTCGCCACCGAGGACCTCGTGTGGACCCTCGACGGCGCCGGCGTCGAGACCGGCATCGACCTCGACGCCCTCGTCGAGACCTCGGTGTGGATGGCCGGCCGGCTCGGGAAGCCCTCGCCGTCGCGCGTCGTGACGGCCCTCGCCGGCGGCTGAGGACGCCCGGCTCGTCCGTGCGCGACACCGAGGGGACGCCGGGGACTGTGAGTTCGGTGTGAGTTCGCCCGGTCGGGGGTCGGTCGCCTCCCGGTGAGCGGATGATGGGGGGATGGCGAACCGTCCCACCGGGCCCGAGCAGGGCGACGACGTGCCCGAGCCCACCCAGCCCATCGACCCCGCGGCCCAGCCGCCCGTCGAGCCCGCGGCGCAGGCTCCTCAGGTCGCCCCGGCCGCGGTGGGGGAGCCGGCCTGGACCGCCGCCGCCCCCAGCCCGACCCGTCCGCCGCTCCCGGGCCCCCCGGCCCGCCCGGCTGGGCCCCGCCGCCCCGGCGCCCCGGGACGGTCCGCCGCACCTGGGACGACGCGACCTCGAGCACCGGTGGCCGGGTCGCCGTCGGCGCCGTCGCCGTGCTCGCCACCCTCCTCGTCGTCGCCGTCATCGGTCTCGGCGCGGCGCTCATCGGCACCCACGGCCGCGGCGACGTCGCCCGCGGACAGGCCTGGTTCGGGCGCGACGACGGCCGGCCGGGGATGGACGGACAGCGCGACCCGAACAGCGGTCCGATGATGCGGGGGCAGCGCCAGCGCGGCGGCACCGACGGCCAGGGCCGCCGGCAGGGGCAGCAGGGCCAGCAGCCGGGCAGCGGCGACGACTCGGGCCTCCCGCAGGGACGCCAGCGCGGCATCACGGGCGGGATGATGGGCGGCATGAACGGCCTCGACGACGTCCTGCACGGTGAGTTCACGACGACCGTGACGGGCAGCCCCGTCGTCATGGTGCTCCAGGTCGGCGAGGTCACCGCCTACACGGTGTCCACGTCCGTCACCGTCAAGAGCACCGACGGGTTCGAGGGCACCTACGACCTCACCGGCCCGTACGCCTCGACGCGCATCGGGCTCCCCTTGCAGGTCGGTGCCCAGGTGCGGGTCGTCGCCGCCAAGGACGGGATGAAGGCCACCCGCCTCAGCGTGCTCGGCTGAGCCGGCGGCGTCAGGGGTCCCCGCGGACTCAGCGGGGCGTGACCCCGTTGACCTCGGGCGTGATCTCGCGCTCGAGGGCCAGGGCCAACACGGCGACGAGCACGAGGCAGACGAGCAGCACGGCGACGAAGACCCCCCCCAGCCGGCGCTCGAGCAGCCACCCGGCGGCGACCGGTGCCGTGATCGCGCCGACCTGGAAGGCGCCCGCCGACACCGCGTTGTACCGCCCGCGGTCGTGGTCGCTCGCGAGGTCGTTGACGATGGCGGGCACGGTGGGCTGCAGCAGCGTCTCACCGAGCCCGAAGAAGACGTGGAAGACGATGACTCCGGCCGCCGCGGCGAGCGTGCCGGCGACCAGACCGGTGGCCCCGAGCAGCGACCACGCCAGCGCCCAGAGGACGACGAGCCCGAGGAAGACCCGGGTGCGGCGCCGGCCGTCGATGCGCCGCAGCACGAGGAACTGCATGAGCACGATGACCGCCGTGTTCGCGGCGAACGCGAACCCGATGGTGCGGGTCGAGACCTCGCTGACCTGCCGGGCGAACGCGGGGAAGCCGGCCTCCATCTGCCCGTAGCCGACGAAGCTGGAGAGGAAGGTCAGGGCGGTGACCCACAGGACGGCCGGGCGGCGGAGGATCGCGAGGTAGCCGGGGGCCGAGGACGTGTCGTCGTCGACGGGCCGGGGGCGTCCGGCGACGTGGCGCAGCGGCCCGAGCAGCAGGGCGACGGGCACGAGGACGCACGCGGCGTCGACGAGGAAGATGGCCGTGAAGGTGCCGGGCCGCTCGACGTCGGTGAGGAAGCCGCTGACCACCCCGCCGAACCCGATGCCGAGGTTGACGAGCGCGAAGTTGATGCCGAAGTACTGGGTGCGCAGCCGGCCGTCGACGATGCTGGCGATCATCGCGTTGAAGGCCGGCCAGCCGATGCCGAAGCTGACCCCGAGCAGCGAGACCGCGACGACGAACGCCGGGACGGTCGTGGCGAAGGCGATGACCACGGCGCCGAGGACCTGCGCGAGCAGGCCGGCGATGACGACGGGCCGCGCGCCGAGCCTGTCGGTGAGCACGCCGACCGGCGCCGTGATGACGACGGCCACGACCGCGATGAGGCCCATGAGCAGCCCGGCGACGTCGAGGTCGATGCCGCGGACCTCGTGGATGTAGATGACCGTGAACGGCAGGGTCATCCCGCGCCCGAGCGTGGAGACGGCGGTCGTCGACAGCAGCCAGCGCCCGGCCGGGGGGAGTGCCGCCCAGAAGCCTCGCAGGGTCAGCTGGTGCGCGCCGTCGGCACCGGGCGCGGCGGCCTCGGTGCTCGGCGGGTGGTCGGTCGTCTCGGGCACGGGGTCCACCGTGCCACGGCCCACCGACGTCCCTCGACGCGATTTCCCACCGGCTGCCGGGCGGGCACCAGAACCCTGCAGCGCCGTGCCCGTCGCAGCGGTTAGCCTTGGCGGTGGTGCCCGTCCCGGGTGCCACCGATGAGTGATGGGTGAGGTGGACCGTGCCGACTGGCAAGGTGAAGTTCTTCGACGCCGAGAAGGGCTTCGGTTTCGTGTCCGGCGAGTCCGGGGAGGGTGACGTCTTCGTCCCCGCGTCCGCGCTGCCCGAGGGCGTCACCGGCCTCAAGGGGGGCCAGCGCATCGAGTTCGACGTCGCCGAGGGCCGCCGCGGCGCCCAGGCGCTCTCGGTCCGCCTCCTCGACCCGGCCCCGTCCGTCGCGACGAACCGTCGCGTCCGCGACCGCAAGCCGGCCGACGAGATGGTCGTCATCGTCGAGGACGTCATCAAGCTCCTCGACGACGTCTCCGAGTCGCTGCGCCGCGGGCACTACCCCGACAAGGCGCACGGCAACAAGGTCGCCCAGGTGCTGCACGCCGTCGCCACCGACCTCGAGATCTGATGCCGGCCGCCACCGCCGTCAAGACCGACAGCACCCTGAAGGGCGCCGTCGACCTCGCCCGCGAGGCCGCCCTCGCGGTCGCCGAGGGCGACGTCGTCGGTGAGCACCTCGGCATGGAGATGGTCGAGGAGCGGCTCGCCACGCACTACTTCGCGTGCACGGCGCCCGCCTACCTTGGCTGGCGCTGGGCGGTCTCGGTGGCTCGCGTCGCCCGCTCCAAGGCGCCGACCGTGTGCGAGGCCAACCTCGTGCCCGGCGACGGCTCGATGCTCTCGCCCGAGTGGGTGCCCTACGCCGAGCGGCTGGCCCCCGGCGACCTCGGCCCCGGCGACGTCACCCCCTACCTCGAGGCCGACCCGCTGCTCGAGGCCGGTTTCGAGGCCACCGGCGACGAGGACGTCGACGCCGTCGCGTTCTGGGAGCTCGGCCTCGGCCGTCCCCGGGTGCTGTCCGCCGAGGGCCGCGACGTCGCCGCGCAGCGCTGGTACGACGGCGAGAACGGCCCGTCGGCCCCCGTCGCCACCAAGGCACCGATGCCGTGCTCGTCGTGCGGCTTCCTCGTCCCGATGGCCGGCGCGCTGCGCTCGGTGTTCGGTGTCTGCGCCAACGCCTGGTCGCCCTCGGACGGCCGCGTGGTCAGCCTCGACCACGGCTGCGGCGCGCACTCCGAGGTCGACCTCGAGGCGCCGGCCCCCGAGCGCATCTCGCCGCCGATCCTCGACGACTTCGAGCTCGACCCCGCCTGAGCCGGCCCTCACCGGTCGGCCCTCGGAGACGCCGGGCCGTCAGGCGCCGCGGGCGTTGCCCCGGCCGCGCCGCACGTACCACCACGCGAAGACCCCGAGGGCCATCCCGCTGACGCACGCCCACGGCCACCACGAGCGCTGGCCCTGGTGCAGCGCGGGCACGACGAGGGTGACGAGCAGGGCCACGGCCCACAGGCCGGTGCCGACGAGCACGATGCCGCGCGTCGGGACGTCCGGCGGGTCGACGGGCGCGGACGCACCGAGGGAGCGGGCCGGGCGCGGGGTCTCGTCGGTCACGGCGCCAGCGTAACCACCCGGTCGGTGGGGCCCGCGTCTCGCCGTCACACCCCCGAAACCCACGCGCCTCCCGCCGCCACTAGCCTGCACGCCATGGCCGAGACCACCACCACCGCCGACGAGACCGGGCAGGCGCCCGCAGGGTTCCTCGAGCGGTTCTTCCACATCCACGAGCGCGGCTCGACCGTGGGCCGAGAGCTCCGCGGCGGCGTCGCCACCTTCTTCACGATGGCCTACATCGTCGTGCTGAACCCGCTGATCCTGGGCTTCGTCAAGGACGCCGACGGCAAGTTCCTCGGTGGCGGTGACGCCCCGAACCTCGCGGCCATCGCCGCCGGCACCGCGCTCGTCGCCGGCGTGCTGACCATCCTCATGGGCGTCGTCGCCAACTACCCGCTGGCCCTGGCCACCGGGCTCGGGCTCAACGCGTTCGTCGCCTACGCCATCGCGAGCAGGATGAGCTGGGCCGACGCGATGGGCCTCGTCGTGCTCGAGGGCGTCATCATCCTCGTCCTCGTGCTCACCGGGTTCCGGCAGGCGGTCTTCCACGCGGTCCCCGCCCAGCTCAAGGTGGCCATCTCCGTGGGCATCGGCCTGTTCATCGCCCTCATCGGGCTCGTCGACGCGGGGTTCGTGCGCCGCACCGGCGCGGGCCCGGTGCCCGTCGAGCTCGGCATCGGGGGCCAGCTCGCCGGCTGGCCGATCCTCGTCTTCGCGCTCGGCGTCATCCTCATCATCGCCCTGTGGGTGCGGAAGGTGAAGGGCGCCATCATCATCTCGATCATCACGATGACGGTCGTCGCCTTCGTCGTCGAGGCCATCGCCGAGGTCGGCCCGACGGTCACCGGGGTCGACGCCGCCGGCAACAACGTCGTCAACCCGCTCGGGTGGAACCTCAACGTGCCGGCCTGGCCCGACACCGTCGACCCGATCAGCTTCGGCACGCTCGGCGAGTTCAGCCTCTTCGGCTCCTTCGCGCGCGTGGGCGTCGTCGCCGCCGTCCTCCTGGTCTTCACCCTGATGCTCGCCGACTTCTTCGACACCATGGGCACGATGACGGCCATCGGCGCCGAGGCCGGGCTGCTCGACGAGGAGGGCAACCCGCCCAACACCTCGCGGATCCTCGTCGTCGACTCGGTGGCGGCGGCCGCGGGTGGTGCCGCGGGCGTCTCGTCGAACACGTCGTACATCGAGTCCGCGTCGGGAGTCGGGGAGGGGGCGCGCACCGGGCTGGCCTCGGTGGTCACCGGGGTGCTGTTCCTCGTGGCCGTCGTGTTCGCGCCGCTCGTGAAGATCGTCCCCAACGAGGCGGCCGTCCCCGCGCTCGTGCTCGTCGGCTTCCTCATGATGCAGCAGGTCAAGGAGATCGCCTGGGACGACGTCGAGATCGCGATCCCGGCCTTCCTGACGATCATCCTCATGCCCTTCACGTACTCGATCACGGCGGGCATCGGCGCCGGGTTCGTCGCCTACGTCGTCATCAAGCTGGTGCGCGGCAAGGTGCGCGAGATCCACCCGATGATGTGGGTCACCGCCCTGCTCTTCGTCGTGTACTTCTTCATCGAGCCCATCACCGAGCTGGTCTCCGGCTGACGGCTGACGGCTGACGGCCGGCGGTCACGCGCGCGGCTCGCACGCGGGAGCTCCCGCCGCACCAGGATGTTCCCCGGTGCCGCGGGAGCTTCTGCGTGTGCGGCCCGCACCGCCCGGGGCGATGTCGTGGAATAGTTAGCACTGGTAACGAGTTGTGCTAACGACCGATGACGACACCTCCCGGAGACCACCGTGCCCGCAGCCCCCGCCCCGACCATGACCCGTGCGCAGAAGGACCGCCTCACGAGCGACCTGCGCATGGTGTGCATGCGCGTGTCACGTCGGGTGCGCTTCGAGGGCTCGGGGGACCTTGCGCCCCACCAGTTCTCGGTCCTCGTCCGGCTCGAGGACGGTCCGCTGACCCCGAAGGAGGTCGCGGAGATCGAGCGCGTCTCGGCCCCGAGCATGAGCCGCACGGTCAACGGCCTCGTCGAGCGCGGGCTGGTCGCCCGGGCCGACGACCCCACCGACGGTCGGCAGGTCATCCTCTCGCTGACGCCGGAGGGGCGACGGGCGGTCAAGGAGACCCGCCGACGCCGCGACCTCTGGCTGGCGACCCGCCTCGAGCACCTCACCGACGACGAGCGCGCGCTGCTCGTCGAGGCCACCGCGCTCCTCGAACGGGTGGCCGCCGAGTGAGCCCCACGTTCACCTCGCTCGAGGTCCGCAACTACCGCCTCTGGTTCCTCGGCGGCTTCGTCTCCAACGTCGGCACCTGGATCGGCCGGGTCGGCCAGGACTGGCTCGTCCTCACCGTGCTCACGGCGGGGTCGGCGACCGCGCTCGGTGTCGTCACCGGGCTGCAGTTCCTGCCGTTCCTGCTGCTCGCACCGTGGACGGGCCTCATCGCCGACCGCTTCTCGCGCCGGCGCATCCTCCTCGTCACCCAGACCCTGCTCGCGCTGACCAGCCTCGTGCTCGGCATCCTCGCCGTCACCGGCACGGCCCAGCTGTGGCACGTCTACGCCATCGCGCTCTTCCAGGGCGTGACGACGGCGATCGACAACCCGGCCCGGCAGGTGTTCGTCTCCGAGATGGTGCCGCCGGACAAGCTGACCAACGCCGTCGCGCTCAACTCGGCGTCCTTCAACGCCGGGCGGCTCATCGGGCCGGGGCTCGCCGGGCTGGTCATCGCGTGGTGGGGCACCGGCCAGGCGCTCCTGCTCAACACGCTGACCTTCGTCTTCGTGCTCGCGGCCCTCGCGATGCTCACGACCTCCGAGCTGCGCTCGCCGAGCCGGGCCAAGGGACGCGGCGGCATCCGCGAGGGGTTCGCCTACGTGCGGCACCGCCGCGACATCCAGCTCGTCATGCTGCTGGTCTTCGTCCTCGGCACCTTCGGGATGAACTTCCAGATCACCATGGCCCTCATGGCCACGAAGGTCTTCGACAAGGGCGCCGGCGAGTTCGGGCTGCTCGGGTCGATCATGGCCATCGGGTCGCTGACCGCGGCCCTGCTCTCGGCCCGCCGTGCGGAGCCGCGCCTGCGGGTGCTGCTGCTCGCCCTCGTCGGGTTCACGGTCTCGGCCGTGCTCGCCGCGACGGCCCCGTCGTACTGGTTGTTCGCGCTCGCGCTGGTGCCCGTCGGGCTCACCGCGCTCACCGCGCTGACCACCGCGAACGCCATGGTGCAGACCCGGGTCGCCCCGGAGATGCGCGGGCGGGTCATGGCCCTCTACATGGCGATCTTCATGGGCGGCACCCCCGCCGGTGCGCCGATGATCGGCTGGATCTCCGAGCAGTTCGGGCCGCGCTGGACCATCGGCGTCGGCGCGCTGGCCGTCGGGCTGACCCTCGTGGCGGTGTCGTTCTGGCTGGCCCGGGCGGAGAATGTCCGGGTGAGCTACGAGTCGCAGCGCCGTCCGCGCGTCAGCGTGACGACCGTCCCGTCCGAGCGCGAGCACGCCCAGGTGCCGCTGCCGGAGCCGGCGCGGTGACCCCGCTCTTCCGTCGCCGGATGACGCTCGGCGTGCTGGCCGTGCTCGTCGTCGTGGCCGTCGTCTACGCCGTCGTCCGCTGACGCCACGGACCCCCGCCCGCGCAGTGCGGGACGGGGGTCCGTGACGTCCGGGCCGTGCGGCCGGCGGGGTCAGGCGAGGCGCTCGACCACGTGCTCGACCGAGGCGATGAGTGCCGACACGTCGTCGGGCTCGACCGCGGGGAAGCAGGCGACGCGCAGTTGGTTGCGGCCCAGCTTGCGGTACGGCTCGACGTCGACGATCCCGTTGGCGCGCAACGTCTTCGCGACCGCCGCGGCGTCGACGGAGTCGTCGAAGTCGATGGTCGCGACGACCTGGCTGCGGTGCTCGGGGTCCGCCACGTACGGCGAGGTGTACGAGGTCGCCTCGGCCCAGGTGTAGAGCCGGCCCGAGGAGTCGGCGGTGCGGCCGGTGGCCCAGTCGAGGCCGCCGTTCTCGTTGAGCCACTCGACCTGGTTCGCGAGCATGGCGAGGGTCGCGACCGCCGGGGTGTTGTACGTCTGGTCGAGGCGCGAGTTGGTGATCGCCGTCGGCAGGCTGAAGAAGTCGGGCACCCATCGGCCGGAGGCCTCGATCTCCTCGACGCGGGCCAGGGCGGCGGGGGAGAACAGGCCGAGCCACAGGCCGCCGTCGGAGGCGAAGGACTTCTGGGGGCGAAGTAGTAGACGTCGGCCTGCGAGACGTCGACGGGGAGGCCGCCGGCACCGGACGTGGCGTCGACGAGCACGAGGGCGTCGTCGTCGGCCCCCTCGACCCGGCGGACGGGGGCCATCACGCCGGTGCTCGTCTCGTTGTGCGCCCACGCGTAGACGTCGACACCGGCCTCGGCCGTCGGGTCGGGGCGGGTGCCCGGCTCGCTGGTGATGATCGTCGGCTCGCCGAGGAAGGGGGCCTTCTTCGTGACCGAGCCGAACTTGCTGGAGAACTCGCCGAAGGCCAGGTGCTGGGCCCGGTCGCGGACCAGCCCGAAGGCGGCGATGTCCCAGAAGGCCGTCGAGCCGCCGTTGCCGAGCACGACCTCGTAGCCCTCGGGGAGGTCGAAGAAGGTGCCGAGGCCCTCGCGGACCGCCTTGACGAGGCCGCGCACCGGGGCCTGGCGGTGGGACGTGCCGAGGACGGTGCGACCGATGGCACTCAGCGCCTCGACCTGCGCGGGGCGGACTTTCGAGGGTCCGGAGCCGAACCGACCGTCACCGGGCAGCAGGTCGGCGGGGATGGTGATGGGGGCGTCGCTCACGTGGGTCTCCGAGGTGGGGGTCGGTCGGGAGTCGGTGCCCGGTGGCCCCGCGCGCGTCCGCGGCAGGGCGCCGCGGTGGCCGGGTGGTCCTCCGGAGGTCGGGGGCCGGCGCCGTCGGCGGCCCCGCGACCGGCTCCCATCCTCACCGACCGCGCCCACATCGTGGGCGTGAGGTCCACCACGTGGGCGGCTGGGGGGTCAGTCGTGGGCGTGCTCCCGCCCCGGGACATCCGCACACCTGGGCGTCAGACGCACCTCCTGGAGGGGGAGCGGATGACTGCAGGGTGTGCGGATGCTCACGCCGGCCGCAGCCCGCCGGACCGGGCCCGCCGGCGGGCGGCCTCGACGAGGGCGCGGACCCGTTGAGGGTGCGCCAGGTCGGCCCAGGTGACGCGCACGACCTCGTACCCCAGGCCCCGCAGGTGGTCCTCCCGGCGTTTCTCGGCGACGAGGTCCTCCCTGCTCCCGTACTTCGCGAGCCCGTCGAACTCGATGATGACCGGCTCGCCCTCGACGACGAGGTCGACGCGGTACCGGTGGCCGGCCGCCAGGACCTCGACCTGCGGCACGGTGCGCACCCCGGCACCGGCCAGCAGCCACGCCGTGAGGGACTCGCCGGGCGACTCGCGCCGGCCGTCGGCGAGCGTCAGGGCGCTGCGGACCGGACCGATGCCCGTGTGGCCGCCGAGGAGGACCACGGCCTCGGTGAGGCGGGAGGGGGTCGTGCGCTCGAGGCGCAGCGCCGCGTCGGCGGCCACGAGCGCGGCCCCCGGGCCGGCGCCGCAGCCGTGCTGGACGACGACGACCGCGGCCGGGAGGACGAGGGTCGGCGCGCTCACGCCGGCCCGGCTCACCCACACCGGGGACAGGGGGCAGGGTCGACGGCGAGGTCGGCGCGACGTCGGCGCCGGGCGTCCCCGGTGCGGCAGAGCCGGACCCGGCTCAGGTCTGCGTCGACGAGCGGCAGACCGTGCACGAGGCATCCCGAGTGGTGGCTGGCCGCCGCGCGCCCGTCGTGCGCGCGGACGTGGGCGAGCGTGCGCAGGAGGTGCAGCTCCTCACCCGAGGCCTCCGTGCGCGTCGTGTACTGACCGCGGGCGAGCCGCCGTAGGCGGCCGCGCCGCACCTCCGTGCGGAGGACCTCGGGCCCGATGCCGTGCCGGGCCGCGGTCCGCACGTCGAGGACGCCGTCGGTCGCCAGGGCGCTCAGGTCCATCCGGTCATCGTGCCGCGTCCGGCGGACGGTCGGTGGGCGTCATCCACAGGCCCGGGTGGGGCCGGTCGCCGGCGACCGGCATCCGCACACCTGGGCGTCAGCCGCACCTCCTCGAGGAGGAGCGGATGACTGCAGGGTGTGCGGATGCGCGCCGGGGTGGGCGGCCGGGGGTCAGTCGTGGGCGCGGTAGCCGGGGACCTCGGAGAGCGGGCGGGCGCCCGGGCCGATGTAGCGCGAGCTCGGCCGGATGAGGCGGCCGGTCTTCTTCTGCTCGAGGACGTGCGCCGACCAGCCGGCCGTGCGGGCGGCGACGAACAGCGGGGTCATCATGTCGCCGGGGACCTCGGCGAAGTCGAGCAGCACCGCGGCCCAGAAGTCGACGTTGGTCTCCATCCGGCGCTCGGGGTAGCGCTCGGCGAGCTCGGCGATGGCCGCCTTCTCGAGCTCGAGGGCGACCTCGTAGCGCGGGGCGCCGAGGCGCTTGCAGGTGTCGCGCAGCACCGCCGCGCGCGGGTCGTAGGCCCGGTACACGCGGTGACCGAAGCCCATGAGGCGCTCCTTGCGGTCGAAGACGCCCTTGACGTACTTCACCGCGTCGCCGGTCTGCTCGACGCCCTCGATCATGTGCTGCGCCCGGCTCGGCGCGCCACCGTGCAGCGGGCCCGACAGCGCGCCGATGGCGCCGGAGAGACAGGCGGCGACGTCGGCGCCGGTGGAGGCGATGACGCGGGCCGTGAAGGTCGAGGCGTTGACCCCGTGCTCGGCGGCGGAGATGAAGTAGGCGTCGATGGCCTCGACGTGGCGGGGGTCGGGCTCGCCGCGCCAGCGGATCATGAAGCGCTCGGGGATGGTGCGGCCCTTGTCGACCTCGGACTGGGGCACCATCGGGCGACCCTGACCGTGGGCGGACTGGCCGATGAACGAGATGGCCATGACCGAGGCGCGGGCGAGGTCGTCACGGGCCTGCGCGTCGTCGATGTCGAGGAGCGGCTTGAAGCCCCAGACCGTGGCGAGCTGGGCGATCGCGGACTGGACGTCGACGCGGATGTCGCCCGTGTGCACCGGCAGCGGGAACGGCTCGGCGGGCGGCAGACCCGGGTCGAGCTCGCCGTCGACGAGCAGGCCCCACACCTGGCCGAAGGACACCGTGCCGACGAGGTCGTTGATGTCGACCCCGCGGTAGCGCAGCGCGCCGCCCTCCTTGTCGGGCTCGGCGATCTCGCTCTCGAAGGCGATGACCCCCTCGAGGCCGGGGTAGAAGTGCGGGTCCTCGGCGGTGGCCGTGGAGGCGGTGCTGGTCATTCGGGGGTCCCCGTTCGCTCGTCGCCGGTGTCGGGCGCGGCCCATTCTGCACTCCCTCGCGGTGAGGACCCACCGCAACGTGCCGGGAGTGGACACCGGCCCGTCACGGCTCAGCCGGCCCGCGGGTCGCGCATCGCCATGTCGGGGGTGCCGGCGTCGCGGACCTCGAACAGGTCGGACGCCTCGATGAGCTTGCTCAGCTTGGCGTACCCGTAGTTGCGCGAGTCGAAGGAGGACTGGCGGGCGATGCGCTGCCCGACCGTGCCGATCTTGGCCCAGCCCGTCTCGTCGGAGGCGGAGTCGACGGCGCCGCGCAGGAGGCTGACGAGGCGGGCGTCCTGGCGCAGCTGGGCGCGGGTGGCCCGCTCGGGGGTGCCGTTGGCGGGAGGGGCGGCGGCGGGTGCGGTGGGAGGGGCGGCGGCCGGGGCGGCCGCGGCGGTGGCCGAGGCGGCGGCGGTGGCCCGCGCCGAGGCCTTCTTGCCGCCGGTCGCGGCCTTGGTCTCGGTCGCCTTCTCGGTCGCCTTCGAGGTCGCCTTGGCCGTCGCCTTCCGGGTCGCCTTCCTCGGTGGTTCGGGGACCTCGTCGTCGGTCGTCGCCTCGCCGCTCGGGGAGCTGAGGCGGTCGAGGACGAGGAAGCGCGTGCAGGCGCTCTGGAAGGCCGCCGGCGTCTTCGCGTCGCCGAACCCGTAGACGGCCACGCCGTGCTCGCGCAGGTGCATGACGAGCGGCGTGAAGTCGGAGTCGGAGGAGACGATGGCCATCGCGTCCGGGCGCTGGGTGTGGAGGATCTCGACGGCGTCGACGACGAGGGCCATGTCGCTCGCGTTCTTGCCCTTCGAGGGGTCGAACTGCTGCATCGGTCGGATGGCGTTCTCGTGCAGCACCTGCTGCCACCCCTTGAGCTCGGACTTGGTCCAGTTGCCGTACGCGCGACGGATCGTGGTCTCCCCGAGGGCCGACAGCTCGTTGAGGACGACGTCGAGGCGCCGGGCGCGCGCGTTGTCGGCGTCGATGAGCAGCGCGATGCGCGGGGTGTCCGTCATGCCGTCGAGGCTAGTGCGTGGTGGGCGGCGGGACCCTCACGCCCGTCGGTGGGCCCCGATGGGCGATGATGCGCCGGTGCTGCGCTCCCTGCTCCCGGACCTCACGCCGTTCCGGAGCAACCGTGACTACCGGCGGCTGTGGACCGGGTTCACGCTCTCCAACGTCGGATCCCAGATGGCCGTCGTCGCCATCGGGCTGCAGGTGTACGACCTCACCGGCTCGACCGCCTCGGTCGGGGTCGTCGGGCTGTTCGCGCTGGTACCGCTCGTCGTCATGGGGCTGTACGGCGGGGCGCTCGCGGACCACCACGACCGCCGGCTGGTCGGGCTCGTCGCGACGCTGGTGGTCTTCGCGACGAGCGTCGTGGCCGCGACGCAGGCCTGGCTGGGCAGCAGCTCGACCTGGCTGCTGTACGCGGTGGTCGCGGTGTGGAGCGGGGCCTTCGCGGTGTCGTCGCCGGCACGCACGAGCATCTACCCGCGGATCCTGGCGCCCGAGCAGCTGCCTGCGGCCAACGCCCTCTCGGTGTTCGCGATGAACGCCGCGCTCACCGCCGGGCCGCTGCTCGCCGGCGTCCTCGTCGACTGGGGCGGCTACCGCGCGGCGTACACGACCGACGCCGTGCTCACCCTCGCCGCCGTGCACAGCCTGTGGCGGCTGCACCCGGTGCCGCCCGACGCGGTGGAGGGTGAGCCGGTGGCGCGACGGGTCGGGCTGCGCTCGGTGCTCGACGGGTTCGCGTTCCTGCGCACGGCGCCCAACGTCCGGATGACGTTCGTCGCGGACATCGCGGCGATGCTGCTCGCCCAGCCGCGGGTGCTCTTCCCGGCGGCGGGTGCGGTGATCCTCGGGGGCGGGGCCACGACCGTCGGGGCGCTCTACGCGGCGGCAGCCGGCGGCGGCATCCTCGCGATGGTCCTGTCCGGGCGACTGGGCGGCGTCCGACGGCAGGGCGCGGCGATCATGGTGAGCGTCGCCGGCTGGGGCGTCGGCATCAGCGGGCTGGGGGTGGCGCTGCTCGCGGCCGGCGGGGCGCTGACGCGGGACCAGGCGTTCGTCGCGGCCCTGGCGGCGATGGCCTTCGCCGGAGCGGCCGACTCGGTGAGCGCGGTGTTCCGGACGACGATCCTGCAGTCGGCGGCGCCGGACCGGATGCGCGGGCGGCTGCAGGGGGTGTTCGTCGTCGTCGTGGCGGGCGGGCCGCGGCTCGGCGAGCTGGTGGGCGGCGGGGTGGCCGAGCGGGTGGGCGAGGGCTGGACGGCCGTCGGAGGTGGGCTGGCGTGCGTGCTCGCCGTCGTCGTCCTGTCGCTGCGGCAGCCCGGTTTCGTCCGGTACGACGCCCGCCACCCGACCCCCTGAGGGTGCGGCGCGCCGGACGGCGTCGCCCGAGAGGGGGTACGGAGAGGAGGGGGTGTGGTCGCGAGATCCAGTCGCTGCGTCAGGTATCCCGGTCGGGATGTCAGGTATCCCGGTCGGGAGGTCAGGTATCCCGGTCGCAGCGACAGGTATCCCTCCGGGGGCGACAGGAGTTCTGGTGCACCACCTGTCCCCTCGCGGCCGGGCGCGGGGGAGCCTGCCCGGTGGGAAGTCCTAGGCTGGCGGCATGGACCCGCATCGCGTCGACTACACCGGTGACGGCATCTCCGAGGCCGACCTCCTCGAGACCCCGTACGCCAGCGTCCGCGCCTGGGTCGACGACGCGGTCCGGCGCTCGGAGACCGAGGCCGACGTCTTCGAGCCGCTCGCCCTGTCGGTGGCCTCCGCCGACCCCGAGGGCCGGCCGAACGTGCGTACCGTCCTCATGCGGTTCCTCGACGAGCGCGGCCCGGGCTTCGTCACCGACCTCACCTCGACCAAGGGCCGTGAGCTGACCGTCAACGCGCACGTCGCCGCCGCGCTCACCTGGCCGGCGATGTACCGAGCGATCCGGTTCCGCGGCAGGGCGGTCCAGCTCGACGAGGACGAGGTGCGCTCCTACTGGGTCTCGCGCCCCTGGGCCTCGCGCATCTCGGCCTGGGCGTCGCAGCAGTCGCAGCCCGTCGGCTCGCGCGCGGACCTCGAGGCCGCGTACGCCGCACGAGCCGCCGAGTTCCCCGACCACGGCTCGGACGACGACGTCCCCGTGCCCGACGCCTGGGGCGGCTTCCGCATCCTCTGCGACGAGGTGGAGCTGTGGGCCGGCCGCCGCAACCGCCTGCACGACCGGCTCGTCCACACCCGCACCGGCGAGGGCGACCTCGGGGATGCGGGCTCGTGGGAGGTCTCCCGCCGCCAGCCCTGACGGCCGCCGGCCCTGACGGCCGCCCGCCCCAAGGCGTCAGGAGTCGCGCAGGGCCGCGAGGAACGCGGATGCCTTGCGCCGCACCGATGCCGAGTGGTGACCGGTCTGCACGTCGAGCAGCCGCTCGAGCCGGTCGGTCGTGACGGAGCCGTCCTCGTGGAAGGCGACGAGCGTGGCCATCGACTGCGCCGCGACGATCCAGTCGACGTCGGTGCCCGCGAGCCGGTCGCCGAGCCACGCGACGGCCGCGGCCCGCTGGGCGCCGGTGAGCTCGAGCAGCCCGACCAGCTGCGCGACGTGCCACTGCACCGACGGCTGCGTGCTGCGGGTCAGCGTCCCGAGGATGTGCCCGACGTAGGGGGCGCCGCGCTCCGGCTCCTCGCGGACGAGCTTCTCGAAGGTGTCGACGGCGCGCATCCGCACCCAGGCGTCGTCGTGGCCGATGCAGGCGAACAGCTCGTCGGTCCGGGAGGGGTCGGCGCGCACGACGTCCAGCACCTCGCCCGAGCGGCCGAGCGAGTTCGTGTGCCCGCCGGCGAGCAGCACCTCCGCGAACGGTTCCACGGCGGTCAGGAGGGGAGGCGGTGCACCTTGTGCGGCGCGGCCTGGGCCCGGGGCTTGAGGACGAGCAGGTCGACGTTGACGTGCGCCGGCCTCGTGGCCATCCAGACGACGGCCTCGGCGACGTCGTCGGCGACGAGTGGGCCCGGCACCCCCTCGTAGACGCGGTCGGCCCGCTCCTGGTCACCGCCGAAGCGGGTGAGCGAGAACTCCTCGGTGTGCACCATCCCGGGGGCGATCTCGGTGATGCGCACCGGCTGGTCGAACAGCTCGAGGCGCAGTGTCTCGGTCATCACGTGGACGCCGTGCTTGGCCACCGTGTACCCCCCACCGCCCTCGTAGGCGAGCAGCCCGGCGATCGAGCCGACGTTGACGACGATGCCGTCGCCCCCGGCCGCGACGAGCGACGGCAGCAGCGCCTTCGTGACCTTGAGCGTGCCGAGGACGTTCGTCTCGTACATCTGCCGCCAGAGGTCGACGTCGGCGTCGGCGACGGCCTCGAGCCCCAGCGCCCCACCGGCGTTGTTGACGAGGACGTGCACGACCCCGCCCGCGGCCTCGGCCAGCCGGGCGACGTCGTCGTCGAGCGTGACGTCGCAGGCGACGGCCACCCCGCCGAGCTCGGCGGCCAGCTCCTCGACGCGCTCGGCCCGCCGGGCGGCGCAGACGACCCGGAAGCCGTGGGCCGCGAGCAGCCGGGCGGTCGCCGCCCCGATGCCGCTGCTCGCGCCGGTGACGACCGCGGTGCGGCGCATGTCGGGCGCTGCCGCGGCCGGCTCGACGGACGTCAGGGGCTCGTCCGACCCTGCGGACCCCGCGGTCGGCTCGGCGATGCTCCCGGTCACGGCTGCTCCCTCGGTCGGACGGTCTCGGGGTCGACGGCGACCCAGGTGGCCTCGGCCCGGCCCACCAGCTCGTCGCCGGCGTGCAGCGTGCTCGCGGACCAGTGCCGCCGGCCCTGCGCCCCACGCTGCCACGCCGTGACGACGAGGAGCTCGCCGGGCTCGGGCAGGCGCCACACCCGGGCGGTCATCGTGCCGAGGACCATCGGGCGTCCCGCGATGCCCGCCGACCAGCCGCCGGGGCAGTCCAGGGCCGCCCACGCCGTCGGGAGGGACACGTCGTCCGGCGCCGTCCAGGTGCACGCGTAGCGGCCCGTGCCGTCGTCGAGCGGCCCGGGCCGCAGCCGCAGTCCGTCACCGGGCTCGCGGTCGGGGCCGCACGAGAAGCACGTCGGGAAGGGGTGCCCGGTGGCGCCCTCGTAGCGGTCCTCGGCGAGCCGGGCCTCCTCGGTGGTCGCCGCCGACGGCACCGGCTCGTCGAGCTCGGGCACGGCCGACCCCGCCGCGACGAGCACGTCGCCGTCGAGCAGCCGCAGCACCGAGGTGCCGGTGAGCGGGTCCGGTTCGTCGCCGACGACGGCGAGCGGCCGGCCGAGCGGCGGCGGGGCGGACAGGCGGACGGTCACGGAGGGCAGCTCGCGCGAGGTGCGCACGTGCGCGGCGAGCGCGCCGCTCACCCAGCCGCCGTTGCCGGACTCGGGGGACCGCAGTAGCGGCGGGGGATGGTCAGCTCCACGCGGTCAACGTACCCACGCGCGCGCCTCCCGTCGTGTGGTCTGCACCACTCGCCCCGTCCGGCGACCCGACGAAGTATCTTGACGTCAAGAGAAAGGGGGTGCGGCGTGCCGGAGGAGTTCTCGCTGCGGCGGATCGCGGTGCCCGCCTTCGGGCCGACGGCGCTGTGGTCGGTCGGCATCGGCGCGACGCTGCCCGTCATCGCCCTCAGTGCCCGCGGGCTCGGTGCCACCGTGCCGGTCGCGGCCCTCTTCGTCGGCATCGCGACCGTCTCCGAGCTGGTCTCGGCCGTGCCGTCCGGCGTCCTCGTCGACCGGATGGGGGAGCGGCGCGCGCTCGTCCTCGCCGGGGTCGCCGACGCCGGGGCCGCCCTCCTCGCAATGCTCGCGCCCTCGCTCTGGGTGCTCGCCCTCGCCGTCCTGCTCTCCGGGCCGACCGGCGCGGTCTTCCTCCTCGCCCGGCAGTCGTACCTGACGGCGGCCGCCCCCGAGACGATGCGCGCCCGGGCGATGTCGACCCTCGGCGGCGTGGCCCGGATCGGCCTCTTCGTCGGCCCGCTGCTCGGCGCTCCGCTCATCGCCCACCGGGGTCCGCAGGCGGCGTTCGGCATCGCCGTGGTCGCGGGGCTGCTCGCGGCCGGGGTCGCGGCGGCCTCACCCGACCTCGGGGCCCACGTCGCGCCGGTGGTCGACGGTGCCGGCGAGCCGGTCGCCCGCACGGGGGTGCTCGAGGTCGTCCGGCAGCAGCGGGCGGTGCTGCTGACGGTGGGCCTCGGCGTCCTGGCCATCGGCCTGGCCCGCTCGTCCCGCGTCGTCGTAGTGCCGCTCTGGGCCGAGCACGTCGGGCTCTCGGCCGCCCAGACCGCGCTCGTCTTCGGAGCCGCGGGGCTCGTCGAGGTGCTGCTCTTCTACCCCGCCGGCTCCCTGATGGACCGCCGCGGCCGGGTCTGGGTGGCCCTGCCGGTCACCGTGTTGCTCGGCATCGGCCTGCTCGTCCTGCCCCTCACCTCCTCGCTCGCGGCGGTCGGGGCGGTCGCCGTCGGCATGGGCGTCGGCAACGGCCTGGGCTCGGGGATCGTCATGACGCTGGGTGCCGACGCGGCCCCGGTGCAGGGACGCGCGGCCTTCCTCGGCATCTGGCGGCTGCTCTCGCTCGTCGGCCACAACGGGGCCTCGATCGTCGTCGGCGCCGTGGCCGCGGTGGCCTCCATCGGCGCGGCGAGCGTGTCGGTGGGGGTCCTCACCCTGCTCGGCGGCGGGTGGCTGCTGCGCTGGCTGCCGGTGCACGACCCGCGCCGGCGGACCGCCGACGTCGGCGGGTCAGATTAGGCTTGCCTGCGTGACCGACCTCATCGACACCACGGAGATGTACCTCCGCACCATCTTCGAGCTCGAGGAGGAGGGCATCACCCCCTGCGCGCCCGCATCGCCGAGCGGCTCGGCCACTCCGGGCCCACCGTCTCCCAGACCGTGGCCCGGATGGAGCGCGACGGCCTGCTCGCCGTCGCCGGCGACCGCCACCTCGAGCTGAGCGAGCACGGCCGGAAGCTGGCCACCCGCGTCATGCGCAAGCACCGCATCGCCGAGCGGCTGCTCGTCGACGTCATCGGCCTGGAGTGGGAGTTCGTCCACGACGAGGCCTGCCGGTGGGAGCACGTGATGTCCGACCGCGTCGAGCGCAAGATCCTCGCGATCCTCCCCGACCACCTCGAGTCGCCCTACGGCAACCCGATCCCGGGCCTCGACGAGCTCGGTGAGGTCGGCGACGTCGTCGACTTCCGGCTGGGCCTGACCACCCTCGACGAGGTCGCCGCCGAGGAGACGCTGTCGGTCGTCGTCCGGCGGATCGGCGAGCCGGTGCAGGTCGACCACGAGGCCCTCGGCCTGCTCACCAGCGCCGGCCTGCTGCCCGGTCAGCCGGCCCGCGTGCGCCGCGACGGCACCCGCGTCGTCGTCTTCCACGAGGGCGCCGACGAGGCCACCGGGGTGTCGCTTCCCGCCGACATCGCGGGCCACGTCTTCGTCGCCCCGGCCTGAACCGTCCGGCCGTCCACGGCCCGGTCGAACGGCCGACTCGCGTTACCCAAACGTGACATCGGCGTCCCGGGTGCCGTACGGTGGCCGCTGAGCCGTACCCACCCCGGAAGATGACATCTGCTGTGCCCTCACCCTCTCGTGCCCCCGGTCGGCGCCGTGCGCCCGGCCGCGTCCGCCGCCTCCCCGACGGCTTCTCCAGCCTCGGAGCCTCCTGGGCGGTCAAGTCCGCCGCGGGCCTGTGCGTCGTCGGTGGCGCCGCCGTCGCCCTGACCGTCCCGGCCGACCAGGCCGGCGCCGAGTCCGAGACCGCCGCCCCCGCGGCCGACGTCGTCGCCACCGCGGCCCTCGTCCAGCGCAGCGGCTTCGAGTCCGCCTCGCGCTCGCGGGCCGACCGCGACGACGCCCCGGCCCCGGCCGTCGCCGCCCCGCGGGCAGCGCCCCGGTCAAGCCCGTACCCGTCGGTGTCGCCGGCGTCAAGGCCGTCGCGAAGCCCGAGCCCACGACGACGGCCGACGCCTCGTCGTCCTCCTCCTCGTCGGGTGCCGCCGCCCCGACCGGCTCGTGGTCGGGCAAGACCACGGCCAAATGCACGAACATCGGCCTGATCCCCAACGCGGTCGGCATCTGCTCGGCCGTCGACGCGCTCTTCGGCCCCCGACGATCGGCGGCCGGCGCGCCACCGCCGACGAGCACGGCACCGGCCAGGCCATCGACTTCATGATCGCGAACGCCTCGCAGGGTGATGCCATCGCGGCCTGGGTCCAGCAGAACGTCGGGAAGTTCAACGTCAAGTACCTCATCTGGCAGCAGCGCTACTGGGCGCCGGGCGAGGGCTGGAGCACGATGGAGGACCGTGGCTCGCCCACCGCGAACCACTACGACCACGTGCACGTGACGGTCAACTACTGACCGCCGGGCCCGCAGCGCGGGCCACCGACGACGGCCGCCGACCCCCGGGTCCGGCGGCCGTCGTCGTCCCCGGGGTGGTGCGGGTCGCCGCGGGCCTCGCGAGCCCGGCTGGAGCTCCCGAGCCGAGGGGTCCGTCCGCGCGCCGGGTCGAGGCGGCTCGACACGTCCGGGTCGGCTCGCGAGCCGGGTGGAGGCGAGAGCGCGGGGGCGTGTGGGCCGCGCGAGCAGACATCGTTGTCATCAGGGGCCCTGAGCACCCAAGAGCTCCCTGAGAACGCTCACCGTGATCTTTTTGTGATCTGCCGTGGGCGCTGTTACGTTCGACGTGCCCGCCGGCCCGGACGGGGGGCACCCGTGGTGGAACCGCCGAGTCCTGCCTCCACCACAGGGTCACTCTCGAGAGTCCGCCTGGCAGGAGCGGGGGAACCACTTCGGAGCCACGGCCTGGCCGCGACTCCTTGGGGTGAAGCCGGTACGGCCCTCACGGGCCACACCGGCCGGGCAACCTCAGCCCGAACCCGACAGCTCACCTCGTAGGCACTGAGAGGTTCACCGTGTCCGAGCACACCCGTGCCGGGCGGCACCGTCATGCCGCTCGCTACAGCCCCGTCTCCGAGATCTCCTCGATGGCCCGCAGTGCCGGCGAGACCGGCATCCGCGTCTCCGCCGTCCTCGCCGCCTCCGGCGGCCTCGTCGCGACCTTCGCCCTCCCGGCCGCCGCGTCCGCGCGTCCGGCCGCCGCGCCGGCCGGTGCGAGCAGCACCGTCGGCCACCAGGTCGCCCCGTCGCTGCGCGCGCTGACCGCCCGCCCGGCCGTCGTCGCCCCCACGGCCGCCGCCCCCGCCGCCACGCACCCCGTCGGTGTCGCCGGGGTCAAGGCCGTCGCCAAGCCGGCCGCCAAGGCCAAGGCCGTGGCGATCGCCGTCGAGCAGCGCAAGGCCCCGGTCGCGAGCCGCTCCCAGCGGGTCAGCGTCGCCAACGTCAAGCAGTCCTCGAGCGAGATCGTCAACATCGCCCGCACGCTGCTCGGCATCGCCTACTCCTACGGCGGCACCAGCCCGTCCACGGGCTTCGACTGCTCCGGCTTCACGCAGTACGTCTTCGGCAAGGCCGGGATCTCGCTTCCGCGCACCGCCGCCGACCAGCAGGCCGCGGCCACCCCGGTCAGCAACCCCCAGCCCGGCGACCTCGTGTTCTTCGGCTCACCCGCCTGGCACGTCGGGATCTACACCGGCCCCGGGACGATGATCGACTCGCCGAAGCCCGGCAAGTCGACGGCCGAGCGGGCGATCTTCTCCGGCGTCAGCGGGTACGGACGCTTCTGACCCACCCCTGAGCAGGCGACGCCCCGGACACCCCCCTGCAGTCCGGGGCGTCGTCGTGTCCGGACCCGGCTGACGTCTCCGCCCGCGTCAGGACCCGGCGAGCCCGGCGACCGTGCTCGCGATGCGTCGCTCGCGCGTCTCGGGCTTCTTCGCCGCGGCGACGGCCTCGGTGTACCGGCGGCGGTTGCTGTGCGAGAGCAGTTCCCACGCGGCGGCGGCCGCGGGGTCGGCGGCGAGCGCGGCCGCGAGGTCCTCGGGCACCTCGACGGTGCGGGGCGCGCTGTCGACCTCGACCGTGACGACGTGGGTCTCGCCGGCCGCGATGCCCGCCGCCGTGCGCACGGCGGCACTCGCCCCGAGCCAGCTCTGCCCGCCCATCGGCGCGATGCTCGTGCGCCACGCGTGCCCCGCGACGGTCGCGACGACCTTGGGCCGCTTCCCGGCGCCGAGCGCCTCGACGACGTCGTCCGGCACGACGAAGCCCGTCGTCGTGCCCCCGGTGGCCTGCAGCTCGGCGGTGAAGTCCATGGCCGCAGTCTGCCGCGCGGCTACGCTCGGCGCAGCCGACCAGGGAGGACGCCGATGACCACCGGGCGACACCGGCCCCGCGTGCTCGTCGCGCCGGACGGCTTCAAGGGGTCGCTGTCGGCGGCCGAGGTCGCCGAGGCGCTCGCCGACGGCCTGCGCGCCGGTGGCGGGCCGGACCTGCACGTCGACGTCCTCCCGCTGGCCGACGGCGGCGACGGCAGCGTCGAGGCCGCCCTGCGGGCCGGGTACGCGCCGGTCGAGGTCACCGTCCCCGGGCCGACCGGCGTCCCCGGGGTGGCCCTGCTCGCCGAGCGCGACGGCACGGTCGTCGTCGAGGTCGCCGGCACCTGCGGGATGACCCGCCTGCCCGGCGGACGCCTGCGCCCCCTCGAGGCCTCGAGCGCCGGCCTCGGCGTCGCCCTGCGCGAGGCGCTGCGACGCCGGCCGCGCCGGGTGGTCCTGGCCCTCGGCGGCAGCGCGAGCACGGACGGCGGCCTCGGGATGCTCGCCGCGCTCGGGGGAGCCGACGTCTCCGGGACCGACCTGCCGGGCGGCGCGGACCTCGAGCGCGTGCGACGGCTGGCGCTTGAGGGACTGCTGCCCGACGGGGTCGAGCTCGTCGTCGCCACCGACGTCACCTCCCCGCTGCTGGGGCCCGAGGGGGCCGCCGCCGTCTTCGGCCCGCAGAAGGGGGCCGACGCGGCGACGGTCGCGCGGCTCGAGCGGGGCCTGGCCCACCTCGTGGCCGTCGCCGGACGCACCCGGCCCGATGCCGCGGCCCTCGCCGCGGTGCCGGGGGCGGGGGCCGCCGGCGGGCTGGGGTTCGCCGGGCTGCTGCTCGGGGGACGGGTGGTGTCCGGGGCCGACCTCTTCCTCGACCTGCTGGGCTTCGACGAGGCGGCGCGGGGCGGCGACCTCGTGCTCACGGGGGAGGGCCGGCTCGACGCGCAGTCGCTGCAGGGCAAGCTGCCGTCCGTCGTGGCGCGGCGGGCGAGCACGCGGGTCGAGGCCGTCGTCGGCAGCAGCGACCTGACGCCGGAGGAGGCGCGCCGGCACGGGTTCTCGGCGGTGCACGACCTGGTCGCCCGCACCGACGGGGACCCGGCCCGCGACCCCGCCCTCAGCCGCCGGCTGCTCACCGACGTCGGCCGCGACGTCGGTCGCGAGCTCGGCGAGCGGCTCGCCGGAGGTGCCTCCGCGAGCTCGTGACGCCCGGGTGCATCCGTGGAGGCCCCGACCGCGGAAGTAGGGGTGGGTCACGTCGGATGACCCGCCCGCCGACCAGGAGGTCCCCCCATGCGTCACCGCCGTCTCCTCACCGCCGTCGCCGCCTCGACCCTCGGCCTCGCCCTCGCGGCGACCCCGGCCGTCGCCTCCGCCCCCTCGCACTCGTCCGGCCCGACCGGGACCCGCAGCCTCGCCGCCGTGCTGACGAGCGACGGCGACCGGTTCGACCACAACTGGTACGACTACGACATCGTCACCGAGGCCGTGCTCGCCGTCCTCGCGGCCAAGCCGGACAGCGCCGTCGGCGTGCTGACCGACGGCTCGGTGCCGCTGACCGCCTTCATCCCCAACGACCGCGCCTTCCAGGTGCTCGCCCACGACTTGACGAAGCGCTGGCCGCGCAGCGAGGAGGCCACCTTCTCGGCGCTCGTCGACGCGGTCGGGGTCGACGCCATCGAGCAGGTGCTGCTCTACCACGTCGTGCCGGGCGCGACCATCACGAAGAAGGACGCCCTCAAGGCCAACGGTGCCACCCTGACGACCGCGCAGGGCGCCACCATCAAGGTCAAGGTGCTCAGCCGCTGGTTCGGCCTCGTCGAGCTGAAGGACCAGGACCCCAACGACCTCAACCCGGTCATCAACCCGCGTGCCTTCGACATCAACAAGGGCAACAAGCAGGTCGCGCACGGCATCGTGCTCGTCCTGCGGCCGCTCGACCTCTGAGTCGGGTGTGTCCCCCGTCGCGTCGGCCGGTCGGGGGTGGCCCTGGCCACCCCCCGGAGGCCGCGCGCCCGGGACCCCCTTGTGCTCGCCCCTATCGTGGAGCCCGTGATCGTGGACGCCGAGGTGGAGCCGGACCTCGCCGACCTCCAGCACCTCGCCGAACGCCTGCGGGCCGGGTCGCGCGAGGCGCTCGAGGAGGCGTGGACGCGCTGGTCCTCGCTCGTCTACACCCTCGCCCTGCGCTCGGTCGGTGACCACCACGACGCCGAGGACGTCACGCAGCAGGTGTTCGTCGCGGCGTGGCGGGGCCGGCACACGCTGCGGCCCGACCGCGGCACCGTGCCGGGGTGGCTGGTCGGCATCACCCGCCACAAGGTCGCTGACCTGCACGCCCAGCGCTCGCGGCGGGCCCGTGACGCGGCTGCGGCGCTCCAGGTGCTGCCGGACGAGCACGGCCCGCCACCCGACGAGGCGCTGGCCGTGCGGCTGCTGCTCGCCGACGCGCTCGACCGGCTCGGCGAGCCCCGGGCCGGGCTGGTGCGGATGGTCGTGGTCGAGCAGCTGACGCACGAAGAGGTCGCCCGCCGCACCGGGCTGCCGCTCGGCACGGTCAAGAGCCACGTCCGCCGCGGACTGGCCACCCTGAGGAGCCACCTGGAGGAGGTGAGTGACGATGACCCCCGATGACGCCCTGCACCCCCTGCAGCCCGAGCACCCCGTGCACCCCGACGACGACCTCGCGCTGGTCGCCGCCGGCGAGGCGGTGGGCCCCGAGGTCGCCCGGCACGTCGCCACCTGCGCCCGGTGCACCGCCGAGGTCGAGGCACTGCGACCGGTCGTCGACCTCGTCCGTGTCCCCGTCCCGGTCCTCGTCGCCCCGCCGCCCGGCCTCTGGGACGCCGTCGTCGCCGAGCTCGATGCCGACGACGCGCGGCCGGCACCCCCGTCCGGGGTCGCCGCGACTCCTGCCCCTGCTCCCACCCCCGCGGCGACCGCCGACGTGCTGCGCCTGGCGACCGCGCGCCCGGCGCGTCTAGTGAGCCCGTGGTGGCTGGGCGCCGCGGCGGCCGCCGGCCTCGTCGTCGGCGGGCTGGGGGTCGGCGCCCTCGACCGGCCCGCCCCCGCGCCGAGCCCGAGCGTGCTGGCCCGCACCACCCTCGACACCCTCGACACCCGCGAGGCCCGGGGCAACGCGAGCGCGGTGCGCCTCGACGGCCACCTCGACCTCGACGTCGACACCGCCCGGCTCGACGCGGGCCCGGGCTACCTCGAGGTCTGGCTGCTCAACACCGACGGCAAGCGGATGGTCTCGGTCGGTGTGCTCCGGCCGGACGCGGGGATGCAGCGCTTCGCCATCGACCAGGCGTTGCTCGACCAGGGCTACCTCGTCGTCGACATCTCCCGCGAGGGCTTCGACGACAAGCCGGAGCACTCCGGCGACAGCCTCGTGCGGGGGACCCTCGCGCTCTGAGGGGGATGCCTCTCAGTCGTGCGCGGGGGCGTCGGAGCCGGAGCCGGAGGTCGACCCCGAGCCGGAGCCGCTGTGACCCGAGGACTCGCCGTCCTCGCCGCCGTGGTCCCCACCGGAGTCTCCACCGGAGTCGCCGCCGGAGTCCCGGCCGGAGTCGCTGCCGCCGTCGTCGGCGTGGTCCTGCCCGCCGTCGTCGCCGGAGTCGCCCGAGTCTCCCGTCTCACCGGAGCCGCCGGAGTCACCGGAGCCGCCGCCGCCACCGGAGGTGTGCCGGCCGGTCGAGGTCGACGTGCCGCCGTCCTCGCCGTCGTGGTCGCCGCCGCCCCCGCCGGAGTCGTCGGAGCCCTCGTCGTCGTCCCCGCCGCTGCGCTGGTGGGTGGGCCGCGCCGGGGCGGTCGCGGCCGGGAGGACCGGGGCCTGCTGCGGTGGCGCCGGCTCCTGCGCCTCCTCGCTGGGTGAGGGGGTGCTCGAGGGGGTGGGCACGACCGGTGCCGGCGTGGAGTCGTCGGGGTGGGGCAGGTCCCAGGGCGTCCAGCGCGAGACCACGTCGGAGACGACCCGCTGCACGGGGCGGGGGAGGCCGTCGGCCGCGGCGGCGCCGACGCCGGCCGCGAGGAACCCGATGACGGCGACGCCGGCGATGCCGCGGCGGCGCAGCCGGGAGCGGCGGGCCTCGGCGAGGTCGACGACCCCGGCGGCGGGGAGGCGTCGGTGCGTGCACCCGTGGGCTCCGCCACGGAGGTCGCGGTGCCTGCGGGTCGCGCGGCCGCGGCGAGCACGGCGGCCAGCTCGTCGCCGATCTCGGGGACGGGCCCCTGTCCGGCGTCACGCAGCCGGTACAGGAAGTCGAGCACCCCCGGGTCGTCGACGAGGAGGTCGCCGGCGAGCCCGCCGTCGCGGCCGTCCCTCGGTGTCCTGTCGTCCATGTCGTCCTTCACCGTCCCTGCTGCCGGTCGTCCACCAGTGCCAGGGGGGAGAGCAGCGCGCGCAGCGCCGCCAGCCCCTTGGCCTGCATCTTCTTCACCGCGGGCTCCGAGAGCCCCAGCGTCTCCGCCGTCTGCCGGACGGAGAGGTCGGCCAGCACCCGGAGGACGATGACCTCCCGCTGCTGGTCCGGGAGCAGCTCGAGGACCTCGGCCAGCTCGCCGGCCGCGACCCGCTCGAGGGCGCTCTGCTCGGCCGACGGCGCCGTCCGTCCGTCCGCGCCCTGCTCGTACGCGGTGGTGTCCGGCCGCCGGGCCCGCTGCCGGTGCTCGTCGACCAGGCGGGCGTGGGCCACCGAGAAGGTGAGCGTCCGCAGACCCTCCCAGCCGCCGTGCACGGCCCGGATGCGGGGGACCACCTGGAGGAACACCTCGTTGGTCATGCCGTCGGGGTCGCGGGACCCGCGCACCGCGAGGTAGCCGCGCACCACCGGCGCCAGGGCCCGGTAGATCGTCTCCAGGGCCCGAGCGTCACCAGCGGCGGCCGCGGCGGTCACGGCGTCGAGGTCGGTCAAGGGCGAGTGCTCCCGGGTGAGGTGGTGCGGCGAGCGTAGCCACGCCGCACCACCGCCCGCAGGGCTTCAGTCGTCCTCGCCGCCGTGGTCCCCACCGGAGTCGCCGCCACCGTGGTGGCCGCCGTCCTCGGTGCCGTCGTCGCCGTGGTCGCCGGTGCTGTCGTCGCCGTGGTCCTCGGAGGTGCCGTCGCCGTGGCCCGAGCCCTGGTGGTCGGCGTCGTCGCCGTGGTCGTCGGACTCGTCCTCGCCCTGGTCGTCACCGTGGTCGTCCGCGTGCTCGTCGGAGTGCTCGCCACCGTGGCCGCGGCCCTGGTGCTCGCCGGCGTCGTGGCTCGCGTCCTCGGAGTCGTCCTCGCCCTGGTCGTCACCGTGCTCGACCTCGGTGGCGTCGTCGGACTCCGAGGGGGTCGGGGTCGGGGTCGGCTCGGCGGTCTCGGTCGGCTCGGGGCTCTCGGTGGGCTCCGGGGTCTCGGAGGCCTCGGGGCTCGACGTGGTGCTGCTCGTGCTCCGGTGGTGGCTCACGGGGGCGTCCGGGATGCCGACGGCCGCGGCGGCCAGGCCGCCGGCGACGGTGGCGGCGGCGGCGATGCCCGTGGCCACGAGCCGGCGGACGGTGGTCTTCGTCATGGGTACTCCTCGTGCGGTGGGGTGGTGGGTCCCTGTCTGGAGTGGTCATCGACGGAGGGGCCGGGCACGGACCCCTCCGTCCCACATCCTGAGACGACGACGGTCCGGGGTGGCTCGCGGCCGGCCCGCGTCGGGCGGCGTCGCGCGCGTTCCCGCAGGTCACGGCCCCGGACCGCCGGGTCAGGGCGTGACCGTGAGCAGTCCCCTGGCGCCGCGCTCGGCGTCGGCCATCGCGTGCGTGACGAAGGGGTAGTGCCCGGGGGTGCCGGCGTCGAGCTCGACGAAGCCGCCCTGGGCGACGGCCAGGGCGAGCACCTGGGAGCCACCACCCGTCGAGCCCGTCGGGCCGCGCCCGTGGTCGAGGAGGTAGGCGCCCTCGCTCCACACCGTGTCGAACTGGGCGCCGACCACGTGGAAGGCGCTGCCCCGGTTCGGGCCGGCCGCGAGGACCCAGAACCGCACCCGCTCGCCGGTCCTCGCGGTGAGGGGCCGGGCCACGTACTGGTTCGCGACGCCGTCGAACACGACGAGGTCGGGGGTGTCCGCGGCGGCGGAGGCGGCGTCGACCTCGGCGGGGCTGCGCCCGTCACCGTCGAGGTGGACCTCGGACTGGACGAGCAGGTAGCTGCGGTCGACGACGGGCAGACCGTCGGGCTCGATGACGACCGCACCGTGCATCCCGGCGGCGATGTGCGCGCTCATCGGCATCGTCGAGCAGTGGTACATCCACACCCCGGCCCGGCGGGCGGTGAACCTGTAGGTGAGGCTCGCGCCGGGCGGCACCGTGCGCATGACGTCGTCGGGCACCGCCTCGCCCGCGTGGACGTCGACCGAGTGCCCCATCGACGAGGCGTTGACGAGCGTGACGACGAAGGTGTCGCCCACCCGGCCGTGGAGGGTCGGCCCGGGCACCGACCCGTTGTACGTCCACCGCCGCTGCCGCACACCGGGGGCCACCTCGACGTCGACCTCCTCGACGCGCAGCGTCACGTGGTGCACGCGCTCGGGCGTCAGGGGTGGCAGGGTCGCGTCGACCGCCCGGAAGCCGGAGCCGAAGGGTCGCGAGAGGTCGACCGGCGAGGCGGCGGACGGGGGCGAGCCCGACGGACGAGGTTGTGCCGCAGCCGGACCCGTGGACCTCGCGCCCACGGCGTGCACCTGCAGCACCATCCCCATCTGCCGGTGCCCGACGACCGAGCACCACCCCTCGGCGTCACCCCCGACGACCCCGACGTCGAGGGTCGCCGAGCTCCCGGGCATCACCCGGCGGGTGCGCAGGTCGTCGTCGAAGGTCAGGTCGTGCGGCGAGCCGTCGTCGGTGTTGACGAGGTCGATGACGAGCCGGTCGCCGTGGGGGACGTCGATGCTCGCCGGCACGTAGGACATGTCGTGCGCTTCCACCCGCACGCGCGTCGTGTGGCCGGTCGGCGTGGTGCCGGAGGCGGTGGCCCGCAGCCCGGAGGCCGTCGTCGCGGACACCGGGGTGAGTCCGGCGGCGGCGGGGTCGGCGGCCACCCCGAGCGAGGCGGCCAGCGCGAGCGCCGCGACCCCCGCGACGAGCTGCCCGGTCGGGACCCCGCTCCGTCCGGCGGCCGGCGGCGTCGGCGCCGAGCCCTCGGCCAGCCCGGCCAGGAGGGCGTGGCGGGCGGCGACGGCCGCCCGCACCGCGGCGAGCAGCAGCGGGACGAACGCGGCCAGTGCGGCGAGGACGAGCACCGACACGGCGACCCGGACGGCGCCCGGCACGGGCAGCAGGCAGAGCGCGAGGCCGGCGTTGACGACGACGAGACGCGTCGCCCAGGCCCGGTCGAACCGCTCGGCGGCCGCCCGGACGACCGACGGGCCGCCGCCGAGGACGACGGGGATGAGGTGGGCCAGCGCCCCGGACAGCAGCTGGGCGGCGAACCCGACGGCGAGGACCGCGGCCAGCGCGTCGTAGCCCTCGGCCACCTCCGCCCACCCGTCGGCGAGGGCCAGCCGGGTGGCGAGGACGACGAGCGCGACGACCCCCCACGCCATGGCCGCCGTGACCGACACCGTCGCGACCGTGCGCGGCGGCGCCTGCCGGGCCGGTGCGAGCAGGGCCCGGCCCCACCACGCGAGCCCGGCCAGGTAGAGGGCGAGGCCGAGCACGGCGGCCGCCCGCAGCCCCGCGACGGCGCCGCCGGCGGTCACCGCCACCGCCACCGCGAGCACCGGCAGGGCCTGGCGCGCGAGCCGCTCGGCTCGTTCGTCCATCCGGGTGCGCAGCATCGTCGGCCACAGGGTGACGAGCGTGCCCGTGACGGTCAGCCCGAGCCAGCCGAGCACCATCGTCATCGAGTGCGCCACGAGCACCCGTCCGTGCCACTCGTCGTCGAGGCCGCGGGCCAGCCAGGCCCCGAACCCGGCCCCCACCGGCACGCAGGCGGCGGCGGCGAGGTAGTACCGCACGGTGATGCGGAAGCGGCCGGGCAGCGCGTGCCGGAGCCGGCGCCACAGAGCCCATCCGTGCAGCGCGACGGTCAGCGCCACGCCGCTCGCCCCGGTGACGGTCAGCGGCCACCAGCCGCTCGGCACGCCGACGAGGACGAGGGCCGCGCCGACGAGGAGGACGAGGATGCGCCGGTTCTGGCGGGCCCGGTCGTCGAGCGCCTCGGGGGTCTTGAGCAGCGCCTGCGTGAAGTGCGTGCTCCACACCATCGCCGAGTGGGTCATCGCGCCGAGCAGCACGAGGTGCACCATCAGCCAGCCGGCGGCCGGCACGACGGGGTGGGCGAGCGCGACGAGGACGGCGAGGGCGAGCCAGACCAGGCCGGGCCGGTCCCGCAGGGGGAAGCGGCCACGGGATGCGGGTCGGGTGGACGTGCTCACGAGGGGACCTTCCGGAGGGTCGCGCGGGAGGGGACGGGGCGTCGCGACGCGAGGGCCGAGCCCGCGGCGGCGGTGAGGGGAGCAGGAGGAGCGCGACGGCGGTACCGGTGCCCCCGACGACGACGAGCGCCTCGAGGCCGGTGACGTCGCCGGCGACCCGGAGCGCGAGCGTCGTGTGCAGCACCGCCAGGGGGAGCCAGAACGCCGGGTGCCAGGGCAGCGGGCGGCGCAGGACGGCGGGCAGGATGACCGGCGCGTGGGCCATGACCATGCTCATCGCGAAGCCGAGGAAGACCGCGTGCACGACGAGGTCGTGGGCCCGCGCGCCCCTCGTCGGGCCGACCGCGACCCAGGCCGCGCCGGCCACGCCGAGCCACGCGTACCCGGCGAGCATCGCGGCGGCGGCGAACCGCGGCAGCCCGCTCGTCCGGACGAGCCGCACGGCGACGTCGCGGGGTCCGAGCCAGGTGACGAGCAGGAGCAGCGCCGCCCCGAAGGCCCGCGTCCCCGAGCCGGGGAGGACCGCGGCGAGGGCCGCCGACCCGGCGACCGGCAGGGCGAGGAGCACGAGGGTGCGCCCCGCGCCGGCCGGCAGGTGCAGCGCGGCGAGCTCGACCCGTTCGGCGGCGATGGTGAGCACGACGAAGCCGGCGAGCAGCGGAACGGTCAGCGGCACCTCGACCCGCAGCATGAGCAGGGTTGCGAGAGAGGCCAGCCCGGCGCCCAGGACCTCGACGAGCACGGTGTCGTCCTGCCGTCGACCCCAGAGCGCCCCGAGCACCGCGACGAGGGCGACCGCGCCGTCGAGGAGGAGCACCTGCCCGAGGGCCCGGGGGAGCGGGGACGAGAGCGCGAGCCCGCCCGCACCGAGCAGCACCGGCGCCGCGTACGCCCACGCTCGGCGCAGCGCGACCGCCCGCTCGAGGGCGACGAGCGTCCCGAGGAACCCGAGCACCATGATCGGCCCGTGCACGTCACCGAGCCGTCCGGACGCGACGGGCGCCGGACCCCCGAGCCGCACCAGACCGGCATCGAGCCCGGCGAGCAGGCTGAGCGCGGCGGGGACGAGCAGCCAGCCGCGCCCGGGGCGGGCCCTCATCCGGGCGGCGGAGGGGTCATCGACGCGACGAGGTCCCACTCCGGCCCGGCGAAGGCGATGGCGGCCGCGGGGAAGAGGCCGTTCTCCTCGCGGTCGACGTGGTCGCGCAGGGCCCGCTCGAACGCGGGGACCTCGTCGAGGTGTCCGGCGCGGATGCGCGAGAGCCGCTCGTCGAGCGTGACGTGCTCGGCGCACAGGGACCCGACGTGCCCGGCGAACTCGTCGTCACGGGCCAGCAGCGCGAAGAGGCCGGCCTCCTCGGCCCGCGTGTGCGGGTCGAGGAGGCCGGCGAGGACGGCGGCGGTGCGCTCGACGGCACCGGCGTCTGCCCCGAGGGCGGCCCGCCGCAGGTCGCCGCAGGCGTTGATGATCTCGACGTGCTCGGCCATGAACCGGCCGACCACCGTGATGGCCTCGCAGCCGCAGTAGGAGCACACGTCAGGACCGCCCGGCTCAGGCGCGGGTCAGGCGCAGGCGCCAGGCCCGCGGACCCTCGTCGAGGTAGGTGACGGTGAGCGGCCCGTCGCGGTCGGCGATCTGGGCCAGCAGCGGCTTCGGGTCGTGCGGCGCGACGATGACGAGCGAGGCGCCCCCGCCGATGGCGGACCAGGCGCCCAGGACGACGGCGTGCCGGATGGAGTGGGGGATGGTGCGCACGTCGAGCTCGGGGGCCTCGTGCCCCGCGTCGCCGCAGCCGCAGGCGGTGGGCATCGGCGAGAGGGTCAGGTCGGGTCCGGTCATCGGGGTCTCCTCGGTGGAGTGGTGGTGGGGTCACGCCGCGGCGGGCGCCGGGTGCGGGGTGGCAGACTCGCCGGGTGGCCGACGAGCTGGCGTGGGAGGTGCGCACCGACGTCACCGTCGTCGTGCTGGCCGGTGGGGGCTCGAGGCGGTTCGGGTCCGACAAGCTCGCGGCCGACCTCGGCGGGGTGACGGTGCTCGACCACCTGCTGGCCCGGCTGCCGGTGGGCTGGCCGCTGGTGCTCGTGGGGCCACCGCGCGACACCGCTCGGCCCGATGCGCGCTGGGTGCTCGAGGACCCGCCGGGCGGCGGCCCGCTCGCCGGGGTCGCGACCGGGGCGGCGGCCGTCGGCACCGCGCTCCTCGTCGTGGTGGCCGGTGACATGCCGCACGCCGCCGAGGCGGTGCCGGGCCTGCTGGCCGCCCTCGACGCCGCCGGTCCCGACGTGGCGGCCGCGGTGGCGGTCGACGACGACGGGCACGCGAACCCGCTGCTCGCCGCCTACCGCTCGGCAGCGGTGCGCGAGGCGCTGCCCGGCCCGGCGCACGACGCACCGGCCAAGCGGCTGCTCCGCCTGTCGCACACCGAGGTCCGCGTCACCGGCCACCGGGGCCGCGACGTCGACACGGCGGCCGACCTGGAGCGGCTGAGGCGCGAGGTCTGACACTGGGGTTCCTTCCGGGGCGTCGGTGGGCAGGGTGGGGTGGGTCAGCTCCGCTTGGCCGCACCGGGCCGGGCGTAGCGCCACCAGGTGATGCCGAGGCAGAGGACCGCCCAGGCGATGCCGACGCTGTAGAAGGCGACCGGCCCGAGGGTGGTCACGCCGACGCCGAAGAAGAACGGCCCGAAGGCGGCGATGGCCGCGGTCCACCCGATGACGCCACCCGCCTGGCGGCGCTCGAAGATCATCGGCATCTGCTTGAAGGTCGAGGCGTTGCCGATCCCGCTGAACAGGAAGATCGCGAGCATGCCCCACAGGAAGTGGCTGAAGCCGCCCTGCAGTGCCGCCGCCGACGAGGTGTCCGGCGTCAGGGCCGGGATCGTGTACGCGATGGAGCCGATGAGGCCGACGCCCGAGACGAGGGTCCACGGGGCGCCACCGGTGCGGTCGGTGAGCGGGGCGAAGAGCACGCGGGCGCCGGCGCCGACGAGCGGGCCGAGGAAGACGTACTTCACCGCGTCGGGCACGGCGTAGCCGGCGATGAGCACGGTCGCCGAGGCGCCGGTGCCCTTGACGATGTCGGTGTTGCCGCTGCCGTAGAGGTTGGTCATCAGCAGGCCGAACTGCGCCGCGAGGCCGGAGAAGGTGCCGAAGGTCATGATGTAGAGGACGGTCATCCACCAGGTGTCCTGGCTGCGGAAGATGTCGAACTGCTGGCGGATGTCGGCCTTGACCGGCACCGACCGGAGCATCGTCCAGGCCAGGGCCGCCCCGACGACCATGAGCGGGATCCACACGAACGCGGCGTTCTGGAACCACACCGTCTGCTCCGGCTTGCCGGGGACGGCGAGCTGCTGGCTGCCGCCGAAGACGGCGAGCGCCGAGATGGCGACGATGTACGGCGTGAGCAGCTGCACGAGCGAGACGCCGAAGTTGCCGAGGCCGGCCTGCAGCCCGAGGGCCGTGCCCTGCATCCGCCTGGGGAAGAAGTACGAGGTGCTCGGCATGAAGCCGGAGAAGGCACCACCGCCGATGCCGGCGAGGAAGGCCAGCACCATCAGCTCCCAGTAGGGGGCGGTGGGGCTCTGCACCCGCACGCCCCAGCCGAGGGTCGAGGCGATGAGCAGGAGGCTGGTCAGCGACACGAGCCTTCGCGTCCCGAGGACGGGCGGCAGGACCATCCAGACGAGCCGGAAGAGCCCGGCGGCCAGGCCCGGCATCGCGGCCATCCAGTACAGCTGTCCCTTGGTGAACTCGTAGCCGAGGGCGTTGAGCTTCGGGATGACGGCACTCGGCAGGTACCAGGCGGCGAAGGCCAGGGTCAGGCAGAACGTGGTGACCCACAACGTCTTCCAGGCCAGGCCCTTGTCCCAGGTCTGCTCGTCCTCGGGGTCCCAGGCCTGGAGCCACTCGCCCCTCTGCTCGCGGTTCGCGGTGGTGGCGGACATCTCGGTCTCCTCGGGTCGGGGGTCAGTGGGCGGCCACGGCGGGCGCCGCGGACTCGAGCCGGTGGGCGAGCTCGGGGGACCCGTCGTGCAGCATCCGCACGACGGTCAGGTGCATCCACACCGCACAGAGCGCGACGAGGACGAAGAGGACGAAGAACGTGGAGGTGGGGAAGCCGGTCCAGGCCTTCGTGTAGGCGAAGAGCGGCGGGAGGAGGAACCCGCCGAGGCCGCCGAGCATCCCGACGAGGCCGCCGACGGAGCCGACGTTCTCGGGGAAGTACTCGGGGATGTGCTTGTAGACGGCGGCCTTGCCGATGCCCATCGCGCTGCCCAGCACGACGAGCAGGACGGTGAACGGCACGATGCCGAGCGAGTACGTGAGGTGCGAGGAGTGCGAGCCGTCGGCGTGGTCGACGACGAGGTGGCCGTCGGGCATCATCAGCACGCCGGCCGCGCCGAGCATCACCGCGAGGGTCCAGTACATGACCCGGCGGGCGCCGAGCCGGTCGGAGAACCAGCCGCCGACCGGCCGCAGCAGCGAGGCCGGGAAGATGTAGAGGGCGGTGAGCAGCCCGGCGACCGTGAGGTCGACGCCGAAGTTGTCGACGTAGTACTTCGGCAGCCATGCGGCGAGGGCGACGTAGGCGCCGAAGAACGCGACGTAGTAGAGGCTGAAGCGCCAGACGCGCAGCTGGCGCAGCGGCGCGAGCTGGGAGGCCAGGCTTGCC
This sequence comes from Phycicoccus sp. HDW14, assembly GCF_011383005.1. Classification (GTDB taxonomy): domain Bacteria; phylum Actinomycetota; class Actinomycetes; order Actinomycetales; family Dermatophilaceae; genus Phycicoccus. The sequence continues at coordinate 2,623,767 of NZ_CP049935.1, read as the reverse complement.
GAGCGGCCAGGCTTGTGGTCGTGGCGCGGGGCGCCGAACCACAGGAGCCCGGCCATGACGAGCAGCAGCCCGGCGTAGATGACCGGCACGAGCCGCCAGCCGCCCTCGACGGAGCCGCCGAACCACGCCGCCCCGGCGGTGCCGGCGACGAGGGGCGGGCCGATGAACTTGGTGACCGAGGCGCCGACGTTGCCGGCGCCGAAGACGCCGAGGGCCAGGCCCTGGTGCTCGCGCGGCTGCCAGGCGGCGTTCCACGCGATGCCGGCGCTGAAGGAGTTGCCGGCGAAGCCGACGAGGAAGGCCAGGCCGAGGATCATCCCGTAGCCGTGCGCGTGGGCGACGAACCAGGCGGGGACGGCCGTCGCGAGCAGGAGGACGGTCATGACCTTCCGGCCGCCGACCCGGTCGGTGAGCATGCCCGCCGGCAGCCGCCAGAGCGACCCGTTGAGCACCGCGACCGCGCTGACCCAGGCGAGCTGCGGGTCGGAGAGGCCGAGCTCCTTCTGGATCGGCACGCCGAGGATCCCGAACATCAGCCACGCGGCGAACATCAGGGTGAAGGCGGCGGTCGAGAGCCACAGGACGCGGCGGGCGCCGGCCGGGTGGGCGGCCTCGGTGCCGGCGGGGGCGGCCGCGGTGAGGGTGGACATGCGGTCCTCCGATTGGAAGGAGAGAAATCCTCTAAATCTGACGATCCGGGACGGTACTCCTCCGCGCGGAGATTGCACAACTACTTGTCGTAGTAATCCTGAGAAACCCTCAGGAACAGGGAGGATGTCGAGCCGGAAGGGCTTCACGGCTGGCCGGTGGATGTGCTTATATAGAGCGAATCATTCCCGTAAATTGCAGGAGAGGATGAGCCGGTGACCACCCAGCAGCAGTACGACGCCGCCGCCCTCCTCGCCTCGCCGGTGCGCCGGCGCCTCGTCGAGCTCCTCGAGGCGGGTGCCGAGCAGTCCCCCGAGGGCCGCACCGCCGCCGAGCTCGCGCCCGAGGCCGACCTGCACGTCAGCACGGTGCGCTTCCACCTCGACCAGCTCGTCGCGGCCGGCGTCCTCGAGTCCTCGTTCCAGCGTCGCGGGACGGCCGGGCGGCCGCGCAAGGTCTACCGACCTCTCCCGCGCGGAGCGGCTCCCGCCGCGGCGGGCAGCGAACCGCTCCGCCTGCTCACCCAGCTCCTCGCCGAGGCGATGACCGCGTCGGTCCACGGCGAGAAGGTCACCCCCTTCGAGGCCGGCCGGCGCTGGGCCCGCGAGCACCTCGCGAGCCACCCCGACCGCGCCCCCGCCGACAGCACCGGCGTCTGGCTCGGCCGCGTGGGTGAGGTCATCGACGTCCTCGAGGGCTGGGGCTACCAGCCGGAGGTCTCGACCTCCGACGGCGGCCGCACCGCCCGGGTCGAGCTCGCCGACTGCCCGTTCCTCGACCTCGCCCGCGACAACGAGGCCGTCGTGTGCGGCGTCCACCGCGGCCTGATCGTCGAGTCGCTCCGCCAGGCCGGTGAGGCGGGTGCCGAGGTCGCCCTCGAGCCCTTCGTCACCGAGAACCAGTGCCTCGCGCACATCCGGACCACCACCCCCTTCCGTTCCACCTGACCCACCACCGCGGGGAGAGCAATGACCACCACTCCGGGCCTCGACGGGCCCCTCACCCAGGCACTGGTCGGCACCCGCCGCTTCTTCACCTCGGGCGAGGTCTCCCCGGACCGACGGGCGCTGCACCGCGAGGGCGGACGGTCGGGCGACGCGTTCTACCGCGACCGGTGGTCCCACGACAAGGTCGTGCGCTCGACCCACGGCGTCAACTGCACCGGGTCCTGCTCGTGGAAGGTGTACGTCAAGGACGGCATCATCACCTGGGAGGCCCAGCAGACCGACTACCCGTCCACCGGCGCCGACCGCCCGAGTACGAGCCCCGCGGCTGCCCGCGCGGCGCCGCGTTCAGCTGGTACACGTACTCGCCCACCCGGGTCCGCTACCCGTACGTGCGCGGCGTGCTGCTCGAGATGTTCCGCGAGGCCCGCCGGGCCGTCGGCGGCGACCCCGTCCTCGCCTGGGCCTCCATCGTCCAGGACCCGGAGAAGGCCCGCCGCTACAAGTCCGCTCGCGGCAAGGGAGGGCTGGTGCGCTCGACGTGGGACGAGGTCGTCGACCTCATCGCGGCGGCGCACGTCTACACCGTCAAGCGCTGGGGTCCGGACCGCATCGCCGGCTTCTCGCCCATCCCGGCGATGTCCCCGGTGTCGTACGCGTCGGGTGCCCGCTTCCTCGAGCTCATCGGCGCCCCGATGCTCTCCTTCTACGACTGGTACGCCGACCTGCCGAACGCCTCGCCGCAGATGTTCGGCGACCAGACCGACGTCCCCGAGTCCGGTGACTGGTGGGACGCCGGCTACCTCATCATGTGGGGCTCGAACGTCCCGATGACCCGTACGCCCGACGCGCACTGGATGACCGAGGCGCGCTACCGGGGCAGAAGGTCGTCGCGGTCTCGCCCGACTACGCCGAGAACGTCAAGTTCGCCGACGAGTGGGTCGCGTCGGCGCCGGGCACCGACGGCGCCCTGGCGATGGCCATGGGCCACGTCATCCTCAAGGAGTTCTTCGTCGACCAGCAGGTCGACTTCTTCACGCAGTACAACCAGCGCTACACCGACCTGCCGTTCCTCGTGTCGCTCGAGCCCGACGACGCCGATCCGGCTGCGGCAGAGGACGGCCCGGCGTTCCGGCCCGGCAAGTACGTCGTCGCCGGCGACCTCGACGTGCCCGAGGCATCCTCCGAGAACGCGATGTGGAAGCCGGTCGTCCTCGACGCCCGCACCGACGACGTCGCCGTGCCGCAGGGCTCGCTCGGCTTCCGGTGGGGCGACGAGGGGCTCGGCCGCTGGAACCTCGACCTCGGCGGCATCGAGCCGGTCCTCTCCCTCCTCGACACCGCCACCGAGTCGGTGCGCGTCGTGCTGCCGCGCTTCGACACCGCCGACGGGAAGGTCGCCCACGTCTCCCGGGGCGTGCCCGCCCGCAGGGTCGGCGGCCGGCTCGTCACCACCGTCCTCGACCTGATGCTCGCCCAGTACGGCGTCGCGCGCGACGGGCTCCCGGGCACCTGGCCGGCCTCGTACGACGACCCCTCGACCCCGGCGACGCCGGCGTGGCAGGCGGAGATCACCTCGGTGCCCGCCGAGCAGGTGACCCGGCTGGCCCGCGAGTGGGCGCAGAACGCCATCGACACCGGGGGCCGCGGGATGATCCTCATGGGCGCGGGCACCAACCACTGGTTCCACTCCGACCAGCTGTACCGGGCGATGCTCGTCCTCACGACGATCACCGGCTGCCAGGGCCGCAACGGCGGCGGCTGGGGCCACTACGTCGGGCAGGAGAAGGTCCGCCCGATCATGGGCTTCCAGCACATGGCCTTCGCCCTCGACTGGCACCGCCCGCCGCGGCACATGAACCAGACCGCGTACTGGTACGTCAACACGAGCCAGTACCGGTACGACACCTTCACCGCCGACGACGTCGACGCCGGCACCGGCGCCTTCGCCGGGAAGGGCGTCATGGACCTGCTCGCCCAGTCGGTGCGCCTCGGGTGGACCCCGAGCTACCCGACGTTCAACCGCAGCAGCCTCGTGCTCGCCGACGAGGCCGAGGCCGCGGGGATGGCGCCGGCCGACTACGTCGTCGACCAGCTCAAGTCCGGCGCACTGCGGTTCGCGGTCGAGGACCCGGAGGCCGAGGAGAACCACCCGCGCATCCTCAGCCTGTGGCGCGCCAACCTCCTCGGCTCGAGCGCGAAGGGCAACGAGTACTTCCTCAAGCACCTGCTCGGCACCGACAACGCCGTCACCGCGCGCCAGGCGCCCCCGGAGAAGCGGCCGGAGGGCATCGAGTGGCCCGAGGACGTGCCCGAGGGCAAGCTCGACCTGCTGACGACCATCGACTTCCGGATGACCAGCTCGACCCTCTTCTCCGACGTCGTGCTGCCGGCGGCCACCTGGTACGAGAAGCACGACATCAACACCACCGACATGCACCCGTTCGTGCACTCGTTCAACCCGGCGATCGCCCCGCCGTGGCAGAGCAGGACCGACTGGGAGGCCTGGAAGGCGGTCGCGAAGCGCTTCTCCGAGCTGGCCGTCGACCACCTCGGCACCCGCCGCGACGTCGTCGCCAAGCCCCTGTGGCACGACACCCCCGAGGCGATGGCCACGGTGCACGGCGTCGTGAAGGACTGGCGCCACGGCGAGTGCGAGCCGGTGCCGGGCGCGACCCTGCCGGTGCTCGCCGTCGCCGAGCGCGACTACCCGGCCGTCTACGAGAAGATGACGTCGGTCGGGCCGCTCCTGGAGTCGGTCGGGATGCTCACCAAGGGTGTCCCCTACGAGGTCGCGCGCGAGGTCGACATCCTGCGGGCCCGCAACGGCACCGCCACGTCGGGCGCCGGCTCCGGTCAGCCGCGGCTCGACACCGACATCCACATGGCCGACGCGATCCTCCACCTGTCCGGCACGACGAACGGGCACCTCGCGACGCACGGCTTCAGGAACGTCGAGAAGCGCACCGGCACAACGCTGCACGACCTGGCCGCCGAGCACGAGGGCAAGCAGGTCACCTTCGCCGACACCCAGGTCGCGCCCGTCCCGGTCATCACCTCGCCGGAGTGGTCGGGGTCCGAGTCGGGCGGTCGGCGGTACGCGCCGTTCACCATCAACATCGAGCGGCTCAAGCCCTTCCACACGCTCACCGGGCGCCAGCAGTTCTACCTCGACCACGACTGGGTCCTCGGGATGGGGGAGGCGCTGCCCGTCTACCGGCCGCCGCTCAACATGACCGAGCTGTTCGGCGAGACCGCCCTCGGCGAGCAGAACGCGCTCGGGTCTCGGTCCGCTACCTCACCCCGCACAACAAGTGGTCGATCCACAGCGAGTACCAGGACAACCTCTTCATGCTCTCGCTCTCGCGCGGCGGGCAGACGATCTGGATGTCCGACCTCGACGCCGAGAAGGTGGGGGTCAGGGACAACGACTGGGTCGAGGCGGTCAACCGCAACGGCGTCGTCGCGGCCCGCGCGATCGTGTCGCACCGGATGCCCGAGGGCACGGTCTACATGCACCACGCGCAGGACCGGCTCATCGACGTGCCGCTCACCGAGCGCGACGGCAAGCGAGGGGGAATCCACAACTCCCTCACCCGGATCATGATGAAACCGAGCCACCTCATCGGTGGGTACGCGCAGCTCTCCTACTTCTTCAACTACATCGGGCCCACCGGCAACAACCGCGACGAGGTCACGATGATCCGCCGCCGCACCAACCAGAAGGTCGAGTACTGACATGCGGGTCATGGCGCAGATGGCGATGGTCATGAACCTCGACAAGTGCATCGGGTGCCACACGTGCTCGGTCACCTGCAAGCAGGCCTGGACCAACCGGGCCGGCACCGAGTACGTGTGGTTCAACAACGTCGAGACCCGTCCTGGCCTGGGCTACCCGCGCGGCTACGAGGACCAGGACGAGTGGCAGGGCGGCTGGGTGATGAGGAAGGGCCGGCTGCGGCTGCGCGCCGGCGGTCGGCTCAAGAAGCTCGCGACGATCTTCAGCAACCCGAAGATGCCCTCCATCCAGGACTACTACGAGCCCTGGACCTACGACTACGAGACGTTGCTCAACGCCCCGGCGCAGAAGACCTTCCCCGTCGCCCGGCCGCACTCGCTGATCTCCGGCAAGCCGATCAACATCTCCTGGAGCGCGAACTGGGACGACGACCTCGGCGGCTCGCGCGAGCACGCCGTCAAGGACCCGATGCTCAAGGGCATCGAGGACAAGGTCCGCATGGAGTTCGAGAAGACCTTCATGTTCTACCTGCCGCGCATCTGCGAGCACTGCCTCAACCCCTCGTGCGCCGCGTCCTGCCCGAGCGGGGCGATCTACAAGCGCGAGGAGGACGGCATCGTCCTCGTCGACCAGGACCGCTGCCGCGGCTGGCGCATGTGCATCACCGGCTGCCCGTACAAGAAGGTCTACTTCAACCACAGGACCGGCAAGGCCGAGAAGTGCACGTTCTGCTACCCGCGCATCGAGGTCGGCATCCCGACCGTCTGCTCGGAGACCTGCGTCGGTCGGCTGCGCTACATCGGGCTCGTGCTCTACGACGCCGACAAGGTGCTCGAGGCGGCCACCGTCGAGGACGACCACGACCTCTACGAGGCCCAGCTCGGCGTCTTCCTCGACCCCGAGGACCCCGAGGTCCGCCGCGAGGCCGAGGCGGCGGGCATCCCGGCCGACTGGGTGGAGGCCGCCCGGCGCAGCCCGGTCAAGAAGCTGATCCTCGACTACAAGGTGGCGCTGCCGCTGCACCCGGAGTACCGCACGATGCCGATGGTCTGGTACATCCCGCCGCTGTCGCCCGTCGTCGACGTCGTCAAGGACACGGGCCACGACGCCGAGGACGTCGACAACCTCTTCGGCGCCATCGACACCCTGCGCATCCCCGTCGAGTACCTGGCCAACCTGTTCACCGCGGGCGACGTCGCGCCGGTCGACGGCGTGCTGCGCAAGCTGGCGGCGATGCGTTCGTACATGCGCGACATCAACCTCGGTCGCGACCCCCGCGACGAGATCCCCGCGGCCGTCGGGATGGAGGGGGAGGCGATGTACGAGATGTTCCGCCTGCTTGCCCTCGCCAAGTACTCCGAGCGCTACGTCATCCCGCCGGCGCACGCCGAGCAGGCGCACGCGCTCGAGGAGCTGGCCACCGAGTGCTCGGTCTCCGAGTACGGCGGCGGGCAGGGTGAGGTGTTCGGGGAGGGGTCCGGCGCCGCACCGACGCCCGTCGCGGTCGAGAACTTCCGTGTCCTGCAGCAGACCCAGTCGGCCGACTCGCTCGAGCAGCTGCCGGGCGACAACCCGCTGCGCGGCCGGGTCAACCTCCTGACCTGGGACGGCCGGGGGATGCCCGACGGCCTGTTCCCGGTGGACGAGGAGGCCGGCCGATGAGGTGGCGCCGGCACCGCGGTGCGCAGCCCGGGCTCTCCGAGCGCGACCTCGTCGACACCTGGCAGCTCGTCTCGCTGCTCCTCGACTACCCCGACGAGACGCTCCTCGCGCGCCTGCCGATGCTGCGCGAGGTCGTCTCGGGCCTGCCACCGGTGCAGCGCGACCTGCTCGACGCGCTCCTCGACACCCTGGGGTCCACCGACCTCGGTGTGCTGCAGCGTGACTACGTCGACACCTTCGACGTCACCCGGAAGTGCTCGCTGCACCTCACGTACTTCTCGCACGGCGACACGCGTCGGCGCGGGGTGGCGCTCGTCGAGTTCAAGCAGGCCTACCGCAGGGCGGGCGTCGAGTTCGACACCGACGTCGAGCTGCCCGACCACCTCTGCGTCGTCCTCGAGTTCGGCGCCGTGCACGACTGGTCCACCGCCTGGCACCTCCTGACCGCCCACCGGGTCGGCATCGAGGTGCTGAGGGCCGGTCTCGCGCACCGTGGCTCGCCGTGGCTGCCCGCCCTCGAGGCGCTCCGGGCCACCTTGCCGGCGCTGGAGGGCGACGACGAGACCGCCCTGCTGCGCCTCGTCGCCGAGGGGCCACCCCAGGAGGACGTCGGCCTCGAGCCGTACGCCGTCGACCCGCGCCTCAACCCGCGCCCCGAGCCCGCCGACGCCACGGCGCTGCTCGGCCCGACCATCCCGGTAGGAGCCCCCCGATGAGCACGTTCCTCTGGGTGATCGTCCCCTACGTGTGCCTCGCGGTGTTCGTCGTCGGTCACGTCTGGCGGTACCGGTACGACAAGTTCGGCTGGACCACTCGCTCGAGCCAGCTCTACGAGAGCCGACTGCTGCGCATCGGCAGCCCGATGTTCCACCTCGGGATGCTCGGGGTCGTCGCCGGCCACGTCGTCGGGCTCGTCGTCCCCCAGGTGTGGACCAACGCCCTGGGCCTCAGTCCGCACGCGTACCACGTCATCGCCCTGGCCGGCGGCATCCCCGCCGGACTCGCGGCGGTCGTCGGGCTGGTCATCCTCGTCTACCGCCGCCGGATGACCGGGCCGGTGTTCCGCGCGACGACGGTCAACGACAAGGTCATGTACGCGGTGCTCGGCACCGTCGTCGTCCTCGGCATGTGGAACACGGTGGCGGGCAGCCTGCTCCAGTTCGGCGGCGAGTACAACTACCGCGAGGGCGTCTCGGTGTGGTTCCGCAGCATCTTCGCCCTCCAGCCCGAACCCGCCCTGATGGCCTCGGCGCCGCTGGGCTTCAGGCTGCACGCGCTGCTCGCCTTCCTGCTGTTCGCGATGTGGCCGTTCACCCGTCTCGTGCACGTGTTCTCGGCGCCGCTGGGCTACCTCACCCGGCCGTACCTCGTCTACCGCTCGAAGGATGCCCGGCCCGGCCGCGGCACGGGAAGCCGTGCGCCGCAGCGGGGCTGGGACAAGCCCGAGCTGACCCGGAAGTGACCCGGCCGCTGCCGGGTGACCCCTCGAAGGAGAGCACCATGACCGACCTCGCCGCCGCCGAGCTGGAGTGGCAGGACTGGATCGCCGAGGCCTGCGCCGCGGTCGGCGTCGACCCCGCCGACGTCGACGTCACCGGCATCCACGGCCTGACCAAGGAGATCGCGCACGGCTTCGCCCGGCCGATGGCCCCGGTCGGCTCGTACATCCTCGGGCTGGCCGTCGGTGCCCGGGCGGCGGCCGGTCGCGAGGTCTCGCAGCCCGAGCTGACCAGCGCCATCCGCTCGACCTTCCCCGGGGTGCCGGGATGACCAGCGTGGTGCCCCTCGACCCGGCTGCCCCGGAGTGGTTCCCGCCGACCGCGGCGCCGGGGCAGCCGACCCCGGTCGACGTCGACGAGGCGCTGGCCCGGGTGCTCGACGGGCTGGTTCCCCTCCCGGCGCACGACGTGCCCGTGTGGAGCGCCCTCGACGGGGTGCTCGACGAGACGGTCCGGTCCGGGTCGCCGCTGCCCGCGTTCGACAACTCGGCGATGGACGGGTACGCGGTGCGCGCGCAGGACGCCGTCGACGGGCGTCGGCTGCGGGTCGTCGGTGACGTGCGCGCCGGTCGCCCGACGATGCTGCGGGTGGGTCCGGGGAGGCCTGTCGGGTGATGACGGGTGCGCCGGTGCCGCAGGGGGCCGACACGGTCGTGCCGTTCGAGGTGACCCGCACGTCCGACTCCGCCGGCGCACCGGCCACCTCGCTCACCCAGCTGCCGCCCGCCTGGATCGAGGTCGCGGAGCCGGTCGCGCCCGGGCGCCACGTGCGCCGGGTCGGGGAGGACGTCCCGGCGGGCTCGGTGCTGGCGACCGCCGGCAGCGCCGTCGGGCCGGGGAGGTCGCGCTGTTCAGTGCCGTCGGACTCGCGAGCGTGCGGGTCACCCGGCCACCGGTCGTCGCGGTGCTCTCGACCGGCGACGAGCTGAGCCCGGCCGGTGACCCGCTCGGGCCGGCCCGCGTGCACGACGCCAACGGGCCGGCGCTGGCCGCCCTGGTCCGCCGGGCGGGGGCATCCAGGTGGAGGGGGCGCTCGTGCCCGACCGGCCGGACGCCCTGGTCGAGCGCCTCGAGCAGCTCGCCGGCTCGGTCGACCTCGTCCTCACGAGCGGCGGCGCGTCCGCCGGGGCCGCCGACGTCGTCGGCCGGCTCACCGAGACCCGGCACCGCGTCGAGTCGCTCGCGGTGCGGATGCGCCCGGGCAAGCCCCTCGTCGTGGGCCGCGTCTCCGCGGGCCCGGGCGGTCGCGAGGTGCCCCTCATCGGGCTGCCGGGCAACCCGGTCGCCGCGATGGTCGCCTTCGAGGTGTTCGCCGGCCCGGCCATCGCGCGGCTGCGGGGACTGCGCCACGACGGCGTGCGGGTCGTGCAGGCCCGCTCGCTCGACGAGCTGCGCGCGACCCCGGGCCGCGTGTGCTTCGCCCGGGTCCGCGTCGAGCGCGACGACGACGGCCGGCTCGTGGCCCGCTCCACCGGCGGGGGCTGCGGCCACGGGGTGCGCTCGCTCGTCGGCGCCAACGGCCTGGCGGTGCTGCCGGCCGACGGATCGGACGTCCGGCCCGGGGACCTCGTCCCGGTGCGGATGACCGGCTGGTCCGCCTGACACGGGGGAGAGGCGTCGCGAGGTCACGGGCGATGACCGTGGGTGCTCGCCCACGACCCGGATGAGCGGGTGGTCGGGCGATGCACGAAGCGCGGTCGATCGCGCGCGGTGCATCACGGTGATGCAGGGCGCGGCCCAGGTGCCGCGGTGTGCATCACCGCAGCGCCGTGCCCTCGACTCTCGTGGTGGGTTCTGCAGCACGAGACACGGGCGACGCCCCGCGGAGCGATCGGAGGACGGGTGCGGCTGTACGACCGACCGCCACCGGGGGAGGTGGGTGAGGTAACCCTTACCTGCCTCGTAGGATGGCGGAGGGCCGGCGTCCAGCGCCTCGACCCGCGCGACCCCCGACCCGACCGAGGACCCTCCCGTGCCCGAGCTGCCCGCTCCCCCCTCCCGCCCGCTCGCGGCCCTCTGGGACCGCTACCGGCGCCACCGCACGCGGTTCGTCCTCGCCGTCGCCGTCTCGACCGTCAACAAGGTCGCCGACGTCGTCCCCGAGCTGCTCATCGGCGCGGCGGTCGACGTCGTCGTCCGGGGCGACTCCTCGTTCGTCGCCGGGCTGCTCGGCGTGGAGTCGCGCGAGGCGCAGCTGGTGTGGCTGGCCGTCGTCAACGGCGTCATCTGGCTCGTCGAGTCGGCCAGCGAGTACGTCGCGGCCCGCCTCTTCCGCGGCCTGTCCCAGACCGTCGAGCACGACCTGCGGGTCGAGGCCTACGACCACGCCCAGCGCCTCGACCTGCGCTGGCACGAGGCCCGGGCCACGGGCTCGACGCTCGCGACCGTCAACGACGACGTCAACCAGCTCGAGCGCCTGCTCGACGTCGGGTTCCCGGCCATCTGGCAGACCCTGCTCAACGTCGGCATCGTCGGCATCGTCTTCGCCATCGCCTCGTGGCAGCTGCTCGTGCTGGCCTTCCTCCCGATCCCCGTCATCGTCGCCGCGTCGCTGCGCTACCAGGGCGTCCTCGAGCCGTACTACCTCCGGGTCCGCGAGGGCGTCGCGCGGCTGTCGGGCGTGCTGTCGGCCAACCTCGGCGGCCTGGCCACCATCAAGGCCTTCACCGCGGAGGACCGCGAGCGCGACCGGGTGCGCGAGGCGTCCGAGGCCTACCGCGACGCCAACATCGAGACCATCCGGTGGTCGGCGGCGTTCGTCCCGGTCGTGCGGGTCGCGATCCTCGCCGGGTTCACCGCGACCCTCCTCGTCGGCGGGCTGTCGGTCCTCGACGGGCGGCTCGACGTCGGCCTCTACTCGGTGCTCGTGTTCATGACCCAGCGCCTGCTCTGGCCGCTCACCGAGGTCGCCACCGTCCTCGACCTCTACCAGCGCGGACGGGCCTCGACGGCCCGCATCCTCGCCCTGCTGGCCGTGCCGGTCGAGGTCGACGAGGGCGGCCACGACCTCGCCGAGCCCGTGCGCGGGCACCTCGAGTTCCGTTCCGTGCGAGCCGGGTACGGCGACGGACCCGACGTGCTCCACGACATCGACCTCGTCGTCCCCGCGGGGGAGACGCACGCGCTCGTGGGCACGACCGGCGCCGGCAAGTCGACGCTCCTGCGGCTGCTGCTGCGGTTCGACGACCCGCGCGCCGGGGCCGTCCTCGTCGACGGCGTCGACGTCCGCACCCTCACCTGGGGCTCGCTGCGCGGGTCGATCGGCTACGTCGCCCAGGACGTGCACCTCTTCGCGGGGTCCATCGCCGAGAACCTCGAGTACGCCCGCCCCGGGGCCTCGCGCACCGACCTCGCCGAGGCGGTGCGCCACGCCGCGGCCGACGACGTCGTCGAGCGGCTCCCGGGCGGCCTCGATGCGACGGTCGGCGAGCGTGGCCTGACCCTGTCGGGCGGTCAGCGGCAGCGGCTGGCCCTGGCCCGAGCGCTGTTGCGCCGCCCGGCCGTCCTCCTCCTCGACGAGGCGACGAGCGCGGTCGACACCGAGACCGAGGCCGCCATCCAGCGCTCGGTGCGGGAGGCGAGCGCCGGCCGCACGGCACTCGTCGTGGCGCACCGGCTCTCGACCGTTCGGCACGCCGACCGGATCTGGGTCATCGACGCCGGGCGGGTCGCCGAGTCCGGCACGCACGACGAGCTGGTCGCGGCCGGAGGCACCTACGCGGGCCTCTGGGCCATCCAGACCGGCGACGCCTGAGGCCGGGAACCGACGCGGCTCACGGCACCGGCACGGCCGTGACGACGACGTTGTCGCGGTGCGACCTGAGCTCGGGGATGTACTCGCCACCACACGTCACGAGGACGAGCAGCGGCCGGCCCTCCCGCGCGAAGATCTCGTCCACCGGCAGGGCCTTCTTGCGGATGGACTCCCGACCCCGCACGACGTAGCGGTGGGTCGTGCCGTCGGCGTCCACCACCTCGACGCGCATGCCCTTCTCGGCACCGGCCAGTGGTGCGAGCGCCCCGGCTCCGTCTTCCCGGGTCGCGACGTGGCCGGCGATCACGGTGTGCCCCAAGGGGTCCGCCGGTGCAGACCCGTACCGGTACCAGCCGACGCTCGTCGGGGAGGCCGGGATGACCATCGCCCCGTCCCGCTGCACCCCGACGGCGCGCACCGTGGCGTCGACGCCGAGGGCGGGGATGCGCAGCCGGGCGGGCGGGGGTGCCGTGGCCGCCTCCGGGGTGGCCGCTCGGACCGAGGCACTGACCGAGGGCCGGACCGAGGGGGTGGGTGTGGGGGTCGGGGCGGCGGTGGTCGTCGTCTCGCGCAGGGCCCCCAGCCCGTCACCGGCGGTGGGCGCCGGTCGCCCGAGGAACCAGCCGGTCAGGGCCACGACGGCCGCCACGGCGACGACGAGCGACACGGCGGCGCCGACGCGCCACCGCCGGGCGGCTGCCGCTGGCTCCATCGTCGTCCTCCTGCGTGGCCGGTGTCGTGGGGGAGCGGGTGGGCCGGCGTGCTGCCGGCCCACCCGCTCGTCGGTGCTCAGGCCCGGACGCGCTGCGCCCGTCGGCCCATCGCCCCGGCCGCCACGAGCGCGAGCAGCGCGATCCCGGCGAGGGCGAACGGCGTGCGGTCGGCCGGCAGCTCGGCGGTGCCGGACGGGACGCCGGACGGCGAGGAGTGCAGCCCGCCGATGGTCTGCACGGCCAGTGCGAGGTTCGCGTCCTCCGCCGAGCCGTAGGCGTAGACGATGGTCGAGGTCCCCTCCTTGAGGTCGAGGTCGGCCGGGCCGATGACGGGGTCGGTCGTGCCCGCGAGCGCGACGGCGGCGGACACCGAGCCGGCGGGCAGGTCGGCGCTGTCCTCCTTCGGGTTGGTCAGGCCGCTGAACACGGGCTTGCCACCGGCGAGGATGTCCACGGCCGGGGCGGCCGCGGTGTGCCGCACCACGAGACGGGCCTGGCCGGCCGCGACCGGGTCGACGTCGTTGGCGAAGGCGGCGAGGACCGGGTCGCCGGAGGCGTTGAGGTGGGCCACGACGCTGAGGTTCGCGCCCGCCGGGACCTCCACGCCCGTCGCCTCGATCGCCGGGTCGCCCGACGGGTCGGCGCCGGCCGGGAAGACCGCGAGGTTGTAGGTGCCACCCGGCAGGTCGACCGGGTCGGTGACGGTGCCCGGCTCGAAGTCCTGGAGCAGGGCCTCCTCCGCGGTGTAGGTCTCGTCGGCGCTGCCGTAGACGTCGACGGTGAGGCCCGGCACGCCGTGCACGACGGTGACCTTGGCGTCGTCCGCGGCCGCAGCCGGTGTGGTGAGGACGAGGGGGAGTGCGACGGCCGCGGTGGCCGCGCAGACTGCGATGACTCGGCGCATGACGAACCCTTCTCGAGGAGCTGCTGACACCTCCTCTTCCGTCGCAGTCGGCGTTCGGATGCGGTTGTCGAAGGTTGGGACCCGAGTGGTCGAGGGCCGGGCGCCACCCGGGTGCACGGCTGGGCCAGACTCGGACCATGCGAGTCCTCCTCACCGGCGCGGCCGGGTTCATCGGGACGGCGACGGCCCGCGAGCTGCGCGGCCGCGGCGCCGACGTCGTGCCCGTCGACCTCCTCCTGCCCCAGGCCCACGGGGAGGCGACCCGCAGCGACCCGCCGGAGGGCCTGCACCTCCTCGACACACGGGAGGCCGGCGACTGGGCCCACCTGCTCGAGGGCGTCGACGTCGTCGTCCACCTCGCCGCGATGGTCGGGGCCGGCGTCACCGCCGACGACCTGCCGCTGTACGCCGGTCACAACGACCTCGGCACGGCTGCCGTCCTCGCGGCGATGCACGGCCGCGGGGTCCGCGGCTTCGTCCAGGCCAGCTCGATGGTCGTCTACGGCGAGGGGCGCTACACCTGCGTCGAGCACGGGGCCCAGGCGCCGGGGCCGCGGACCCGCGAGCGTCTCGAGGCCGGTGACTTCGACACCCCCTGCCCGGTCTGCGGGGGCCCGCTCGACTGGGCGCTCGTCGACGAGTCGGCACCGCTCGACCCCCGCAGCTCCTACGCCGCGAGCAAGGTCGCCCAGGAGCACTACGCGACGGCCTGGGCCCGGCAGTCGCCGGGCGCAGCGGTCTCGCTGAGGTACCACAACGTCTACGGGCCGGGGATGCCCCGGGACACGCCGTACTCCGGTGTGGCGGCGATGTTCCGCTCCTCGCTCGAGCGCGGCGAGCCGCCGGTCGTCTACGAGGACGGGCGGCAGGTGCGCGACTTCGTCCACGTCGACGACGTCGCGCGGGCCAACGTCGCGGCGGCCCTGGCCGTCGGTGGGCACGCCGACGGGTCGCACGTCGCCTACAACGTCTGCTCCGGTCAGCCGGTCACCATCGCCGACGTGGCCCGGGCCGTCGCTGCCGGCACGGGGTCGGGGCTCGAGCCGCGCGTCACCGGGCAGTTCCGCATCGGCGACGTGCGGCACGTCGTGGCCTCGCCGCAGCGGGCTCGCGACGAGCTGGGCTTCACCGCGCAGGTGGCCCCGGACGACGGGCTGGCGGCCTTCGCGACCGCCCCGCTGCGCGCCTGACCGGCGGGCGGACCGCCGTCACCAGACGGTGCGGACGAGGTGCTGGAGGAGCAGGGCGGCCACGGCCTGGGCGACCAGCCCCCACCGCCTCCAGCGCTCCGGCAGCCAGACCACCGCGAGCAGCATCCACGGCAGGAAGGGGAGCCAGATCCGCTCGACCTCGGCCTTGCTCATGAGCGAGAGGTCCGCGACCGCGACCATCGCCACCCCGGCCCCGACGAGGGCCGCCACCGGGTCGGGGCGCCGCCGGGCGACCAGCTCGCGCAGCCGTGGCGCCCCCGCCCCGAGGGCGGCGGGGAGCATCGGCCCCGCCACCAGGAGCGCGGCTCCGAGGTTGCCGAAGACCCAGTACCACGCGGGTCGCCTGCTCGCGATACCGGCCCAGTAGCGTTCGTGGAGAGCCGGGTACGCCTCCCACCACGCGAAACCCAGGGGGACGAACGCGAGCACGACGGCGAGGGCCGACACGCCCCCGACGGCCCCCACGACGAGCCGCTGCCGCGCGGACCCCGGCCCGGCCAGCAGCACGGCGACGGCGAGCGCCCCGAGGAGGACCAGGCCGTAGGACTCCATGAGGCACCAGCCGAACAGCAGGCCGCCGGCGACGGCGAGTCCCGCCCGCGCGACGGGGGTGCGGGCCGCGGTCGCGGCGGCGAGCGCCGCGGCAGCCCACGCCGCGGTGGTCGCGAACACCGCGTCCGCCGAGACGGCCATGAGCATCGCGGCCGGCCCGACGACGAGGAACGGCAGCGCGCGCCGCGCGGCGTCGCGGGCGCCGAGCCGGTCGAGGGTGGTCGCGACACCGGCGGGAAGGGTGGCCGCCACGAGCACGACGACGAGGCCCGCGGCCTGCCACGAGCCCAGCCCGATGCGGTCGAGGCCGATGAACATCAGCACGGCGCCCGGCGGGTGCCCGGCGAGGTGGGTCGGCAGGGTGCCCGGCTCACCCCTGTCGGGGATGTGGGCCACGTACTCGCGCAGGAGGGCCCCGACGTCGTCGGTGGCCTGCGCGCTCCGGAGGTACTCGCTCGGGTCGTCGAGGATCCGTCCGAGCCCCGACGGGCCGTCGACGAGGGCGAGCGCCACCATCCAGACGAGCGAGACGGCCCACGAGAGGAGCAGGAGCCGCCGCCAGGTGAGGCGTTCGAGCGCGGCGGTCAGCCCGCCCCACGCGGTGACGGCGACGACGGCCAGCACCACGAGGCTGCTCCGGCCGACGCGCAGCGCCCAGTCCCCGAGCAGCGGCTCGGCCCGCCCGGCCAGCACGTCGACCCCGAAGAGCCCGGGCACGACCATGGCGGCCACGACGACCACGGCGGCGAGGGCGAGACCCCGGCGGGCCCGGCGTCCGGCGTCCGGGGAGGCCTCGACCCGGGCGGGGGAGCGGTCGGTGGTGGTCGGGGACATGCGCCCAAGGATGCCCCGGCCGCCGCGGGGACCGGCACGCAGCAGCCCCCGAACCTCGACCCGTAAGCGGTTGGTAAGTCTTCTGACCTGCCCCGACACCCCGGGCCCACCTACGGTCGGGGACGTGGACCTCGACTGCGACCTCGTCATCCCCTGCCGCGACGAAGCGGCGGCGCTCCCCGGCGTCCTGGCCGCCGTGCCCGAGGGGATGGGGGTGCTCGTCGTCGACAACGGCTCGCGCGACGGCACACCCGACGTCGCCCGTCGGCTCGGCGCGCGGGTGGTCGACGAGCCCCGACCGGGCTACGGCGCGGCCGTCCACTCGGGGATGGAGGCGGCCACGGCCACCTACGTCGCGGTGCTCGACGGTGACGGGTCGATGGACCCGCGCGACCTCCTCCCGCTCCTCGCCGAGGTGCGCGCGGGGCGCGCCACGATGGCCTGCGGACGTCGCCGGCCGGCAGCACGCGGCGTCTGGCCCTGGCACGCGCGGGCGGGCAACGCCGTCGTCCTCGCCTGGCTGCGCCGCCGGACGGGCATCGGCCTGCACGACATCGCCCCCGTCCGGGTCTGCCGCCGCGAGGACCTCCTCGCCCTCGGGGTGCGCGACCGCCGCTTCGGCTACCCCGTCGAGCTGCTCGTCCGGGCCCAGCGCGCCGGCTGGACCCTCACCGAGCACCCCATCCCGTACCACCCGCGCGCCGAGGGCACCCGCTCGAAGGTGTCCGGCTCGGTCAAGGGCACGCTGCGCACCGCGCGCGACTTCGCGAAGGTCCTCCCGTGAGGGGCAGCGTCCTCGTCATGGCCAAGGCGCCCGTCGCGGGCCGGGCCAAGACGCGGCTCGCCGGGCTCGCCGGGCCGGAGGGCGCCGCGGAGCTGGCAGCGGCCGCCCTGCTCGACACCCTCGAGGCCGCAGCCGCCGCCTTCCCGCGGGCCATCGGGTCCTCGCGCTCGACGGTGACCTCGGGACCGCCCGACGCGGCGACGAGCTGCTCGAGGCGGTCCAGGACTGGGTCGTCGTCCCCCAGGGCGGGCAGACCTTCGGCGAGCGCCTCGTCGACGGGCACCGGCAGGCCCACCGGGTGGCCGGCGGTCCCGTCGTCCAGGTCGGGATGGACACGCCGCAGGTCCGCCCCGAGGCGCTGCTCGACCTCGTGGACACGGCGATCCGGCGCGGCGGCCCGGTGCTCGGTCCGGCGCTCGACGGTGGCTGGTGGGTGCTCGTCACGACGCACGCCCGACAGGCCGCCGTCCTCTCCGGGGTCCCGATGAGCCGCCCGGACACCGGCCGGCTCACCGCCGCGGCGCTGGCCTCCGCGGGGACCGCCCCGCCCTGGCCGAGCCGGCCCGTGACGTCGACCTCCCCGAGGACGCCGCGGCCGTGGCCGCCCTCGCGCCGGACACCCGGTTCGCGGCGACCTGGCGGGCCCTCGTGGGGGCCGACCTCGGCACCGCCCGGAGCGAGCCGTGAGCGAGCGGGCCCTGCGCGGCGTCGCGGCGCGGATCGACGCGCGCATCCCGCGGCCGGAGTCGTTCACGAGCGGGCTGCGCGGCCCACGCACCACCGCCCGGATCGGGACGTGGCTGGCCGTCACCTTCACCATCGCCTTCGTCACGGGCCTCTACAGCCACGCGTCGCAGCTGGCCACCCCGCCCCTGACCCTCCCGAGCGGCCCGTCCCGGCTCTACCAGGTGACCCAGGGCCTGCACGTGGCGGCCGGGACGGCATCGGTCCCGCTGCTGCTCGTCAAGCTGTGGTCGGTCTTCCCGCGCCTGTTCGTCCGGCCGCCGCGGGCCGGCCGCGAGCTCGTCCTCAACCTCCTCGAGCGGGTCTCGATCGCGCTCCTCATCGGGTCGGCGATCTTCCAGCTCGCCACCGGCCTCGCCAACTCGGCCCAGTGGTACCCGTGGTCCTTCGACTTCATCCGGGCCCACTACGCGCTCGCCTGGGTGGCCATCGGTTCGCTCGCGCTGCACGTCGCGGTCAAGCTGCCGGTCATCCGCCGGGTCTTCACCGAGCCGGTCGACGGGCCCGCCGACGGGTTCGACGACGGGCCGCGCGACGGGGCGGCGGAGCCGGGGCACGACGGCGTCCCGACGCGACGGACCCTCCTGCGCGCGACGTGGGTGTCGGCGGCGGTCGCCGTCGTCGTGACCACCTCGGTCGAGATCCCGGGACTGCGCCGCCTCGCCGTGCTGGCCGTGCGCTCGGGACAGGGGCCCCAGGGCGTCCCGATCAACCGGAGCGCGGTGGGCGCCGACGTGGCCGGCCTGTTCGACGACCCCGCCTGGCGGCTGCGCGTCGTCGGGCCGGTCGACACCGTCGAGCTCTCCCTCGACGACCTGCGGGCGATGCAGCAGCGCTCGGCCGTGCTGCCCATCGCCTGCGTCGAGGGGTGGAGCGCCAGCGGGGAGTGGGGTGGCGTCCCCGTGCGCGACCTCGTGGCGCTCGTCGGCGGCGGCCCCGACGACGACGTCGTCGTGCGCTCGATGCAGCCCCGCGGCGCCTACCGCGAGAGCCGGCTGCCGGCCAACTTCGTCCGCAACCCCGACAGCCTGCTCGCCCTGACCCTCGCCGGGGAACCCCTGCACCGCGACCACGGCTTCCCGTGCCGGCTCATCGCGCCCGCGAGACCCGGTGTGCTGCAGACCAAGTGGGTCCGCGAGGTCGAGGTGGTGAAGGCATGAGGGTCGTTCGCGCCGTCCTCGGCCTGCTCGGTGCCGGTGCCGCCGGCTACGGGGTGCTCCGCCTGCTGCGGCTCCCGTCGGAGCAGGTCCTCGCCGTCCTCGTGTGGGCCTTCGGCGGGATCGTCGCGCACGACGGTGTGCTCGCCCCGCTCGTCGTCGGGCTCGGGCTGGCCGCGACCGCGCTCGCCCGGTGGCTGCGGCCGTCGCTCGTGGTGCTGCTCGTCGTCCTCGGCCCCCTGACCCTCGTCGCCGTGCCGGTCCTCGGTCGGTTCGGGGCCCGGTCGGACAACCCGACGCTGCTCGACCGGCCCTACCTCGCCGGCTGGCTGGTGGTCGTGGGCCTGGCCGTCGCCGTGGCGGCGGTCACCGCCCTCCGGGCGCGGCGCTCGTCGAGCGGCGACCCCGTCCCGGGACCCCCGGCATGAGCATCGACTCGAGCGCCGCCCCCGCCTGCTTCGGCCGCGGCGGCGAGGAGCCCTACGACCACGCACTGCGTACCGGCGGCCCGCTCCACCTGCACGAGGACACCTCTGCCGGAGGTGGGTCCGTGACCTCGCGGCCGGTCGAGGTCGGCCGCTTCCTGGCCGGCGCCGACCGCGTCGAGCGCCGGCTGCTCGCCGGGACGACAGGCTCGGTCCTCGACGTCGGCTGCGGCCCGGGGCGGATGGTCGCCGAGGCGCGCCGGCGCGGTCGCCCGGCGCTGGGGGTCGACGTCTCGCCGGCGTCGGTGCACCTCGCGTCGACCCGCGGCCTCCCGGTGCACCTCGGGTCGGTGTTCGACGCCGTCCCGCACGCCGGGCGGTGGGACGTCGTCCTCCTCCTCGACGGCAACGTCGGCATCGGGGGCGACCCCGACGCCCTGCTCGGCCGGTGCCGCGAGATCGCTTCGCCCGCAGGGCTGCTCGTCGTCGAGGCCGCTCCCGATCGGCACCGGTACCGCCGGTACACCGCACGGGTCTCGAGCTCGTGCGGTCGGGGCAGCGATGCCTTCCCGTGGGCCGAGGTGGGCGCCGACGCCCTCGTCGACCCGGCGCGCGGAGCGGGCTGGCGACCGGTCCGCGAGGTGCGCCGCCGGCGCCGCACCTTCGTCGTGCTCGCGGCCGAGGTCGGTTCGTGACGCACGCCGGTGTGCCGTCCACCCGGCCCGTGGCCACGGTGACCTCGCCTGCCTACGCTGGGGGCGTGCCCACCGTGCTGGTCGTCGACGACGACGCCGTGCTGCGCGAGGTCGTCTCGACCTACCTGCGCCGCGCCGGGCTCTCGGTGCTCGAGGCCGACGACGGGGTCGAGGCCGTCGCCCTCGCCCGCTCGGCGGCCCCCGACATCGTCCTGCTCGACCTGACCCTCCCCGGCCTCGACGGGTTCGAGGTCTTCCGGCGGATGCGCACCCACCGCGGGGACCTCCCGGTGATGATGCTCACCGCCCGCGGCGACGAGTCCGACCGGGTGCTCGGGCTCGAGCTCGGCGCCGACGACTACCTCGCCAAGCCGTTCAGCGCCCGCGAGCTCGTGCTGCGGGTGCAGGCCGTCCTGCGCCGCACCGAGCCCACCCGCCCGACGCCCGCGGCGCCCGCACCCGGACCACTCGTCGACGGCGACCTCGTCATCGACCGCCGACGCCACGAGGCCCGGCTCGGCGACCGGCCGCTCGCCCTGACCGTGCGCGAGTTCGACCTCCTCGAGCACCTCGTCGCGCGCCCGGGCACCGCGTTCTCGCGCGCCCAGCTCATGCACGACGTGTGGGGCTGGGACCACGGTGACGAGTCCACCGTCACCGTCCACGTGCGGCGGCTGCGCGAGAAGGTCGAGGACGACCCGTCGAGCCCCCGCCGCCTCTGCACCGTGTGGGGTGTCGGCTACCGCTGGGACCCCCGGACGGTGTCCTGATGCTCGCCGTCGTCCTGCTCAGCGCGGCGACCGCGGTCGTCGTCGGGCTCCTCGGCGCCGCCGTCGTGGCCGGGCAGGCGCGCCGCCGGCTCGCCCTCGCCGCGGTCCTCGCGCCGGTCGTCGTCCTCGTCATCGTCTCCGCCGGGGTCGCGGCGGCCGCCGAGAGCATGTTCATCAGCGGGCACGACCACGCCGTCGTGCTCGTGGTCCTCGCCACCTGCCTGCCCATCGCCGCGGCGTTCGGCTGGCTCATCGCGTCGCGGGTGCAGGCCCTCGTGCGGCGGTCGGTCGAGGAGGCCACCGAGCGCGAGCGGGACCGCGAGGTGGAGGCCGGCCGGCGCGAGCTCGTCGCCTGGGTGTCGCACGACCTGCGGACGCCGCTGGCCGGCATCCGGGCCATGGCCGAGGCGCTCGGTGACGGTGTCGCACCGCCCGGCTCGGACTACCCGGCGCGCATCCTCGCCGAGACCGACCGGATGTCCGACATGGTCGGCGGGCTGCTCGCCCTCTCCCGGCTCCAGTCCGGCTCACTGGTGCTCGACCTCGGGTCGGTCGACCTCGCCGACCTCGTGTCGGACGCCGTCGCCTCGGCCCGGCCGGTCGCCGAGCAGCGCGGCGTCACCGTCGCCGCGTCGGCCGAGCGGTCGGTCGTGGCGCGCGTCGACGCCGCCGAGCTCGGCCGGGCCCTCGGCAACCTCGTCGCGAACGCGGTGACGCACACCCCGGCCCGCGGTGTGGTCCACGTGCGGCTGAGCGCCGGCCCCGACGGCGCCCTCGTCACGGTCGACGACGAGTGCGGTGGCATCGCCCCCGACCAGGCCCAGCGCGTCTTCGAACCCGGGTGGCGGGCCAGCCGGGGTCGCACGCCGGGCTCCGGCGTCGGGGCGGGCCTCGGGCTCGCCGTGGCCCGGGGGATCGCCCGCGCGCACGGCGGCGACGTCGAGGTCACGCCGGCCCACGGCGCGGGCTGCCGGTTCCTCCTCAGCGTCCCGTCCGGGGCGCCGGCCGCCTGAGGGCGCGAGCCGGGCTCCCGCGCCCGCGAGGCCGCGGAGGTGGCCGTTCGACCCTGAGTAGCCGTACTCGTTGCGCCGGTGGTTCCCCACCCGCCACAGTGAGCAACGATCCGGACCGGGCGCCCAGCAGGAGGGCCCGGGGACGCGGACGAAAGGGGACCTCCCATGGCACGACGACCAGTGGTCACCGGGGCGCTCGCGGCGCTCGCGGCCGCGGCCACCGTCACCTCCCTCGCGGTCGGCCCGGCGGCCGTCGCGTCTCCGACGCGCGCAGGGGCCGCGTCGGCGACGAGCACGCTCTCGCCGGCCGACGAGGCACGCAAGGTCGACCGGGTGAAGACCCCACGGCCGCACTGGTTCACGTGCGAGGCCTTCGCCCCGGGGGCCGAGTGCGCCACCGTCGCGCTCCCGCTGGACTACGACAACCCCAAGGGCGCCCAGACCCACGTCGCCGTGCTGCGCCTCACCGCTCGCGACCCCGCGCACCGCATCGGCACGCTGTTCGTCAACCCCGGTGGCCCGGGTGGCTCCGGCGTCGAGATGGCCTCCTTCGCACGGCAGTTCCTCAGCCCGGCCGTGCTCGACAAGTTCGACGTCATCGGGTTCGACCCGCGCGGGACGAACTTCAGCGACCCGGTGCGTTGCTGGCCCAACCTCGGCGACCAGTTCGACGCCCTCGAGCCGATCTTCTCGATGCCCTTCCCGTTCACCCGACCCGAGCTGCGCGCGTACTCCCGTGCGGCCGAGGACTTCGGGAAGGCCTGCTCGACGCGCGGGAAGACGCTCGCGGGGTCGATGTCGACCGCCGAGGTCGCCCGCGACATGGACGTCCTGCGCCGGATGGCCGGTGACTCGAGGCTGACCTACCTCGGGTTCTCCTACGGCTCCTATCTCGGGACCGTCTACTCCTCGATGTTCCCGAGCCGCGTGCGCGCCGTCGCGATCGACGGGGTCATCGACCCGGTCCGCTGGGCGGGCACCACGTCGACGGCCTCGACGCCCCAGACCCAGCGCATCCGGTCCGGCGAGGGTGCGGCCAAGGCGCTGCAGGAGATCCTCAAGCGCTGCAAGGCCGCGGGCAAGGACTACTGCGGGTTCGCCGCACTGGGTGACCCGGCGGCCACGTACGCCGAGATCGTCGCCGAGCTCAAGGCGGCCCCCGTCGTCATCTCCGACCCCGACACCGGCGAGGTCTTCCTCGAGCTGTCGTGGCCGGTGCTCACCTCGCTGCTGCTCGGCGACCTCTACTCCCCGGACGCGGGCTCGTTCGTCGACATGGACCTGACGGCCGTGGCCTCCCTGCTCGAGGAGGAGTTCCCGGCCGGCACGACCGCGGCCGCGCGCCAGGACAAGCGGCAGGCCGCCGCGCGGACCCTCCTCGCCTCGCGGGTGAAGGCCCGCGAGACGGCCTCGAAGGCCGCGATCGCCGAGAAGCGTCGGCTCGCCCGCACGGTGGGCTGGGCCTTCCCGTACGACAACAGCCCGGAGGCGTTCCAGGCCGTGACCTGCACCGACGGCCGCAACCCGTCCCGCGCGCGGGACTGGGCGACGTACGCCGCGGCGGGCGACCGCACCGCGCCGGACTTCGGCCGGCTGTGGACCTGGGCCTCCGCGCCCTGCGCGACGTCGACGTGGACGGTCAAGGACGAGGACGCCTACCGCGGACCGTTCACCCGCGCGACGAGCAACCCCGTCCTCGTCGTCGGCAACCTCTGGGATCCGGCGACGAACTACCGCGGCGCCGTGGCCACCTCGCTGCTGCTGCCGAACAGCCGGCTGCTGACGAGCAACAGCTGGGGCCACACCGCCTACGGCACGTCCGACTGCGTGACCGGTGCCGTGGACCGGTACCTGCTGACCCGGAAGGTGCCGGCCATGGGTGCCTCCTGCGTGGGCGACGTCCAGCCGTTCACCGAGCCGCTCGAGGGCGACCCGGGCCCGTCGCTCCGCGGCCGCACCGGTGGCCGCAGCCTCCCACCGGTGGTGCCGCCGCTGCCGGGAGCACTGCCCCGCGGCTGACCCCGCGCACGCGGACCGGCGGGTGGCCCATGACGGGGCCACCCGTCGGTCCGTGCGCTCCGGGCGCCCGGGGGACGGCCGTCAGCCGCGTCGGGCCAGGCGCAGCCAGGTGTCCACGACGGTGTCGGGGTTGAGCGACATCGACTCGATGCCCTCGTCGACGAGCCACTCGGCGAGGTCGGGGTGGTCCGACGGGCCCTGACCGCAGATGCCGACGTACTTGCCGCGCTCGCGGCAGGCGCGGATGGCCATCGACAGCAGCGCCTTGACCGCGGGGTCGCGCTCGTCGAAGGAGCCCGCCACGAGGGCCGAGTCGCGGTCGACGCCGAGCGTCAGCTGGGTGAGGTCGTTGGACCCGATCGAGAACCCGTCGACGTGGTCGAGGAAGGCGTCGGCGTTGACGGCGTTCGAGGGCAGCTCGCACATCATGACGACCTGGAGGTCGTTCTTCCCGCGCTCCAGGCCGTGGCGGGCGAGCAGCGCGATGACGCCCTCGACGTCGGCGACGGTGCGCACGAACGGGATCATGATCTTGACGTTGGTCAGGCCCATCTCGTCGCGTACGTGGCGCAGCGCCTCGCACTCCATCGCGAAGCACTCCGCGAAGTCGTCGGACAGGTAGCGGGCCGCGCCGCGGTACCCGAGCATCGGGTTCTCCTCGTGCGGCTCGTAGCGCCCGCCGCCGAGGAGGCCGGCGTACTCGTTGGACTTGAAGTCGGACAGGCGCACGATGACCGGCTCGGGCGCGAAGGCGGCCGCGAGCATCGAGATGCCCTCGGCGAGCCGCTGGACGAAGTACTCGCGCGGGCCGGCGTACGCGGCGATGCGCTCCTCGATCTCCTGCTTGATGCCGGGCTCCTGGTCGTCGAGCTCGAGGAGGGCGCGCGGGTGGATGCCGATCTGCCGGTTGACGATGAACTCGGTGCGCGCCAAGCCGATCCCGCGGTGTGGCAGGCGCGAGAACTCGAAGGCCTGCTCGGGGGTGCCGACGTTCATCATGATCCGCGTCGGGATCTCGGGCATCTCGTCGAGGGTGGTCTCGGAGACGGTGAACTCGCGCAGGCCGTCGTAGACGAAGCCGGTGTCGCCCTCGGCGCACGAGACGGTGACCTCGCGCCCGTCGGCGAGCTCGTGGGTGGCGGTGCCGGTGCCGACGACGGCGGGGATGCCGAGCTCGCGGGCGATGATCGCCGCGTGGCAGGTACGACCACCGCGGTTGGTGACGATGGCGCTGGCGCGCTTCATGATCGGCTCCCAGTCGGGGTCGGTCATGTCGGCGACGAGCACCTCGCCGGGCTGGAAGTCGTGCATCGCGCCGATGTCGGTGAGGACGCGGACCGCGCCGGCGCCGATCTTCTGGCCGATGGCGCGGCCCTCGACGACGACCGGGCCGCGCTCCTCGAGCCGGAACCGCTGCTGCACACCGCCGGCCGCGCGCGACTTGACCGTCTCGGGGCGGGCCTGGAGCACGTAGAGCTTCCCGTCGAGGCCGTCGCGGCCCCACTCGACGTCCATCGGCCGGCCGTAGTGCTCCTCGATGCGCAGCGCCGTGCGCGCGAGCTCGGTGACCTCGTCGTCGGTGAGGCTGAGCCGGCGCTGGTCGGCGACGTCGACCGGGACGAACTCCGTGGTGCGGCCCACCGTCGCGTCCTCGGTGTAGACCATCTTCGTCGCCTTGGCGCCGACGCCCCGCTTGAGGATGGCCGGGCGGCCGGCGCGCAGCGCGGGCTTGTGGACGTAGAACTCGTCGGGGTTGACCGCGCCCTGGACGACGCCCTCGCCGAGGCCGTAGGCGCTCGTGACGAACACGGCGTCCTCGAACCCGGACTCGGTGTCGATGGTGAACAGGACGCCCGAGGCGCCGATGTCGGAGCGGACCATCCGCTGCAC
Source organism: Phycicoccus sp. HDW14 (assembly GCF_011383005.1). Lineage (GTDB taxonomy): Bacteria > Actinomycetota > Actinomycetes > Actinomycetales > Dermatophilaceae > Phycicoccus. The sequence goes on along the minus strand of NZ_CP049935.1, from coordinate 2,597,810 downwards.
GCCCGCCGAGAGGGCGACGACGTCGTGGTCGAAGTCGCTGTGCACGCGGTAGGCGATGGCGCGGTCGTTGTAGAGGGAGGCGAAGACGAGCCGGATGGCGTGCAGGACGTTGTCGATCCCGCGGACGTTGAGGAAGGTCTCCTGCTGCCCGGCGAACGACGCGTCGGGCAGGTCCTCGGCGGTGGCGCTGGAACGCACGGCGAAGCTCGCCTCGTCGCCGGCCTCGCCCGCGAGCCGCTCGTAGGCGGCGCGGATGTCGCGGTCGAGGTCCTCGGGGAACGGCTGGGCCTCGACGGCCTCGCGGATCTCGTGGCCCACCTCGGCCAGGCGCCGGGTGTCGTCGACGTCGAGGTCGCGCAGCAGCCCGGAGATGCGCTCGGCCAGGCCGGTCTCCCCGAGGAAGCGGCGGTAGGCGTCGGCGGTCGTGGCGAAGCCGTCGGGGACGGCGACGCCGGCCGCCGAGAGGTGCTGGACCATCTCGCCGAGCGAGGCGTTCTTGCCGCCCACGGACTCGACGTCGTCGAGGCCGAGCTCGCGGAACCAGCGGACGGTGGTGGTCATGGCGGGGGTCCTTCCGGGGGACGGGTCGCGCGTGGTGGTGCGGGGGTGGTGGTGCGGGTCGACGGGGGACGTCGGGGGGCGACGGACAGGATGACAGCCCGGCTCAGCCGGAGCCCTTCAGCTGCCGCGTGTGCATGATCACGGCGGCCATCTCCTCGACCGACATCCCGGCCGAGTTGATGACCGGGAGGCGGTGGGCCCGGTAGAGCTCCTCGGCCCGCTTGAGCTCCCACGAGCACTGCTGGAGCGAGGCGTAGGGGGAGTCGGGCCGGCGCTCGCTGCGGACCTGGCTGAGCCGGGCCGGCGTGGAGGTGAGCGCGACGCACCGGTCGAGGTAGGGGCGCACCGCCTCGGGGAGCTCGCTGGCGCGCAGGTCCTCGTCGACGAGCGGGTAGTTGGCCACCTTCACCCCGTGCTGCAGCGCGAGGTAGAGCGACGTGGGCGTCTTGCCGCAGCGCGACGGCGCGACGAGCACGAGCTCGGCCTGTGCGAGGTTGCGCAGGCTCGCACCGTCGTCGTGCTCGAGCGAGAAGTCGATGGCCTTCATCCGCCGCTCGTACCGGTGGATGTCGCCGAGCCCGTGCAGGGCCGGCACCTTGGGGCTCGCGTTGACGTGGAGCACCCGCTCGACGATGTCGAGGTGGCTGCCGAACAGGTCGATGAACGCGCACCGGGTGCCGCGCAGCACCTCGCGCAGCTCCTCGTCGGCCACGCTGGAGAACACGATGGGCGTCGTCGACTCGGTGACCGCCGCGTCGAGCTCCTCGACGACCCGGTGGGCCTGCTCGACCGTCGTGATGAACGGGATCTTCCGGCGCACGAAGTCGACGGTCGGGAACTGGTTGATGATGAGGTTGCCCAGCGTCTCCGCGGAGATCCCCGTCCCGCCGGCGAGGAAGAACACCGGTGTGGGGGAGGCCTGCCGGGCATCGGCGGTCATCCGCTCAGACCTCCTCGTCGACGAGCACGACCACGAGGGTACGCGGCCCGTGCACGCCCTCCACCCGCTCGAGCTCGATGTCGCTCGTGGCGCTCGGGCCACTGACCCACGTGAGGGGCCGGGCGTTCCCGGGCTCGGGGCGCAGCCGGGCGACCGCCTCCGGGACGTCGTGCACGACCTGCCCGGCGCGCACGACGCAGACGTGCACGTCGGGGACGAGGGTCAGGGCGCGGCGTCCCTGGTCCGGGCCGTGGTCGAGGACGATCGTCCCCGTCGTGGCGATGCCCAGGGCCGCGGCGGTGACGACGGCGTCCACGGCATCGAGCTCGGCGTCGAGCGTGACGTCGGCCTCCGCCGTCAGGGTCGCGACACCGGCGACGGCGCCGGCCCACGCAGCCTCGAGACCGGTCGGCAGCACGGCTGTCGCACAACCGTGCTCGCGCAGCACGGCCGCCACCTCATCGGCGACGCCCTGCGGGGCGACGCGCCGAACCTCGGCCCGGTAGTCGGCGACGTTCTCGGCGAAGAGGTCGAGGGTCGCGGCGCGGCCGGGCGAGGGCTCCTCGACGGCGGTGGTCGGCGCGCGGTCGGCGGGGGTGGTCGTCACGTCGGCGGTCGCCCCGCGGACGCGGGCCAGGATCTCGTCGCGGGCGCTCATCGGGTCCCCTCCCGCGCTCGCGGGACCACCACTGGCGGAAGGTCTCGGTCGGTGGGGTCGGCACGTCGCGGGCGTTGCTCCACGCGCCGAGGCCGGGCACCGTCCGGATGGTCCGGTCGCCGAGCAGCCGCCCGGCCGTCGTCGCCGCCCGCTGCGCGGCGGAGAGCCGCTTCGGGTCCGACAGCACCCACGCGGCGGCGGCCATCGCGGCCGACTCGGCGGTGCGGCCCTCCTGCTCGACGACCCGACCACGCAGCTCGACGAGCAGCTCGGGGATGTCGATGCGGACCGGGCAGGCGTCGAAGCAGGCCCCGCAGAGGCTGGAGGCGTAGGGGAGGGACTTGTCGACGTCGCTCGCGGTGCCGCGCAGCATCGGGTTGAGCACCGCGCCGATCGGGCCGGGGTAGACCGAGCCGTAGGCGTGCCCGCCGGTGCGCTCGTAGACCGGGCAGACGTTGAGGCACGCCGAGCAGCGGATGCAGCGCAGCGCCTGGCGCCCCACGCGGTCGGCGAGGACGTGGCTGCGGCCGTTGTCGAGAAGGACGACGTGCACGTCCTGCGGGCCGTCGCCGTCGTGGGCGCCGCTCCACATCGTCGTGTACGGGTTCATCCGCTCGCCGGTGCTCGAGCGGGGGAGCAGCTGGAGCATCGGGGCGAGGTCGTCCCACGTCGGCAGCACCTTCTCGATGCCGACGACCGACACGAGCGTGTCGGGGAGGGTCAGGCACATCCGGCCGTTGCCCTCGGACTCGACGACGACGAGCGTGCCGGTGTCGGCGACCGCGAAGTTGGCGCCCGACACCGCGACCTTGGCCCGGAGGAACTTCTCGCGCAGGTGCAGCCGGGCGGCCTCGGCGAGGCGCGCGGGGTCGTCGGTCAGGTCGTCGGGTGCGGGGCGCCCGACGGCGGCCATCTCGCGGCGGAAGATGTCGCGGACCTCGCTGCGGTTGCGGTGGATCGCCGGCACGAGGATGTGGCTCGGGCGGTCGTGGCCGAGCTGGACGATGAGCTCGGCGAGGTCGGTCTCCCAGGCGTTCACCCCCGCGGCCTCGAGGGCCTCGTTGAGCTCGATCTCCTGGGTGACCATCGACTTGACCTTGACGACCTCGTCGACGCCCTTGGCCTGCACGATGCCGAGCACGATGGCGTTGGCCTCGGCCGCGTCCCGGGCCCAGTGCACGGTCGCGCCGTTCGCGGTCAGGCTCGCCTCGAGCTGCTCGAGGTAGTCGCCGAGGTGGGCGAGCGCCTCGTCCTTGGCCTCGGCGCCGGCGACGCGCAGCGCCTCCCACTCCGGGACCTCGGCGACGACGCGCGCCCGCTTGTCGCGGATCGTGTGCGTCGCGTGCTTGAGGTTGCGTCGCTGCTGGGTGTTGGCCAGCGCCTCGCGGGCGGCGGTGGGGAACTTCGGCATCCCGACGAAGACCGGGGAGGTCTCCTGCACGGGGCCGGGGGTCGTGGTGGTCATGCCGGGTCCTCCTCGGTCGAGGCGAGGACCTCGGCCAGGTGCAGGTGGCGGACGCCCGCCCGCTGCCGACCGAGGATGCCGCCGATGTGGGCGAGGCAGGAGTTGTCGCCGGCGACGAGCACCTCGGCGCCGGTGTCGACGACGGCCCGGGCCTTGTCCGAGCCCATCGCGACCGAGACGTCGGCGTTCTTCATCGCGAAGGTGCCGCCGAACCCGCAGCACTCGGTGGCGCCGGGCAGCTCGACGAGGTCGATGCCGCGCACCGCCCGCAGCAGCTGCAGGGGCCGGTCGCCGACCCGCAGCATCCGCAGCGAGTGGCACGTCGGGTGGTAGGTGACGCGGTGCGGGAAGTACGCGCCCACGTCCGTGACGCCGAGGACGTCGACGAGCAGCTCCGAGAGCTCGAGGACCTTCGGCACGGTGTGCTCGACCCGGCTCGCGAGCCGGTCGTCGCCCGCGAGCTCGACGATGCCGCGGTGCTGGTGGCGGACCGAGCCGACGCACGACCCGGACGGTGCCACGACGGCGTCGTAGTCCTCGAAGACGTCGACGAAGCGGCGCACGAGCGGGAGCGCCTTGGCCCCGTACCCGGTGTTGGTGAGCATCTGGCCGCAGCAGGTCTGGGCCTCGGGGAACTCGACGTGGCAGCCGAGCCGCTCGAGGAGGCGGACGGTGGCCGTGAGGGTGCCGGGCCACATCGTGTCGTTGAAGCACGTGGCGAACAGGGCGACCCGCAGGTCGGTCGCCGGGCGGGGGGCGGCGCTCACGGCAGCATCCACGACAGGACCGTCGACTGCAGGCCCACGAGGAGGCACATCGCGACGATCAGGCCGATGCTCCATGGCAGGACCTTACGGAGGATGTCGGCCTCGCGCCCGAGCAGTCCCACGGAGGTCGCGGCGATCGTCAGGTTCTGCGGGCTGATCATCTTGCCGACCACGCCGCCGGAGGTGTTGGAGGCGACGAGCAGCGTCGGGTCGATGCTGGCCGTCTGCGCGGCGCTCTGCTGGAGCGTGGCGAAGAGGGCGTTGGCGCTCGTGTCCGAGCCGGTGACCGCGGTGCCGATCCAGCCGAGCGTCGGGCTGAGGTAGGCGAAGAGGGCGCCGGTGCCGGCGATCCAGGTGCCGATGACGATGGTCTGGCCGGAGAAGTTCATGACGTAGGCCAGGGCGAGCATCGAGGCGACGGTGAGGAAGGCCCAGCGCATCCGGCGGACGGTGGCCCGGGCCTCCGCGGCCCAGCCCCCGAGGCCCACGGCGTAGACGAGCGCGACGACGAGCGAGCAGAGCAGGAGCATCGTTCCCGGCGAGCTGAGCCACGGCAGCGTGTAGGTCGTCGCGGCGCTGGGCCTGCCCTTGAGGGTCAGCACCTCGCCGGACAGGCCGGGCCACGGGACCTTGACGTCGGTGGTCGCGAGCCAGGTCTTCACCGGGGTCACGAGCTTGGCCACCGCGAAGACGGCGATGACGAGCAGGTAGGGGAAGAGGGCCATCACGATGCGCCCGGGCGTGAGGTCGCGGGAGCGGCGGGCGAGCTCGTCGGCCGAGACGGCGTGGGCGTCGGCCGGCGCGCTGCCGCTGCCGGTGCCGCCGGAGCCCGCCGCACCGACGGAGGCGAGCTCGCGCTCGCGCTCGACCTGCATCGCCTCCAGGGCGACCTCGCGGCCCCGCGGCTGCCAGACCCTGAGGAAGAGGACGGCGGCGGCCAGGCCGGCGAGCGAGGCGATGATGTCGGTGAGCTCGACGGAGACGTACGTCGCGGCGAACCACTGGGCGACGGCGAAGGTCAGCCCGACGACGACGGCCACCGGCCAGGTCTCGCGCACCCCGCGGCGTCCCCCGGCCATGAGCACGAGCAGGAGCGGGACGAAGGCGGCGAGCACGGGGGTCTGGTGCCCGACGTAGGCGCCGATCTCGTGGTACGGGATGCCGGTCAGGGTGCCGGCGGTGATGATCGGTGTGCCGACGGCGCCGAACGCCACGGGCGCGGTGTTGGCGAGGAGGACGACCGCGGCGGCGCGCAGGGGCGAGAAGCCGAGGGCCATGAGCATGACGCCGGTGATGGCGACGGGGGCGCCGAAGCCGGCGAGCGCCTCGAGGAGACCACCGAAGCAGAAGGCGATGATGATGGCCTGGATGCGCGGGTCGTCGCTGATGAGGTGGAAGGTCGCGCGCAGGTCCTCGAAGCGGCCCGAGCGCACGGTCACCTGGTAGAGCAGGATCGCCGTGAAGACGATCCACATGATCGGGAAGAGGCCGAAGGCCGCTCCCTGGGTCGCCGAGAGGACCGCGAGGTGCACGGGCATCCCGAAGGCGAGCCACGCGACGAGCACCGCGACCGCGACTGCCGTGAGCCCGGCCCAGTGCGCCTTCCACCGCAGCACCCCGAGGGTGACGAAGACGGTCACGAGCGGGAGCAGCGCGACCAGGGCGGAGAGGGTGAGGCTGCCGCCCACCGGCGTGAGCTCCGGTCGGAACTCGGTGGGGCCGAGCAGGGGTGTCGTCGTCATGGGGTCCTCCGGTCGCACGTCTCTGGGCGGTCGTCCAAATGGTCAGACCATTCGGGATGCGTTGACGGTAGGGGCCGCGAAGGGGCGGTGTCAATGGTCTGACCATTATTGGTCCGACCATTCGGCGTGTCGGGCGCCGCCGCGTGGCATCCTGAGCGCGTGACGACCTTCGAGCCGGTGCCCGCCGCCCGCGACGACAGCGGTCTGCGGGCCTTCGAGCTCGTCCTGCGGTGGGTCGACGAGCGCATCCTCGGCGGGGACCTCGAGGTCGGCGACCACCTGCCGCCCGAGCGCGAGCTGGCCGGGCTGCTCGGGGTCAGCCGCGCGGCGGTCCGCGAGGCGGTGCGCACGCTGCAGGCCCAGGGGGTGGTGCGCTCGTCGGTCGGGGCCGGCTCGGCCGGGGGCACCGTGCTCACCGCCGTGCCGAGCGGGGCCCTGGGCCGGCTGCTGCGCCTGCACGTGGCGCTCGCCGCCTTCCCGCTGCCCGACGTCGTCGAGGTCCGCATCGCCCTCGAGCGCCTCAGCGTCCGGCTGGCCGCCACCCACGCGAGCACCGACGACCTCGTGGCGATGCGCGACCTGCTCGACCAGATGGCCGACCCGGGCATCGACCGCGCGCGGTTCAACGACTGCGACACCGCCTTCCACGTGGCGCTCGCCGCGGCGGCCGGCAACGCGCTCGCCCGCGACCTCACCTCGGCGATCCGCGAGTCGATGCGCCTGCCCATCCTCGACCGCTTCCGCAGCCTCGAGGTCTGGGAGGACGTGGCGCCCGTGCTGCGCGGCGACCACGAGGCGATCTTCGCGGCGGTCGCGGCCGGTGACGGCGACGAGGCCGCCGCGCTGACCGAGCACCACATCCGCTCGGCCTGGGTCGCGCTCTCCGCGCCCCACCCCGCCTGACGCCCTCCCGGGGCGCCCGCCGGAGCGGTGTCGCAGCACGCCGACCCGTGTTCAGCCAACTCCCAGTCGGCGTGCAGCCCGAGGCCAGCGGTGGGGCGTACTCCTGCCTCGTGAGCAGCGCGCGGAGGGCAGGGTCGGGACGGGGTCGGACGACGGAGCGGGGTGCGTCGCCGGGGCACGGGTCGCGCAGGGTGCGCACCGCCCGGGTGGTGACCGCCGGCTACGCCCTCGGCACCGCGACGGCGCTCGGCGTCTGGCTGTTCGCCACCCCCTCGCACCGGCCGACGGTGGGAGAGCAGCTGTTCGGGGTGCTCAACGTCCCGGTCGCGCGCTCGGTCCTGTCCGTCGTCACCCTGGCCCTCGTCACGGGGGCCCTCCTCACCCGGCGGCGGGCCGGCCTGCTCGCCGCCGCCGGGTTCCAGGTCGTCGGCATCGTCGTCGGCGTGCTCGCCCTGCTGCCCCGCAGCTCGATGTCGTGGCTCGACGTGTGGCGCTCCCGAGGGGCCCTCGGCCGGGTCCTCGACGTCGTCGCGCTCGTGGTCGGGGTCGCCGCCCTCGTCCTCCTGTGGCGGGCCCGCCGCGAGTTCCGGGCTTCGCTGGGTGCGCGGCACGTCGGCGCGGCCGTCGTCGTGTTCGTCGGCGGGGTGGTCGGCACGCTGGTGGTGGCGGGCGGGCTGCTCGAGCTCACCGAGCGGGACGGGGCGACCCCCGGCGCCCTGGCCCGCGCGGTGCTCGACGTCGTCGCCGGGGTCGGGGGCGGGCACCGGGCGGCCGGGCTGCCGGGCCATGCCGCGCCCTGGGTCACCGAGGTCGTCGCGACGCTCGCCGGCCTCGTACTCGCCGTGACCGCGCTCGTCCTCCTACGGCCCGCGGCCTGGCACCCGCGGTGGCGGCCGGAGGACGAGGTGGAGGTGCGTGCCCTGTTGCGGGACAACGGGTCCGCCGACTCGCTCGGGTACCTCGCGACGCGGCGTGATAAGGAGCTGGTCTTCTCGCCCGACCGGCAGGCGGTCGTGGGCCACGCCGTCGTCGCGGGGGTCTCCCTCGCCGCGGCCGACCCGGTCGGCGCGCCCGCGTCGCGGGCCGCGGCCGTGCACGCCTGGCTCGAGGAGGCCCACCGCGCCGGCTGGGTCCCCGCGGTGGTCTCCGCGAGCGAGGACGGCGCCCGGCTCTACCGGGCCGCGGGGCTGCGGGTCGGGACGATGGGCGACGAGGCGGTCCTCGAGCGCGACACCTGGGACCCCGCGAGCCCGGCCCGACGCTCCGTCCAGCGAGCGGCCCGCCGGGCCCGCCGGGCCGGTGTCGTCGTCTCGTGCGTGCGGCAGGGTCGGATGTCGGCCGCCGAGCTCGCCGAGGTCACCGCGGCCGCCGAGCGGTGGCGGGGGGAGGAGCCGGAGCGAGGGTTCTCGATGGCCCTCGGCCGGGCGGCCGACCCCGCCGACGCCCGGGTCCTGCACGTCCTGGCCCGCACCGGGGAGGGCCGGCTCGTCGGCCTGCTGACCTTCGTGCCGTGGGGCCCGTCCGGGATCTCGCTCGACGTGATGCGGCACGACCCTTCGGGCCCGAACGGCGTCACCGAGCTCATGGTCGTCGAGCTGATGGGCCGGGCCCGCGACCTGGGGGTGGCCCGCGTCTCGCTGAACTTCTGCATGTTCCGCGCGACGCTCGGGTCGGCGGACGGGGTCGCGACCTCGTCGCTGACGCGGTGGGGCGCCCTGGCCCTCGGGCGGCTCGACGCCATCTGGCAGCTCGAACGGCTCTACCGGTTCAACCGCCGGTTCGACCCGGTGTGGGTGGGTCGCTACTACTGCGTCCAGGACCCGGCGTCGCTGCCCCTCGTCGCGTTCGCGGCGGGACGGGCCGAGGGCTTCCTGCCGTCCCGGCGCGCCCGCACGGAGGGCGCGGCCCCGGACGGCGCGCTGCTCGAGCGCATCCGCGGGCTCGAGGAACCCCGCACCGAGCGCCTCGGGCCACCCCTCGGGCGCCGCGAGCGCGACCTGCGCCGCCGTCGCCTCGCGATGCTCGAGGCCGGGCGCGAGCCGCACCCGCCCGGCCGGGGCCGCCCCGGCGACACGGTGGCCGGCCTGCTCGCCGACTGGCGCGACGGTGCGCAGGTCGAGGTGTGCGCGCGGGTGCGGCGGGTGCGCGACCACGGCGGGGTCGCCTTCCTCGACCTCCTCGACGCCGGTGCGTCGGTCCAGGCCCTGCTCGAGGGCCGCGACCCCGTCGACGAGCTGACCCGGTTCGTCGACCCGGGTGACCTCGTGCGCGTCTCGGGGACGCTGACGACCTCGCGACGCGGCGTCCCGAGCATCGCGGTCCGGCGTTGGTGGACCGAGGCCAAGGCGGTGCGCCCGGTGCCCTTCGACGGGCTGCGCTCGGCCGGGGCGCGCACGCGCGACCGGACGGCCGACCTGCTCGTGCACCCGGACGGCGCGGAGCTGCTGCGACACCGGTCCGCGGTGGTCGCCGCGCTGCGACGCACGCTCGCCGAGGAGGGCTACCTCGAGGTCGAGACCCCGGTGCTGCAGTCCGTGCACGGTGGGGCCAGCGCGCGTCCGTTCCGCACGTGGAGCAACGCCTACGGGCAGGACCTGTGCCTGCGCATCGCGCCGGAGCTCTACCTCAAGCGCCTGCTCGTCGGCGGCCTCGGACCGGTGTTCGAGCTCGGGCGCAACTTCCGCAACGAGGGTGCGGACGGCACGCACAACCCCGAGTTCACCGCGCTCGAGGTCTACCAGCCCTACGGCGACCAGGAGTCGATGCGCGTCCTGGCCCAGCGTCTGGTGCGCGCGGCGGCGGTCGCCGTGCACGGTGCCCCGGTCGTCCCGGTGCCGCCACCGGACCGGCTGCGGCAGGGGCTGGAGGGCGTCCCGCTCGTCGCCCTCGACGAGGCCTGGCCCCAGGTGCCGGTGCTCGACGCCGTCGGTCGCGCGCTGGGGGAGCCGGTGACGCCCGACACCGAGCGGGGCGACCTCGTGCGCCTCGCCGCCGGGCGCGGGCTGGAGGTCGACCCGTCGCTCGGCGCGGGGGAGCTGGTCGAGCGCCTGCACGGCGAGCTCGTCGAACCCGTGACCGCCACCCCGACCTTCTACACGCACTTCCCGAGCAGCACCTCCCCGCTGGCCCGGGCCGACCGTGAGGACCCCCGGCTCGCCGAGCGCTGGGACCTCGTCGTCGCGGGGATGGAGGTCGCGACGGCCTACAGCGAGCTGACCGACCCGCTCGAGCAGCGCGACCGGTTGACCCGGCAGTCGGTGCTCGCGGCCGGCGGGGACCCCGAGGCGATGGAGCTCGACGAGGACTTCCTCGCCGCCCTCGAGCTCGGGATGCCCCCGGCCGGCGGCCTCGGCATCGGCGTGGACCGGCTCGTCATGCTCCTGACCAACCGGCCGGTCCGGTCGGTGCTGGCCTTCCCGTTCGTCCGCCCCGAGCGCCGCGGGTCGGTCGCCGTCGAGGAGGTGTCGGCATGAGCCTCACCGGCCGGGGGCTCGTCGTCCTCGTCGCGGGCCTGCTCGTCGTCGTGTTCGTCGCCGCCCTGCTCGACGTGCCGCGCCTGCGTCGGCCCCTGCCGGCGACGGCGGCCCGCGGTGCCAAGGTCCTGCTCGTCGGGGCCCTCGCGGTGCTCCTCAGCGGCGTCGTCCTCAACGACCAGTACCTGTTCTACGTCTCGTGGGGTGACCTCGTCGGGTCGACCGGGACGGGGACGACGACCTCCTTCGGCGGTGGGGCCGGCGCGGCATCGGCGCTCGCGCGGCTCGGACCGGGGCTGCGCCGGCTGCACCCGCCGAGCTCGCTGCCCCCGCTGCCGCAGCCCGGGCGGAGCCTCCAGGAGTGGACGGTGCCGTCGAGCAGCCTCGGGGCGGCCGTCCGGGTCTTCGTCGAGCTGCCCCCCGGCTACGACCCCGCGAGCCCGCGCACCTACCCCGTCGTCGTCGGGCTCCACGGCTTCCCGAGCGTGCCGCTGTCCTACGTCGGGGCGGGCCTGCCGCGTGCCGAGGAGCAGCAGGCCGCGGCGGGGCGGATCGCCGACGCCATCATCGTCGTCCCGCAGGTCAACGCCCCGGAGGGCTACGACACCGAGTGCGTGAACGCCGCCGGAGGAGGGACGCAGGTCGACACCTGGCTCGGCTCCGAGCTGCCGCGCTGGGTCGTCGGTCACCTGCGGGTGCGGACCGACCGCGAGAGCTGGGCCGCGGTGGGCTACAGCTTCGGCGGCTGGTGCGCGGCGTCGGTGACGCTGCGCCACCCGGACGTCTACGGCGCGTTCATCGACCTCCAGGGGTACTTCCGGCCCGACTTCGGCACGACCCACGCACCGGACGTGCCGGGGCTCTCGGGGTACGACCTGGTCCGCCTCGAGCAGAAGCACCCCGTGCCCGTCTCCGCATGGGTCGAGACCTCCCGCCAGGACTCGCTCTCGTACCCGAGCACCTCGGCGTTCCTCCGCGCCGTCCGCGCACCGACGGCGGTCAGGGCCGTCGTGCTCGCGCGCGGCGGTCACCGGTCGGCGGTGTGGCAGCCGCTGCTCCCCAGTGCCTTCCGGTGGCTGGGGCGGACCCTGTCGGGCTTCCACCCGTGAGGTGGACGCGACGGGTCGTCGGGTCGCGGGCCCGGGCGCGGCTGGCCGTCGTCGCGGTCCTCGTGGGGGCCGCGGTCACGGCGGCGGTGCCCGGGCCGTGGCGGCCGCACGAGCTGAACTCCTCGGTGCTCGACGTCGTCGCGCTCGGCGACTCGGTGCCGACCGGCCACGGCTGCGACTGCCGCAGCTTCGCGCAGGTCGTCGCCGACGACGTGGGCGGTCAGGTGGGGCGGCCGACCCGGCTCGACGACGACGCCGTCGACGGGGCGACGAGCGAGGACGTGCTCGACCGCGTGCACCAGCCGCAGGTCCGCGCCGACCTCGACTCTGCCGCACTGGTGCTCGTGATGGCCGGGGCCAACGACGTGCCCCTCGACCCCGGTACCGGGTCGGCCTGCCCGTCCTCGGGCGACCGGAGCTGCCTCGGGCCCACCGTCACCGCGCTGCGGACCGCGCTGACGGGGACGGTGCGCGCCGCGCAGGCCTCGCCCTCGCACCCGGTCGTCGTGCTGATCGGGTACTGGAACGTCGGGGTGGACGGAGCCGTCGCCCGCGGACGGGGAGCGGACTTCCTCGCCAACAGCCGGGCGGTGACGAGCACGGTGAACGACGTCATCGCGCAGGTGGCGCGCGCCACGGGGTCGGTGTACGTCGACTCCTCGGCCGCGCTCCTCGGACCGCAGGGGTCACGCGACCCGACGCCCGACCTGCAGGACGACGGCGACCACCCGGACGACGACGGCCACCGGCGCATCGCCGCGGCCGTCACCGCGGCCCTGCGGACCTCCGGCGCCCTGGCGACCCTGCGCGACCGGACCGTCCTGCGGCCGTGACCGCGGATGACGGACGTCCCCGTCCTCACGACGGCTCCCGGTCAGGCGGGCCCGACCGCGACGGCCTCGACCTCGACGAGGAGCGCGGGGTCGGCGAGGCCCGCGACGACCAGCAGCGTGGTGGCGGACGGGTCCTCGCCGACGAACTCGGCCGCGGCCTCGACGAAGCCCGGCACGGACTCGCCGGTCGTGAGGTACACGCGCTGCGACACGATGTGCTCCGGCCCGAGGCCCGCCTCGGCGAGGACCGCGTGGACGTTGGCCACGGCCTGCCGGGTCTGGGCGTCGATGCCCTCGGCCGGGGTCCCGTCGGCGCCGATGCCGACCTGGCCGGAGACGTGGACCGTGCGGCCCGGTGGCACCTCGATGCCCTGGGAGTAGAACGGTGAGCGCGGGACGGACGGGGGGTTGAGCGAGCGGCGCATGGCAGGTCCTCCTGGGTCGAGGCCCCGGCGGGACCGGTGCACCGACCGTAGGGGCGCCCATCGACACCCGCCGTGCCCCCGGAGGTCACGGACCGCGGGGGTTCAGGTGACGGTGTGCCAGTGCCCGTCCGGCGTGCGGTGCACGAGACCGAGCTCGCGGAACTGCTCGAGCCAGCCCTCCATCGGCCACCAGCCCCAGGTGTCGGCGAAGGTGGTGGCGTTGGCCACGATGTCGGTCACGTGCTGCACCGGCGGGCTGGGGCTCGGGTGGAACTGGTGCACGGCCTCGGCGCCGCCGACGAAGAGCAGGCGCCCGCCGGCGCGCGCCAGCCGTTGCCCGACGTCGGTGTCCTCGGCGCCGTACCCCGCGTAGCGCTCGTCGAAGCCGCCGATGCGGGCGACGTCGTCGGCCGTCACCGCGAACGACAGCGACCAGAAGAGCGTGACGTCGTCGACCACCCTCAGCGCGTCCGGGGCAGCGGCGGCCGGGCCGGGTGGTGGCGTGGCGGGCGCGGTCCCTCGCGGGGGTCGGCCTCGTAGGCGACGCCGCCGCAGAGGAGCACCGGGCCGTCGCCGTCGCCCGTCGTGAGGACCTCGGCGTAGCGCTCCACCAGGGTGGGCGCCGGGACGCAGTCGACGTCGAGGAGGACCAGGTGTTCCGCGCCCGCCGCCACGGCGGTGCTGACGCCGAGGTTGCGGGCGGCGGCGAGCGGGAGGCGCCCGTCCTGCCGGGGGATCGGGACGTGGTGCACGACGTGGGCGGCCCCGGCCGTCGCGTCCACCACGGCCGGGACCCGGTCGTCGTCCATCGCCACGACGACGAGCAGGTCGGGCCGGCGGGTCTGGCGGCGCAGGCCCTCGAGCTGGCCGCGGAGGTGGTCGTGGCGGCCGTGCACGACGGTGACGACGGCCACGGGGGCCGGGTCACGCGACCGACCGTCCGGCGCGGCCGGCCGCGAGGTCGTCGAGCCACGCGGCCGCGTCCTGCGCGCCCCGTCCGGTGCTCCACCGGCTCCAGCCGCGTCCCCCACGGCGGACGGCCCGCTCGAGCACCCCGGGCCAGTCCCCGGGTTCCGGCCAGGAGGTGTGCCCGTCGGCCACCCGCATCCGGGACACCGCCGCGGCCGTGGCGTCCTGCTCGTCGAAGGGCCGGCGCTGGGCGACGACGACCGCCGCGGCCCGGGCGGCGGCGACGTCGGCGACGGCGTTCTGCCCCGCGTGCGTGACGACGACGTCGGCCGCGCAGAGGTCGCGCCAGAGGTCCGGTGAGGGGTGGGCGGGGCTGCACTCGGACCACGTCCACCCGGGCGTCGCGGCCCGGGCGGCGTCGACGGCACCGGCCCCGGTGTCCCGGCCGCCGGCTCCCCAGACGACGAGGGCGTGCCGGCTCGGCCGACCGGTCGCGGGCAGGGGGCGGTGCGCCCCGTCGAACCGCGACATCCCCCCGGCGAAGCACGTCTTGGCGCGCCAGGCGTCGGGCCATCCCGCGTCGTGCGCCCCCTCCGGCCACGGCGCGAGCAGACCCTCGGCGAGGTCGTGGGCCAGGCGGTGCGCGGGGTCGGTGCGGTGCCCGGGGAGGGCGACGACGACGACCGGGACCCCGCAGAGGCGCACGAGGAGGGCGGCCTCCACGGAGACGTCGGTGACGACGAGGCGCGGCCGTGCGCGTGCCACCCACGCCGAGATGGCGGCGGCTCGGTCAGCGACACCCCTGTGCCGCAACGGTGCCCAGTGGAGCGTGCCGTGGGCGTCGACGTCCGCCCCGACCTCGGGCACCGGGGCGTCGTCGCGGGGGAGCTGCACCCACCGGTGCTCCCAGCCGGCCGGGGCGGGGAGGCTGCTGAGTCCGGTCACGGGGGAGCGGAGGTGTTCGCCGAGGGAGCGCATCCGGGTGAGGTGGCCCTGCCCCTGGTGGTGCACGTAGTACCCGATCACGCGGCACCGCGCAGCGGCAGCATCGCGCCGTAGACCTTCAGGTAGTCCTCGACCATCCGGTCCACCGAGCAGGCGCGGACGGCGTGGTCGCGGCACGCGGTGCGCGACAGGGCCACCGCCTCGGGCACGGCCGCCGCGGCAGCGACGACGTCACCCCCGGGGACGAGCCGGCCGACGGCGGGCCGGACGAACTCGCCGAGGCCGCCCCGGTCGAAGGCGACCACCGGTGTGCCGCAGGCCAACGACTCCGCGGCGACGAGCCCGTACGGCTCGTCCCAGACCGGGGTGACGAGGGTCGCCGCGCTGGTGCCGAAGAGCGTGACGAGGTCGTCGGTGCCGAGGTGGCCGAGCAGCTCCACGTCGTCGCCGAGACGCGGCAGCACCATCGTCCGGACGTAGCCGGGGTCACCGACCGGCCCGGCCAGGCGCAGCGGCCGACCGGCGGCCCGCGCGGCGTCGATGGCCAGGTGCGGCGCCTTCTCGGGCACGAGCCGCCCGACCCACGCGAGGGCGTTGCCACCGGGGCCGGGGGTCCAGCGCCCGACGTCGACCCCGTTGGGCACGACCTCGGACCCGACCGCGTGCCGCCATGCCGCCCGGGTGTGCTCGCTCACGGCGACGTAGCGCGAGCGCGGGTCGCCGGCGATGGCGATCGCGGGCTCGAGCCACGGGGTCGGCGGGGTGTGCAGCGTGGTGACCATCGGGGCCGCCGCCGCGGCCGACATGGCCACGGGGAGGTGGTGGAGGCTGTTGTTGTGCACCACGTCGACGTCGTCGCGGCGTTGCAGCTCGAGCATCAGCTGGAGGTAGGCGTGGTGCTCGGTCAGCCACGAGGCCGCGGGCATCGCCACGTCGCGGCGGGCGGTGTCGCTCAGCTCGAGCGGCCGGGTCGCCAGCTCGCGGGCGCCGAGCCTCGGGTCGCTTCCGGACCCGGCGAAGACGGTGACCTCGGCTCCGCGAGAACGCAACCCGAGGGCGAGGTTCCACGTGAGCGACTCGAGGCCACCTGCGAACGGCTCGGCCAGCGGGAAGCGGGACGAGGCGATCAGGACGACGTGCACGCGACCTCCTGCGTCCGGTGGTCGGGCCGGCCGGGGGCCGGGGTGGCGAGGGGCACGCCCGGTCCTCCTCGGGTCGGTGTCGGGACGAGCGGTCCAGCCGCGGCTCGGCGGCGGGACTCCCCCGACTACCCCGGGGGACTCGCGGGCAAACCACGTCGCGACCCGGCCCGGGAGCACCGGGCCCGCCGCCACCCCCGTGACGCCGCGGCGCTCACCGGACCACGGGTCAGCCGACGAGGTGCTCGATGGCCAGCTGGTTGAGGCGGACGAAGCCGTAGTCGCGCTCGCCGGCCTTCTCGGGGTCGAAGCCGTCGTCCGCGGCGAGGAAGTCCTCGACCGACTCGCCCTCGTCGAGGGTGGGCCGGGCGAGGTCGAGGACGCCGGAGTACTCCATCGCCTCCTGCACGCGCGGGTCGGCGCGGAAGGCCCGGGCCTTGTCGGCGAGGAGCAGGTAGGTCGACATGCAGGCCTTCGCCGACTCCCACACTCCCTCCATGTGCTCGGTGCGCGAGGGCTTGTAGTCGAAGTGGCGCGGGCCGTCGTAGCGCGGGGCGTCCGGGTTGCCCGGGAAACCGTTCTCCAGCAGGTCGACCGTGAAGAAGGCCGAGGCGAGGTCGCCGTGGCCGAAGACGAGGTCCTGGTCGTACTTGAGGCCGCGCTGGCCGTTGAGGTCGATGTGGAAGAGCTTGCCGCTCCACAGCGCCTGGCCGAGGCCGTGCGTGTAGTTGAGGTTGGCCATCTGCTCGTGACCGGTCTCGGGGTTGAGCCCGACGATGTCACCGTGCTCGAGCTCGGCGATGAGCGCCAGCGCGTGCCCGGCGGTGGGGAGGAAGATGTCGCCGCGTGGCTCGTTCGGCTTGGGCTCCAACGCGATCCGCAGGTCGTGGCCCTGGGCCTTGATGTAGCCGGCGACCGTGTCCAGGCCCTCCTTGTAGCGCTCCATGGCCGAGAAGACGTCCTTGGAGCCGTCGTACTCACTGCCCTCGCGCCCGCCCCACATGACGAAGGTGCTCGCGCCGAGCTCGGCGGCGAGGTCGACGGCCTGCAGCACCTTGCGCAGGCCGAAGCGCCGCACGCCGCGGTCGTTGCTCGTCAGCCCACCGTCCTTGAACACGGGGTGGCTGAAGGTGTTGGTCGTGACCATCTCGATGACGAGGCCGGCGTCGTCGGTCGCCTGCCGGAAGCGCGAGACGATGCGCTCCTTGGTCGCGGCGTCGGCGTCGAAGGGGAAGACGTCGTTGTCGTGGAAGGTGACGCCCCACGCGCCGAGCCCTGCGAGCTTCTCGGCGTACGCCCACGGGTCCAAGGCCGGGCGGCTGGGGCCGCCGAACGGGTCGGTTCCCGTCCAGCCCACGGTCCACAGGCCGAACGAGAACTTGTCCTCGGGGTGGGTCGACGCACCACGGTGTGCTCCTTCGTCGTATTTGTTGTCTCCCACAACATAATAGGCCGCCGTCGGCTATCGTCAACCCATGACCTCGGCGACCGCGCCCCGGGCGCGCGTCCCCGGCCCCGCGGTGGGCCGCGAGTCCCGGGCCACCCAGTCCTCGCTGCGGGAGGCCAACCTCGCGCTCGTGGCGGCCACGGTGTGCGCGTCCGCCGAGCCGCTGTCGCGGGCCGACGTCGCGGGTCGCACCTCGATGACGCGCTCCACGGTCTCGCGCCTCGTCGACGACCTCGTCGGCGGCGGGGTCCTCGACGAGCTCGAACCGGGGGTGGTCACCGGTCGGGGCCGGCCGGCCACGCCGCTCGTCCCCGGCGCCGGCATCGCCGCCCTGGGTCTCCAGGTCGACGCCGGCTTCCTCGCCGCCCGGGTGCTCGACCTGCGCGGCCGGGTGGTGGCGGGGCGCGTGGTCGACGGCGCGTTCGTCGGGTCCGACCCCACCGTCGTGTTGCCGCTGCTGGCGGCCCTCGCCGACGAGGTGCTCGCGGACCTCGCGCCCGGCATCCGCCTCGTCGGTGCCGGGCTGGCCCTCCCGGGGCTCGTCTCGCCGTCCGGCACAGCGCTTCTCGTGGCTCCCAACCTCGGCTGGGCCGACCTCGAGGCCGGCCACCTCCCGGTCGTCGGGGGGATGGTCCCGCGGGTCGGGAACGAGGCCGACCTCGCGGCCCGCACCGTCGCCGAGGTCGCGCCCGGGCGCCCCGGACCGCTGGCCGACTTCGTGTACCTCTCCGGGGAGGTCGGCATCGGTGGCTCGCTCGTCCTCGACGGGCGGGGGATGCCCGGGCGGCACGGCTGGGCCGGGGAGATCGGGCACGTCCCGGTCGACCCCGACGGGCCGGCCTGCCCGTGCGGGTCCACCGGGTGCCTCGAGCGGTACGTCGGCCGCGCAGCCCTCCTCACCGCCGCCGGCCTGCCGCCCACGGCGTCGGGCCGCGACCTCGCGGATGCCGCCCGGGCGGGGGAGCCGTCGGCCGTGTCGGCCGTGGCCCGCGCGGCCTGGGCCCTCGGCGTCGTGCTGGCCGGTGTCGTCAACGTGCTCGACATCCCGGCCGTCGTCCTCGGCGGCCACCTCGCCCAGGTCGCCGACCTGCTGCGCCCCGATCTCGAGGAGCACCTGCGGACCCGGTCGCTGTCGGCGCGCTGGGTCGCCCCCACGGTCACCTCGGCGGGGGAGGACCCCGCGGCCGGCGCCTCCGGGGCCGCGCTGCGCGAGCTGTCCGAGGTGCTGGCCCACCCCGCGGACTGGGCGGGTGCCGCGTGACGGGCCCGGCGGGGACGAACTGGGCGGGCAACCACACCTTCCGGGCGGTGCGCCTGGAGCACCCGGCGAGCACCGAGGAGCTCGCCGACGTCGTCGCCCGCGAGCGGCGCGTCCGAGCCCTGGGGTCGCGCCACTCCTTCACCGACCTCGCGGACACCGACGGCGTCCTCGTCTCCCTCGAGCGGATGCCGGCCGACGTCGTCGTCGACGACGAGCGACGGACGGTCACCGTGGCGGCGGCGACCCGCTACGGCGAGCTCGCCGTCGAGCTGCACCGGAGTGGATGGGCCCTGTCCGCCCTCGCGTCGCTGCCGCACATCTCGGTGGCGGGCGCCGTGGCCACCGGCACGCACGGGTCGGGGGACGCAGTCGGGTCGTTGGCGGCCTCCGTCCGGGAGCTCGAGCTCGTGGGTGCGGACGGCGCGGTGCGCAGCGTGCGACGCGGTGACCCGGACTTCGACGGCAGCGTCGTCGGGCTCGGCGCGCTCGGGGTCGTGACCCGCCTGACCCTCGACGTCGAGCCCGACTTCGCGGTGCGCCAGGACGTCTTCCGCGGGCTGTCACTCGACCGCGTCCGCGACGGCTTCGACGAGCTGAGCGCGGCCGCCTACAGCGTCAGCCTCTTCACGGACTGGACGAGCGGGCTCGCCGATGCCTGGCTGAAGAGCCGCTCGACCGAGCCGCCTGCCCCGCCCGAGGGCACGAGCGCGGCCACGGGTCCGGTGCACATGCTCGCCGGGGCCGACCCCGCGGCCGTCACCCAGCAGCTCGGCGTCGTCGGGGCGTGGCACGAGCGGTTGCCGCACTTCCGGATCGACCACACGCCGAGCCGTGGCGCGGAGCTGCAGAGCGAGTACCTCCTCCCGCGGGCCGGGGTCGGGGAGGCCGTCGAGGGGCTGCGGGGGCTCGCCGCGCGGATGGCGCCCCTGCTCCAGGTGTGCGAGATCCGGACCGTGGCCGCGGACGACCTCTGGCTCAGCAGCAGCCACGGGCGCGACGTCGCCGCCTTCCACTTCACCTGGGTCCTCGACCCCGCAGCGGTCGCGGCGCTGTTGCCCCGGGTCGAGGACGTCCTGCTGCCGCTCGGTGGCCGACCACACTGGGGGAAGTGCTTCGCCGCGGGACCCGCCGACCTCGCGCCGCTGTACCCCCGATGGGGCGACTTCGCGGCACTGCGCGAGCAGGTCGACCCGGAGCGGGTCTTCGGCAACGCCTGGCTCGACCGGGTGCTCGGCGGCTGAACCGGCGCATCGGCCGTTCGTGCGGGGTTCCGGGATCTGCTGGTCCGCCGGCCGACCCATCCGCTAGGTTCCGGCCATCCTTTCGTGCGATTCCGGGGGTTCCTGTGCGCCGTCTCGTCGCCGTCACCGCAGCGGCAGGCGTCATCGGCGGCCTGTCGCTCGTCGCCGGTCCTCCTGCTGCGTCGGCCGCCACCGACCCGCCCCCGACCTACGGCGCCTCGACCGTGCTCGCGGGCGGCGGGCAGGGCTGGAACGGCCCCGCCTCGTCGGCGGCCCTCCCCGGTGACATCCGGACCGACGCGACCAGCGGTGGTTCCCTCCTCGTCGGTTCGCCCGAGCAGCGCGAGGTCCTGCGCATCGACCCGGCGACCGACCGGATGGTCGTGGTCCCGGGCACCGGCGCCGGGACGGCGCCCCTCGACGTCCGCGACGTCGCGGCCGCCGGGACCGGCGTCGTCGTGGCCGCCCGCCAGGGGCTCGTGCGCCTCGGGGCCGACGGCACCCGGACCACGCTGAGCACCCTGCCCGGACTGCAGCTCGTCGACGTGGGCTCGGACGGCGTCGTGTGGGCGGCCACGCCCACCCAGGTCGTCCGCGTCCTCACCGACGGCACGGTCACCGCGGCGACCCCGGCCACCGCCTTCACGAGCATCCGCGACCTCGTCGTCACCCCGGACGGGTCCCGGGCGTACGTCATCGACACCGGCACCGACCGGTTCGGCGTCTACGCGGTCACGGCGGACGGGGTCGGCGCCCGCGTCGTCGGCAACGGGCAGAACGCCGGCGGCGCGATCGACACGAGCCTCCCGGCGACGAGCGTCTCGACCGCGGCGGTGCACACGCTGGCGACCGACGGCTCGACGCTCTGGCTGGCCTCGCGCGACCAGGGACCCGTCGTCGCCGCCTCGCTGACCACCGGCGTCCTGCGGATCGCGGCGTCCGGTGCCGCGTGGACCATCGACCGGCTCGGCAGCGGGTTCGCCCTCGGGGCCGCACCGCCCGGTGGACGTGGGAGATCGCCCGGCACGGCGCCGACGGGACGCGCGTGGGGCGGTTGGCGGGCATCGACCCGGACCGTCCGTGGTCGCCCGACGGCGCACCGGCGGTCGGCGCGATGCTCGGGGACGTGCGCGGCGGCGCCGGGCTGCCCGGCGGCCTCGTCGTCTTCACGACCGCGACCGGACAGGTCCGGGAGGTGCGGCCCGACGGCACGCTGCGCACCCGCGCGAACCTCGGCACGCTCGCAGGTCGCGCCAAGGTCGCGCTGACCGGCGACGGCACCGCCTTCGTCCTCGTCGACGGCGCCGCGGACCACGACACCCTGTACCGCGTCCCCACCTCGGGGTCGCGTCGGTCGTGCTCGAGGGCACCGGGCTGGCCGACGTCGAGGTCGCCGCGGACGGCGGGCTCGTCATCGCCGACGGCGCGGGCCACCGCCTGCTGCGTCGGAGCACCACCGGGACGACGACCACCGTCGTCGAGCTGGGGGAGGCCCCCACCGACCTCGCGCTCGACGGCTCCGGCGGTGACCTGCTCGTCGCCGGCACCGGCCTGCAGCGCCTCTCGGCCGGTGGCTCGCTGAGCACCCTGATGACGGGCGGCTCCGTCGCCGCAGTGGCCCCCGCTGCCGCCGGGATCCACGTCCAGGTCGGCGGGCCCGGAGGGACCCTGTACGTCCTGCGGGCCGACCGGTCCCTCGCACCCGTCCTCGCCGACCGCGAGGCCGTCTCCCAGGCGCAGGGGCTCGGGCAGGGCGTCCTGCTCGCCGGCGGGGGCGTCGTCCGGCTCGTCACCGACCCGGGACTGGCGCTCGAGCCGGAGCCCCTGGCCGTCACCGCGACGCCCGGCCCCGGCCGCGTCCTCCTCGACTGGGACGGCGCGACGGTCGCCCAGGCCATCGTCCGGGCCAAGAAGGGGTCGGCCCCCGTCGACCAGTGGGACGGCGAGCCCGTCGATGACCCCCACACGGTCCTGCGTGTCGGGGGCCCCACGGCGCTCGTCGCCGGCGAGGAGTGGTACTTCTCGGTCTTCTTCGTCCAGGCCGTGCCGTGGCACGACCCGTGGGCGCCCTACTCGTTCAGTGCGCCCGTGGTCGTCCGTGCGGCGGCCCTCGTCGACGACGTCCCACCCCCGGGGCCGGTCGCCCCGAGCACGTGGCGCACGCGCACCGACGCCGGAGTGCGGTGGAACGACCCCTGGGGTGACGACTTCCTCCGGTCCGAGGCCCGCTTCCTCCCCGGCACCACCCCGCCGATGACGCCGGAGGAGGGTGAGCCCCTCACCGACGCGCACACCGTGCCCGGTGCGGTGGCCGGGACCGACTACGCCATCAGCATCTTCACGATCGACCTCCACGGGAACGTCACGCGCTGGAGCGGGGTGACGAGCCCCGACGCGACGGCCCCGGGCCCCGTGACCGACGTGCGCGTGACCCCGACGTTCCGCACCGCGACCGTCGAGCTGACCCTGCCTGACGACCCCGACCTCGTCGGCTACACCTACGGTTTCGCCGCGGGGGACGCGGTGCCCGAGCGCCAGCCGTACTCGCCGAGCCGCGCGGGGTCCTTCCTCGTCGGACCGCTGACGATGGACACGACCTACACGCTGGCCGTCTGGACCGAGGACGACCTCGGCAACCGGGGGGAGCCGGTGGTCACCCGGTTCCGGACGCCCCTCGACACCGTCCCACCGGGCGCCGCGACCGGCCTCACCGCGACCGGGGGCGACTACCGGCTCACCGCGTCGTGGACGCCGCCGGCCGACACCGACCTGGAGAGCGTGCGGGTGACCCTGGTCGACCTCACGACGGGTGCCGAGACCGCGGGCCCCACGTCCCGGACCTCCACGACGCACACCTGGACACGCCTCCCCGGAGGTCGGGACTACGAGGTCCGGGTGACCGCGACCGACGTCAACGGGTTGGTGGGTCCGACGGTGACGGCGACCGGCCGGACGGCCGACGACGCCAACGGGCCACCGCCACCCATCGACCCCGCGACCGTCGTCGTCACGCCGCGCTCGGCGACGAAGGTGTCCATCGCCTTTCCCAAGCCCGTTCTCCCCGACCTGAAGTCGCTCGGCTACGCGCTCATCCCGGTCGGTGCCGACCCCGACTCGGTGACGTCCGCGAAACCGCTGACCGTCCCGGGCACCTCGACGGTCACGGCCGACCTCACCCTCCCCGAGCCCCTCGTGCCGGTGCAGCTGGTGCTGTACGTCTTCGACCTCAACTCCCACCGCGCCCGCTCGGTCGTGCCGAGCATCGTCGGCGCGGTGTCCCAGGCCGACCTGCCGTTCGCCCCCACCGCCGTGCGGGCCACCGCCGGTGCGAGCAACTCCCTGTCGGTCACGTGGGGGCTGAACGCCTTCTCGCCCGACGTCACGGAGTGGGTGGTCACCGCGACGTCGGGCACCGAGCGGCGGACCGTCACCGTCCCGGCGGCCACCCTGTCCCGCGGGTTCACCGACCTCCCCGGGCGCCGCGACTGGATCGTCTCGGTGGCCGGCCGCGGCACCTACGGCACCGGCCCCGCGAGCTCGTCGTCCGGCGTGACGGTGGCCGACGTCCTGCCCCCGGCGCCCGCGACGGGCCTGGTGCTGACACCGTCGTACGACACGCAGCTGCTGTCGTGGACGAACCCCACGACGTTCGACTTCACCCAGGTCGTCGTCACGCGGTACGGAGCCACCGCCGGCGAGACCAAGGAGCTGTACCGCGGTACCGGCACCTCGGTCCGGGCGACCGGCCTGGTCGGCGGACGGTCGTACACGTACGTCGTCGCGACGTACGACGCGTTCGGCCAGACGTCCGTCGAGCCCGCCCGGGCCACCGCCCAGCAGAGCACGGTCGGGCTCACGGCGCCCTCGTCGGTGCGCTACCCCGACGCTGTGTCGTTGCGCGGCAACGCGGTCTGGCAGGGCGGTGCGCTCTCGGGGCGCGGCCTCGTCGTGCAGGCCCAGAAGGTCGGGAGCACGACCTGGAGCCAGGTCGCGACCGTGACCACCTCCTCGAACGGCAACTACGCCGTCTCGCTCAAGCCGGCCGTGTCGACGCGCTATCGCGTGGGGTACGCCGGCTCGGGTGCGCGCACCGGGACGTGGAGCAGCGTCCGCACGGTGTCGGTGGCGCCGTCGGTGTCGATCCGGGCGACCCGCACGACGGTGCCCAAGGGGGCGAGCGTGACGGTCTCGACGGTCGTCGGGCCGAAGCACGCCTCCTCGGTCGTCACCCTACAGCGCTGGACCGGTCGCTCCTGGGTGAGCGTGACCACGCGGAAGCTCTCGAGCTCGAGCGCGGCGAGCGCCGTCGTGCGGCCGTCGGCGAGCACGTCCTACCGGTGGGTGCTCCCCGCGCACGCCGACCACGCGACCGGGACGAGCGCGACCCTTCGGCTGACCGTCCGGTGACCTTCGGGTCCGGTGCGAGTACCCCCGGCTCCCGTCGTCACTGCCGGGGTCCCGCTCGCCGCGCTGGCGCGCGTCCGTTCGGTGCCCCGGCAGGATTCGAACCTGCGACACCTTCTTTAGGAGAGAAGTGCTCTTCCCCTGAGCTACGAGGGCGGGAAGACCGCGGGTCAGCCTACGGGGCGCGGCCGAGGCCGGGCGAGCCGCACCCGGCCGGGTCGAGTGCGGAAACGGTCGTCGGGGCGACCGCGAGCGCACTCGACCCCGGCACGGACCGTGGGTGCGCACCGGCATACTGCCGACCGTGACGACACCCGCGCAGCTCCCGGCCACCACGGACCGGGCAGCACTCCAGCGCCACGTCGTCCGCAGCCTCGTCGCGTCCCAGATGCTCGGCGGCGTCGGCCTCTCGGCCGGGGTGGCCGTCGGGGCGCTGCTCGCCGAGGAGGTGTCCGGCTCGGCGAA
Organism: Phycicoccus sp. HDW14; assembly: GCF_011383005.1. Lineage (GTDB taxonomy): Bacteria > Actinomycetota > Actinomycetes > Actinomycetales > Dermatophilaceae > Phycicoccus. The sequence continues at coordinate 2,573,123 of NZ_CP049935.1, read as the reverse complement.
GTACGCCGGCCTCGGCGGCACCTTCCAGGTGCTCGGGGCCGCCGTCATCGCCGTGCCGATGGCGCGCGTCATGGCCGCACGCGGCCGCCGTCCGGGCCTCGTCCTCGGCTACGCCCTCGCGGCCGTCGGCGCCGTCGGACTCGTCACCGCGGGCATCGTGCAGAGCTTCCCGCTGCTGCTCGTCTCGTCCCTGCTCTTCGGCGGCGCCACCGCATCGAACAGCCAGAGCCGTTACGCCGCAGCCGATCTCGCGCTCCCGAACCGCCGCGCCCGCGACCTCAGCATCGTCGTGTGGGCGACGACCGTCGGCAGCGTCCTCGGGCCCAACCTCGTCGGACCGAGCGCACCGGTGGCGGATGCGCTCGGCCTCCCGCGCCTCACCGGCCCGTTCGTCTTCTCGCTCGTCGGGCTGGTCCTGGCCATCGGCGTCGTCGCGCTGCGCCTGCGGCCCGACCCGCTCGTGCAGGCCCGGCGGCTCGCGCTCGACGAGGGCGACGAAGCAGGGGAACCGACCCACGGCTCGGTGACGCGCGGCCTGCGGGTCGCCTTCTCGCGGCCGATGGCCCGGCTCGGCATCGTCACGCTCGCCCTCGGCCACGGCGTCATGGTCAGCGTCATGGTGATGACCCCGCTGCACATGTCGCACGGGCACGCCGAGCTGACGGTCATCGGCTTCGTCATCAGCATCCACATCCTCGGCATGTTCGCCTTCTCGCCGCTGACGGGGATGGCCGTCGACCGCTTCGGGGGCCGGGCAGTCGCCCTGCTGGGCGCCGGCGTGCTCAGCGTGGCGACCGTGCTGGCGTCGGCCTCGCCGATGGGGGAGTCCGGCACCCTCGTCGCGGGGCTCTTCCTCCTCGGCCTCGGCTGGTCGTGCACGCTCGTCGCGGGGTCGACCCTGCTCACCGCGGCCGTGCCGGCGGCCGAGCGGCCCGGCGCCCAGGGCGCGGCCGACCTCCTCATGGGTCTGGCCGCGGGCGGGGGCGGTGCGGTGGCGGGCGTCATCGTCGACCGCGTGAGCTTCCACGCCCTCGCCCTCACCTCGCTCGGGTTCGCCCTGGCCATCGGGGTGCTCGCCCTGACCACCCGCCGGCCGGCCGACTCCGCGGACCCCCTCGCCGCCTGAGCACCTGCACAGGTCGGCCGCGACCCGCGCCCGCACCTCCCCGGCCCGCGGCGGCCCCGTTGTTAGCCTGCTGAGGTGACTGCGAGCGGCCCGGCGCGCGACGCACGGACCCGCGACGGGGCCGGCGTCGGCGGAGCCACGTCCGAGGAGCAGCGGAGGGGAGGGCACCTGTCCATCGCCCCCGACGCCGCGACCCTCCGGGCCCAGCGGGTCGCCGAGGCCCGCGCCCGGTGGACCCGTCACCTCGTCGAGCTCGGCGGCCCGAACACGCTGCTCTGGTACCGCGACCTGCCCGTCGGCACGCTCGACCTGTCGACCGCCCACCTCGGGGCGCGCAGCGCGCTCCTCGCCGGTGACCCCACCCGCCTCTCCGAGCTGGTCCGCGAGCCGCACGCGCTCGAGGAGGCCCGGGCTCGTCTCGGCCGCATCCACGACACCGCCAGCGAGATCGAGCGCGAGCACGCCGTGCGCACCTGCTTCCTCGGCATCGGGATGGCGTCGTGGACCGTCGTGCTCGACGACGGCCGCGTCGTGCCCCGCCAGCCCGGGGCGCCGGTCTTCCTGCGCGCACTCGCCACGCGGCCCACCGACCCGCGCCGCTCCGACTGGCTGCTCGAGCCGGGTGCAGAGCTCGAGGTCAACCCCGCGCTCGTCGAGTTCATGGCCTCCGAGCACGGCATCACCCTCGACACCGACCGGCTCGAGTCGCTCGTCACGGCGAGCGGCGCCGTCGACCCGTACCCCGCCTACGCCGCGCTCGCCGACGCCTGCGACGCCGTCCCCGACCTGTCCGTCGACCCGCGCGTCGTCGTCAGCACCTTCCCGTACCACAAGGCCCCGCTCGTGGCCGACCTCGCCGTCCAGGCCGACACCCTCGCCGGGCACGACGTCGTGGCCGCGCTCGCCGGGTTCGCCGACGCCCTGCCGGCCGTCGCGGTCGGGGCCGACACCGGCGACCGGTCCGAGCGAGCCGTCGAGGACGTCCTCGTCCTCGACGCCGATGCCGCCCAGCGCGAGGCCGTCGAGTCCGTGCGGGCCGGGTCGCACCTGCTCCTGCACGCCCCGCCCGGCACCGGGGCGACCCAGACGGTCGCCAACCTCGTCGCGGCCCTGGCCGCCGACGGCCAGCGGGTCCTCGTCGTCTCCCCGAAGCGGGCCGCCCTCACCGGCGTCCACGAGCGGCTCGCCTCCGTCGGGCTGTCCGACCTCGTCCTCGACCTCCCCGACGGCGGCCACGGACGACGGGCTGCGGTGCGGGCCCTCGTCGAGGGGCTCGACCGCGCCCTCGAGCAGCAGCCCCGGCCCGCCGGACGGCTGCGCGACCGTGAGCGCCAGGCCGCGGGCGCCGACGACGGACGGGCCCGGGCCGAGGCCGCCGCCCTCCTCGACGAGCACCTGCACGCCCTGCACGGTCGGCGCGAGCCGTGGGCCGTCACCCTCCACGAGGTCCAGGAGGAGGTCTGCCGGCACGCCCTCCTCGAGCAGCCGCCGCGCTCGCGGATCCGCCTGTCCGGCACCGTCCTCGCCAGCCTCGACCGCGAGACCCTCGCCGAGGCCCGTGCCACCCTCACCCGCCTCGCCGAGCTCGCCGGCTGGGACTCCGACCGCGAGGACCCGTGGTTCGGTGCCGAGCTGCGCACCCCCGAGGAGGCCGCGGAAGCGGGCGAGCGGGTCGCGCGCCTGGCCACCGGACAGGTCGAGGAGACGCGGCGCACCCTCGGCGACGTGTTCCGCGGGGTCCACCTGCCCGCGAGCCCGACCGTCCTCGACTGGGACCGCGTCCTCGCCACCGTCGGGCAGGTCCGCGACACCCTCGAGGTCTTCCGGCCCGAGGTCTTCGACATCCCGCTCGACGACCTCGTCGCGGCCACGGCGGACGGCGGCACGCGGCGCGCACTCGGCAGCGACCTCGGCACGCTCGAGCGCTGGCGGGTCCGTCGCCAGGCCCGCGCGCTGCTGCGACCCGGACGCCCGCCGGCCGACCTGCACACCGCCCTGCGCGAGGCGCACGCCCAGCGCCACGCCTGGCGCGACCTCGCCGGCTCGGGCGGCCGCCCGGAGATCCCCGTCGAGCTCGACCGCGCCCGGGGGCGCACGACGCCCTCGTCGACGACGTCTCGTGGGTCGATGACCGCCTGCCGCACGAGGAGGACGACCTCGACCTCGTCGAGCTCGACCTCGCCGACCTCGCGGCGCGGGTCGAGGCCCTGCACGCCGCCGCCGACCGCCTCGGGCCCGCCCCCGAGCAGCGCCTCGCCCTCGACGCCCTCGACCGGCTCGGGCTGACGCCGCTCGTCGAGGACCTGCGCGAGCGCGGGGTGCCGGCCGACAGGGTCGCCACCGAGCTCGAGTGGGTGTGGTGGTGCTCGCTCGCCGACGAGGTCCGCGCGCACGACCCGGTGGTCGCCGGCCACGACGGCGGCGCGCTCACCGAGGCCGTCGCCACGCTCGTCGAGTCCGACCGCGACGCCCTCGAGACCCAGGTGCCGCGCGTGCTCGCGGCCGTCGCCGCCCGGGTCGCGGAGGTCCGCCGGGCCCGTCCCGACATGGAGACCCGGCTGCGGGCCGAGGCGTCGCGCGCCCGCCGTCCCGGTGCCCTCCCCGACCTCGTCGCGTCCGTCGGCGAGCTCGCCACCGCCGTCCGCCCGTGCTGGACCACCAGCCCGCTCGCCGTGCCGTCGCTGCTGCCGCCGGGGGAGTGGTTCGACGTCGTCGTCCTCGACGAGGCATCCCTCGTCGCACCCGCCGAGGCCGTCGCCGCCGTGTCCCGCGCCCGTCGCGTCGTCGTCGTCGGCGACCCGCAGCAGCTGCCGCCCACGCCGTTCGTCGTCTCCGCCGGGGTCGACGCCCCCGAGGAGGCCGGCACCGAGTCGGTGCTCGACCTGCTCGAGGGGGTCCTGCCCGGGCGCCGGCTCGGTTGGCAGTACGGCGTCCTCGACGAGCGGCTCGCGGCCCTCGTCGGTCCCGGGACGCACGACCCCGAGGCGCCCGACGGCGGGTCATCCGACCCCGAGCTCGTCACGTTCCCCGGCACCGTCACCGAGCCGGTCGTCCGGCACGTGCTGGTCGAGGGGCACGGGGTGGTCGCCGAGGGCGAGGCCGCGGTCGAGTCGACGCCCGCCGAGGTCGAGCGGGTCGTCGAGCTCGTGCTCGAGCACGCCCGCCGCCGCCCCGACCGTTCGCTCGTCGTCATCGCCCTCGGGCCGGGGCACCGCCGGCTCGTCGAGTCCGCCGTGCGCGAGGCCGTCGAGCGGGCCGACGACCGGGTCGCGGCGTTCTTCGCCGAGGACCGCCCCGAGGCGTTCGCGGTCCGCGACGCCGACCACGTCCAGGGCGAGACCTGGGACGACGTGCTGCTCACCGTCGGCTTCGGCAAGACCCCGCACGGCCGGGTCCTGCACCGCTTCGGCGCCATCGGCACCGACACCGGGCACCGGCGGCTCGGGGTCGCCCTGACCCGGGCGCGGCGCAGCCTGACCGTCGTCTCGACGATCACCGCCGACGAGCTCGACCCCGACCGGCTGCGGACCTCGGGGGCCCGGATGCTGCGCGCGGTGCTCGAGCGGGTCGAGGCGGTCTCCGGTGACGAGGGCGTGCAGGGCTCCGACACCTCGAACGCCTCGGGCGGGTCGGTCCTGCTCGGTGACCTCGCGCGCCGGCTGCGCGAGCACGGGCTCGTCGTCCACGAGCAGGTCGGCACCTCCTCGGTGCCCGTCGAGCTGGCCGTCGAGGACCCGACGCGACCGGGTCGGCTGCTGCTCGCGGTCGAGTCCGACGGGCCGGCCTACGCCCGGGTCGGTTCGGGACGCGACCGCGACCTCGTGCGGGTCGCCGAGCTCGAGCGCCGCGGCTGGCAGCACCTGCGCGTCTGGTCCACCGACGTGTTCCGCGACCCCGCCCGGGTGGTGTCCCGGGTGCTCGACGCGGTCGGTGTCCGCCGGGCGCCCGGTGGCTGACACGTCCGACGGCCCGGAGCGACCGCGACGGCGGCGCCCCCGCCGGGCCGTGCGCCCGTCGACGCACCCCGACACCGACGACGCCCCCGACGTCGCCGAGCCGCGTGACGCGCCGGCCGAGGGCGAGGGGCCGCACGAGCGCTGGCTGCGCGAGCAGCGACCACCCCACTGGGAGTAGCGAGCCCGACTCATTGCCCATAACCCACCTCGACGGACCTCTCCAGGGCCGGATCAGGTGGGCAATGGGCAATGAGTCGAGGGGGAGGACACACGCGGACGGGGCGGCGACCCGGTGCGGGTCGCCGCCCCGTCGGCGGTGCTGGGTGCGGTCAGGCGGTGCCGCGACCGGCACGCAGCTCGTCGCGGATCTCCTTGAGCAGCTCGGTGTTCGGGTCGATGGTCTCGGCCTCCGGCTCCTTCGGGAAGAAGCGGGCCTGGGCCGCCGCGTACGGCTTGACGACACCGAAGTAGATGACGAACGCGACGATGAGGAAGGCCAGCAGCGCCGTGATGAACGCTCCGACGGACACGCCCCCGGGCTTGAACGTCGAGAAGTCCTTCTTGCCCCCGATCTTGCCGAGGACGTCCATGAACATGGCGGTGAAGCTCGTGACGACGGTGGCGAAGGCGCCACCGATGACGAAGGCGACGGCGAGCTCGACGAGGTTGCCGCGCATAATGAAGTCCTTGAACCCCTTCACGGTGGTTCCTTTCTCTAGGGACTGACGGAGCACACGCTAGGGCCAGCAGGCGCGGGGCGCACCACCTCGTCCTGTGGATGGAACTCTCCTGGCGGTAACGCTTCCGCCAGCGCACTCCGTCATCCACCCCGCGCGACGACGGTGACGGTGACCGAGCCGTCCGTCCCCCCGTGCCCGGCGAGCACCCGCTCGGCGGACCCGGCCGGCAGCTCGAGCAGCACCCCGCGGGGCGGCCCACCCCCGCCCAGGCCGGTGACCCCGGCCGCCGGCGGTGGGTCGACGGCCAGCACCGTGGCGTCGCGCGCGAGCACCGGCCCGCCCGGACCCGGGAAGACCGACACCTCGAGCCCCGGGGCGAGCACGTCGGCCGCGGCGGCGTCGGCGAGCCCGACGTGCAGCGCGACCGCCCCGGCGGCCAGCCCCTCGATGCGCGTGCGCGGCACGAGCCGGGTGGTGGTCAGGGCCTCACCGGCGGCCAGTGCCGAGGCGCTGCGCCGACCGACGGCCGCCGCGGCGTCGGCCAGGGCTCCCGGCTGCCGCGCGGCCAGGACCACCCGGACTACCTCGACGTCGCCCGGACGGAGCACGGCCCCGGCCTCGACCGGCACCGCGGCGACGACGACGTCGACGGTGGGTGCGGGCGGGGGCCGCAGCACGTGCAGGCCCGTGGTCGCGGCACCGGCCAGGCACCCGGCGGCGAGCACCCGCCGCAGCACCGAGCGCCGCCAGCGCGCACGACGCCCCCGCCCGGTGAGGCCCGGGAACGGGGGCGTGCGGTTGGTCATGCCGCCGACGCTAGGCGCGTGCGGCCCCGCCGGCAGGGCTCAGGCGGAGGTTGTGGACGACGACCCGCCCGCGGACGCCCCTGTGGACGACGCGGCCGGCGTCGACGACCCGGACCCCGAGGACGACGACCCCGACGACCCGGAGTCGGACGACGAGGACGACGAGGACCCGGACGACTCCGAGGACCCCGAGCCACCCGACCCCGAGGAGCCCGACACCGACGACCCCGACCGGGAGTCGGTGCGGTAGAAGCCGCCGCCCTTGAAGACGATCCCCACGGCGTTGAAGAGCTTGCGCAGTCGCCCGCTGCACTCGGGGCACTCGGTGAGCGAGTCGTCGCTGAAGCTCTGGACGACCTCGAAGCGGTGGTCGCACGCGGTGCACGCGTAGGCGTACGTCGGCACGGTGGTCCTCCTCGGACGGACATCGGCGCCGCCGGTCCCGGCACGGTGGTGCGGGTCTCGCGGCGGCGCGCGCACCAAGGATAAGCGAGGGCGCCGCCCGGGATGTTCCCTGCCCGCGGGCGGCGCCCCCTGTCCGCGTCCCTGCCGACGCGGAGCCCTCGACCCTGCTACTTCACCTCGGCGCGGGTGATCCACCACATCCCGACGGTCAGCGGGAGGGCGACCCACACCCCGACGGAGGTCGCGAGCTGCGCCCACTGCTCGCCGGTCAGCGAGCCGGAGAACAGCGGCTCCATCGTGCGGTTCAGGTCGAGCCACTCACCCGCCTTCGCGGCCTGCGACCACAGCGACCCGAGGATGGACCAGCCCGTCGGCAGCACGTAGTAGAGGACGATCGCGGCCGGGGTGTTGCGCAGCAACATCCCGAACCCGAGGCCCTGGAGCAGGCCGAGCAGCACGTACCCCGCGGCCCCGAGCAGCGCGGTCCACGTGAAGGTCCAGTCGCCGCTCGCGCCGCGCAGCGCGATGGCCGCCCCGTGGGCCGCCGCGGCGAGCGCGAAGGACGTGACGACGGCGACGACGCCCACGGCCAGCGCGGCGACGACCTTGGCCCAGGTGACCCGGGTCCGGCGCGCCTCGAGGGTGAAGGTGACGAGCGCGGTCCGCTGCGACCACTCCGACGTCACGGCCATCACGCCGACGACCGGCAGCAGGATCGCCATCGGCATCGTCGTGGCCTGGAGGTAGTCGCCGAACGGGTGCTCGCCGCCGTTCTGGACGAACATGATGGTCAGCGCAGCGGCGATGACCACGCCGATGGCGATGAGCAGCCAGCGTCCGGCCCGGGTGTCGAGCATCTTGCGCAGCTCGACGTGCACGAGGCGGCCGAAGGAGATGCCGCTGCTCGGGCGCGGCCCGGCGATCGGCGCCGGCAGGCGTCCGCCGTGCTCGCCGACGAGGGTGACGTCCGGGGCGTGCGTCGTGGCGCTCATGCCGCCACCTCCTCGCGGGCCGTGGCGGCCGTGAGGTCGAGGAACATCTCCTCGAGCCCGCGCTCGTCGCCCGAGCGCAGCTCGCGGAGGACGAGACCGGCCTGGAGGGCGACCCGCCCGACGGTCTCGGGGTCGGTCTCGGCGAGCAGCCCACCCGTCGCCACCGGCGACACGGCGACCTCGGCGACCTCGAGGGCCCGGCGCAGCGCGGCGTCGTCGCTCGAGCGGACGACCGTGCCCGAGCCGGCGAGCAGCTCCTCGGTCGTGCCCTGCGCGACGACCCGGCCGTTGCCGATGACGACGATGTCGTCGGCGACCCGTTCGATCTCGTTGAGCAGGTGCGAGCTGAGCAGCACCGTCCCCCGCGGGCCGCGAAGCCGCGCAGCAGGTCGCGCATCCAGCGGATGCCCGCGGGGTCGAGCCCGTTGGCCGGCTCGTCGAGGATGAGCACCTCGGGGTCGGCGAGCAGGGCGTGGGCGATGCCGAGCCGCTGGCGCATCCCGAGGGAGTAGTTGCGCACGCGGCGGTTGGCCTCCTTCGACGTCAGCCCGACGAGGTCGACCATCTCGTCGACGCGGCGGCGGTCGACGCCGGTGAGGATGGCGGCCAGGGTCAGCACCTCGCGGCCGGTGCGGCCGGCGTGCTGGGCGGAGGCGTCGAGCAGCAGCCCGACGTGGCGGCCGGGGTTGGGGAGGGTGGCGTAGGGGCGGCCGAGCACGGTCGCGGTGCCCCCGCCGGCGGGGGTGAGGCCGGCGACGACCCGCATGGCGGTCGTCTTGCCGGCGCCGTTCGGGCCGAGGAAGCCGGTGACCCGACCGGGTCGGGCCTGGAACGACACGTCGTCGAGGGCGGTGAAGGCGCCGTAGCGCTTCGTCAGGTGGTCCACGGAGATCATGAGGAGGACTCTCCCGGCGCGGGCCGGGTGCGCGATACGGGGTTCGGCCCTGAGCCGACCCTGACCCGACCCCGACCCGTTCAGGGTGGGCTCAGCCCTCGGACCAGTCGGCGAGGCGTCCGCCCCGGCTCACCTCGAAGAGCCGGCGCTCGACCGCGGCCCGCACGGCAGACGGCGTGACGACGAGCAGCTGGTCGCCGTGCTTCAGCACCTCGGAGTCCCGCGGCACGAACGACCCGCCGTCGCGGACGACGAGCGCGATGTTGGCCCCGCGCGGCAGGCGCAGCTCGAAGACGCGCACCCCGCCGATCCGCGACTCGGGCCCGATGTCGATCTCGAGCAGCTCGGCCGCGAGCTCGGTGAGCGGCGTGGCCTCGACGGCGAGGTCGACCCGGTGGTGCGCGGTGTCGAGGCCGAGCCGGTGCGCCACCCACGGCAGCGTCGGCGCCTGGATGAGCGTGAAGACCACGACGAGCACGAAGACGAGGTCGAACATCCACTCCACGGCCGGGGTCCCCGCGGTGACCGGGACGGTCGCGAGCACGACCGGCACCGCCCCGCGCAGGCCGGCCCACGACAGGAAGGCCTGGGTGCGCCACGGGATGCCGAAGGGCAGGCAGGAGGCGATGACCGACAGCGGCCGGCCGAGCAGCAGCACCGCCCCGCCGACGACGAGCGCGGGCACGATCTGGGAGGCGAAGCCCTCCGGCGAGGCGAGCAGCCCGAGCAGCACGAACAGGCCGATCTGGGCGAGCCAGCCGATGGCCGTCGCGAAGCCGACGACCGCGGGTCGGTGTGGCAGCCGGATGTTGCCGAGCACGAGCGCCGCGAGGTAGCAGGCGATGAACCCCGACGTGTGCACGGTGTCGGCGGCCGCGTAGGCGAGGACGGCCACGCTGAGCACCCCGATGGCGAACAGCGCCGAGGACGTCGTGGCGACGACGCGCAGGAGCCGGGCCCCGAGCCAGCCGACCGCGAGCCCGATGACGGCGCCCCCGGCGAGCTCGGCGGCGGCGACGACGAGGATCTGCCACACCGGTTCGGGCTCGCCGTCGGGGGCCAGCTGGGCGGCCAGCGCGGTGACGAGCAGGACGACGGGGGCGTCGTTGAAGCCGGACTCGGCCTCGAGCATCCCCGAGATGCTCCGCGGCAGGGGGACCCGGCGCAGCACCGAGAAGACCGCGGCGGCGTCGGTGGAGGCCACGACGGCGCCGATGAGGAGCGAGACCTCCCAGGACCACCCGAGGACGAGGTGGGCCACGACCCCGACGACGACCACGCTGACGGCGACGCCCACGGTCGCCAGGACGGCCGCCGGCGCGACCGACTTGCGGATGCCCGACCACTGCGTCGTGATGCCGCCCTCGACGAGGATGAGCACGAGCGCGGCGTAACCGAGGACCTGGGTCAGGGCCTCGGAGTCGAACTGGATGCCGACCGGGCCGTTCTCGCCGAGGGCCAGGCCGATCGCGAGGTAGATGAGCAGCGACGGCAGGCCCGAGCGCAGCGAGAGGCGGACCGCGGCGACGGCGACGACGAGGACGATGCTGCCGAGGAGCAGCACCGAGGACAGGTCGTCGAGCGAGAAGCCCGCCTCGGCGCCCGTGTCGGTCACGAGGCGTGCGGGCGTCCCGGCGCCGGCGATCGCCGTCGCGCAGGGGAGTGTCACCGGGACCGTCCTCGTCTCGTGGGGGTGGTGACCTAGTCTCGCAGGGTGAGTCGCCTCGTCGTCGCCCGCCGGGCCCTGCTCGGACTGATCGCGCTCGTCGTCGTGGTGGCGCTCGTCGGCGGGGTCGTCGTCGTGCGGGCCGTCCGCGCCTCGCTGCCGACCCACTCCGGCGAGGCCACGCTGCCCGGGCTGGGCGCGGCCGTCACCGTCAAGCGCGACGGCAGCGGCATCCCGCACCTCTACGGCGACTCGGTCACCGACCTCGCCCGCGCCCAGGGCTACGTCCACGCCCAGGAGCGCTTCTTCGAGATGGACCTGCGCCGGCACATCACGGCCGGGCGGCTCTCCGAGCTCGTCGGCCCGGCGGGCGTCGAGACCGACAAGGTGGTCCGGACGATGGGCTGGCGCCGGGTCGCCGAGGAGGAGCTGCCGACCCTCGAGCCCGAGACCCGCCAGGTGCTCCAGGCCTACGCCGACGGCGTCAACCGCTACCTGCGCGGACGCTCCCCCGGGGACGTCTCGGCCGAGTACACCGTGCTCGGGCTCCAGCTGCCGCTCGGCGACATCGAGGAGTGGACCCCCGTCGACAGCCTCGCCTGGCTCAAGGCGATGGCCTGGGACCTGCGCGGCGACTACACCGACGAGCTGGCCCGCGCACGCCTCAGCGGGCGACTGACCCGGGCCCAGATCGCGGCCGCCTACCCGGCCTACGACGCGGCCGCGCACCCGTCGATCCTCTCCGACTCCGAGTGGGCGCCGGGGAGCGTGCCCCCCGGGTCGGGCGCCACGCCGGCCAGCCCGTCCGCCGTGCCGAAGGCCCTGACCACCGGTGGCGACGACGTCGTCGCCGAGACGACGACGCCCGGCGCGCAGGCGGCCTACGCCGCGGTCGACCGGGCCCTGGCCAGCGTGCCTCAGCTCGTCGGACGCGGCGACGGCGTCGGCTCGAACTCGTGGGTGCTGTCCGGGAAGCACACGGCCTCGGGCAAGCCGCTGCTCGCGAACGACCCGCACCTCGGGGTCGGGCAGCCGGGCATCTGGATCCAGAACAGCCTCACCTGTCGCACCGTCAGCGCCGAGTGCCCGCTCGACGTCTCCGGCTTCTCGTTCGCGGGTGTGCCGGGCGTGGTCATCGGCCACAACGCCGACATCGCCTGGGGCTTCACCAACCTCGGCCCCGACGTCTCGGACTTCTACCTCGAGCGGGTCGTCGGGCAGACCTATCTGCGCGACGGCGAGTGGCAGCCGGTGACGACGCGCGAGGAGACCATCAAGGTCGCGGGCGGCGCCGACCAGCGGATCACGGTGCGCGCCACCACGCACGGCCCGATCATGAGCGACGTCCTGCAGCCGGCCCGCGAGGCCGGGGCCCGAGCGCCGACCCAGCAGGAGGGCGACGAGAACCAGGACTACGCGGTGTCGCTGGCCTGGACCGGCCTGACGCCCAGCCGCACCGCCGACGCCATCATCGGGCTCAACAAGGCGACGAACTTCGAGCAGTTCCGCGACGCCGCGCGCTCGTTCGCCGTCCCGGCCCAGAACCTCCTCTACGCCGACCGGCAGGGTCACATCGGCTACCAGGCGCCGGGCCAGATCCCCGTCCGGCGGGCGGCCATCCCGCGCAGCGTCCCCGGCTACTGGCCGGCCCCGGGCTGGGACTCCTCCTACGACTGGACCGGGTTCGTGCCCTTCGACGAGCTGCCGTGGTCCTACGACCCGCCCGACGGCGTCATCGTCGCGGCGAACCAGCAGGTCACGTCGAGCCGCACGCCGTTCCTCACCACCGAGTGGGACTACGGCTGGCGCTCGACCCGCATCGCCCAGCGCCTCGAGAAGCTCGACAAGGCGACGCCGGCCGACATGGCCTCGGTGCAGATGGACGACACCGACCTCTTCGCCTCGGTGCTCGTCCCCGCCCTGCTCGCCGTGCCGCTCGACGGCCAGACGGGCGAGTCCGACCCGCAGGACCTGCTCGACTTCACCCAGGACGCCCGCAACCTGCTGCGCGACTGGGACCACACGACGCCGGCCGCCGACTCCGACTCCTCGGCCGCCGCCGCGTACTACAACGCGGTGTGGCGCAACCTGTGCGAGCTGCTCTTCGACGACGAGCTGCCCGCCGACATGAAGGCCGACGGCGGCGACCGGTGGCGCTCGGCGGTTCAGCTCCTCCTCAAGGACCCGGACAACGAGTGGTGGGACGACAAGCTCACCCCAACGTCACCGAGGGCCGCGACGAGATCCTCCGGCAGGCGCTCGTCCAGGCCCGGCTCGAGCTGACCCGCGAGCTCGGCAAGGACCCGCAGCAGTGGGACTGGGGCCAGCTGCACCGGATCACGCTGGAGCACAAGGTCCTCGGCGGCGACTCCGTGCCCGGGCCGGTGCGCTGGCTCTTCAACGAGGGCCCCTTCGACATGCCGGGCGGCTCGGCCATCGTCAACGCCAACGGGTGGGACGCCAGCGAGGGCTACGAGGTGACCTGGGGCCCGTCGATGCGGATGGTCGTCGACCTCTCCGACCTCGACGGCTCGACGTGGGTCAACCAGACCGGCGTCAGCGGCCACGTCACCGACGACCACTACGCCGACCAGATCTCCGACTGGGTCGCGGGCCGGCAGCGGCCCTGGCCGTTCTCCGCGAAGGCGGTCGACGAGACCGACCCCGACGTCATGACGCTGCGCCCCGACCCGGCGGCCGGCACCGGCTGAGGTGCGTCGGCCGAGGTCGGCCGGGTCAGCCGAGGTCGCTGAGACCGAGGTCGGTGAGGCCGTCGGCGGTGAGCACGGCGTCGACCGGCTGGTCGAAGGCCTCGCGCGGCAACGGCTCCTCGTCGGCGCCGACGACCTCGCCCGGGTGCAGCATCGTCACGACGGGGACGCCGGGCCGGCGCCGCGGCAGGGCCTTGTCGTAGCAGCCGCCGCCCTGGCCGAGCCGGGTGCCGGTGGTGTCGACGGCGAGCCCGGGGGACAGGACGAGGTCGGCGAGGCCCACGGCGTCGAGGCCGAGGCGCGTCGCCGCGGGGTCGGCGAGGTCGTGCCAGTCGAGGTCGAGGTCGGCGAGGGTGTCGGGGACGAGCACGCGCAGCCCCGCCCCGGTGAGGGCGGCGTTGACGGCGGCGGTGGGCGGCTCGCCCGCGATCGACTCGTAGCAGAGCACGACCGACCCCGGGCCGAGCCCGAGCCGGCCGACGAGCGCGAGGGCCTCACGGGCCAGGGCGGTGTCGTCGGCGGCGACGTCGCGCCCGGCGGCGATCTCGCGCCGGCGGGCACGCAGCTCGCGCCGGCGCTGCGACTTCGGGGTGGGGGCCACGACGTGCATCGTAGGGTGGCGCCATGACGAGCGACGCCCTGCGTGCGGCCACGGACCGGATGCGGGAGGCCGGCGTCGACGACCTCGCCATCCGCGTCTTCGCGCACTTCCACGACCAGCTCGCGGCCGACGTCACCGGCACCATCCCCGAGGACACCGTCGAGCCGCTCACCGACCCGCCCTCCCTCGACGACGTGCGACCGCCGGAGGACGCCGTGCGCGAGGCCCTCGGCCGGACCGTCGTCGTCAAGCTCAACGGCGGCCTCGGCACGAGCATGGGCGTACAGGGCCCGAAGTCGGCGCTCGAGGTCCGCGAGGGACGCACCTTCCTCGACGTCATCGCCGAGCAGGTCCTCGCGCTGCGCGCCGAGCACGACGTCGCCGTGCCGCTGCTGCTCATGGACTCCTTCCGCACCCGCGACGCCTCGCTCGCGATCCTCGGCCGCCATCCCGGCATCGAGCTCGACGGCCTGCCGCTGGACTTCCTGCAGAGCAAGGAGCCGAAGCTGCGCGCCGACGACCTCTTCCCCGTCGAGCACCCCGCCGACCCCGAGCTCGAGTGGTGCCCGCCGGGGCACGGCGACGTCTACGTCGCGCTGCGCACGACCGGGCTGCTCGACGCGCTGCGCGAGCGCGGGTACCGGTACCTCTTCCTCTCCAACGCCGACAACCTCGGGGCGACCTGCGACGGCGCGGTCCCTGCGTGGATGGCCGCCGAGGGCATCCCGTACGTCGCCGAGGTCAGCGCCCGCACCGTCAACGACCGCAAGGGCGGCCAGCTCGTCGTGCGCCGCTCCGACGGCCGGCTCGTGCTGCGCGACTCGGCGATGGTCGTGCCCGGCGAGGAGGGGCACTTCCAGGACCTCGAGCGGCACCGGTGGTTCCACACGAACAACCTCTGGGTCGACCTCGACGTGCTCGCCGCGCGGCTCGACGAGCACGACGGCGTCCTCGGGCTGCCGATCATCGTCAACCGCAAGACCGTCGACCCCGTCGACCCCGACTCCACCCCGGTCGTCCAGATCGAGTCGGCGATGGGGGCCGCCGTCGAGCTCTTCGACGGCGCCCGGGCGATCGCGGTGCCGCGCAGCCGCTTCCGCCCGGTCAAGACCACCAACGAGCTGCTCCTCCTGCGCAGCGACCTCTACCGGGTCACCGACGACGGGCGGGTCGAGGCCACGACCGACCGGCCCGAGCCGTACGTCGACCTCGGACCGGAGTACCGGCTGCTCGACGGCTTCGAGGCCCGGTTCCCGCACGGCGCACCGTCGTTGCGCGACTGCACGAGCCTGCGCGTCGAGGCCGACGTCACCTTCGGCGCCGACGTCGTGTGTGTCGGCGACGTGCACCTGACGGGGGAGCCACGCACCCTCCCCGACGGCACGCGGCTGGAGGATGGGTCCTGATGCGCACCGTCGACGAGCACCGGGCGGCCGTCCTCGCCCTCGTGGGTCCCCTTCCCTCGGAACGAATCCCGGTCGGCGAGGCCCTGGGCCGGGTGCTCGCCGACGACGTCACCGCCGTCGTCGACCTGCCCGGCTTCGACAACTCGGCGATGGACGGGTACGCGGTGCGGGCCGCCGACCTGGCCGGCGCGAGCGACGAGGCGCCGGTGGTCCTGCCGGTCGACGGCGACGTCGCCGCCGGCGACACGACGCGCCACGTCCTGGCCCCGGGCCACACGCTGCGGATCATGACCGGCGCACCGCTGCCCGACGGCTGCGACGCCGTCGTCCCCGTCGAGCACACCGACGGCGGGGCCGAGCAGGTGGCCGTCCGGGTCGCCCCCGACGTCGGTGCCCACCTGCGCCACCGCGGCGACGACGTGCGCGCCGGCACCGTCGTCATCGCCGCCGGCACGCGGGTGGGGCCCGGTCACGTGGGTCTCGCGGCGGCGTCGAACGTCGCCGAGCTCGTCGTGCACAGGCGTCCGCGGGTCACCGTCGTCTCCACCGGCGACGAGCTGGTCCCGGTCGGCTCGACCCTCGAGCACGGCCAGATCGTCGACAGCAACCACCTCATGCTCCGCGCGCTCGTCGAGGCCGCGGGGGCCGAGGTCGCGGCCGGGGTGCACCTGCGCGACGACGCCGACGTCGTGCGCGCCTTCCTCGCCGCCCCCGACGGCGACCCCGACCTCGTCATCACGAGCGGTGGCGTCTCGATGGGCGTCTACGACACCGTCAAGGAGGTGCTCACGGCCGACGGCGGCGTCGAGTTCGTCAAGGTCGCGATGCGCCCGGGGATGCCCCAGGGCTGCGGGGCGGTCGGTGCCTCGCGGCTGCCTTTGGTGACCCTGCCGGGCAACCCGGTCAGCTCCTACGTCTCCTTCCACGTCTTCGTCCTCCCGGCCCTGCGCCGGATGGCCGGCCTCGACCCCGACGCCGACGGCCGCTTCGAGTCCGTGGCCGGAGCCTGGTGGCCGACCGCCCCCGGACGCACCGAGATGACCCGCGTCGTCGAGGAGGGCGGCACGGTCCGCCCGTCGGGCGGGCAGCGGTCGCACGTCCTCGGCGCCCTGGCCGGCGCGACCGCCCTCGCCGTGGTGCCGGCGGACGTCGCCGAGGTCGCACCGGGTGACAGCGTGCTCTGCCTCCCGCTCCTGGGGCATCATCGGGGCTGTGGCTGACCTCCCCGCCCCGGTGCCCGGGCTGACCCACGTCCGCGCCGACGGCACGGCCCACATGGTCGACGTCTCGGCCAAGGCCGTCACCGCGCGCCGGGCCGAGGCGCGCGGTCGCGTCCTGCTGTCGGAGGCCGCCGTCGCCGCGCTGCGCGACCGCACGGTGCCCAAGGGCGACGCGCTGGCCGTCGCCCGGATCGCCGGCATCCAGGCCGTCAAGCGCACCCCCGAGCTCGTGCCCCTCGCGCACCCCGTCGCCGTGCACGCCGTCGAGGTCGACCTCGAGGTCGCCGACGACGGCGTCGACCTGCGCGCCGAGGTGCGCACCGCCGACCGCACCGGCATCGAGATGGAGGCGCTGACCGCCGTCGCCGTCGGGGCCCTCGCGCTCGTCGACATGGTCAAGGCCGTCGACAAGCACGCCCGCATCACCGACGTCCGGGTCACCGCGAAGTCCGGTGGACGCTCGGGCGACTGGGTGGAGGAGGGATGAGCACCGCCCCCGATCTCTCCGGGCGCCGGGCCGCGGTCGTCACCTGCTCGACCCGCGCGGCCGGGGGCGTCTACCCCGACCGCGGTGGGGCACTCATCGTCGGGACGCTGCGCGGCTGGGGCTGCACGGTCGACGAGCCCGTCGTCGTGCCGGACGGGCCGGCCGTCGGCGAGGCCCTGGCCGCGGCGCTGGCCGCCGGTCCGGACCTGCTGCTCACCACCGGCGGCACCGGGCTGACGCCCACCGACGGGACGCCCGAGGCCACCCGTCCACTGCTCGAGCGCGAGGTCCCGGGTCTCGCCGAGGCGATCCGGGCGCGCGGCGTCGCGCAGGGCGTGCCCACCGCGGTGCTCTCGCGCGGCCTCGCCGGTCTCGCCGGTCGCACCCTCGTCGTCAACCTGCCGGGCTCCTCGGGCGGGGTCAAGGACGCCCTCGCGGTGCTCGCCGACGTGCTGCCGCACGCGCTCGACCAGGTGCGCGGGGTGACCACTGATGTGGCGCCGGTTCGTCGGCGGCGGCGCGCACCGGCCCGCCGAGGCCGAGACACCGCCCGGCTGGGTCTGGCCGCTGCACCTGACCGGCACGACGCCGGTCGGCACCGCCATCTCCCTGCGCCCGCTCACCGCCGCCGACGGCCCGACCTTCCAGTCCGTCCGCCGCGCCAACGCCGAGTGGCTCGAGCCGTGGGACGCCACCTCGCCCGAGCCGGACGCACCGGGGCGCACCTTCGACGACCTCGTCCACCAGTACGACGCCGAGGGGGCGGCCGCCCGGGCCCTGCCGCTGGCGGTGGAGTCGGGCGGCCGGCTGGTCGGCCAGGTGAACGTCGGCACCATCGTCCTGGGGTCGTTCCGCTCCTGCTACGCCGGCTACTGGGTGAGCCGCTCGCTCGCCGGGCAGATGGTCGTGCCCACCGGGGTCGCCCTCGTCGGGGACCACCTCTTCGGGCGGGTCGGCCTGCACCGCATGGAGATCAACATCCGGCCCGAGAACACCGCGAGCATCGCCGTCGTGCGCAAGCTCGGGTTCCGCTCCGAGGGGAGCCGGCCGCACTACCTGCACATCGACGGCGCGTGGCGCGACCACCTCTCGTTCGCGCTGACCGTCGAGGACCTCGCCGGCGAGACGATGCTCCACCGGCTGACCCGGATCACCGCCGAAGCACAGTCGTCACACGAGTCACTTGCGCGACACACCGACGCGGGTGCGGGACCCGGAAGCTGAGCACGCCTACCGTCGGACCGTGCGGTCCCCGTCGAGCCTGATCTTCCTCGTCCTCCTCG
The DNA here is from genome assembly GCF_011383005.1 of Phycicoccus sp. HDW14. Taxonomy (GTDB): domain Bacteria; phylum Actinomycetota; class Actinomycetes; order Actinomycetales; family Dermatophilaceae; genus Phycicoccus. Next base: position 2,554,889 of record NZ_CP049935.1, on the reverse strand, counting down.
GGGTCTGGGCTGCCTATTTCGTGCAGTACTGGATCCGCCGGCGGGACCACCTGGCGACCGCTCGCTCGGTCGAGCAGTTCAGCGCCGCCATGCGTGTCCTCGAGCGCCGCGCCACGATCCCGCGCACGGACCTCTCCGACCCGGCCCCCGGTCGTGGTCCGTGCACCCGGCCCGCTCGGCCCGCCCGCAGGTCGTCGTCAAGCGTGCCGTCGCCGCCGAGGTGGGAGCTCCGCGAACCGTGTCCGTGCCCGTCGAGCGCCCCGCCGCGCGCCGCACCCCGGCCGCCCGCTCGGGGTCGGCCCGTCGGACGCGGGGACTGGTCCTGCTGACCACCCTCCTCGCGCTCGTGGTCACCGGGGCGCTCGCCGCGTTCTCCGTGCTCGTGCCCTGGGCCCCCGCCGTCGCGTTCGGTGCCCTCGTCCTCGCCCTCGCGTGGGTCCGCGCCGGCGTGCGCTCCGAGCGCTCGGCCGCGGCCGCCCGTCGCCGCCGCGCCCGCGAGGAGGCCCGTCGCCGGGCCAGCGCGCCCGCCGCCCCGTCGGTGCGTCGCCCCGTCGCCCGTCCGGCCGCCGCCGCGTCGTCCACCGTCGTCGCCGAGGTCACCGAGCCGGCCGTCGAGGAGCCCGTCGCGGCCACCGAGCCGGCCGCCCAGGCCCCTGTCGCGGTCGAGCCCGCCGAGGTCGTGGAGACCGTGGAGACCGTGGAGGTCGTTGCCGCGGCCCCGGTCGCTCCGGAGCCGGAGCCGGTCATCGAGTACGTCCACCTCGTCGACGAGGACGACATCCCGCTCACCTGGGAGCCGGTGCCCGTCCCGCGCCCGACCTACACGATGAAGGCCAAGGCCGAGCGGCCCGAGGTCGCCCCGGCCGCCGTCACGCCGGACCCGGTGCCCGTCGAGGGCCTGCGCTCGCGCGAGGACGACCTCGACGAGCGACGCGTCGCCGGCGCCTGAGCCGCCCGCGCTCCACCCGTCGCCGCATATCCCGACGACGCCCGTCGTACCCACCCGTGCCGGCTACCCCGCGGTACTCGTCGTGATCACGACGAGTACCGCGCCGTAGCCCGCGACGCGGCGCCGGCTCAGCCGCGCTCGGGGGCGTCCGGGACCTCGGGGACGATCGGGGAGTCGGGGGAGTCCTCGGCGGCGCTCTCGTGGGCGCGCGCCTCCTGCGCGGGGGAGAGGACCTCGTCGACGTCGGGTCCGTCGTCGTCCTCGCCCGGCGGGGCATCGTCCGGAGAGTCGAGCAGGTGGTGGCCGACGGCGTTGAGGACGGCGATGGTCGGCACCGCGATGAGGCCGCCGATGATGCCGGCGAGGATGAGGCCGGCGGCGATGGCGAGGATGACGGCCAGCGGGTGCAGGCGCATCGCCCGGCCGATGAGGAAGGGCTGCAGCAGGTGGCTCTCCATCTGCTGGACGCCGATGACGACGCCGAGCATGATGAGCGCCTTGACCGGCCCGAGCGCGACGAGGGCGAGCAGCACGGCGACACCGCCGGAGACCGCCGCGCCGACGATCGGGATGAAGGCGCCGAAGAAGACGAGCAGGGCGATGCCGGACGCGAACGGCACCCCGAGGATGGCCGCGCCGACGCCGATGCCGGTGGCGTCGACCGCCGCGACGAGCACGGTGGCCCGGGTGAACGCCGCGAGCTGGCCCCAGGCGATGAGGCCCGATGAGTGCACCTTCTCGCGGGCGCCGCGCGGGAAGAGGCGCACCGCCCAGGCCCAGATCGACGGGCCGTCGTAGAGGAAGAAGAAGAGGGAGAAGAGGGCGAGGAAGAACCCCGCGACGAGGTGCCCGGCGGTGAGCCCGGCGGCGGCGAGGGAGTCGGTGAGCCCGCCGGAGCTGAGGGCGTCGCGGGCCTTGCCGAGGTAGTCGGTGATCTGGGTGTCGGTGATGCCGAAGCTCGACTGGACCCACTGCCGGATCTGCTCGATGCCGTCGGTGACCTTGGTCGTGATGTCGCCCAGCTGGCTGGTCAGCTGCGAGCCGACGAACGAGAGCATCCCGACGACGACGCCGATGGTGCCGAGGACCGTGATGCCGGCCGCCGCACCGTTGGGCATGATCCGGGCCAGTCGGTCGTAGATGGGGTGCAGCAGGGCCGACAGCAGCAGCGCGACGAGGATCGGGATGACCACCTCGGACAGGAGGCTGGTCAGGTAGAGGACGGCGACGAGCGCGACGGCGATGACGATGAACCGCCAGGCCCACTCGCTCGCGGTGCGCACCCCGCGCGGCACCGACCACTCCGGCGGGCGGCGCGGGTCGTCCGCGGGGAGCGACTCGGGACCCGCCGCAGCCGGCACGTGGACGGGCCTCCCGGTGGGGCGGAGGGAGGCGGGCAGTCGCAGTCGCATGGCCCGACTCTAGGGGGTGGCGCCGACGCCGCAGCCCACGCGCCCGGCCGGGACCGGGCGGGTGACCTGCGCGGATGGGCGGGCGCCTCGGGCCGGGGCCCGGTGCCTCCCGGTCGGTTTCGGACGGGGGTCGCGCTGGTGTTATCGTTTCTCCCGCACTCGGGGCTGTGGCGCAGTTGGTAGCGCGTCTCGTTCGCAATGAGAAGGCCAGGGGTTCGAATCCCCTCAGCTCCACCCGATGGGAACCCCGTCCGACCTGCACGTTCGTGCCGGCCCGGGCGGGGTTCTCTCGTTGTCATTCACCGCTCACCCCCTTTCGTGCCCCCCTGGTGCCCCCGATGTCGCATTCAGGCGGTCCAGCCCCGCCAGGTCGGCTCCGGTGCCGAGGAAGTGGAGGTACCGGTTCGTCGTCGCGATCGACTCGTGACCCATCCACGCCTGGACCGTTCCCGGGTCGACCCCGCGGGCCAGCCAGAGGCACGCCGCCGTGTGCCGCAGGTCGTGGATCCTCCGGCCGTGACCGGTCGTCGACCACTGCACCGAGCGCAGGACCGAGGTGCGGTGCAGGCGGGCGCCGCCGGCCGAGGTGAACAGCAGCTCGCCCGGCTCCTTGCCCTCACTGAACCGGAGGACGATCGGCAGGACCCGGTCGGCCAGCGGCACCCGACGCGTCCTCCTGCCCTTCGTCGCCTTCACCGTCTGACCCTCCGGCTGGGATCGGCGCACGAGCAGGCCAGGAGTCGGCACCTGCATGACGTCCTCGACGCGCATCGCCCGCGCCTCCGCCCACCGCAACCCCGTCCAGCACAGCACGAGCAGAACGTCCGCCAGGTGCGGCGACCGCTCGGCCCACTGCGCGTGCACCACCTCGACCTCGGCCTCGGTGAACGGGTCCATCTCGTCGACCTCCCGAGACTGCTTCGGCACCCGGACACCGAGAACGGGATTGGTCAGGATGACCTTCTCGCGGACGCACCAGGCAAAGAACGACGACAGGCTCGCCCGGTAGCGGACCACCGAGCTCTCCGCCATCCCGGCGGCCAGCAGCTGCTCGAACGCCCGAGCCACCTCGCGGCCAGACACCGCAGAGGCGTGGACCGCCAGGAGGCTCGTCGGGCTCAACCTCAGCACGTCGAGGTCCGCCCGGTAGGTCTTGGCCGCAACCGTCGTCCGTCGCACCGCCAGCCAGCGGTGCATTAAGGATCGAACCCGCTCCCGGCCCGCGCGAGGGTCGACCCCGCCGTCCAGAGCAGCGCGCTCGCGCGACAACCACGCCCTGGCCTCGCGCTGCGTGTCGAACACCCGGCTCGCGACGTCGACCCGCCCACTCTTCAGCTTCGCCCGGAACCGACCGTTCGGAAGCTTCCGAACACTCACGCCGCGACCCTCGACAGCCACGCCTCGACGTCCTGACGTCGATAGCGCGGACATGATGGGGCAAGCCACACCACCCGCGGACCATGGCCGGTCTGCCGCCAGCGACACAGCGTCGAGGGCGACACGCGCAGGGCCCGAGCCACCTCCGCCGACGTCAGCAGACGTTGCAGCACCTCCGTGCCGGCGCCAGCCACCTGAGTCTGTTGGGCCATCACCCGTTCCTCTCTCGAACGTCCTTCACGATGTTGGACCGATGCCGTTCCGCCCGCCATTGGTCGTACTCGCGCGCGCGGGCGGCGGCGGCCAGGGCGAGTGCTTCTTCGGCGGCGTCGCGCCAGCCGGTGCCGAGGTAGGTCCACGAACCGATGACGACGGTGGTCTCGTCCTCGTCGTCAGCCAGGAGCCGGCGCTCGAGGTCGCGGGTGTCGATCGGCTCCCCGGTCCGGCGTGACTCGGCCATGACCCGCTGCCAGCGCACCCGCGCTCGGCGCAGGGCCCCGAGGGTGACGGAGTAGCGGCGGGACTTGGTCCCGAAGTGGCCACGGAAGCCGAGCATGTGCACCCACCGGCTCATCCGCTGGTAGTCGTGGTCCTCGCCGTGATGTCGCGCGGCGCGCTCGGCCAGCTCGACGCAGGCGGCACGGAATGCGACGATGTGCGGGCGCTGCTGGCCCTCACCGTGCAGGCCGGAGACGTCCTTGGTGGCGTACTTCGCGAGGTAGCCGGCCACCTGTCCAGGGGTGAGGGCGGCGCTGGGGTTGTCGACGCGATGTCCGGCGGTGACCACACGCACGTCGAGCTGGGCACCCCAGGCCAGGACGCGAGGGCTGTCCTGGTCGTCGACCGGTTCGGCGAGGACCGTCACGCCGGGCGCGGTCTGGCGCACCACTGTGGCCAGGGTCGGACCGTCGAGGGCGGCCGGGGCGGGTACTGCGATGCCTGCGGCGGCGGGTCCGTCGATGCGGATCAGGGCGTGGAAGTGGACCAGGCCGCGGTCTTGATACTCCGCGACCTTGGCGTACTGGATCGAGGCGTGCTCGCCCAGAGCGGACTCCGTCACCCCGAGGTATCCGGCGACGGCTCGACGGAGGGCGATGGTCGTGCGCCGCCACAGTTCGGGGCGTGCCACTGCCAGATGACCGCCGACGCGGTGTCGTAGCAGTCCGGGCACAAGGGGGCACCCGAACGCGCGTCGCCCGGCTCGTGGATCGTGGTGCACCACTGAGGGCGTCCGTGTGGGCAGCGGGTTCGGTCGTCCCGACGTCGCGGGCGGCAGGGCCTTCCGCCGCGGTGGCCGTGCACGAGTCCGAACGAGGGCGCGGTGAAGGTGGCGAAGAGCAGCGGGTTGTCCGCGACCTGCTCGGGACGGTCTTGCCGCCGGCGGCTCCGGCGCGGATGAGGGCGAAGGTGTCGCGGGCGTAGGTGCGCGAGCACGCCGGGCAGACGTGGGCTCGGCGGTTGCCGCACGGGCGGTACAGCACCCCCAAAGGGGCGTCGGCCGAGCGGAACGTCGAGAGCACCTCACCCGTCCGCGCGTCGACGGTCGTTGAGGAGCCGGCCAGCCGGATGGGGCGGGCGCAGTTGTGCACCGCGGTCATCGTCTCGAGCAAGGCGTCATTGGTGCCGTCCCGGAAGCGAGCCACGAGCCCGGACAGATCCAACCCCGCGGCGAGATCCAGCGGCGCGTCCTGACCGAAGCCACCGAATTCCGAACGCCCACGCGAGTCGGCAGGGTATGTCACGGGTGGCCACCCCTTCCCGAGGGTGTGCCGGGTGACTAGTGCGACCCCGTCACCCGGCACACCCGGTCCAGGGCGGCCAGGTCGCCGATACGTCTCTAGGCCCCTGGGGGTCGCTCAGGAGACGAAGCAGCAGGCGCGATAGGAACCATGTGCGGCGTTGATCCACTGGCCACTGGCCAGGCCGGGGGAGCCGATCCCCGAGCGATGCCATCGAGTGCGTGTGTACCTGCGTGCTCCAGCCAATGTGACGCGCGGCCGAACCTTCGTTCAAGGAGAAGCCGATCTCACCTGCCCGGAATCGGGTCCTTCGCAGGGAAGGAAGGGCCGCGTTGAAAGTTCGCACATCCGGATGAGTGCCAGTTTCCGCGCCATCCGAGTGATGGCGCGGTTGTTCGGAGCCCCGCACCCATCTTTTGCGATGTGAGTCCGATATTGCGATGTGACTCCGATTGGATCGAGTTAGTCGGGTCGCGCTTCGGGGGCCTGCACAGCCAGGAGCCGGGGTCGCACCCGGAACAGGCCGCTGACCAAGATTCCGATGGCGCTCACCCAGAGGGCGTGGCGCAGGCCGAGCCCGTCGGCGAGCAGCCCGCCCAGGGCGGCGCCGACTGGTCGGACGCCATAATTGACCGTGCGGTAAGCACCTGCCACTCGAGAGCGCAGCTCATCGGGGACCTCTTGGGCAAACACGGCGCCGAGACCGATGTCGAGCCAGATGACAAACACCGCGGACAGTGCCTCGCCGGCGGCGACCCACGCCGCGCCCTCAAGCCCGGTGCCGGTGGCGAGCGGGTAGAGGAATCCGGCGGCGGGGAACGCGATCGATGCGAGGACAATCGCGCGGCCGAGCCCGAGGAGCTGCTGCACCCGGGCAAAGGTGGTCGCTCCGATGAGGCCGCCCACGGCGCCGACCGCGAAGGAAAAGCCGATGAGGCTCGCGCTCATGCGAAGCGTCTGGCTGGCGTAGACCACGAGCATCGCGTTGGCGACGAACGCGAACAGGTTCATCGCGCCGGACGTCAGGAGCATGGTCCTGACGACAGGATGCCGCCAGATCCACGCCAATCCGTCGCCCAGGTGGAGTGCTGAGCTCCGTCTCGGAGCAGGCGGAGCTTCATGGACCCGGACGCGCGCCAGCTGCATCGCGCTGACCACAAAGCTGAGGCCGTTGATTGCCAGAGCGACCGGCGCCGTCAGCGCGCTGACGACGACTCCGCCCAACGACAGTCCACCGATCTCCGCGCCAGCCCGGCTGACGTTGAGCAGCCCCATCGCGGGGATGAACTCGGCTGGCCTCACCAGGGCCACGACGAAGGCGTTGTAGGCCACGAAGAACACGACGTCGCACGCGCCGACGACGAACGCAACGACAAAAAGGTGCGGCAGCGAGAGCCCATCAGCGAAGTACGCGAGGGGAAGGCTGAGGACCGCGACCGCGCGCGCCACGTCGGCACCCAGCATGACCCGACGCCTACTGCCGGACCGATCCACCAACCCGCCAGCAACTAACGCGAACAGCACGTTGGGCACGAGCGCGACTGCGGTGAGCCAACCCACCTGAGCCGGCGTCGCATCCAGCACGTACAACGCGGTTAGGGGATGGCGATCGCCGCGACCTGGTCGCCGACCAAAGACGCCGTCTGGCCCACGAAGAACCGCCGGAAGGGCTCCTGCTCCAGCAGGCCCGGGAACACCACGGCCACGACCCCCTCATCCGTCTCCGTCAGATTGCCATACAGACGGGCCGTCCACCCGCATGGGATCCGACCAGCGCATTACCAGGACACGAGTCTGGGCGCGATGTCCTGTTCGCGGTCGCGGCGCGAGGGACGTCACGCGCACGGGGCGGCAAGGCTCCGTCGCGGCTCGGCGCGGTCGTGGGGTGTTGGGCGGAACGTCCGCTCAATCCGCTTGCGCGGGTGCATCGACTGGGGTTCGAGACTCTTGCGGATCGCGGGACGAGTCGCCAGTGCTCTGTGATCCGACAGGTGATGCGCGACGTTTCTCCGCCACCTGATGTGCGACAGGTGGCCTAGGAAACTGAGGGGACCGTCCGTGGCCGGTCGACCTTGATGTTACGCACGGGCGTGGTGGTGGTCCGGGCCACGACGCGGGTCTCGTCGTCGACCTCGATGGCCAGGGTGGTCTCGGCTACGTGGATCGTGACGGTCTGGTGGGCGTGGGTGCGGCCGAGGGCGATCTTCTGTCCGCAGACCATGACGATGCCGCTGTTGGAGGCGCGGCGCTGGACGGTGACCGGCTCGCGGGAGGGCCGCAGCGGCGGGCCCGCGGGGCGCACGGCCCGCAGCCGGAGCCACTGCTCTCGCGGGACCGGGTTCGGTCGGGTGCGCAGCAGCTCGCGGGTCTCGAGGTCGAAGAACATCAGGGTGTGCTCCTCGAGGCGGATCCCGACCTGGCGGCCGGCGAGGATCTCCGCAGCGAGGACGACGTGCCCGCCGAGGCTGACGGTGCCGCTGCGGGCCACGGCCCGTTCGACCTCCACGATTCCGGCCGCGACCCCGGCAGTGGCGGGGAGGGGCTGGTCCCGGCCGGGACGGCGCCTTCAGCCAGCAGCGCGGCCAGGTCGGTCACGGACAGGTGGGAGCGCACGGTCTTGACGCGGGTGCCCCCGACGGTGAGGTGGACCAGGTCGCAGTCGATCCAGAACCGCACCCGCTGCCCGGCGCGGGCGGGTCCGAGCCAGAACTGCTGCCCGCGGATGGCGAGGTTGCCCGAGGCCCCGACGACCCGCTCCAGCTCGACCGGCCCACCCGGGACCGGGGCCGGCGCCGCGGCCGGCACAGGCTCAGCGTCATCGGACTTCTCGGACGGGATGGGGTGCAGCGTCGCCGGCAGCCACAGCGGCAGCAGCGCCTGCTGCTCGCCGGGCACGGGCGCGAACCGCTCGGCCGGGGTCACCGGGACCTTCACGTCCAGGGCTTGGTGGGGCCGGTCGGTGTTGTACCCGGCGACCCACGCATCGACCGCGGCCTGCGCGGCCTCCAGGGACTCGAATGGCTCGCAGGTGTCGAGGAAGTCGGGGCGGAAGGTGCCGTGGAAGCGTTCGACCTTGCCGTTCTGGTTCGGTGAGGACGGCGCGGTCAACCGGTGCCGGATCCCGTTGCGGCGGCAGATTTTGTCGAACAGCACCTCCCCGCCCTTGCCGAACCGGTCGGTGAACTGCTTGCCGTTGTCGGTGATCACCTCCTCGGGCACCCCGAACCGGGCCAGGGCTTGGGCGAAGGCCAGGCACACCGCCCGCCCCGTGGCCCGCTCCACCACCTGCGCGATCACGCAGTACCGCGAGTGGTCATCCACCCCGGTGACCAGCTTCGCCTCACGCACCTCCCCAGTGACCGTGTCGACCAGCTCGATCCCGCCAACGATGTCGATGCCCCACAGCTGCATCGGCCCCGGCCGCTCGAAACGGATGTACGCGCTCCGCGGCTTCTTCCGCGGCCTCGCCCGCAGCAGACCCTGCCGGATCAGGGCCCGGTCGATCGTGCGCTCCGAAGGCACCGCCACGCCCTCGACCGGGCGCCGCAGCATCTCCAACCGGATCCGGCGCGAGCCCCACCGCGGATGCTTCCTGCGCATCTCAGCCACCGCGGCCTCGACCTCCGCCGGGACCTGGTGCGGGCACCCCTTCGGGCGATGGGACCGGTCCGCCAACCCCGCGAGCTGACCCACCAGATACCGGCCCACCCACCGGTGCACCGTCGACCGATGCACCCCGTACCGCAACGCGACCTCGATCACGTCCGCCCCGGCCAGCACCTCCCGGACCGCGTCCAACCGCTGCTCGACGACAGACAAGACAACCAGAGCCAATCCCGGCCTCCTCAGGTCGCGACGCTCCCACGGAGAACGTCACCGCCCAAGGTGCCGAACACGACCCCTGTCGCACATCAGCTGACGGATACCTGTCGCACATCACCCGACGGAGGACAGAGTCGCCAGTGCTCGGCCCGGGAGGACTTTCTGTACTGGCTCAAGGCGGCGCTCCGCGCCGCGGCGCAGCTCGGCGGCGGGGCCCGCGACAGGGACCCCCGCGCTGCGGGCGCTTCGCGCCCTCCGCGCACCCCCGTCGCACCCCACCCCCTCGTCGCGCCAAACTTCGAACGTGCCGGCTGAGCTCGCAGAGACGTCCTCACCTCCCGCGGCGCCGACCCGACGCAGAGCATCCGCCCGACTCCGGACCGCATCAAGGGCGGCTGCGCCGTCGCTCCGCGATGACCTTCGGCCACCCTTGACCCGGTCACTCCGCCGGGCTGCTGTGCTCCGCTACGGGCCGGTGCCACTCCCTGCCGAACCCGTGCCCCCCCGATGCCCCCCGGGTTCGGCGCCGGCCCCCTCTCGGGCAACCGCTGCAACGGGGAAGCACCTATCGCGAAAGGCCCACTACGGCACGGATCGCCTTCGCAATGAGAAGGCCAGGGGTTCGAATCCCCTCAGCTCCACCGATAGACAGAGGGCCCGGCACGCTTTTCGCCGGGCCCTCTGTCTATCGGTCGTGGTGAGACGGGCGGGGATTCGGGAGGAGCCTCCGGCGCGGAGCGCCTCCGCGCGACGGGTCCCCTCAGCTCCACCGACAGACAGAGGGCCCGGCACGCTGGTCGCCGGGCCCTTCGTCATGCACAGGCCCGCCCGTGGGGGGCCCCGTGGCGCGGGAACGGGGGTGCTCACCACGCTTGTCACGCCACGGGCTCCACCACGAGTCACACCGTCTGGCGACCCCACCCGCTGGGGTCCCGGGTCCTGTGCCACCGGCCCCACCCCGGGCACACCACGGGCCGGATCGCGGTGCGGGACGTCCTCGTGCAGCTCGCTGCCGCGGCCCGGCCGCCTCAGCCGACCGGGTGTGGCTCGCCGACCCGCTCGGTGGTGACGGCGCCCTCGCACAGGCGGAGGAACGCGCCGAGGGCCACGAGCTCCTCGGGGGAGCGCGGCGAGAAGTCGGTGAGCACCTCGGAGCGCACGACGAACGCCGAGTGCTGCCCCCGCGAGATGCCGACGTTGAGCCGGTGCCGGTCGAGAAGGAAGCCCATGCCGCGCGAGACGTCGGAGTGCGACGAGGCGGCCATCGACAGGATGGCGACCGCAGCCTCCTGCCCCTGGAACCTGTCGACCGTCCCGACCGCGACGTCGGGCAGCCCGGCATCGTCGAGCACCCGGCGCAGCAGACCGACCTGCGCGTTGTACGGCGTGATGACGATGACGTCACGCTCCTCGAGCGCCCGCGGGCCGGCCGGTGACCCGTCCGCACCCCGCTCGCTCGGGTCGGACCACGAGCGACCCAGCAGGTCGCGGACGAGCCCGAGGACCACCTCGGCCTCCTCGGGCGAGTGCGTCGAGTTGTCGCGGTGCTCGACGAGCCGGACGTGCAGCCCCGGCTCGACCCCCTCGAGGGTGCGCGCGGCGGTGACCGCCTCCTGCGCGTGCAGCCGCCCGTCGTAGGCCAGCTGCGAGACCGGCTCGGTGAGCGCGGGGTGCATCCGCCAGGTGGTGGCGAGGAAGTACCCGAGCTCGGGGGCAGCACGGACTCGTCACGCGCCAGCCAGGCGAGGGCGGCGCGGTCGATGGGCTCGGCGTGGATGCCCGTGGTCACCTGCGGCAGCTGCTGGGGGTCGCCGAGCAGCAGCAGCCGCCGGGCGGCCACCGAGACGGCCAGGGTCTTGGCGAGGGAGAACTGGCCCGCCTCGTCGACGACGAGCAGGTCGAGCTCGCCCCGCGCCACGCGCCCCGGGTTGGTGAGGTCCCAGGCCGTGCCGCCGATGACGTACCCGCGCCCGGCCGCCCGGTGCCCCTCGGCGAACCCGGCCAGCTCGTCGGCCTTGGCCAGCGGGGTCCACGCCGGGTCGGAGGTGGCCCGCGCCACCTTGCCGACCTGCTCGCCGGCGACGTCGGTGGACGTGACGATCTTGGTCAGGACGTTCTCGACGGCGGCGTGGCTCTGGGCGCAGACGCCGACCGCCCACCCGGCGGCCACGAGCCGGGCGACGACGTGCGCCCCGACGTGCGTCTTGCCGGTGCCGGGCGGCCCCTGCACCGCGACGTAGGAGTCGTCCATCCCGGTGAGCGCCGCCGTGATGGCGTCGACGTACCCGTCGGGCCCCGCGCCGACCGGCGGCAGGCCCGCCCCTCCCCGCAGCCGCGGAGGGCAGCGCAGGAGGACGTCGGTGCCGGCGCCCACCGGCACCCGACCGGTGTCGCGCACCGCTTCGGCGACCTCGGCGAGGGCGCGGTCGATGGGTGCCGAGCTGACGTTGTCGTTGGGGACGAGCGCGACCGGCACGTCGACGTGCGCTTCGCCGTCCTTGGGCTGCAGCTCCTCGACGAGCAGGTCCTGGTGCAGCCGGCCGTTCTCCGCCAGCCGGTCCGCGACCTCGTGGACCGTGACCGTCGCCGTGCTGCGCGCGTTGGCGTGCAGCCGTTCGGCGGTCATCCCCGCCGGCGGCGGTGCGCCGTAGACGGCCGACACGGCCGCCCCGACGCCGATGCCGTTCTGCCGCATCGGTTCACCGTGCAGCCGCAGCGTGCGGCGGGGCCGCTGCCTCGGCGTGGCCTGCCACCAGTCGCGGACCACCTCGGCCGACTCGACGAGGAAGACGCCCTCGGCGGACCGCCAGTCGCCGACCGGCAGCCGCAGCCGCTCGAAGTGCTCCTGCCACTTCGGCTTGTCCTCGCGTGCGTGGAACAGGACCGCCGACCCGACGAGCGCGACCGCGTGGTCGGCGTCGGTGCGCTCGGCGACCACGACGTCGGCGACCAGCGCCCGCACCGCCGCCTCGAGGTCGAGCGCGGCCTGCCGCTTCTCGCTGACGGCGACCTCGGACACCTCGTCGGGCGCCGGCAGCGTCCAGTGGTCGCCGAACAGCTCACGACGGCGGTCGAGCAGCCAGTCGCGCAGGCGGAGCGTCGAGAGGCAGTCGTCCTCGTTGTAGTGCGCGATCTCGGCGATGAGCGCGTCGGCCTCCGACTCTCGCCCCTCGTTGCGCGCGGCGGAGAACTGGTGGTAGACGACGATGCTCTCGGCGCCGCCCTGCACGTCGCCCTCGCGCGCCTCCATGTACAGCGGCTCGAGCTTCTTGATGGAGTACGACCGCTGCGAGACCCGGATGCCCGCGCGCACGACGGAGTAGAGGTCGACGAACACGCCCTCGCGCAGCAGCTGGTCGACCTCGTCCTCGTAGACCCCGTGCCGCGCCGCCATCCGCAGCATCGCCGCCGGCTCGTAGGGCGCGTAGTGGTAGACGTGCAGGTCGGGCCAGCGCCGCCGCCGCTCGGCGATGTGGTCGACGAAGTCGATGAGCGCCTGCCGCTCCTCCCGACGGTCGTGCGCCCAGAAGGCGCGGAACCGCGGTGTGCCGGAGTCGGTCTCGACCATCCCGAAGAGGTACTCCAGGCCCCACACCGACGAGCCGGGTTCCTGCCACAGCGGGTCGCCCTCGAAGTCGAAGAACACGTCCCCTGCGCTCGGCGGGGGCATCAGCTGCAGGGCCGCCGGGTCGACGACCTCGTGGCGCACGCGCCCGAGGGGGTCGGCGTCCTGCTGCTGCTGGAGCCGGGCCTGGGCCCGGAGCCGTTCGAGCATCGCGTCGCGCACGTCGGTGACCGGGCCGGTGGAGGCGGCCAGCTGCTCGAGGGTGGTGATGCCGGCGTCGAGCAGCCGCCGACGGGTGGGCCCCCGCATCCCGGCGACGAGCAGCAGGTCACGGGAGGCCTCGACCTCGGCCGCGCACACCGGGCACCGTCCGCAGGCCAGCCAGCGCGGGTCGCCCCACGCTGCCGCCGAGCCGTCGGCGAGGTGGTCGGCGAGCAGGGCCTCGAGCCGGTCGCGGCGGGACCGGTAGACGGGCAGCACGTCGGCGAGCGGGACGTCGCGCACCACGCCGTCGCCGAGGACGAGCCGGGCCACGGGCGCCACCGGCACCCCGGCCCCCTCGAGCAGCGCCGCGTAGGCCGCGACCTGCAGCAGGGCGGCGACGTTCTCGTGCCGGGCGAGCTTGGTGTCGCTGACGACCCAGCCCTCGGCGGAGCGCTCGAGGAAGTCGGCCCGCCCGACGAACCGGCCGTCGAAGAGGGTCGCCTGGGACAGCACCGCGGCGTCGCCGGCCAGCGCCTCGAGCGTGGCGGCCATCGCCTCGGCGAGCCCGGCCGGCGTGTACGCGGGGAGGGCAGCTGCCGGACGCCGCCGGGGTGCTCGCGCCCGAGGCGCCGCAGCTCGGCGTTCTCGTGCTGGTCGCCGAGCGCGGAGACGCGGGCGAGCATCGGGTCGTCGGGGTCCTCGACGGAGGCGGCCAGCCCGCGGACGACGTCGAGCCGCCGCACGAGCGCGAACTCGCACAGCGACGCGGTGCGCAGGTCGGACGCGCTGATGACCAGCCGCGCGTCGTCACCGAGGAGGAACATGCCCCGAACCTACGCCGGGCCCCCGACAGCGCTGTGCACCACCGCGCCCCGCCTCAGATCCAGCTGGGGAACCACATCCGCCAGTGCCAGTGGTCGTACGGGATGGTGTCGGCGACGTACACGGGGTGGAAGAAGGCGAAGAGGGCCAGCGTCAGCAGCAGGTACCCGCCGACGACGTAGACGCGCAGGCGCCAGCGCGCCGGGTCGGGGGCCCGGCGGCCCACCCACAGCCCGATGAGGAAGGTGACGGCGAGCACGACCCACGGCTCGAAGGCCACCGCGTAGAAGGTGTAGATCGTCCGGTCCTGGTAGACGAACCAGGGGAGGTAGCCGCCGATCATGCCGGCCGCGATCGCCCCCGCGCGCCAGTCGCGCCGCACCAGCCACCACCAGAGCACGACGACCAGGGCGAGGATGCCCACCCACCACACCGAGATGGTCCCGATCGGGTTGACGGCCTGCGAGCACTGGGCGACCGTGCAGCCGTCGACCCCCTGGGTCGGGCTCTCGTAGTAGAACGACGTCGGCCGGGTCTGCAGCAGCCAGGACCACGGGTTCGACTGGTACGGGTGCGGCGTGTGCAGCGTGGTGTTGAACGTGTACGCGTCCTGGTGGTACTTCAGCCAGTTCCGCAGCACCGACGGCAGCCACTGCACCCCCTGGCCGGGGTTGAAGCGGTCCCAGTGCCGGTGGTAGCCGGTGTCGGAGAGGAACCACCCCGTCCACGACATCGTGTAGACGACGACGGCGGTCACGACGAGCTGCACCGCCGCGAAGGGCCCGTCCGTGAGCAGGCCGCCGCGCGCCCAGTGCCGCACCCCGGCGGTGCGGCGCGCCCCGAGGTCCCACCACACCGTCATCAGCCCGAACGCCGCCAAGAAGAACAGACCCGACCACTTCGTGCCCATGCAGAGGCCGAGCGAGATGCCGGCGACCCAGCGCCACGGCCGCCACCCGAGCCACGGACCTCCCCCGCGCGGCCACTCCCCGCGGCCCAGCGCCCCGACCTTCTGCGCCAGCACCTCCCGGCTGCGGTCGCGGTCGACGAGCAGCGCCGCGAAGGCGCACAGCGCGAAGAACATGACGATGATGTCGAGGATGCCGGTGCGCGACATCACGAAGTGCGAGCCCTCGAAGGCGAGGAGGAAGGCCGCGACGCACCCCAGCGCGGTCGAGCCGAACATCCGGCGCGCCACCCGACCCAGGACGAGGATGGACAGCGTCCCGACGAGCGCCACCGAGAAGCGCCAGCCCCACCCGGAGTCGGCGCCGAGCAGCCACTCCCCGAAGCCGATGACCCACTTGCCGACCGGGGGTGCACGACGAAGTCGCCGTCGACGGAGCTGAACACGTCGGGCTGGCCGCCGACGAACGCCTCGTCCGGCTTCTTGAGCGAGGACAGCGTCCGCATCTCGACGCCGTACCGGATCATCGAGTACCCCTGCTTGACGTAGTACGTCTCGTCGAAGACCAGGGCCTGCGGGCGGTCGAGGTTCCAGAACCGGAGGACGCCGCCGACGAGGGCGATGAGGCCGGGGCCGAGCCATCCCCAGAGCGTGTCGGTGGGCCGGACGCCGAGCAGGCGGTGGCGCAGCTCGTCGGTCCGGGTCACCGGCACATCGTAGGTGGGCGACCTGCGGCCCCGACGGGGCGTGCGAGGATCGCGCCATGAGTGCCGGAGCCCTCGTCCTCGCGGCCACCCCCATCGGCGACCCGCGCGACGCCGCGCCCCGCCTCGCCGAGGAGCTGGCCGGCGCCGACGTCGTCGCCGCGGAGGACACCCGACGGCTGCGACGCCTCTGCGGGGACCTCGGCGTCACCCTCTCCGGGCGGGTCCTGTCCTTCCACGAGCACAACGAGTCGGGGCGCGCCGGCGACCTCGTCGAGGCGATGCTCGGGGGCGCCCGGGTCGTCGTCGTCACCGACGCCGGGATGCCGTCGGTGTCCGACCCCGGCTACCGGCTCGTCGCCGCGGCCGTGGCCGCCGGGGTGCGCGTCACCGCCGTGCCGGGGCCCTCGGCCGTCCTCACCGCCCTGGCCGTCTCGGGGCTGCCCGTCGACCGGTTCTGCTTCGAGGGCTTCCTGCCACGCAAGGAGGGCGAGCGCGAGCGGGCCCTCGCCGGCCTGGCCACCGAGGCCCGCACGATGGTCTTCTTCGAGGCACCCCACCGGCTGGCCCGCACCCTCACCTCGATGGCCACCGTCCTCGGCCCCGAGCGCCCGGCCGCGGTCTGCCGCGAGCTGACCAAGACCTACGAGGAGGTCCGCCGCGGACCCCTCGCCGAGCTCGCCGGGTGGGCCGAGGAGCACGCCCGCGGCGAGATCACCGTCGTCGTCGGCGGCGCGACCGGTCCGGCGGCCGGGCTCGAGGACGTCCTGCCCGAGGTGCTCACGCGCACGGCGGCGGGCGAGCGGCTCAAGGACGTCTGCGCCGAGGTGGCCTCGGCGACCGGCCTGTCGAAGAAGGCGCTCTACGACGCCGCCCTCACCGCCCGCCGCACCTGAGCGGCGACGACCGGTCCGCTGACCTGCCGCTACCTCTCGGTAACCGGGTGAATGTCACACCGCACGCAGCCTCGACAGCGGTCGATCCGGCGCGGAGCGGGGGCTAGGGTTCCGTGCGTGGCCACACTGACTCCCTCGCGCGCAGGGACGGCACGGCGGACCACGATCGGCCTCAAGGTCCTCATGGCTGGGACCGGCCTCGTGTTCGCCGGGTACGTCCTCCTCCACATGTACGGCAACCTCAAGATGCTGGCGGGGGAGGAGGCGTTCAACACCTACGCCGAGCACCTGCGCACCATCGGTGAGCCGATGCTCCCGCGCAGCGGGCTGCTCTGGGTGATCCGCGTCGTGCTGGTGCTCAGCCTCGTCGGGCACGCGTACGCGGCGTTCGCGCTGTGGAGCCGGGCCGGCAACGCCCGTCGCACCAAGTACGCGGCGGCGAAGTCGGCGATGCGCACCGCGTGGATGCGCTGGGGCGGCGTCTTCCTCCTCGTGTTCATCGCGTGGCACCTGCTGCACTTCACGTTCCTCAAGATCTCCCCGAACCCCGACAAGCAGGGGCCGAACGTCACCCAGAACCCCTACGAGCTGGTCGTCGCCAGCTTCCAGGTGCCGTGGATGACGCTGATCTACGTCCTCGCCATGGTCGCGCTCGCCTTCCACCTCGCGCACGGCGTCTTCAGCGCGCAGCAGACGCTCGGCTGGACGATGACCCCCCACGCCTACCGCCGGGCCAAGGCCGTCGGGTACGCCACCGCCGCGGTCGTCGTCGTCGGGTTCCTCATCCCGCCGCTGTCCATCCTCTTCGGCCTGATCAAGTAAGGGACTGACCGATGACCGACACCACCGTCAACGCCGGGATCGCCCACGGCCTCTACACCGAGGGCGAGCCGGTCGCCGACACCAAGGCGCCGGCCGGCCCCATCGCCGGCAAGTGGACGCAGCGCAAGTTCGACGCCGCGCTGGTCAACCCGGCCAACCGCCGCAAGCTCGACGTCATCATCGTCGGCACCGGGCTCGCGGGCGGCTCGGCCGCGGCGACCCTCGGCGAGGCCGGCTACAACGTCAAGGTCTTCTGCTTCCAGGACTCCCCGCGGCGCGCGCACTCCATCGCGGCCCAGGGCGGCATCAACGCGGCGAAGAACTACAAGGAGGACGGCGACTCGACCTACCGCCTCTTCTACGACACGGTCAAGGGCGGCGACTACCGCTCGCGCGAGACCAACGTGTACCGCCTCGCCGAGGTCAGCGCGAACATCATCGACCAGTGCGTCGCGCAGGGCGTCCCGTTCGCCCGCGAGTACGGCGGCCTCCTCGACAACCGCTCGTTCGGCGGCGTCCAGGTCTCCCGCACGTTCTACGCGCGCGGCCAGACCGGCCAGCAGCTGCTCATCGGCGCCTACCAGGCCCTCGAGCGGCAGGTCGCCGCAAAGACCGTCAAGCAGTACACCCGCCACGAGATGCTCGAGCTCGTCGTCGCCGACGGCCGGGCCCGCGGCATCATCGTCCGCGACCTCGTCACCGGGGAGATCGAGACCCACTTCGCCGACGCCGTCGTGCTCGCCTCCGGCGGCTACGGCAACGTCTTCTTCCTCTCGACGAACGCGATGGGCAGCAACGTCACCGCGAGCTGGCGCGCGCACCGCAAGGGCGCCTACATGGCCAACCCCTGCTACACGCAGATCCACCCGACGTGCATCCCGGTCTCCGGCGAGCACCAGTCGAAGCTGACCCTCATGTCCGAGTCGCTGCGCAACGACGGCCGGATCTGGGTCCCGAAGAACCGCGACGACTGCGACAAGGACCCGCGCCAGATCCCCGAGGAGGACCGCGACTACTACCTGGAGCGGATCTACCCCTCGTTCGGCAACCTCGTGCCGCGCGACATCGCCTCGCGCCAGGCCAAGAACGTCTGCGACGAGGGTCGCGGTGTCGGCCCGGTCGTCGGCGACTTCCGCCGCGGGGTCTACCTCGACTTCGCCGACGCCATCGCCCGCCTGGGCAAGGACGCCGTCGAGGCCAAGTACGGCAACCTCTTCGACATGTACGCCCGCATCACGGGCGAGAACCCGTACGAGGTGCCGATGCGGATCTACCCCGCCGTGCACTACGTCATGGGCGGGCTCTGGGTCGACTACGACCTCCAGTCGACGATCCCCGGCCTCTTCGTCACCGGCGAGGCGAACTTCTCCGACCACGGGGCCAACCGGCTCGGCGCCTCGGCGCTGATGCAGGGCCTCGCCGACGGGTACTTCGTCCTCCCGAACACGATCCGCGACTACCTCGCCAAGGGCCCGTTCGAGGCCCTCGCCGACGACCACCCGGCCGTCGCCGAGGCCCGCGGCCGGGTCGAGCAGCGCACCGCGCGCCTGCTGCAGATCCAGGGCGAGCGCAGCGTCGACTCCTTCCACCGCGAGCTCGGCAACATCATGTGGGAGTACTGCGGGATGGAGCGCTCCGAGGAGGGGCTGCTCAAGGCCATCGACCTCATCCGCGGTCTGCGCGAGGAGTTCTGGCGCAACGTCCGGGTCCTCGGGTCCGGCGACACCCTCAACCAGAGCCTCGAGAAGGCCGGCCGCGTCGCCGACTTCCTCGAGCTCGGTGAGCTGATGTGCATCGACGCCCTGCACCGGCGCGAGTCGTGCGGCGGCCACTTCCGGGCCGAGTCCCAGACCGAGGACGGCGAGGCGCTGCGGCACGACGACGAGTTCCTCTACGTCGCGGCGTGGGAGTTCTCCGGCGGTGACGGCGACGGCGAGATGTCGACGCCGGTGCTGCACAAGGAGGACCTCGTCTACGAGGCCATCGAGCTCAAGCAGCGGAGCTACAAGTGACGGCACCCCGCTCCACGCACCACACCACCGACACCCCCGAGGACCCCGATGAACCTCACCCTCAAGATCTGGCGCCAGGCCGGACCTCGTCACCCGGGCGAGATGGTCACCTACAAGGTCCAGGACATCAGCGAGGACATGAGCTTCCTCGAGATGCTCGACGTCCTCAACGAGCAGCTGAACGCCAAGGGCGAGGAGCCCATCGCGTTCGACTCCGACTGCCGCGAGGGCATCTGCGGCATGTGCGGCCTGATGATCTCCGGCGAGGCCCACGGCCCCGAGAAGACGACGACCTGCCAGCTGCACATGCGCAGCTTCAGCGACGGCGAGGTCATCACCGTCGAGCCGTGGCGGGCCAACGCCTTCCCGGTCATCAAGGACCTCGTCGTCGACCGCGGCGCCTTCGACCGCATCATCCAGGCCGGCGGCTACATCTCGGCGAACACCGGCTCGGCCCCCGACGCCCACGCGGTGCCGGTGCCGAAGCCCAACGCCGACCGCGCGTTCGTCGCCGCCGAGTGCATCGGCTGCGGGGCGTGCGTCGCCGCGTGCCCGAACGCCAGCGCGATGCTCTTCATGGGCGCCAAGGTCACCCACCTCTCCGAGCTGCCGCAGGGCCAGCCGGAGCGGGCCGCCCGCGTGGTCTCGATGGTCGACCAGCACGACCACGAGGGCTTCGGCGGCTGCACCAACGTCGGCGCCTGCTCGCAGGCCTGCCCCAAGGGCATCCCGCAGGACGTCATCTCGACGCTCAACAAGGACCTGCGCGCCGCCCTGCGGGGCTGAGCCCTCCCGGCGTTCCCCGACTGATTGCCCAGAACCCACCTCCGAGGGGCCTGAGAACGGCCTCCGAGGTGGGTTCTGGGCAATCAGTGGGCGTCAGAGCCAGGAGACGTGCGGCTTGACGAGCGAGTACCCGACGAAGGCGACGACGTCGAGGACGGTGTGCGCGACCACGAGCGGCATGACCCGCCTGGTCCTCGTGTAGAGCCAGCCGAAGAGCAGGCCCATGACGATGTTGCCGACGAACCCGCCGAAGCCCTGGTACAGGTGGTAGGTCCCGCGGATGACCGCCGAGGTGACGATGACCCGCCACTGCCCCCAGCCGGCCTCGCTCCAGCGGCGGAAGAGGTAGCCGACCATGATCGTCTCCTCGAGCACGGCGTTCTGCGCAGCGGCGAGCACGAGCAGCGGCACCGTGAACCACGCGGCGCCCACGAGGTTGGCGGCCGCGACGGTCGTGTTGAGGCCCACCGCCTTGGCGACGAGGTAGAGCCCGAGCCCGGGGATGCCGACGACGGCGGCCAGGGCCAGCCCCCGCAGCAGGTCGGGGCCGGGGCGGCGCAGGTCGAAGCCCATCGTGTGCGGCTCGTCGGGGTCGTCGCGGCGCAGCAGGTGGACGGCCAGCAGCACGGGGACGAGGGCCAGGGCGATGCCGGCGAGCTGGTAGGCGACGTCGAGCCACGGCCGGTCGGGCGTGACCGAGGTGTTCATCGCGGCGGTCTGGCGGGAGAGGGCCTCGGGGCGGGTCAGCCGGTCGACGATGCGCAGCAACGCGTAGATCGCGGACGAGCCGAGCGAGACGCCGAGCACCAGCCAGGTCTCCGTGAGGTGCCGCCGTCGCATGGGGGCCAGCGTAGGTCGCTGCGGCCGGGAGCCGGCCGGGACCCCGCTGGGAGGTCGCTGGGTGCCGGAGTCCGGGCTTCCTGGCCTCGTCGCCGCCGGCCGTGGCTACGATGAGCCGCCGCCCGGGTCGTCCGGGCCCACACCGAGATCCCGGGGGACCCACCATGAACCGACCCGGCGCTGCCCTCGTGGCCGCCGCCGCCCTCGCCGGCCTGCTCGTCACCGGCTGTTCGTCGGGGGACGGCGCACCGACCGCGGCCTCCCCCCGCGCGTCGGCGTCGTCGGGGGGCGCGTCGGCGTCGCCCTCGAGCACCGAGGAGGAGCAGCCGTCGGTCGGAGACCTCTACAAGAAGGTGCGCGCGTCGTCGCTGGCCGCCAGCTCGGGTCGGGTCCGGGGCAGCGTGACGAGCGGCGGCGAGAAGGTCACGGTCGACATCCGCGGCACGGTCGACGGCAGCAACCAGCGGGCGAAGATCGGGATCGGCAAGGGCACCGCCGAGATCCTCACCGTCAAGGGCAGGTACTACATGGGCGGGGACGCGGCCTTCTGGACCGAGCAGGCCGGAGGGGCGGCGGCCAAGGCCCTCGTCGGCAAGTACGTCGCGGTGTCGGCCAAGGACGCGAAGGACATCGGCGACCTCAACATCGGCAAGATCCTCGGCGAGATGTTCGACGAGAGCGAGCTGAGCACCCTCGAGCGGCTGACCTCGTCGGTCGAGACGCGCACCGAGGACGGCAGGAAGGTGTGGGTGGCCTCCGACCCCAGCGGTGCCGAGATCTGGGTCGACCCCGCGAGCACGCACCTCGTGAAGATCGTCATCACGGGCGCGGACGCCGGGGAGGTCTCGTTCAGCGAGTGGGACGCGGCGAAGGCGGTCACGGCGCCCCCGGCCTCGAAGGTCGTCACCCCCTGACGGCGACCGGGCGCCCCGAGGTGGGGCGCCCGGCGGCGGTCAGCGCGCGGGGGTCAGTGCGCGGGGGTCAGGTGGTAGTACGCGGGGATGCTCAGGTGGCGCCGCTTGCGGTCCTCGCGCGAGCGGGTGAGCGCCGGCGCGACGACGGCGAGGCTCAGCCCCACGACGACCACCCCGAGGACGATGCTCGTCCAGAGGAGGGTGGTGGCGATGACGGACAGTCCGGTGATCGGTCCCATGGCCGACTCCTTTCTACGGATGTAGATGATTCTACAGAAGTAGAACCCATAACGCCAGCCGGGTGTTCCCGGGGCGGGTCGTCGGTCCCCGGGCCGGCCGGCCGGAGCGGCACAATGGCGGCGATGACCCCGTCCACCAGCCCCGCCTCCCGCCCGGCCGCCCCACCGGCCGCCGCGCGGAGCTGCTCGCCGCGGCCGTCGAGGTCGTGGCCGACGCGGGCCTGCGCGGGCTGACCCACCGGGCGGTCGACGCCCGGGCCGGGCTGCCCGAGGGCACCTGCTCGGCCTACCTGCGCACCCGGGGCGCCCTGCTCGTCGCCCTCGCCGAGTACGTCGGGCGCGCGCTCGAGGAACGGGTCGAGGCCCTCGGCGACGACCTGGCCGGCTGCGCGGGTGACCCCGTGGCGGTCTCGGCGGCGGTCACCGAGCTGACCGTCGGGTGGGTGCGCGAGCCCTCCCTCGTGCGGGCCCAGGCCGAGCTGTCCCTCGAGGCCGCCCGCCAGCCGGAGCTGATGGAGGTCTTCGAGCGCTGGCGCGACGGGCTGCTGCGCACCGTCCGCCAGCTCGGGGAGCGGGCCGGGCGCCCGAAGCCCCAGGACGACGCGGTCGTCATCGTCGCGGCCGTCGAGGGGCTGCTCGTCACGGCGGTGCGTCTTCCCGCCGCCGGCCGGGAGCCGTTCCTGCGCGGGGCGGTCCCGCTGCTCGTCCACGCCCTGCACGAGGCCCGGTGACCGCCGGGACCCGACGGGCCGTGGCACTCGCGGTGGCGGTCGGCGTCCTCCTCCTCGGCGGCTGCTCGGCGCTGGCGCCCCCGCGCGTGCCCGAGCCCACGACCGCCGCCACGACCCCGCCGGCCTCGCTGCCGACGACCGCCGAGGCCTTCCGCGATGCCCGGACCTTCGCCCTGGCCGCCGAGTCCGGCCACCTGACGGGGACCCTCGGATCCGGGGCCCGGGCGGTCCGCATCGACCTCGAGGGCTCGGCCTCCGGCGGGAACCAGCGGCTCGTGCGCACCGTCGCCGGCCGCGGGACCTCCGTCGTCCTGACGGTCGAGAGCGGTCACTGGCTCGCGGGCGACGCCGACTTCTGGCGAACCCGGGTGAAGGGCGCCGCCGCCGTGCGCGCCCGGGTCGGCCGATGGGCACCGGTGCGGGCGGCCGAGGCGCGCTCGGTGGGGCCCGAGACGCTGCGCGGCGTCCTCGAGGCGACCCTCACCGTGCCGGCGGTCACCGCGCTCGAGGTCGACCCGGCGCCCGTCACCGAGGACGAGGTCGACGGCCGGCCGGCCTGGCTGTTGGGCTCGGAGGCGGCCGGGGCGCGGGTGTGGGTCGCCGCGGGCGGCGGGGGTGAGGTGCTGCGGGTCGCGGTGTCCGGCACCGGGGCCGTCGACCTCCTGACGAGCGACTGGGAGCGCGCGACGGCCTGGCAGGCGCCGACGCCCGGCGAGGTGCCCGACCTCGGCCCGGCGGTCGGATGACCCGGCCGCCGGCCGGCGAGCGGGCGGCTCAGGACCCCGCGTAGGACGGGGGGCGCCTCGAGCGGCGCCAGTCGCGCACCCGCAGCCACATCCAGACGAGCAGCCAGGCGAGCAGCCCGAGCGCCACGACGACGAACACCGGGGCCAGCAATGCGATGACCGACAGGCCGATCGACGCGCCGTCCTCGACCGTGGAGACCACCGGACCGCCGAAGCCGACCGTCGCGCCGTTGACGACGGGCCGGGCGGCCATCTTCCCGGTGTGCACGATGCCGGAGATGACGACACCGAGGACCACCGACACCCACGGGTGCTCGGCCATCCACGTCGAGCTGTCGAGCTCGGCGGCGGCCGTGGTCGCGGCGAAGATCAGCCCGCCCATGCTCGGGCGGATGAAGGTCTGGATCGCGTCGTTGACGGTGTCGACCGCCGGCACCTTGTCGAGGACGACCTCGGCGAGCAGGAGGACGGCGCCTACGCCGATGGCCCAGCCGCTCTCCATCCACTCGTAGCCGGTGGGCAGCGTGACGACGTCGGTGAAGCGCGCGAGCAGCGCCACGATGAGGAACGGGATGTAGGCGTTGAGGCCCGCGGCCGCGGACAGACCCATCCCCGTGAGGGCAGCCAGCACGGCGACCTCCTGACCTGCGGCGACCGCCCGACGCGGCCGCACCCGGAGAGCGAACACCGCTCGGACGTCAGGGTAGTCCCGGTGCGTTCCGCCGTGACCGAACCGTTGTGCGGGCCGGAACCAGCGGTGGGCCCGCCGGACGAACCGGCGGGCCCACCACCCCTCGGAGCGAGGCGTGCTCAGTCGCCCTTGACGTTGACGACCTGCCGCAGCGTGTGCCGGACCCGCACCAGGTCGGCCGCGTCGGCCATGACCACGTCGATGTCCTTGTACGCCGCCGGGATCTCGTCGAGGAAGGCCTCGGTGTCCCGGAACTCGATGCCGTGCATGGCCTGCCGCAGCTCGTCGTGCGTGAACCGCTTCCGGGCCGCGCTCCGCGAGAACATCCGCCCCGCCCCGTGCGGGGCCGAGCAGAGGGACATCCGGTTGCCCAGCCCCTCGACGACGTAGGACCGCGTGCCCATCGACCCGGGGATGAGGCCGGCCTGGCCCTCCCGCGCCTCGATGGCGCCCTTCCGGGTGACCCACAGCTCCTTGCCCCAGTGCTTCTCCTGCTGGGTGAAGTTGTGGTGGCAGTTGACCCGCTCGGCCTCGACGACGTCGGTGCCGAGGAACTCGCCGAGCTGCCGCAGGACCCGGTCCATCATCTCCTCCCGGTTGAGCAGCGCGTAGTGCTGGGCCCACCGCAGCTCCCGCACGTAGGCCCAGAACTCGTCCGTGCCCTCGACGAGGTAGGCGAGGTCCCGGTCGGGCAGCTCGATCCAGTACCGCTCCATGAGGGTCCGTGCCACACCGATGTGGTGCTGCGCGATCTTGTTGCCGACGCCCCGGGACCCGGAGTGCAGGAACGCCCACACCCGGTCCTGCTCGTCGAGCGAGACCTCGATGAAGTGGTTGCCGGAACCGAGCGTGCCGAGCTGCAGCCGCCACCGGCCCGCCCGCTCGTCCGGGTCGAACCCGGCCTGCGCGGCCATCGCCTCGAGCTCGGTGACCCGCGGCTCGGCCGTGGCGACGACCTTCCGGTTCGCCGCGCCGGCGGACAGCGGGACGGCCCGCTCGATGCTCTCCCGCAGCGGGGTGAGCGACCGGTCGGCGAGGTCGTCGACGGTCAGCTGGGTGAGCACCGCGATCATCCCGCAGCCGATGTCGACCCCGACGGCCGCCGGGACCACGGTCCGGTCGGTGGGGATGACCGAGCCGACCGTGGCGCCCAGCCCGAGGTGGGCGTCCGGCATGAGGGCGAGGTGCGGGAAGACGAAGGGCAGGGCGGAGGTGCGCTCCGCCTGCTCCCGGGTGGTGGGCTCGAGGACGGAGGCCCAGTTGATGAGCCGGTTCGTGATCTTCTCCATGACGCACCTCCTTGGGTGACGTGTGCGTCGGGTGGCCCGGACCGTCCGGGCCGCCGACGAGGGTGACACCCCGACCGGGCACTGCGCCACCAGGTTTCGTGGTCTCGGGCAAACACGGTGGCGGTCCGTCGGTCCAGCCGGGACGATCGGGACGTGGACACCGACCCCGCCGCCCTGCTGCGCGTCTACGACGACCAGCTCCGCACCGACGCCGAGACGCCGGGCGCCGTCTCGGTCGAGCGGTTGGGCCCGCTGCGTCTCGCGACCTTCCCCGGCGGGCGGGGCTTCATCAGCTACCGCGACCTCGGCGGCGCGGACGCCGCGACCGTCCGCGGGTGGGTGGGGAAGGCCCTCGCGCACTTCGCCTCGCGGCCCGAGGTGGTCGACGTCGAGTGGAAGACGCGCGGGCACGACGTCGCGCCCGGCCTGCACGACGCCCTCGTCGAGCACGGCTTCGTCGCGGGCGAGCCGGAGTCGGTGATGATGGGGCCCGCCGCCGGCCTGGCCGGGGAGGTCGAACCGCCCGAGGGCATCACGCTGCGACGGGTGACCGACGAGGCCGACGTCCGGGCGATGAGCGCGATGGCCGACGAGGCGTTCGGCGACCCCGTGTCGACCCGGCGGGCCGACGACCTGCTGTTCCGGCTCTCGCGCGACGACGGGATGGAGCTGTGGGTGGCCGAGGCCGACGGCGTGATGGTGAGCAGCGGCCGGCTCGAGCCGGTGGCGGGCACCGACGTCGCGGGGGTCTGGGGCGGGGCGACCCTCCCCGCCTGGCGCGGTCGCGGCATCTACCGTGCCCTGACCGCCGTCCGGGCCCGCTCGGCCCTGAGGCTCGGCAAGAGCATCCTGCACAGCGACTCGACCGAGTACTCCCGCCCGATCCTCGAGCGGTCCGGCCTGGTCAAGGTCACGACGACCACACCGTACGAGTGGACCCGTTGACGCCGGGGGCCACCGGTCGGCGCCCGGCGGAGCCGGGCTGCGGCAGACGCCTAGGATCGGGCGCATGAAGGTCCTCTCCGCCGTCGCCTGGCCGTACGCCAACGGCCCGCGCCACCTCGGCCACGTCGCCGGGTTCGGTGTGCCGTCCGACGTCTTCAGCCGGTACATGCGGATGGCCGGTCACGACGTGCTCATGGTCAGCGGGTCGGACGAGCACGGCACCCCCATCCTCGTGCTGGCCGACCAGGCCGGGGTCAGCCCGCGCGAGTTCGTCGACCGCAACCACGCGATCATCGCGGGCGAGCTCGCCGACCTCGGCTGCACCTACGACCTCTACACCCGGACCTCGACGGCCAACCACTACGCGGTGGCCCAGGAGCTGTTCCGGCAGAACTGGCTCAACGGCTACATGGTCGAGCGCACGCAGCAGGGCGCCATCTCGCCCTCCACCGGCCGCACGCTGCCCGACCGGTTCATCGAGGGCGAGTGCCCCATCTGCCACTACCCGGACGCCCGGGGTGACCAGTGCGACAACTGCGGCAACCAGCTCGAGCCCGAGGACCTCATCAACCCCCGGAGCAAGATCAACGGCGAGACACCGGAGTTCGTCGAGACCCAGCACTTCTTCCTCGACCTGCCGGCGCTCGCCGACGCCCTGCGCGAGTGGCTGGCGGGGCGTGAGGCGTCCGGCACCTGGCGCCCGAACGTCATCAAGTTCAGCCGCAACATCCTCGACGAGATCAAGCCGCGCGCGATGACCCGCGACATCGACTGGGGCATCCCGGTGCCGCTCGACGGGTGGCGCGACAACCCGGCCAAGCGCCTCTACGTGTGGTTCGACGCCGTCATCGGCTACCTGTCGGCGTCCATCGAGTGGGCCCGGCGGCTCGGCGAGCCCGAGCGCTGGCGCGAGTGGTGGAACGACCCCGAAGCGCTGACGTACTACTTCATGGGCAAGGACAACATCACCTTCCACTCCCAGATCTGGCCGGCCGAGCTGCTCGGGTACGCCGGGAAGGGTTCCCGCGGAGGCGAGCCCGGCGAGTACGGGGTGCTCAACCTCCCCACCGAGGTGGTCTCCAGCGAGTACCTGACGATGGAGGGCAAGCAGTTCTCCACGTCGCGGGGCTACACGATCCTCGTGCGCGACGTCCTCGACCGCTACGGCCCGGACGGCATCCGCTACTTCATCTGCGCGGCCGGACCCGAGAGCCAGGACTCCAACTTCACCTGGCGCGAGTTCGTCCAGCGCAACAACTCCGAGCTCGTCGCCGGCTGGGGCAACCTCGTGTCGCGCACGGCGGCGATGGTCGCGAAGAACTTCGGCGAGATCCCCGAGCCCGGGCCGCTCGAGCCGGTCGACGAGGAGGTCCGCGCGGCCGTTCTCGCCGGGTTCGACTCCGTCGGAGGCCTGTTGGAGTCCCACCGGCAGCGAGCCGCCATCGCCGAGGCGATGCGCGTCGTCGGCGAGGTCAACGCCTACGTGTCGCGCACCGAGCCGTTCAAGCTCAAGGGCGACGACGAGCGGGTGCGGCTCGCGACCGTCCTGCACACCCTCGTCCAGTGCGTCAGCGACCTCAACACCGTCCTCGCGCCGTTCCTCCCGCACGCGGCCAACCGGGTCCACGCCGTGCTCGGCGGCGAGGGTGAGTTCGTCCCGATGCCGCGCCTCGACACGGTCGAGGGCCTCGACCCCGAGGACGAGGGGCGGTCGTGGCCGGTCATCACGGGCGACTACTCCGGCACCCCGCGGTGGGAGTCGCGCCCCGTCGTCGTCGGCACGCCCATCAGCAAGCCGGCGCCGGTCTTCACCAAGCTCGACGAGGCCGTCGTCGACGACGAGCTGGCCCGCGCCGGGGCCTGAGCGCGTGACGTCGCAGCCCAGCCGTCGAGGCGAGCCGGAGGCGCCCGACCCGCTGCCAATGGCGGTGGTGGACAACCACACCCACCTCGACATCAGCCGCGAGGGCGACGAGGTCTCGGTCGACGACCTCGGCCCGGTGCTGCGGGCGGCCGCGGCCGTCGGGGTCGACCGGGTGGTCCAGGTGGGCTGCGACCTCCCCGGGGCCGAGTTCGCCGTGGCCGCCGCCGAGCGCTACCCGGCGGTGCTGGCCGGCGTCGCGCTGCACCCCAACGAGGTCCCCGGGCTCGCGGCCGCCGGCCGGCTCGACCAGGCCCTGGCCCGCATCGAGGCGCTCACCGCGCACCCGCGGGTGCGGGTCGTCGGGGAGACGGGGCTCGACTTCTTCCGCACCGGCCCCGAGGGGCACGCCGTGCAGGAGGAGTCCTTCCGGCGGCACATCGACCTCGCGAAGCGCACCGGCCTCGCGCTCCAGGTGCACGACCGCGACGCCCATGACGACGTGCTGCGGGTGCTCGCCGACGAGGGCGCCCCCGAGCGCACCGTCATGCACTGCTTCTCGGGTGACCTCGAGGTGGCGCGCGAGTGCGTCCGGCGCGGGTACCACCTGTCGTTCAGCGGCACCGTGACGTTCAAGAGCGCCAAGGACCTGCGCGACGCCCTCGCGGTGACGCCGCTCGAGCTGCTGCTCGTCGAGACCGACGCGCCGTACCTCACCCCGCACCCGTGGCGCGGGGCGTCCAACAGCCCGATGCTCGTGCCCCTCACCGTCCGGGTGATGGCCTCGGTGCTCGGGGTCGCCGTCCCCACCCTCTGCGAGGCGCTGTCGGCGAACGCGGAGCGCCTCTACGGCCCCTGGTGACCTCCACGGCGGCCGGCCGCGGTGTAGGTGGCACCGGCGGCCCCCAGCGTCGGACCCGGTGGGGACGGTGCACCCGTCGGTGACGTCACGGTGCTTCGGCGCGACACGAGTGGGTCGAGGTGTCGCTGCGACCCCTCCGGGCCACCAGGAAGGGTTCCTGGCGGGCCACGTGGGGTGATCGCCCCCTCCGGGCCACCAGGAGGTTTTCCTGGGCCCCGTGCGGGGGTGCCGGCCGGCTCGGGACCCGTCCGCCTGCCCTGGGGTGACCCTCGCGGACGGCGGGTGTGACCAACGCGTCGGTGAACGGTCGTCCCCGCACGATTCGTGTGACTGGTGTGACGAACGGGGCTGATGGGACGTCCACGGGGTGGCGTGGCCGTTACCGAAACTTGACCTTGGGGTGGTGCCTCCTGCACGGTGGAGGTAGATGGCCGGGGCCGGATCGCCCCGGGCGTCGCAGATGGAGCGCCTTTCGGCAGTGTCGCCGGGGGCGCCTTCGTCCGCTCGGCCCCCTGTGGCCGGGGCCCCGCGGGGCCGACGCCCGACACCGGTGCCCGGGACGTACCACCCCTGGAGATCTCTTGCTCTCGCGCACGATCCGCCACGCCGCCCAGGGCGCGGCCGCTCTCGCCGTCGCCGCCGGTTCCGTCGGTGTCGCCCACTTCGACAAGGCCGTGGCGCTCAGCGTCGACGGCGCACCGCAGTCGGTCCACGTCTTCGGCTCGACCGTCCGTGACGCCCTCGACAAGGAGGGCATCCGCGTCGGCGAGCACGACGTCGTCGTCCCCTCGCTCGACAGCGAGATCGGCGACGGTGACCGCATCTCGGTCCGCTACGGGCGCAAGCTGACGGTCACCGTCGACGGCGCGACCCGCGAGTACTGGACCACGGCCACGACGGTCGACTCCGCCCTGCGCGACATCGGCGTGCGCGCCGACGGGGCGGTCCTCACCGCCTCGCGCTCGCAGTCCCTCGGTCGCCAGGGCCTGGCCCTCGCGGTGACCATGCCCAAGAAGGTCAGCGTCGTCGTCGACGGCAGGACCCGCACGGTCACCACCTCGGCCCCCAAGGTCTCCGGGGTCTTCGGCGAGCTGGGCGTCAACCGCAACGCCGCCGACATCGTCGCCCCCGGCCTCGACACCGCGGTCGACGACGGCATGAAGATCGTCCTCAAGCGGGTCGTCACCAAGCGCGCCACCACCACCGAGGCCGTCCGCTACTCGACGACCAAGAAGTCGGACTCCTCGATGTACGAGGGCCAGACCAAGACGGTGACGCCCGGTCGCAACGGCTCGCAGAAGGTCACCCGCGAGCTGCGCTACGTCGACGGCAAGCTCGCCTCGAAGAAGGTCGTCTCCACGACCGTCCTCACCGCGCCGAAGAACGCCGTCGTCAAGGTCGGCACCAAGGCCCGCCCGGCCACGCCGGCCCCGAGCGCCGGCAACACCAGCGGCGCCGGCCTCAACCTCGCCAACGCGGCGATGTGGGACCGCATCGCCCAGTGCGAGTCCGGCGGCAACTGGAGCATCAACACCGGCAACGGCTACTACGGCGGGCTGCAGTTCGCCACCGCCTCGTGGCTGGCCAACGGCGGCGACGACTTCGCCCCGCGCGCCGACCTCGCGTCGCGCGCCGAGCAGATCACCGTGGCCAACCGGTACTACGCCAAGGCCGGTCTCGGCCCGTGGGGCTGCGCGCACGCCGCCTGACCCACCGCGCCACGTCGAGCCGCCCGTCCCCGGTCAGGGGCGGGCGGCTCGCGTCGTGGGGGCGCCCGCCTCGCGTCGTGGCCCCGCCCGGCTCGTCGCTAGGGTGGCGCGCGTGACCGACGCCCCCGACGCCGCCCTCCTCGGGGCCGCCGAGATCCGTGACCTCGCCGGTCGGCTCGGCATCCGCCCGACGAAGCAGTGGGGCCAGAACTTCGTCGTCGACGGCAACACGGTGCGCCGAATCGTCCGGGTCTCCGGGGTGGGGGCCGACGACGTCGTCGTCGAGGTCGGCCCCGGGCTCGGGAGCCTGACCCTGGCCCTGCTGCCGGTGGTGCGCCGGGTCGTCGCGGTCGAGGTCGACCCGACCCTGGCCGCCGCCCTGCCCGGCACGGTCGCGACCCACGCCCCGCGTCTGGTCGACCGGCTCGAGGTCGTCGCGGCCGACGCCCTGGCGGTCACCGGGCTGCCGGGGCCGGCGCCGACGGCCCTCGTCGCGAACCTGCCGTACAACGTCTCGGTCCCGGTCGTGCTGCGGATGCTCGAGCACTTCCCCGACCTGCGGACCGTGCTCGTCATGGTCCAGCTCGAGGTCGCCGAACGGCTCGCCGCCCCGCCCGGCTCGCGCACCTACGGCGTCCCGAGCGTCAAGGCCGCCTGGTACGCCGACGTGCGGCTCGCCGGCCAGGTGCCGCGCAGCGTCTTCTGGCCGGTGCCCAACGTCGACTCCGGCCTCGTCGCGCTCACCCGCCGCGAGCCCCCGGTGACGACCGCCACGCGCGAGCAGGTCTTCCGGGTCGTCGACGCCGCGTTCGCCCAGCGCCGCAAGACCCTCCGCGCGGCCCTCGCCGGCTGGGCGGGGTCGCCGGCCGCCGCCGAGGAGGCGCTCGTGACCGCCGGCGTCGACCCGCGCACCCGCGGCGAGCAGCTCGACGTCGCGGCCTTCGCGCGCATCGCGGCGGCCCGGGGTGCGTCCTGAACGGCTCGCGCAGAACGCCTCCCGCAGAGGCCGACATCGTGCGCCCGGTGGGTGCCCCCGGTCTGGCTAGGGTGAGTGCATGACCTCGGCCCCCTCGTGCCCGGCCCCGTGACGGTGCGCGTCCCGGCCAAGGTCAACCTCGAGCTGCTCGTCGGGCCCCGCGCCCGGACGGCTACCACGCGCTCTCGAGCGTCTACCAGGCCCTCAGCCTCTACGACGACGTCACGGTGGGGGAGTCCGACGACTGGGGGGTCTCGGTGTCGGGGGCGCTCGCCGACGGCGTGCCGACGGACGACGACAACATCGCCCTGCGCGCGGCCCGGCTGGTCGCCGGACGGTACGACGGCGAGCCCGTGCACGTGTCCATCCGCAAGGGCATCCCCGTCGCGGGCGGGATGGCCGGGGGCTCGGCCGACGCCGCCGCGACCCTCGTCGCGCTCGACCACCTCTGGGACCTCGGGCTCGACCGCGACGAGCTCGAGGAGCTGGCCGCCGAGCTCGGCAGCGACGTCCCGTTCCTCGTCGCCGGCGGCACGGCGATGGGCAGCGGCCGCGGCGAGCTCCTGGCCCCCGTGCTGGCCCGCGGCACCTACCACTGGGTCCTCGCGCTCGCCGAGGGCGGCCTGTCGACCCCGGCCGTCTACGCCGAGTGCGACCGCCTCCGCGCGGGCACCGACGTCCCCGAGCCCGTCGCCACGCCCGCTCTGATGGCCGCCCTGCGCACCGGAGACCCCCACGAGCTCGCCCCCCAGCTGGTCAACGACCTCCAGGACGCCGCGATCAGCCTGCGCCCCGACCTCGGCGAGGTGCTCTCGTCGGGGATGGAGTACGGCGCGCTCGGCGGCATCGTCTCCGGCTCCGGGCCCACGGTCGCCTTCCTCGTCGAGGGCACCGAGGCCGGCATCGACCTCGCCGTCGCGCTGACCGCCAGCGGCTCGGTGCGCGACGTCCGGCGGGCCAGCGGACCCGTGCACGGCGCGCACGTCATCCACCACCGGGTCGACTAGTGGCCAGCCTCGTCTCCGTCGAGCGCGCCTCCCTCGCCCTCGGCACCACGCAGGTGCTCGACGCCGTCTCCCTCGGTGTGGCCGGTGGCGACCGGATCGGCGTCGTCGGGCGCAACGGCGGCGGCAAGACCACCCTGCTCCGGCTGCTCGCGGGGACCCGCACGCCCGACGACGGGCGGGTGGCGCGCACCGGCGGCCTGCGGGTCGGGGTCCTGACCCAGGACGACACCCTCGACTCCGCGGCGACCGTGCACGAGTCCGTCCTCGGCACGATGGCCGAGCACGAGTGGGCCGCCGACCCGCGGGTGCGGGACGTGCTCGTCGGGCTGCTCGGCGGGCTCGATGCCCCGGTCGTCGGCGGGCTGTCGGCCACCGTCGGCCCGCTGTCCGGTGGCGAGCGCCGCCGGGTGGCGCTGGCCGCGCTCCTCGTCGCCCAGCCCGACCTGCTGCTCCTCGACGAGCCGACCAACCACCTCGACGTCGAGGGCGTCGCCTGGCTGGCCCAGCACCTCGCCGGTGCGTTCGCCCGTCCCGACACCGGCCTCGTCGTCATCACCCACGACCGGTGGTTCCTCGACGCCGTCGCGACCCAGACCTGGGAGGTCGAGGACGGCCGGGTGCACCAGTACGACGGTGGGTACTCCGCCTACGTGCTCGCCAAGGCCGAGCGCGAGCGGCTGGCCGGCGTGGTCGCCGAGCGTCGCGACAACCTCCTGCGCAAGGAGCTCGCCTGGCTGCGCCGCGGGCCGCCGGCGCGCACGAGCAAGCCGAAGTTCCGCATCGACGCCGCGAACGCCCTCATCGCCGACGAGCCGCCGGCGCGCGACGACGTCGAGCTGATGCGCTTCGCGTCCACCCGGCTCGGCAAGGACGTCGTCGACCTGCTCGACGCGCGGCTGTCTGTCGGCGACCGCGTGCTGCTCGACCGGTTCACCTGGCGGCTCGGGCCGGGCGACCGGGTCGGGCTGGTCGGGGTCAACGGCGCGGGCAAGTCGACGCTGCTGCGCGCCCTCGCCGGCGAGGTGCCGCTCGCGGCCGGCAAGCGCAAGGTCGGCACCACCGTGCGGATGGCCTTCCTCACCCAGGAGGTGCGCGAGCTCGACGCCTGGGCCGACCGGCGGGTCATCGAGTCCGTCGAGGCCGTGCGCTCCGTCGTCCGGCTCGGGCGCAAGGAGCTGACCGCCTCGCAGATGGCGCAGCGACTGGGGTTCACCGGCCCGCGCCAGCAGACCCGGGTCGGCGACCTGTCCGGCGGCGAGCGGCGCCGGCTCCAGCTGACCCGCCTGCTCATGGACGAGCCCAACGTCCTGCTGCTCGACGAGCCGACGAACGACCTCGACATCGAGACGCTCACCTCGCTCGAGGACCTGCTCGACGGCTGGGCCGGCACGCTCGTCGTCGTCTCGCACGACCGCTACCTGCTCGAGCGGGTCTGCGACCGCCAGCTCGCGCTGCTCGGCGACGGGGCGCTGCGCGACCTGCCGGGCGGGGTCGAGGAGTACCTGCGGCGGCGGGTCGAGCTCGTCGAGCGCGGGGGAGGGGTGCGCGCGCTGCCGGAGGACGCGGGGGTGCCCGGGCCTGCGGGGACGTCCGGGTCGTCCGGGTCGTCGTCCGGGTCCGCCGCGCCGGCGTCCGCGCCGGTCGCGAACCCCGCCGAGGCACGCGAGGCCCGCAAGGTGATGGCCCGGGTCGAGAAGCAGCTGGCCCGGCTCGCCCAGCGCGAGGACCGGCTGCACGCCGCGATGGCCGAGGCCGCGACCGACCACGAGCGGGTCCTGGGCCTCAACCGCGAGCTGCGCGAGGTCGTCGACGAGCGCGAGGTCCTCGAGCTCGAGTGGCTCGAGGCCGCCGAGCTCATCGGCTGAGGGAGCCTCCGCCGGGTGGGCGACCGCGGGCCAGCTCGGCGAGCATCCAGTCGCACCACTCGAGCGCGGCCCGACGGGTCAGCACCCCTCCGACGAGGGTGAGCCGGCTGGCGAACTCCGGGGTGCCCGGGTCGTCGGCGGCGGCGACGCCGTCGAGCGTCGCGAGGTCGGCCTCGTGGGCCGCGAGGCGCTCGGCGTGGCCGGCCCGCACCCGCTGGACCAGACCGGTCGCCGCCCCGGGGTCGACGAGCCAGACCGACCACAGCCGCAGCACCTCGAGGTCGCGGACCGGCTGGGGCTCGAGGTCGGCGACGACCCACTCCCGCAGGGCCGCCGTGCCGGCCGGGGTCGGTGCGTAGCGCTTCGTCGCGCGCGGGCCGCGGCCCGGGACCTCCTCGTGCGTGAGGAGCCCGTCGGCCTCGAGCTGGGCCAGCTCCGGGTAGACCTGGCTGTGCCCCGCGGTCCAGAACCAGCCGACCGGCCGCTGCATCCGCCGGGCGAGCTCGTAGCCCGTCGACGGCCGCCGGGCGAGCAGCCCGAGGAGCGCGTGGCCGAGGTCCGAGGGCATGGACGCAGGCTAGTCCGATATGTCAGAGTCGACATATGCGACGGGGTGTGGGGATGCGGGGCGCGGTGGTGGCGCTGGCCATGACGGCGGCGATGACGGGGTGTGGCAGCACCGGCGGCGGGGAGGACCGCTCGCCCGGCGGCAGCGCCACGCCGTCGCGGGCGACCCTCACACCGCTGCCCACGACCGCCCCGGCCACCGTCGCCGACCGGTGCCTCGTCGACGCGCCCGGCGCGGTCGAGCGCCTCACGGGGTCCGACGGGTCGTCGGTGACCGGCGCGACCTACGGCTCCGGCCCGACCGCCGTCGTCCTCCTGCACCAGACCGGCGCCGGAGGCTTCTGCGGCTGGGTCCCGTACGCCCGCTGGCTCGGCGCGCGCGGGGTGCTGGCCGTCGCCGTCGACGACTGCCTGCACGGTGCGCCGCGGTGCACACCGCAGGTCGCGGGCGACACCCGGGCCCAGGTCGCCCTCGCCGTCGACCGGGCCCGCGCGCGGGGCGCCACGAAGGTCGCCGTCGTCGGCGCGTCGATGGGCGGGGCCCGCGCGCTCGGGGTGGGTCAGGCCGCCGGGGCGGACGCGGTCGTCGACCTCTCCGGACCGGAGCGCTGGGAGGGCGTCCCGGACGCGGTCGAGGCGGCCCGGGCCACGAGCGTGCCGCTGCTCGTCGTCTCCTCCGACGGGGACACCGGCATCGACGGCGACCTGCTCGACGAGGCGGTGGCGGCGTCCCCGGCCACGGTGGCCGACCGCTGGCGGCTGACGGGGGACCGGCACGGCTGGGACGTCGTGACCGACGGCATCGGCAACGACGCGACGGTCTCGCCCGACGGCGGCACGCTGCTCCGGTGGCTGCGCACGGCGCTCGCCGGCTGACGACGGCAGGCCGGGTGGCACGGCCGGCCGAGGACGGCCTCCGGGTCAGGCGGGGCCGGACTCGAAGGGCCGCAGGAGGCGACGCAGGAGGCCGGCGAGGACCTCGCGCTCGGCGGGCTCGAGCTCGGCGAGCAGCTCGCGCTCGTCGGCGAGCAGCTGGGTCAGGGCGGCGTCGACGACCCTGACGCCCTCGGCCGTCAGGCGCACGAGGACGCCGCGCCGGTCGGCGGGGTCGGGGTGGCGCTCGACGAACCCGCGGGCCAGCAGCCGGTCGACGCGGTTGGTCATCGTCCCGCTCGTCACGAGGGTCTCGGTGACCAGCTGCCCGGGGCTCGCCTCGTGCGGGGCGCCGGTGCGGCGCAGGGCCGACAGGACGTCGAACTCCCAGCTCTCGAGGCCGGTGCCGGAGAAGGCCCGTCCGCGGGCGAGGTCGAGCCGGCGGGCCAGGCGGGAGACCCGCGAGAGGACCTCGAGCGGCGTGACGTCGAGGTCGGGACGCTCACGCCGCCACGCCGAGACGATACGGTCGACATCGTCAGCGGGCATGCGGCGAATGCTACTCCTCGTCAAGTTTCTTGATGTCGAGAAACCTTGTCCGGCCCGCCGACCGACGAGTCACCGCCCGAGGAGGACGCATGAGGACGAGCCCGAGCTGGGACCCCGCCGCCTACGGCCGGTACGCGAGCCAGCGCTCCCGCCCGCTCGCCGACCTCGTGGCCCAGGTCGGGGCCGACGCGCCCCGGCTCGTCGTCGACCTCGGCTGCGGCCACGGGCCCGCGACCCTCTCGCTCGCCGCGCTCTGGCCGCAGGCCCGCGTCGTCGGTGTCGACTCCGCCGAGTCGATGCTCGAGGCGGCCGGCGAGCTCGACACCTCGGGCCGGGTCGAGTGGGTGCAGGCCGACCTGCGCGACTGGGACCCCGCCTCGCTCGGTGAGGCCCCCGACGTCGTCGTCACCAACTCCACGCTCCAGTGGGTGCCCCGGCACCTCGACCTCGTCGGCGCCTGGGTCGAGGCGCTGGCCCCCGGGGGCTGGTTCGCCCTCCAGGTCCCGGGCAACTTCGACGCCCCGAGCCACCGCCTGATGCGCGAGGTCGCCGACGAGCACCCGCGCGCCGGCGAGCTGACGGCCGCCCTCGACGTCCCCTCGGTCGGCGAGCCGGCCACCTACCTGCGGCTGCTGACCCGGCTCGGCTGCGCGGTCGACGCCTGGGAGACCACGTACGTTCACGTCCTCGACCCCGACGCCGAGGACGAGGACCCCGTCCTCACGTGGGTGACGGCCACCGGGCTGCGACCGGTGCTCGACCTCCTGGAGGACGACGAGGAGCGTGCCGCGTTCGTCGAGCCGTACTCCGCGGCCCTGCGCGAGGCCTACCCCCGCTCCTCGGCCGGTGTGCTGTTCCCGTTCCGCCGGGTGTTCGCGGTGGCGCACAAGGGCGCCTGACGCCGGATCGCGGTGCGGCTCAACCCTCGTCGGGCGTCAGGGTGGGCTTGGCCTCGAGGCCGGTCAGCCCGTTCCACGCGAGGTTGACCACGTGGGCGGCCACCTCGTGCTTCTTGAACCTGCGCGAGTCGAGCCACCACTGGCCGGTGAGCGCGATCATGCCGACGAGCATCTGCGCGTACATCGGCGCGGCCTTGGGGTCGAGCTTGTGGGCCTTGAACTGCGCCGCGAGGATGTGCTCGACCTGGCTCGCGATGTCGCTCATCAGGCTGGCGAAGGAGCCGGTGGCCTGCCCGGCAGGGCTGTCCCGCACCAGGATCCGGAAGCCGTCGGTGCTGCCCTCGACGTAGTCGAGCAGGGCCAGGGCGGCCCGCTCGATGATCTGGCGCGAGGTGCCGCCGGAGTCGAGGGCCGAGGTGACGCCGCTGAGGAGGGCCGCGATCTCGCGGTCGACGACGACCGCGTAGAGGCCCTCCTTGCCGCCGAAGTGCTCGTAGACGACCGGCTTCGAGACGCCGGCCGACGCGGCGATCTCCTCGATGGTCGCGCCCTCGAAGCCGCGGTCGGCGAAGTGCTTGCGCCCGATGCCGATCAGCTGCTCGCGGCGCTCGCGGCCGGTCATCCGGGACCGTGACGCTCGTGACTTCTTGGCCCCGGGTTCGTCGCTCACCGTGACATTGTGCCGCGTCGGCGGCCCGGGCCGGTTCCCCGGGCCCTCCGAGGCCCCCTCGGGAGCACCTCCGGAACCCAGTTTCCCGAAACGCTTACGCGGTGGGCCGCGGCGCGCCTATAGTGGTCTCGACCGCCGAAGGAAGCAGGGCTGGAGGTGGTCGATACCCGGCTCGCCGGGTATCAGCAGGGAGACCCGGCTGCTCCCCGCGAGCAGACGGAACTCGTCTTCTTGAATACCATCGATTTGCAGGGGTCGACGGTTTCATGAGCATTTTGCAGGGGAGTGGTGTGCGCTTTGCGCCGCCACTCGTCGAACGACACATCGATCTGGCCGACTACGGCCACACGCCCGTCAGCAGTGCGCCGACGCAGTGGGAGCGGCGCTACCGCGCCCAGCTGGTCGTCGCGGACGCTGCCGTGGCCATCTTCTGCCTCGTCGCCGGCCTCTGGGTCCGCGAGTTCCTCCTCGGTGAGGAAGCGGCACTCTGGGGCTCGAGCACCGCGATGGAGACCACGGTCATCGCCGTGTCCGCCGTCTGGCTGCTCGTGCTGGCCAAGAACAGCGCCTACGTGTTCCGCTTCTTCGGGGCCGGACCCGACGAGTACCGCGCGGTCGTGCGCTCGGGCGTCACGCTCGTCGCGCTCATCGCGTTCGTCTCGTTCGCGCTGCAGCTCGACTTCTCGCGCGGTGTCCTCCTCGTGTCGGTGCCGCTCATGGTCACCGGCACGATCGGGGGCCGGTACGTGCTGCGTCGCCGGCTCGCACGGGCCCGCCGGGAGGGCGAGTCGCTGCGCTCCGCGATCCTCGTCGGCGACCCGCGGGCCGTCCGCGACGCCGCCCAGCGCATCGCCGAGGACCCCGCCACGACGGGTCTGCGCGTGCTCGGGGTCTGCGTCACCGACCCCAGCGACCCGGTGCTCGGCTCACCGGAGTTCGCCGACGTCCCCGTGCTCGGGGTCGAGGACGACGCGCTCCGGGCGGTCGACGCCACGGGTGCCCAGGTCGTCGCGATCGCGAGCAGCTCCTCGATCGCCGGTCGTGCGCTGCAGCGCCTCGGATGGGCGCTCGAGCACCGCGACGTCGACCTCCTCGTCGCACCCGGCATCATCGACGTCGCCGGTCCGCGCCTCTCGCTCCGCCGGGCCAACGGCCTGCCGATGCTCTACCTCGAGCGCCCGGTCTCCAGCGGGTGGCGTTTCCGGCTGAAGATGGCCCTCGACCGCGTCGTCGCGTTCTTCGCCCTCCTCGCCCTCGCGCCGCTCTTTGGCCTCGTGGCCCTGGCGGTCCGTCGCGACTCGCCCGGCCCGGCGCTGTTCCGGCAGTACCGCGTCGGTGAGGGCGGCCGCATCTTCCCGATCGTCAAGTTCCGCACGATGGTCACCGACGCGGAGGCGAAGCTGTCGGTCCTCGCCGAGGCCCACGACGGCAACGACGTCCTCTTCAAGCTGCGCCGCGACCCGCGCATCACCAAGGTCGGGGCCTTCCTCCGCCGCTACTCCCTCGACGAGCTGCCGCAGCTGATCAACGTCGTGCGGGGCGAGATGTCGCTCGTGGGGCCGCGCCCGCCGCTGCCCCGCGAGGTCGACGCGTACGAGCCCGACGCCGTCCGTCGGCTGCGCGTGCGACCCGGCATGACCGGCCTGTGGCAGGTGTCCGGGCGCAGCGACCTGTCGTGGATCGACTCGCTGCGGCTCGACCTGTCCTACGTCGACAACTGGTCGCTCGCCCTCGACGCGCAGATCCTCCTGCGCACGGTGCGAGCCGTCGTCCGAGGGACGGGGGCCTACTGATGGCCATCGACGTCTCCGTCCCCCACGTCACCGACCGCACCGCACCGGTCCGGCAGGCCACCCCGACCACCCCGGTCGCGCCCGACGCCGCCTCCGGTGGCTCCGGGATGCGCACGCTGCTCGTCGCCTCCACCGGTGGCCACCTCGAGCAGATGATGCGGATGCGCGGCCGGCTCGCCGGCTCGGTCGGCGAGGTCGAGTGGGCCACGTTCGACGGCGACCAGTCGCGCTCGCTGCTGCGCGACGAGGTCGTGCACCACGTCGGCTACATCCGGCCCCGTGACCTCAAGGCCTCGGCCCGGGCCCTCCCCGACGCCGTGCGCATCCTCCGCTCCGGGCGCTACCAGGCGGTCGTGTCCACCGGCGCCGGCATCGCGGTGCCGTTCTTCCTGGCGGCCAAGAGCCTCGGCATCCCGCGCCACTACATCGAGAGCGCGGCGCGGGCGTCCGGTCCGAGCCTCACCGGGCGGATCGTCAGCCGCATCCCCGGCACGCAGCTGTTCACGCAGTACCCGGAGCTCGCCACCGGCGCCTGGACCTACCGCGGGTCGCTGTTCGACGGCTTCGAGCCCGGACCGGTCGCGCAGAGCCCGCGGGCGCTGCGCCGGGTCGTCGTGACCCTCGGGACGATGCCCGAGTACGGGTTCCGTCGGGCGGTCGAGCGGCTGGTCCGGATCCTCCCGGAGGTCACGGCGGCCGACGCCGAGGTCCTCTGGCAGACCGGGGCCACCGACCTCAGCGGCCTCGGGGTCGACGGACGCAACCAGATCCCGGCCGCCGAGCTGCGCACGGCGATCCGGGAGGCCGACCTCGTCATCGCGCACGGCGGCATCGGGTCGGCCCTCACGGCGCTCGACGCCGGCAAGGTCCCGGTGATGACGCCGCGCCGGGCCTCGTTCGCGGAGCACGTGGACGACCACCAGGCCATGATCTGCACCCACCTCGGCAGCCGCGGCATCGCGGTCAGCCGGGAGGTACCCGAGCTGACGGCCGCCGACCTCTGGCGTGCGGCCTCCGGCTCGGTGCGCGCCGGGAACCCTGCGCCGATGGTGCTCAGCACCTCGCCCGGCGCGTCAGCCGGACGGGGCCGCAGGCAGCTGCGCCTCGCCCACCGCTGACGCGCTCGTCCCCCGGCCGCGTGCGGCCGGGGGACGAGCGTCGCACCGATACCATCGGAGCCTCCGCCCCGAGGGCGGCAGTCCCCGGTTGGTCTGCTGGTAGGGCCCGCCTGACTTTGAATCAGGACTCGCGACGTAGGTTCGATTCCTACCCGGGGAGCCACGCGGACCGGTCGTGCGTGGTCCGCGTGGCTCCGGGTCGAGAGGGCCTCAGCCCTCGGGTGCGGCAGGCGTCAGCC
This sequence comes from Phycicoccus sp. HDW14, assembly GCF_011383005.1. Classification (GTDB taxonomy): domain Bacteria; phylum Actinomycetota; class Actinomycetes; order Actinomycetales; family Dermatophilaceae; genus Phycicoccus. The sequence goes on along the minus strand of NZ_CP049935.1, from coordinate 2,513,489 downwards.
GTTGCCGCAGAGGTTGACCGCCTTGTCGGTGGCGTCCCAGACGTTGCCGGAGCTCGTGTACTTGGACTTCGAGTTCTGGTAGCACGGACCCCAGTGGAGGTCACCGCCGATGCGGTTCTTCGTGGCCACCGTGTTCACCGAGGGGTCGATGAACAGCGAGATCCCGGTGCCGTACAGCCAGTTGCTGTCGAGCGTGACGTTCGAGTTCCCACCGTTGGCGTCCTCGAGGTAGATCGCCGCGTTGAGCTGGCTCGTGTACTTGCCGGCGTCGTAGACCGAGCAGGACACCTTCATCCCGTTGACACCACGGACCTGCGTGCCGTCGTAGTGCGCGTCGGCCGGCGGCCGCGGGTCGTGGAGGTAGTTGTAGCGCAGGGTGACGTCCTGCACCTGGCGACCGCGGTCGGAGGTGACGTGGATCGCGTCGTTCTGGCTGAAACCGATGTTCGTGTACTCGACGAGGACGTGGCGGGCGCTGGAGATCCCGATGTCCGGCGTCGTGACGTGGCTGATCGTCACGTTGTCACCGGTGACGAGGATGCCGTCGGTCACCTTGACGTTGCGCACCGTGACGTTGCTGCCGCTGATGTTCAGGCTCTTGACGTTGACGTTGGCGAGCGTCTGGCCGCTGGTCAGCGTGGTGACCGAGCTGTTCGAGCGGGTGCCCGTCGCACCGGTCGTCGACGCCGACGGCTTGAGGTCGCAGGTGGTGCCGGCCGGGACGACCGGGGCCGGGGTGGGCTTCTTCGTGCTGCGCACGACGATGCCGTGGGCCTGGAGGCCGCTGGCGGAGCCGGCGGCGACCGAGCGGCCCGAGTCGGAGCCGGTCGAGGTGACCGAGCGGCCCTTCGTCGCCGCCCGCGAGGTGGCGGTGCCGGTGGTGGACCGGGTGGCCTTCTTGGTCGGCACCCGGACGGGCTTGGCCTTGGTCGTCGCGGGCGTGGTGGTCGGCTCGGTGGCCGTGGTGTCCCGGACGGTGTCGGTGGCCTTGGCGGGGGCCGCGGCCACGGAGCGGGTGTCGGACGTCGCCGACGGCTCGTGGTTCGCGGAGAGGGCCACGAGGCCGGAGCCTCCGGCGAGGACACCGGCGGTGACCGCGGTCACGGACAGGAGGCGGCGGGTCAGCACGAGAGCTCCCGGGGGTCGGCAACCCGGCGGGCGGGAGGGGTGGTGGGCAGGGGACATGCGATACGTGACAGAGCAGTCACGGTGTTGCTCCTTCGGTACTGGCCGACGGAACCAGCGACGTGACGGCGGCGCCCCTGCACCACGCCGCCACAACTGGTCATCCAACGACCTGGCGGTCACCAACACGTTCGGACTTCAGTGTGCTGGTGTACCCGCCGGGGCATGGAGGGGAACGAGAATCCTGGGAGATCTCTGACGGTTCGTCCGGAAATCCACGCATTTGCCTGCGCGGTTCCGCCCGGGTCGTTACCCTCTTCGGTCGCTGTCGACGGTAGGCGAGTCCCGGCGCCGGACCGCAAGCGACGGACACCGAAGATCTCAGGAAGGTAACAGGACCTCCGCGCCTCCCGGCGGGTCCGGGCGGTCGAGTCAGCAGGTCAGCCCGGGGATGCGAGGGTGACCCCGACGAGGCCGGATGTGACGGGCGTCACACCTGTCGTGTGACGGGTGGGGTGGGTGGGACGCCTGCCCTGTCGAAGGTGAGACAAGAGGCCGAGCGCATCGTCCGAACGGTTGTTTCCGACCCCCCGATCGGCCATATTTGGGCCACAGGATCGTGGCGCCGGGTGCGAGGAGCAGGGACATGACCATGGAGACCGTCACGCTCGCGCTGCGCTGGACCTTCTGGTCCCTCCTCTACCTCGCGGTGGCGCTCATGGCGCTGCTCCTCTGCCTGGGCTCGATGGCTCCCTACCTCCCGGTGTGGGCTCGATGGACCGCGTTCGGCGTCTTCGCCGCCGGCATCGCGGTCGACGTGCGCTCCAAGACGCGAACCGACCGCCCCCGTCGTCCGGACGTGCCCGGCGAGTCCGTCCGCGTCACCCGCCGCCCCTGAGGCGCCGCCCGTGGGGACACCACCCCCGCGGGCAGCCCGCCCGGTCCCGAAGCGCCCCCGTCGGCCCCTGCCCGACGGGGGCGCCTCGACGTCCGGGGCGGGGTCGCCGGCGGCCACGGCAGGACCCGCAGGCACCTGACCTGCACCGGAACCTCCACGGCGTCCACGACGGGTCTACGTTCGCTGGTGGCCCGGACGACGGGCCGCTCGGGGACCACCTGCTGGAAGGACCTGCTGTGACGACGACGGAGACGACGCAGACGGAGGAGAAGCCGGTCAGGAGCCTCATCCCGGCGCGCATGCACGACATGCCGTGGGTGAAGTTCCACTGGCTCGTGATCTTCGGCCTCGGGACGGCCTGGATCCTCGACGGGCTCGAGGCCCAGATCGTCGCGGCCGGGGGCTTCGAGAAGACCCTCGACATGACCGCTGCCGACGTCGGCCTCGCCGGCACGGTCTACCTCGTCGGCCAGGTGTTCGGCGCGATCATCTTCGGGCGCCTCACCGACACCCTCGGGCGCAAGAAGCTCTTCACCCTGACCCTGGCGCTCTACCTCGTCGCCGCGGCCGCCGCCGGCCTGGCCCCCAACATGTGGATGTTCCTCGTCTTCCGGTTCATCTCCGGGATGGGCATCGGCGGCGAGTACTCGGCCGTCAACTCCGCCGTCGACGAGCTCATCCCGGGCCGCTTCCGCGGCCGGGTCGACCTCGCGATCAACGGCACCTACTGGGCGGGCGCGGCGATCGGCGCCTTCGCCTCGACGATCCTGCTCGACACCGACCGCTTCGGCCAGGACATCGGCTGGCGGATCGCCTTCTTCATCGGCCCGGTCCTCGGCCTCGGCATCATCTACCTGCGCCGGCACATCCCCGAGAGCCCGCGGTGGATGGTCACCCACGGCAAGGGCGAGGAGGCCGAGAAGGTCGTCTCGGCGCTCGAGGACGAGGTGCGCGCCGCGGGCAAGGAGCTTCCCGAGCACTCCAAGGCCGACGCGATGTGGATCAAGGCGCGCGAGGGCCTGACCCCGCGCCAGCTCTCCTACGTCTTCTTCCAGATGTACCCCACCCGCACGGTGCTGGGGCGACCCTGATGATCACGCAGAGCTTCCTCTACAACGCGATCTTCTTCACCTACGCCCTCGTCCTGCAGAACTTCTACGACAAGTCGCCGTCCGAGGCCGCCCTGTACTTCTTCCCCTTCGCCATCGGCAACCTGCTCGGGCCGCTGCTCCTCGGTCCGCTCTTCGACACGATCGGGCGGCGCCGGATGATCACCGGCTGCTACGCGTTCGCCGGTGTCGTGCTGGCGATCTCGGCGTGGCTCTTCCAGCAGGACGCGATCGGGGCCGGGACGCACACGGCGTTCTGGTGCGTCGCGTTCTTCTTCGCCTCGGCCGGTGCGTCCGCGGGCTACCTCACCGTCTCGGAGATCTTCCCGCTCGAGGTGCGCGGTCAGGCGATCTCCTACTTCTTCGCGATCGCCCAGGTCTTCGGCGCGATCGGCCCGGTCTTCTACGGCTGGCTGATCGGTGACGGCAAGGACCGCACCCCGATGTTCTGGGGCTACCTCATCGCGACGGGCATCATGCTCATCGGCGCCCTCGTCGCCCACGTGTGGGGTGTCGACGCCGAGAACAAGAGCCTCGAGGAGATCGCGCCACCGCTCACGAGCTACGACGAGGACGGCAACGAGACCGTCAAGCTCCCGGTGTGAGAGAAGGTGGTTCGCGATGAGTGACGCCGTGTACACGGTCGTGGTCGGGGTCAGCCCCGGCTCCGCCTCGCCCACCGCGCTGCGCTGGGCCCACGAGCAGGCCGCCCTGCGCGGCGGCCGGGTCGTCGCGGTCCGGGCCTGGCGCACGACCGGGCCGCAGGCCACCCCGTCGGGGACGACCGCGGCCCGGGTCCCGTCGAGCACCGAGACCGAGCACGAGGCGATGAGCCGGCTGGTCTCCGACGTGGCGGCGGTGCTCGGCCCCGACCACGGCGTCGACCTGCGCGTCGTGCGGGGCGACCGCCGGCGGGCCCTGCTCGAGGCGGCCCGCGACGCCGACCTCCTCGTCGTCGACGCCCCGCGCTCGATCGCCTCGGCGCCGCTGTTCGCCCACCGGCTGGTCTACGCCGCCCGGTGCCCCGTGGTCGTCATGCCGCCGCGCATCTCCGGCGAGCCCGAGACCGCGCTCGAGCGGGCCGGCTGGGCCGCGGTGCGGGCGGCCGGGAGCGCGGGGCGCCCGGGGCTCGGCACACCGCGGCCCTGACCCGCGGCGCCCGCCCCCGGGAGGGCGCCGGGCCCGGTCGCGCGAGCCCCACCCTGGCGGGCGGGGCGCCCCTCGCCCGGCGGTAGCATGGCGCCCGGCCCGTGGCACCGATCCCACCTGGAGCACAGCGCGTGAACGCGACCCGACCGGCCGCCGTCATCGTCCTCGCCGCCGGCGAGGGGACGCGGATGAAGTCCTCGACCCCCAAGGTCCTGCACCGCATCGGCGGGACCACGCTGCTCGGCCACGCGGTGCGCGCCGCCCGGGCCACCCGGGCCGCGCACGTCTCCGTCGTCGTGCGTCACGAGCGGGACCGGGTCGTCGAGTTCTGCGCCGCCTTCGACGCCGACCTCGTCATCGCCGACCAGGACGAGGTCAAGGGCACCGGCCGCGCGGTCGAGTGCGGCCTCGACGCCCTGCCGGCCGACCTCACCGGCACCGTGCTCGTGACCTACGGCGACGTCCCGCTGCTCACCGGCGAGACCCTCGTCGCGCTCGCCGAGGCCCACGCGGCCTCCGACAGCGCCGTCTCGGTGGTCACGGCGCACCTCGCCGACCCCAGCGGCTACGGGCGCGTCGTGCGCGACCCCGACGGCCACGTGGCCCGCATCGTCGAGCAGAAGGACGCCAGCCCCGCCGAGCGCGAGCTCACCGAGATCAACTCCGGCATCTACGCCTTCGACGCCGACCTCCTGCGCGAGGCGCTGGCCCGGGTCGGCACCGACAACGTCCAGGGCGAGAAGTACCTCACCGACGTCGTGCAGATCGCCCGCGAGACGGGGCGGGCCGTGAGCGCCCACGTCATCGACGACCCGTGGCAGACCGAGGGCGTCAACGACCGGGTGCAGCTCGCCGAGCTCGGCCGCGAGCTGAACCGCCGGGTCTGCGAGCGGCACATGCGCGAGGGCGTCACGATCGTCGACCCCGCGACGACGTGGGTCGACGTCGACGTCAGCATCGGGCGCGACGCCACGGTGCTCCCGGGCACCCAGCTGCTCGGGGCGACGAGCATCGGCGAGGGTGCGGTCGTCGGACCGGAGGTCACCCTCACCGACACCGAGGTCGGCGCCGGGGCCCAGGTCAGCCGGGCCGTGGCGAACCTCGCGGTCATCGGGGACGGCGCGGTGGTCGGTCCGTACTCCTACCTGCGACCCGGCACGCGGCTCGGGGCGCGCGGCAAGATCGGCGGCTTCGTCGAGACCAAGAACGCCGACATCCGCGAGGGCGCGAAGGTGCCGCACCTCAGCTACGCCGGCGACGTCACGATCGGGGAGGGCGCGAACATCGGCGCCGGCACGATCTTCGCCAACTACGACGGCGTCGCGAAGCACCACTCCAGCGTCGGTGCGCACAGCTTCGTCGGCTCCCACACGGTCGTCGTCAGCCCGGTGGACATCGCCGACGGGGCCTACGTCGCCGCGGGCAGCGCGCTGACCCAGGACGTCGGGCCGGGCCAGATCGCGGTGGCCCGGGCCCGCCAGCGCAACGTCGACGGCTGGGTCGAGCGCGCCCGTCCCGGCACCCGCACCGCGGAGGCCGCCGCGCGGGCCCGCGCCGCCCAGCAGAGCCCGAGCACCGACCCCACCCCGGAGGACCCCACCCCGTGAGCAGCAGCAACCGGCCCCCCTCGGCCAACATCCGCAAGCGGCCGAAGAAGCAGCTCATGGTCTTCTCCGGACGGGCCAATCCCGGTCTCGCCCAGGAGGTCGCCGCCCAGCTGGGCACCGAGCTCGTCCCGACGAGCGCCTACGACTTCGCCAACGGCGAGATCTACGTGCGCTTCGAGGAGTCGGTGCGCGGCTCGGACGCCTTCGTCATCCAGAGCCACACCAACCCGATCAACGAGGCGATCATGGAGCACCTGCTCATGGTCGACGCTCTGAAGCGGGCCAGCACCAAGCGGATCACCGTCGTCATGCCGTTCTACGGCTACGCCCGCCAGGACAAGAAGCACCGCGGCCGCGAGCCGATCAGCGCGCGCCTCGTCGCCGACATGTTCAAGACGGCCGGCGCCGACCGGCTCATCTGCGTCGACCTGCACACCGACCAGATCCAGGGGTTCTTCGACGGACCGGTCGACCACCTCATGGCCATCCCGGTGCTCTCCGAGTACGTCGCCCAGCGCTACGGGGACGAGGACCTCGCCGTCGTCTCGCCCGACGCCGGCCGGATCAAGGTCGCCGAGCAGTGGTCCAAGCGGCTCGGGGGTGCGCCGCTGGCCTTCATCCACAAGACCCGCGACATCAACCGGCCGAACGAGATGGTCGCCAACCGCGTCGTCGGTGACGTCAGGGGCCGGGTCTGCGTGCTCGTCGACGACATGATCGACACCGGCGGCACCATCACCAAGGCCGCCGACGCGCTGATGGCCGACGGCGCCAAGGACGTCGTCATCGCCGCCACCCACGCGATCCTGTCCGACCCGGCGGTCGAGCGCCTGCAGGCCTGCGCCGCGCGCGAGGTCATCGTCACCAACACGCTGCCGATCGCCCCGGAGAAGGAGTTCGACGGGCTGACCGTCCTCTCGATCGCCCCGCTCATCAGCGCCGCGGTCAAGGAGGTCTTCGAGGACGGGTCGGTGACCAGCCTCTTCGGCGGCCGCGCCTGAGCCACCGCGACGCTCAGGAGTCGGCGGCGGCCTTGCGGGCGCGGTAGGCCGCGACGTTCGCCCGGGTGCCGCACGTGCCGTCGCAGAACTTCCGCGACCGGTTGCGCGACAGGTCGACGAGCAGGTCCTCGCAGTCCTCGCCGGCGCACACCCGCAACCGGTCGACCTCGTCGGCCCGGATGACGTCGACCAGCGCCATCCCCACCTCGACCGAGATCCGCTCGGCGATCGGGGCGTCGTCGGAGGTGGCGTGGACGTGCCACCCGATGTCGCCGTGCCGGACCAGCCGCGGCAGTGCCCCGCCCTCGGCGAGCAGCGCGTTGACCTCCTCGACGAGCGCGTCGTCGCGCAGGGTCCAGAGCCGACGGAGCCGAGGCCGCAGGGCCCGGACGGCGTCGAGCTCGGCGCGGGTCGAGGGCCGGCGCCCGGTCCACTCCCACCGGTCGAACCACGCCTGGAGGTCGCCGAGGTCGGCGAGCTGCTCGCGGTCCTCGGCGCCGAGCCCGGGGCCGGTGTTCGCGACGGCCGCGGCGTGGGCGAGGGTGAGGTCCGTGTCAGCAGTGAAGACCATCTTGACTCCTGACAGGACCTGGGGCTAGCGTCATGACCGTCATCATACGTTGGTCCTTACACGGGCCCCAGCAGCCGGAGGTCGTCGTGGTCGAGGCCGTGCGCAGGCACGTCGGTGTCGGGCTGCTCGCCCTCGTCCTCTCGAGCGCGGCCTTCGGCACCTCGGGCCCGTTCGCCAAGTCGCTCATCGAGGCGGGCTGGTCGCCGGGCGCCGTCGTCCTCCTGCGCATCGCCGGGGCCTCCGCGCTGCTCCTGCCCGTCGGCCTCTGGCAGGTGCGCCACCGCCTGCGCGCCGTCGTCCGCGAGCTGCCCCTGGTCGGCCTGTACGGCTGCCTCGCCGTCGCCGCCGCCCAGCTCGGCTACTTCCAGGCCGTCGAGCGGCTGGCCGTCGGCGTGGCCCTGCTCATCGAGTACCTCGGCATCGTGCTCGTCGTCCTCGCCGTGTGGGTCATCACCCGCCGGGCCCCGCACCGGCTCACCGGCGTGGGCATCGTGCTCGCCCTCGTCGGGCTGGCCCTCGTCCTCGACGTCACCGGGCAGGCCACGCCCGACCTCGTCGGCGTCGCCTGGGGCCTGCTCGCCGCCGCGGGGCTCGCCGGTCACTACGTGCTCGCCGCGCGCGAGACCACGCTGCCGCCGTTCACCTTCGCCGCCCTCGGCCTCGGCGCCGGGGCCGTGCTCCTGGCCGTGGTCGGGGCCGCCGGGGTCATCCCGATGGTCGCCGGCTCCGCGCGGGTCGACGTGGCCGGCCACGCGACGCCCGCCTGGCTGGCCCTCGCCGAGCTCGTCGTCGTGGCCGCGGCGGTCGCCTACGTCCTCGGCGTGCTCGGTGCGCGCCACCTCGGCTCGACCCTCGCCTCGTTCGTCGGCCTCACCGAGGTGCTCTTCGCCGTGCTGTTCGCGTGGCTGGTCCTCGGCGAGCTGCCCGGCGCCTGGCAGCTCGTCGGCGGGGTCGTCATCCTCGCCGGGGTCGCCGCGGTGCGGCTGGGCGAGCGCCGGCAGTCCGGCGCCGAGCCCGCGTCCGCCGACGTCGACCTCCCGTCGCCGGTCGCCTGACCGCCCGCGGCCGCCGCCTCGATTTCGGGGCGGGCCCGGCCGTCCCCTAGACTCTCGGGGTTGCCTCGGCGAGGGACGTCGCACCGGACGATGGGGTCCGGGAGGGCCGCAGGGCCCGAGACCATCCGTGATCGACGCTGGCGGCGCGCAGACCCCCGGGGGTCCGCGGGCCCGTCGCGCGCCGGTTCGGTGCCACGTCCCGCGTCGAGGACCGACGTCCGTCCGTTCCCAGACCCACCCCAGGAGTACCCCGTGTCCGACAAAACCAAGCTCGTCGCCGAGCAGCGCACCCAGTTCGGCAAGGGCGCCGCGCGCAAGATCCGCCGCGACAACAAGATCCCCGCCGTCATGTACGGCCACGGCACCGACCCCGTGCACATCACCCTCCCGGGTCACGAGTCGATGCTCGCCCTCAAGCACACGAACGCCCTGCTCACCCTCGTCATCGACGGCAAGGAGCACCTGGCGCTCGCCAAGGACGTCCAGCGCGACCCGATCAAGCCGGTCATCGAGCACGTCGACCTCGTCGTCGTCCGCAAGGGCGAGAAGGTCACCGTCGAGGTCGCCGTCCACCTCGAGGGCGACGCCGCCCCGAGACCGTCGTCACGACCGTCATGGGCACCATCGAGCTCGAGGTCGAGGCGACGAACATCCCCGAGTCCGTCACGCACTCGGTCGAGGGCGCCGAGGTCGGCACCCAGGTCCACGCCGGCGACCTCGCCCTCCCGTCCGGTGCCGCCCTGGTCACCGACCCGGAGGCGCTCGTCGTCAACGTCACCGCGCAGGTCACGGCCGAGGAGCTCGAGGCCGAGCTCGAGGAGGCCGAGGCCGAGGCGGGCATCGAGCGCGAGGAGTCCGACGAGGAGGCCGCCGAGGCCGCGCCCGCCGAGGGCGACGCGCCGGCCGCCGAGGGCGACGCCGAGCAGTCCTCCGACGAGGGCTGACCCACAGCACGCACCCACGACGGGGCCCGGTCCGCACGGACCGGGCCCCGTCGGCGTCCCCGGCGCGGATGGCATGATCGTCGCCGTGACCGACTCCGGACCCTGGCTCGTCGTCGGGCTCGGCAACCCCGGGCCCCAGTACGCGGGCAACCGCCACAACGTGGGCGCGATGGTCGTCGAGGAGCTGGCGCGCCGCTCCGGCACGATGCTGCGCACCCACAAGGCCCGTGCCCACGCCGCCCAGGTACGCATCGGCACCGGTCCGGGCGGTGTCCCCGGGCCGCCGGCGGTCGTCGCCGTCCCCTCCTGCTACATGAACGAGTCGGGCGGGCCGACCAAGGCGCTGCTGTCCTTCTTCTCGGTGCCGGCCGAGCGGCTCGTCGTCGTCCACGACGAGCTCGACCTCGACGCGGGCACGGTACGGCTGAAACGCGGTGGGGGAGAGGGCGGCCACAACGGCCTGCGGTCCATCTCGTCCTCGCTCGGCACCAAGGACTACCACCGCGTGCGGGTCGGCATCGGTCGCCCGCCGGGTCGGATGGACCCCGCCGACTTCGTCCTGCGCGACTTCTCGCCCACCGAGCGCAAGGAGCTGCCGTTCCTGCTCGACGAGTCGACCGACGCGGTCGAGGAGCTGGTGACCCTCGGGCTCCTCGACGCCCAGCAGCGGGTGCACGCCCCGAGGTGACCACGACCGCCGACCGGGAACCGTAGACTCGCGCCCCGTGGACGTGGAGGGAGCCGCTGTGGTCAGCGTCGTGATCGCCGCGTACAACGAGGCGAGCGTCATCGGCCGCTGCCTCGACGCCCTGCGCCACGACCCCCCGCTCGAGCTCGTCGTCGTGCCCAACGGCTGCACCGACGACACCGCGGCCGTGGCGCGTCGCCACGGGGCCGTCGTCGTCGAGCGCACCGCCCCGGGCAAGACCGACGCCCTCAACGCCGGGGACGCCGTGGCCACCACCTTCCCCCGCGCCTACCTCGACGCCGACATGGAGCTGACCGCCGACGACCTGCTGCGGCTCGTGGCCGCCCTCGGGTCCGGGGTGCTCGCGGTCGCGCCCCGACGGGTCCTCGACGTCCGGGGGTGCGCGCTGCCGGTCCGGGCCTACGCGGCCGTCCACCAGCACCTACCGGTCATGGCCTCGAGCCTGTTCGGGCGCGGGGTGGCCGTGCTCTCGGAGGAGGGGCGCAGCCGGTTCGGGCCGTTCCCCGAGCTCGTGGCCGACGACCTCTTCCTCGACGGCCTCTTCGCACCGCACGAGAAGCGGGTCGTCGACGAGGTCACGGTCCGGGTGCGGATGCCCCGGCGCACCCGCGAGCTGTACCACCGGCTCGTCCGCGTCCGGCGTGGCAACCGCGAGGTGCGCGGGCGGGACGGCGCCGCGGGTCCCGACGCCTCGGGCGCCTCGGCCGGCTCGGGCGGTGGTGGCGGGAGCTCGCGCCTGGCGTGGGCCGGGGTCGTGCTGCGGCGTCCGTGGCTGGCGCCGGCGGCGGTGCCGTACCTCGCCCTGACCGTCGCGGCCGAGGTCGCCTCCCGGTCCTCGCGCCGGACGGCGTGGCGCGCGGAGGCCGACCGGGCCGCCCAGGGCTGAGGCGAGGTCCACGACCCCGCCGGCCCTGGGACCCCTCAGGAGCCGCGGACCCCGCGCACCAGCCGCGGCCAGCGGGCCGACGGCGTGAGCAGCCAGCGCAGGGCCGCCCGGTGGGTGGCGTCGCGGGTCGTGAGCAGCCGCACCCCGCTGCCGACGACGAGACCGAGCCGGAAGGCGGCGGTCGGCAGCGCCCCGTGCCGCCGACGGAACAGGCGGACCCGGTTGACGCTCAGGAGGGCCCAGAGCTGCGGGTGGGTGTGCGAGTCGCCGAGCAGGTGCGTGCAGACGGCGTCGGGCACGAGGCGCACGCGAAGTCCGGCGTCGCCGGCCCGCAGCGCGGCGTCGGTCTCCTCGGAGTACAGGAAGTAGCGCTCGTCCCACGGCTCGACGACCCGTCGCGCCGCCGGCCCGAGGAGCAGCGCCGAGCCCGAGGCCCAGTCGGCGGACGTCGGCTGCCGGTACGCGGCCGGGTCGGTGACCATCTCGCCCCAGCGCGCGCTGCGGCCCGCCCGCCGGCCGCCCAGGACGGCCTCGCCCCAGGCCCGCGCCACGCTGGGGCCCGGCGCAGGGTCGGCAGGGGGGAACCGTGGCCGTCGACCTGGGCCGGGACGGCGATGTCGGCCGACCCGGAGGTGCACGCCTCGAGGAGCCGGACGACCGACGCCGGCTCGAAGCGCAGGTCGGGGTTGACGACGAGGAGCGGCAGGTCGGGCGGGAGGGTCCGCAGGGCCGCGTTGATGCCTCCCGCGTACCCGAGGTTCCCGCCGGTGCGCAGGACCCGGACGGTGCCGCCGTCGGGCCACCGCAGCGACTCGGCGAGCTCGGGGTGCCGTCGCTCGAGGCGTTGTCGGCGACGACGAGGTGCCAGCGCAGGTCGCCGACGGCGGGGCCGAACGACTCGGCGAAGCCCGGCAGGTCCTCGCGGCTGTTCCAGGTGACCGTGACGACGAGCAGGTCCGGCGGCTCACCCTCTGTCACACGGGGGATCATCGCACGGGGCCCGGTGTCCGCGTGGCGCATCGGGGCCCCGCTCGCCCCGAACGCCGGTGGCGGACGGACCCCCTCCGCTAGTCTGGCGAGGACAGCTCAGCGCAGGGGAGGACGTGCACCGTGGACGCCAGGCGCGTGGCCCGGGCGGTGCGCAACCGTGCTCGACGGGCCCGTCACCCGCTGCCGCGCCTCGACCGGTTCGCGCCGCGCTCGCTGCTCTCGCTCCCCGAGCACCACGTGCCCGCCGCGGCGGTGCCGGCCGTCGACGTGCACAACCACCTCGGACGCTGGCTGACCCGCGACGGCGGCTGGATGGCCCCCGACGTCGGGGCGCTCGTCGCCGACCTCGACGCCTGCAACATCGCCACCGTCGTCAACCTCGACGGTCGCTGGGGCGCCGAGCTCGAGGCCAACCTCGAGCGCTACGACCGGGTCCACCCCGACCGCTTCGCGACCTTCTGCCACGTCGACTGGGAGCTGCTGCGCCACCGCGACGCCGACGAGCGGCTCGCGCGGTCGCTGCGCGAGTCCGTGGCCGCCGGTGCCCGGGGCCTCAAGGTGTGGAAGGACCTCGGGCTGCAGGTCACGGACGCCACGGGCCACCGCGTGCTGCCCGACGACCCGCGCCTGGACCCGCTGTGGGCCGCGGCCGGCGAGCTCGGGGTGCCGGTGCTCGTCCACGTCGCCGACCCGCTCGCGTTCTTCCTCCCGATGGACCGCCACAACGAGCGCCTCGAGGAGCTGCGGCGCCACCCCGGGTCGTCGTGGGCCGCCCTCGGGCCGTCGTGGCGCGAGCGCCTCCTCGACTCGCTCGAGGCGGTCGTCGAGCGGCACGGGGGCACCCAGTGGGTCGCGGCCCACGTGGCCGCCTGCACCGAGGACCTCGGCCGCGTCTCGGAGATGCTCGGGCGCCACCCCAACCTCGTCGTCGACATCGCGGCCCGGGTCGCCGAGCTCGGGCGCCAGCCCCGGGCGGCCGCCCGGCTCGTGGCCCAGCACCCCGACCAGGTGCTCTTCGGCACCGACGTCTTCCCGTTCCGGCGCGAGGAGGTCGAGATCTACTTCCGGCTCGCCGAGACCGACGACGAGTACTTCCCCTACTCTGCCGGCGAGGTCCCGCACGCCGGACGGTGGCAGATCAGCGGGCTCGACCTCGAGCCCGACCTGCTGACCCGCTTCTACTCCGCCAACGCCCGCCGGGTGCTCTCCGGTCAGCCGGCGGGCTCCCCGTCGCGCACCGAGCGGTAGACCTCCGCGAGGCGCCGGCCGGCCGCGGCCCAGGTCAGCTCATCGCGCCGGGCGAGCACGGCCTCGCGCGTCCGCTCGAGCAGCAGCGGGTCGTCCCAGAGCGCGCTCAGCTGGGCGGTGAGGGTCGCCGTGTCGCCCACCCGGTGCACGAACCCGTCGACCCCGTCGAGCACCGGCGCGCCCGTGGCGTCCGAGACCAGCGGCACGCACCCGCTGCCCATCGCCTCATAGGTGACGAGCGCGCTGCCCTCGGTCCAGCTCGGGAGGAGCAGCACGTCCGAGGCCGCGAGCAGGGCCGGGGTGTCGTCGACGAAGCCGGCGACCTCCACGCTCGAGTGGGCCAGCCGGTCGGCGAGCCGCTCGGCGTACGGCGCCCACAGCGAACCGGCGACGACGAACCGGCCCCCACGCTCGGGGGCGCCCGAGCCGAACCACGCGTCGAGGGCCACGTGCAGCCCCTTGTTGGGCTCGCCGCGGCCGAGGAAGACCGCCGTCGGGGGACGCCGGGTGCCCGGGGCCCGGTCGGCGGGTCGGAACCGCCCGGGGTCGTAGCCGTAGCGCGAGCTGACGAGCCGGTCGGCCGGGTGCCCGGCGCGCTCGAACGTGCCGCGGGCGTAGTCGGAGGGCACGAGCAGCAGGTCGGCGGCCTCGTACTCGGCCTCCTCGCGCGCGATGAGGTCCTCGTCGTACGCGTGCGAGTGGTCGGACGGGAGCTCCAGGCCCCACTCGGCCGCCGCGCGGCGCGCCTCCTCGAGGGCGCTGCGCGTGTGCGGGCTCGGCGCCTCGCGCAGTGACGGCACCCCGCGCCGCCGGGCGGTGGCGAGCGTGCGCAGGCAGGAGCGCGGCCAGGTGTGGACGACGTCGAAGTCCTCGCGGGCCAGCAGGGCCGCGACCGCCCGGTCGTGGTGGTCGTAGGCCCGCTGCGGGGTGACGAAGACGCGGTGGGGGACGCGGTGGCCGAGGAGGGTCAGGGTGGTGCGCAGGTCGGCGCCCGTGGTGTCGGCCGTCGACGACGTGCACACGACGGTCAGCCGCACCCCGGCGTCGAGCGCCCCCCGGACCTGCGCCGCCGCGGTCGTGCCGATCCCCGGGGCCCCGAGGGTGTGCGGGAAGCTGTAGAGGACCCGGGGTGGGTCGGCTCGGCTCATGCGCCCACTCTGACACGTCGGCCCCGGGGGCGAGGCGCGGTCACGGACGGTCGGGCCGTGCGGGGAGTCCACCGCGGGGCACCGGAGGTTGACCCTGCGCCGGGCCTTTGCGACAGTGGAGCGAAACCCGTGCGGACGTCGTCGCCCGCCGGGGCCTCGGATGCGGGATGCAGGGCTCGCGTCGTGCTCGACCATGCGGGGTCCACGCACCTGGTCCCCCTCTGGAGTCGTCCACCCCATGAAGCTCGCAGCGCTCGTCCCGCCGTCGCACACCGCCCGGCGCGGGCTGGCCGTCGGCCTGTGCGTCGCGGTGGTCCTCACGCTCGTCCTCGCCCTCCGGCTGCCGTCCCAGGCCGTCTCCGACGTCGCGCAGCGCTGCCCGACCCGGCCCAGCGCGACGAACACCGGGGCCACCGCCGCGACGAAGCCCCAGGCCCTCGACACCGTCTCGACACCCGACCAGGTGCTCACGGGCGTGGCGGTCCCGGGCTCGCTCACCGTCTCGGCCACCGGGGCCACGCTGCGCCAGGTCAGTGTGCCCGGCACGGTCGTCGTCACGGCCGACGACGTCGTCCTCGACCACGTCACCGCCCGCTCGGTCGTCATCGCCGGTGCCTCGGGCGTCACGGTCCGCGACTCGAACATCTCCGGCGGCGAGACCGCCGTGCAGCTGACCTCCGACCGGGGCCCGGAACGGCGGGTGCGCGACGTCACGCTCTCCGGCAACTACATCCACGACCCGGCGGCCGCCGACCGCGGCTCCTACAGCGGCACCCACGTGCGGGGCGCCCGGGGCGTGTCCATCACCTGCTCCACCTACGCCCTCGGGGCCTACGGCAACGCGGCCGTCTACCTCGAGGACGCCAACGGCGGCACCGACGACGTCGAGGTCGCCGACAACTGGCTCGAGGGCGGTGGCTTCACCGTCATGACGGCGGCGAGCAACCTGCGGCTCGAGCGCAACACCTTCGGCGAGGGCACGGTGTGGGGTCCCTGCAGCAACACCCACCCGACCCCCGTGCGACAGGCCGGCAACGTCCACACCGACGGCACGCCCTTCGAGCCGTGCGTCGGCACCGGGGAGGCCTCCGCCGACCCCACGCCCTCGGCGACCCCGACACCCACCGCCACCCCGACCCCGACGAAGAGCAAGAGCCCGACGCCGAAGCCGTCGGCGAAGCGCGCGAAGCCCCCGACGAGCACGCCGCGCTCGACGAGCAAGGGGGCCACGGGCTCGATCGGGTCGTGCTCGGTCCGGCCCTCGTCCTCGACCACGGGGCGCACGGGTCGCGCTCGAGCTCGTCGAAGACGACGCTCGGCAACGGGGCGGTGCTCAAGAACGCGAACGTGTCGGACCTGACGATCAGCGGCTCGAACGTCACCGTCCAGAACGTCCGGGTCTCGGGCGGCATCCTCGTCCAGGGCAGCAACGTGACCATCGACCACGTCACGGCCCAGAACGTCAGCATCTCGAGCGCCTCGCACGTCACGGTGAGGTACTCCGACCTCGGCGGCGGCACCGAGGACGCCATCCACGTGACCTCCGACCGCGGGAGCATGGTCCGCGACGTCGAGCTGAGGTCCAACTACCTCCACGACCCGCGCCCCTCCTCCGACGCCCACTACGACGGCACCCAGGTCCGGGGCGTCGACGGCCTGACCATCGCCTGCTCGGTGTACGACGGCGGGCCGTACCGGTCCCAGCTCAACGCGGCGATCTACCTCGAGGACGCCAACGGCGGCAACTCGAACGTCACCATCGAGCGCAACTGGCTCCTCGGGTACGGCTTCCCGATCTTCATCGACCCCTCGTCGAACACGACGGTCACGGGCAACCGGCTCGGCGGCGACATCCACTGGGACACCTGCTACCCCAACCCGAAGTCGACCTTCCGCAGCAGCGGCAACGTCTGGGACGCCACGGGCAAGCACGTCGACCTCTGCGGCATGGGCTGAGCGACCCGGCCCACGGGGGCCGCCCGGGGCCCCACCGGCGGCCTCGCGGGGCCGGTCCCGTCCTTCCCCGAACGCCTGCCGGGGGCGGCCGGGGTGCTCTAGCATGACCGCGACAGGGGATTGCTCGGACGCAGGTGGCGGTGCAGGCATGGACGACGAGCGAGGCTCGGCAGCGGCCGCGGCGACCGAGCCGCACCCGGTCGGCGTCACCCTCGTGGCCCGGGCGGCGCGCTTCACGGCGCTGGCCCAGGTGGTCTCGCAGGGGGTCCGGTTCGCCGCCAACATCGTCCTCGCCCGGCTGCTCATCCCCGCCGACTTCGGTGTCGTGGCCATCGCCCTCGTCGTCGTCGCCTTCCTCGACCAGCTGAGGGACCTCGGCACCGGGTCCGCGCTCATCCAGCGCCCGAACGTCGACCAGGTCCTGCGCAACTCGGTCTTCGTGCTCAACCTCGCGATGGGCCTCACCCTCGCGGGCGGAATGTACGTGCTCTCCGGTCCGCTGGCCGGCGTCCTCGGCAACCCCGAGGCCGCGCCCGTGCTCCACGCCTTCGCGGGCATCGCCGTGGTCTCCTCCCTCGGGCAGATCCACCACTCCCTCCTGCGCCGCGACCTGCGCTTCGGCGAGCTGGCCGTCTCGACGACCGCCTCGGCCGTCGTCACCGCCGCCGTGTCGATCACGGGCGCGGCCTTCGGGCTCTCCTACTGGGCCCTGGTCCTCGGGGTGGCCGCCGGCGAGTGCGTCGACACCGCCCTCGTCTGGTACTTCGACCGCTGGCGCCCGACGCGCAGCATCAGCCTGGCCAGCCTGCGCTCGATCTGGGGCTACAGCCGCAACCTCTTCATGTCCAACATGCTGTTCTTCTTCTTCAACCAGGTCGACAAGATCATCATCAGCCGCTTCCTCGGGGCCGCGCCGCTCGGTCTCTACACGATGGCCAAGAGCACGGCCCTGGCCCCGGTGTCGTCGGTGAGCAGCGTCGTCGCCGAGGTCACCTTCCCGGCCTTCTCGCGGCGCCAGTCCGACAACGCGGCACTGCGCACCGGGTACCTGCGCTCCTCCCAGGTCGTGGCCCTCGTGACCTTC
The DNA here is from genome assembly GCF_011383005.1 of Phycicoccus sp. HDW14. Lineage (GTDB taxonomy): Bacteria > Actinomycetota > Actinomycetes > Actinomycetales > Dermatophilaceae > Phycicoccus. The sequence continues at coordinate 2,496,009 of NZ_CP049935.1, read as the reverse complement.
CCCGCCCTGTTCGGGCTGGCCGCGGTCGCCGAGCCGCTCATCCACGTCCTCCTCGGCGAGCGGTGGGCGGCCGCCGTCCCGATCGTCGTGTGGCTCGCGCCCGCCGCCGCGGTGCAGTCGGTCGTGTCGTCCAGCGCCCAGCTGATGCTCGCCAAGGGGCGCAGCGACTGGTCCTACCGCTGGGGGCTGGTCTACACCGTCGTGCTCACCGGCCTGACCCTCGTCGCCGTCGAGTGGGGGATCGTCGCCGTCGCGGCCGCCTACACGGTGGGCAACCTCGTCCTGGCCCCCTTCGGGCTGATGCTCGCCTTCCACCTCATCGAGATGCGGCTGCGCGACTTCGTCCGCGGCCTGCTCGCGCACGTCCTCATCACGGGCGTGATGGCCGGCGCCGTGGTCGGGGCGACGACGCTGCTCGGCAACGCCGGTGCCTCCTACCTCGTCGAGCTGCTCGTCGGTGTCGGCGTCGGCGTCCTCGTCTACGGAGGGCTCCTCCTCCTCGTCAAGCCGCAGGGGCTGTCGGAGGCGACCACCCTCGTGCGCCGGAAGGTCCACCGGTGACCGCCGCGGACCCCGTCGTCTCCGTCGTCATCCCCGTGCTCGACCCGGGACCCCTGCTGCGCGAGCAGCTGGACTCCCTCGCCGCCCAGGACTTCCCGCACCCGTGGGAGGTCCTCGTCGTCGACGACGGCTGCACCGACGGCTCGCTCGACGTCGTCCCGACCTACGCCGACCGGCTGCGCGTCCGGGTCCTGCCCGCCGGTGCCGGGGTGGGGCCGCGGGGGCCGGCGTCCGGGCGCAACCGCGGCGTGCGGGCCTGCCGGTCCGAGTGGGTCGCCTTCTGCGACGCCGACGACGTGGCCGAGCCCGCGTGGCTGCGCGGGCTCTACGACGCGCGCGACGGCGCCGACCTGGTCGCCGGGGCCTGCGACGTCACCTCCCTCAACGACCCCACCGTCGTCACCGCCCGCGGTGGCCCCGAGTACGGGCGCTCGCTGCCGGAGGGGCCGTGCGGCTTCCTGCCGTACGCGCCGTCGTGCAACGTGCTCATCAGCCGCCGGGCGCTCGACGCCGTCGACGGCTGGGACGAGACCCTCCGCTACTGCGAGGACGTCGACATCTGCTGGCGGGCCCAGCTCGAGGGGTTCCGGCTCGTCTTCGCGCCGGACGCCGTCATGGGGTACCGGTACCGCGACAGCGTGGGGGCCCTCTTCCGCCAGATCCGCCGGTACAAGACCGCCGAGGTGGCGCTCTACCGGCGCTTCCGGGGCGACGGGGCCCGGCGCCCGACGCTCGGCACCGCGGCCGGGCGCTGGTGGTGGGTCCTCAGCCGGGGCCCGTACCCCTTCCTCGGCCGGGAGCGCCGGATGACCTGGGTGGCCCAGGCCGGCGCGCTCGTGGGGCGGCTCGAGGGCATGGCACAGCAGCGGACGTGGTACCCGTGAGAGAGGACCTCCCGTGACCCGAGTCTCCGTCGGACTCCCCGTCTACAACGGGGACCCCTACCTCGAGGAGGCCCTGACCTCCCTCCTCGCCCAGACGCACACCGACCTCGAGGTCGTCATCAGCGACAACGCCTCGACCGACCGGACGCAGGAGATCTGCGAGGCGTTCGCGGCCCGCGACCCCCGGGTCCGGTACATCCGGCAGCCGGTGAACCAGGGCGCGGCGTTCAACCACAACGCCGTCGTCCGGGCCGCGACCGCGCCGTACTTCCGCTGGTACTCCTACGACGACCGGCTCGACCCCCGCTGCATCGAGGCGTGCGCCGCCGTGCTCGACGCCGAGCCCGACGTCGTGCTGGCCTGGCCGCTGACGACGGTCATCGGCGCCGACGGGGCGGTCGTCTCCGATTACCGCGACGACCTCCCGTTCGACAACCGGTCGCCGGTGACCCGCCTGCGCAGCCTGCTCGACGGCCCGACCGACCAGACCCACCTGCACATGTGCTACCCGGTGTACGGCGTGGTGCGGCGCGAGGTCTTCCTCTCGACGCACCTGCTGGGGTCGAACCCGGCCGCCGACACGACGCTGCTCGTCGAGCTCGCCCTGCGGGGGAGGTGGCGCCTGGTGCCCGAGCGGCTGTTCTACAACCGCCGGCACGCCGCGTCGTCGGCGGTCGACAAGTCGCCGGAGCAGATCGCCTCGTGGTTCGACCCGTCCGCCCGGTCGACCTTCCCCATGCCGCAGTCCCGGCTGCTCGTCGGCTACCTGCGGGCGGTCGCCACCTCGCCGCTCTCCCTCGGCGAGCGGGTGCGCTGCCTCGGCATCGTGCTCGGATGGCTCACCAGTCACCGCCGCACGCGGATCATCCTCGGGGAGTTCCGGATCCGGGCCCGCCAGGCGGTGCAGCGACGGGTCAGCGCCCGAGGGCGAGGACTCGCGCACCCGGGCTGAGCCGGGCGACGTCGGCCGAGATCTCGTCGAGGTACACGGGGTTCATCACGACGACGAGGTCGGCGGGGTGCTCGCGCAGGTCCTCGGGGCCGCGGATCTCGTGACCCGTGCCGGCGATGAAACGGCCCTGCACGTGCGGGTTGACGTCGATGACGTTGCGGACGGCCGAGCGCAGCTCGCCGAGGGCCGCGAGGAAGGCCGTGCCCTTCGACCCCGCCCCCCAGACGACGACCTGCGACCCGTCGGCCGCCGCCGCGGCGACGGTGGCCCGCCAGCGCTCGACCTCGTCGGCGACCCGGGTGGCGAAGCCGTCGCTCTCGCTGGCCAGCCGCTCGAGGGTCCCGGGGTCGAGCGAGGCCGCGCGCGGGGTGCCGGTGGGGGTGGCCTCGACGAGGAGGTACTGGTCGTGGAACACCGTCGACACCGCGCGCACCTCGAAGCCGCAGCTCTCGAACAGCTCGCGGACGGTCTCGGCCGTCGGGTAGGCGCAGTGCTCGTGGTAGACGTCCCAGAAGGCGCCCTCGGCGAGGATGCGCCGGGCGTCGGGGACCTCGACGAGCACGGGTGCGTCGGGCCGGTCGGACAGGGCCTCGCGGAGGGCGCCGAGGACCACCCGGGGGGCGTCGACGTGCTCGAGCACGTGGCGCATGACGACGGCGTCGCAGGCCGGCAGGTCCTCGGCGCGCTCGACGCGGCGCACGACCGCCTCGACGCCCTCGGCCGGGCCGAGCCGCTCGGGGTCGATGGTCGGGTCCACGGCGAGCACCCGTCCGGCGCCGGCGGCGACGAGCATCCGGCTGAAGTCGCCGCGTCCGGCCCCGACCTCGGCGACGGTCGCGCCCTCGAGGTGCCAGCCCTCGACCCAGCGTCGGGCGAGCTGCGTCGCGTACTCGACGAAGGTCCGCGAGAACGCTTGGGAGTCCTCGTAGCGGGTGCTGTAGCCGGTGAGCCCCTCGTCGAAGGCGCGGTTCGCGAGGTACCCGCAGGTCGGGCAGCGCACGAGGTCCATGCTGCCGGCGTGGACCGCGAGGGCCTCCTCGCGGCTGTCCATGAGGAGGCAGGAGTGCGCCGGGATGGACGGGATGCGGAAGAGCGACGGCCGGGGCCCGGTGTCGCCGCACACCGGGCAGCCCGCGCCGGGAGCCGTGTCCACGACCTCAGCCCACCGTCACGTCGAGGCGGGCCTTGGTGACGAGCAGCCCCTCGGCAAAGGGCGCACGGCACTCCATCCCGCGCAGCCGCATCAGGCCGAGGAACATCTGCTCGTCCCACCAGTCGCGGGAGTGCTGCGACGGGTAGTGCTCGTCGAGCAGCTCCCACTTGCGCCGCGCCACGGACTCCTCGAGCGGCACGTAGTGGGTGACCGGCCCGAGGTCGCCGTCCCACTTGGGGATCTCGTAGTGCAGGACGAGGGAGTCGCGCCAGGTGGTCGTCGTCAGCTCGGCGAGCAGGCGGTGGTCCTGGTGCCGGTCGTCGGTGCGCGGCACGAGCACGACGTGCGGGGTGGGCAGGTCGCGGGCGGCGTCCTCGAGGTGCTGCTTGACCGCGCCCCAGTGCTCCGGGAAGCGGCCGTCGGGGACGTCGAGGAAGCGCGGCGGCTCGGCGTTGCCGAAGGCCGTGGCCGCGGCGAGGCTCTCGGCCCGTCGCCGCGGGTCGCCCGAGAGGACGACGGAGCGCACCGTCGCACGTCCGGACTCGGCGAGCATCAGCAGCGTTCCGCCGCAGCCGATCTCGATGTCGTCGCAGTGGGCCCCCAGGCACAGGACGTCGAGGTGTCCCGGGGGGAGCCGGAGGTCGATCACTGGACCACGAAGGAGGTGCCCGACGTCGAGGTCGGCTCGACGCCGTCACGCCACACCGCCCACGGAGCGGTCCCCGTGCGGTTGAGGTCCTCGAGCTCGGCGCGCTCCTTGAGGGTGTCCATCGGCTTCCAGAACCCGTCGTACGGGATGGCCAGCAGCTGCCCGCGCTGCGCCGCCCGCTCGAAGGCGTCGCCGACGAGGTCCTCGCCCTCGCCGAGGTGGTCGAAGATGCCCTGGCGCAGCACGAAGAACCCGCCGTTGATGCGCAGCGGCAGCTCGGTGGCCTCCTGGAACCCGGTGACCCGGTTGTCGTCGCCGACGTGCACGACGTGGAAGGAGCCCGGTGGCTTGATCGCGAGGAGGCTGCCGAGGGCGTCGGTGCCGCGGACCTGCTCGATGATGTCGTTCATCGGGGCGTCGGTGAGCACGTCGCCGTAGTGCGCGAGGAACATCTCGTCGTCGCCGAGGTAGCGGCGCACGCGGCGCAGGCGCTCACCGATCTGGGTGTTGAGACCGGTGTCGGCGAAGGTGATCCGCCAGTCGCTGATGTCGTGGGTGACCAGCTCGACGGAGCGGCCGCCGTCGGACAGGACGAAGTCGTTGGACGCCGTCTCGCGGTACTCGAGGAAGTAGTCCTTGACGACGTGTGCCCCGTACCCGAGCGCGAGGATGAACTCCTTGTGCCCGAAGTGTGCGTAGTACCTCATGATGTGCCAGAGCACCGGCCGCGACCCGATGGGCATCATCGGCTTCGGGCGGGGGTCCTCCCCGACGCGCATCCGCAGGCCGTAGCCGCCGCAGAAGAGGACGACCTTCATCAGAAGACCTCGAGCGTCGGGAGCGGGACGACGAGCTGTGCCCCCCACTCGCGGGTGTAGGCGAGCTGCTCGGTGATCTCGGCCCGCAGGTTCCACGGGAGGATGAGGATGTAGTCGGGCTTGCGCGCCGCGAGCTCCTCCGGCGGGTGGATGGGGATGTGGGTCCCCGGGAGGAACCGGCCGTGCTTGAAGGTGTTGCGGTCGACCGTGAACGCGAGCAGGTCCGAGCGCACCCCCGCGTGGTTGAGGAGGGTGTTGCCCTTGCCCGGGGCCCCGTAGCCGGCGACCGTCTTGCCCTCGCGGGAGCGCTCGACGAGGAACTCGACGAGGTCGTTGCGCACCGCGCTGACGACCGGGGCGAACCCGCCGTGGCCCTCGACGGTGTCGAGCCCCGCTGCGCGCTCGTCGGCGAGCACCTTCGCGACCCGCTCGCTCGGCGGACCGGCCGACTCGGTGGGCATCGACCACGTGCGCAGCGAGCCGCCGTGGCTCGTCAGCTCCTCGACGTCGACGACGGTGAGCCCCGCCTCGGCCAGCACGCGCTGCGTCGTGAGGAGCGAGAGGTAGGAGTAGTGCTCGTGGTAGATCGTGTCGTAGAGGCGGTCCTCGATGAGCCGCAGCAGGTGCGGGATCTCGATGGTCAGGGTGCCGTCGTCGGCGAGCAGCGCCCGCAGGCCCTTGGCGAAGTCGACGATGTCGGGGACGTGCGCGAAGACGTTGTTCGCCGCCACGAGGTTCGCCTTGCCGTGCTCGCCGGAGATGCGGGTTCCGGTCTCCTCGCCGACGAAGGCGACGACCGTGTCGATGCCCTTCTCGCGCGCCGCCTCCGCGACGTTGGCGGCGGGCTCGATGCCGAGGCAGCGGATCCCCTTGTCGCGCACGTGCTGCAGCAGGTAGCCGTCGTTGCTCGCCACCTCGACGACGAACGAGGACCCGTCGAGCCCGAGCCGCTCGACCGCGGTGTCGACGTAGCGGGCGGCGTGCCGCACCCACGAGTCGCTGAAGGAGGAGAAGTACGCGTAGTGGCTGAAGATCGCCTCGGCCGGGATGTAGTTCGGCAGCTGCACGAGGAGGCACGACGAGCAGACCCGCACGTGCAGCGGGTAGAACGTCTCGCCCTGGTCGAGCTCGTCGGCGGTGAGGTAGCTCTCGCACGGTGGCGACATGCCGAGGTCGACGAAGGTCTGGGTCAGGTCCGCGCCGCAGAGGCGGCAGGTCGGGACGTTCATCAGGCCCCCTGGGGCTGTCGGGTCAGGCGCAGGTCGGCGGTCATCTCGCCGCTCGCCATGAGCTGGTTGATGCGGGCCAGGCGGACGAACCGGGGACCGGTGAAGTCCTCGGCGGTCAGGCCGTTGCGCCGCATGTCGTCGGCGAGCTCGTCGATGCCGCGCTGCACCGTCCACGTGGGGCGGAAGGCGGGCAGCTGCTCGGTCACCTTGCCGAAGCTCACGCGGTAGTCGCGCTTGTCGGGACCCGCGCCGGGGGCGAAGGTGACGGGGGCGTCCATGGTCCGCGACACGGCGAGGGCGATGTCGCGCACCTGCACGACGTCCTCGTCGCGGCCGACGTTGAAGGCCTGGTCGTGCACGACCTCGCGGGGGGCGTCGAGGACGGCCATGAACGCGGCCGTGATGTCGCGGATGTGCACGAGCGGGCGCCACGGGGAGCCGTCGCTCTGCATCTCGACCTTGCCCTCGGTGAACGCCGTGCCGGTGAGGTTGTTGACGACGATGTCGGCCCGCAGCCGCGGGGAGGACCCGTACGCCGTGGCGTTGCGCAGGTAGGTCGGGCTGAAGGTGTCGTCGGCGAGCTCGGAGATGCCGCGCTCGGCCATCACCTTGCTCTCCCCGTAGGGCGTCACCGGGTTGAAGGCCGCGGTCTCGTCGACGTCGCCGTCGCCGGCCGCCCCGTAGAGCGAGCACGACGAGGCGAAGAGGAAGCGGCCGACGCCGGCCTCGCGGGCCACGCGCGCCATGTGCACGGCACCGTCGGCGTTGACCGAGTAGGTGGCCCCGGGGTTGAGGTGCCCGATCGGGTCGTTGGAGATCGCGGCGAGGTGGATGACGGCGTCGAACCCCGCGAGGTCCTCGGCGCGGGCGTCGCGGACGTCGCCGGTCCGCTGCTCGTAGTCGGTGCGGGGGGTGCCGAAGTCGCACCCGTCGTACCAGCCCGCGTCGAGGCCGACGACGTCGTGGCCGGCGTCGAGGAGGGTGGGGACCATCACGGCTCCGATGTAGCCGCGGTCCCCGGTGACGAGGAGTCGCATCTAGACCCTTTCAGCGTGCTGCGTGTCGACGCGCCGCAGCCAGACCTCGCGGAAGAACGCGTAGTCCTGGCGGGGGCACAGCTTGTGGTAGTCGCCGACGCAGACCGCGCCGTCGAGGATGATGCTCGGGGTCTTCGGGACGATCATCTCGCCCGTCTTCTCGTCGAGCAGGCGCTCGACGCGGCGCAGGACGCGCATCCGTCGCCCGCAGTAGCGGACCATCTCGCGGTCGAACCAGAGGTTGCGGTTGCGCTGGCTCTCGTTGAGCGTCGCGAGGATCTCGGGGAGGCTCTTGACCTCGACGAGCTCGCCCGGCTGGAGGTCGAGGGCCTCGACGGGCGTCTTGGTCAGTGGCCCGCGCAGGTCGGGCAGCTCGTGACCACCCTTGTAGCGCAGGCGTTCCGGGAGCCGGTGCCGGGCGAAGCGCTGGTAGCGGTCGACGAGGTTGATGCCCATCGCGCGGGCGAAGAGGCGCAGCGGCACGTTGCGGTGCTCGAGGTCGCGGATGTAGTGGCGCAGGCCCGCCATCGGGCGGGTGGCCTCGGGAGGGCGGTCGCCTGGCAGCGGTAGATCCCGGGCGCGGTGGTCGTGGCCGGGGCCAGGCGGGCCTCGAGCGCCTCGACGTCGGCCGCCTCGACCGGCGTGGCCGGTGCGTCGGCCGGCTCGAGCCACTCCTCCTTGAAGAAGAAGAGGCACCCGGCCTGGCAGCCGCCGTGCGCCGACCCGTCGCACCGGACGCCGACGAGGTGCACGGTGTGGTCCATCTCGCGGCTGCAGCCGGTGATGTCGACGGTGTCGCACGTCTTGTCGGCGCGGGCGTGCACCTCGAGGGTCTGGCCGCACAGCGGGACCATCTCGGGCATGAAGGGGAGGTTCTCGAGGTCACCGCGCTCGTCGAGCGTCCGCAGCACCTCGGCAGGCGACTTGACGCGCACCCGGTCGCCGCGCGTGAGCAGCGTCGTGCCGCCCCTGGTGGATGGTTCGTCCTGCATCTTGCTCCCTGCTTCCCCGATGCACGCATTCCTGCTCCAAGGATCCCTAAAGTACCGCGCACCCCCCGGAGGCCGCGGCGTTTTCCGACTCTTCGCCCGACCGCCGCCCCCCGTTCGGACCGGCAATGTCCGGAATGCCCGTCGACGCCTCCGGCGCAGCGGTTACCCTCGTGTGGTCACCAGTCATGATCCGCATGACGGAAGTAGGGGAAAACGTGGATGCGCTCGACGTCGTCGGAGTGAGCCTCCGGCGCTGGTATGTCATGGTGCCCGTGCTGCTCATCGCAGCAGTCGTCGGGTACGGCCTGGCGGAGCGCCAGAAGCCGGTCTACACGGCCTACGCCGCGTACGGCCTCGTGTACACGCACGGCAACCAGGTCAGCCCGGGCGCCCGCGACCCCCGCAGCGACAACCCGCTCTTCGGTGGCGACGCCACCCTGCTGTCCGAGGCCCTCCAGTCCGACCTGCTCTCGAGTGCCGCGCAGCAGTCGCTCGGCAAGGCGGACACCAGCGGTGTCGCCCCGGGCGAGACCGACACCGGCACCCGGTACACGGTCTTCCAGCCGCAGAACACCCAGAGCTACCTCATCCAGGCCTGGGGCGAGTCCAGCGACGACGTCCGCACCGTCGTCGACGACGTCCTCAAGCAGACCGGCCCGCGCGTCGAGGCGATCCAGGACCGGGCCGGCGCCCCCGCCGTCTCGCAGTACACGACGTTCACGACGGCGGCCACCCAGGTCAACGAGCTGCCCCCGCAGTCCAAGCTCAAGCTGATCGTCGCCCTCGGCGGCATCGGCCTGCTCACCGGTGCGGCCCTCTCGATCCTCGTCGAGCGGGTGCTCACCCGTCGCCGCCGCGAGGCCGAGGGGGAGGGCGGCGCGAAGCACGTGGCGGCCACCGAGCCCGCCGGCGACGAGCCCCACGCGGCGACGGCCACCGACGAGGCCCGCGACGCGAGGGCCCACGAGGCCGCGGCGGCGGCCACCGACGAGGCCGACGACGAGTCCCTCGACGTGGCCGAGCCGGACGTCGACGAGGACGACGCCGCGTCGGGCGGCTCCGACCGGGACAGGACGTTCTCCGGTGGCCGCGCGCGCCAGCTCTCCCGCTGACCTGCTGACCCGCCGCCGCTGGCTGACCTCCGCGCAGCTGCGGCGGGCGCTGCGCAGCCGTCCGGCGACGGTGCTCTACGTCCTCGTCGCCATCGCCTACCTCGTCTCGATCCTCGTCCTGCCGTTCAGCTTCGTCGCGTCCGCGGGGCTCCTCGGGGCGGCGTTCGTCGGCGGCCTGGTGTCGGTGTCGCGGCGCGACGCCCTCACCGTCCTCACGCTCGTCGTCATCCTCGTGTACCTCCTGCCGGAGAACTACGTCCTCGTCGGGCCGCTGCGCTCCACCGGCAACCCCGCGCTCCTCGCGGGACTGCTCGCCCTCGCGCTGTGGGCCGCCGGGCGCGTGCTCGGCCTCGTCGAGGCCCGGGCGGCGCACCCGGTGCGGTGGCTGATGCTGGCCTACGCGCTCGCCTCGCTCACCGCCTTCGCGGCCGGGATGACGCGGGTGCTCACCGACACGGAGTCCGCCGGCGCCATCCGCGCGGTCTTCCCCGCGCTGGCGGTCATCGGCATCGCGATGATCGCCGTCGACGGCCTCGACAGCCGCGCCCGCGTCGAGCTGCTGCTGCGCCGGCTCGTGTCGGTCGCGCTCGTCGCCGCCGTCATCGGCATCCTCGAGTTCGCGTCGAGCACGTTCAGCTACCGCGAGCTGATGCACCTGCCGGGCCTGACGACGACGACCCAGATCATCAACGACACCCGGTCCGGCTTCTCGCGCATCGACGGTGCCGCCGCGCACCCCATCGAGTACGCGGTGGCCCTGGCCGCGCTCGCCCCGCTGGCCCTGCACTTCGCCCTCTACGACGACCGCCGCAGCCGGCGGCTGCTCGCGGCCGCGGCGCTGACGGCGATCCTCATCGTCAACCCGATGACCGTCTCGCGCTCCGGGCTGCTGACCCTCGCGGTCGGCCTCGGGGTCTACGCCGTGGCCCTGTCCCGGCGCCAGCGGGCCAACCTCGTGGTCCTCGGGGCCTTCGGGCTCGTCCTGTTCCGGTCCGCCGTGCCCGGGCTCCTCGGGACCCTGCGCAGCCTCGTCTTCATCGGCAACACCGACCCGAGCATCGAGGGCCGCACCGAGGACTACGCCAAGGTGCCGGGGCTGCTCGACGGGCACGTGGTCTTCGGACGGGGTCTCGGCACGTTCGACCCCCTCGCGTACTTCTACCTCGACAACCAGTACCTCGGCAGCCTCCTCGAGGGCGGGATCATCGGCCTCGCGACCCTCGCGGCGGTCTTCGTCATCGGGATGGGCGTCTCGCGCGGGGTGCGCCACCGAGCCACCGACCCCGCGCTGCGCAGCCTCGGCCAGGCCCTCGCGGGCAGCATCGCCGCCCTCGCCGCGGCGGCCGGGACCTTCGACGAGCTGAGCTTCAAGCAGACCGGGTTCACCCTCTTCCTGCTCGTCGGCGCCGCGGGCGCCCTGTGGTCGCAGCTGGCGGACCGTCCCAAGCTGACCCGGGAGCAGCTGCGGGCGTCCGCCGGGCCAGGTGCCGGGCCCGACGCCCCGGCCGACGCCGTCCCGGCCGATGCCGTCCCCACGTCGTCTGCGGCTCCGGTCGGGGCCGAGCCCGTCCCCAGCGCCCGGTGACGACCGCGCCCGGCACCGGCCCCGTGCCGGTGGTCTTCTCGCTGGCCTTCCAGTCGTGGGCCGACGCCCAGGCCCGGCAGCTGTCCTGGTCGGCCGACGTCATGGTCGACCAGCTGGCCCGTGACGAGGCCGTCGACCCGCTCGTCGTCGTCAACGGGCTGCGCTCGCACGCCGCGCGCCTGCGCGGTGGCTCGAGCAGCTGGCCGGCGGACCCGGGGTACACCGGCAGCCAGTCGCTGCTCCAGCCGCGCCGCTGGCGCCGTACCGACCCGCCGCGGTGGGCCGCGGCCGCGCGCGAGTACGCGAGGCTCGACCGCACGCTCCTGCGGCGGGCGGCCGGCTCGGGCAGCCGACCCCCCGTCCTCGTCACCTGCCACCCGGTGCACGCGGCGGTCGCCGACCGCGACGCCTGGGCCGACGTCGTCTACTACGGCTGGGACGACTGGGCCGAGTACCCGCCGTTCGCCGGCCGCCGGGACATGCTCCTCGAGGCCTACTCGCGGATGGCCGAGCGCGACGTCGTCGTCATCGGGGTCACCCGCCGGATCGTCGACCGGATCGGGGCGGCCCGTTCGGCGGTCGTCCCCAACGGCATCCACGCCTCCCACTTCGAGGACCTGCCGGACGTGCCGGACTGGTTCGCCGCCCTCGACGGCCCGGTGGCGCTCTACGCGGGCTCGCTCGAGGTGCGGGTGGACCGCGACGCCCTGCGCCGCCTGGCCGCCGACCTCCCGGGGTGGACGGTGGTCCTCGTCGGGCACGAGGCCGACCCGAGCCTCTTCGACCCGCTGCGCAGCGTGCCGAACATCGTCGTCCGGCCGCCCGAGCCCCGCCCCCGCGTCCTGCGGATGATGGCCTCGGCCGACGTCGGCCTCATCCCGCACCGGGTCACGCCGATGACCGAGGCGATGAGCCCGCTCAAGCTCTACGAGTACCTCGCCTCGGGGGTCCCCGTCGTGGCGACCGACCTCGAGCCGATGCGCGACGTCAGCGACCGGTGCCTCCTCGTGCCGGGCGGGGCGGAGCTGGCGCCCCGGGTCCTCGAGGCGGCGGCCCTGGGCCGGGCCGGACGCGAGGAGGTCGAGGCCTTCCGCGCCGCGCACGACTGGTCGGCGCGCTACGACGCCTGGCGGGCCCGCGCCCTCGGGCTGCCCCCGCGGTAGTCGCGACCGGTCAGCCGGTGCGCGCGCCCTCGCGCAGGGCCACCCGCGCGACGAGGCCGAGGTGGTCGGAGCCGCTGATGTCGACGCGGTCGACGGCGGTGACGGTGAGCGCCCGCCCGACGAGGACGTGGTCGATGGCCGTGAAGGGCGGGGGAGCGACCCCGTGCGACGTCCAGTGCCCGTTCGCCGGGAAGGTCGGCGCCCAGCCGGTGTCCGCCATCTCGGCCGCGTCCCGCAGGCCGGCGACCCCGAGCAGGCGGCGGAAGGGCTGGTGCGGGGTGTCGGCGTTGAAGTCGCCGACCGCGAGCACCGGGACCGACGGCTGGTCGCGCGCCTGGCTCGCGAGTGCGTCGCCGATGGTGCGCAGGTGGGCCGACCACGGCCTGCTCCCGTCGGCGTACGGCGGTGGGGGGTGCACCGCGGCGAGGGCGAGCGTCCCCAGCGGCGTGCCCTCGAGGACGAAGAGCCGCGAGTCGTAGTCCTCGGTGAGGACCCGCTGCGAGGTGTAGGGGTAGCGGCTCAGGAGGATCGTGTTGGACGGGCTCGGGGAGTCGACGCCGCTGCGGTAGGGAAGGAGGAGAGGAAGCCGGAGGCCTGCAGACGGTCGAACTGGCCCGGCTGCACGTCGACGAGGACGACGACCTCGGCCCCCGCGGACCTCACCTCCGACCGGAGGTCCTCGACGTCGCCGTACTCGAAGTTCTGGGTGAGGACGGTGAGCCCCGGGCCGGCGGCGGCGGCAGGCCGGCCTCCGGTGAACGCCGGTGCCAGCCACCAGAGATGGGTGGCGGCGACGGCGACCGCGAGGACCACACCGACGGCGGCGGGGCTCTGCCCCGGCCCGCGCGCCGGGCCGGCACGGCGAGCAGGGCCGCGGCCAGGAGGCCGGCGACGACGGCGAGCGGGCTGACCGTCGCGAGGAGGGTCATGAGGTAGGTCCGGGCTGGAGGATGCGCGCGCCCGTGAGCACGAGGGCGCCGACCAGGGCCGCTGCGCCGAGCAGGACCGAGAGGGTCCGCAGGCGCGTCCGCCGTCGGGTGGGCGCGGTGTCCATCCGGCGGCTCCCGTCGACGGTTGTGTGCGGTGGTGGGCGGGAGGCCTGACCCCCGCGGTGGTCGCCGTGGCGCGCGAGGTGACCACGTCGAGCGTAACCGCAGGTCCGTCGTCGTCCGGCGACCGCCCGCGGCGTCCGGCGACCGCCCGCGCTGTCCGCCGCCCGCCCGCGGGCATCGGCCGTCGGTGGGCGGCAGTAGATTGGGGGGACATGCCCTCGCTCACCCCCTGCGCTCCCGCGTCGCCGCGCTCCCCGGTCCCACCCGTCTCGCCGAGTCCCTCGCCGTGCCCTCGGCCGAGGTCGAGGCGTCGGCGCCCCCGGTGCCCGCGCCGTCGTCGTCGCCTCCCTCGCCCCGCGTCCCTCCGGCGCGCCCCTGCTCGCCGTCACGGCCACCGGGCGCGAGGCCGAGGACCTGCACACCGCCCTCAGCACCCTCCTCGGGCCGGACGCCGTCGCCCACTTCCCGTCCTGGGAGACCCTCCCGCACGAGCGCCTCAGCCCGCGCAGCGACACCGTCGGCCAGCGCCTCTCGGTGCTGCGCCGACTGGCCCACCCGGACGCCGCCGACGCCCAGCACGGGGCGCCGGACGTCGTCGTCGCGCCGGTCCGCGCCGTGCTCCAGCCGATCGCCAAGGGCCTCGGCGAGCTGCGCCCGGTGGCCCTCACGGCCGGGCAGGACGCCCCGCTCGAGCGGGTCGTCGAGGACCTCGCCGCGGCCGCCTACGCGCGCGTCGACCTCGTCGAGCGACGGGGTGAGTTCGCCGTCCGCGGAGGCATCCTCGACGTCTTCCCGCCCACCGAGGAGCACCCGCTGCGGGTGGAGTTCTGGGGCGACACGGTCGAGGAGATCCGCTGGTTCAAGGTCGCCGACCAGCGCTCCCTCGAGGTCGCCGAGCACGGCCTGTGGGCCCCGCCGTGCCGCGAGCTGCTGCTCACCCCGTCGGTGCGCGAGCGGGCCGCGGTCCTCGCCGACCAGCTGCCGGGCGCCGTCGACATCCTCGAGAAGCTCGCGCACGGCATCGCCGTCGAGGGGATGGAGTCGCTGGCGCCGGCGCTCGTCGACGGGATGGAGACCCTCCTCGAGGTCCTGCCCGCCGACTCCGTGCTCGTGGCCTGCGACCCCGAGCGCGTCCGCACCCGCGCCCACGACCTCGTCTCGACGAGCGAGGAGTTCCTCCAGGCCGGCTGGGCCAGCGCCGCCGGGGGCAGCGCGGTGCCCATCGACCTCGAGTCGGTGCTCGGCACGGCCTCGTTCCGCACCATCGCCGAGCTGCGCGAGCAGGCCCGCGAGCTCGGGGTGCGCTGGCTCGACCTCACCCCGTTCGGCGGTGACGGCGACGACGACACGATCGACCTCGGGCTCACCGTCGCGCCGACCTTCCGGGGTAGCACCGAGGGCGCCGTCGCCGAGCTGGCGCGCCTCGTCGCCGACGACTGGAGCGTCCTCGTCGCCACCGAGGGTCCGGGACTGGCCAAGCGCGTCGCCGAGGTCCTCGGCGAGCACGAGGTGGCGAGCCGCCTCGTGGCCGCCGACGGCGACGCCGAGCCGCGGGCCGGCCTGGTCACCGTCACCACCGGCGCGGTCGGCAGTGGGTTCCTCGCCGCCGCCGAGAAGCTCGCGGTCATCACCGAGGCCGACCTCACGGGGGCCGCCGCCGGCTCGGGCACCTCCACCAAGGACATGCGCCGGATGCCGTCGCGGCGGCGCAACCAGGTCGACCCCCTCCAGCTGCGCCCCGGCGACTTCGTCGTCCACGAGCAGCACGGCGTCGGCCGCTTCGTCGAGATGATGCAGCGCACCGTGCAGGGCGCCACGCGCGAGTACCTCGTCCTCGAGTACGCGCCGTCCAAGCGCGGCCAGCCCGGCGACCGGCTCTACGTGCCCACCGACCAGCTCGACCAGGTCACCCGCTACGTCGGCGGCGAGCAGCCCACGCTCAACAAGATGGGCGGCTCCGACTGGCAGCAGACCAAGGGCCGGGCCAAGCGCTACGTCAAGCAGATCGCCGCCGAGCTGATCCGCCTCTACTCGGCGCGGATGGCCACCCGGGGCCACGCCTTCGGGCCCGACACCCCGTGGCAGCGCGAGCTCGAGGACGCCTTCGCGCACGTCGAGACCCCCGACCAGCTGAGCACCATCGACGAGGTCAAGGCCGACATGGAGCGCGAGGTGCCGATGGACCGCCTCGTCTGCGGCGACGTCGGCTACGGCAAGACCGAGATCGCCGTCCGGGCCGCGTTCAAGGCCGTCCAGGACGGCAAGCAGGTGGCGGTCCTGTGCCCCACCACGCTGCTCGTCCAGCAGCACCTCAACACCTTCGCCGAGCGGTACGCGGGCTTCCCCGTGGTCGTCAAGGGCCTCTCCCGCTTCCAGACCGACGCCGAGGCCAAGGCCGTCATGGCCGGTCTCGCCGACGGCTCGGTCGACCTCGTCATCGGCACCCACCGCCTGCTGTCGAAGGAGGTCCGGTTCAAGGACCTCGGCCTCGTCGTCGTCGACGAGGAGCAGCGCTTCGGGGTCGAGCACAAGGAGCAGCTCAAGGCCCTGCGCACGTCGGTCGACGTCCTCGCGATGTCGGCCACGCCCATCCCGCGCACCCTCGAGATGGCGGTCACCGGCATCCGTGAGATGTCCACGCTCGCCACGCCGCCCGAGGAGCGCCACCCCGTCCTCACCTACGTCGGCGCCTACGACGAGAAGACGGTCACCGCGGCCGTCAAGCGCGAGCTGCTGCGCGAGGGCCAGGTCTTCCTCGTGCACAACAAGGTGTCGACCATCGAGAAGGCGGCGGCGCGCATCCGCGAGCTCGTGCCCGAGGCGCGGGTCGCCACGGCGCACGGGAAGATGGGGGAGCACAAGCTCGAGCAGGTCGTGGTCGACTTCTGGGAGAAGCGGTTCGACGTCCTCGTGTGCACCACGATCGTCGAGACCGGCCTCGACATCTCGAACGCCAACACCCTCATCGTCGAGCGCGCCGACCGGCTCGGCCTCTCCCAGCTGCACCAGCTGCGCGGACGCGTCGGCCGCGGCCGCGAGCGTGCGTACTCGTACTTCCTCTACCCGCCCGAGACGCCGCTCACCGAGACCGCACTCGACCGGCTCCAGACCATCGCCAGCAACACCGACCTCGGGTCGGGCATGCAGGTGGCGATGAAGGACCTCGAGATCCGCGGCGCCGGCAACCTCCTCGGCGGCGAGCAGTCCGGGCACATCGCCGGTGTCGGGTTCGACCTCTACGTCCGGCTCGTCGGCGAGGCCGTCGCCTCCTTCCGCGGCGACGGCGAGGAGGCACCGGCCGAGATCAAGATCGAGCTGCCGGTCGACGCCCACCTGCCGCACGACTACGTCCCGCACGAGCGGCTCCGGCTCGAGATGTACAAGAAGCTCGCCGCCGTCGTCGACGAGCAGCAGCTCGCCGAGATCGAGGGCGAGCTCGTCGACCGGTACGGCGCGGTGCCCGAGCCGGTGCGCAACCTCCTCGAGGTCGCCCGGCTGCGCACCGTCGCCCGGGCCGCCGGCATCGCCGACATCTCGGTCCAGGGGCAGCACGTGCGGTTCGGGCCGGTCGACCTGCGCGAGAGCCAGCAGCTGCGCCTCAACCGGTTGCACCCCAAGTCGATCCTCAAGGCGGCCACGGGGTCGATGCTCGTGCCGGCACCGAAGACGGCCCCGGTGGGTGGTCGGCCGCTGCGCGACCGTGACATCCTCGACTGGGCCGCGCAGGTGGTCCGCACCGTCGTCATGGACAATGTCGGTGAGGCCGCCCGTGCCGCGACCGCCCCCGCCCGGGGGTGACCCGATGAAAGGACTGCTCGTGACCCTCCCGGTTCGCCGCGTCGCCGCGTCGCTCGCCCTGGGCGCCGCCCTCGTCACCGCCGGCTGCGGCAGCACCGAGGCCGGCCGCGCCGCCACGGTCGACGGCCGCGTCATCACCGAGGACCAGGTGCACACGGCGCAGTCCGAGATCAACAAGGCCTTCCCGGCCGCCAACCTCACGACGGCCGATGTCGTCTACCGGCTCATCGAGGCCCCGTACGTCATCGACTACGTCGCCAAGAAGGGTGCGCCGCAGTCCGCCTCGGTCGCGCGGTCCAACTTCCCGGCCACCGCCGAGCCGTCCGCCGAGGCCATCGAGCTGCTCCGCGGGCAGTACGCGCGCCAGGTCCTCGAGCAGGCCGGAGAGACCCTCCCGGCCGACACCTTCGCCAAGGTCAAGGTCGTCGTCAACCCGCGGTACGGCACCTTCGACCCGTCGAAGAACGCGCTCACCGCCACCCGGCCCGACTGGCTGGCCGGCGCCGGCACGAAGTGACCGCCGGCCGGCTCGGCCTCGTCGTCACCTCGCCGCGGGTCGCCCCGGGGCTGTTGTCGCACGCGGCGTGGAGCGCTGTCGCCGGCGCCGACCGGCGGTTGGCCCGCAGCGCCGACGAGCCGCTCGTCGAGGCCCTCACCGACGCCGGGGTCGAGGTCGAGTGCGTCGGTGACGTCGCGCCGGCCGCGCTCGCCCGCCAGCTGGTCGACCTCGCCGGCTCGGTGTCGGTCGTGTGGCTCGGGTCGTCCGACGCCGACCCCGGCCTGTCCGACGCCGTCGCCGCCGAGGTCTCCCGCCTCGAGGTGCCGCCGGACGTCGAGCTCGTGGTCGGGTCGTGGGACGTCCAGGGCGGCCGGCTGCTCGACGTCGTCGCCGCGATGGACCGGCTCCGTTCGCCCGGCGGCTGCCCGTGGGACGCCGAGCAGACGCACGCCTCGCTCGCGCCCTACCTCGTCGAGGAGGCCCACGAGGTGCTCGAGGCCATCGACACCGGTGACCCGCGGCTGCTCGCCGAGGAGCTCGGCGACGTGCTGCTCCAGGTGGTCTTCCACGCCCGGGTGGCCGAGGACGCCGGCGAGGACGGCTTCGACGTCGACACCGTGGCCGGGCTGCTCGTCGACAAGCTCGTCCGGCGCCACCCGCACGTCTTCGCCGACGGTGACGCGAGCACGCCGGAGGAGGTCGAGCAGGAGTGGGAGCGCATCAAGGGCGAGGAGAAGGCCGGCGCCTACGCCGAGGACCTCCTCCACGGGGTGCCCGGCTCGCTGCCGCCCGAGCTGGCCGCGACGAAGGTGCTGGCCCGGGTCCGACGACGCGGGCTGGGGGTCGAGGCCACCGCGCTCGCCGAGCTCGAGGCGTCCCGGGTCGCGCTCGCCGCCGCCGAGGAGCGGGTGCGCACCGCCCTGCGCGCGGTCGCCGACGGAGCCACCCCCACCGCCTGACGGCACCCGGCACCCGGAGCCCTGACGCCCCGACGCCGGGCCGTGACTGCCCACCCGGAGCGCGTCGAGAGGAGGGAACACGCAGAGGATCCGGCGCGTGCGCCTGCGTGTTGCCAGATCTCGAGGGGTCCATGAGGGCCCGCGTTGTCCGATACTTGCTTTGGATGTGCAAGATCCCTTAACGTCTGCAATGTGAGTCTGACGGCGAGGGAGCGCGAGATCGTCGCCCTGCTGCGCGCCGAGCCGCTGCTCGACGCCTCCGCGCTCGCCGAGCGCCTCGGCTCCACCCGCGCCGCCGTCTCGGTCCACCTGAGCAACCTCACCCGCAAGGGCGTCCTCCTCGGACGCGGCTACCTCGTGCGGCCCGAGGCGCAGTCGGTCCTCGTCGTCGGGGAGCGGTCCTCGACGCCAAGATGCGGATCTCGGTGCGGCCGGTCATCGGCTCGAGCAACCCCGGCGTCTCGACGTCGGCGGTCGGGGGCGTGGGGCGCAACATCGCCGAGAACCTCGCCCGGCTCGGCAGCCCGACGGTCCTCGTGGCCGCGGTCGGTGACGACCTCGCCGGGCGCACCGTCGCGGCGCGCACCGAGGCGGCCGGCGTCGACTGCCGCCATCTCGTCACCTCGACCTACCCCACCGGCACGTACGCCGCGGTGCTCGACGACGAGGGCGACCTGCTCGTCGCCGTCGCCGACATGCGCGCCACCGACGAGCTGACCGTCGGCGAGCTGGGCGTCGTCCCGTCGCTGCTCGAGGGGGCCGACGCCGTCGTCGTCGACGCCAACGTCAGCCCGACCGTGGTCCGCTGGGTCCTCGCCGCCGCGGCCGAGGCCGGGGTGCCGGGGATCTTCGAGCCGGTGTCGGTCGCCAAGGCCACCGAGGCCGCCGGGGTGTTCGACGGCAGCGTCCCGGTGCACACCGTCACGCCGAACACCGACGAGCTGTCCGCGCTCGTCGGCCACCCCGTCGACCCCGAGGTCGAGGGCGTGGCCGAGGCCGCCGCGGTCCTGCACGACCGGGGCGTCGAGCACGTCTGGGTCCGCCGGGGCACGCGCGGCAGCCTGCTGTCCGTCGCCCCCCGCCCGTCCGCCGGCGACCCCGCGCCGGAGCGCCGCGTGTACCTCGTGAGCGCCCCGCCGACCACCGTCGAGGACGTCACCGGCGCCGGCGACGCGATGACCGCGGGGTACGTGCACTCCCTGCTCGCCGGCAGCACCGTCGTCGAGGCCGCCCGCTTCGGCCAGGTCCTCGCGGCCCTGACCGTCGCGTCGGCCGAGACCGTCCGGGCCGACCTCACGCCGGCGCTCGTCGCCGCCCACCTCACCCCCGACCAGCCACCCACCGAGGAGCTCTCCGCATGACCACCGCCGCCCCGGCCACCCCGCACCCGATGCTCGCCGTCGCCCCCGAGGTGCGCGACGCCCTCGCCGAGGGCCGGCCGGTCGTCGCCCTCGAGTCGACGATCATCAGCCACGGGATGCCCTACCCGCAGAACGTCGGGATGGCCCGGGAGGTCGAGCAGATCGTCCGCGACGGCGGAGCGGTGCCGGCGACCGTGGCCATCCTCCACGGCCGGCCCACCGTCGGCCTCACCGACGACGAGCTGGAGATGTTCGGCGCCGACACCGCCATCCGCAAGGTGAGCGTCCGCGACATGGCACACGTCGTCGCCACCGGGGTTCACGGGGCCACCACGGTCGCGAGCACGATGCGGATCGCCGCGCTCGCGGGCATCAGCGTGTTCGTCACCGGCGGGCTCGGCGGGGTGCACCGCGGCGCCGAGAGCTCGATGGACGTCTCGGCCGACCTCACCGAGCTCTCGCGGACGCCGGTCGCCGTCATCAGCGCCGGGGTCAAGTCCATCCTCGACATCGCCCGCACGCTCGAGGCCCTCGAGACCCTCGAGGTGCCGGTCGTCGGCTACGGCACCGACGACTTCCCGTCCTTCTTCTCGCGCTCCTCGGGCGTGGCCGTCCCCATGCGGGTCGACACCCCGGAGGAGGCGGCCCGGCTCGTCGCGGCCCAGCTCGACCTCGGGCTCGGCGCCGGCATCTCCATCGCCAACCCGGTCCCGGTCGAGGACGAGATGGCGCGCGAGGACATCGACGGCGTCATCGCGCAGGCCCTGGCCGACGCCGACGCACGCGGTGTCGTCGGCAAGGACATCACGCCCTACCTGCTCGGACGGCTCGTCGAGCTGTCCGACGGGCGCTCGCTCGAGACCAACCTCGCGCTCGTGCGCAACAACGCCCGCGTCGGCACCGCCATCGCCGTCGCCCTCGCCGCCCTGCGCTGAGGCCCACCGCGCCGCCTCGGCGCGCCCGAGCCCGCTGCAGCAGGCTCGCGCTCGTCGATCCGGCTCGGGCGGGAGCCCTGTGGACAACGCCGCGGTGGCCCAGACCGGCACCGGCAGGCTGGGTCACGTGCTCCCCGACCTGCGACGGATCCTCGACGGCGGACAGGGCGTCCTCGACACCGCGGCCGCCGTCCGGGCCGGCCTGTCCGCCGACGACCTGCGGCGTGCGGTGTCCGCCGGCGAGCTGCGTCGCGTCCGACGAGGGCTCTACGCGGCCGGCGCGGTCTGGGACGCGGCGCCTCCGTGGGAGCGGTACCGGCTGACCGTCGTCGGTGTGTTGGCCGCGCACCCGGGCTGGGTGGCCTCGCACCACGCGGCCCTGGTCCTCCACGGACTGCCGATGCACGGCATCGCGCTCGCCTCGGTCGACGTCGCGGCAGAGGTCGGCACGGCCAAGGTGCGCCCCGGGGTGCACGTCCACCGGCTGGCCCGCGACGACCGTCACCTGCGCTCCGCAGACCCCAGGGCGCTGCCGCCGGCCGTCGCCTGCGCCCAGGTCGCCGCCCGCGACGGCGTCGAGGCCGGCGTCGTCCCGATGGACGCCGCGCTGCACGAGGGCCGGTGCACCCGCTCCGACCTCCGCGCCGCGCTCGGTCATCCGAGCACCGGCCACGGCGTCGCCCACGCCCGGGCCGCGGTGGACCGGGCCGACCACCACGCGGAGTCGCCCGGGGAGTCCCGGACCCGGCTGCTGCTGGAGCCGCTCGGCGTCGAGGTGCGCACCCAGGTCGACCTCCACGACGCTGCCGGTCTCATCGGCCGGGCCTCACCGTCGCGGCCTGAGCGGCGTTCCGGACGCCGAGCCGGGTTCGTGACGCCCAGCCTGCTGCACCGGGCTCGTGCACACCCGTCCGGCTCGCCCGCCGAGCCCGCCGAGCCCGGGCGTCCGGGGTGCGGGTCGGTCGCGGGCAGGCCCGGCCACCGGGTCTAGGCTCGGGGGCGAACCCTTCCACCCCCAGTTCCAGGAGCCGATGTGGCCAGCATCGAGGCAGTAGGCGCGCGCGAGATCCTCGACTCGCGCGGCAACCCCACGGTCGAGGTCGAGGTCGCCCTCGACGACGGCACGGTCGCCCGCGCGGCGGTCCCGAGCGGCGCGTCCACGGGCGCGTTCGAGGCCGTTGAGCGCCGCGACGGAGACAAGGGCCGCTACGGCGGCAAGGGCGTCGAAAAGGCCGTCGACGCCGTCATCGACGAGCTCGGCCCCAAGCTCCTCGGCTTCGAGGCCTCCGAGCAGCGCCTCGTCGACGCCGAGATGCTCGCCATCGACGGCAGCGCCAACAAGGAGAAGGTCGGCGCCAACGCCATCCTCGGTGTCAGCCTCGCTGTGGCCCGCGCCGCCGCCGACTCCGCCGACCTGCCGCTCTTCCGCTACGTCGGCGGGCCGAACGCGCACGTCCTGCCGGTGCCGATGATGAACATCCTCAACGGCGGCAGCCACGCCGACTCCAACGTCGACATCCAGGAGTTCATGATCGCGCCGATCGGCGCCGAGTCCTTCCGCGAGGCCCTGCGCTGGGGCGCGGAGGTCTACCACGAGCTCAAGTCCGTCCTCAAGGAGAAGGGCCTGGCCACCGGCCTCGGCGACGAGGGCGGCTTCGCCCCGAACCTCGAGTCGAACCGGGCCGC
This sequence comes from Phycicoccus sp. HDW14, assembly GCF_011383005.1. GTDB lineage: Bacteria > Actinomycetota > Actinomycetes > Actinomycetales > Dermatophilaceae > Phycicoccus. Next base: position 2,473,584 of record NZ_CP049935.1, on the reverse strand, counting down.
GCTCGACCTCATCCTCGAGGCCATCGGGCGCGCCGGCTACACCCCGGGCGAGCAGATCGCGCTCGCCCTCGACGTCGCCGCCTCCGAGTTCCACGACGACGGCTCGTACTCCTTCGAGGGCGGGTCCAAGACCTCGGCCGAGATGATCGACTACTACGCCGACCTCGTCGCCTCCTACCCGCTGGTGTCCATCGAGGACCCCCTCGACGAGTCCGACTGGGACGGCTGGAAGGCGATGACCGACCGGCTCGGCGCCCAGGTACAGATCGTCGGCGACGACCTCTTCGTCACGAACCCCGAGCGCCTCGCCCGCGGCATCGAGACGGGCACCGCGAACGCGCTGCTCGTCAAGGTCAACCAGATCGGCTCGCTCACCGAGACCCTCGACGCCGTCGACCTGGCCCACCGCAACGGCTACCGCTGCATGATGAGCCACCGCTCGGGCGAGACCGAGGACGTCACCATCGCCGACCTCGCCGTCGCCACGAACTGCGGCCAGATCAAGACCGGCGCCCCGGCCCGCTCCGAGCGCGTCGCGAAGTACAACCAGCTGCTCCGCATCGAGGAGGAGCTCGACGACGCCGCGGTCTACGCCGGCGCCGGCGCGTTCCCCCGGTTCACCGCCGGTCGCGGCTGAGCCGAGAGCATCCGGGGGAGCATCCGATGGCCACGAGCCGCAGCACCGGACCCGCGTCGCGACCACCGCGGCGCGGGTCCGCGGCACGCCCGTCGGCCGCGTCCCGCGCCACCGCCTCCGGCACCGCCGGGAAGGTCACGAAGGGCACGACCGCCCGCGGCACGGGCCGGGCCGCCACCCGGCCCACGACCCCCTCCGCGGCGCGCTCGGCCTCGGCGGCCCCCCGCCCCTCGACGACCTCCACCACCACGGCCAAGGTCGTCCGGCGGGCCCCGTCCGGATGGCGCGGGCGCGTCGGGGGTGCCGCGTCCAACCGGGTGCTGCGCCGCGGGGTGGTGCTCGCCGCCATCGGTGTCTTCATCACCGTGCTGCTCGCCTCGTCGGTCGCCGCGTGGGTGCACCAGCGCGGGCAGATCGCGGCGCTGCGCGAGAAGGTCGCCTCCCAGGAGGCCGACGTCGCCGGCCTGCGCGCCGAGCGTGAGCGCTGGAACGACCCGGCCTACGTCGAGCAGCAGGCCCGCCAGCGGCTGAAGTTCGTCCGCCCGGGCGAGCGCTCGTACACCGTCCTCGACCCGCAGCCCGCGTCCCCCGACACCCCGACGATCGCCGGCCCCGGCGCCGACGAGCCCGCCTCGACCCTGCCCTGGTACTCGACGGTGTGGCAGTCGGTGCGCACCGCCGACGCACCCGGGGCCCAGCGGTGAGCGCTGCCGCCGACCTCCCGCCCGTCGCGCCGGAGGACCTCGACGCCGTCTCCCGCCAGCTCGGGCGCGAGGCCCGTGGGGTCGTCGAGGTCGCCCACCGCTGCCGGTGTGGCGAGCCCGACGTCGTGCGCACCGAGCCGCGCCTGCCCGACGGCACGCCGTTCCCGACCTCGTTCTACGCCACCTGTCCCCGCCTCACCGGCGCCCTCTCGACGCTCGAGAGCCAGGGGGTCATGAAGGAGATGACCGACCGGCTCGAGGCCGACCCCGGGCTGCGCACCGCCTACGAGGGCGCCCACGCCGACTACCTCGCGCGCCGTGCCGAGCTCGGCGACGTCCCCGAGATCGCCGGCACCTCCGCCGGGGGGATGCCCACCCGGGTCAAGTGCCTCCACGTCCTCGTCGCCCACTCGCTCGCCTCCGGGCCCGGGGTCAACCCGCTCGGCGACGAGGCGCTCGCGATGCTCGGGCCGTGGTGGGACCGCGCGCCCTGCTCGGAAACTCTTGCGGGAGAGGGCTCGTGACCCGTCGGGTCGGAGCCGTCGACTGCGGCACGAACTCCATCCGCCTGCTCGTCGCCGACGTCGGCGATGACGGCCTGCTCACCGACGTCGACCGGCGCACCGAGGTCGTGCGGCTCGGCCAGGGCATCGACCGCACCGGCGTCATCGCCCCCGAGGCGATGCAGCGCACGCTGGCCATGAGCCGCGAGTACGCCGCCCGCTGCCGCGAGCTGGAGGTCGAGGCGGTGCGCTTCGTCGCCACGTCGGCCTCCCGCGACGCCCGCAACGCCGACGAGTTCGTCGCCGGGGTCCGCGAGGCCTTCGGCGACCTCGACGTCGCGCCCGAGGTCGTGGCCGGCGAGGTCGAGGCCCGCCTGTCGTTCACCGGCGCCACCGGCGACCTGCGCCGGCTCGGGGTGCCGGGTCCGTACCTCGTCGTCGACCTCGGCGGCGGCTCCACCGAGCTGGTCCGCGGCACCGACGACGTCGAGGCCGGCCGCTCCGTCGACGTCGGCTGCGTGCGGATGACCGAGCGGCACCTGGCCGGCGACCCGCCGACCGACGACGAGGTCGTCGCGGCCCGTGCCGACGTCGCGCTGGCCCTCGACTCCGCCGAGGAGGTCGTCGACCTCGCCGGGCTCGGCACCGTCGTCGGGCTCGCGGGCAGCATCACGACCGTGACGGCGCACGCCCTCGGCCTCGGCCGCTACGACCGCGACGCGATCCACCTCGCCGAGGTGTCGCTCGACGCCCACCGCGCGTCGTGCCGGGCGCTGCTCGGGATGTCGCGCGCGGAGCGGGCGGCGCTGCCGTACATGCACCCCGGCCGGGTCGACGTCATCGGCGCGGGGGCGCTCGTGTGGCACGAGGTGCTCGGCCGCGTGGCGGTGCGCTCCGGCGCGGTCCGCGTCGTCACGAGCGAGCACGACATCCTCGACGGCATCGCCCTCTCGGTGGCCGACGGGCCCTGACCGCGCGCCGGGCCAGCTCGACGGCCGTCCTCGTGTGCGAGGGGCGCGCCGTCGCCGACGGGCGGCTCGGGGTCGGCCGGTTCTCCGACCCGGTGGCGGTCCGGCTCCTCGACCCCGACGAGCGCGAGGTCGTCGAGCGGGTCCGGGCCGGGCGGGCCGAGGGCTCGCCCTGGGGATGGCCGAGGAGATGCTGCGGCACACCGGGGCCACCATGGTGCCGCGCACCGTGGCCATCGACGACGCGGTGCGCGCGCACGGTGCGGCGCAGGTCGTGGTGCTCGGCGCCGGACTCGACTCCCGGGCCTGGCGGATGCCCGAGCTCGCCGGGGCGACCGTCTTCGAGGTCGACCACCCGGCGTCCCGGGCCGACAAGCAGCGCCGGCTCCGCGGCCTCGAGCCGGTGGCCGGGCGCGTGGTGCCGGTCGCCGTCGACCTCGCCGAGGACCCGCTCGCCGACGCCCTTCTCGCGGCCGGCCTCGACGACACCCGTCCGACGACCTGGGTGTGGGAGGGCGTCGTGCCCTACCTCACCCGCGTCGCCGCGATCTCGACCCTCGTGCAGCTCGCGGTGCTCTCGGCCCCCGGCAGCCGGCTCGTCGTGCAGTACCAGTCCCGGTCGGCGGTCATGAGCGTCATGCGGAGGGTGGCGCGAGTCGCCCACCGGGTGGCCCGGCAGCCCGACCCGCTGGCCGGCGAGCCGTGGCGCACCCTGCTGCGGCCCGACGAACTCGCCACGTGGCTGGCCCCGTGCAGGTACCGCGTCCTCGCGGACCGGTCGCTGCTCGAGCTCGCCGCGGGGCTGGACCTCCCGGACGGGTCGACCGGTTCGCTGCGCACCGGCCGGGTCGCGGTGGCGGAGAAGGCCTGACGCCTCAGGGCCAGGTGCTCGCGTGCGTCGCGAAGTCCTCACCGGTCTGCACCGGCACGACGCAGAAGGCCATCCCCCGGGATCGGCGAGCACCGCCCACCCCTCGTGCTGCGTGGTGACGGTGGCGCCGAGGGCGACGAGCCGGGCCACCTCGGCCCCGACGTCGTCGGTCTCCACGTCGAGGTGGACGCGCGGCGCGGTGCCCGGCCCGGTGCGCTGGAGCTCGAGCTTCACGCCCCCCGGCTGGTCGACGAGCGACTCGTAGGGGTCGTCGTCGGCGACGGTCGCGTCGGCGGCCCGGGGCGTGCCGGTGGTCGCCGCCCAGAAGGCCGCGGCCGCGTCGTAGTGCTCTGCGGGATGGTCGACGAGGACGACGCCGATGCGGCTGCGGTGCATCCGTCCACCCTAGGCGCCGGGTCGGACGACACGCCGGTGCCATCGTCTGCACGGTACTGCGGAGTGCGTAGTACTGTGCGGTCCACAGGAAAGGGAGGTGGCGATGGACGGCACCCAGCTGGTCAAGGGGGTCCTCGACCTCGCGGTGCTCGCGGTCGTCGCGGGCGAGGACGGCTACGGCTACGACATCGTCCGGCGGCTGCGCGACGCCGGGCTCGAGGAGGTCGGCGACGCGTCGGTCTACGGCACGCTGCGCCGGCTCTACGCGGCCGGGGCGCTCACCTCGTACGTGGTGCCCTCCGACGAGGGGCCCCATCGCAAGTACTACGGCATCAACCCGGAGGGACGGCACGTGCTCGAGACACAGGCGAAGACGTGGGGCGGGTTCGTCGCCACGATGGACGGACTGCTCACCGGGGCGGGGGCGGCGTCATGAGCGCCGCGACGACCGAGCAGCGCACCGAGGACGTGCGCGCGTAGATCGGGGCGGTGCGGGCCTGGCTGGCCGACCTGCCCGCCGACGACGTCGAGGAGCTGACCTTCGGGATGGAGGCCGACCTCGCCGAGCGCGCGGCCGAGGGCGACGTCCGGCTCGGTGACCTGCTCGGTGAGCCCGAGGAGTACGCGGCCGAGCTGCGTTCTGCCGCAGGGCTCCCGCCGCGAACGGCCACGGTGGAGGGGGCGTCGTCGCCGGGGTGGTTCGGCGAGCTGTCCGCGGCCGTGCGGACGGCCGGGGTCGATGCGGTGGCGCGCTGGCCGTGGCTCAGGGACCTTCGCCCGGTGTGGTGGGTGGCGCGCGGTCTGGTCCTGGGATGGGCCCTGGCCGTCGTGCTCGGCACGGCACTGTGGATGCTGCCGGTTCTCTCGGCTGCGGCGTCGTTCGCCCTCGGTCGGGCGCTCGCCCGTCCTCCTCGGGGAACCGGGGTGGGCGTGGCCGTGACCCTCGCCAACGTGCTGGCGGCCCTCCTCCTGTTCCCGAGTCTCGTGTCGGCCCTCGACGAGCCGGCCGACGGCCCTGTCGACGGCTGGAACCCTCCGGGGATCTCGCTCGACGGCTCGCAGGTCAGTGACCTCTACGTCTACGACGCGGCCGGGAACCGGGTCGAGGGGGCGCGGATCCTCACCGAGGACGGCCGCGGTCTGTTCGTGGACCCCGGAGCGGTCAACGGCGACGACGAGGTGCCGCTGCGTCCGGACGGCTCGGCGGACGTCGCCACCGACGTCTTCCCGCTCGTCGTCGGAGACCGTGACCCCTGGGCGGGCTCCGGCACCGGATGGACCCCGCCGCTGACGCTCTCGCCGTTGCCCGGTGCTCCGGCGCCGACCGCCTCGGGTGCTGCCTCCCCGTCGCCGAGCCCCTCGCCGTCGGCGTCGATGGCGAGCAGCCCGGTCCCGACGGCGACCCCCTCGGTGGGCTGAGCCGGAGCGGCGCAGGGGCGCGCTACCGTGGGCGCGCCCCCGTGGCCCAACCGGCAGAGGCAGGCGACTTAAAATCGCCACAGGTGCGGGTTCGACTCCCGTCGGGGGCGCGCCAGCGCACCCGAGGGGAGTCGGGAGGAGGCCGAACGCAGTGAGGCCGACGGTTCCCGTCGGGGGCGCGCCAGCGCACCCGAGGGGAGTCGGGAGGAGGCCGAACGCAGTGAGGCCGACGGTTCCCGTCGGGGGCGCGCCAGCGCACCCGAGGGGAGTCGGGAGGCATCCGAACGGAGTGAGAGCGGTGGCGCCCCGTCGGGGGCGCGCCAGTGGCGGCGAACGGGGGGTGATCACCCCTGTTCCCGCGCCAGCAGCGAGGCCACGGGACTCGCCGACCAGGTGTCGCGCGTCGCGGGCCGGCGGCCGTCCACAGGGGCTCTCAGCGGGAACTCAGGAAGATCGCCGAACGTCTACGCTGGTGTAGACGACGGTGACCCCCACCGCCACGACCAGCACGGAGGATCGATGGCCAACAACCCGGCCTTCAACCGACTCGAGAAGGACGCCCGCGGTGGCTACGCGGGCTTCCGCGGTGGCAACGCGCCCGCCCCGGTGCCGCCCGCCGAGATGAGCGCCGAGCAGCTGCAGGAGATGTACTCCGCGCCGTCGGCCCTGCGCCCGGGCACCGACCGGGTCCTGACCATGGACGACGTCGTCATGAAGACGCTCGGCCTCTTCGCGCTCGTCGTCGGCTTCGGCGCCGTCGGGTGGGGCATCGCGGCCTACGACCAGGTGCTCGGTCTCGGGGTCTGGATCGGCGGGATGATCGCCACGCTCATCCTCGGCCTGGTCATCGCCTTCAAGAAGACGCTCAGCGTGCCGCTCATCGTCGGGTACGCCGTCGTCGAGGGCCTCTTCGTCGGGGCCGTCAGCCAGTTCTTCGAGCAGATGTACCGGGGCATCGTGGCGCAGGCCGTCCTCGCGACGCTCGCGACCTTCGTCGGGATGTTCCTCGCCTACAAGGTCGGGCTCATCAAGGTCACCCCGAAGTTCCGGCGCATCGTCACGATGATGATCTTCGGCTACGCCATCTTCGCCGTCGTCAACTTCGTCTTCGCGATGGTCACGAACACCGCGTTCGGGTTCGGCGGCTCGGGCTGGCTCGGCATCGGCATCTCGCTGTTCGCGGTCGGCCTCGCGTCGGTCTCCCTGGCCCTCGACTTCGACATGGTCGACCGGGCCATCGCCACCGGTGCGCCGCAGAAGTACTCGTGGCTGCTGGCCCACGGCATCATCGTCACGCTCGTGTGGCTCTACATCGAGTTCCTGCGCTTGATCGCGCGCATGCGCGAGTGACCGACGCACGACCGGCCGGCGCCGGGGCGGGGGAACCCGCCCCGGCGCCGCCGTCTGTCGACCCGGTGCCCGAGGCGGCCCGGGGCGAGCTCGAGCGCATCCGCCGGCGCTGGTCCGAGCTGCCGCTGGCCCGCGCCGAGGCAGCCGCCCCCGCCGTCCGGGAGGTCGTCGAGGCCCTCGCCGCCCGCACGGCCCCCGACACCCCGGTGCCCGACCTCGGCCCGGCAGCCCTGGTCGACCAGCTGGCCGTCGTCGTCTGGGACGCCTGCGCCACCGGCGCCGTCGACGGCCCGGCGCTCACCGAGCAGCTGACCGCCCTCCGCCGCGCCCTCCCCTGACCCACTGATTGCCCAGAACCCACCTGAGAGGGGGTCTGGAGCCGCCTCCGAGGTGGGTTCTGGGCAATCAGTCGTGGTGCGGGGGCGTCAGGCGAGGCGCTCGACGACGATGGCCATGCCCTGGCCGCCGCCGACGCACATCGTCTCGAGGCCGAAGGTGCCGTCGCGCTCCTCGAGGCCGCCCAGCAGCGTCGTCATGATGCGCGTGCCGGTCGACCCGAACGGGTGCCCCAGCGCGATGGCCCCGCCGTTGACGTTGAGCTTCTCGAGGTCCATCCCGAGGTCGTCGGCGCTGGGCAGCACCTGCGCCGCGAAGGCCTCGTTGATCTCGTAGAGGTCGATGTCGCCGATGCCCAGGCCGGCGCGCGACAGGGCCTGCCGCGAGGCCTCGACCGGGCCGAGGCCCATGATCTCCGGCGACAACCCGGACACCCCGGTCGAGACGATGCGGGCCAGCGGCGTCAGCCCGAGCTCGCGGGCCCGGGTGTCGCTCATGACGACGACGCCGGACGCGCCGTCGTTGAGCGGGCAGCAGTTGCCGGCCGTGACCGTGCCGCCCTCGCGGAACACCGGCTGCAGGCCCTGCACCGCCTCGAGCGTGACCCCCGCCCGGGGCCCGTCGTCGCGCGAGACCACGGTGCCGTCGCCGAGGGTGACCGGGAGGATCTCGCGCTCGAAGAAGCCGTTCGCGATGGCCTTCTCGGCGCGGTTCTGGCTCGTGACGCCCCACTCGTCCTGGCGCTGGCGCGAGATGCCGCGCAGCGTCGCGACGTTCTCGGCGGTCTGCCCCATCGCGAGGTAGACGTCGGGCAGCGACCCGGACTCACGCGGGTCCGACCACGTCTCGTTCGCCGCGGCCATCGCGGCCGAGCGCGCCGCCGCGTCGGCGAAGAGGGGGTTGAGCGCCTCGGGGTCGGACTCGCCGGCGCCGCGGAAGGCGGCGTTGGTCGAGACCGACTCGACGCCGCCGACGACGAAGGTGTCGCCCTCGCCGGCCTTGATCGCGTGGAAGGCCATCCGCATCGTCTGGGTCGAGCTGGCGCAGAACCGGTTCACCGTCGCGGCCGGCAGCCCGTCGAGCCCGGCGAGAACGGCGATGACGCGGGCCATGTTGTTGCCGGCCTTGCCGCTGGGGTCGGCGCAGCCCCAGTACAGGTCGTCGACGGTCGTGGGGTCGACGCCGGGCAGCTGCTCGAGCAGCCCGCGCACGACCTGCACCGACAGGTCGTCCGGACGCATCTCGCGCAGCGAGCCCTTGAAGGCCCGGCCGATCGGGGTGCGGGCGGTGGCGACGATGACGGCCTCGGTCACGGGGTCCTCCTGGCGGTGGTCGGTGGACGGCGCCCCGCGCCGCCCGGCCGCGGTAAGCGAGCGCTCACCGCGGGATCTGCCAGCCTAGGCGCTCGCCCGGGTGCTGGGAACCTCCTGCCCCCTGTGGGCTGTGTCTCGCCCGCACGGCCCGGGTCGCGGTCCGCGAGGGGTCGTGCCGCGCGCCCGACAGGGACAGGATGACCTCATGGACACCACGCGCAGCCGGGCATCGTCAGGGTCGCCGTACGAGGGGTCGGTCGGGTTCGCCCGCGCGGTCCGCGTCGGCCAGCACGTCGCCGTCTCCGGCACGGCACCGATCGGACCGGGCGGGCAGGTCCCCAAGGACCCCGGCGAGCAGGCCCGGCGCTGCTGGGAGATCGCGCTCGGGGCGCTCGCCGAGCTCGGCGGCACGCCCGAGGACGTCATCCGCACCCGGCACTTCGTCACCGACCTCGACGTCGTCGACGCGGTCTCCGCGGTGCACGGCGAGATCTTCGGCGACATCCGGCCCGCGAGCACGATGGTGCTCGTCGCCGGCCTGCTCGACGCCCGCTGGCTCGTCGAGGTCGAGGTCGACGCGGTCGTCCCCGAGGCCTGAGCCCTCCGGCCCGCCCGGACCCGCCGGGCCTCAGCCCGTCGGGGTGCGGTGCTCGTCGCCGGAGGCCCCGCGCCGTCGGCCGGCGCGTCGTCGACGGGGTTGGCGGCCGGGCCGACGGGCCCGGGCCGCCGGCGCAGCAGCACGGCCCAGCGCCCGCGGGGACCGCGGTCCTGGCCGGCGATCTCGGTGGGCGCGACCTCGGTGCCGGCCTCGCGGACGGCCTGGCCCGCGGCGACGGCCACCGGCCCGACGCCCTCGCCGCGCCGCGGTTCGGGGGCGCGGTCGTGGGTGTCGGCGCCCCACACGCGCAGGGCGGCGCAGACGCTGGGGAGCAGGGCGGCGGCGGCCCGGGCGTACCCCGCCGCCGAGGGGTGGAACTGGTCGCGGCTGAACATCTCGCGGGGCGACTCGGCGAACTCGGGCCCGAGCAGGTCGCCGAGCGAGACGGTGCGCCCGCCGGACTCGACGACGGCGACGGTCTGGGCCGCGGCGAGGTCGCGCGACCAGCGCTTCATGAGCGAGCGCAGCGGCTGCTGGATGGGCTCGATGGTGCCGAGGTCGGGGCAGGTGCCGACGACGACCTCGCTGCCGAGGGCCCGGATGCGCCGCACGGTCTGCTCGAGGTGTCGCACGGCGGCCGTGCGCTCGATGCGATGGGTGACGTCGTTGGCGCCGACCATCACGAGGACGACGTCGGGGCGCATGACGTCCTCGAGGGCGTTGGCCAGCTGGCGCTCGAGGTCGCTGGACTCGGCGCCGACGACGGCCCGGTTCGTGAGGCGCACCGGCCGCCCGGTGAGTGCGGCCACGCCGTTCGCGACGATCGCCCCGACCGTCTCGTGCGGGTGGTCGGCACCCATCCCGGCGGCGGAGGAGTCTCCGATGACGACGACCTCCCACGGCTCGCCCCGCCCGGCGCCGTACGTGCCGTTGTCGTCGGGGGAGTTGTCGAAGGGGGTACCGATGACCCGGCGGGCCAAGGCGGCCTCGGCCTTGATGACCCCGTAGCCCAGCGCCCCGAGGGCGGCTCCGGCCGCGGCGACACCGCCGCCGCCGTATGCGGCGGTGGCGGCGATCCTGCGGGCCCGGCGTGCGCGTCCCATCGGTGGTGGCTCCTCCTCCTCGGGTCGGACGTCCACGGTAACGCCGTGCACCGACGCCCGGCTCCGGATTCGCACGGCACCCACCTACGCTGGCCGGATGGACCTGCGCCCGGGACGTTCGGCCGAGGTCGCGCGCACCGTGACCGCCGACGACACCGCCGCCGCCCTCGGGTCGGGCGACCTCCCGTGCTCGGCACGCCCCGGCTGCTCGCCTGGGCCGAGGCGGCCACCGTCGCGGCGCTCGAGGGTGCGCTCGACGAGGGCGCGACGAGCGTCGGCACCCGGGTCGTCCTCGAGCACCTCGCGGCGAGCGCCGTCGCCGACGTCGTCACGGTGCGCGCCGAGCTGGCCCGCGTCGACGGTCGCCGACTGGCGTTCGACGTCGTGGCCACCACCCCGGACGGCTCCGTGGTGGGCCGTGGCACGGTCGGGCGGGTCGTCGTCGACGCCGGGCGCTTCACCGCCCGCCTCGCCCGCTGACGGGCCCGCGCCCGGGGCGGACGGTCCCGCCGGACGTGACAGGATGGCGCGCGTGAAGTACGCCGAGCACATCGCCGACCTCGTGGGGCACACCCCCCTCGTCAAGCTGAACTCCGTCACCGAGGGCATCGGGGCCACCGTCCTGGCCAAGGTCGAGTACCTCAACCCGGGCGGGTCGGTGAAGGACCGCATCGCGCTGAAGATGGTCGAGGCGGCCGAGGCCTCCGGCGAGCTGCAGCCCGGCGGCGTCATCGTCGAGCCGACCTCCGGCAACACCGGCGTCGGGCTGGCCCTCGTGGCCCAGCGCAAGGGCTACACGTGCATCTTCGTCTGCCCGGACAAGGTCTCCGAGGACAAGCGCAACGTGCTGCGGGCCTACGGCGCCGAGGTCGTCGTCTGCCCGACGGCCGTCGCGCCCGACCACCCGGACTCCTACTACTCGACGTCCGACCGGCTGGTCCGCGACACCCCCAAGGCGTGGAAGCCCGACCAGTACTCCAACCCCAACGGCCCTCTCTCGCACTACGAGACGACCGGACCGGAGATCTGGGACGACACCGACGGCCGCATCACGCACTTCGTCACCGGCGCCGGCACCGGGGGCACCATCTCGGGTGCGGGCCGCTACCTGCGCGAGGTGAGCGCCGACCGCGAGGGCGGGCGCGTGCAGGTCGTCGCCGCCGACCCCGAGGGGTCGGTCTACAGCGGCGGCACCGGCCGCCCGTACCTCGTCGAGGGCGTCGGTGAGGACTTCTGGCCCAGCGCCTACGACCCCGACCAGGTCGACCGGGTCGAGGCCGTCTCGGACGCCGACTCCTTCGAGATGACCCGTCGGCTGGCCCGTGAGGAGGGCCTGCTCGTCGGCGGCTCCTGTGGCATGGCCGTCGTCGCGGCGCTGCGCGTGGCCCGCGAGCTGCCCGACGACGCGGTCGTCGTCGTCCTCTTGCCCGACTCCGGGCGCGGCTACCTCTCGAAGATCTTCAACGACGACTGGATGGCCTCGTACGGGTTCATGAAGGCCCAGGGCGAGCGCTCGGTCGGCGACGTCCTGCACGCCAAGGCCGGCGACCTCCCGGCGCTCGTGCACACGCACCCGAACGAGACGCTGCGCGACGCCATCGAGATCCTCCGCGAGTACGGGGTCTCGCAGATGCCCGTCGTCAAGGCCGAGCCGCCCGTCGTGTCCGGCGAGGTCGCCGGCTCGGTGTCCGAGCGCGAGCTGCTCGAGGCGCTCTTCACCGGCGCGGCCCACCTCGCCGACCCGGTCGAGAAGCACATGGGTCCGGGGCTGCCGCTCGTCGGCGCCGGCGAGCCGGTCTCCACGGCCCGCCACGAGCTCGAGGGCTCGGACGCCGTGCTCGTCGTCGAGGACGGCAAGCCGGTCGGGGTCCTCACCCGGGCCGACCTGCTCTCCTTCCTCGCCGACTGAGCTCCGATCGGCCTGTGCACGACACCTTCGGGTGAGACTGAGGGCATGGTGGAGCGTCCCCGCTACGAGTCGCCCGTCGAGCGGGCGATCCGCGAGGCCCAGGAGCGCGGCGAGTTCGACGACCTGCCCGGGGCCGGCAAGCCGCTGCGCGTCGAGAACACCGACGACCCGATGTGGTGGGTCCGCCAGCTCGTCGAGCGCGAGCAGCTGGACTTCACCGGGGCGCTCCCGCCGGCCGTCGCGCTGCGCAAGGAGGCGGCGACCTTCCCCGAGAGCCTCGCCGACCTGCGCACCGAGGAGTCGGTGCGCGCCGTCCTCGAGGACTTCAACCGCCGGGTGCGCCGTGACCGGCTGCGCCCGCCCGAGTCCCACCTGCCGCCGCTGCTCGCCCCGACCGTCGACGTCGACGAGCTCGTCGAGGGGTGGCGCGCCCTGCGAGCAGCCTCACAGGCGGCCGATGTTGACCCGCCGGTAACTTCGGGAGAGGCTCGCCCGAGGCGCCGCTGGTGGCGCCGCCGCCGCTGACGGCGCGACCCGCTCGCCGGGAGCGCGCCGGGCACCGGCGCCCGACGAGGAAGGCCCGATGAGCGACCACCCGCACCTGCTCGCCCCGCTCGACCTCGGCCACCTGACGCTGCCCAACCGGGTCGTCATGGGGTCGATGCACACCGGGCTCGAGGACCGCGCGAAGGACTTCCCGAAGCTCGCCGCCTACCTCGCCGAACGGGCCCGGGGCGGGGCGGCGCTCATCGTCACCGGTGGGTTCGCGCCGAACGTCGAGGGGACGCTGTACCCGGGCGCCTCGAAGCTGACCTCGCGGCGCGAGCTGGCCCGTCACCGCCTCGTCACCGAGGCCGTGCACGCCGAGGGCGGCCGCATCGCCCTCCAGCTGCTGCACGCCGGCCGGTACGCGTTCACGCCCTGGTGCGTGGCGCCGTCGGCGGTCAAGAGCCCGATCAGCAAGTTCCGGCCACGGGCGTTGTCCGACAAGGGAGTCCGTCGTCAGGTGCGAGCCTTTGCCCGGGCGGCCCGGCTCGCGCAGGAGGCCGGCTACGACGGCGTCGAGGTCATGGGCTCCGAGGGCTACCTCCTCAACCAGTTCCTCGCGCCCCGCACGAACCGGCGCACGGACCGCTGGGGCGGGACGCCCGAGAACCGCCGGCGCTTCGCCGTCGAGGTCGTGCGGGCCGTCCGCGAGGCCACCGGCCCGGACTTCCTCCTCGTCTACCGCATCTCGGTGCTCGACCTCGTCGAGGACGGCCAGACCTGGGACGAGGTGACGGCCCTGGCGCGCGAGGTCGAGGCCGCCGGCGCGAGCATCCTCAACCTCGGCATCGGGTGGCACGAGGCGCGCGTGCCGACCATCGTCACGTCGGTGCCCCGCGCCGCGTTCACCGGCTACGCCGCCCGGCTCAAGGAGCACGTGGCGTTGCCGGTCGTCGCCACGAACCGGATCAACACCCCCGACGTCGCCGAGTCGGTGCTGGCCGGTGGCGCCGACCTCGTGTCGATGGCCCGCCCGTTCCTCGCCGACCCGGAGTTCGTCCGCAAGGCCGCCGAGGGGCGCTCGGACGAGATCAACACGTGCATCGCCTGCAACCAGGCCTGCCTCGACCACACCTTCGTCAAGAAGGCCGCGACCTGCATGGTCAACCCCCGCGCCGGCCGCGAGATCGAGCTGGTCATCGGCCGGGCCCCGGTGCGCCGCAAGGTCGTCGTCGTCGGGGGAGGGCCGGCGGGGATGGCCGCTGCCGTCACCGCCGCCGAGCGCGGGCACGAGGTGGAGCTCGTCGAGGCGCGCGACCACCTCGGCGGCCAGTTCGACATCGCGATGCGCATCCCCGGCAAGGAGGAGTTCTCCGAGACCATCCGCTACTTCACGCGGCGGCTCGAGGTGCTCGGGGTCACCGTGCGGCTGGGGGAGCGGGCCGACGTCGACGGGCTCGTCGCGGCCGGCGTCGACGAGGTCGTCGTCGCGACCGGCGTGGCGCCGCGGCTGCCCAACATCCCCGGCGTCGAGCACCCGATGGTCATGACCTACGACCAGCTCGTGCGGGGCGAGCGCACGGCCGGTCGCCGCGTGGCGGTCATCGGCGCGGGAGGTGTCGGGGTCGACGTCTGCGAGTTCCTCACGACCGACCGGTCACCGACCCTCGACGCGGACGCCTGGCGCCACGAGTGGGGCGTCGGCGACCCGGCCGAGACCCGGGGCGGTCTCGTGCCGCCGGTGCCGGAGGCCAGCCCGCGCGAGGTCGTGCTGCTCCAGCGCAAGGCCACCTCGATCGGCAGGGGGCTCGGCAAGACGACCGGGTGGGTGCACCGGGCCTCGCTGCGCGCCAAGGGGGTCGAGCAGGTCACCGGCGTCCACGCGTACGAGCGCATCGACGACGAGGGGCTGCACGTGACGCTCGGCGAGGACGGTGCCGAGCGGCGCGTCATCGCCTGCGACACGGTCGTCGTCTGCGCCGGGCAGGAGTCGGTGCGGGGGCTCGCCGAGCCGCTGGCCGAGCACGGCATCCGGGTGCACGTGGTCGGGGGCGCCGACGTCGCCGCCGAGCTCGACGCCAAGCGCGCCATCCGTCAGGGCACCGAGGTCGCCGCCCGCCTCTGACGCCGGGGGCCTCAGGCGGTGGGCGCCAGCCAGGCCCGGGCGGCCGCGACGAGGGCCTGCACCCCCACCGCCAGCGTCGGGTCCTCCACCGGGGCGAAGTGCGGAGAGTGGTTCGAGGGCAGGCCGGCGACCACCCGCACGACGTCCTCGGTCGAGGCGGCCCCGGCGAACGCCGCCGGGTCGGCCCCGCCGAGCAGCCAGAAGACCAGCGGTGCCCCCAACCCTTCGGCGATGACGCCCACGTCCTCGCTGCCGGTGACCGGGCCTGGCTCGACGACCCGGGCGGCCCCCACGACGGCGCCGAGGGCGCGGCGCACCACGTCGGTGGCGGCCGGGTCGTTGAGCACCGCCGGCGCGGACTCGATGCGCTCGACCCCGGGCTCCCGGGGTGCGCCCGAGGCCTGCGCCTCGGCCCGGACGATCCGCTCGACGGCGCCGAGCACCCGCTGCCGCACGGCCTCGTCGGAGCTGCGGATGTTGACGAGCAGCTCGGCGCGGTCCGCGATGATGTTCGGCGCGGTGCCGGCGTTGAGCGCGCCGACGGTGAGGACGGCCGTCTCGGTGCCCGCGACCTCGCGCGCCACGACGCCCTGGAGGCGCAGCGCGGTCGCGGCGGCCATGACGACCGGGTCCACGGTCGTCTCCGGTCGCGAGCCGTGCCCGCCGCGGCCCCACAGGGTCACCCGCAGCGAGTCGGTGGCCGCGAACGCGGGCCCGGTGCGCAGGCCCAGGCTGCCGGCCGGGAGCGGGGCCACGTGCTGCCCGAGGACGACGTCGGGGCGGGGCACGAGCTCGGCGAGCCGGTCGGCGACCATCGCGCGGGCGCCGCTCGCGGTCTCCTCGGCGGGCTGGAACAGGCAGACGAGGGTCCCCGACCAGCCGGGGTCGGCGGCCAGCGTGGCGGCGGCACCGACCAGGCAGGTGACGTGGACGTCGTGCCCGCAGGCGTGCATGACACCGTCGACGGTGCTGGCGTGGGGGAGCCCCGTGGCCTCCTGCACGGGGAGGGCGTCCATGTCGGCCCGGAGCAGCACGCAGGGCCCCTCGCCGCGCCGCAGCACCCCGACGACCCCGGTGCCACCGACCCCCTCGGTGACGTCGAACCCGTTCTCCCGCAGCCAGGTCGCTGCGACACCGGCCGTCCTGACCTCCTGACCGGACAGCTCGGGGTGTGAGTGCAGATCGCGGTAGGCGGTCGCCAGGCGTCCGAGCAGGTGCGCGTCCATGCCCTCGAACGTACTCGCCGCTCCGGCTGCGGGGCAGACCCGTTCGGGCCCCCGGGGGAGGACCCGTCGAAGGTACGGGACACGCCGCCTGCAGGGTGGTGCAGACGGCGTGTTCCGTACTCTCGACGGGGTCGGGCAGCGGGTCAGTGGCCGGGGCCGCCCTGGCCGCCGGTGTGCACGTCGGCCGTCACCGTCCCGAGCTTCGACCCGCCGTCGGTGGAGCCGCCGAGCGTGAGCCCGCCGACCGCCGTCCCGGACGGCGTGCCGTCGACCCAGATCTCGTAGGTCTCGCCCGAGGTGATGGCCGAGGACGAGAACACCACCGACGAGAAGGTCTTGCTCGCGGTGAAGGACGCGATGACCTTGCCGTCCTGCACCACCTGCACGACGGTGCCCTCGGCGTACCCGGAGTCGAAGGTCGCCGACACCCAGCCCTGCTCGGAGTCGGTCGACGGCGCCTCGGCCATCCCGGAGGAGCCTGCCGCGAGCAGCGTGCCGCCGGTGATCGTCAGACCGCCGTTGGTGTCGAGCGCGCCGTTGCCGCTCGCGGTCGGGCCGCTGACGACGATGGTGCCGCCGGTGATGGACATCGACCCGTTGGAGTCCAGGCCGTCGCCCTCGGCGTCGACGACGAGCGTGCCGCCGCTGATCGTCACGGAGACACCGTCCTGCGACGAGTTCCCGCCACCACCCATGCCCCCACCGGAGCTGGAGCCGTCGGTCGCGTTCACCGCGTCGTCCGAGCTCGTGATGTCGATGCTGCCGCCGGAGACGGTGACGACCTTGCCCTCGAGGCCCTCGCTCGACTTCGTGACCGTCGTCGTGCCGCCGCCCACCGTGGCGCTGACGTCGCCGTGGATGCCGTCGCCCTCGGCCGTGATCGTCGTCGTGCCGCCCCCGATCGCCGCGTCGGTCGCGGCCTGGATGCCGTCGTCGCCCGCGGTCAGCTTCACGGTGCCGCCGAGCACCACGACGTACCCGCGGTCGCCCTCCTCGGCGTTGTCGGACTTCAGGGCGTCGCCGCCGGCGGTCGCCGTGAGGATGCCGCCCTCGACGCGCACGTAGTCCTTCCCGCGGACGGCGTCGTCGACGGCGGTGACCGTGACCGTGCCGGAGAGGATGACCAGCCCGTCCTGCGAGCCGATGCCGTCGTTGCTGTTGCCGGTGACGGTGAGCGACCCGGTGCCGGCGATGGTCAGGTCGGCGGCGGAGTAGAGGGCCGCGTTGGGCTCGCCCTCGCCGTCCCCGTAGCCGGACCCGTCCTCGAGGGTGTTCGTCGACCCGTCGGCGAGGACGACAACGACCTCGTCGGCGGCCGTCACCGAGACGGCCGGGCCGGTCGAGGAGGTGACGTGCGCGTCGTCGAGGACGAGCTGGACCTTCCCCTCGACGGATGAGTCGACGACGACCTGACCGGCGAGCGTCCCGGTCAGCACGTAGGTGCCGGGCGCGGTGATCGTCACCGTGGAGTCCTTGACGCTCACCCCGTCACCGGAGGCGGTCGCACTCGACCCGGAGAGGGTCACGGTGACGGCGCTCGAGGCGTCGTACGTGCCGTCGTCGGCCTCGGCGTGCGACTCCTGGTTCGCGGCGAGCACCGCCTCGACGGAGGCGCCGGGGGTCGCGGTCGCGGTGGTCGTCGTGCTGCTGTCGTCGACGGAGGCGCCGGTGACGGCTCCGGCGACACCGCAGCCGGCGAGGGTGGCGGCGAGCAGGGCGGCCGTGACGGCGGCCCGGGCCTTGGTGAGCTTCATCGTGGTCTCCTCAGGGACGGACGTGGTCGCGCAGGGTGCGCGCCCAACGGTTGGCGGGCAGGGCGGGGTCGAGCGCGGCCAGGCCGGTGGCGTACTTGCTCATCCGCCGGGGACGGTGGCCGAGCGACCAGAGGACGCGGTCGAGGGAGGACGCCCGCCCGGGGCTCTTGGTCTCGACGACGACGAGGTCGGGTCGTTCGAGCCGGAGCCCGTCGGGGCGCTCCCACCTCAGGGCCCGGTCGACCGTGACGCGGGTGCCGTCGTCGGCGAGGTGCAGCGTCGTGCGGTCGTAGCGGATGTCGAGGGTCGGCGCGAGGTCGGGGACGACGTCGGCGTCGATGGACGACGCGACGAGCGCCTCGGTGACGAACTGCCGTCCGGCGGAGTCCATCCGGTCGTGCCACAGGTGGTCGCCCTCGAGCCGGGTCTTGACCGTGTGGTCCTGGGCACGGGTCTTGACCTCGAGGTAGGACTCCCCGCCGAGGTCGTACCGGCGGCTGCGGACCTTGAACCGGCGGCGACGGCGGTGGGCCGCCAGGTGGTAGGTCAGCAGGTCCTCCGTGTCGAGGTAGCGGGTCGTGTAGCCGAGGGTGCGGTGCCCGTCGATCTCGAGGACCCGGGTGCCCGCCGGCGCGAGGTCGGTGAGCATCGTCGCCTCGACCGTGGAGAGCACGTACTTCCGGTCGACGCGGGTCAGCAGGCCGCTCGTCGCGACGAGCTCGTCGAGGTCGATGGCCGGCAGGTCGTCGAACCGGGCGAGGGCCGCGGTGCTCACGGCACGACCACCGTGGTGCGCCGGACCGGCACGGGGGCGTCCGAGCCCTCGGTCGGGACGGGGGAGGCGAGCGGTGCCCGGAAGCGGACGTCGACGGTCGTCGCGTCGTTGACGTGGTCGACCTTGAGGACGTTCACGCCGATGACGGGGGCGCCGAGGCGCTGCTCGAGGGCGGTGACCACGTCGCGCTCGTCGTCGTACGCGTGGTCGAGGACGACCAGCCGGCGGCGGTGGCGCGGGAGCATCCGGGGGTGGTCGCCGAGCCACAGGGCGCCGACGATCAGGGCCATCAGGGCGACGGGCAGCCACACCGGACCGACCGCGAGGCCGCTGAGCAGGCCGAGGGCCAGGGCCGCGAAGTAGTAGGCGACCTCGTGCTGGGCCAGCTCCTCGGAGCGCAGCCGGATGATCGACAGGACGCCGAACAGCCCGAGCCCGAGGCCCGCACCGACGGCGCTGTCGAGCAGGGCGGACGCGACCGCCATCACCCCGATGTTCACGCCGAGGTAGGCGACGACGAGGTCGCGCCGGCCGTGCCGGGGGACGTAGAGGGCGAAGACGAGGAGGCAGATGGCCACGACGTTCGCGGCGTAGACGATCAGGGTGCTCACGGGAGGCTCCTGGGTCGGAGGGGAAGGTGTCGGGAACCATCGAGCCCGTCGCGACTGTGGGGCCACTGTGCGAGGTCGGTGGCGCGGCTTTGGGTATGCAGTTGTGGCTCAACGAGATCGACGACGGCTGCTCGTCCGAGGTCATCGGCCGTCCACCGGGAGGGGACAGCCGCGGCACAGGCGCCGGCTCGACGGTGGTCCCATGAACGAGCCCACGAGCACCCTGGCCCCGACCGCACCCCGCTGCCGCCGGCAGGGGACACCCCGCGCCGCCGCGTCGGCCGCCGCGCCCTCCTCGGCGGTGGTGCGGGCCTGTTCGCGCTCGCCGCGACGGGCACCGGCTGGGCGCTGGAGCGGTACGTCGTCGACCACGTCGAGGTCTCCTCGGCCAGCGCCTACGAGGCGAGCCAGGGCGTCGCCTCGGCCGCCACCGCCTCGACGGGTGGCACCGTGTCCGGCACCACGTACACGAGCGACCTCGCGACGATCGACATCTCGAAGACGGTCGTCGGCAGCGGGAGCGACCAGCTGGTCTACTTCACCGCGGACCTGCAGCTGAAGGACGCCACCGTGCTCCGCTCGGCGTTCGCGAACGACGAGTTCGGGCAGAACATCATCGAGGTCCCGAGCGCCATCGCCTCCTCCGTGAACGCGGTGTGGGCCGTCAACGGCGACTACTACGGGTTCCGCGACAACGGGATCGTCGTGCGCAACGGGGTCGCCTACCGCGACGAGGGGGCGCGCCAGGGACTCGCCTGGTACCGCGACGGGTCGATGCGCCTCTACGACGAGACGGCGACGAACGCCAAGACCCTCGTCGCCGACGGTGTGTGGCAGACGCTCTCGTTCGGTCCCGGGCTCGTCGACGGCGGCGCGGTGGTCGACGGCATCGACTCGGTCGAGGTCGACACGAACTTCGGCAACCACTCGGTGCAGGGCAACCAGCCGCGCACCGGCATCGGGCTGGTCGACACGAACCGCGTCCTCGTCATCGTCGCCGACGGCCGGTCCACCGGCTACAGCCGCGGCATCGGGATGAGCGAGTTCGCCCAGGTCTTCGTCGACCGCGGGGCCCGGGTCGCCTACAACCTCGACGGCGGCGGCTCGAGCGCGATGGTCTTCGACGGGGACCTCGTGAACAACCCGCTCGGCAGGGGCCAGGAGCGCGGCACCTCCGACATCCTCTACGTCGGGGCCTGAGGGGCGCGTCGTGATCGTCCTCGTCCCCGCCTTCGAGCCCGACGGCCGGCTGGTCGCCCTCGTCCGCGACCTGCGCGCCGCCCGCCCCGACCTGCACGTGCTCGTCGTCGACGACGGCAGCGGGCCGGCGTGCGCCGAGGTCTTCGCCGACGCCACCGCGACCGGGGCGGTCGTCGTGCACCACGACGTCAACCGGGGCAAGGGGCGAGCGCTCAAGACGGGGTTCCGCGAGGCCGCGACGCGCTGGCCCGGCGAGGACGTCGTGTGCGCCGACAGCGACGGCCAGCACACCCCCGACGACGTGCTGGCGGTCGCGGCCCGGGTCGCCGGGTCGCGCCGGGCGATGGTCCTCGGGGTCCGGCAGTTCTCCGGGCCGGTGCCGAGCCGCAGCCGGTTCGGCAACGCCGTGACCCGTCGGCTGTTCGTGCTCACGACGGGGATCGACCTCTCCGACACCCAGACCGGGCTGCGGGCGTACCCCGCCGAGATGCTCGGCTGGCTGTGCGAGGTCGAGGGCGAGCGCTTCGAGTACGAGCTGGAGCTCCTGCTGCGGGCCCACGGCGCCGGGCACGCCGTCGTCGAGGTGCCGATCCGCACCGTCTACCTCGACGGCAACTCCTCGTCGCACTTCCGGCCGGTCCGCGACTCGTTGCGGGTGTACGCGCCGATGGCCCGCTTCGCGGCCTCCTCGCTCGTCGCGGCCGCCGTCGACTACACGCTGCTCGTGCTGCTGCACGTCCTCACCGGGAGCCTCCTGCTGTCCGTCGTCGGGGCCCGGGTCGCGAGCGCGACGGTCAACTACCGCACCAACCGGCACTTCGTCTTCGGTCGCGGGTCCTCGACGAGCGCGCTGCGCTACGCGGGCCTGGTCGCCGTCGTCCTCGCGGCCAACGCCGCGCTGATGCACGTGCTCGTCGTCGGGCTCGGCCTGGCGCTGCTCGTCGGCAAGGTGCTGACCGAGGCCCTGCTGCTGGCGGTCTCGTACACGGTCCAGCGCCGCTTCGTCTTCGGCCGGGGCGCCGCGACGACGGTGTCGACCGCGCACCCCGTTCTCCACGAACGTGTGTGAACACGCCGGGAAAAACCGGTATTGAGTGACAGGACCTTTCGGACAGGTATGTGACAGGACCTTTCGGACACCGAGTTGGCCGAGCATTGCTCATGGCCGGGAAGTCGGTGGCGATGGATGCACGCTTGGCGGTGGCGTTCTTGAACGCCGTGGAGGCGGGAGGCACGGTGAGCGCGAAGTGCGCCGAGCTGGGCCTGAGCCGGGACTCGTACTACCGGTATCGGCGCCGTTTCAGGGAACGCGGCCTGGAGGGGTTGCTCGATGACTCCAGCCGGCCTCATTTCTCTCCGACAGCGACACCCCAACCGATGGTGGACCTGATCGTCGCCGAGCGTGACGCGCTCAGGAGGGCCGGCTGGGACGATGGGGCACGCAGCATCGGCTCGCGGCTCAGGCGCCGTGAGGTCCCCGCCGTCCCCGACGCTCGGACCATCCACCGGGTCCTGGTCCGCGCCGGGCTGGTCGATCCCCAACCGGCGAAGCGGCCCCGGGCGTCCTTCCGCCGCTTTGAGCATCCACGCCCGAACGCGTGCTGGCAGCTGGACGGCAAGCAGTGGCTCCTGGCCGACGGTAGGACGGTGTGCCTGCTGCGGATCATCGACGACCACTCCCGGTTCATCCTGGGCACCCGGGTCGCCAGGTCAGAGAACAGCGCCGACGCCTGGACCTTGTTCAGCAGGTGCGCCACCCGCCACGGCCCACCGGCGATGCTGCTCACCGACAACTCGCTGGCGTTCAATGCCCGCCGGATCACCGGGGCGATGGGCACGTTCGAGGCCCAGGTCCACGCCGTGGGCACTCACACCGTCAGCTCCACTGCGGGCCACCCGCAAACCCTGGGCAAGAAGGAACGCGACTGGCAACCACTGAGCCGGTGGCTGACCGCGCGGGACCCGGCCACCACCATCGAGGCGCTGCAACGGCTCGTCGACGCCTACGACCTGCTCTTCAACACCGACCGCCCTCACCAAGGCCTGGACCCCGACCAAACCCCCACGAGCGGTACACCGCCAGCCCCAAGGCCACTCCCGCCCCGACCCCACTGCCCGGAAGGGCCACCGTCACCCGGCGCGTCGTGGCTGCCAACGGGCACGTCAACCTCGGCGGCGACGCGGTCACCAGCATCGGCAGCGCCTGGGCCGCAGCCACCGTCACCATCGTCCGGGACGGCCACGACGCCGTCATCACCCACGACACCCTCGTCATCGCGCGGATACGGATCGACCCCCGCCACCGCTACCAAAACCGCAGCACCTGGAAACCCACACTGTCCGAAAGGTCCTGACACACCCCGTCCGAAACGTCCTGTCACATGACACCGGGAAAAACCGGCGGGTTCACACACGTTCGCGAAGTGGGGGCTCAGCGGAGGCCGGCGGCGTCGAAGGCGGTCGCCAGCCGGTCGGCGAGCGAGCCCTCCTGGCCGGCGAGCCGGTGCTGCTGGTAGGCCGCGCGCACCGCGGCCATCGCGACCCGCGCGGTGAGGCCCGGCAGGAGGTCGCGCGCGGGGTCGGTGCCCGCCCGCGCGTAGGCGGCATCGACGAGGGCGCTCTCGAAGCGCTCCCCGGCCCCGGCGGCCCGGGCCGCGAGCTCGGGGGAGCGGGCGGCGAGCTCGCTGCGCATCCGCCACAGGTCGCGGTCGGCCTCCAGGGCGCGCACGTGCTCGGTGAGCACGGCGCGCAGGGCCTCCGCGGGTGACTCCTCGGCGGGACGGGCGAGGACGGCGGCGTGGGTGGCCGCGGCCCGCCCGGCGTCGGTGTTGACGAGAGCGTCCTCCTTCGTCGCGAAGTAGTTGAAGAAGGTGCGCGGCGAGACCTCCGCGACCGCGGCGATCTCCTCGACGGTCACGGCCCCGACGCCGCGCTCGACGGCGAGGCGCAGTGCGGTGGTGTGCAGCCGCAGGCGCGTCTCCTCCTTCTTGCGGTCCCGGAGCCCCGGCCCGGGACCCGCACCGGTCGTCATGCGCCCAGTATGGCCCTGTGCTGGATTTTGCACAGAGTGCAGAAAGATATATGCTTGTGTCATGCAACCAACCGCTGACCCGCTCGTCACCGAGCACCTGTCGGCGATGTTCGGCCTCCTCGCCCGGGCGCACCTCGTCGACGGCCCGGTGAGCCGCCCGGAGTACACGCTCCTCGCGCTCACCGCCAAGCGCGGCGCCGGCCGGGCCTGCGACCTCGCCGACGCCGTCGGGCTCGACCAGTCGACGACCAGCCGCCGGGTGAGCACGCTCGTCGAGCGCGGCTTCCTCGCCCGCACGCCCGACCCGGAGGACCGTCGCGCCCAGCTCGTCGACCTCACGCCGACCGGGCGCGAGGTGCTCGAGGACGAGCGCCGCCGTCGCGAGGAGCTCGTCGGCATCGCCCTCCACGACTGGTCCGCCGCCGACCGCGCCACCCTCGCCGAGCTCCTCGGGCGGCTCCAGGCCGCCCTCAGCGAGGTCGCCGCCGACCACCCCGTCCGCAGCGTCGCGGGCCCCACCACCACCACCGGTACGCCCGTCCGTGAAAGGACCCCCGCATGACCACCGCCACCACGACGGCCACGCAGCCGTACAGGCTCAGCCCGGAGGCCTCGCGCGTCTTCGTCGGGCTGATGCTCGGCATGCTCGTCGCCTCCGTCAGCCAGACCATCGTCGGGCCGGCGATGCCGCGCATCGTCTCCGAGCTCGGGGGGATGGACCACTACAGCTGGGTCGCCACCGCCGCCCTCCTCGTCTCGGCGATCACCGTCCCGATCGTCGGCAAGTTCTCCGACCTCTACGGCCGGCGCGGCTTCTACATCGCCGGGCTCGTCGTCTTCATGGTCGGCTCGCTCGTGGCCGGCTTCGCCCAGAGCTTCTGGGTGCTCGTCGCCGCGCGCGCCATCCAGGGCCTCGGCATGGGAACGGTGATGCCGCTGTCGCAGACCATCATCGGTGACATCATCCCGCCGCGTCAGCGCGGCAAGTACCAGGGCCTCATGGGCGCCGTCTTCGGCGTCACCTCGGTCGCGGGTCCGCTCGCGGGCGGCTTCATCACCGACCACTGGGGCTGGCGCTGGCTGTTCTTCGCCGGCATCCCGATCGGTGTCGTCGCCACCGGCTTCATCCTGCGCTTCCTCCACCTGCCGCACGAGCGTCGTGAGGCGAAGGTCGACAGCTGGGGCATCGCCACGCTCGCCATCGGGCTCACCGCGGTCCTGCTCGCCACCTCGTGGGGCGGCACGTCCTACCCGTGGGGCTCGGCGACCGTCATCGGGCTCTACGTGGTCGGCGTCGTGGGTCTCGTCGCCTTCGTGTTCGCCGAGAACCGCGCCGAGGAGCCGGTGATCCCGCTGCGCCTCTTCCGGTCCCGCGTGTTCACGGCGGCCAACATCGCGAGCTTCGGCCTGGCCATGGTGATGTTCGGCTCGATCATCTACATCCCGGTCTTCGCCCAGGGCGTGCTCGGCGTCGACGCGACGAACTCCGGCCTCATCCTCGCCCCGCTCATGGTCGGCCTCATCGTCATGGGCATCCTCACCGGGCTGGTCATCACGAGGACCGGCGTCTACAAGCCGTTCATGGCCGTCGGTGTCGTCGTCATGGGCGCCGGCATCTGGCTGCTGACCCGGCTGACCTTCGACTCCACGCAGACCCAGCTGACCCTGGCCATGGTCGTGCTCGGCATCGGGATCGGGATGGCGATGCAGCAGTACACCCTCGTCGTGCAGAACGCGGCCGAGAAGCGCGACCTCGGGGTGGCGACCGCCTCGAGCCAGTTCTTCCGCAACGTCGGTTCGACGGTCGGCATCGCGGTCTTCGGCACCGTGCTGACCAGTGGCCTCGGCGGCGCGATCGCCTCGCACCTCCCGGCCGGGGCGGCCGCCTCGATGCCCGAGGGTGCCGCGAGCGCCGGGTCGGTGCTCGACCCGTCCGCCCTGTCCCAGCTGCCGCCCGCCGTCGCCACGGCGGTCCGCCAGGGCCTCGCCGACCAGCTGCACCAGGTCTTCCTCATGGGCCTGCCCATCGTCGCGCTCGTGCTGCTCGCGACGCTGGCCATCCAGGCCATCCCGCTGCGCGACAGCAACCACGAGGAGACGCCGGCCGAGACCGCCGAGGAGCTCGGGCACGAGCTGCTCGACACGTTGTCGTCGAGCGCACCCGACCACGACGGCGCCCGGCGCCCCGAGACCGCTCCGACGGGCAGGGCGTCGGAGCCCGCCGGCGTGCGCTGACCCACCGGTCGCCACGTCGGGACGAGGCCCCCGCTCCACCGAGCGGGGGGCCTCGCGACGTCGCTCCTTCCCCGTCGATGACCTTCTCCGGACCCGGCGACGGCAAGGGCAATGACACCTGCACCTCGCTGGCCTGCCTGTGACCCCGGCGACAGGAAGAGCCGACGAGCTGCGGATGCGTTCTCGGACGACCTTCCGACGGGTGCCGCAACTTCTAGTGGTCGTGGCGCCGCTCAGTCACGTCTCGCGGGCGCCGGCCGACAAGATCCACGACTCGCTTCGGCAACATGGGTTTGCACGATCTATGCGGCCAACCCGGGCTATGGAAGTTCTCGGGTCAATGGCTACGGTTTTCAATCATGCTCAGGGACCGGCTATCTCCAGACATCGATCAAAGTGACGATTCAGTCCTACAAAGGCTTGGGCCTGTGGACGAATCGCGCTTCTCTCAGTGCGTCATCCACGAACCATGCCTGGCTCGAAAGGTCAACGGTCTACAACTGCACCGGTGCCGGAACGTATACCTACCGCGTGATCACGGACGGATGGGCGAACTACGACGTGCACGAGGCGATTCAGTCTGCTCAATACATCACTTACTACTGCTGAGAGATGAAAGCTTTCCGCCGCGTCCGAGAGCTGGTAGGCCGGGACCTCGCCCACGGAGCGCTACGTCTCCCGTGGGTTCACCGGCCGACGCACGGTGAAGAGCTCCCCGCCTTCGACAAGAGCATCCGCACGGGCCGGGGCACGTATGGCCCGGGGTCCGTCGGCCCCGGGCGCGGAGCATGGTGGAGGCGAACGCCGCAACCACCGCGAGCAGGGATGGGCGAGCGACCTCTGCCGCCGACTTTCGACGAGGACGCCTAGAGTCAGGCCCCATGAGCGTCCGGGTGGGCTTCCTGCGTGCCGTGAACCTCGGGAAGCGGCGCGTGCCGATGAGCCGCCTGGTGTCGGTCTGCGAGGACCTCGGGTTTGCCGACGTGTGGACCTGGGTCAACAGCGGCAACGTCGTCTTCGACACGACGGGGTCACGGGTCTCGGTCGAGGGGGCGTTGGAGTTGGCGCTGGAGGACGAGTTCGGCTTCGAGTGCACGACCTTCGTCCGGACCGTGGCCGAGGTGCGCAGCGCCCTCGACGCCCGGCCCTTCCCGGTGGAGGCCGGAGACACCCACTTCGTGACGTTCCTCAAGAAGGCCCCGGAGCGGCCGCGGCGAAGCAGCTCGAGGCCCTCTCGGACCACTTCGAGACCCTCGTCGTCGACGGCGCCGACGTGCACTGGCGGATGCGCGGGAAGTCCACCGACTCCCGGCTCACGAAGCGGGACTGGGAGAAGGTCCTCGGGCCGCTGAGCAGCACGAGCCGCAACGTCACGATGCTGACGAAGCTCGTGGCCAGGGCCGACGCGCGGTAGCCGCGCGCCGGGAGGCGTCAGCCGACGTCGCCGGCGATCGCCCGCGCGGCCAGACGCTCCTCCTCGCTGACCTCCCAGACCTCCCGCGCGGCGATCACCGCGAGGGCGACGATGGCCAGCCCGAGGACGAGGTCCGGCCAGCCGGAGCCGGTGGCGGCCGTCACGCCGCCCATGACGATGATCGCGACGCCCACGAGGACGTCGTTGCGCGCCGACAGGAAAGCGGCCCGGCTGAGGCTGCCGCCGTGACGGTGCACCCGGGCGAGGAGCCAGGCGCAGGTGCCGTTGACGGCGATGGCGCCGAGCGAGGCCAGCACGAGCGGGACGACCCGCGGGGCCACGGGGTCGCCGAGGCGCTGCACCGCCTGCCAGCCGGCCACGGCCGCCGGCGCCAGAAGGACGGCCGCCATCGCCTTGCCCATCGCCGCCCTCTGCGCGAGCGGCCACCCGAGGGCGAGGACGACCAGCAGGTTGACGGCGGTGTCCTCGAGGAAGTCGGCGCTGTCGGCGAGCAGGGACACCGAGCCGGAGACCAGCGCCAGGGTCAGCTCCACGCCGAAGTACCCGAGGTTGAGCAGCGCCACGAGCAGCACGACCAGGCGCAGGTGCGCGACGTCGAGGGGGCCGGCCGCCGGGTCCCCGTGGTCGTCGGTCACCCGCGTCACGCTAGCCGCGGTGGTGGCCCGGCCGGGTGGTTTCCCCGGCCGGGGTGCCGGGCTCAGGCCGGCGGCAGCACGTCGGTCTGGGCGGGCAGGTTCGCGACACCGACGGGGCAGGTCAGCCCGTTGGGGCCGTGGTTGCAGTAGCCGCCGGGGTTCTTGTGGAGGTACTGCTGGTGGTAGTCCTCCGCGTACCAGAACGGCCCGGCCTGCTCGGCGCTCGCGATGCTCGTCGTGATGTCGCCGCGACCGGCCTCGGTGAGCACGCGCTGGAAGGCGACGCGGGTGGCCTCGGCGGCGGCCGCCTGGCCGGGCGTCGTCGTGAAGATCGCCGACCGGTAGGCCGTGCCGACGTCGTTGTACTGCCGGTTGCCCTGCGTTGGGTCGTGGTTCTCCCAGAACGCCTTGAGCAGCAGCTCGGGGGAGGTCTGCGTGGGGTCGTAGGCGACGAGGACGGCCTCGGCGTGCCCGGTCCGTCCGGTGCAGGTCTCCTCGTACGTCGGGTTCGGGGTGTAGCCGCCCATGTAGCCGGCCGCCGTCGTCACGACGCCGGGCAGCTTCCAGAAGATCCGCTCGACGCCCCAGAAGCAGCCCATCGCGACGTACAGCACCTCGGTGCCGTCGGGCCACGGGCCCTCGAGTGGGGTACCGAGGACCTCGTGGGTCGTGGGCACCGGGAAGATGCGGTGGTCACGGCCGGGCAGGGCCTCGTCGCGGGTGGGCAGGGTCGTCTTCGCCTTCGAGCCGAACAGCATGTCCCGTCCAACGCGCGGGGATGGCACGGTGTTCCTCGTGACCGACCTCGTCCCCGTCTCGGGCCTCGACACCGACCCCGAGGACGCCGCGCGCTTCGACACCTGGGCCCGGGTCCTCGCCGACGCCGCGCACCACGACCAGGGGCAGGACCACGACGCGTGGACCGCCGAGGAGCTGCGCGCGCTCGAGGCATCCCCTCGAAGACCCGCCTGCAGGTGCTGGCCGTCGACGACGAACAGCCGGTCGGGGCGGCCGGCGTCATCGCCCCGCTGCTCGACAACGAGAGCACGGCGCTGGTGTTCGCCTCCGTGCTGCCGGGGCTCCGGCGCCGGGGCGTCGGCGACCGGCTCGCCGGGTGGGTCGGGGAGACCGCTCGCTCCCTGGGTCGCACGACGCTGCACACCGAGACGCAGTGGGGCGCCGACACCGACGAGGACCCGCACGGGCCCTGGGTCGAGCGGCACGGGTTCGCCCCGGCGCAGACGGTGCTGCGCTCGGACCTCGCCGTCCGGGACGCCGTGCTGCCGGATGCGGAGGCCGCCCCCGGGTACCGGCTCGAGACCCACGTCGACGTCATGCCCGAGGCCGACCTCGCCGACCGGGCGACCCTGGCCCGCCGGATGTCCACCGACGCCCCCCTCGGCGACCTCGAGCTCTCCGAGGAGGAGTGGGACGAGCACCGTGTCCGGGGCGAGGACGAGCGCACGCGGGCGATGGGGCGGCGGGTCGTGTCGACCTTCGTCCGCGACCTGGCGAGCGGCCGGCTCGTCGGCTACACGAGCATCCAGGTGCCGCGGGACGCGCCGGCGCTGGCCTTCCAGCACGACACCCTCGTCCTGCGCGAGCACCGCGGGCACGGGCTCGGGTTGGCGCTCAAGGCCGCCACCCTCCGGGCGCTCGCCGACGCCGTGCCCGAGGTCGCCACGGTGCGGACGTGGAACGCCACCGACAACGCGCCGATGCTCGCGGTCAACGTCGCGATGGGCTTCCGGCCGAGCGGGCGGATGCGGCAGTGGCAGGCCCACCTCGACTGACCCCGGGCCGCCGTCATCGGGCCGGTGGGGGAGCCCCTACCCTCGGAGGATGACTCTCGACGACCTCGGGTTCTCCTCGCGCGCCATCCACGCCGGGCAGGAGCCGGACCCCACGACCGGCGCCGTCGTGCCGCCCATCCACCAGGTGAGCACGTACAAGCAGGACGGTGTCGGCGGCCTGCGCGGCGGCTACGAGTACTCGCGGTCGGCGAACCCGACGCGCACCGCCCTCGAGGAGTGCGTCGCGGCGCTGGAGCGCGGTGAGCGCGGCTTCGCGTTCGCCAGCGGCCTGGCCGGGGAGGACACCGTGCTGCGCGCGCTGCTCGCCCCGGGCGACCACGTCGTCGTCCCCTCCGACGCCTACGGCGGCACCTACCGCCTGTTCAACCGCGTCCTCAAGCCGTGGGGCGTCGACCACTCGATCGCCACCGTCGCCGACGTCGCGTCGGTGCGCGCGGCGGTGCGGCCCGAGACCCGGATGATCTGGGTCGAGACGCCGACCAACCCGCTGCTGGGCATCGCCGACATCGAGGCCATCGCCGCCGTCGCGCGCGAGGTCGGGGCGCTGCTCGTCGTCGACAACACGTTCGCGTCGCCGTACCTGCAGAACCCGATCGCGCTCGGAGCCGACGTCGTCGTGCACTCGACGACGAAGTACGCCGGCGGCCACAGCGACGTCGTCGGGGGTGCCGTGGTGGTGGCACCGGGTGCCACGACGCGTGACGGCGAGTCGGTGTCCGAGCGGATCGCGTTCCACCAGAACTCGATGGGCGCCGTCGCCGGCCCGTTCGACGCCTGGCTCGTGCTGCGCGGCCTCAAGACGCTCGCCGTCCGGATGGAGCGGCACTGCGACAACGCGGAGGCGGTCGTCGACTTCCTGCAGTCTCACCCCGGCGTCACCGCGGTGCACTACCCGGGGCTGCCCGACCACCCGAACCACGACGTCGCCGCCCGCCAGATGAAGCGGTTCGGCGGGATGGTCGCCTTCCGGGTGCGCGGTGGCGAGGACGTCGCGGCCAAGGTGTGCGCCGAGACCCAGCTGTGGACCCTCGGGGAGTCGCTCGGCGGCGTCGAGTCGCTCATCGAGCACCCGGGCCGGATGACCCACGCCTCGGTCGCCGGCACCGAGCTCGAGGTGCCGGGCGACCTCATCCGGCTCTCGGTCGGCATCGAGGACGTCGAGGACCTCGTCGCCGACCTGCGCCAGGCGCTCGACCGGCTGACCTGACGCGGGCGCCGGCCGCCGCAGCGGTCACAGGGAGTGCACAGCGGGCGCACACCGGACGGCTCGGTGGCCTTCCTACGGTCGTCGGGACGACACCGACCACCGGAGGACCACCCATGAACAGCACCGACTCCACCCGCCCGACCTACGAGGGGCGCCCGCTGCCCCGCCCCGAGGACGAGGTGGTCGACCAGGGGCTGGCCTTCGACCTCGGCACGCTCTTCGACCGGCGCCGGATGCTCGCCGTCATCGGCATCGGGGCCGCCGGCACCGCGCTGGCCGCCTGCGGCAGCAGCTCGTCCGGGAGCGGCTCGACCGCCACCTCGTCGAGCAGCGCCTCGGCCACGAGCAGCGCGACGGCGAGCGCCACCGCGACCGGCACCCTCACCGAGATCCCCGACGAGACGGCCGGCCCCTACCCGGGTGACGGCTCGAACGGTGCCGACGTCCTCGAGCAGAGCGGCGTCGTGCGCGCCGACATCCGCAGCAGCTTCGGCTCCTCGACGACGACGGCCGAGGGCGTGCCGATGACCCTGACGCTGACCGTCCTCGACATCGCCGCCGGCGGTGGGCCGATGGTCGAAGCGGCCGTCTACGTGTGGCACTGCGACCGCGACGGCAACTACTCGATGTACTCCGACGCGGTGAAGGACGAGAACTACCTGCGCGGCGTCCAGGTGACCGACGACGCCGGCGCCGTGACCTTCACGAGCATCTTCCCCGCGTGCTACTCGGGCCGCTGGCCGCACATCCACTTCGAGGTCTACCCGGACGAGGCGAGCATCACCGACTCCACGAAGGCCGTCGCGACCTCCCAGGTGGCGCTGCCGAAGGCCACCTGCGACACCGTGTACGCGACGAGCGGGTACGAGCAGTCGGTCTCCAACCTCTCGCGGCTGTCGCTGACGAGCGACAACGTCTTCGGCGACGACGGTGGCGTGCACCAGCTGGGCACCGTGTCGGGGAGCGTCTCCGCCGGGTACGCCGTGGCGCTCACGGCGCCGGTCGACACCACGACGGCCCCCACGGGCGGGTCGATGGGCGGTCCGGGCGGGGCGCCGCCCCGCTGACGCCACGACGGGGCGGGCCGCAGCCCGGGCGGGCCGGCCACTAGGGTCTGGGCCCGTGGGTGCGGTCCTGTGCGTCGACGTCGGGTCGACCTTCACGAAGGCGCTGCTCGTCGGCGACGACGGGGCGGTGCTCGGGAAGGCGTCGCACCCGACCACGGTCGGCACCGACGTCATGGACGGCGTCGACGCCGTCCGCGCCGAGCTGGTCGCCACCGCCGACCCCGAGCGCACCCTCCTCTGCTCGAGCGCCGGCGGCGGCCTGCGCCTGGCCGTCGTCGGCTACGAGCGCGAGGTCACCGCCGAGGCCGGCTTCCGGGTCGGGCTCTCGGCCGGCGCCCGGGTCGTGCACGTCGCCTCCGGACCGATGACCGGCGCCGACGTCACCGCCCTGCGGGCCGCCCGACCGGACGTCGTCCTGCTCGTCGGCGGCACCGACGGGGGCAACGCCGACGTCCTGCTGCACAACGCCCGGCGCCTCGCCCGGGCCCGCACCACCGCACCGGTCGTCGTGGCCGGCAACGCCCGGGCGGCCGACGAGGTCGCCGCCGAGCTCGCCGCCACCGGCCGCCGGCACGTCGTCACCGCCAACGTCCTGCCGCGCATCGGCGAGGTCGACCCCGAGGGCGCCCGCTCGGCCATCCGCGAGGTCTTCCTCCGGCACGTCATCGGCGGCAAGGGCCTGTCCCGGGGTCGGGGGTTCGCCGAGCTCGTGCGGGCGGCCACCCCGGACGCCGTGCTCGGGGGCGTCGAGGTGCTCGCCGCGGTCCGGGGCGAGGACGTGCTCGTCGTCGACGTCGGGGGTGCGACGACCGACGTCTACTCCGTCATCACGCCACAGGGCGAGGACGCGACCATCCACCGCGAGGTCGTCGGCACCGTCTGGCACGCGCGGACCGTCGAGGCCGACCTCGGGATGCGGTGGAACGCCGAGGGCGTGCTCGAGGCGGCCACGCGCGAGCGACTGCCGGTGGCCGACGGCGTCGCGCGCTATGCCGCCCGCGTCGTCGAGGACACCGGCCACGTGCCGGCCGGCGCCACGGACTGGTCGCACGAGGAGGCCCTGGCCCGGTCGGCCGTCACGGTCGCCCTGCGCCGGCACGGCCGACCGGCACCCGGGGAACGGCCCCGGCCGCTGGCCGACGTCGGGCTCGTCGTCGGGTCCGGAGGGGTGCTGCGGCACGCCGCACCGGAGGTGGCCGCCCGTGTGCTCGACCCGGCGCTCACCGACCACGGCGGTGGCTGGCGGGTGCCCGACCGGGCCGAGGCCGTCGTCGACCGCGACTACGTGCTCTTCGCCGTGGGCCTGCTCGCCGCCTCCGACCCGGCCCGCGCCCGCGCGCTCGCGGCGCGCCTCGCAGGACGCGCCGAATTCGGGTGACGTCTGTCGGTGCTCCCCTCTAGCGTCGGGGGATGAGTGAAGCCACCGCTCCCACCGCCCGGGCCCGCCTCGACGTCGTCGTCCTCGACCCGGCAGGGCACCCGTTCTGCCTCGTCCGATGAGCGCGCCGGCCATCGAGGCCGTCGACCTCGTCAAGCGCTTCGGCGACTTCACCGCCGTCGACGGCGTCAGCTTCTCGGTCCCTGAGGGCAGCGTCTTCTCGATGCTCGGGCCCAACGGCGCGGGCAAGACCACGACGGTGCGGATGATGACGACGCTGTCGGTGCCCACGAGCGGCACCGGCCGGGTCGCCGGGCTCGACGTCGTCCGCGACGCCGATGCCGTCCGGCAGCGGATGGGCCTGACGGCCCAGTCGGCCACCGTCGACGAGCTGCTGACCGGCCGCGAGAACCTCCGCCTCGTCGGCGACCTCTACGGACTCGACCGCGCCACGGTGCGCCGAGTGGCCGACGAGCTGCTCGAGCGGTTCTCCCTCGACGAGGCCGGCGACAAGGTCGCCAAGGAGTACTCCGGCGGCATGCGGCGCCGCCTCGACCTCGCCGCCAGCCTCGTCGCCACCCCGCCCGTGCTCTTCCTCGACGA
Organism: Phycicoccus sp. HDW14; assembly: GCF_011383005.1. Taxonomy (GTDB): domain Bacteria; phylum Actinomycetota; class Actinomycetes; order Actinomycetales; family Dermatophilaceae; genus Phycicoccus. Next base: position 2,439,895 of record NZ_CP049935.1, on the reverse strand, counting down.
GCCGACCACCGGCCTCGACCCCCGCAGCCGGGTCGAGCTGTGGGGCGTCCTGCGCGACCTCGTGCGCGACGGCACGACGCTCTTCCTCACGACCCAGTACCTCGACGAGGCCGACCAGCTCGCCGACCGCATCGTCGTCGTCGACCACGGGAGGGTCATCGCCGACGGCACCCCCTCGAGCTCAAGGACCGCTCCGGCAAGGCCAGCCTGGTCGTCGCGGTCAGTCGGGGCGAGGAGGTCGCAGCGGCCGCCGAGATCGTCCGCGCCGAGGTCGGCGAGCTGCACGTCGACGCCGACGCCCGCCGCATCACCGCCCCGCCGAGGGGGTCGCCGCCCTCACCCGCATCGCGGCGCGGCTCGACGAGGCCGGCATCGAGCTCGACGACATCGGCCTCCAGCGGCCGAGCCTCGACGACGTCTTCCTCTCCCTCACCGGTCACCGGGCCGAGGACGCCCCCGCCACCGCCGACGCCGACACCCCCGAGGAGGCCGTGCGATGACCACCGCGCAGCAGCACTTCCAGGCCGTGCACCCCGCGGCCACCCGTCCCAACCCGGTGCGCCAGGTGTGGGCGCTGGTCCGGCGCAACCTCACCCACATCAAGCGCCAGCCCGAGATGCTCACCGACGTCACCATCCAGCCGGTGATGTTCGTGCTGCTCTTCGCCTTCGTCTTCGGCGGGTCGATCTCGATCCCGGGCGTCGACTACAAGGAGTGGCTGCTGCCCGGGATCATGGCCCAGACGATGACCTTCAGCGCCTTCATCGTCGCCATCGGGCTCAACACCGACCTCGGCAAGGGCATCGTCGACCGCTTCCGGAGCCTGCCCATCGGCCGCTCGTCGGTCGTCGTCGCGCGCAGCGTCTCGAGCATCATCCACTCGATGATCGGCATCGTCGTCATGTCCGTCACCGGGCTCTTCGTCGGCTGGGGCATCCACGAGGGCGTGCTGCGCGGGCTGGCCGGCTACGGCCTGCTCGTCCTGTTCGGCTTCGCGATGATCTGGGTCGGCATCCTCTTCGGGTCGGCGCTGCGCTCGGTCGAGGCCGTGCAGGGCGTGATGTTCACGACCGTCTTCCCGATCACCTTCCTCTCCAACGCCTTCGCGCGCACCGACGTCATGCCCGACTGGCTGCGCTTCCTCGCCGAGTGGAACCCGATCAGCGCACTCGTCCAGGCCCTGCGCGAGCTCTGGGGCAACGACGGCATCCCGCTGCGCGAGGGCGCCGCGCTGCCGCTGCAGCACCCGGTGCTCACGACGGTCATCTGGGCGGTCGGGCTCTCGGCCGTGCTGGCGCCGCTCGCCGTCCGCGCCTTCGTGGCCCGCACGAACGACTGACGCACCGGCGCGTGGTTCGATGACCGCGTGACCGCCGTGCGCCTCGTCGACGTCTTCTCCGACCGACCGTTCCGGGGCAACGCCCTGGCCGTGCTCCACGACGCCGACGACCTGTCCGACGACGAGATGCTCGCCGTCGCCCGGTGGACCAACCTCTCCGAGACGACCTTCCTCCTCGCTCCGACCCACCCGGAGGCCGACTACCGCGTCCGCATCTGGACGGTCGGCGGTGAGCTCCCGTTCGCCGGCCACCCGACGCTCGGCAGTGCCCACGCCTGGCTCGAGGCCGGTGGGGTGCCCCGCCGTGGGGGCGTCGTGGTCCAGGAGTGCGGCGCCGGGCTCGTCGAGGTCCGCCGGGGCGATGCGTCCGGCGCCGGGATGCTGCGGTTCGCCGCCCCGCCGCTGACCCGGTCCGGCCCGGTCGAGCCCGCCGAGGTGGCGCGGGTGGTCGACGCCCTGCGCCTCGACCCGGCCGACGTGCTCGAGGCGGCCTGGGTCGACAACGGCCCCGGGTGGCTCGGGCTGCTGCTCACGACACCGGACGCCGTCCTGGCCTGCGACCCCGACCGGGCCCGGGCCTCCGGGATGAAGGTCGGGATCGCGGCGCGCTACCCGGACGGCGCCCGCGACGACGGGGTGGACCTGGAGGTGCGGGCCTTCTACTCCGACGACCGCGACTTCGGCGAGGACCCGGTCACCGGCAGCCTCAACGCCGGCCTCGGGCAGTGGCTCGTGCCGGCCGGCCACGTCCCGTCGCGCTACGTCGCCGCGCAGGGCACCGTCATCGGCCGGGAGGGGCGCGTGCACGTCGAGGTCGTCGACGGGGTCACCTGGGTCGGCGGCGCCACCCGCACCCTCGTCACGGGCGCGCGCCCCGCCTGAGGCGTTCCACCGACCGGCGTCCGCGCGCCCATCCGGACCTCGTGCGACGTCGGGGCGGTTTCAGCCGCCGGGTGGCGCGTCGAAGCGCACGCAACCCGCACGGAGTCGCGTCCCCGGCGGCAGCAGCCCGCGCCCGGATGCAGGTCGGCCCGGCACCCTCGATGGAGGGGCCGGGCCGACCGGGATGCCGCGGGCGTCAGCCGGTGTAGGGCGTCGCCTTGAGGATCTTGACCGCGATCTCCTTGCCGTTCGGGGCGGCGTAGGAGACGGAGTCGCCGACCTTGTGGCCGTTAACGGCCGCGCCGATGGGCGACTTCTCCGAGAAGACCTGCATCGAGGAGTCGGTGATCTCGCGCGAGCCGAGGAGGAACTCCTCCTCGTCACCGAACATGTCGACGGTGACGATCATGCCGGGCTCGACGATGCCGTCGTCCTTCGGCGTCTCGCCGATGACCGCGTTCTCGAGCAGCTGGGTCAGCTGGCGGATGCGGGCCTCCATCTTGCCCTGCTCCTCCTTGGCCGCGTGGTAGCCGCCGTTCTCCTTGAGGTCGCCCTCCTCGCGCGCGGCCTCGATCTTCTTGGCGATCTCGGTGCGCCCGGGGCCGGTCATCTCCTCGAGCTCGCCCTTGAGCCGGTCGTACGCGGCCTGGGTGAGGAAGCTCTGGTTGGTCGTCGTCTCGGACACGGGTGATCAGCTCCTGCGGTACGGGGGCGCCGGACCCTCGCGGGGAGCGCCGAGGGTGCTACGGCAACGGGCCCGGGCCGACCGCTGTGTGTGTCAACGGTTCGTCGGACCCAGACCCGAACGTGAAGCCGTCAGTCTAGCAACGCCCGGCCCGGGAAGCACATCCGTCTCCACAGGTCAGCCGCCCTGAGCATCCCGTGCGGACGCCCGCAGCCGGTGCTCAGCCGCCCGACGGGACGCGCGTGCACGACTCCACGACACCCGTGACCGCTCGCGCGCTGGTGCGTACCTCGACGACCCGGTGCACGACGGCCGGCCCGGACGCGGGCACCTCGTCGGACACCACGCCGACCCGTCCCTTGCCGGCGTCGAGGCCGCTGACCCGGCAGGTGACGGCAGTGCCCTCCGGCCGGGCGAGGTCGTACCCGACCCGCACGAGGGAGTCGGACTCGACCTTGTAGCCCGTCACCGACGGGACGACCTGCCCCGAGGTCGTCGTCCAGCCGTACCAGGCGACGACCCCGACGGCGGCCAGCACGCCCAGGAGAGCGAGCACGGCACGGCGTCCGGACGGGTTCCGCGGGTCGGGCAGCGGCACGGTGCTCCTCGGGACGTCGTCGGGCAGTGAGAGGATGGAACCCGTCCATTCTCGGGTACGCCCGAGACCACTGCACCGAAGGGTCCCGCATGTCCGAACGGCTCCGGCTCATGTGCGTCCACGCGCACCCGGACGACGAGTCGAGCAAGGGCGCGGCGACGATGGCCAAGTACGTCGACGCCGGCCACGAGGTCCTCGTCGTCTCCTGCACGGGGGCGAGCGCGGCGACATCCTCAACCCGCGCCTCAAGGAGGACATCCACATCCTCCGCGACCTCGCCCAGGTCCGCCGCGACGAGATGGCCCGCGCCCAGGAGATCCTCGGGGTCTCGCACACCTGGCTCGGCTTCGTCGACTCCGGCCTGCCCGAGGGCGACCCGCTGCCGCCGCTGCCCGAGGGCTGCTTCGCGCTCGAGCCCCTCGAGGTCACCGCCGAGGCGCTGGTCCGTGAGATCCGCCGCTTCCGTCCGCACGTCGTCACGACGTACGACGAGGACGGCGGCTACCCGCACCCCGACCACATCATGTGCCACGACGTGTCGGTCGCCGCGTTCGAGGCGGCCGGCGACCCCGCCCGCTTCCCCGACGCCGGCCCGGCGTGGCAGCCGCTGAAGCTCTACTACAACCAGACCTTCAGCCGCGCACGCATCGAGGCCTTCCACGAGGCGCTCACCGCCCTCGGCGAGGAGAGCCCGTACGCCGAGTGGCTCGAGAACTGGAACCGGCCCGAGCGCGCGGTCACCACCCGCGTCGAGTGCTCGGCCTGGTACGACCGCCGCGACGCCGCGCTGCTCGCCCACGCCACCCAGGTCGACCCCGACGGCACGTGGTTCCAGGTGCCGCGCGAGGTGCAGGCCACGGTCTGGCCGGTCGAGGAGTACGAGCTCGCCGCCTCCTACGTCGAGGTGCCCGACGACGAGGACGACCTGTTCGCCGGCCTGCCGACCGACGTCGACGAGGCCGACGCGCTCGCGACCTCCGGGGCGCTCACCCTCGTCCACGACTCCCGAACGGAACGCGCCGCATGAACGACACCCCGCCCGACGTCTCGACGGGCTTCCTCGCCTTCATCGCCTTCGTGTTCCTCGCGCTGGCCCTGTGGTTCCTCATGCGGAACATGAACGCCCGCATGCGCCGGATGTCCTACCGCCAGCAGCGCGCGCACCGCGGCAAGGACGACCCGCAGGCCGGGCCGGAGGAGGTCGACGGCGACGTGGGGGCCGGTGACGCCGGGCCCGTCGGAGGCGGCCCCGGCAGTGGAGGCCCCGGCAGTGGGGGCCCCAGCGGGAGCGGCAGCGGGGGCTGACCCCGCCGCGGCGCTCAGGCCGTGGGGCCGGTGAGGGCGAGCGAGGCGGCCACGAAGTGCGCGGCGAAGGCCAGCACCGTGAGGGCGTGGAAGACCTCGTGGAACCCGAACCAGCGCGGCGAGATGTTCGGCCGCTTCGTGCCGTAGACGATCGCCCCGATGCTGTAGAGCGCCCCGCCGATGACCACCCAGGTCATGACCGCCGCACCCGCGTGCTGCAGGAGCGGGCCGAAGTAGAAGACCGCGACCCAGCCGAGCATCAGGTAGGCCGGCACGTAGAGCCAGCGCGGGGCGCCGGCCCAGAAGACGCGGAAGAGCACGCCGAGCACCGCGCCGGTCCAGACGATGACGAGCATCCGGCGGGCCTGGTCGGTCGGCAGCAGCAGCGCGAACGGCGTGTACGTGCCGGCGATGATGAGGAAGATGTTCGAGTGGTCGAACCGGCGCAGGAAGCCGCCGACCCGGGGGGACCACGTCCCGCGGTGGTAGACCGCCGAGGTGCCGAAGAGCAGCACGGCGGTGCCGGCGAAGACGGCCGCCGACACCTTGCCCTCGGTCGTCGTCGCGAGGACGACGAGGATGATCCCGGCGACCAGCGCCACGGGCGTCATCCCGAGGTGCAGCCAGCCCCTCAGGTGTGGCTTGACCTGCTGGAGGGCGGCCTCGACACGGCTCTCGAGCCCCTCGAGACGGCCCCCGTCGGGCGTGCTCGGCTCGGGTGCGTCCATGGCCCGAGCGTAACCTACGCGACCGTAGGTTGACAGCCCGTCGTCCCGGCCCGTCGGCGTGAGGCGCGGCACGCCGGGCCGGGCCGCCGGGGTGCCGCACGGAGTAGCGTGGGCCGCGTCGTCCCGGGGTCCCGTGGCGCGGCGGTCGGAGCAGGCGGGAGGACGTGGGGCATGCGCCGGCTCAGCGACGTCGTCTACGCGGCCTACGCCCAGCGGCTGACCCGCCAGCTCGACGCCTCGTCGGTGCCCCGCCACGTCGGGGTGATGCTCGACGGCAACCGGCGCTGGGCCCGGGCCCGCGGCGCCGGTGCGAGCGAAGGGCACCAGGCCGGGGCCGACAACATCGCCAACCTGCTGACCTGGTGCGACGAGGCCGGCGTCGAGGTCGTCACGCTGTGGCTGCTCTCGACCGACAACCTCAACCGCCCCGAGAAGGAGCTGCGGCCGCTGCTCGGCATCATCGAGAAGGCCGTCGAGACCCTCGCCGGCGCCCACCGCTGGCGGATCCACCCGGTCGGCGCGCTCGACCTGCTGCCGGCCGCCACCGCCGCCCGCCTCAAGGCCTCCGAGGACCTCACCCGCGACGTCGACGGCATGCTCGTCAACGTCGCCGTCGGCTACGGGGGACGTCGCGAGATCGCCGACGCGGTGCGCTCGCTGCTGCAGGAGCAGGCCGAGAAGGGCATGAGCATCGAGGAGCTCGCCGAGGTCATCGACGTCGAGCACATCGCCGAGCACCTCTACACCAAGGGCCAGCCCGACCCCGACCTCGTCATCCGCACCTCGGGGGAGCAGCGCCTCGGCGGGTTCCTGCTCTGGCAGAGCGCGCACAGCGAGTTCTACTTCTGCGAGGCCTACTGGCCCGACTTCCGCCGGGTCGACTTCCTCCGGGCGCTGCGCGCCTTCGGCGAGCGCAACCGCCGCTTCGGCACCTGAGCCGCGGCGCCTGACCTGCGGCGTCGTGCCGGTCCGACGCCGGACGAACGGTCGAGCCGCCGGATGACGAACGGATGAATTGACGTCTCACGGGTCCCATCCGTCCCACCGGCCACAGGGGGCACGACACGCCGGACGCCACCTCCCGCCGGCCTCCCGGAGCAGTCGTAGCGTCGAACCACGATCCTCCTTCGACCACCAGGAGCGGGCATGGCCTCGAGCACGCGGACGGCAGGCAGTACGACCCGGGGGAAGGAGCCGCGCCGGACCTTCGTGCTCGACACCTCGGTCCTCCTCAGCGACCCGAGGGCCATCCTCCGGTTCGCCGAGCACGAGGTGGTTCTGCCCGTCGTCGTCGTCACCGAGCTCGAGGCCAAGCGCCACCACCCCGAGCTCGGCTACTTCGCGCGCACAGCCCTGCGGATGCTCGACGACCTGCGGATCTCGGCCGGCCGGCTCGACGCCCCGGTCTCCATCGGCGAGGTCGGCGGCACGCTGCGCGTCGAGCTGAACCACACCGACCCGATGTCGCTGCCGGCCGGTTTCCGGTTGGGGGACAACGACACCCGCATCCTCGCCGTGGCGCGCAACCTCGCGAACGAGGGCCACCTCGTCACCGTCGTCAGCAAGGACCTGCCGATGCGGGTCAAGGCCTCGGCGTGCGGCCTCGACGCCGAGGAGTACCGCGCCGAGCTGGCCATCGAGTCCGGGTGGACCGGTATGGCCGAGCTCGAGGTCAGCGTCGAGGAGATGGACCACCTCTACGAGTACGGCCGGCTCGAGAGCGTGCCGGCCGCCGAGATGCCCTGCCACACGGGCCTGAAGCTGCTGTCGCCGCGCGGGTCGGGCCTCGGGCGGGTCGGCCCCGACAAGCAGGTGCGCCTCGTGCGCGGCGACCGCGACGCCTTCGGCCTGCACGGCCGCAGCGCCGAGCAGCGCATCGCCCTCGACCTCCTGCTCGACCCCGACATCGGCATCGTCAGCCTCGGCGGGCGCGCGGGCACCGGCAAGTCCGCCCTCGCACTGTGCGCCGGCCTCGAGGCGGTCATGGAACGGCGCCAGCAGCGCAAGGTCGTCGTCTTCCGCCCGCTCTACGCCGTCGGCGGCCAGGAGCTCGGGTACCTGCCCGGGTCCGAGGCCGAGAAGATGAACCCGTGGGGCCAGGCGGTCTTCGACACCCTGTCGGCCCTGGTGTCGCGCGAGGTCGTCGAGGAGATCCTCGACCGCGGGATGCTCGAGGTGCTGCCGCTCACGCACATCCGCGGCCGCAGCCTCCACGACGCGTACGTCATCGTCGACGAGGCCCAGAGCCTCGAGCGCAACGTGCTGCTCACCGTCCTGTCGCGGATCGGCCAGAACTCCAAGGTCGTCCTCACCCACGACGTCGCCCAGCGCGACAACCTCCGGGTGGGCCGGCACGACGGTGTCGTCGCGGTCGTCGAGGCGCTCAAGGGGCACCCGCTGTTCGCCCACGTGACGCTGACCCGCTCCGAGCGCAGCCCCATCGCGGCCCTCGTGACCGACCTCCTGGAGGGCATCGAGGTCTGACGCCGAACGGCGCGTGACCTGCTCGTCTGTGTGGATGCTCAGGCGTCGATTTCGGCCCCGGGCGCTCGTTCCCTAGGCTAAGGTCTCGATTCCGTAACGCCCGGTGCGTGTCCCCGTCACGCCCCGGACCACCCCTGCCGGAAGGTCCGACCGCTTCACCATGGCCCGCTACACCCCTCGTCATGCCCCGCGCCACGCCGCCCCCAAGCGGTCGTTGGGGCGCACGGCCGTGTCCGTGGTGGGTCGCCCGCTGGTCTCGACGAGCCTCATCGCGGCCGTCGTCACGGGTGGAGTCGCGGTCAGCGGGGCGTTCGAGGACACCGCCAACGCCGACCCATTGAGCCTCGGCGCCGTCGACGACGCGACCGCCGCCGCCTCCACGATGGAGAGCGAGGTCGCCCTCCAGGACTCCACGCGGGTCGCTGCCGACCGTTCGGCCACCAACAGCCAGCGCGCCGTGGTCGCCGCCCGCGCCGACGAGGCCGTGCGCGCCAAGGCCGCCGCCCTGGCCAAGCAGCGCCGGGCCCAGCTCGACCGCGCCGCGCGCGCCGCCGAGCGCACCCGCATCATCGAGAACGCCCAGGACGACCCGAAGGCCGTCGCGCAGCTGCTCCTGCCCGAGTACGGCTTCTCGGAGGCGCAGTGGCCGTGCCTCAACCAGCTGTGGATCGGTGAGAGCGACTGGCGCTGGTGGGCCTCGAACTCCTCCTCGGGCGCCTACGGCATCCCGCAGTCGCTGCCCGGCAACAAGATGGCCACCGTCGCCGGCGACTGGCGCACCAACCCGGTCACCCAGATCAAGTGGGGCCTGGACTACATCAAGCGCTCCTACGGCACCCCGTGCAACGCCCTGTCGCAGTGGCAGGCCCGCTCGCCGCACTGGTACTGAGCCGACCCCGCCACCTCGAGCACGCCCCACCACTCCGAGCACGCCCCGGCCCCGGCCGGGGCGTTCGTCGTCCCGGGTCAGATCTTGCGCAGGCGGATGCTCGTCACCGCGTGGTCGCGGCCCTTGGAGAGCACGAGGGTGGCGCGCTCGCGGGTCGGGAGGATGTTCTCGACGAGGTTCGGCTCGTTGATCGCAGCCCAGATGCCGGTCGCGGTCGCGCGCGCCTCGTCGTCGCTCAGGGCGGCGTAGCGGTGGAAGTAGGACTGCGGGTCGGCGAACGCGGTGCCCCGCAGCCGCAGGAACCGCTCGACGTACCAGTCCCGGATCTCCTCGACCGGCGCGTCGACGTACACCGAGAAGTCGAAGTAGTCGGAGATCGCGCCGGTGTTCGAGCCGTCCGAGCGCACCGTGGGGGGCTGCAGGACGTTGAGGCCCTCGACGATGAGCACGTCCGGCTTGTGCACGCTCACCGGCTCCGGGAGCACGTCGTAGGTGAGGTGCGAGTACTGGCGGGCCTCGACGACGGGCATCCCGGACTTGACGTCGGCCACGAAGCGCATCAGCGCCCGTCGGTCGTAGGACTCGGGAAAACCCTTGCGCTCCAACAGTCCTCGACGCTCGAGCTCGGCGTTCGGGTAGAGGAAGCCGTCGGTGGTGACGAGCTCGACGCGCGGCGTGTGGGGCCAGCGCGACATCAGCTCGCGCAGGATGCGGGCCGTCGTCGACTTGCCGACGGCCACCGACCCGGCGACGCCGACGACGAACGGCACCCGGCTGGGGCGCTCGCCGAGGAACTCGGACGTGGCCAGGCGCAGGCCGTGGACGGCCTCGACGTAGAAGTGCAGCAGCCGTGACAGGGGCAGGTAGACGTCCTCGACCTCGCGCAGGTCGAGCCGCTCGCCGAGGCCCCGGAGCCGGGCGAGGTCGTCCTGGGTGAGGCTCATCGGGTGCTCTTCGCGCAGCCGCGACCACGCCCGGCGGTCGAGGTCGACGTACGGCGTCGGGACGGCGGGCTCCTCGACACCGAGGCGCGCGAACGCCTGCTCGGCTGCGGTCACGCCGCCATCATGACGCATCGCCCCGGCCGGCCCGGGAGGCCCGGAGCGCGGGCGCCCAGCGGCTACGCTGGCGCGCATGTGTGGAATCGTCGGGTACGTGGGCCGGACCACCGACGGCAGGGCGCTCGACGTCGTGCTCGAGGGGCTGACCCGCCTGGAGTACCGGGGCTACGACTCGGCCGGTGTGGCACTGGTCACCGACGACGGCCTGAGCAGCGAGAAGCGGGCCGGCAAGCTCGAGAACCTCCGGTCCGCCCTGGAGGCCCACCACCTCGCCCCGTCGCGCACGGCCATCGGGCACACCCGCTGGGCCACGCACGGCGGGCCCACGGACGGCAACGCCCACCCGCACCGCGGGGGCCGCGACGACCGGCTGGCGCTGATCCACAACGGCATCATCGAGAACTTCCACACCCTCAAGAAGGAGCTCCTCGCCGAGGGCGTCGACTTCCGCTCCGAGACCGACACCGAGGTCGCCGCCCAGCTCGTCGGCCGCGAGTACGACCGGCTCGGCGACCTCACCGAGGCGATGCGGGCCGTCGTCGGCCGGCTCGAGGGCGCGTTCACGCTGCTCGCCGTCCACGCCGACAGCCCGGGCGTCGTCGTCGGCGCCCGCCGCAACAGCCCGCTCGTCGTCGGGCTCGGCGACGGTGAGAACTTCCTCGGCAGCGACGTCGCGGCCTTCATCGGGTACACGCGGCACGCCGTCGAGCTCGGGCAGGACCAGATCGTCACCATCACGCCCGAGGGGCACACGGTCATCGGCTTCGACGGCGCCCCGCCGAGGGCAAGGCCTACGAGGTCACCTGGGACGCCGCGGCCGCCGAGAAGGGCGGCTACGCGACCTTCATGGAGAAGGAGATCCACGACCAGCCGCACGCCGTCGCCGACACCCTGCTCGGGCGCACCGACGAGGCCGGCCGGCTGGTCCTCGACGAGGTGCGCATCCCCGAGGAGCGGCTGCGGGCCGTCGAGCGCATCACGGTCGTCGCGTGCGGCACCGCGTCGTACGCCGGCATGGTCGCCAAGTACGCCATCGAGCACTGGACGCGCATCCCCGTCGAGGTCGCCCTGGCGCACGAGTTCCGCTACTGCGACCCGATCGTCGACGAGAACACCCTCGTGGTCTCGATCAGCCAGTCCGGCGAGACGATGGACACGCTCATGGCCGTCAAGCACGCCACCGACCTCGGGGCGATGACGCTGTCGGTCTGCAACACCCACGGCTCGACCATCCCGCGCGAGTCCGACGCCGTGCTCTACACGCACGCCGGCCCCGAGATCGCGGTCGCCTCGACCAAGGCCTTCCTCGCCCAGATCACCGCCTGCTACGTCCTCGGTCTCTACCTGGCCCAGCTGCGCGGCGAGACCTACGCCGACGACGCCAAGGCCGTCATGCGCGAGCTGCAGGAGATCCCGGCGAAGATCGAGGACCTGCTCGGCCGGATGGACCGGGTGCAGGAGATGGCCGAGTTCATGGCCGACACCCGCACCGTGCTCTTCCTCGGCCGCAACGTCGGCTACCCGGTGGCCATGGAGGGCGCGCTCAAGCTCAAGGAGCTCGCGTACATCCACGCCGAGGGCTTCGCGGCCGGTGAGCTCAAGCACGGCCCGATCGCGCTCATCGAGGCCGGCCAGCCGGTGTTCGTCATCGTGCCGAGCCCGGACACCCCGCACGAGCTGCACAAGAAGGTCGTGTCGAACATCCAGGAGATCCGGGCGCGGGGGGCGCGCACGCTCGTCATCGCGCACGACGGCGACGACGACGTCGAGCCCTTCGCCAGCGAGGTCATCCGCATCCCGGCGTGCGCGCCGCTGCTCGCGCCCCTGCTGGCCGTCGTGCCGCTCCAGGTGTTCGCGCTGCACCTCGCGACGGCCAAGGGTCTCGACGTCGACCAGCCGCGCAACCTCGCGAAGTCGGTGACGGTCGAGTGACACCGGGGGCGCGGTGATCGTCGGCGTCGGCATCGACGTCGTCGACGTCGCGCGCTTCGGGGCCACGCTCGAGCGCACGCCGGCCCTCGGCGACCGCCTGTTCACCGAGGTCGAGCGCCACCTGCCGCTGAACTCGCGTGCTGCGCGCTTCGCCGCCAAGGAGGCCCTGGCCAAGGCGCTCGGGGCACCCGTCGGGCTGCACTGGCACGACGCCGAGGTCACCCGGGGCGAGGACCGGCGCCCCGCCTTCACGCTGCGCGGCACGGTCGCGGCGGCGGTCGCCGCCCAGGGCATCACGAGCATCCACGTGTCGCTGTCGCACGACGCGGGCATCGCCTCGGCCGTCGTCGTCGCGGAGCGGGACGAGGGGTCGGCGTGATCGAGGGGTACGGCACCGACGCGGTGTACGCCGCGGAGGCCGCGCTGATGGCGGGGCTCGACGACGGCGAGCTGATGGCGCGCGCCGTCGAGGGGCTCGCCGCCGTGGCCGACGCCCGGCTGTCCGAGCGTGGCGGGAGCTCGGTCGTGGCGCTCGTCGGGCCGGGCAACAACGGGGCCGACGCGCTGTTCGCCGCCGCGCGGCTGGCCGAGGCGGGCTGGAGCGTGGTGGCGGTGCACCACGACACGGTGCACGCGGGGGCTCGGGCCGCCGCCGAGGCCGCGGGGGTGGTGCTGACGACGGACGCGGCGGTCGTGGCCGAGGCCGACCTCGTGCTCGACGGGGTGCTGGGCATCGGGGCCCGGCCGGGGCTGCCGTCGTGGGCGGTGCCGTGGGTCGAGGCCGTGCCGGAGTCCGCGTACGTGATGGCGGTCGACCTGCCGTCGGGGCAGGACCCCGCCGGGAGCGTGCTCGACCCGGACGGCGTGATGGCCGACGAGACCGTCACCTTCTCGGTGGCCAAGCCGGTGCACCTGCTGCCGCCGACCGAACAGGCTTGTGGCGCACTGACCGTCGTCGACATCGGCATCGAGGTCGATGCAGAGCCGGTGGTGCGGCGGCTCGACTTCGACGACGTCGCCGCGCGCTGGCCGGTGCCGGGTCCCGGGGACGACAAGTACTCGCGCGGGGTGCTCGGCGTCGTGGCGGGTGGGGAGTCGTACACGGGTGCGGCGGTGCTCTGCGTGACCGCGGCGGTCCAGGCCGGCGCCGGGATGGTGCGGTACGTCGGGACGCCGACGCCCACCGGGCTGGTGCGGGCGGCGGTGCCCGAGGCGACGCACGGGGTGGGGCGGGTGCAGGCCTGGGTGGTCGGGCCGGGGCTCGACACCTCGTCGCGGGCGGTGGGGTCGAAGGCGCAGCTCGACGTCGCGCGCGACGCCCTGGCCGGTGAGGAGCCGGTGGTGCTCGACGCCGGAGGGCTCGACCTGCTCGACGCGGCCGTGGTGCGGCGCCGGGCCGACCGGGTGACCCTGCTGACCCCGCACGCGGGGGAGTGCGCGCGGCTGCTGACCCGGCTGGGCGGCTCCGAGGTGTCGCGGGGCGCGGTCGAGGGGGCGCCGCTGGAGCACGCGCGCCGGCTGGCGGAGCTGACCGGGGCGACCGTGCTGCTCAAGGGCGCAACCACGCTGGTGGTGCCGCCCGGGGCGGCGGCGCCCGTGTGGTCGCAGGCCGATGCGCCGCCGTGGCTGGCGACGGCGGGGCCGGGGACGTGCTGGCCGGGCTGCTCGGCACGCTGGTGGCGGCCGGGCTGCCGGCCGCCGAGGCCGGGGCCCTCGGGGCGCTGGTGCACGGCGTGGCCGCCGAGCGCGCGTCCGCCGGTGGGCCGGTGCGGGCGCTGGCGGTGGCCCACGCCCTGCCGGCGACGGTCGCGGGGCTGCTGCGCCGCTGACCCGGGCGCTGGCCGGGCCCCCTGCCGCGAACGTGTGTGAACGCGCCGGGGAGGTGCGGCGTGTTCACACACGATCCGGGAGAGTGGCGGCGCGGAGGTGCACGGGGATCCCTGCCCGGTCGCGGTCCTAGACTGGTCAGGCTCATGACCGACGCCGCCACCCCCTCCGCACCCGCGCCCGCGCCCGCGGGTGCTTCGGCGTGGGTCACCGTCGACGCCGCCGCCATCCGCGACAACGTCGCCGAGCTCGTCCGACGGTCGGCCCCCGCGCAGGTGCTCGCGGTCGTCAAGGCCGACGCCTACGGCCACGGCCTCGTCACCGCCGCCCGCGCCGCCCTCGCCGGCGGTGCCGCCTGGCTCGGGGTCGCCCAGCTCGACGAGGCCCTCGCCCTGCGCCACGCCGGCGTCGACGCGCCCCTCCTCACCTGGATCTACCCGCCGCAGGCCGACATCGCCGCGGCCGCCGACGCCGGCATCGACGTCACCGTCGGCAGCGCGTGGAACCTCGACGCCGTGCTCGCCGTGGCCCGTGAGCGCGGTCGCCCCGTCCGCGTCCAGGCCAAGGTCGACACCGGCCTCGGCCGCGGCGGGGTCCTCACCGACTGGAGCGAGTTCACCACCGCCCTGGCCCGGGCCGTGGCCGAGGGAGCCGTCGAGGTCACCGGCACCTGGTCGCACTTCGCCTGGGCCGACGCACCCCGGCACCCCACCGTCCGCGCCCAGCAGGAGCGCTTCGTCGAGGCCGTCGCCGAGCTCGAGCGCGCCGGCGTCGACCCCGGCCTGCGGCACCTCGCCAACTCCGCCGCCACCCTGACCAACCCGAGCGCCCACTTCGACCTCGTCCGCCCGGGCCTGGCCGTCTACGGCCTCTCGCCGGTGCCCGACCTCGGCAGCCCCGCCGACTTCGGCCTGCGCGAGGCGATGCGCGTCACCGCCCGGCTCACCCAGGTCAAGCGCGCCCGGGCCGGGCAGGGCGTCAGCTACGGCCACGAGTACACGACCGAGCGCGACACCGTCCTCGGCCTCGTCCCGATGGGCTACGCCGACGGCATCCCCCGGCACGCGGGCAACGCCGGCCCGGTGCAGGTCCGCGGCCGCCGGCACACCATCGCCGGCCGGGTCTGCATGGACCAGTTCGTGCTCGACCTCGGGCCCGACTTCGACGGCGCACCGGGCGACGAGGTCACCGTCCTCGGCCGCGGCGCCGACGACGAGCCCACCGCCCAGGACTGGGCCGAGGCCGCCGGCACCATCAACTACGAGGTCGTCACCCGGATGGCCCCGCGCCTGCCCCGGCTCGTCGTCGGCGCGGAGGACCGCGGCTGATGGCCCGCGGTCCGGTCGGTGGCGCCCTCGGCGCCGTGGGGTCCCGCGTGCTGCGCGGTCGCGCCCCGCGGCTCGAGGGCGACGAGGCCGAGCTCGCCTGGTCGCACACCCCCACCGAGGCGCTGCTCGTCGCCACCGACGACGGGGTCGACCTGCACGTCGAGATCGACGCGCCGCAGGCCGCCAGCCGGGGTCGGCGCCACCTCGCCGGACGCACCCCCACCGTCGTCCTCGTCCACGGGTTCGCCCTGACGATGCAGTCCTGGGTGCTCCAGCGCCGGGCGCTGGTCGAACAGGGGCTGCGCGTCGTCTCCTACGACCAGCGCGGGCACGGTCGCTCCTCCCTCCCCGACCTCGGGCCTGCACCGTCGAGCGCCTCGGCCGCGACCTGGCCCGGGTCATCGAGGCCACCTGTCCCACGGGCCCGGTCGTGCTCGTCGGCCACTCGATGGGCGGGATGAGCGTGATGTCCTTCGCCGGTGCCCATCCCGACGTCGTCCGCGACCGCGTGCTCGCCGTGGCCCTGGTGTCGACCTCGCCGGGCGGCCACGAGGTCACCGAGTTCGGGCTCGGCCCGCTCGCCGGCCGGGTGGTCGGCACGGTGGGTCCCGGCCTCCTCACCCGGCTGTCCCGGCACGCCGGCCCGATCGGCCTGCTGCGCAAGATGGGCAAGGGCGTGCAGGACCTCGCCGTCGCCCGCTGGGCCTTCGACTCCCCGGTGAGCCCCGGGCTCGTCGACCTCGTCGCCGAGATGATCTTCGCGACCCCGTTCGACGTCATGGCCGCGTTCCTGCCCGACATCGACGCCCTCGACCTCATCCCGTCGCTCGGCGCGCTCACCGGCGTCGAGGTGCTCGTGATGAACGGTGCCGGCGACCTCATCACGCCGCCCTCGCACTCGGTCGAGATCGTCCGGCACGTGCCGGGGGCCGAGCACGTCGTCGTCGAGGACGCCGGGCACATCCTCATGCTCGAGCACCCCGACCTCGTCACCGAGCAGCTGCTCGCGCTCGTGCGCCGCGCCCAGCGGGCGGTCGCGGAGGGCGTCCCGGTGGGCAGCAAGCCGCGGGTGCGCCGCACCGTGCAGGACATCTCGAAGAAGCGGCGGGCCTCGCGCGCCCGACGGGAGGCGGCCTCGTGAGCGGCCGGCGCCTCGTCCTGCCCGAGGTCGACGACACCCGCGCGCTGGGGTCGGCGCTCGGCCGGATGCTGCGGGCCGGCGACCTCGTCGTCCTCACCGGTGGCCTGGGCGCGGGCAAGACCACGCTCACCCAGGGGCTCGGGGAGGCGCTCGCGGTGCGCGGCGCCGTCACCTCGCCGACCTTCGTCATCGCGCGCGTCCACCCGTCGACGGTCGGCGGGCCGGCGCTCGTCCACGTCGACGCCTACCGCCTCGGGGCACCCTCGAGCTCGACGACCTCGACCTCGACGCCTCGGTCGAGGACAGCGTCACCGTCGTCGAGTGGGGCCACGGCCTCGCCGAGGACCTCGCCGAGGACCGCCTCGAGGTCGTCCTCGACGTCGACCCCGCCTCCGAGATCCGCACGGCCACGGTCACCGGCGTCGGGGGCCGCTGGGCCACGGATTCCGATGGGGCCGCGGATGACGGTGCCGCGCAGCCCGACCCGCTCGCCGAGCTCGGAGGAGAGCCGTGCTGATCCTCGCCCTCGACACCTCCACCGCGACCATCTCGGTGGCCCTGCACGACGGCGCCGACGTGGTCACCAGCGCGGGCGTCGAGGACCCGCGCGGCCACACCGAACGCCTCGCGCCCCTCGTCGAGGACGTGCTCGCCGCGGCCGGCGTGGGGGTCGGTGACCTCACGGACATCGGCGTCGGTACCGGCCCCGGTCCGTTCACCGGCCTGCGCGTCGGGCTCGTCACGGCCGTGACGATGGGCTACGCGCTCGACATCCCGGTGCACGGCGTGTGCAGCCTCGACGTCGTTGCCCGGGGCGCGCGCGGCGACCTCGAGGGCGAGATCCTCGTCGCCACCGACGCCCGGCGCCGCGAGGTCTACTGGGCGCGCTACGACCTCGGCCCCGACGGGGCCCGCGCCCTCACGCCACCCGCCGTCGACCGCCCGGCCGACCTCCCGGCCGAGGTGCGGGCGCTGCCCACCGCCGGCGCCGGCCCCGTGCTCTACCCCGAGCTGCTGCCCCACCGCGTCGGCTGGGTCGAGGCCGCGGCGGGAGACCTCGCCGAGCTGGTCGTCGCGGGCCTGGCCGCCGGACGTTCGATGCCCGTCGAGCCCCTCTACCTGCGCCGCCCGGACGCGATGACGACCGCCGAGCGGGCCGCCCGATGAGCGTGCCCTCGGAGACCGTCCTGCGCGACGCCCGCTGGACCGACCTGCGCACGCTCGCCGCGCTCGAGGCCGAGCTGTTCCCCGACGACGCCTGGGCCGAGGCCTCGTGGTGGGCCGAGCTCGCCGCCCGGCCGCGCCGCGACTACGTCGTCGCCGCGGATGCCGGTGTGCTGCAGGGCTACGGCGGACTCGACCACGGCGGCGAGGTGTCCGACGTCATGACGGTCGCCGTCGCGCCGGCCGCCCGGGCCTCGGGCTCGGGCGGCGGCTGCTCGACGAGCTCGAGCGGCGGGCATCCGGTCGCGGCACCGAGCACGTGATGCTCGAGGTGCGCGCCGACAACACGGCTGCCACCGGGCTCTACCGGTCGGCCGGGTACACGGTGCTGACGACCCGTCGCGGCTACTACCAGCCCGACGGCGTCGACGCCCTCGTCATGAGGAAGACCCTCGTGCAGAACGGAGTCGGTGATGGCTGACCAGCCCCTCGTGCTCGGCATCGAGACCTCGTGCGACGAGACCGGCGTCGGCCTCGTGCGCGGCGAGACCCTGCTGTTCGACGCGATCGCGAGCAGCGTCGAGGAGCACGCGCGCTTCGGCGGCGTGGTCCCGAGGTCGCCAGCCGTGCCCACCTCGAGGCCATGGTGCCGACCATCGAACGCGCCTGCCGCGAGGCGGGCGTCACCCTGCGCGACGTCGATGCCGTGGCCGTCACCTCGGGGCCGGGCCTCGCCGGCGCGCTCATGGTGGGCGTCGCCTCGGCCAAGGCCCTCGCGCTGGCCCTCGGGGTGCCGCTGTACGGCGTCAACCACCTCGCGAGCCACGTCGCCGTCGACATCGTCGAGCACGGACCGCTGCCCGAGCCGACCCTCGCGATGCTCGTGTCCGGCGGGCACTCCTCGCTGCTGCTCGTGCCCGACGTCACGCACGACGTCCGCAGCCTCGGCTCGACGATCGACGACGCCGCGGGCGAGGCCTTCGACAAGGTCGCCCGGGTGCTCGGGCTGCCGTTCCCGGGCGGCCCGCACATCGACCGCGCCGCCCGCGAGGGACACGTGACCATCGACTTCCCGCGCGGGCTCACCACCGGGCGCGACATGGAGCGGCACCGCTTCGACTTCTCGTTCTCCGGGCTCAAGACCGCCGTCTCCCGCTGGGTCCAGGCCAAGGAGGCTGCGGGAGAGCCCGTCCCGATGCACGACGTGGCAGCGTCCTTCCAGGAGGCGGTCACCGACGTGCTGACCCGCAAGGCCGTGCTGGCCTGCCGCGAGCACGGCGTGGGTCACCTCCAGATCGGTGGCGGCGTGGCGGCCAACTCGCGGCTGCGGGCGATGGCCCAGGAGCGCTGCGACGCCGCCGGCCTCGAGCTGCGCGTGCCGCGGCCCGGCCTGTGCACCGACAACGGCGCGATGGTGGCCGCCCTCGGCGCGCAGATGGTGCTCAAGGGCCGCCCGGCCTCCGACCTCGCACTCCCGGCCGACTCCTCGATGCCGGTCACCCAGGTCTCCGCCTGACCGGACGGCTCTCAGCCTCTGACCGCACGGCCCCTCAGCCCTCGCCGGGGGCGAGCCAGGCGTGCACGAGCGGCACGACCGACGCGCCCTCGCCGGTGGCCGCCGCGACCCGCTTCATCGAGCCGGCCCGCACGTCACCGGCGGCGAAGATGCCGGGGGCGCTCGTCGCGAGGCTGTCCGGCGGCAGGCCGTCGGCCCAGCGGTCCTTGGGCACGTCGCGGCCGGTGAGGACGAAGCCGCGCTCGTCGCGGGCGACCACGTCGGGCAGCCACCCGCAGTGCGGTTCGGCGCCGAGCAGGAGGAAGAGGCCGCCGACCGGACGCCGGGCGCGGGTGCCCAGGTTCGTGTCCTCGAGCTCGAGCCACTCGAGGCGCCCGTCGCCCCCGCCGTCGACGACGCGCGTGCACGGCGCGACGGTGATGCGCGGGTTGAACTCGATCTCGCCGACGAGGTAGGCCGACATCGTCTCGGCGAGCGCCGGTCGCCGGACGGCGATGGTCACCGAGCGCGCGAACCGGGCGAGGTGCACGGCCGCCTGGCCGGCCGAGTTGCCGCCGCCCACGACGACGACGTCCTGGTCCTCCATCTCGCGCGACAGCGACATCGCCGCGCCGTAGTTGACGCCCCGCCCGACGAGCGCCTCGACCGAGGGCACCCCGAGGCTGCGGTACCGGACGCCCGAGGCCACGACGACCGTGCGGGCCGCGAGCTCGAAGTCGACCCCTCGCAGCAGGTGCGGCTCGCCGTCGACGCCGGCGACGAGCTCCTCGACCTCCCAGCCGGTGTGGAAGCGCGTGCCGAACCTCAGCGCCTGGTTGCGCGCGCGCTGGGCCAGCCGCATCCCGGAGACGCCGCGCGGGAAGCCGAGGTAGTTGCGGATCATCGAGCTCGTGCCGGCCTGGCCGCCGATGGCGCTGGAGTCGAGGACGACCGTGGAGAGGCCCTCGGAGGCGGCGTACACGGCCGTCGCGAGGCCGGCCGGCCCACCGCCGACGACCGCGACGTCGACCACCCCGGTGCCGTCGCCCGTCGCGTCGAGGTCGCGCTCGGCGGTGGTCTCGAAGAACGACCGGGCGACGTCGCGCACCGATGTCACGACAAGGGGGTCGCGGTTGACCGCCCACACCCGCGGGTAGCCGTCGTCCTCGGAGAAGTGGGCGGCCACGTGCTGCCCGATCTCGCTGTCCGGCAGGACGACCCGGCTCGGCAGGCCCATCCGGTCGAAGAAGTCGCGGATCTCGGCAGCGAGCGGGTCGCCGGCCGGGGCGACGACCTTGGCGACGACGACGTCCGGGTCGGTGGCGGTCCAGCCCCAGTCGCTGAGCAGCTCGGTCACCGAGTGGTGGAACTCCTCGTCGCGGGCGCCGCGGGGCATCAGGAGGTAGGCGTCGTACTTGCCCTTGGCCATCCCCGCGCGCAGGCCCGGTGCGTCCGAGAGGAAGCGGTCGTAGGGAGAGACGATGAGCCGGCGGGCCGTGGGCACGAGCTGGCGCCACCGGCCGAAGGCGGCGAGCACGTTGTCCTCGTCGGGCAGCCGCGAGTCGCTGACGAACATCGCGACGCGACGCCCCTCGGCCAGCGCCGCCGCGGTGAGCGCCTCGGCCTCCGAGCACGTCGTGGCGGTGCGCAGGTCGTACTCGCGCGAGTAGCGCCAGAACTCCTCGCGCAGGGTGTCGGCGTGCTCGCCGGAGACGAGGACGATGACCGGGGCGTCGGGTGCGACCGGGGCGGGCGGCGCCTCGGGGCTGCGGAGGATGCAGGGGTGTCCGTCACCCCGTCGAGCCTAGGCGAGCCGGTCAGTCCTGGGGAGTGCCCGAGCAGGGGAGGAGGCCCATCCGGTCCTTGAGGGTCAGGACCCGCTCCACCGAGGCGTCGACCTGCGCGGCGAATGCGTCGTCGGCCGCCGCCTTCTTCGCGAGGGCGGTGAGCATGGCCGGCGCCGTGGAGGCGTCGCCGGTGAGGACGATGTCCCCGCCCGCCGCGACGACCTCGACCGCCCGCTGCCCGGCCGGCAGCGCCTTGACGGACTCGGCGTTGACGTCGTCGGTGATGACGACGCCCTGGAAGCCGAGCTTCCCGCGCAGCAGGTCGGTGACGATGGGCTTCGAGAACATCGCCGGGACGCCCTTGTCGAGCTTCGTGTACTTCGCCGAGCTGGTCATCACGAGCCCGGCTCCGGCGTCGACACCGGCCGCGAACGGGTCGAGGTAGGGGTCGTCGGCGTCGGTGGTGTCGTCGGTGATGCCGGTGGCGTTGAAGTCGGTGTTGTTGCGGATCCGGCCGATGCCCGGGAAGTGCTTCACGGTGGCCTCGACCCCGCCGGCGAGCATGCCCTTGATGAACGCGGCGGAGGCCTTCTCGACCGTCTTCGGGTCCGAGCCGTACTCGCGGTGGTACCTCCCGATGGGGCCGTTGCCCGTGCCGAGGTCGGCCGGGACGGTGTCCGTGACCGGGGCGAGGTTGACGTTGACGCCCGCGGCCCGCAGCTCCTCGGCCCATCCGGTGGCCGCCTTCGTCAGCTGGGCCGACGACATCTGCGCCTGCCGGCTCGCCGACGGGGGACGGGTGAAGCCGTCGCCGCGCAGCTGGTGGACCTCGCCACCCTCCTGGTCGGCGGCGACCATCAGGCCGACGTCGCCGGTGGACTTCTCGGTCACCAGCCCCTGGAGGTGCTTCGAGGTGCGCCTGACCTTCGCCGCGCCGTCCCAGCCGCCGAGGTAGATGACGTTGCCGACGTGGTCGTCGGTGATCTCGTCGTCGAGCGAGCCGAGGTCGGCGGCGGTGTCGAACCCGACCATGAGCAGCTGGCCGATCCGCTGGTCCTCGTCGAGGGCGTCCATCGTCGTGGCGACGCAGGACGGGGAGGACGACGGGCTGGGCGTCGTGCTCGGGCTCGCGGTCGTCGGGGTGGCCGACGAGGCGGTGCTCGACGGCGCGGCGTCGGGGTGCCGCCGGAGCAGCCGGCGAGGGCCACGGCCAGCACTCCGGTGACGGCGAGGGCGGTGGTGCGGGGTCGGGCGGGGGTGGGACGGGAAGGCACCCGACGACGCTACGGGACGCGGCCGGGAACCCGGGAATCGCGCAGGCCGGCGTGCCCCTCGCTCCGCGTCCCGGGGTGAGGCCGGCGGGGCGGGCTGACAGGATGGCTGCATGGCGGGCGCGACGAGCGGGTGGGGCACGACGTGCTGCGGGTGACCCTGCGCGGCGGCGGGCTGCCGACCGTCGTCCTCGGCACGGGGGAGACCCTGTGGTTCGGGCGCGCGCCGCACCGGGCGCTCGACGACCTCGACGCCGACCACCAGCTGCGCGCGACCGCATTGGCCCTGCCCCTCTGCGCCCCGCACGTCTCGCGCGTCCTCGGCGCCCTCGAGGTCGGGGAGGAGATCGTCCGGCTGCGCTGGCGCGGCTCCACCGAGGCCCAGCTCTCCAGCCTCTTCGACGCCCCGGGCGGCGCCCGCCGCGTGACCGTCACCGAGGGGATGTCGGCGCTGCTCGACGAGGGCGAGAACGCGCTCGTCGTGCTGCGCGGGCGCGAGCGGGAGGCCGGGGTGTTCGACGACCTCCAGGTGGTCCTCGACGTCGCGTCGCAGGACCCCGAGCCCGCCGGCGCCCCGCCCGATCGTGCCCTGCCCGGGGAGGACGGCGCGACGGCACCGGCCCCGAGGCTCGAGGCGCAGACCCGCGAGTGGTTCGTCGCGCTCGCCCTCGCCGAGCCGTGGCTCACGGGCACCGACGACTACCCGCGACCGCCGTCGAACCGCGAGATCTACGAACGGGTCCTCGGCTGGCACGGCTACGCCTGGAACCTCGACCGCAGCCAGCGGGTCGACGACAGCATCCGCTCCATCAGCCGGCTCGCGTTCGGGCCCGACGACCCTTTCCTCCTCGGCGGCGGACGGGCCCAGAACGTCCGCTTCGCGATCGGCCGGCGGGCCGCGGAGGTGCGGCTGGTCACCGTCGAGGACCTCGAGCGGGTCGAGGCCACCGCGAGGAACAGGAACGTTCCGCCCACCTGACCCTCGCCCCCGAGGGGGTGCGGCGCCTACCGTCCCGGGCAACGGGTCGACCGACGGCCCGCACCGACGAGGAGGGACGACATGACCGCTCGCACGCAGGGCATGGACACCGACGAGGCTCGCCAGTACGCGCGCGGCATGGACAGCCACGCCCAGGGGGTGTCCCAGATGTTCGGCACGCTCGTGTCGCGCGTGCAGGGACTCGGCTGGGAGGGAAGCGACTACAAGAGCTTCCGCGCCGACATGGAGACCTGCGCGCCCCAGGTGCACGCCGCCACGGCGTCCATCGAGGAGAACGCGCACGTGATGCGCCGGCAGGCCGACGCGCAGGACGCCGCGAGCGCCTGACCCGCTCCGCCCGAGGGGCCCGACTCCGCCACGGAGGCCGGGCCCCTCGGCGCGCCCGACGGCGGTCGCACGGGATGAGTTGACACGCAACGGTATCCGTCTCATGCATCCGGAATGTTCCTCCCGCACAACCCTTGTCGCATCGGTGCGACGGGCCTAGCGTCCTCGACGTCAACCCGAACCCACTCCACGAAGGAGGTGCACGATGATCCTCGGAGCCGACACCGACGAGATGCGGGACGTCCAGAAGGACTGCCTCGAGGCCGCCAAGGTCGCCGACCAGGTGGTGGTCTTCCTCACCGCGCTCGTCATCGTCCTCAAGGCCGCGTCGTTCTGGACGGGGGCTCGAGCGCCGCGTACGCGGCCTACCTCGAGGGCACCGTCATCCCGTGGCTGAAGAAGATCTCGATGGCCCTGAAGATGTTCGCCCAGGTCCTCGGCGCGAACGCCCAGGCCCAGGACGAGGTGAGCTCGGGCAAGGACGTCGACCTGTCGACCCTGCCGCGCTACACCTCCCCGCAGCTGCCCCAGACCAGCTGCACCGACTGCCCACCCGCGATGACCTTCCCCGGGCCGGGTCCACCGGCGCCGCCACCACCGTGCCCGGGACGACGACGACCGCGGACGGCACCACGAGCGCCACGACCCCCGGGTCGACGTACGACGGCTCGTCCACGACCGCGGTCGGCTCGACCGGCGCGACGACGGGCACCGGCGCCGGCACGGCCGGCGGAACCGGCGGCACGTTCACCGGCGGTGGGGCCGGCGGGGCGCTCGGCACCGGCGGCACCGGTGGCGGCAGCGGCGGTGGCACGACCGGCGGGGGCGGGGGCTCGACCCTCGAGCCCGGCACCTCCACCGGGAGCGCGCTCGGCAGCGGCACGGACACCACCGCGGGGACGGCCGGCGGCTCGTCGGCCGACACCAGCTCCTACGACGGCGGCCAGGTGTCGCCGGGCTCGACGCTCGGCACGGGCGACGCGGCGTCCGTCGGGTCGGGCACCGGCGACGGCTCGTCGACCGGCACCTACGCGGCGGCCGGCACGGCCGGTGCGCTCGGCGTCGGCGGTGCGGCGGCCCTCGCGGGTCGCGGCACCGGGCAGGGCAGCGGCCTCACCTCGCCGGACGGCTTCGACTACCGCCGGATCAAGGGCGTGAGCGGCAACGAGCGGGTCACCCCCGAGTTCCTGCGCCGCACCGAGCAGATCGCCACGAAGCTCGGCTGCAAGCCCGAGGACCTCATGGCCGTCATGTCCTTCGAGACCGGTGGCTCCTTCGACCCGGCCCAGCCGAACACCGCCGGGGCAGCGCGCGCGGGCTCATCCAGTTCATGCCGGACACCGCCCGCGGCCTCGGCACGACGTCGGAGGCGCTGACCCGGATGACCCCGGTGCAGCAGCTCGACTACGTCGAGAAGTACTTCGGCAACGGGCGCTACACGACCGTCGAGGGCCTGTACTCCAAGGTCCTCGCCGGGCACGCCGTCAACGACCCGGACGGGGTGCTGTTCCGCGAGGGCACGCGCGCCTACCGGGCCAACCGGGGTGTCGACATCGACAAGGACGGTCTCGTCACGGCGGGGAGGCAGCCCGCAAGGTGCGCGACCGCATCCTCCCGGTGCGCTGACCGGCCGCTCGCTCCACCTGACCCAGCCGCTCCACCCGCACGACCACCGCACCACCCACACCCGGGGAGACCCCACCACCACGAAGGAGAACGACATGTTCAAGGGAATGGACGTCGACGGCGGCCGCAACTGCGCCGTGGTGCTCGACGCGAAGGCCGGCGAGCTCGAGCAGACCGCCGCCCAGCTGTCCCAGGCCATCCGCGGCTTCGACTGGCGCGGCCCGGACGCCGACCGCACCCGGCAGAGCTGGGACACCGACCAGGTTCGGGCGCTGCAGAGCGTCGTCGAGGCGCTGCGGGCGTTCTCGACGCTCATCAAGACCCAGGCCGAGGACCAGGAGAAGGTCTCCGCGGCCTGAGCGCCGCGGGCGGGGTGCCGGCCAGGGCCGGCGCCCCGCCCCGTCCGTCGAGAAGCCCTGTCCCCGAACGACACCACCACCCACCCGAGAGGACCCCCGCCGATGCCCTCGTGGACGCTCTCGGTCAGCCCCGCCGCGGAGACCGCCCTCCCGGCCGTCGACGTCACCGTCGAGGCCCAGCCGCACGCGACCGTCGCCGACCTGGCCCGCGCGCTCGGCGGCCACCTCGCCCCGGACCGCCGCGACCTGCTCGTCGTCCCCACGAGCGCCGGCCGCCCCTGGCCCGCCGCGACCCGCCTCAGCGAGTGCGCGATGCGCACGGGCGACCTCGTCGACGTCGTCACCGTGCCGACGGGATGGCTCGAGCGCCCCGCGCCGGCCCGTGACGTGCGCGCCGTCCTGCGGGTCGTCGACGGCCCGGACGCCGGGCGCACCATCGGCATCACGACCCCGTCGGTCGTCGTCGGTCGGGCCGCCGACGCCACCGTCCGGCTCACCGACCCGCTCGTCTCCGCCCGGCACGCCCGCCTCGACCTCACGGGCGAGCCGACCGTCGTCGACGAGGGCTCGGCCAACGGCACGCTCGTCGACGGGGTGCGCGTCACGCGCGCGACGCCGGTTCCCGTCGGCACCCCCGTGGTCGTCGGCGCCACCACCTTCGTCCTCGACCGCGACGCCGCGGCCGACCCGGCGTCCGTCTCCGTGTACCGCAGCCCGCGCTTCGGCGCCGCGCTCGAGGTCGACGACCTCGAGGTGCCCTCACCCCCGACGAAGCCGAGGCCGACGCCGCTGCAGTGGGCGATGGTCGCCCTGCCGGTCGTCATGGGCGTCGGCCTCTACCTCCAGACCCGCAGCCCGTTCGCGCTGACCTACGTGTTCGCCTGGCCGATGGTCATGGCCGCCGGCTGGTGGCAGCAGCGCCGAGCCGCACGCAAGGAGCACGAGGCGGCCCTCGCGTCGTGGCGGCGCCGGGTCGCCCTGCTCACCGACCGGCTCGACGCGCAGGCGGCCGAGCAGCACCGCCGCGCGGTCGAGGACCACCCGGACACCCCCGTCCTCCTGCGCCGGGCCGGCAACCGCGACGGCAGCCTCTGGGTCCGCCGCGAGGACGGCCCCGACTTCCTCGCCGTCCGGGTCGGTCGCGGCCCGGTGCCGGCGCTGCTCACGGCCTCCTTGCGCGAGGGCGGCGACGAGGAGGTCACCGAGGAGGTGCAGGCCGAGCTGGAGCGCCGCCGGACCATCCCGGACACCCCGGTGCTCGCCCCGATGGCCCTCGGCGGGCTCGTCGCGGTCGTCGGACCGGCCGACGAGGTCGACGCCGCCGTCCGGGCCCTGCTCGCCCGGGTCTGCCTCGACCACTCGCCCGTCGACGTCTCGGTCGCGGCGGCGCTCTCCCCGGCCCGCGCGCACCACGAGACCTGGCTGCGCTGGATGCCCCACGCCCGCCCGCGCGTCGGGGGCGAGCCGTCGATCGCGGTCGGCGCCCCCGACGGCCAGCGCCTGCTCGACCGGCTGCTCGCCGAGGACGGCGGGCACGGGCACACCGTGCTGCTCGTCGACTCCGCGGCCGGGCTCCAGCGGCGCAGCATCGAGGCGGCGGCCGCCGTCGCCGTCGAGCGCCGGCTGCACCTCGTCTTCCTCGGCGACGACGCCTCGACGGTCCCGGCGAGCACCGACCTGCTCCTCGACCTCACCGACCGGCACCTGTCGGTGCGCGACCGCGGCGGCCGCAGCGAGCTCGACACCACCGACGCCCTCGCCCTCGGGGACGCCTGGCGCGCAGCCCGACTCGTCACCGGACGGGTCGACGAGGCCGCCGTCCTGCCGGCCGACTCCGCCCTGCCGGCCCGCGTCCGGCTCCCCGACCTGATGGCCGACCTCGCCGACCTCGACGACACGGAGGCGGTCATCGGCCGCTGGGGCTCGAGCACCGGCCTGCGGGCCCAGGTGGGGGCCGGTGTCGACGGCGTCGTCACCCTCGACCTGCGCGAGGACGGCCCGCACGGCCTCGTCGCGGGCACGACCGGTTCGGGCAAGTCCGAGCTGCTGCAGACCCTCCTCTGCTCGCTCGCCGCGAACACGCCGCCGAGCCGCATCACCTTCCTCCTCGTCGACTACAAGGGCGGCGCCGCCTTCCGCGAGTGCGCCGACCTGCCGCACACCGTCGGGTACATCACCGACCTCACGCCGGCCCTCGTGCAGCGGGCGCTCACCTCCCTCGGCGCCGAGATCGCCCACCGCGAGGAGCTGCTCGCCGAGCACGGTGCCAAGGACCTCGTCCACCTCGAGCGCGAGCACCCGGAGCTCGCGCCCCCGAGCCTGCTCATCTGCATCGACGAGTTCGCCGCCCTGACCGCTGAGGTCCCGGACTTCGTCGAGGGGATGGTCAACCTCGCCCAGCGCGGGCGCTCGCTGGGGATGCACCTGCTGCTCGCCACGCAGCGACCGGCCGGCGTGGTCACCCCGGCCATCCGGGCCAACACCGACCTGCGGATCGCGCTGCGCATCGCCTCGGACGAGGACAGCCGCGACGTCATCGACACCCCGGACGCCGCGCACATCTCGCGGCGCACGCCCGGGCGGGCCTGGGTGCGGCGCACCGGACACGGGACGGCCGAGATGGTGCAGGCGGCGTGGGTCGGGGCGCGCGAGCCGCTGCGTACCGAGAGCGCGGCGGCCCTGGTGCGCCCGTTCACCGCCGCCCGGCCGGCCCACGGCAGCGGGGCGGGGTCCGAGCGGCTCGACCCGCGCACCGACCTCGACCGCTGCGTGCGGACCATCCGGGCGGCGCACGAGCGACTGGGGTCCCCGGCTCCGCGGCGCCCGTGGCTGCCCGCGCTGCCCGCAGAGCTGCTGCTCGACCCGGCGGCGGTCGTCGCGGCGGCCCCGTCCACCGGCTCCGGCCGTGTCCCGCTCGGCCGGGCCGACGACCCGCAGCGCCAGACCCAGCCCGGGCTCGTCGTCGACTACGCCGCCACCGGCCACCTGCTCGTCCACGGGGCCTCGGGCAGCGGCAAGACCGAGCTGCTGCGCACCGTCGCCGCGGCGGCCTCGCTCGTCGACGCGCACGCGCCGGGCGGGGTGGCGCCGTACGTCTACGCCGTCGACATGGCCGGCGGCGGGCTCGGGGTCCTCGAGGCCCTGCCGACCGTGGCCAGCGTCGTCGGCGAGCAGCACGTGGGACGCATCCTGCGGCTCCTGCGGGTGCTGCGCGCGACGGTCGAGGATCGCTCGGCCGCCCTGGCCGCCGCCGGCGCCGCCGACCTCGCCGCGCTGGCCCGGGCCGGACGTCCGCTGCCGCGCGTGCACCTGCTCGTCGACAACCTCCCGGCGCTCCTCGACCTCCTCGACGGCGGTGGCGCGGTGCGGCGGGCGCACACCGACATGCTGCAGACCGTCCTCCAGAACGGCCGGCGGGTCGGCATCCACGTCACGGCGACGGCTCCGGGGCGGGGCGGCGTGCCGACGGCGATGGCCGCCGCGTTCGGCACCCGCGCGACCCTGCGGATGCCCACCGAGGACGACTACGTGATGCTCGGTGTCCCGCACCGGCTGCTCGACGCCGAGTCGCCGGCCGGCGCGGCCATCTGGTCCGGCCGGCGCGCCCAGGTCGCCACCGTCGCCGGTGGAGCGGGCACGGTCGAGCCCGCCCAGCTCGAGCCCGTGGCCGCTTTGCTGCGGACCGCCGTCGACGGCCGCGCCTCCGGGGCCGTCCCCCCGATGCCGACCCTCGTGCCGGCCCACGCGCTGCCGGTGCCCGAGGGCTCGCGGGTGGCGGTCGGGGTGCTCGCCGACGACGTGTCGCCACTCGTCGTCGACCTGCTCGCCGGGCCGGTGCTCGTCGCCGGCCGCTCGCGCTCGGGCCGCACGTCGGTGCTCGCGGGCGTCGCCTCCCTCGCCGCCCGAAGCAGCGAGCCGCCCACGGCCACAGCCTGGTTCGGTCGCGGTGCACCCGAGGGGACGACCCACCTCGACGGCCACGAGGCCCTCGCCGCCTGGCTCGAGGAACGGCTGGACGACCCGCGCACCGGCGGCGCCTGGGACCTGCTGGTCGTCGACGACGCCCACCGCCTCGACCGCGACCTCGAGCACCGCCCCGAGCTCGCCGGCCTCGTGGCGCTCGTCGAGCGGGCCGCCGGGCACCGGGTGGCGGTGGTCGTCGCGGCCGACGCCGACGACGCCCGCACCCGGTCGATGGGCACCGGTGTCGTCCAGGTCGTCCGGCGTTCGCGCCGCGGTCTCCTGCTGCAGCCGGACGGCCTCGACGGTACGGTCATGGCGGTCACGGTCCCCACGCAGTCGGTGGA
This sequence comes from Phycicoccus sp. HDW14, assembly GCF_011383005.1. GTDB lineage: Bacteria > Actinomycetota > Actinomycetes > Actinomycetales > Dermatophilaceae > Phycicoccus. Next base: position 2,410,360 of record NZ_CP049935.1, on the reverse strand, counting down.
GCCGCTGACCGGCCCCGGGCGGGGGACCTGGTGCGCCGACGGCGCCGTCACCCCCGTCCACGCCGTCACCGACGTCGAAGGAGCACCGCGATGACCGCCGCCGCCACGAGCCCGTGGGCCACCGAGAGCGAGGTCGCCGACTTCCGTGCCGTCCGCGAGCGCATCGCCGACGCCGTCGAGGTCGCCGTCCACGGCAAGCGGCACGTCGTCGACCTCTGCCTCCTCGCGGTGTTCGCCGGCGGGCACGTGCTGCTCGAGGACGTGCCGGGCACCGGCAAGACGACCCTCGCGCGGGCCGTCGCCGCCGCCCTGGGCGGCACCGCCCGGCGTGTGCAGTTCACCCCCGACCTGCTCCCCTCGGACGTCACCGGCACGACGGTCTTCCACCCCGCCGACGGCTCCATCCGGTTCCGCCCCGGTCCGGTGTTCGCCAACGTCCTGCTCGCCGACGAGGTCAACCGCGCCGCGGCCAAGACCCAGGCCGCCCTCCTCGAGGTGATGGAGGAGCGCACGGTCACGGTCGACGGCACCGCGCACCCGGTGCCGCAGCCGTTCCTCGTCGTCGCGACCCAGAACCCCGTCGACCTCGACGGCACCTACCGGCTGCCCGAGGCCCAGCTCGACCGCTTCCTCGTCCGCACGGCGCTGGGCTACCCCGACTCCGAGCACGAGCTCGACGTCCTGCGACCCGGCAGCACCGCGGGCGACGTCGCCGACGTGCCGGTCGTCAGCGGACCGGACGAGGTCATGCGCTGGTCGGCCGCCCTCTCGCGCCTGCACGTCGCCGAGCCGATCCTGCGCTACGTCCGCGAGCTCGGCGCCGCCACCCGCGCCGACGACCGGGTCCGGCTCGGTGCCAGCACGCGCGGGCTGCGCTCGCTGGTCCGCGCCCTGCAGGTGCACGCCGCCGCGCAGGGGCGTCACTACGTCGTCCCGAGCGACGTCCAGCGCCTGGCCGAACCCGTTCTCGCACACCGGATGATGCTCACCCGCGACGCCGCGCTCGCCGGCCACACGACGGCCGACGTCCTCGGTGCCGCGCTCGAGCAGGTGCCGGCGCCCCAGCCCACGGCGGGCTGAGGACGCCGCGATGGCCCGGGGCGCGAAGGTCGCGGGGATGCTGCGCCGGTCGTCGCTGACCGGCCGCGGCGCCGTCGCGCTGCTCACCGGGCTGCTGCTCGTCGCGCTCGCCGTCGCGACCCGCTGGTGGGCGCTGGTCGGCATCGGGGCGGCCCTCGTCGTCCTCGTGCTCGTCGAGGTCGCGGCCGTCCGCGGTGAGCGCCGGCTGGTCGCGACCCGCACCGTCGAGCCGCTCGTCGTCCAGCGCGGCACGCCGGCCCGCTGCCTCGTCACCGCCCACCTGCCGGGCGCCCGGCTGCCGCTGCGGCGCGAGGCGGTCGACCTCGTCGACGGGGTCGCACGTCCGGTGCCGCTCGACGCCCCCCGGGCCGGCGGTCCCTCGGAGGCCGGCTACGACCTCGAGACCCCGCGTCGCGGGCTCGTGACCATCGGTCCGCTCGTCGTCCGCAGCCTGGCCCCGCTCGGGCTGGCCGGCGTGGTGCGCGAGGTCGGCCAGGTCCGCCAGCTGCGCGTGCTGCCCCGACCGGTCCGCCTCGACACCCTGCCGCGCGGCACCCGGCGCGCCGCCACCGGGCAGGACGAGCGCGTCGAGCTCGGCGGCACCGACCTCGTCGGCCTCCACGAGTACGTCGCCGGTGACGACCTGCGGCGCCTGCACTGGGCGAGCAGCGCCCGCACCGGCACCCTGATGGTCCGCGACGACGCCGACCCCGCGCTGCCCCACGTCCTCGTCCTGCTCGACGACCGCTCCGCCTCCTACCGCGACGACGAGGAGTCCTTCGAGGAGGCCGTCGACTTCGCGGCCGGGCTCGTCGACCGGGCGGTCGGCGACGGCCGGCACGTGCGGCTGCAGACCCTCAGCGGGCAGGTCGACGTCGACGTCCCCGCACGCACCGCCCGCGCGGGTGGGCCGCCCGACCGGCGCGCCTCGCACGCGCTCGCCGAGGTGGCGCTCGCCGGCTCGCCGCACGTCGCGTCGGTCAGCTCGCGCGACCTCGACGTCGCCGTGCTCGTCACGGGGGAGGCGGTGGCCCCGGCCGAGGTGGCGGGGGTGCTCGCGACCTCCAGCGTGCCGGTGCTCGCCCAGGTCGAGCCCGCGCCGCAGTCACCGTTCGGCGCGGTCGGTGCGGTGCCGGCCGTGCGCGGGGCGAGCGCCGGGCTGCTCGCCGCCGCGTGGGAGGTGGTGCACGGATGAGCCCCGCCCGGACGCCGCGGCCCGCCGCCGGCCCCGCCGAGACCGGCTGGGCGGTCCTCGTCCTCGCCGTCGGCGCGGTGGCCCTCGGCCAGGCCTACCGCGGATGGCTGCCGCCGGTCGTGCTCGCCGTCACCGCCGCCGCCGGGGTGCTCGTCGTCCTCGCCGGACGCGCCCTGCGCAGCTCGACGCTCGTGACGACCCTGGCCGCGCTCGCCCTCCTCGTGCTCGGGACGACGCTGCTGCTGCGGGCCGGGGACGCGGGCGCGGTCGAGGCGCCGTGGCAGCTGCTGGCCGATGCCGTGCCCCGCCTCGTCACCGGTCCCCGACCGGCGCCCGCCGCCCCGGACCTGCTCGCGCCGAGCGTGCTGCTCACCGGGATGCTGGCCGTGCTCGTCGGGGTGCGGCTCGCCCGGCCCTCGCGGCTGCGGGCCAGCGCGCCGGTCGGTGCCGCACTGCTGCAGGTGGCCGCCGCGGCCCTGACCGCCGGCACGGCCGACCCGTACGGCGTGCTCGCCGCGGCCCTCGTCGTCGTCACCGTCCTCGGCTGGGGACTGCTCGATCGGCCGGTCGCGGTCGCGGTGGCGGCCGGGGCCGCCGACGCCCCGAGCCGCTCGGCCCGCTCGGGCGCCGCGGGGGCATCGGTCCGGCGGGGCCGCGACGTCGTCGTCGCGTCCGTCGCCCTGGCCTTGGTGTCCGTACCGCTCGTCGTCGGCGGGGCGGTGCTGGCGCGCGACGACGCCTTCGACCCGCGCCGGGTCGTCGAGCCGCCGGTCACCGACGTCGTCGTCGCCAACCCGATGCCGATGCTCGACGCGTGGGCCCGCGACCCGCAGCGCGAGCTGTTCACCGTCGAGGGCCCGGTCTTCCCGCTGCACCTCGCGGTCCTCACCGAGTACGACGGCGCGGCGTGGGCGGCCCCCTCGGCCTTCCGTCCGCTGGGCGAGGCCGAGGCGGCGCTGCCGCCCGGCGACCGCCAGGCCGAGGTCGAGGCGCAGGTCACGATCGTCAACCTGCCCGCCCCGTGGCTGCCGGTGAGCGGCTCCCCGCAGAGCGTCGACCGGGCCGGGGCGCTCGTCGACGTCGACTCCGGCTCGCTCATCGACCCCCGGGCCGCGAGCGGCACCGCGTACCGGGCGCTCGGCCTCGTCGACGCCCCCGACCAGGCCGCCGCCGCCGCCGCCGGCCTGCCGGACGCCACCGCCGTCACCGGCCTCCTCGCGACCCCCGGGCTGCCGGACGGGCTGCAGAAGTACGCCGAGTCGGCCGTCGAGGGCACGGGCGCACCCTTCGCGCGCGCCAAGGCCGTCGAGGCCGCCGTGCGCGGGACCCGCACCCTCGACCCCACGGCGCCGGGGGGCTCGTCGTACCGGCGCATCCAGACCTTCCTGCTCGGGGCGAAGGGCACGACCGGGGCGCAGGCCGGCGGCTCCGAGCAGTTCGCCACGGCCTTCGCGGTGCTGGCCCGGGCGGTCGGGCTGCCGACCCGCGTCGTCGTCGGCTTCACCCCCGGCACCCAGGACACCCGCACCGGTGTCCGGACGGTGCGCGGGGAGGACGCGCTCGCCTGGCCGGAGGTCTACTTCACCGGCGCCGGCTGGGTCCCGTTCTCCCCGACGCCGGACGTCGCCGACCTCGGCCCCGACGTCCCCGACGACACCCCCATCCCGAGCGCCGCCCCGACCTCGGCGCCCGTGCCGTCGACCGCCGTCACCGTCGAGGTCGCCGGCCCGGGTGCCGCCGGGTCGGGCCCGGACCTCACGCCGCTCGTCCTCGGTGGCAGTGCCGTGCTCGTCGTCGTCGCGACCCCCCTCCTCGTCCTCGGCGTGCTGCGGTCGCGTCGTCGAGCGGCCCACCGGCGAGCCGGTGCCCGCGGGTCGTGGGCCGAGCTGCTCGACGCGGCCGACCTCGCCGGGCTGCGGGCGCACCCCGGGCAGGACGCCCGCGAGGTCGCGACCGCCCTCGACGCCCGGTCCGGTGAGGGCACGCGCGCGGCGACGGTGGTGGCCGCCGCCGAGGCGGAGGCGTGGTCGCCGGAGGGGCGCGTCGACGCGGGGTCGAGCCCGTGGCGGACGGCCCGGGCCGTCGCGCGGGCCGTCCGACGCCGGACGCCCGTCGGCCGTCGCCTCACGTGGGGTGTGCACCCCGGCCCGCTGCGCTCCCGGACCGGGCGGAAGGTTCCGCCCGCCCACCTGTTGAGCGAACGGCCCCCGTGCCTGAGGATGACCACGAGCGGTGGGCCCCGGTGGCCGCCGCCGACCGGAGGGACTGACGATGCGCCTGCTGCCCCAGCGACTGCTGCCGCCGATGCTGCGCCGCCGCACGGGCGACCGCGGCTCGGCGGAGATCGGCGTCGCGCTCGTCGCCGCGGCGGTCGTCGCCGGCTCGCTCGTCGGCACCGGGGTGGCCCGCACGGCCGTCGAGGTCACCGACGGCGTCACGTGGCTCGCCGACTCGCCGACGGGCCAGGTCGTCGAGATCAACCCGGCCACCCTCGAGCCCCAGTCCGCCGCCCTCGTCGGCCTCCCCGGCCAGCAGCTCGTGCTCTCCCAGGACCGCGGCCGGCTCGTCGTCGCCAACCGCGCCACCGGTGCGCTCACCTCCATCGACCTCGCGACGCTGCTGGCCAGCGGCCGCCGCGACGCGACGCCGGGGGAGGCGGTCACCGTCCTCCTCGACCACGGCCGGGCCTTCCTCGTCGACCGCGGCGTCGGGCTCGTCGCGAGCATCGACCCCGTCACGCTCGCCACCCGTGGCCGCGTGTGGCTCGCGCCGAAGGGCCTGCGGGACGCCACGATCGACGGCAAGGGGTCGCTCTGGGTCGCGTCCGGCGACGACGCCCTGACCCGGCTCACGTGGTCCGACGCGTCGCTGACCTTCACGTCCGAGGAGACGCACGCGCTGGCCCGCATCGGCACGACGGTCCGGCTCGTCGCGCACGAGCGCGGGGTCACCGCCGTCGGCCCGGGCACCGGCGCGATCGTCCAGGTGGGCACCGGCCACGACCTCGTCAGTGCCGCCCCGCAGATGCGTGGTGTCATCGCGCCGGCGCAGTCCTCGTCCAGCACGCTGGTGCCCGTGTCGGTGCCGGGCCGCGACGTCGTCGTCCTCGTGCGGGACGGATCCCGGGTCTCCGAGGTGCAGACCGGCGCGCTCGGCTGCCCGAGCCCGGGAGCGCCCGTCGAGCTGCACGGGGTCGTCTACGTCCCCTGCCCCACGGCCGGCCGCGTCATCCGCCTCGGCGGCGACGGCTCCAAGGCCGGCCCGGACATCCTCACCGGGAAGGGCGCTCCCGAGCTGGTCGTCGACGACGGCACGCTCCTCGTCAACGTCCCGGGGTCGACCAAGGGCGTGCGGGTCTCGGCCGACGGCACGACCACCTCCTTCGTCCGCTTCGACGAGACGATCAAGCCCGCCGACGTCGACCGCGACCCGGCGAAGGAGGACAAGGCAGCGCAGGAGAAGGCCCGCAAGGACCGCGAGGGCGACCGCAACCGGCCGCACAAGGACCCGCCGCGCTACGACCCGGGGAGCGGCGGCCTGCCGACCAGCACCCCCGGCGGCCCGCGGCCCACCCACACGAGCACCCGCACGACGACACCGTCGAGCAGCGGGAGCGGCTCCGAGGACCCGCCGTCCGCGCCGACCCCCGCGCCCAGGGCCCCGGTCATCACCGAGGCCCGGGCCACGGGCTCCGGCTCGGCCTCGGTCACCTGGACCCAGCCCGGCCCGGACGCCACCTCCTACGACGTCCTCGTCGGCGGCGCGGTCGTCACGACGGTGTCCGGCTCGACGACCTCGACCACGCTCACCGGCCTGGCGACCGGCTCCACCGTGCAGATCACGGTGCGCGGCAGCTTCGCCGGTGGCCGGACCGCCGTCTCGGCGCCCGCCGCGGTCACGCCCGCGGGAGCCCCCGCGGCTCCGGGGGCGTCGCCCTCAGCGAGACCGCCCGCAGCCGCACCTCGGCCACGTTCGCGGTCTCCTGGAACGCCGCCGCCGACAACGGCAGCGCCGTCACCCGCTACGCCGTCGCCGCCAACGGCGCGCACGGGTCGGACTCCTGGAGCGGGTCGACCCGCTCGGCCAGCGTCACCGTGCCCTGCGACTCGGGAGCGGCGTCGTGCGGGTCGGTCAGCGTCTCGGTCACCGCGACCAACGCCGTCGGCACCGGTCCGGCCGGCACCGCCTCGGCCTCGGTGAGCCCGACGCCCGGCCTGGCCCTGCCGGCCAGCGGCGCGACGATCGTCACCGGGCAGGTCTCCGAGGGGGCCGACGACGAGTTCGACTACGAGCGGACGACGACGCTGACCCTCGCGCCGCCGGCGTCGTGGGCGGGCTTCAGCGGGGTGTGCTCGGTCCGCTACACGACCGCCTACACGAGCGGCCCGGACACGGTGCCCTGCAACGCGACGAGCCTGCAGGTCAGCTCGACCCGGGCGTCGGAGGCCCTGCGGCGCAGCAACCACGGCGTCGTCTTCCGGGCCTGGGACCCCGTGGCGCCGGGCACCGTCGTCGAGTCGGCACCCTTCACCTGGAGCCTCACCTGGCCGATCGACACCTGCGGCACGATGGGCAAGATCTGCCCCTGAGGCGTCGCGTCGGTGGCGGACGGGGCCGGTCGTCGCGGGCGGGAGGTATCACCCTCGCACCCGCGCCCTCTTGGGAGATGCACTGGAGGTACTCCCCGAGGACGGACCCGCGATGACCACCGACCCGTTCGACACCGGCCCGACCGGCACGTTCCGCACCCTCTGTCGGAACTACCCGGACGACACGGTCTTCCGCGGCGCCGACGGCTTCCGGTCACTCTGGGGGCCGGTGTTCTACCGCGGCCGCGCGGACGGCACGGCCCGGCTGCTCGTCATCGGGCAGGACCCGGCCCAGACCGAGGCGGTGACCCGTCGCTGCCTGTCGGGCCAGGCCGGCCGCCGGGTGCAGGGCTTCGTCGAGAAGCTCGGCTACCCGCGGCGCTACCTGATGGTCAACGCCTTCCTCTACGGCATCTACAACCAGTCCATGGCCCTGCCGCACCTGCTCGACCCCGCCATCCAGGCCTACCGGGACGCGTGGCTCCTCGCGGCGCTCGCGCCGGGCAAGGTGGAGACGGTCGTCACCTTCGGCACCCCGGCCTTCAACGCCTGGACGGCCTTCACCGCGACGCCGGCCGGGGCCGCGGCGAGCGCGGGCCTGCTGTTCCACAAGGCCCTGCACCCGACCGCCGACAAGCCGAGCGGGCCGATCACCCGCCAGGACCTGCTCGACAACTGGAACGTGGCGCTGCAGTTCCTCCACCCGCAGGTGCAGAAGCCCGACGTGACGAGGCCCCTCGTGCCGTACGGCAGCGACTTCACGCCGGCCGAGCTGCCGGAGATCCCCGCCCGCGACCTGTCCTTCGGGTTCCCGGCGTGGATGCGGCGCACCGACTTCTGGGCGTCGATGTCTCCGACCCCCGGTACCGAGCGGGCGAACATCTCGGTCGAGGTGCCGTAGAGGGGCGCGACGTTGGCGGCCGGCGGGCTCAGTCCATCGCCTCGATGCCCAGCGCGGCGAGCTCGCCGGAGGAGTCGCGGATCCGCTGCACGAGCGCGGCGTCCGGGGGCTCCCAGCCGAGCACCTCCTCGACCACGCGCAGCGGCTCGGTCGTCCGGTACGAGCGGGTCGGGTTGCCGGGGAACCGTTTGTCGGTGACGTTCGGGTCGTCCTCGATCGGGCCGAGCGGTTCGACCCGGTAGACCCGCGGCGGTCCGTCGCCGCGGGCGAGCTCGGCGGCCAGGGGAGCGCCGTTCGCCGAGGCCGTGAGGTAGATGTGCTTGAGGGGACGGCCCGAGCCGTAGTTCGAGCGCCGACCCGGGGTGAGCAGGTCTCCCGGCCGCACGTCGGCGCGGGTGCCGTGGAAGAACGGGCCGGGGTCGTCGACGACGCGGGGGGTCGGGGGAGGGTCGCGCAGCAGCTGGTCGAGGCGGTGCATGAGGACCGCGACCCGGGTACGTCCCTGCGCTGCACGCGGATAGCGCGCCAGCACGTCGAGGACGGCCGGCGTGGCCCGCTGCGCGGCGGCCGTCACGACGTACTCGGCGACGACGGGGTCGTCGCCCCGGGCCAGCTCGGCCGCCCGGGCCGCGTGCGCGGCGGCGCCGAGGACGTGCCGCAGCTGCGTGGCGTTCGCCAGCGGGTGCAGGTAGGCCGCTGCGGCGGCGTCACCGGCCGCCGTCGCCGCGTGCCCGGCGGCCTCGGTCGCGGCCTCCCGTCCGGCGCGGTGGGCGTCGGTCGCGGTGCGCCGCTGGAGGTTCGAGCGGGGGGCGCCCTCGGCGAACGCCCGTGCCGCCACCAGGGCCCGGGCCGGGCGCGGGTCGTCGGGGTGCTCTTGAGCGAAGATGACGAGCGCCGGCTCGGCACAGGCCAGCGCGTAGCCGGCGACGGCCCGCAGGTCGTCCGGGGTCAGCTCGACGTCAGCCATCCGCCCGAGTCTGGCATCCCCGGCCCCGTCCGGCTCGGGAGCCGACACGGTGCCCGCGAGCCGCGCCGAGGCGGCTCGCGGACGCAGGACCGGCTCGCGAACCCTCGGCGGCGGTGCCGGTCCTCAGGAGGGGAAGCCCGCCCCGGCCTCCAGCCGCAGCCGGAGCAGGACCTTCAGGGCCACCGAGTCGCCGTCCCGACCCCCGGCTCCGACCTGGAGCGGTGCGTCGCCGGGCTCGACGTGGACGCCGGCCAGCCGTCCGCGCAGGCTGGGCGCCACGACGAGGACGTACCACCGACCGTCCGTGCCGACGCCCGCGCGATGGTCACGTCGGACGTACCAGCCGACGACGTCGGTGCGCAGCCTCCCTCCGCCGCTGTAGGGGCGGGCCCGCAGCCGCGTGGGTTCGACCCCCGCAGACCGCATCGCCTCGGCGAAGGCGGCCACCATCGATGCCGTCCGCCGCGCCTCGGCCTCCGCCGCCCGCGCTGCGGCCGCGTGGTGGTACTCGGCGTTCTCCCGTGCCTGACGTCGACGCTCGCCGACGGGGTCGGCGGGCTCGCGCTGCGGGTCCATCGGCCGATCATCGCAGCGCCCGTCGGCGGGAGGCTCCACCGGGTCACCGCACGGTCGAGCCTCCCCGAGCACGGCCGCGGGGCCCGCAGGCGCGTCAGGGGGAGGGGTTGAGGCAGCGCGGGGCGCTCGTCGGCGCGGCTGGCGAGGTCGCCACGGCCGGTGCCTCGGCACGCCGGGAGCACGAGCGGCGCCGGGCGCGCCGCGAGGAACAGCGGTACCGCGGCCGTCCGCACCTCCGCGTCGAGGGCGGCCTGTTCGCGCCGCGGGTGGAGCAGCTGCGCATCGGCTCGCGCGACGGCACGCGCCTCGTCGACGGCGTGCTCACGCAGGTCGACGTCGTCCGCGGGCTGCTGGATGCCGACCTCCCGGTGCACGGGGTGCTCTGCTTCGTCGATGCCGACTGGCCGCTGCTGGGTGGCGACTTCGGCATCCGCGGCGTCCGGGTGCTGTGGCCGAGGAAGCTGCGGGCGCTGCTGCGGACACCGGGAGACCTCCCGACGGACACGATCGACACGATCCACCGGACCCTCGCCCGCGGCCTGCCGAGGTCCTGGACCCGGGACCCGACACCGCACGCGGGCCACGAGGCGTGCACTCATTCGGTCCCGCAGCATCGCGGACCTCCGATCCCACATGACGTGGACGGGGTGGGTGGCGGATGATCGGCCGATGGAAGCCCGACCGGTCCTGGTTGGTCGCGAGTCCGAACGCGAGGCTCTGCGGGCGGTGATCGAGCGCGCGACCTCCGGCGAGCCGGGGCTGCTCCTCCTGCACGGGGAGGCCGGCATCGGCAAGACCAGCCTCGTGCGCGAGGCCGCCGCCGGCGCGGGGAGAGGGGGCTGCACGTCCTGTTCGGGCAGTGCCTCCGGTTCGGCGCGGACGTCACCAGCTACGTCCCGTTCACACAGGCCTTCACGCAGTGGCTGCGCAGCACCGACAGCGCGGCCCGCGACCGGCTCGCGCCGCAGGGCAGCCCGGACGACCTCGTCCCCGCACTGCACGACCGCTCCGGTGGGCTCGCCCTGCTCCAGATCGGATCCGCGGTCGACGCC